>CBDCLP010000001.1:0-5208 GCA_965218675.1 Granulicella sp.
GCACCCGCCGCAGGGCGGCACCGCCTTCCAGAACACCGGCCGCCAGCGCCGCGGCGATTGCGCCCCCGGCAGCCCAGCGGCGCCAGCGCGGGCTGTCCGGAACGGGCAGGGGTCGGAGCGCCGGCCGTGGCCCAAACTCCTTGCGCGAAGGGGGAGCGTCACCGGCCAGGGCTCTCGCCATGAGCCGATCCGCAAAGCCGGGCGGAGCCTCGGTCGGGGCCAACGCCTGCCGAAGCTCCGCTTCCAGGCCGGGGTCGCCCTGGCTTCCGCCGACCCGTTTTCCGCCGTTGTTCTCAGGCCCGATGTTCACGTTGAAACTCCTTCATGGTGACCGCCGCTTTTTCGCGCAGCAACTTCAAGCCACGCTGTAGATTGCTCTTTACCGTGGCGAGAGGCTGGTCCAGCAGCCCGCTGATCTCGTCCGGTGTCATGTCTTCGCCATAGCGCAGCACGATGGCGACCCGCATGGTCTCGGGCAGGCTGCCGACCATGGTTTTCCAGTCGGTTCCGGATGCGCTGGTCCAGGGGAGGCCCGTGCCCATCGCCGCCCCCGTGCTGCTCCTCAAGCCACATCTCCGCAGCGGCCTCCGGCTGCCTGGCCTGCCGGCGCAGGGCGTCGGTGGCCCGGTGCACCGCCACGCGCCGCAGCCAGAAGCGGATGTGGTCGGGGCCCTGCAGCTTTTCCGCCGATCGGTACAGCTCAAGAAACACATCCTGGGCCACCTCCTCGGCGGTGCCGCGGTCGCGGGCAACCCGCAGCGCGATGGAAAAGACCATGTGCTGATGCTGCTCCACCAGCCCTCGAAACTGCCCTGGGTCCATGGTCATCGCCGTTCACTCGCCTATACGGAGTGTGGGCTGTTTGAGGATGCAAAAGATGGCTGTGCGCGGAAGCCCGCCCCTGCGTCCAATGCAATATGCGCCAATCGCTCGCGGTTGTTCTTCTTTTGCTCAGTGGCACGTTTCTGGTGGCGCCCCGCGCCCAGAATCAGACAGCCGCCCCCGCTCCGTATACACGCCCGACCAGCACGCCCTACACGGGCGACCTGAGCGTGTTTGAGGAGCCCAACCGCGACAAGCTGCTGCAAACCGATCGTGTGCTGGACACGCTGCACCTTCATGCAGGGTCCTCGGTGGCCGACATCGGCGCCGGCGGCGGCTGGTTCAGCGTGCGCGCGGCCCGGCGCGTGGGCCCCAGCGGCCACGTCTACGCCGAAGACATCAACCCGCACGCCATCGACACCATTCGCGACCGCGCGGAGCGGGAACACCTGCCGCAGATCACCCCGGTGCTGGGCTCCGCCGACGATCCGAAGCTGCCCCCGAACTCGCTGGACGCCGCGGTGATGCTGCGCGTCTACCATGAGGTGGCGCACCCGCCCCTGCTGCTGGCCGCGCTGCACCGCTCGCTGCGGCCGGGCGGCCGGTTGGGCGTCATCGATCACCCCGGCAACGGCGCCGATCATGGCATCAACGCCGAGGTAGTGCGCCGCGAGGTGGAGCGCGCGGGCTTTCACTACGCCGGCCTTTATGACTTCACCAAGGGCGACCAGAACGACTACATGATCGTCTTTAACAACCTCGCGGAAGGCACACCCGTACAGCGCTAGGAGGATCTGATCACATTCTCGAAGTTCATGGCCGGGAGGAACGCAGATTGCCTGCGGGGATGACAACGAAAAGGGCAGAACCGTTGTGGCCAGCAGACTTGACCATGGATGTCCTAAACATAGCCGCAAAGTGTGGCGACGCGTTCGGCCCATGTGTCTTCGGTGGGCAGTTGCGGCGGCGCAGGGGCGGTGAGGTGGCCGTTGCGGAGCAGCCAGTCGCACATTTGCGCGAGCCGGGAAGCCATCTCATCTGGGCCGCCGGTCAGCACGGCAGCCCAGGGTGTGTCGAGCAGGATGTCGCTGACGCCGGAGTCGCGGTGCAGCAGCACGGGGATGCCGCGCTCGAGGGCTTCGATCGCCGGGATGCCATAGCCCTGCACCGCAGGCATGAGGAAGAGATGTGCTCGGTCGTAGAAGGCTTCGAGTTCAAGGTCCGAGACGAAGCCGTGAAAGTGAATGCGATCCTGGAGGCCGAGTTCTCGGGCGCGGGCGGCCATGGCTTCCAGTTGTGAGCCCTTGCCGGCGAGGTCGAGACGCCAGTTAGTGCGGGCGGAAAGCGGGACAGGTGCCTGCTCCAGGGCGGCGAGGGCATCCAGCATCCAGTCGATGCGCTTGTTGGCCTCGACGCGGGGAAACCGAAAGCAGGTGAAGTCCATCCTGCACGGGGCGGCGCCGGAAGGCGTGCGGATGGGTCAGGCCGCCCATGCGTGCGATGTGCGCGTGGAGGCCGAAATCGCGTGCGCACTCCCGTTGCAGGAACTCGCTGGTGACGATCATCTGCCCGCCGGTGCGACGCATCGCGCGGCCAATCTGCCAGCTGGAGACGGCAAAGCGCAGGCGCTGTTTGAGGCTGGGCCGGTCGCCCTGGAACAGGCTGGGCGTGTCGTGCATGAGGCAGTGAAACCGGCCGGTGCGGGCCAGGGCGCAGTGCAGCGCCGGCTGGTAGCCGGAGGTGATGGGCGGTGGATGGCCCTGGCGACCGGCGAAGTGGAAGCGCAGCGCGGCGACCTTGGCGCGGGCGTTGGCGGGCGGTTTGAGCTCCAGGGTGGGCAGGGGGAAGTCGGCGTGGGCTTCGAGGCCGATGCGGTCGTAGTAGGTGAGCAGGTAAACGGGCCTGCCGTGCGCGTGCAGCCAGCGGCCCAGCGCCAGCATGGAGCGCTCCGCGCCGCCCATGGCCTCGATCTCGGACATAAAGAGCGGGATGGGATGAAGTGCGGGTTGGCGTGAGTCGGCGTTCATGGGAGACAGATTCTGGCTGTTTCGAGCGAACAAGTCCTTAGTTTTCTGGTTGTCATGCCCGAAGGGGATCTGCGTTTTCGAGGCTGCACGATGGCGGAGAAGGGGCGAGGGAGCCGCGATTGCAAGGTGTCCCGCTTCCAGACCTGCGGATTCTCCGTTTCGCTGCGCTTCAGTCGAGATGACGGTGGTATCGTTGGTCTATTCCTCAAAGTTCGTTGTCGCCCGGGAGGGAACGCAGATTTCCTGCGGGAATGACAACAAGAAAAGCTGCCTAGCGGACGGCGAGTTCGTCGAGCCAGTCGAAGAATTCGGGGAAGCTGATACTGGCGGCTTCGGCGCCGTGGATCTCCGTGTCGCCGGTGGCGCGCAGGGCGGCGACGGCAAAGGCCATCGCGATGCGGTGGTCGTCCCCGGAATCGATGAGGGCGCCGTGGAGTTGCTGGTTCCCGGGGATATCCATGCCGTCCTCAAGCTCGGTGACCTCGGCGCCCATGGCGCGGAGATTGCGGACCGTGAGGGCGATGCGATCGGATTCCTTGACCCGGAGTTCGCGGGCGTCGCGGATTTTGAGTCCGTTGGTGGTGTACGGCGCGATCGCGGCGAGCACGGGGAGCTCGTCGATAAGCTGTGCGGCGAGTTGGCCGCTGAGGTCGACGGCCTGGAGCGGGCCGGGCCGGCGGTTGACCTGGAGGGTGCCGGCCAGTTCCCCGTGCTGCTCGGCGACCTCGAGCATCTTGATCGCGGCGCCCATGCCGGTGAGGACGTCGAGCAGCACGGCGCGGGTGGGGTTGAGGCCGAGGTTGTCGAGGACGAGATTCGAGTCAGGGAAGAGCAGGGCGGCACAGAGGAAAAAGGCGGCCGAGGAGATGTCGCCGGGGACGGTGAGGTCGAGCGATTTGAGGGTCTGGCCACCGGCGATGTAGAGACGGGTCTGGCCGTTCGCATCGGTGCGGCGGAGCAGCTCGGCGCCAAAGGCGCGCAGGGCGTGCTCGGTGTGGTCGCGGGTGCGGACCTGTTCGGCGAGCGAGGTAGTGCCCTGGGCCTGCAGGCCGGCGAAGAGCACGGCAGTTTTGACCTGCGCCGAGGCAATGGGCGCGTCGAAGTCGATGGCGGTGAGCGGGCCACCGTGGAGGGTCATGGGGGCGTGGCCGTCGGTCAAATCGATGCGGGCGCCCATTTGGGTCAGGGGCTTGCGAATGCGCTCCATGGGGCGGCCGCTGAGCGAGGCGTCTCCGGTGAAGCGGTAGGTGCCGGGCTGCGCGGCGACCAGTCCGGCGAGCATGCGCATGGTGGAGCCGGAGTTGCCGCAGTCGAGATCCTCCGTGGGCTGCTGGAAGCGGCCCGCTGTGCCCGACACCACGGCGGTGCGGGCGGCGGTGTCCTTTTCCACCCCGGCGCCGAGGGCGGCCATGCAGGCCAGCGAGCTGTGCGGGTCGGCGCCGGTGGAAAAGTTGGCGATGCGCGAGGTGCCCTCCGCGAAGCCGGCCAGCAGGGCGTAGCGGTGCGAGATGGATTTGTCACCGGGCAGGGCAAGCGAGCCGCGCAGGCTGCGGGCGGGGCGGATCAGGCGGGTTGCGGGTGGGGCGGCGTCCATGAGGTTGATGGTAACGGAGGGGCGTTGGTCTTACGGGGCTTCGGTGGGAGAAGGGCAACAGCAGCTGCCAACGCAAAGGCCGCGAAGGGGCGCAAAGGTACGCCACGAGGGGGATGGGGCCGTGATAGAGAGCGCTGCGAGGGGGTTGTGGTGGCTACTGCGGCAGCTCGTAGGTGAGGTCGTAGTTGTGTTGGCCGTCGGTGATCTTGATCTCGAAGGTGCCAGTGATGCCCTGGAGGTCGCCGGAGCCGGAGCCGGGGATGACCTTGACGGTCATGTGCGATCCGCTGGCGTCCAGCGAGGCCATGTGTTGCAGCACAAAGCTGCCCTGCTTGCCGTCCAGCGTGCCCGTGACGCGCTCGATGGCGACATAACCGGCGTGGCCGTGCTGCGGGTCGCCGGCGGAGAACATTTCGCCCTGCGTGGTGGCTTCGAGGCCGCCGTGGATCTGCTTGTTGATGCTGTAGCGCGTGATGCCCTCGGCGGGGGCGGGGGTGAGGGGCTTGAGGTCGACGGTGAAGGTGCCTGTGGCGTGATGGGGCATCGGGGTGTCCTTGATCTGGGCGGCGAGGTTGAGGGGGATAAGGGTGAGGACGAGGGCGGCGAGGACGCGCATGGTGGCGGCAGTGTACCGCGCCGCGTGTGGATTCTGCGGTGTGGACACGCTCGGAATGACGAGTTCCAAAGCATAACGGAGCCGTCTTCAGACGGCCTGCTGGGCGGCGTGATAGGCGGCGGCGAGGTCGGTAGTAAGGAAGTGGTGGA
>CBDCLP010000002.1:0-18842 GCA_965218675.1 Granulicella sp.
GCTTTGCGATTGGCTCGGAGACGCAGGGCTCCATCGTGTCGCCCTCCATGCGCTGCGGCGTGGAAGGCCTTCGCCCGACCTATGGCCGCGTTCCGCGCACCGGCGCCATGACCCTGAGCTGGACCTGCGACAAGCTCGGCCCCATGGCGCGGGGCGTGGAAGATACGGTGCTGGTCCTGAACAGCATCTCCGGCTTCGACGCCGGAGACACCGCCAGCGTCGACGTGCCGCTGGTCTTTGAGCCGGCAAAGGGCGTGGCCGGGCTGCGCGTCGGCTACGTTCCAAAGTGGATGGGCGAGGCGCCCGCGACCGAGGTCGACCGCCATGCGCTTGAGGTCGTCCGTCAACTCGGGATGGAGCCGGTGGAGGTCACGCTTCCAGACTGGCCCTATGACTCCCTGAACATCATCCTGTTTGCCGAGTCCGCCGCGGCCTTTGAGCAGATCACGCTCGACCACCAGGTGGACGAGCTGCGCATGCAGGTGCCGGACGCCTGGCCGAACACATTCCGGCAGTCGCGGTTCCTGAGCGCGGTGGACTTCGTGCAGGCAGACCGGCTGCGCCGCAAGGTCGCCATCGCCTTTGCGGAGGTCATGGACAAGGTCGACCTGCTGCTCGTTCCCAGCCTCCGCGACGAGTTTCTGGTGATCACCAACTTCACTGGTCACCCGTCGCTCACGCTGCGCGCCGGCTTTGTCGAGGTGCGCGAACCCCGCAGCGACTGGGCGCCCGACCCGCGCCATCCGCTGCCAAAACTCAAGACGCCGCAGCGCGTTCCGTACGGCGTGACGCTGGTCGGCAGGCTCTTCGACGAAGGCACCATCGCCAGAGCCGGGATGGCGCTGGAACAGGCCTTCGGCGTCAGCGGGCAACGGCCGCCTGGCTTTTAGGGCGGTTCGCCTGCTCGGGTGCGCAGGCTGAAGCGGAAGCCTCGAAGCTGTACCCTGGGCTATAGAGCGGGCTTTCAGCCCTCGGGTGCGTACTGGCCCTTAATCCAGGCCTTCGGCCTGGGCTGATATAGGACGCGCCCTTGGCGCTGGGTACAGCAATGTCATTCTGCCCTGGGATGATGTCGCTCGGCGGCAAAACAGCAGACTTCCTGCGGGGATGACAACAAAAGGCGAAGCCGTTGCGGCCAGCAGGCTTGATCAGAGGTTTCCTAGCCCTCGGCCAGCACCCGGGCGAAGACCTGGTCGATGTTGGCGAGCTGGCGGCGGTAGTCGAAGGCGTTGGCGAGCGTTTTGGGGGGGAGCCGGCTGGTGATGGCCGGGTCCTGCTCGATGCGTTGGCGGAAAGTGGGGGCGTCCGGGGCCGGGTCGTTCCAGGCGGCCATGGCGTGGCCCTGGACGAGGCGGTAGGCGTCCTCGCGGCTCATGCCGGCCCCGGCGAGCTCCAACAACAGCTGCCCGGAGAAGACCAGGCCGCCGGTCAGCTCCAGGTTGCGGAGCATGCGGACCGGGTAGACCAGCAGGCGATCGATGAGGTTGGCGGTTTTGTCCAGCAGATAGTCGGCCAGGGAGGTGGTGTCGGGCAGGATGACGCGCTCGGCGGAGCTGTGCGAGATGTCGCGCTCGTGCCACAGGGCGACGTCCTCAAGCGCGACCTGGGCGTTGCCGCGCACCACGCGGGCGAGGCCGCAGATCTGTTCGCTGGTGATGGGGTTGCGCTTGTGGGGCATGGCGCTGGAGCCCTTTTGGCCGGCGGAAAAGAACTCCTCGGCCTCGCGGACCTCCGTGCGCTGCAGATGGCGGATTTCGGTAGCAATCTTGTCCAGGGTGGAGCAAAGCACGGCCAGCGTGGTGATGTAGGCGGCGTGGCGGTCGCGCTGCAGCACCTGGGTGGAGACCGGGGCGGCGCGCAGGCCCAGCCGGGCGACGATGGCGGCCTCATGCTCCGGCTTGAGGTGGCCAAAGCTGCCCACCGCGCCCGAGATTTTGCCGACGCGGATGTCTTCGGTGGCGGCGTCGAAGCGCTGGAGGTTGCGGCCCATCTCGGCGTACCAGAGGAGGAGCTTCATGCCAAAGGTGGTGGGTTCGGCGTGGATGCCGTGGGTGCGGCCGATGGCGGGGGTGTGCTGGAACTCGACCGCGCGGCGCTGGAGCACCTCGCGGAGCCGCACGATGCCCTCGCGGATGAGGCGCGAGGCTTCCACCAGGGCCAAAGCCTGCGCGGTGTCGACGACATCGGTGGAGGTGAGGCCGAAGTGGAGCCAGCGGGCCTCGGGGCCGACCTGTTCGGCGACGGCGGTGGTGAAGGCGAGCACGTCGTGGCGCAGTTCTCGCTCCAGGGCGTCGATGCGCTCGACGGAAAAGCCGGCGCGCTCGCGCAGCGCCGTCGCGGCGCTTTGCGGCACGATGCCGGCGCTGGCCAGCGCGTCGGTGGCGGCAAGCTCGACCTCGAGCCAGCGGTTGAATTTGCTCTCGTCAGACCAGAGGGCTGCCATGGCGGGGCGGGTATAACGGGCGATCATTGCGACTCCATTTGCGGTGGGGTGGGCGCCGTGGCGGCAGGGAGCACGCGAAAGCCCCTGCTGCGATGATAGGCGGAGCGAGACAGGATGAGGCGGCGGTCCTGCCTTCTTGTATGGTGGTGAGGAAGCATGGAGCAAGCCATGGATGAGCAGGGAAGCGACCCGGGCAAGGCTGAATATCTGGCGCGTTTGCCGCAGCTTGCGGAGTTGCGCTTTCAGCTGCGTCGATTTCTGAGCTTTTCGGAGACGGAATCTGACAAGCTGGGCATTGCGGCCCAGCAGTACCAGCTGATGCAGGTCATCGGAGCACTGCCGGCGGGCGCCTCTGCCACCATCAGCTACATCGCGGACCGCATGGTGCTGCGGCACAACAGCACGGTGGAGCTGGTGGATCGAGCGGAGCGGGCAGGGCTGGTCAGGCGGGCGTCGGACGAGCGGGACCTGCGCCGGTCGTTGGTGGAACTGACGCCGCAGGGGGAGCAGATGCTGCACAAGCTGATTCAGGCGCACCTGCGTGAGCTGGATGGGGACACCGGGATCTCACTTCTGCGTTCACTGGACGCTTTGCGCGCCGCGGGACCAGCTGAGCTGGAACTGGCAGGCAGCGAGCAGAGCTGAGCAGAGCTTTGGGAGGGCCTGATCAGCCTTGGTCTTTCGTTGAGGGCTGAAGAGAACGCAGACTCCCTTCGGGAACGATAAGCAAAAACCGCGGTTCCTCTTCCGGAACGATAGTTAAGTCAGGCAGCACCTTTGCGATGAGCAGACTTCAGCAGCGGTGCTCAAGCCTCTTCCACGCCCAGCAGCTTGCTCATCTCGTCGTACAGAAAGCCGCGGCCCGGGCGATACGGCTGAACCCACTTGCCGTCCAGCACGAACTGCGGGATGGCTCGCTTGCCGGTGTGAGCGACCACCTCGTCGGCGGCGCCGGGGGTACGTTCAATGTCAATCTCTTTAAAGGCAATGGCATGCTTGTTCAGGAAGCGTTTGGCTTCGCGGCAGTCGCGGCACCAATCGGCGGTGTACACCAGGAGTTCCATACGCATATTGTCTCTCAGTCGTTTTTGCTGCGGTAAGGTCTTGCAAGTACGCGGGGACTACTGCTCCTTGTAGTTCCGCATCAGGCCGCCGTCGATGACGTAGGTGGAGCCGGTGATGTAGGCTGCCTCGTCGGACGCGAGAAAAGCCGTCAGCGAGGCGACCTCCTCGGCGGTGCCCATGCGACCCAGCGGAATGTTGCGCAGCAGGGGATCGAGCTTGCTATGCTCGTTGAGCAAATTTTTGTTGATAGGCGTGATGATGGCCCCCGGCGCCACGTCGTTCACGGTGATGCCCAGCGGCCCGAGCTCCACGGCGAGATCGCGCATCAGCATGCGGATGCCGCCCTTGGCCGCGCAGTAGCTGGCGAAGTGCGGAAAAACCATGTCCTCATGCACGGAGGAGATGTTGACGACCCGGCCGCCCTTTTTGGCGTCGCGCAGCCGACGGACAAAGGCCTGCGTGATGAAAAACGCACCCTTGAGGTTCAGGTCCAGCACGGCGTCATAGTCGGCCTCGGTAACGTCCCAAAAGTCCGCGCCCTTCTCAATGCCGGCGTTGTTGACCAGGATGTCGCAGCCGCCGAGCTGGTCCCAGGCTGTGTCGATGAGCTTTTTGCCGCCTTCGGGCCTGGCCACGTCGGCCTGCACGATCACGGACTTGCCGCCGCCCTTGGCCTTGATCTGATCCTGAGTGTCCTGCGCGCCCTCCGGATGGCTGTGGTAGTCGATGACTACCGAGGCGCCCTCGCTGGCCAGCCGAACGGAGATGGCCTGCCCGATGCCCGAGGAGGAACCTGTGACCACGGCGACCTTGCCGCCAAACCTTGCTTCTGCCATCGCTACATGCCTCCCGGCGCGGGTGTGTGCCTATTCTGATGCAGGCGGCGTGCCGGGGGGCGCAGCGGCGCGGGTTTGCTGCAATCGCCGGCGGCGAAAAAATGCGGACAGGGCTGCGCCGCAGATCTCCGCGAGCACCCCTGCGGTGACCGCGACGCGGTGGTTCAGCTCGGGGTGGCCCAGCACATCCAGCACCGATCCACAGGCGCCCGCCTTGGGGTCCGGCGCGGCATACACCAGCCGGGCGATGCGCGCGTGCAGGAGGGCCCCCGCGCACATGGCGCAGGGCTCCAGCGTGCACACCAGCGTGCATCCGGTGAGGCGGTAGTTGCCCAGGGTGCGCCCGGCTTCGCGCAGGGCGACGATCTCCGCGTGAGCGGTGGGATCGGAGCGGCGCAGCACCTGGTTGTTGCCCCGGCCGATCACAATGCCCTCGGGTGAGAGCACGAGGGCCCCCACGGGAACCTCGCCGGCGGCTTCGGCGGCCTCGGCTTCCGCGAGGGCCAAACGCATCCACGCGCGGTGCTGGGCGTCTTGCGACTCGGCAACGGCGGGGGGCTGGGGCGACATGCCGCCAGTTTCGCCGAGGTCCTCGCCGGCCTCATCGGTCAGCGCTTCCAGAAACGCCTGCAGTGCCTCTACGCGAGGCTCCGCGAGCGCGCGTGCCGCAGGCAGGCGTAGCTGCGACGGCAGCTCGCGCAGGGCGCGCTCCAGGGAGCGGCGCGCGTCAGCGAAGCACACGAAGCGCGTGTCGCTGCCCAGCTTGGCGGCGGTACGCAGGATGGCCACGGCGCCCAGCTGCTCCAGCATGTCGGCGTCGCGCAGCACGGTGGCCTCCGCGCTGTTGGGCACGTCCTGTGGCTGGTGCTCGCGGATGCAGCGCAGCACGGCGGGCACCTTGTCCATGGGGAAGCCCATGCGCGCAAGCACGCCGGGTGCATGCTCGCAGGCATAGGCGACGTGGTCCCAGCCGGTAAGCAGCGCGGGGTCTTCGGGCCGGTGACCCACAAAGACGCCGAGATCATGGAGAAACGCCGCGGCAAAGAGCACATCGTCGTCGCAGCGCAGCTCCGGCGTCTGGGCGCGGGTTTGGGCGAGTATTTGGGCGGCAATGATCGCTGCGAGGTGATACAGGCGGGGCTGGTGGCCGAACTTGTGCGGCGGCTGGGCCTGCTCCCGTAACCAGGCGGCAAGCTGCTCGCGCCAGGGCGCCGCGCTCACGCCCCGCGCACCTGCGGCTGGGCCTGCGGCCCGAAGAAGCGCTCGATCTGCGCGGCAAGCTCGCGCAGTTTCACACGGCGGGCTTCCAGGCCCTTGGGGTCGAGCGCAAAGGCCTGTGTCCAGGTCTCCTCGAGCACGGGCAGGAGCCGTTCGGTGGTGAGGTCGCGGGTCTGCCAGCCCTTGATCGCGGCAAAGATCTGCTCCGCCTCCAGTTCGTACTCGTCGGCGGGCGAGCCGTCAGCCAGAAAGCCTTCAACGTCGGCGTTGGCGACGAGCTCCTGGAGAGAGTGGAGGTCGGGGGGTGGGGGCCAGGGTTGCGCTGTACTCATGCTGGCCCCAGTCTACGCGGGCTGTTGTGGTGTCGGGAGCGGTTTACCCGACGAGGCGGAAACCTGAGTTTCGCGGGTCCTAGCAGCGGGATAAGCTGCCGTGGTGAAACGCCGGCACAAGGGTCGGATCACGACCTTGTTACGGAAAGGTTTCGACCGCCGAATCTGCTTGACAGCCCATGCGCGGGAAGTGCATAGTTCCGTTCGGGTCAAACGTTTGCCCATAGTGTGCGCGTGCTGCTCCCCGGAGAAGGGAGCGGCACGAAGAGTTGTTCTGGTTTGCTCCAGATTCAGGAGGCTGTATGCGTTTCACATCAAGGTCGCAACGATCAAAACTTTGGCAGCAGCGCTGGGCCGCAAAGGCAGCCTGGGCCGCTCCGGTGACCCTGGCCATGGCGTCAGGCGTGGCGCACGCCCAATTTCGCGCCTCCATTCAAGGCACGATCGCCGACCCAACCGGCGCCGTCATTCCGAATGCCAAAGTCACGCTGAGGGACACAGGTACCAATCGCACGCTGACCGTCACCTCAAACGCAGACGGCACTTACAGCTTTAACGCGCTGCCGCCAGACCAATTTGACTTGACAGTAACCGCGGCCGGATTTCAGGCCAAGGCCATCCAGAACCTAGCTATCACCCCGGAACAGGCAAACTCAGTCAACGTGCAGTTGAATTTGGGCGAGTCCTCAACCACTGTGACCGTTTCCGGAAACACCGTACCGAATATCGACACGGCTACGGCCAATCTGCAGGGCACAATCACGAGCAACGAGATTCAGCATCTGCCGACCTCGGGCCGCGACGTGTTCCAACTCGCACAACTAGCGCCGGGGTCATTTGGGGATGGACAGAAATCGGGGAGTGGCGGTACCAATTCGTTGCCGGGTAACCAGGGTCCGGGCGGTCCGAATAATCAGCAGGGCTCTTTTGACACGGAAAACGGCCCGCAGGTGCAGGCTAACGGTGGCCAATACGAGAATAACAGCATCTCAATCGACGGCATCAGCACAACCTCTGCAGTCTGGGGTGGCACCACTATCATCACACCAAACGAAGATTCCGTAGAAAATGTCAAGATCACCAGCAATGGCTACGACGCCGAGTTCGGGCGTTTCAGCGGCGCCAACATGCAGGTGACCACCAAAAGCGGAACCAATCAGTTCCACGGAAGTGCATTCTTTCGCGTAGCGCGGCCGGGGTTGAATGCCTTTCAGCGGTACAATGGCCCAAATTCACTAATTGATCGGCTCCCCAATTCGAACGGCCCGAACACCAATGTGACACGCGCCCAGGCACGCGGTCTGCAGCGGGACACGGCTCGTTACAACGATATTGGCGGCAGTATTGGCGGGCCGATCCTGAAGAACCGTGTTTTTGCTTTTTTCGCCTACGAGACGTTGCGAAGCCGCACCACAACCTTCCAGAACCAGTGGTATGAAACGCCGGCATTTGATGGCGCCGCTCCAAGTGGCTTCATCAGCAACACCTATCTCACGTTTCCGGGCAATTCCCTCGTTAATGCAACAAATTTGTCAGCAACGTGCGCCAACGCCGGGCTCACAGAAGGAGTGAACTGTCAGACTGTGGCGGGTCAGGGTGTGGACATCGGCTCACCTTTGAAAACGGCGAGGGGTACTCAGGATCCGACTTATGTTTCAACCAACAATCCAGGAGTTGGCGCTGGGCTGGACGGCATAGCCGATATTTCCGAGTTTAACGTAGGACTGCCGGATCAGTACACCCAAACTCAGTATAATGGCCGCCTTGATGGAGATGTGACTTCCAAGGATCACCTCGCTTTCGCTATCTATTGGGTTCCGGTTACTCATAACACCTTGAATACCGCCCGTGGCTACAATCAGGTGAATCATAATCAGGTCAGCAATGCTTATACGATCATCTACAACCACATTTTTTCCTCGAGTTTTCTTAATGAGGCGCGCGCCAACGCCGCTGGATGGCGATGGAATGAATTGACTGACAATCCGCAGGCGCCGTTTGGTCTGCCGCAGGACTTCGTTGAGAACCCTGGATCAACAGGAGGAAGTGGCGGCCTTCAGTATTTCGGCGCGTTCGGACCCAGTCATTTAAACCAATGGACCTTTGGATACAAGGATGTGGCCACAAAAGTGTTAAAGTCGCACACAATCAAATTCGGAGGTGAGGCGACACAGCTGCATTATTTGTCTGACCCCTTGTATAACTCTCGTCCGAGCTACAGATTCTATAATGTGTGGGACTTCCTCAACGACGCGCCGCATGAAGAGGACGGCCAGTTCAATCGGTTTACCGGCGTACCTTATGCCTCGCGATTTGATGAGCGCGAGTGGATTTACGGCGGCTTCATTCAGGATAACTGGAAGGCTACCAAGAATCTCACCCTTACTGCGGGGCTTCGATACAACTATTTCGATTCGCTTTATTCCAAACAGGGAACGATGCCTCACATCGCGTTCGGGCAAGGTGCCAGCACCTTTACAGGGCTCACCAACGTGCGCGGGGGCAAGGTCTGGGATCCGGATAAGGCGAACCTTGGACCGCAAATTGGGTTTGCTTACAACCCTGATTTGCTGAACCACCACATGGTGGTCCGCGGTGGCTACGGCATCAACTACAACCAGGAAGAGATTGCGATCTCCTCCAACACCGCCAGCAACCCCAACGATTCCGTGCAGATTTCTTTTAACAACAGCACGCCCACAGCAGCTGATCCACACATCGTCTATAACGTTGCTTCCAGTGTCAACTCCATCTTCGGGTACACACCCAACCCGAACACGATTCAAGCCTACGGCAGCAACGGTTTACCTACTGGAACGGGGTTCAGCCTGACCGCTTTCCCAAATCACCTTCGCACGCAGCAGGTGCACCACTACTCGCTGGATACGCAAACTGATCTTGGTAAGCAGGTGGTGGCCAGTGTGGGTTATGAGGGCAGCAGCTCCAAGCACCTCATCTTCCAATCCAATGCATACGTTTACGGCGAAACACACGGCATTGCTCCGAACCCTTCCGTCAACTACCTTGGCTACTTTGGCGACACGGGTGGCGCCAATTACAACGCGCTTCTGGTGGATCTAAAGCATAACATGGCGCATAACTTCCTCTTAGATGCCAGCTTTACATGGGCCAAGAGTATGGACGATAACTCCGGACCATACAGTTTCGACCCTTACGTGTATAACCCAGCCTACCTTCGTGGCCGGTCCGACTACAATGTAGGCAAAGCATTCAAAGTATATGGTGTTTACACGCCTAAGCTGTTCTACGGCTCCAACGCATTTGGCCGGGTGCTGCTGAACGGATTCAATATCAGCGGCATCTATAATCTTCACACGGGATTCCCGTGGACGCCAGTGGTGAACTACCCGAACGTGTACTACAACGGGAGTCACTATGGGCAGTTGCGCCCGACTTCGTATAGCGGAACCGCCGGTAACGACCACAGTAACACTGCATTTGAATCGGCCACTACGCGTAGCTCAAACTTTAGTGCGCCCATCAACACCTATTTCAGCCAGTACAGTGCCACGGCGCTGGCGAGCGCAACCCCGAGTTACCCGGCCTTCAGCACCTTTCTTCCGGTGCCAGGCGTCGCGCGGAACAGCTTCACCGGACCGCGATATTCGGCGGTGGACGCGACCGTGACCAAGGCGTTTGGGATTCCCAATCATTATCTTGGGGAGCGAACGGGCTTTGAATTTCGGGTGGACGCTTTCAACCTATTCAACAAAACCAACCTGTCGCCGGGCATTATTAACGACATCAACAATGCCAATTTCGGCATCTCGGGGGCTGGCCTTGCAGGGCGTCAGGTGCAGATGCAGGCTCGTTTGAGCTTTTGAGCCCAGCTGGAGTTTACGGGAGAGTGCACCTGCACTCTCCCGTTTGCTTTCTCTTGTTCCGTTCCGTTCCGTCCCGTAGATCTGTTTGAGGTGGTTTATGTTTGCTTCCGTGCGCCGATCCTGTTTCTTTGCCTCCTGGCTTGCAGCCGCTGCCGTCACGTCCGGTTCGGCTCCCATGCTGGCACAGGCAAACGAAACCCTCACCATCGACGCCGCGGCGCCGACGACGCCGTTTCCGCACTTCTGGGAGCAGACGTTTGGGTCGGGGCGGGCGATTTTGGCGTTGCGGGACAGTTATCGGCAGGATCTGCGGACGGTGAAGCAGGCTACGGGTTTCCAGTCGATCCGCTTTCACGGCATCCTGAATGACGACGTCGGGCTGTATGACCCGGACCGCATGACCAAGAACCCGGGACTGGCTGCGCAGAAGGCCAACGACGCTTCCGCGTACAACTTCAGCTACGTCGACCAGATCTACGACGGGCTGCTGGCCGAAGGGGTGAGGCCCTATGTGGAGATCAGCTTTATGCCGGCGAAGATGGCCGCTGACCCGGGCAAGACGCAGCCTTTCTGGTACAAGCCGGTGGTGTCGCCGCCCAAGGATTACAAGCTCTGGGACAGCATGATGCGGGCCTTTGCGCAGCATCTGGTCGACCGCTACGGGCTCGCCGAGGTGGCGAGCTGGAAGTTTGAGGTGTGGAACGAGCCCAACCTGGACTTCTGGGGCGGTGCGCCCAAGCAGGCCACGTACTTCGAGCTGTATGACCACACGGCGCGGGCGCTCAAGGCGGTGTCGCCGCGGCTGCAGGTGGGTGGGCCGTCCACGGCGCAGGCGGCGTGGGTGCCGGCGTTTCTGGAGCATGTCAAAACGGCGGGCGTACCGGTGGATTTCGTCTCGACCCACGTGTACGGCAATGATCCCGCAGAACCGGTGCTGGGTCCCGGTGTGCCGCAGCCGCCGCGCGACCAGATGGTGGCCCTGGCGGTGAAAAAGGTGCATGGGGAGATCCTGCTCTCGCCCTACCCGAAGGTCCCGCTGATCTTTTCGGAGTACAACGCGAGCTACGCCAATGAGCCGGACGTGACCGACTCGGCCTACATGGGGCCGTGGATGGCCAACAACATACGGCTCTGCGACGGGCTCACGGAGAGCATGAGCTATTGGGCGTTTTCGGACGTGTTTGAGGAGCAGGGCGTGGTGCGCTCGCCGTTTTACGGCGGGTTTGGCCTGATCGCGGCCGACCACATCGACAAGCCGGCGCTGCATGTGTTTGCGGCGCTGCACCAACTGGGGGACCGGCGGTACAAGGTGACTTCGGAGTCCGCGCTGGCCACCGGCGATGGGCACGGGCATCTCGGCGTGGCGGTGTGGAACTACGCGCCGCCCTATGGCACGGGAGCGGCGTACACGCCGGCGCCTGCGAATTCAGGCCCGGCGAAGCACTTCGAGCTGCATTTTGAGCATGTGGACAAAGGGGCACCGGTGGAAATCTTTCGCATCGACGCCGATCATGGGGACGTGGAAAAGGCCTTCAACGCGATGGGGCGGCCGGCGGGCGATCTGACGCTGGCGCAGATTAAAGAGCTGCGCGCGGCGGGGCAGGCCGCGCCTCCCGAGCACGGCCATCTGCGCAACGGAAGGCTGCAGCTGGATGTGCCGGTGCAGGGGCTGGCCGTGGTGCTGGTGGGGCGTTAAACGATGCCGAGCCGACGCGAACTGATGGAGTGGATGGCGGGTGGGGCGGCGCTGGCCGCGCTGCCTGCGCCGCTTGCGGGCCTGCAAGCCGGGAAGAGGCACGGGAAAGTCGCGCTGCGCGCCGCGGACGAGGCGTTCCTGGACGAGCTGACGCGGCGCGGCTGCCTGTACTTTCTGGAGCAGGCGGACCCGGACAACGGGCAGGTACAGGACCGGGCCAGGGCGGTGGGGCTGGACGGCACGCTGGACCCTCGGCGGCTGAGCAGCATCGCGGCGACCGGTTTCGGCTTGACGGCGCTGTGCATCGCGCACAAGCGGGGCTACCTGCCCGCGGCTGTGGTCGAGCAGCGGGTGGAGCGAACGCTCGCCTTCCATGCCCACAAGCTGCCGCAGGTGCACGGCTTCTTTTGCCACTTCAACGATGTACGCACGGGCGAGCCGATCGAGCACGTGGAGTATTCCAGCATCGACACCAGTCTGCTGCTGTGTGGTGTGCTGATGGCGCGGGCATATTTTGCGTCCAACGAGGCCATTCGCCGCGATGCGACGCTGATCTACGAACGGGTGGACTGGCCGTGGATGCTGAAGCCGGGAACCGAGCTGTTTTCGATGGGCTGGAAGCCCGGGACGGGGTTTCTGGAGGCGACCTGGAACCACTACTGCGAGCTGATGATGATTCCGCTGCTGGCCCTGGGTTCGCCCACGCATCCGGTGGCGCCGGAGGTGTGGACGGCGTGGTCGCGGCCGGTGGAGGTTTACGAGGGGTTGCGCTACATCAGCGCGCGCGATCCGCTGTTTGTGCACCAGTACAGCCACGCCTGGTTTGATTTTCGAGGCAAGCATGATCAGGTTGCGGATTACTTCCAGAACTCGGTGACGGCCACCCGGGCGCACCGGCTGTTCTGCCTGAACTGGGGGCCGCCGTACAGCCCGGATTATTGGGGCATCACCGCATCGGACTCGCAGAGCGGCTACAAGGCATGGGGTGGGCCGCCGGCCTTTGGCGGGGTGGATGGCACGGTGGTGCCGTGCGCCGCGGCGGGTTCGCTCGCGTTTCTGCCGGGGGACTGCCTGCAGACGCTGCGGGCGTTGAAGGTCGACTTTGGGGCCAAGGCGTGGGGGCGGTATGGCTTTTGCGACGCGCTACACCCGGCGGTGGGCTGGTATGACCCGGATGTGCTGGGCATCGACCTCGGCATCGGCGTCCTGATGGCTGAGAACCTGCGCAGCGGGTTTGTTTGGGAAACCTTTGCCCGCAACCCGGAGGTCGGGCGGGCGATGCAGCTTGCCGGCTTTGTGCGGAACGGCTGAGGGGGGAGCGGCTGGCCTAAACCGCGCAATGCCGGGAGCGACGGGGAACATGCGGCGCCCCGGCTGCGTAAAGCAAGCCTGACGGCGGTTGGTAGAATCGCCTGACCGGCAAGCGAAACGCGGATGTGGCGGTTGACGCATGACTTTGCAGCAACTCGATGCGCTGTTGGAGCTGTGGAGGCAGCGGATGTCCGCGATGGCGGAGGCCCTGCTGGCTTTGCAGGCGGAGCCGGCCTACCGGGGCGTTGCTGGGTCGGCGGGGGCCGAGGCGAGCGCGTTGGAGGGGGTTACGGCGGCGTCGGTCCGCGAGGTGCCGCGCACCGTGCATGGGCTGTTTCAGCAGTTTGAGCTGATGCAGGCCAGGGTGGCCGCCGCCGAAAAGGTGCGATCCGGCTTGCCCGCTTTTTTTGGCACGGAGACTCGGCTGCGGGAAGCGCAGCAGCTTCTGGAAGGCGCGTCGATTGAGCTTCGGGGTAATGACGCGGCCGAGGCAGACGAGTTGGCGCGAGGGCTGGCCGCGGACACGGCGCGGACGGGACGGTGCTCGCCGGAGCAGATGCTGGTCGCCATGACCGCATCGCTGGCCGAGGTTCGCGAGGCTATAGAAGTCGTGAGCCGGGCATGGACGGAGTTCGCCGAACGGTGTGGGGCCGTGGAGGACGAGCTGCGGCGGTGGCGCGCGCAAAGCGTGCTGCCCAGCGCCCAGCTTGCGGAGGCGCTGGACGCCGCCGGGCAGCGACTGGAAAGGCTGCGGGAGCTGCAGCGGACCGACCCGATGGGGGCGCTGCGGCGGCTGCGGAGCGAGGTGGAACCGGCGGTGGCCTCGATCGCCCAGCGGGTCGGCAGGGCCGAGCAGCTCCGGCGGCAGCTGGCGGTGGCGCAGTGCCAGTGGCAGACCCTGCGGGAGGTGCGCAAGGAGGCCCTGACGGCGCGAGTGGAAGCCGCAGCGCGGGTGCAAGCGCCCAGGCCCCTGGGCGAGCCCACGCCGCAGGCGAAGCTGGACGGCCTGGGCGCGTGGCTGGAGCGGCTGCAGCACAAGCAAGCCGAGGGCGGCGCGGAGGCCGTGGCAATTGGCCTGCGGAACTGGATCGGGGCGCTGGACGTGTGTCTGGAGCAGGACCGCCGCGTGCTGGCGGCCGCACAGGGACAGCTGGCGGCCCGGGCGGAGCTGCGCGGACGGTTCGAGGCGTTGCGGATCAAGGCCAGGCGCAGCACCGGCGGCGAGGCGGAGCGTGTCGGGCGGCTGCAGAGCGAGGCGGAAGATCTGCTCGGCGGCCGGCCGATGGACTCTGCGGCCGCTGTGGACGCCGTGGCGCGGTTTGAGGAGAGCCTGCGAGGAGCGTCCCCAGAGCATCGGCCGCAGGCGGCGGTGCCGTCGCGATGACTGGAACTCGCTGCGGTCGCGGCACCTGCCCGGGTGTGCTGGAAGACGGATTCTGCAGCATCTGCGGGCTCGCCGAGCCCCGACCCGAGCCCCGGCCTGCCAGCGCGCAGGCTGGACTGGAGATTGCCGGAAATGGCGCCACGGCGGAGCTGGCGCCGACCACAAGGTCGACGCCGTTCAGCCGAGCAGCCGCCGGCGCGCAGCGGGCGCGGCACCGCAGCCGTCGCACGGGGCGCAAGCAGATGGGGGCGGGGCTGATTAGTCTGCCGGACCTGCCCTCCGTCGAGCCGGAGCAGGCGGTGCTGCAGGAGCCAACGGTCCCGGAGCACAAGCGGTTTTGCGCCAAATGCGAGGCCGCGCTGCGGCGCGAGGCGGGCTTTTGCGGCAAGTGCGGAACGCGTTATAGCTTTGTGCCCACCCTGCGCGCGGGCGACGTGGTGGCGGAGCAGTATGAGGTGCGCGGGCCGATTGCCTTCGGCGGCCTGGGCTGGATTTACCTGGCCTATGACCGGCTGCTGCGGCGCTATGTGGTGCTGAAAGGCATGCTGAACGCGCAGGACACGGCCGCGGCGACGGTGGCGGTGGCGGAACGGCAATTTTTGGCCGCGGTGAAGCACCCCAACATCGTGGCGATCTACAACTTTGTGCAGTTCGGCGGCGAAGGCTTCATCGTGATGGAGTACGTGGGGGGCAAGACGCTGAAGCAGCTGCGCCAGGAGCGCGGGCCGCTGCCGCCCGCCGAGGCCCTGGCGTACATCCACCGGATCCTGCCGGCGTTTGCGTATCTGCACCGGATGGGGCTGGTGTTTTGCGACTTCAAGCCGGACAACGTCATGCTGGAGATGGACGACGTCAAGCTGATTGACCTGGGCGGCGTGCGGCGGGTGGACGACCCCGGCGGCGACATCTATGGCACGGTGGGGTACAGCGCGCCGGAGGCCGGTGCCGGACCGACGGCAGCCTCGGACCTGTATACCGTCGGGCGGACGCTGGCCGTGCTGCTGATGGACATCGGGAGCTTTGGCAAGAAGCACCGCTACACGCTGCCCAGCCCGGAGGAAAAGCCGCTGCTGGCCGAACAGGAGTCGCTGCACCGGCTGCTGCTGAAGGCCACGGCAGAGCTGCCCGACGATCGATTCGAGACCGCCGAGGAGATGGCCGAGCAGATGTGGGGTGTGCTGCGCGAGGTGGTGGCGCGGTCCACAGGGGAGCCCCAGCCCGGGGGCAGCCCGGAGTTTGGCGGCGATCTGCTGGCGCTGGAAACGACCGAGGCGATCGGCCCGGTGCTGCCGGAGCCGCGCTTTTTGCCCGTTCCCACGCCCGAGTCGCACGATCCCGGAGCGCAGGCGGTGGGCACGGCCCTGGCCCTACCGACGCCCGGGCAGCGCCTTAACGCGCTGCGGACGGCCGCGCAGCAGCTGCCGGGCTCGCGGGAAGCGCGGCTGCGGCTGGCGGGCGCGCTGACGGATGCGGGTGAGCTCGGGGAGGCCGACGCCCTGCTTCGCGGGCTGGAAGCCGAGGACGCCTGGAACTGGCGCGCGCTGTGGTTTCGGGGCCGGCTGTGCCTGCGGGGCGGCGATGCGCGCGGGGCCTGGAAGCTGTTTGACCAGCTGTACTTCGACCTGCCCGGCGAGCTGCCGCCCAAGCTGGCGCTGGCGCTGGCGGCGGAGCTGGCCGGGAACCTTGGGTATGCGGCTCGCCTGTATGACCTGGTGGCGCGGGTGGACCCGGTGCTGGTGTCGGCCATCTTCGGCCTGGCGCGCTGTTTGCGGCTGCAGGGTAAGTCGAAGGCGGCGGTGGAGGTGTTGCAGCGGGTCGCGCCCACCTCCGCGCTGTACCCGCGGGCGCAGGCGGAGGCCATCCGGTTGCTGCTGGGGCCGCGCCTGCATGCGCCGCCGCTGGACGACCTGCTGGCGGCGGCCGCGCTTGCGGAAAGCCTGCCGCTCGAGGGTCGGAACAGGTTCGCCCTGCAGCGCGAGGTCTTTCAGGCGGCGGTCCGGGAGCTGCACCGGCAGGGAACCAAAGCCACCAGCAACCGTACCCTGCTGGGGACGCCGCTGCAGGAGCGCCCGCTGCGCCTTGCCCTGGAGCAGGCCCTGCGCGGGCTGGCGCGCTTTGCCGATGGCGACGAGCGGGTGCGGCTGATCGACGAGGCCAACCAGGCGCGGCCGCGGTCGGTGGTGTGAATTTTGTGGAAACGGCAAGGGGGCCGATGTGATCTGTACCGCCTGCAGCGCGGAGATTCCGGACGACGACCTGTTCTGCGACAGCTGCGGCGCTGCCGTGGAGCTTGGGGAACTGCCGGTGGTGGCCTGCCCGTGTGCGAGCGGGGAGGCCGAGGCCGACGAAGAGGGCTTTTGCGTAAGCTGCGGGCGACGCCTCCGGCGCCCGGCCAGCGACCACATGGAGCAAGCGGTAAGCGACGGCTTTGCGGCGGTGAGCGACCGCGGGCTGCGGCACGACCGCAACGAGGACCGGTTCGCCATCGCCGAGCGCGATGAGGGCTTTGCGCTGGTGGTCTGCGACGGCGTTTCCAGCACGCGGCATGCGGAGGACGCGGCGGCGACGGTCGCGGCGGTCGTCCTCGAGCAGCTGGTTGCCGCGATCGAGAGCGGCCCCCCGGCGGACGGCGCGGAGGTGATGCGGGCGGCGATTCGCAGTGCGGGGGCGGCGCTTCAGGCACCCGAACAGCGCCTGCGCGAGCTGGAGGAGATGCCTTCGACCACCGTGGTGGCGGCTCTGGTGTGCGGCGGGCAGATCACGGTGGGATGGGCTGGGGATAGCCGGGCGTACTGGATGGACGGCGCGCGGGCGGGGGCGCTGACCGAGGACCACTCCTGGCTGCGGGAGGTGGTGGCCGCCGGGGAGCTGAGCGAAGAGGACGCGCTGCGGGCGCCCGCGGCCCATGCGATCACGCGCTGGCTGGGCGCCGACGCCGGGGAGCATGCCGAGCCGGAGGTGCGGGTGCACCCGATCCGCGGCGCGGGCACGCTGCTGCTGTGCACCGATGGGCTGTGGAACTACGCCGCGGGCGAGGGGGAGCTTGCGGCGCTGGTGCATCAGGCAGAAGAGGCTGACACCTCAGCGCTGGCGACCGCGCGCTGGCTTGTCGGGTGGGCTAACGACCAGGGCGGCCGCGACAACATCACCGTGGCCCTGCTGCAGCTGCCGCAGGGAGGGGAGCCGGACAGCGCAAATGGGCCAGGCCAATCAAGTGAACCAAACGAAGCCGCGGAAGTGAACCAGGCAGCCCCGGGCTGCGTATGAGCGAGAAGGGATGGGGTGCCATGGCCGGAGCCTTCAGGGCAGAGGTGTTTCAGAATGAGTTTTTGCCGGCGGGCTCGCGTGAGGTGCACGCGATCATGACGGTCACGGCGGGGGAAAGCACGGTGCTTTCGGTGCGCAATGAAGACCGCGTGTTTGGCATCGTGTGCGATGTTTCCGGGTCCATGGAGGGCAACAAGATGCAGGCCGCCAAGGACGCGATCGCGCGCCTGGTCACCATGATGCCGCCGGAGTCCCAGTTTTTTATCGTGGCGGGCTCCGATGGCGCGCAGCTGCTGTGCCCGCCGGTGCGGGCCGATGCCGGCGGCCGGCAGCAGGCCCTCCACGCCGTGGGGCAGCTGCGCGCCTTTGGGGGCACGCGCATGTCCAACTGGCTGCATGCGGCGGGGGAGCAGTTTCGGCAGTTTCCTTCCGCGCTGCGGCAGGCGCTGCTGCTCACCGATGGCCAGAACGATGCCGCGGACAACCCCCTGCTGGAACAGGCGCTGCGGGAATGCGAAGGCGTCTTTGAGTGCGACTGCCGGGGGGTGGGCACGGACTGGCAGGTGGAGCAGCTGCGGATGATCGCCGGCAGGCTGCTGGGCACGGTGGACCTCGTTGCCTCGCCGGGCGAGATGCAGGCCGACTTCCGCGACCTGCTGGAGCGCGCCCTGGCCAAAACCGTCAGCGACGTGAGTCTGCGGCTGTGGACCCCGCTGGGCGCGCGCGTGAAGTTCTGCAAGCAGGTGAGCCCTGCCATTGTGGACCTGACCCCGCGGGCGCGGCAGACCGGACCGCAGGTGCGGGAATACCCGACCGGCGCCTGGGCGCGGGGCGAAAGCCGCGATCTGCACTTCTGCATCGAGGTGACGCCCGGTGCGGTGGGCGACGAGATGCTGGCGGGGCGCGCCAGCCTCCTGCACACCCAGCGCGGCGTGGAAACCAAGGTGGCGGAGGCGCGCATTCTGGCCGTGTGGACTGACGATGAGGCCAGATCCACGCGGATCAACAACGTGGTGGCGCACTACACCGGGCAAGCGGAGCTGGCGCGGTCCATCCAGGACGGCATGGAGGCCAGGGCGCGCGGCGACGCGCAGCAGGCAACCGTGCTGCTGGGCAGGGCGGTGCAGCTGGCGCACAACTCCGGCAACGAGGCGACGGCCAAACTGCTGAGCCGCGTGGTGGAGGTCGAGGACGCCGAGCGGGGCACGGTGCGGCTGCTGGGCGGCGTGTCCAGGGAGGACTCGATGGCGCTGGAAACGCGGTCGACCAAGACCGCACGGATTGCAAAACCCTGAGCGCAGGGAGAACAGAGGAGAGGCGATGGAAACCGTTCTTTGCCCCAAAGGGCACAGCTCCAGCGAGACGGATTACTGCTCCGAGTGCGGCGTGCGCCTCGCGGGGCCGCCCCCAGCCGGGAGCACGGCCGGCAGCACGGCCGGCAGCGC
>CBDCLP010000003.1:0-283806 GCA_965218675.1 Granulicella sp.
CAACGGGCGCCGGGGCCCCGCCGGACAGCCCGGCGCTGCGGATCGCGCCGCGGCCCCGCCCCAAGGCTTCGGCGGCTCCGGCTCCCCGGCCGGCCTCGGCGCTGCCCCCGGCTGCGCAGGAACTGCTGGAAGAGCTGCCGCGCGAGCCGCAGCCGGAGTTCATCCAGCCCCAGCTTGCGCAGGAGACCGCCCAGCCGCCCGAAGGCCCGGGCTGGCTCCACGAGCTCAAGCTGGACGGCTACCGCATGCAGGCGCGCAAAAGCGCCCGCGGCGTGCAAATGCTCACCCGCAGCGGCCTGGACTGGACCTACCGCGTCCCCGCGGTGGCCGAGGCGGTCGCCCAACTGACCCCGGAGGCCGTGACCCTGGACGGCGAGGTCGTCGTGCTTGCCCCGGACGGCACCACCAACTTTGCCGACCTGCAGGCCTCCTTCCAGAACAATGAACAACACCCGCTCACCTTTTTTTGCTTCGACCTGCTGCACCTGGAGGGTCGCAACCCGCGCGGCCTGCCCCTGCGCGACCGCAAGCGGCTGCTGGCCGGCCTGCTGCCGCCCGCCGAGGAAAGCCCCGTTCGCCTGAGCGAACACCTGGAAACCAGCGGGCAGGTGATGTTTGAGGAGGCCTGCCGCTTCCATGCCGAGGGCATCGTCTCCAAACGCGCCGACGATCCCTACCAGACCGGCCGCCGCGCCTCCTGGCTCAAGTCCAAGTGCCTGCACGAGCAGGAGTTCGTCGTCGGTGGTTTCACCCTGTCCAGCGACGGCCCCGACCGCATCGGCTCCCTGCTGATCGGTTACTACCGCGGCAAGGAGCTGATCTATGCCGGGCGCACCGGCACCGGATTCACCCAGAAACAGCGCCGCGAGCTCCGTTCGCAGCTGGCGTCCCTGCAGCTGAAGTCACCCGCCTTTGCCCGGGTGCCAGCCGAGGCGCGGCGGGATGCCCTTTGGGTGCGCCCGGAGCTTGTGGCCCAGGTCCGATTCGCCACCTGGACGGCCGAGGACCTGGTACGGCAGGCCGCCTTTCTGGGCCTTCGTGAGGACAAAGCGCCGCAGGAGGTGGTTCGCGAGCAGCCATCCACCCCACCACGGCCCAAGTCAAACGAACGCAAAAATGCAGCCGCCGTGCCCGCCGCGGCGGAGCCCCCACCCGAACCTCCCGCCAAGAAGGCCAGCCCGTCAGCCGCAAAGGCCGCGTCCGCGCCTGCCCGCAGCGCTACGCCCAAAACTGGTGCCAAGGCAGTTGCCAGCACACCTCCGCCCATCCGGCTCACCCATCCGCGCAAGGTGCTCGACCCGGAATCCGGGCTCACCAAGCAGCAGCTCGCGGATTACTATTGGGCGGTCGCCGGGCGCATGCTCCCGCACATCGCCGACCGGCCGCTTTCGCTGGTGCGCTGCCCGGACGGTGCCGGCAAGCCCTGTTTCTACCAGAAACACGTCAACAGCCTGCTCCCGCCCGGCATCGGCTCCGTGATGGTGGCCGACAAGAAGGGCGGCCCGCCCGAGCCCTACATCACCCTGAACACCGCGGAGGCGCTGGCCGGCCTGGCGCAGATGGGCGTGCTTGAAGTCCACCCCTGGGGCTCGCACAACACGGACCTGGAGTGCCCCGACCGCCTGGTCTTTGATCTCGACCCGGACGAGTCACTGCCCTGGCCGGCCGTGGGCGCGGCCGCCACGGAGGTCCGGTCCCGCCTGAAAAAGATCGGGCTGGAAAGCTTTCTGAAAACCACTGGCGGCAAAGGTCTGCACATCGTGGCGCCGATCGCGCCGCTGCACGACTTCGCCGCCGTCAAGGACTTCGCTCACCGCTTCGTGCAGGGGATGGAGCGCAACAACCCCCGGCTCTACCTGACCAAAATGACCAAGGCCGCGCGCACGGGCAAGATCTACCTGGACTACCTGCGTAATGAACGCGGTGCCACAGCCGTGGCGCCGTTTTCCCCGCGCGCCCGGCCGGGAGTCGCGGCCTCCGTCCCGCTGGACTGGAAGGAGCTGGACGACCCGGAACGGCCGCGCTTTCCGGTCAGCGAGTTTGCCCAATGGCAGGGACGTCTGCGCCGCGATCCGTGGAAGCGTATGGCGACGCTCAAGCAGGCGCTGGACCCCGAAAAGCTGCGTTTCCTGTATGCCCCCACCGCCGCCCGCGCGGTAACAGAACGGAAAATAATTTCTAATCCACTATAAGCACTTTGAGCATCTCAAAAAACGTCTACCTTCAGTGGGACGCACGCACTACTCTTCCGAGAACACTTTTATGCCAGCGCTTGTATCTGATCAGACCACCGGAGACCTCGACCAGCCGCAAACCAAGGGGCTCAGCCGCCACTCAGTCGACCCCGAAGCCGCCGAGGAGCTGCTTGCCGAGGCCCACCTGGGCCAGCGCATCAAGCGGCTGCGCCTGAAACGGTCGATGGGCCTTGTGGAGCTGGGCAAACAGACCGGCCTTTCCGCCAGCTTCCTTTCGCAGCTGGAGACCGGCCGCGTGGTGCCCACGCTGCGCAACCTGGCTAGGCTGGCCCTGGTCTTCGGCAAGGACCTTTCCTACTTCTTCGACGGCGGCGAATCCAGCGTCTTTCGCCTGCAGCGGGCCAAGGACCGCGTCCGCCTGCCCATGGGCTCGCCGGAACCTGATTACATCGCCGAAAGCTTCGGCATCCTGGTGCCGGAGGGCGGACTTCGTCCCTGCATGGCGACTTTTTTGCCCGGAGATGACCGCGAACCATTCTTCCCGGAACTTTATCCAGGGATCGAGATGGCCTATGTGCTCAGCGGCTGCCTGGCCCTGCAGCGCAACGGGGAGCGCCACCTGCTGAACCCGCGTGATGTGATGTACATCGCCGGCGAAACGGAGCGCAACTACCACTGCGGCGGCGCCGAACCCTGCCAGGCGTTGATCATCAGCTTCGACGCGGAGTCCGGGGAGCCTCGACGCCTGAGTCGCAGACACACAGCCGCCACCGGCGCGTAAACCTCAGGGGGCAAACGTAGCGGCCTGGCCCGTGTCCGGCGTCCGGTTGGCTCCAAGCAGCCGGCGCACCACATCCCGTCCGGGCCGCTCCAGCAGGTTGTAGGCCAGCAGCGCAAATCCGTAGGTGAGTAGCAGCGCCACAATGGCGCCTACCGTCTGCGCATGCTGCAGGTGCCCGAGTTCGGCCGCGTCGTGCACCCAACGTACCACCCCTTCCAGCAGGAAGTGGATCAGGTAGATGCTGTACGACAGCAGGCCAAGGTGGTACATGGGCCTGCTGCTGCAAAGCCTGCTGACGAGATTGACGGGGCTGGTGAGCGCCAGAATCAGCAGCGGAAACAACAGCACGATCCAGAAGTCCGTGCGAACGCGGGTCGCGAGCACAAGGATGACCAACACCAGCACCACCGCCAGGCCGCGTCTGCTGGCCCAGTTCGTCTGCCCCGCACGCATCAGCCGAACCATGGCGATGCCGAGAGTAAACTCCGGCAGGCAACGCCACACAGGGGCTGCATGAAAGTTGGCGCTGAGGTCCAGCAGCGCCAGCGACTGGTCGCGCCGCACCAGGCTTGCCGGCGCGTGACTGAGCGCGAAGATCACCACCAGGGCGCCGGCGATGCAGGCGCACGTCCGCCGCAGGCCGCCGTCGTAGGCCAGAAAAAGCGCCAGCGGGAAAAGAAGGTAGGCCGCCCACTCGGCGCTGATCGACCATCCCGGGGCATCAATGCTGGGGCCAACCGCCCAGGTCTGCACCATGGCCAGATTGGGAAGCAACACCGACCGCACCCGCTCGATATAAGGCCACTTCAGCCAACCCTGGCGAATAAATAGCGCGCTACACACCGTTCCCGCGAAGTACAACGGGTACACACGCGCGATGCGCCGCTCCAGAAACGTTCTGAAGCCTGCCCAGGTGACGCCTTTCTCAAACAGCCGGGCGTAATTGAGCGCCATCACAAAGCCGCTGAGAATGAAGAACAGGTCGACGGCCAGATAGCCGTGCGCCAGAAGTGTTCTGAACGGACCGCCGAACTTCACCTCCGGGAAGTAGTGAAACATCACCACATACACGGCGGCGATGCCGCGAATGCCCGTTAAGGACCGAATCTCCTTGACCTCAGTCACGCGGTTTCGGTTCCCTCTCTGCAGCCCAGGCTCGGGTCGTGACGTGGCCTATGCGTCTGAGGTTACACTCGTTGTTTCCGGCTTGTTCAGCGGCATGCAGTGTTCATCGGCGAGGTGCAGCCAGCGGTCCAGTGCATCGATGCCTTCGGTGATCTGCTCTTCGGTGACGATCAGCGGCGGTGCGATGACGAAGTGGCTCACCCAGGCCTGCACGATCACGCCGTCACCCAGCATCTTTGCCGCGATCTGGTCGACCAGCAAGGGCTTGCCGCTGATCTTGTCGGCATAGGTGTTAAAGGGCTCTTTGGTGACGCGATCCTTCACCAGATCCACGGCCCAAAACAGCCCTTTGCCGCGCACATCGCCCACGCTGGGGTGCTTTGCCTTCAGCGCTTCCAGTTTTTCGCGCAGCAGCGGCTCCAGTTCCCGGGCGCGCTCCACCAGGTGCAGCCGCTGCATCTCGCGAATGGTCGCCACGGCCGGCAGCAGCGTCATCGGATGCGCCTCATACGTGTGCCCATGCGCGAAGTAGTGGTCCTGGAAGTACGCCCCGATCGCTTCACTGGTGGCGCACAGCCCCAGCGGCACATAGGCTGACGTGATGCCCTTGGCCGTGGTCAGGATGTCGGGCCGCACGCCCCACAGGTCCATGGCGAACCACGCGCCGCTGCGGCCCCATCCGCTCATCACCTCATCGGCGATCAGCAGCACCCCAGTCTCATCGCAGATGCGCCGCAGCTTGGCCATGTATTCGGCGGGCGGCACGATCACGCCGTTGGTGCCCACAATGGGCTCCACCAGCACGGCGGCCACGTCGCTTTCGTTGCGGATCATGTGCTCCAGGAAGTCCGCGCAGGCGATGTTGCAGCCCGGGTACGTGTGCCGGATGGGGCACTTGTAGCAGTGCACCTCCGGCCCAAAGATCACGCCCGCCTGCTTGCCGCGCGGCTCCATCGGCCAGCGCCGCGGGTCGCCCGTGGCCGCGATGGAGCCCGCAGTGGACCCATGGTAGCTGCGATAGCGCGCCAGGATCTTGGTTTTGCCCGTGTACATGCGCGCGATCTTGAACGCCGCCTCGTTGGCATCGGTGCCGCTGGTGGTGAAGAAGAAGCGGTTCAGCCCCTTTGGCAGCACCTCCAGCAGCGCCCGGCTCAGCTCCGCGCGGGCGTTGGTGGCGTAGCCCGGCATCGCATAGGTCAGATCCTGCGCCTGCTGCTTGATGGCCTCGATCACCGCCTGATTCTTGTGCCCCAGGTTCACGCACATCAGCTGCGAGCTGAAGTCCAGATAGCGCTTGCCGCGGCCATCGGTGATGTAGCAGCCCTCGGCATCCACGATGTGCAGGGGCGTCCAGCCCTTCTGGAAACGCCACGTGCCGTAGTTGGTCTCCTGCGTGATGCGGACGACCTCCTCTGTGCTCATCGGGGCAGGAGCCGGTGTGGCAACAGCATGGACGGGGGGCAACAAATCTTCAGGCATGCTTCACCCTCCCGCGAGCCCGTGCGGGTTGTCAAGTTGGTGGGGTAGACGTGGCGACAGATGGGAACGAGACTCATAGGGCGGGTCCCAACGACACAAACTAGAATTGCTGCGGAGATTGAGATATGAAATACGCTACAAGGTTGACGGGCTTCGTTGCCATGATGCTCTTGAGTACGGCAGCATCGGTCGCATCGAAAAAAGCCGTTTCAGCAGATAGCTGGTTTCTGACGGCACATCCGCTTCCCGGATCAAGCCTGAGCTTCATCACGTATCGAGTGATTTCCGTTTATGGTCCAGGTATCGATGACAGCGTTGTAACCATCCCTGCAACCGGTACATACACGTTCCTGACCACCAGCTCACCAGATACGATCCGTTGGAAGGCAGATGTAAGGATGGATGGAAAACGGGTGATGAAAGCAGTCGAAGGGGAGTATCGCGATCACGGGACCACTCTCTGCTACGGAAAGGAGTGCTCGTTCAACACGAATGCTAGTGGCCCCTTCTACAACCCCACATTCTGGGGCAGTCCAAAAGGTGGCGATCTGAAGCCCGGTCAGACCTGGACGTTAACTTTGAATCGTCCGTGGGAGCTAGGGCCTCCGGGCAACCAGACCGTTACAGTCGTCTCAGTAGACAAGAAGAACGGGATCACATTGCTGAAACGGGAAGGTAGCGGTGCTGGCCCGTACGAAGGGGCTCACGACACAATGACCGTCAAGAAAGACGGAAAGCCCTACAAGGTAACTATAAAGTACGGCACGGCTCATTGGAGTGGGCAGGTCGTGATCCGGCAAGGCGTCATCGTCAGCGATGAACTGCTCTGCGATACCCCTGTCGAACTCTCCTCCCCCGAAATCGGAACGATTCAAGCGAAAGAACGCCAGTACATGTCGGTATTGCTGCATCCGACCCCCATTGTGATGTGACCGGGGCGCCTCAGTGAGGCGCGGCGAATCGGGTCGCGGTCGTTTCCCGCTCATTCCGTCAAAGCGCCTCCGTCGCCAGTTAGGGAACCTCTGATCAGGTCTGCTAGCCACAACGGATGTGCTTTTCCTGTTGTCATTCCCGCAGGGAATCTGTGTTCCTCCCGGGCGGCAATGAACTTCGAGGACTTAATCAGACCTTCTTAGCGCGGAAGCCTCGTTGATATACCCGGTCTCCTATAGGGCGGGCTTTCAGCCCTTACAAATCTACTGGCGATCAACCCAGGCCTTCGGCCTGGGCTGGTTTAGAACGCGCCCTTGGCGCTGGGCACAGCAGCTGTGACCTTGCCCTCAGGCAAGCTTCCCACAACCGATCCTGCGCACCTCAGCGCTCACACATCGCAACCAGCTTCGCGACCGTGTTCATGTTGCGGACCGTGGCGGCGGTGTCCTTTAGCGGCAGCTTGAGCTTGGACCGGCCCATGCCTTCGGGGTAGAAGAGGTACACCTCTCGCGTACCCAACTGCACCTGTTCGCCTCCAGGCGCGACCACGTGCTCCATCAGGTCCATGGGCGGCGGCTGGTGCAGAAAGGCAATGGCCACCTTGGCGGGTTCCTTGTCGGGGAAAGGGTTGTCGCGCAGCACAGAGCGCATCTCCTCCGCGGTGCGGATCATGACGTCCACGGGCTTGCCCACCCTGGCGTGGAGGACCGGCTCCAAACGGAAGCGGATCGCAGCCTCCGGCTGATCGCTGTCGAAGATCACATTGCCGCTCTGGATGTAGGTGCGCACACTCCGAAGACCTGCCGCGGTGCAAAGGTTTGCCAGCTCCTTCATCGCCAGCAGACCCGAGCCGCCGACGTTGATGCCGCGCAGCAGTGCCACATGGCTCGCGCTCACCGCACCACCTCGCCGCGCTCCAGCATCACGATCGCCTCCTCGGCCCGCGCGCGCAGCGCGGCACGCTCCGCCGCGGGTTTCTTCAGCATGGCGTTCAGCGGCATGCGCATGCGCCGGTTACCCTGCAGCTTTGCCTCGTTGCGCTCCAGAAAGCTCCAATAGAGCGCCGTAAACGGGCAGGAGCCCGGCCCTGTGCTCCGCTTCGGGTTCAGCGCGCAGCCGCCGCAAAAATCGCTCATGCGGTTAATGTAGGCGGCGCCGCTGACGTAAGGTTTGGTCGCGGTGAGGCCGCCATCGCCAAAGGTGGACATGCCGATGACGTTGGTCTCCACCACCCAGTCATAGGCGTCCACATAGCCGAACCAGAACCAGTCGCACAGCTCCCGCGGAGAAAAGCCGCACAGCGTCGCCAGGTTGCTGAGCACCATCAGCCGCGTGATGTGATGCGACCAGCCGTTCTGGATCACGCCGGCCACCACTGTATCCATGCAGCGCATGCCGCTCGGCGTGCCCCAGTAGACCGGCGGCAGCTTCCTGTGCGCGTCCAGAAAGCTCGGCGCGCCGTCCGGCTGCAGGGTGCGGTAGCCGTCGGTGGCCTCGTGGATGTGGTGCATGAACTCGCGCCAACCCAGCACCTGCCGCACAAAGCCCTCGGCGCTGGCCAGCGGAATGCGCCCGGCCTCAAAGGCCTCCACCGTCTGCGTCACCAGGTCGATCGGCCGCAGCAGTGTGAGGTTCAGCGGCGCGGAGGTGAGCGAGTGGAACAGGTCCGGATGCGCCACGCTCATCGCGTCCTCCCACGGCCCAAAGTTCGGCAGCATCTGCTCCAGCGCGAACCGCCAGCCGCGCTCCGCCTCCGCCCGGGTTACCGGGAGCGCAAAGCCTTCGAGCTTGCCGAAGTGCTCGGGGTACCGCTGCTGGATCAGCTCCATCACCTCGCGCGTGATGGCATCGGGTAGAAAGCTGGGCCGCTCCGGCACGGGCACCTCGCCGCGGAAAGGCTTGCGATTCTCGGCGTCATAGCTCCAGTGACCGCCCCGGGGCTGGGCGCCGTCCATCAGCAGGCCGGTTTTGCGCCGCATGTAGCGGTAAAAGTTGTCCATCAGGTATTGCCGCTGCCCCGCCACACGCTGGGTGTGGCGCTCCGCTTCCCCGAGCTCCGGCTTGCCAAATACCGCCTCGAAGTCCGCCGCTGTGCTCAGCCAAGCGGTGTCGCGCACGGCGCGGATGCGCAGCCCGCGACCCTGCCTGGCCTCCCTGAGTTCCACGCGCAACTCGCGCTCCGCGGGCCGGTTCACGATCAGCTCGTTCCAGCCCCAGCGCTCCTGCAACTGCAGCAGGCCATCACTGAAGCTGGTGGGCGAGGAGCCATAGACCACACAACAGCCGCGCCCGGCCTGTTCCAGCGCAAAGTGCCGCATCGCGCTCAGCACCAGGGTCAGCTTTTTCTTGTGGTAGGGGCGCCGTGTGCCCTTGGCGCGCGACTCCATGAGCACCAGCACCGCATCCTCCGGCCGCGTCTCGCTCAGCGGTCCCACCCCGTCGTGCAGGCGGTCGTAGGGCACATAGATCCACCGCCGCAGCTTCGCCTGCTCCGCGGTGGGCTCAAATCTCTGGACCTGCTCAAGAAACCCCATGGATCCATGCTAAGCGCGGCCGCGGGGCCCAACACGGGCCGGGTGCGCCAAACGTCCTGAGCGTGTGATAGCATCCGCGCTTCGCCAGCACGCGACAAAGGGGATCCATGCGCACGCGAACGCCGACCACAGCGCCACACACGCACGGCTGCATGCAGCCCAGCACGCGAACGCCTCACCGAACGGCATCCCATCGCCTCCCCACAGCCGCCGCGTGCCTTGCGCTTGCCTTCGGTCTGAGCGCCGCATCGCGGGCCTGGGCGCAGACCTGGACACTGCAGTGGAGCGACGAGTTCAACGCCGCCGCGGGCACCTTTCCCAGCGCCTCCAACTGGACCTACGACACCGGCAACAGCGGCTTCGGCAACCCCGAGATCGAGACCTATTGCACGCCCGGCTCCAACACCGCCCCCTGCGTGGCAAGCCAGCCAAACGCTTACCAGGACGGCAACGGCCATCTCGTCATCAAGGCCATCCGCAACGCCGACGGCCAGTGGACCTCCGCGCGCCTGAAGACCCAGGGCCTGAAACAGTTCACCTACGGCCGCATGGAAGCGCGCATGAAGCTGCCCGTGGGCGATGGCCTTTGGCCGGCGTTCTGGATGCTTGGCGCCGACATCAACTCGGCCGGCTGGCCGCGGTGCGGCGAACAGGACATCATTGAATGGGTGCAGAGCTACGGCCCCACCACAACCTCGTCCACAACGCACGGCCCCGGCTATTCCGGCGGCAACGCCATCAATGCGAAGTTCACCTTCCCCACTGGCAGTCGCGTGGATGACGGCAACTTCCACTTGTACGGCGTCATCTGGGGACCGAACTCCATCCAGTACTATCGCGATAGCCCGTCCAACATCTTCCTGACCACCACCGCTTCCACCATCCCTTCCGGCGGCCAGTGGGTTTTTAACCGTCCGTTCTTTCTGCTCCTGAACCTGGCTATCGGCAGCGGCGGCTTTCCCGGCTCCACGGACAGCAGCACGCCTCCCAGCGCCACCATGCTGGTGGACTACGTCCGGGTCTACACCGCATCCTCCCCAGAGGCCTCATCGCGGCCGGCCCCCCAGCGTAGCCAAAGGGGAAGTGGAGTGCTGCAGGTCTCGCCGACAGCAGCAGCTGATGCGCCGGAAAACCATTTGCGCTAAGGTTCTGGGAGAAGAGCTTTGCCCCCATGACCCCATCCCAGCTTCTTGAACTTTTATCCGCCGTAGAACGCGGCGAGCTTGCCGCTCCCGAGGCCGCCACCCGTCTTTCCGCGCTTCCGTTTGAGGATCTCGGCCACGCCCGCGTCGATCACCACCGCAGCCTCCGCACCGGCCTGCCGGAGGTGATCTACGCAGCCTCCAAAACCCCGGAGCAGACCGCCGAAATCTTTTCCAGCCTTGTCCGCGACGGCGTCGACGTCCTGGCCACCCGCGTTCCGCAGGCCGCCGCGGACCTCATCCTCGCCCAGCACCCCGCGGCCGTGCAGAACGCCACTGGCCGCACCGTCAGCCTCCGCCAAAGCCCCGCCGCGCCCCGCGGCCGCATCGCTGTCCTGTGCGCCGGCACCAGCGACCTCCCCGTGGCCGAAGAGGCCGCCAGCACGGCGGAAACCTTTGGCGCCGAGGTCACCCGTCTGTACGACGTCGGCGTCGCCGGCCTGCATCGCATCCTCGCCGTCCGCGCCGAACTCGCCGAAGCGCACGCCGTGATCGTGTGCGCCGGCATGGAAGGCGCCCTGCCCTCGGTGGTCGGTGGTCTGGTGGCCGTCCCCGTGCTCGCCGTGCCCACCTCGGTCGGCTACGGCGCCTCTTTTTCCGGCGCCGCCGCCCTGCTCGGCATGCTCAACTCCTGCAGCCCCAACATCAGCGTCGTCAACATCGACAACGGCTTCGGCGCCGCCTACACCGCCACCCTGATCGCCCGCGCCTCTGTGAGAGCGTGAGGGAGTGACGACTGCGGGCCGACAAGAACCGCAGATTCCCTTCGGGAGGAACAACAAAGTGACGGGTGCCCCATCCATCACGAAGTGATGGGTGGGATACGAGGAACCGGAGCGTTGCTACCCCACCCATCCGCATAAAGCTGCGTATGGATGGGGCACCCGACCTCACCCTTCGCCCACCCCTAACTCACTTACTCACTCCTCACTCCAACGTATTCCCCCCATTCACCGCAATCTTCTGCCCCGTCATAAACGCCCCCGCCTCACTCGCCAGAAACGCCACAACCTCCCCCACCTCCCTGGCGACCCCCATCCGCCGCAAGGGCACCCCTTGCGCGTACGCCGCCTTCTGCTCCTCGGTCGCATCCACGGACCGCTCGGTCGGGATCCAGCCCGGCGCCACCAGGTTGACCGTGATCCCGTCCGGTCCCAGCTCCCGTGCCCACGACCGCGTCTGGCCCAGCTGCGCCGCCTTGGCCGCCACGTAGTTCGCAAAGCAAGGGTTACCCAGCTCCACCACCTCGCTGCCGATCTGGATCACCCGCCCGAACCTTTGCGCGCGCATCCCTGGCAACACCGTCTGCAGCAGCAGCAGCGGCGACTTCACAAAGAACTCCATCTGGTCCAGGTACGACTGCCAGGTCTGCTCCTCGACGCTCAGCATCGGCTGGTTCCCCGTCGCATTCAGCACCAGCGTGGAGATCGGTCCCAGCCGCACGGTCACTTCCGCCACCAGCCGGCGCACCGCGGCCTCCTCGCGCACATCCGCCGCAAAAGCCTCGGCGGCCAACCCCCGCCCGCGCAGCTCGCTGCACAGCGCCTCCGCGCGATCCTTGCTGGCGTGGTAGTTCACCGCGACCCGGTGTCCCGCCTCCGCCAGGGCCGTCGCCATCGCCGCGCCCAGGCCGCGGGAGGCCCCCGTCACCAACGCCGTTCCGCTCATCGCACCAGCATAGAAGACTTTCGCGCGTTGCATTGCCCCCGGCCACCGCTGGCCCCTATGCTGTTCAAAGCATGATGCGTCCTCTGTTTGCTCTTGGTTGCGGCCTGTTGCTGGGCGTCTCCTCCGGTGCTCCTCCCCAGGTGCCGGACACGGTGAGCGCCGTCGCCCCAGGCACACTGCCGGGCACAACCGACATCGGCTCCCCCCTGAAGGGCGCCAGCCAGCATGAGGGCGGCGACAACAACTATCGGCTCAGCGGCGGCGGCTACGATGTGTGGGGCAGTTCGGACCACTTTCGCTTCACCTGGCAGCGCCTCGCCGGCGACGCCACCCTCAGCGCGGACGTTCACATCGAGGCGCCGGTCGCGAACAGCCAGGCCAGGGGCATGCTGATGTTTCGCCAGTCCCTCGACCCCGGCTCCCCCTACGCCGACCTTGTTCTCGAGGCCAACGGTCACGCCGCGCTCCAGTTCCGTCGCCTTCAGGGCGGTGAAACGCGCGAACTCCCCTTGTCCGACAAGAACCCCACCCATCTCCGACTGCTCAGGGAGGGCAACCGCTTCACCGCTTACGCCCTCAACACGAAAGGCCGCGAAGCCGGCAAATCCGTCAGCGTGACCCTGCCCCTCACGGGAGTCATCTACGTCGGCCTGGGCGTCTGCTCCCATAACGCAGCCGTCTTGCAAAACGTCACCTTTTCCGCCGTCGACCTCACCCAAACCCCGCCCCGGTAATCTTTCCGGCCCTTCTTTTCGTGGGTTGAGGTTCTCAATTCGTTCAACAATCGGTCAACTCGACCGGAGCGGAGCGAAGTGAAGAGACCTGCAGTCTGGCCAACTTCGCTCGCCTTCAACCCGCCGCGTACCGCACAAAAACTCTCGCCACTGAAACGGGTTCGCATCCAATAGACCTGTATGCTGGCTGCGCCCCAGGATGAGAGCCTTGCTACCCGCTTTGCGCCTTACCTTGGCGAACTGCGCGAACTCTTTGCCGCGCGCGGCCTCCCGAGCGGCCACGCCCAGGATCTCGCCGCCTTCGCCGCCCGCCTGGACGACCCCTCGTTCCACGAAGAGATGGTCTCCATGGTCCGGTCCATCCTTTACCGGGAGCCACAGCCGCTTTCCCGCGGCGAGCTCATGGATATGCTTGCCCTGGCCGTTGCGGGACCGGCGTTTGAAGCCTCCACAGCCGGCGCGGATGAGCCCACCCGACAGCTGTTTCGCTTTGTCTCCCACACCCTGCAGCTGCAGCGCAGGTCCGCGCTGGGAGGCAGCGCCAGCGCCGTCTTCAAGCCGGAAACCACACCTTCGATCAGCAACGATCCCCATGACACCCAGGAATCTGCTCCCGATGCCGCTCCGCTTCCGATAGGGGTCACCCCTTCCCTCTCCGAGGGGAACGCCGCAGCCGCAGACCCGGCTCCCGCTGCGCCCCCAGCCACAGCTCAGCCCACCGAATCCGATGCAGATCCCGCGCCAAACCGCCTGATGGCCGCCTGGGGCAAGACGGTGGTCCCGCCTACGCCCCCGCTGCCGCGCTCCCGGCTGCAGGGGGCCTATTGGCTGCCGGGATTGCTTGCCCTGCTACTCTCCATCGCCCTGGTTGCGGCGCTCAGCCGACACCCGAAGCCCGCGCCCGCGAGGGCCCTACCCAGTTCCGCAGCCTCTTTCAAAGCCAAAGCCGCAACGCCGCACCCTCTCGGGTCCGCTCCCGTGGCCCGACAAGACTCCGGCACGCCCCACGAACGGAAGCCATCGCCCCTGCCGCCCACAAGTTCGGCTCCCGTCACGACAGCGCCTGCCAAAACGCCGTCTCCCCGGCGCACCGCACGCCTCCCCGACCGTCGCGGCCCCGCGCATCAGGGCCTGCGCCCCATCGCTTCCCCCAACGCCCGCGAAGGCGTCTTTCTAGCCTCATCCGGCATGATGGCCTCGCACCTGCTGTTCGCCCCCGCGCCCGGCTACCCCCGGCTGGCCAGCTTCACCCATGTGCAGGGCCAGGTGATCCTGCAGGTCGTGGTCGCCCGCAATGGCAGTGTCGCGGCAACCAAGGTCCTGGAAGGCCCCATGCTGCTCCGCGGCGCCGCGGAGCATACCGTCCGCCACTGGCGCTACCGCCCCTACTTCGTGGACGGCAAACCCACCGACGTCGCCACCATCGTCACTGTCACCTTTCAGCTCCGCCATTAGGGCGTGTCGATCTAAAGCTGATTCATGCATGCCGATGGACAGCGGTGAGAAGGCCTGACTTTACCGGGTAGCGATGGAGTGCAGCCGCATAAAGTTGGTGGCGCCAGTTTTGGTAGCCGTTCCGGCCACGATGCCAACTACCTGGCCTGACTTCACGAAGCCGGCGCCCTGGAGCACGTTTTCCGCCACCTGCACGAGCATGTCCGTGCCCTCAAAGCGGCTCACGCAGATGGGGTGCGTGCCCCACAGCAGCATGATGCGCTGCACGACCTGTTCAAAGGGACTCATCGCGTAGATGGGCGCCTCGGGACGGTACTTGGAGAGCAGCCGCGCGGTGTTGCCGCTTTCCGTGAAGATGGCGATGGCGGCCAGGTCCATGTCCTCGGCGGAGTGCGCCATGCACTCACAGATGGTCTCCGGAATGGACAGCGAACGACGCTGCCAGGGGGTCGACCGGCGCGGCTCCAGCAGCATCTGCTCCTCGGTTTCGGTAACGATCTTGGCCATCATGGCGACCGCTTCCACGGGGTACTTGCCCGCCGCGGACTCCGCGGAAAGCATCACGGAGTCGGTGCCGTCGTAAATCGCGTTGGCGACGTCGGAGGCCTCGGCGCGCGTGGGCCGGGGGTTCTCGATCATGGATTCCAGCATCTGCGTGGCCGTGGTCACCGGCTTGCGGTACTCGGCGGCGCGCCGGATGATGTGCTTCTGGATGGCCGGCACCTTTTCCGGCGGCACCTCCACGCCCAGGTCGCCGCGCGCCACCATGATGCCGTCGGTGGCCTCCAGGATCGAGTCCAGGTGGTCGATGGCCTGCGGCTTTTCCAGCTTGGCGATCACCCAGGCGTCCGAGCCCAGCGCGGCGATGCGGCCCTTCACGTAGCGCACATCGTCGGCGGTCTGCACAAAGCTGACCGCGATGGTGTCGCACTTTTGCGCAATGGCAAACTCCAGGTCGATCTCGTCCTTTTCGGTCAGCGACGGCACCTTGATGGCCACGCCGGGCAGGTTGATGCCCTTTTTCTCGCCCAGCATGCCGCCATTGATGATCTCCGTGACCACATCGGCTCCCTGAATCTCCACCACGCGCAGCTCGATCAGGCCGTCGGAGAGCAGGATCTGGTCGCCCGGCTTCAGGTTCTCCGCCAGCGTGGTGAACACGGTGGACACGCGTTCCGCCGTTCCGTCGATGCGCTCCGGCGTAATGGTCAGGCGCCGGCCGGCTTCCAGCCTCACGGGCGTGCCGCCCACCAGGGTGCCGGTGCGGATCTTTGGGCCCTGAAGATCGGCCAGAATGCAGATGGGCTTCTTTTCTTCGCGCGCCACCTTGCGGACCATGGCGATCAGCTCGGCCTTTTGCTCATGGGAGCCATGCGAAAAGTTCAGCCGCGCCACATCAAGCCCCGCCCGCACCAGCCGGCGAAAGACCTCTTCGGTCGAAGACGCCGGTCCCAGCGTCGCTACGATCTTTGCCCGCCGCAGCGTCTTCTCCGTGCTCCAGTTACCGTCCCCGCCCGCCATGCGTACTCGCCGTCGGCTCGATTTCGAGTGCTCTGAGGCGCCCGCGCCGACCTTGTGCCCATTCTAGTCGACCCCGATGCGTTCAGTCCGAAACGGACGGTTGCCCAACCGTTCTCCTGGGCACAATCGGTCCTGTCCGCCTCACGTTCGGCGCATCCAAACCGGCAGCGGATGACCCGGCGTGTGCTTCTCGACCGCCTGCTCCGGGTGGCTGCGCTGCGCGTTGAACTCCGCGCCCACCAGAACGCACAGGGCGATGATGTACAGCCAGGCCATCAGCGCGATGGCCGCGCCCAGCGACCCGTACACGCGGGAATAGTTGGCAAAGCGCGTGACATACACCCCAAACAGCAGGGTGGCCACAAACCACAGCACCGTGGCCAGCGCCGCACCCGGCAGGCTGGCGCGCCAGGTCCAGTTGCGGCGAAAGGTGGCCCAGGGCTCCCGCATCCACGGCTGCAAATGGGCGCGCACATCCAGCGTCCGGTCCGTACCCAGGTGGTAGATAACGCCCAGAATGCCGGTGCTGCCGGCCAGCGCTGTCCCCCAGCGCAGCAGCAGCGCAACGGTTGCAAACCCCGGCTTCAGCTCAGGGGGCATACCGCGGCTGAGCCACGCCGTCAGCGCGTTGCCGAAGACGACAAGGGCGCTGGCCGCGGCCATGGGCAACAGCGACAGCGGCACCAGCGCCAGGGCGCGCCGACGACGCCGCCAAAACACCCCGGGCAGCAAGGGCAGATCGTGGGCCCGCCGGAAGCCTTCCATCAGGGTCGACATCGCAGCCGTGGCGCCGAACAGACTCACCACCAGCGAGCCCACAAGAGCACCGGCGGTCTGCGAAGGGTGCGTCGCGGAAAAATAGCCTTCCAGCACCGGCACCACATTGGAAGGCAGCACGCGGATAAAGAACTCCGACAGCTGCGACCGGTACGGCAGCGAGCCAGGCAACATCCCAATCACCGCCGCCGTCACGATCAGGGCCGGAAACAGCGCGACCATGGCCGAATACGCGGTGGCCTGGGCCAGGGTCAAGGCGTCGTGCCGCGCCGCTGCCAGGGCGGTGCGACGAAGCACGGCAACGAAGTGCGCCAGGCGGTGCGCCGGCGCCACGCAGACATTTTCGACTAGGCCCGAAACAGCAGTCCCCGCGCGCATGGTTGGGCCGCTGGGTTTACTGCTTCCACTTGTTCAGGAACTCGGTGAGGTCGGTGGACTGCATGTGCCGCATGTCCGAAAACTCCTTGTTCTGCGCGTAGATCACCTTGCCGTGATCGTTCAGCACCGCCAGGGCGGGCACGCCCTGCACGGGAACGCCGTACCGGTGCGCCAGATCGAGGTTGGCATCCTCATGACCGATGTTGACGTTTACCCGGACAAAGTACTTTTCCAGCAGCTCCCGGTTGGGGCTCTCGCGGAAGTAAATGTTCAGCACCTGGCAGTCCGGGCACCAGTCGCCGCCGAAGTCCAGCAGCACGCGCTTGTGGGTCTGCCGCGCCTCCACCAGCGCCGCCTGTACATCGCTCTGCGCCTGGCTGACGTCCGGGTAAATGTGGTTGTGCGGGTAGGGGGATTCAGTGATCTGCGCCCCGGCGCCCAACGTAAGAGCGCCTCCCAACAGCGCGGCGAGAACAGAACGGCCAACAGCGGAGCTACGGAACATGGTCAGTTCCCTTTCTGCGTGGGCATGGTGCTGTTACCCATCATGGGCCAAAAGATGCGCGGCCGGCAATTTCGATTCCGGCAATGCCAAAGATTTGCCTTCGGGCGGCTGCAATCTGCATCCAAGCTAGCCATGAGAAGATCATCCCTGGAAAAGGAAGGCAACGCACCGGATCCGTCCATCTTCGCTCATGTGGTCTACCTGGCGGCCGGCGCCCTCCTCGCCATCATTATTGCGGCGGTCATTATCATCTCGTGGCGCGCGCACAAGAAGAACAAGGCCCCCTTCAACAAGCATCCGGTCTCGCAGCTCATGGTCCCGCGGCAAGTCTCCCGGGCCGCCTGAGTCGGCGGCGCTCAGTGCGCCTCCGACGAGCCCGCATAGAAGCCGCTGCGGGTTTGCAGTTCATCCTTCCTATTTGCCGCATTGGTGAGGGACAGCTGCAGGGGGTGATAGCCCGGCTTGGCCGCCTCGGCATCCGGGGTGAAGCCGATCCGGTATTGGGAGCGCAGCTCGCTGCCGATCTCCCCGTAGATGTCGTCCAGGGAGCCTTTTCCCTTGGTCTGAAACATGCGGCCGCCGGTCTCCTCGCAAAGGCGCTCCAGAATCTTCTTCCCGTCCGGGTTGGCATAGGTGCCGTCGGTTCCGGGACTCCCCCCGGTTCCGGGCATGCGGGGCATGCCGTTGCGGTCATACGCCCGGCGATCGCTGAAGTCATACGCCTCACGGCCCTTGGAATAGATCGCATAAATCACCACGTCGGCGCGCTGCGCGGCTTCGATGGCCTCCGTCAGGCTTTCCTTGCTGTGACGGTCCACGCCATCGGTCAGCAGGACCAGGGCGCGGCGGCCGGTATGCTTGCCCAGCACATCCCCGGAGGCCAGAAACACCGCGTCGTAGAGCACGCTGCCGCCGCGCGCGCCTGACGGGCGCTCAGGGCCGCCATTGCCGCTGCCGGGATAGCCTCCGCGACGCCCATAGCCGCCGTATCCGCCACGATTGCCGCCGCCGTTGGAGCTGGGGTCGCCCGTGTTGCCATTGCTGTTCGTGCTGGCTTGCGGTTCCTCGTCGGCAGCACCCGGCGGCTGTGTCCCGACCTCCTTCAGCCCGGCCGCCAGCAGTGGGCGCGAGTCCGTAACGTCCTGCAGCAGCTCCGCGCGGTGGGCAAACTGCAGCACAAAGGCCTTGTCCGCGGCGCGCTTGCCGGCCGCCGGCTGCAAAAAACTCTCTAAAAAGCGCTGGCTGGCCTTTTGCTCCTCGTCCAGCACCGTCGTCTGGCTGCGGCCGACGTCCACCACGAGCCCCACCGTCAGCGGCACATCGGTCCCTTGGTCGAAGTAGCGGATCGCCTGCGGCCTGTTGTCGACGGTGACGGCGAAGTCGCTCCGCTGCAGGTTGGTGACCAGCCCCTTCTTGTCGGAGACCACCACGGGCACCATCACCAGCCTGGCGTCCACGGAAACGGTGGCGGCGGGGGCCGGTGTGGCTTCGGTTTTGGCCTGCTGGGCCTGGCAGGCGGATAGGCTCAGCACGGAAGCAGCGGCGGCGATCAACAGACGGGGCATACCTGAACAGACGGGCGCAAGGCCCCGAAGTTGCGGCCCGGCTGTGGCACACTTCACGCCTCCGCGCCTTCCAGCACCACGGGATCGGGCGCTTCGCTGCGAAACACGCCTTCCCAACGAGCCACCACGGCCGAGGCCAGGCAGTTGCCGACGACGTTGATCGCCGTTCGCGCCATGTCCATCAGCGCGTCGATGCCGAGGATCACAAAGATCGGCTCCGTGGGCAGGTGAAAGGTGGACGCGGTGGCCAGCAGCACCACCAGCGTCGCACGCGGAACCCCGGCAACGCCCTTGCTGGTGAGCACCAGGGTCGCCATCATCAGCAGCTGCTGGCCGATGCTCAGATGGATGCCCGCGGCCTGCGCCACAAAGATGCTGGCCACGGCCAGATACAGCGTGGAGCCGTCCAGATTGAAGCTGTAGCCGGCCGGGATGACGAACGCGACCACGCGCCGCGGCACGCCAAAGGCCTCCATGGCTTCCATCGCGCGGGGCAGCGCGGCCTCGCTGGTGGAGGTGGCGAAGGCAATGGTGGCGGGCTCCGCAATCGCCGCCAGAAAACCCCTCAGCGGCACGCGAAACAGCAGCGCCGCGGGCAGCAGCACCAGCCCCGCAAACAGCACCAGCGCGCCGTACAGGGTCAGCAGCAGCTTACCCAGATTGACCAGAACGCCAAGTCCCATGTGCCCCACGGTGTAGGCCATGGCCGCGCCCACGCCGATCGGCGCAAAGTACATGACCACATTGGTGAAGCGAAACATCACCTCGCTGAGCGACTCGCATAACCGCAGCACCGGGCCGCGCTTGGCTTCGCTCAGGGTGGCCAACGCGATGCCGAAGAAAACGGCAAATACGGCCACCTGCAGGATCTGACCCTCGGCCACGGACTTGGCAATGTTTTCCGGAAAGATATGGAGCAGAAATGTGTCCCAGTGCACCGGGGCAGCGGCCGGAGCAGCCGCGACGGAACCCGCGGTTACCGGCATCGCCAGACCAACGCCGGCCTTGCTGACGTTGATGGCCAGCAGACCGATGCCGAGCGCCAGCGTCGTGACCACCTCGAAATACACCAGCGCCTTGAGACCGATGCGGCCTACGCCCTTCAGATCCCCATGCCCCGCAATGCCGACCACCAGCGTGGCCAGGATCAGCGGCGCCACGATGGTCTTGATGAGCCGCAGAAAGATGTCGGAAAACACCCGCATCTGCCCGGCGACCACCGGTGCATCCACGCCCAGCTCCGCACCGGCGACCATGGCCACAAAGATCCACGGTGTCAGGCTCCGGCGCCGCAGCGCCATCAGGGCCAGCAAGCCGATACCCACCCAGCGCACGGCCACCGAGCCCACCAGCCAGGGCCCACGCGCTCCCGCCGCGCTGTGCGCCATTGCCGCCTGCAGCCCCGCTCCCAGGCAGAGGCAGAACAGGCCTGCCAGGAGCCAACGCAGATTAAAGGATCGAGGAGTTTCGCTCACGCTTCGCACAGCCTACCAGCCCGCCGCACCGCTGGGTCGGGTGTTCCCGACCAGCCCAGGCCAGCGGCAGGACCCGATGCATCTCGGGAGGGCAGTCTTTTGGCAAGCGCTTTGGTGAGTACCAGAGCCTCAGGCCGAGCAACACCTGAAGGCTCCACGAACTGGTATGCGACACGATCACCTAGCAAATGTACAGTTAATCTTTACAGGTGAACTGCATATGTGCGACCTTGATTTTGTGAGCAGTCGAAGGCCGTCCCCGCAAACCGGGCTTGCATGGACACTGGCCGCCGAGCTGCGCGCGGTTTCCCGCAAGCTCAAGCTGCGTTTACGCGAGCATGGGGGCGCCAGCGACCTGTCGCCGTCACAGACGGCGGTTCTCCTGCGACTGGAAAAGGGGGGTGCGACCACGGTTTCAAGCCTGGCGCGAGCCGAAGGCATGCGCCCGCAGTCCATGAGCGCCATCGTCGCGCCGTTGCAGCAGGCCGGCCTGGTCCGCGGCGCACCGGACCCGAGCGACGGGCGGCAAACCCTGATGTCTCTCACGCCCAAATGCCTGAAGCGGCTGCAGGGAGGCAGGGCCGCCCGGCAGGACTGGCTTGCCACAACCATCTCGCAAAGGCTTTCGGTCGCCGAGCAGGAAAAGCTGCAAGCGGCCCTCACGCTGCTGACGCGCCTGGTTGAGGATTGAATCCCCTGCCCGCTCCCACCCATGCCAGCTCTTTTCCAACGAAAGGAACACCATGCCGCTTACGACGCTTGACCCCAACACCGCGCTGATCGTCATCGATCTGCAAAAGAGCATCGCCAACGGAAACTTCGTTCACCCGCTCGACGGCGTCGTGGACCGAACGCGCGCGCTGCTCGATGCCTTTCGCGCGCAGAACCTCCCTGTCGTGCTGGTCAACGTGGCGGGACGGGCGCCGGGCCGGACGGAGCAGGGCTCGCGCGGCAACACCTCGTTCGCCGAGGGGTGGACCGATCTTCTGCCACAGCTGCATCAGCAGCCGGGCGATCTTGTCGTCACTAAACGAAGCTGGGGCGCCTTTGCCACCACCGATCTCCAACAACAGCTCAAGGCGCGAGGCGTCACCCAGGTTGTCGTGACCGGCGTGGCGACCTCCGGGGGCGTCGAGGCCACGGCCCGCCAGGCCTACGAGCAGGGACTCAACGTGACCATCGCCACCGATGCCGTGACCGACACCCGCGAAGAAGCGCACCAGTACAGCCTTAAAAATGTCTTTCCCCGTCTCGGCGAGACAGGGTCGACCAGCGAGATCATCTCGCTCCTCAAAAGCTCGGTAGCAGAAAGGAACGCTGCCCGATGAACTGGCTTTGGCTCGTGTCGTATTTCTTTGGCGGAGTCTTCGCGGCGAACGCCGTTCCACATTTTGTCGCTGGCACGATGGGACGCCCCTTCCAGACGCCCTTCGCCAAGCCGCCCGGCAAGGGGCTCTCCTCTTCCACGGTCAACGTGGTTTGGGGCTTCTTCAACCTGCTCGTTGCCTACCTTCTCCTCGCGCAGGTTGGTGCGTTTCATCCGCGAACCGCAAGCCACATCGTGGCATGCGGCCTGGGCGTGCTGCTTGTGAGCCTCAACCTGGCCCGCCACTTCGGCCAGTTCCACGGGGGTAACGCGCCGACGCGGTCATGAAGAACCCACTCTCCACCACGTTCCGCTCTCTCCGGAGCTTCAACTTCCGGTTGTGGACGGCGGGCGGCCTGATCTCCAACATCGGCACGTGGATGCAGCGCGTCGCTCAGGACTGGCTCGTGCTGACGCAGCTGACGCATCACGACGCGTCAGCGCTCGGCATCGTGATGAGCCTCCAGTTCGCTCCGCAACTGCTGTTTCTGCCCTGGACGGGATCGGCGGCGGACCGCCTCAATCAGCGCAGGCTGCTGATGTTCACCCAGGCCACCATGGGCGCGCTTGCCCTCATTCTGGGCGCGCTCACGATCGCCGGTGTCGTTCGCCTGTGGCACGTCTACCTGTTCGCCTTTCTGTCCGGCTCCGCCGCTGCGCTCGATGCTCCCGTGCGACAGACGTTTGTGGCGGAGATGGTGGGCGATGCGGATCTGACCAATGCCGTGGCGCTGAACTCAACCTCGTTCAATGCGGCCCAGATGATCGGTCCTGCAGTAGCCGGTTTGCTGATCGCAAAGATCGGCCTGGGCTGGGCCTTTGTGCTGAACGGTTTTTCGTTCGCGGCGGTTCTGATCTCGATGTTCTTTTTCCGGCTTTCGGAGCTGCGCAGCAGTGCCAGGGCGCATCGCACGGCCTCGGGATTCCTGGAAGGGCTCCGCTACGTCTGGAAGCGACCCGACCTCAGGACGATCCTGATCATGCTGTTTCTGATCGGCACCTTTGGCCTGAACTTTCCCATCTTCATCTCCACCATGGCCGTGAACGTCTTCCACGCCGATGCCCGCGGTTTCGGCCTGCTCTCCTCCATCATGGCCGTGGGCACGCTGGCAGGCGCCCTCGTTGCCGCCAGTCGGCAGCAAACCACGCTGGCTTCGCTTTTGGCGGCGTCCGGTGTCTTCGGAGTCGGCTGCACCCTGGCCGCACTGGCGCCGGGATACTGGTGGTTTGGGGCGGCTCTGATGGTCGTTGGCGCGGCTGCCGTGATCTTCACCAACGGCACCAACAGCATGATGCAACTTTCAACAGAGCCAGCCATGCGGGGCAGAGTGATGGCCCTGCGGGTTGCCATTGCCCTCGGGGGAACACCCATCGGCGCACCGATCATCGGTTGGGTGGCCAACCACTTCGGCCCGCGCTGGGCGCTCGGCATTGGCGCCGGGGCGGGCTTCGCCGCTGCCCTCGTCGCGGTCTACGCGCTAGCCCGCCGGCACGAGCCGCTGCTCGCTTAGTGGTCGATCTGTGACGTCAGTTCTCGGCAGCGGCATACACTTGGGGTATGCTTCCCCGCATGTCTGATCCGCAAGCCAACACACCCGGCCACCACGCCACGCCTGACCGCCTGGTCAACCTGCCCCGTCTGCTGGCCGACTATTACGCCTTTCATCCCGACCCGGCCAACCCCGCCGAAAGGGTCGCCTTTGGCACCAGTGGGCACCGCGGCTCGTCCCTGCATGCGGCGTTCAATGAGGACCACATCCTCGCCATCACGCAGGCCATCTGCGAGTTTCGCGCCAACGAGGGCACCACCGGCCCGCTGTTTCTCGCCATAGATACCCATGCGCTCTCCGAGCCCGCGTTTGTTTCCGCGCTGGAGGTGCTGGCGGCCAACGGCGTGACTGTGTTGATCGACAAGGACCTCGGCTACACGCCCACACCGGCGCTGTCGCACACCATCCTGACCCACAATGCCGACCGGAAGCTGCATCGCGCCGACGGCATCGTGATCACGCCCTCGCACAACCCGCCCGACGATGGGGGCTTCAAGTACAACCCGCCCACGGGCGGTCCGGCGGACACCACCGCCACAAAGTGGATCCAGGACCGCGCCAACGAGCTGATTGCGGCCAAACTCGCCGGCGTCAAGCGCGTGCCCTACAAACAGGCGCTCACGGCCGCGACGACCGAGCGCTTCGACTTCATCGACAACTACGTCTCCGACCTCGCCAATGTGGTCGACTTCGATGTGCTCAAGGGCACCACGCTCAAGCTGGCCGTCGATCCGCTGGGCGGCGCCGGCGTGCACTACTGGCCGCGCATCGCCGAACAGTACAAGCTGCCGCTGGAGATCCTGAATCCCTATGTGGACCCGACCTTCCGCTTCATGACGCTGGACTGGGACGGCCGCATCCGCATGGACTGCTCCTCCCCGGACGCCATGGCCAGCATGATCCGCAACAAGGACCGCTATGACGTGGCCTGGGCCTGCGACACCGACCACGACCGCCACGGCATCGTCACCCGCTCCAGCGGCCTGCTCAACCCCAATCACTACCTTGCCGTCTGCATTCAGTACCTGTTCACGCACCGGCCGGCGTGGAGCGAGCGGGTGGGCATCGGCAAGACGCTGGTCTCGTCGTCCATGATCGACCGCGTCGCCAAGGGCCTCGGCCGCACGATGCTGGAGGTGCCGGTCGGCTTCAAGTGGTTCGTCGACGGCCTGCTCGACGGCTCGCTCGGCTTTGTCGGCGAGGAATCCGCGGGGGCGAGCTTTCTGCGCCGCAACGGCACCGTGTGGTCCACCGACAAAGACGGTCTCATCTGCGGTCTGCTGGCCGCCGAGATGACCGCCGCCACCGGCAAAGATCCCGGCGAGCTCTATAACGACCTCACGGCGAAATACGGTGCGCCGGTCTACGCCCGCATCGACGCGGCCTGCAGCAAGGAGGACAAGGCCAAGCTCGCCAAGCTGTCGCCTTCGCAGATTACCGCCAAAGACCTCGCCGGCGACCCGATTACCGCTGTCCTCACCGAAGCGCCCGGCAATCACGCGCCCATCGGCGGCGTAAAGGTGACCACAGACGAGGGCTGGTTCGCCGCCCGTCCCAGCGGCACCGAAGACGTGTACAAGATCTACGCCGAAAGCTTCAAAGGTCCCGACCACCTGAAGCAGATCCAGAACGAGGCCAAAGCCGTGGTGACGGCGGCGCTGGGCAGCCGCTGAGGCCACCTCAGTCCATCGTCACCCGGGGACCCTCGGGGCGCGCCGTAAAGGCCGCAGGGGCCAGGACTTTCACTTGGCGGCGCAGGTCCGGTTGCCGGCGCCGTGTGCTCCTGCTGCCTTGGCGGCGGCCTCGGTCATGTAGCGGCCATTGGCGGTTTTGCCGTAGTAGCGGTCCCCAAAGCAGTGGTACGTGCTGGAGTTCAGGTTGACCCACACCTTGTCCGGTCCGCCACCGGGAGCTGCGTCCTTGGCCGGCCGGGGCGGCTGACGGCGGGGTGCGTGGGCGGTCGCCGCGGGCAGTGCACCTGCGGTTTGGGGCGGTGCACCCGCGTTCTGGGGCGGTACCCCGGCCATCTGCGCGCCCAGCAGGGGCGTGAGGAGAAGAAAACCGGCAGCGGCAAGGAGGACGCGATGCATGTAAAGAGCTCCGGAGCGGGCGCTTGAGCAAGGCACAGCCCGCCCTCCGAGTGTAGCAACGACCCGCTACGCTGCCGGTACAACTTTCGTGGCCTTGCTCACGGCCGCAGACTGGCGGGTGGTGAGCCCCAGGGCAGCTGCCAGGATCATTCCGCCGCCCACATAGGCCGCGCCGCCCAGCTGCTCGTGCAGCACCAGCACGCCCAGCAGCGAGCCCATCAGCGGCTCCATGTTCAGCAGCACGCCGGCCTGCGAGGCGGGCACCCGCGTCATGCCCCAGTTCCACAGCAACGTGGTTGCGGCCGTGCACAACAGACCACTGCCGGCCAGCGCCGCCCACGCCCTCAGCGAGATGCCGTGCACCGGCGGCAGGCCCCAGATGGGCGGCACGCAGACAAACAGCATCAGCCAGCCCAGCAGCGTGCCCCACGTGGTCACCACAACCGGGTTATGCGACCGGACCAGGTGCTGGTTGATCAGAATCCAGACCAGCGCAATGACCATGGAGGCGACCACCAGCAGGTCTCCGGCCAGCGAAGGACCGCCGGCGCCCGGCCGGTGGTGGCCGCCCAGGGCAATCAGCGCCGCGCCGGTGGTGGAAACAGCCAGGGCCGCCCAGCCCAGGGCAGGCAGCCGCTCATGGGCGAACAGGGTAGCGCCCACCGCCAGGATCACCGGCATGGTGCCCACCATCAGCGATGCATGCGAGACCGTGGTGAGCGAAAGTCCGCGGAACTGGATAAGAAACTGCAGAGGAACGCCGAAAAACGAGCACAAGGCCAGGGCGCCCCACTCCCGCCGGCTGAAGTGGGGCCGGTGGCTCACCAGAAACGGCGCCAGCCCCAGCACGGCAAAGGCGAAGCGATAAAACACCATGGCACCGACGTTCATTTCGGCCAGAGCGACCTTGCCGAAGAAGAAGCCGCAGCCCCAAAAGGCGCTGGCCAGCGCGCAGGCCGCAAACCCCAGGGCCCGGCCGGACGAAGGCGCCGCGGCCTGATCCGAACCTGCTGGAGCCTGCGTGCCCGGCGCCGCGCGGTGCCGGCGCTCGCTCACCAGACGCGGCAGTTGTTCACCGGCGTCATCGGTTCGCCCACCTTGCAGCCAAAAGCGCCGGCAAAGCCGGGCTGGTTCACGATCGGGCCGTTGGCGCGGAAGTGGTCGGGGGAGTGCGGGTCGGTGAAGACCCGCTGCCGCACGGTCTCCGGACGCGTGTTTTCGCACCAGTTCTGGGCAAAAGCGATGTAGAAGCGCTGCGGCCCGGTGTAGCCGTCGATCTTCTTCGCGGTGTCAATGCCGTCCTTCTTCGCGCGATCGAGATAGGCCATATAGGCCAGCAGGAGACCACCGTTGTCGGCGGTGTTTTCGCCCAGGGTGAGCTTGCCGTTCACGTGGATGTCGTCCACGGCGACAAAGCTGCCGTACTGTTTCACCAAGCAGCCGGTGCGCGCCTCGAAGTTCTTTTTGTCCTCGGGAGTCCACCAATCGTCCAGGTTGCCTTTGCCGTCGAACTTGGCGCCCTCGTCGTCAAAGCCGTGCGTCAATTCATGGCCCACAATGGCCCCGATGTGCCCATAGTTGACCGCAAGGCTGGCGTGGGAATCGTAAAAGGCGGGCTGCAGGATGCCGGCGGGGAAGTTGATGTTGTTCATGCTGGGGTCGTAGTAGGCGTTCACGGTGGGCGGCGTCATGCCCCACTCCAGCGGGTCCACGGGCTTGCCGATCTTGTTCAGCTCGCGGTCGTTTTCAAACGCGGTGGCGCGCTCCTGGTCGCCAAAGGCATCGGTGGGCGAGATTTGCAGCGCGCTGTAGTTGCGCCAATGGTCCGGGTAGCCGATCTTGTCGGTGATGGCGCGCAGCTTGGCCTTGGCCTTCACCTTGGTTTCGGCGCTCATCCATTGCAGGGTGTCGATGTCGCGGTCCATGGCGGCCTCGATGTCGTGCACGATCTCCAGGGTCTTGGCCTTTTGGTCGCCCGCAAAATACTGCTGCACATAGACTTGCCCGAGCGCCTCGCCCAGCGCGCTGTCCACGGCAGAGGAGCATCGCTTCCAGCGCGGGCGTTGTTGCGGCTGCCCGCTCAGCTCCGTGCCGTAGAAGTGGAAGTTTTCCTCGTCAAAGGCCGCGGGCAGATTGGCGGCGTAAGCCGTAAGCAGGTGGTAGCGCAGGTAGGCCCGCAGGGTGCCGATCTTTGTGTTCAGAATGGCGCCGACCATCGCCGGGAAAAACTTGGGCGTGGCCACGTTCAGCGACTCGATGGACGGCGCATGAACGGCCTGCAGAAAGGAACCGAATGGAACCCCGCGCAGGCTGGATTGGAAGGCGGCCAGCGTTTCCGGATGGTAGATGGCCGCGGGGTCGCGCATCTCCGTGTTGGTCAGCGAAGCCTCGGCCAGCGTGGTCTCAAAGGCGAGGATGTCGTGGGCGTCGGTCGCGGCGGCAGCGGCCGGCTCGCCGGCCAGGGTGAGCATCTTGCTGATGTGCGCGACGTACTGGTCGCGCAGCTGCTTGTCCTTGTCGCCGGTGCGTGTGTAGTAGTCGCGCTCCGGCAGGCCCAGGCCCCCCTGCTGCACCACCGCGATCTGCTTGCTGGAGTCCTTAAAGTCCTGCATCTCGCCAAAGCCGAAGAAGGCGTTGACGCCGTAGCGCTGCAGTTCGCCGGTAAAGTAGGCTAGGCCGGGTTTGGTGACATGGTCGATCTGCCCCAACAGCCCCTCGACCGGAGCGAGTCCCTTGTCCTGAATGAGCCCCGTGTTCATGCAGGCGGCGTAGGCGTCGCCAATTTTCTGCTGGTTCGGTGTGCGCCCGGCGGTCTCGTGGCTGTATTGCGTCAGGATGTCGCGCAGCCGCTCCGTGTTGACGTTGTAGAGCGTGTAAAACTGGTCGGCTTCGGTCTGGTCGGCGGGGATGGGGTGATTGGCCGCGAAGTTGCCACAGGCAAACTTGTAGAAGTCTTGGCAGGGGTCCACGCTGGTGTTCATCGAGCGGGTGTCAAAGGCCGGGGCAAGCTGCGGAGGCGCGGTGGCCGCGCCGCCCGCGGGCGCCGGCGACTGGCCCCCGGCGGGAAGGCACGCCGTGGCCAAGGAGATGCAGCCAAAACCCAGAACAAGCCGCGAAAGAACGCGTTCGCCGCGGGGGAACCAATCCAACTTCATGAGCACCTCATCGATGTAACAGGACGAAAGCGGGCCGCTTTGCCTGGGGCGGCGCGGCAAGGCGCTGAAGCGACTTCCGTCGGCTCGCTCGTCTATAACTGAAAGAGTACAGGCACGGCAAGCACCGCAGGTAGGCCAATGTTTTTGACCAGACTCAGATTCGGCGCACGGGCACAGGGGAACGGCAGCTTTGCCAGGATGGCGCTAAGTCTTTGCCTCTGTGGCGCATCGGGGCTTTTGCCGGCCGTGGCGGCAGGCCCCCCGCCGCCTGCCCTGCGACTGCCCCTGAGCGACTTCGGCTTCCCCGGCTACGTCAACAGCCTGCTGCGCCAGGGCGCCTCCATGACCACCCTGCACATGCTGGACAGCACGCATCTGCTGCTCACTTACAGCCTGCGCTCGCTGGTAAAGCGGCTCCCGGGAGACGACGCCAACGACTCCGACCGCGAGGTGGCGGCGGTGCTGGTGCTGCTGCCCGAGGGCAAAGTGCTGGCCCGCGCCAAATGGCGGCTCCACGACCATGGGCGCTATCTGTGGAATGTGGGGCATGGCCGGTTTGTGCTCCGTTCCGGCGAAAGCCTGTCCCTTCTGGCACCGTTGCAGGCCCTGGCAGCCGGGCGCGACCCGCTGTTGCGCACCGCCCTGCCGCACCGCCCAGGGCTGCCTGCACTCATCGAGGGCTCGCCCGATGGCAGGATGATCACCGTGGAGGTCGCCGCAGACAAAGACGCCGCGCACGATGACGGGGGAGATGCACAGCACAAGCCGCGGCACTTCGTGCTGGAATTCCTTCGCGTGCAGGAGGGTGATCAGCCCACAGAGTCGACCAGCGTGTCGATCGCCGGCGTGGTCGGGGCGCCCGGTCTGCTGCATCTGGCCATGGACGGCGACGGCTACCTGTGGCCCGAGGACGCCAGGCGCGGCCGCTGGACCATCAGCTTCAACGAGTTCGGCGGCAAACAGCAAACGCTCGCCCCGGTGATGAGTTCCTGCCGTCCCAGGCTTAACCTGCTGAGCCGCAACGAGTTCCTGGTGGAAACCTGCCGCGGATCGGACCAGGCGCCCATGCTGGCCTCTTACGGCTTCGACGGCCATGAGAACTGGCAGGAAAGCTTTGGCGAGAACCTGCAGCCGCCTACGCTGTCCATCGCCCCCGCCGCCGGGCGCTTCGCCCTAAGCCGGCTGGCAGCCTACAGCGGCGGCTCGGGGGTGAGCGGCGTCGGCAGCGATGAGACGATGAGCCAGGAGATCCGGGTCTACCAAACCGAAAGCGGCGATATGCTGCTGCGGGTACCCTGCGCTCCCGTCGTGCGTTCGGCGGAAAACTTCGACCTGTCGCCCGATGGGCGCACCCTCGCGGTGCTGGCCCCTGAAACACTGGATCTATATCACCTGCCGGACTTGACCGCCCAGGATCGCAAGGACCTGGCCGAGGCTGAAACCATGACGCCGCCTACCGGGTCGGGGCCGGTGCTTCTGTCGCGCATCACGCATCCGGTCGGCGCCCCGCCGGAAACCCCGGATGCGAACGAGGGCGCGGACGCTGCCCCAGCCCCGTCACCCTCCGGCGCTGCAGCTGCGCCCGTATCGGCGCAGGCAAGCAGGCCGGCTGGGCAAAGTCCCGTCACTCCAGCCGCTTCCAGCGCCGGTGCGGACGGCGCTGCGGGCGCAACGCCACGTAAACCGCCCACACTGCTCAATCCGGGCGAAAGGCCTGAGTCGAAGACGCAAAACAACTCACCGCGGTAGGCGGTTTGGAGATGCAGCCATCTCTGCTGTCATTCAGAAGAAATCTGCTACTTGGTTCCGAGTCGCCAAGCATTCCGGCACTCTTCCTTCCCAAAGAAATTTTAATACCTGATCAAACTTTTGATTTGGACGCCGCGCGGGTGGCTGTCAGATGCTGATGCCAGAGGCTCGATATGGCAATGACACTGGCAACACAGTGGCAGGAACAGGACAAGACCGACACCGGGACCAGATCAGGTCCAACCGCCTTGCAAGGAGATGCGGCCCTATCTGACCAACTGTCGGCGACGCCCCTGGTCATCGGGCAAACTTCTGTGGTGGGCCATGAGGACGCGACCGCGCAGCGGACTGGTCGGACCACCTCCATCTTCTTTCTCGGCCTGCTCCTCGCCGGCAGCGGTCTGGTCTCGCCACCGGTTGCCCTGGTGGGCGGCATTGCTTACGGCTTCTCCGTTGACCACCCCCTGCGGCGCGAGGCCAGTTCGCTCGCCAAGCTGCTTTTGCAGCTGTCGGTCATCCTGCTCGGCTTCGGCATCAACCTCCATGAGGTGCTGCATGCCGGCAGATCCGGCTTTCTGTACACCGCCATCAGCATTGGCTTTGCCGTTCTTACGGGCACGTTGCTCGGCAGGCTGTTTCGCGTTGGCCGCAAAGCTGCCTACCTGATCACCATGGGCACGGCCATCTGCGGCGGCTCGGCCATTGCCGCCCTTGCCCCCATTACGGGTGCCCAGGAGGAGGAGATTTCCATCGCCATGGGCACGGTCTTCGTGCTCAATTCCGTTGCCCTGCTGCTGTTTCCGGCGATCGGCTGGGCGCTGCACCTGAGCCAGAGCCAGTTTGGCCTGTGGGCCGCGCTCGCCATCCATGACACCAGCTCCGTGGTCGGCGCTGCCGCCAAGTATGGCAATCAGGCTCTTGCCATCGGCACCACCGTCAAGCTGGCCCGCGCCCTTTGGATTGTCCCCATCTCCCTCCTCACCGCGTCCCTTGTGGGCCGGCTCAGCTCCCAAAAACCCGGCGGGGACCAACCCGCTGCCGCGCACACCGCCTCCGGTCAAAAGCCGAAGGTGAAGATGCCCTGGTTCATCCTCTTCTTCGTCCTGGCCTCGGTAGCCAGCACCTACCTGGGCCGCTTCGCCGCCGCGTACGCCAGCCTGGATCGCCTCGGCAAACTCGGCCTCACCGCCACCCTGTTTCTGATCGGCTCCAGCCTTTCCAGGAGGACTTTGAAACAGGTGGGCGTGGCTCCGCTGCTCCAGGGCGTCGTTCTTTGGATGATCGTCGGCACATGCTCGTTGGCGGCGATCTACTACGGCCTGATCTCCATTTAAGACAGGTGCCGGTGCCTGCCAGCTGGTGCTCTATGCCCCGATGCTCTCCGCAGCCACCGATACGACACCGATGCCCTCGGCAAATGCCTCGACCGTCGCGTCCTGCGCCTCCCTTTGCGGCGCCACCCAGACCACACGGCCGGTCGTCAGCACACCTGCGCCCGCCTGTGGCCCTTTGGTCCTCTCGTCCCGCACCTTGTAGTGCGTTTCACGTTGAATTGTCCTCTGTTCGCGGTATTCCTGTGGCTTTGTCATGACTTCACCTCACCCGCATCCAGCCTCGGCCAACGCGGCATGGAAGACAATGGCTCTCTCGGGCTAAAGCCTCCCACGGGCGGGGCATAGCCACCGCAAATTGTCCCCGGATGACACACCGCCGCGTCAGGCTGCTGGCGGACCGCGCCCGCAACCGGGTACACTCAGGCGCAACCCCCTTCTGCATCGGAGCGCGCGTTTGGCCCGTTTTACCGGTCTGCTCGGACTTGTCTTTCTGCTTGGCGTCGCTTATGCGCTTTCCACGGACCGCCGCGCGATTCGCTGGCGCACGGTGATCTGGGGGCTTGGGCTGCAGATTCTATTCGCCTTTCTGGTGTTGAAGTGGAGCTTTGGCCAGCTCATCCTGCGCACCGGCGCCGGCGCGGTCACAGCACTGCTGTCTCACTCGGTCGACGGCTCGAGCTTTGTCTTCGGCAAGCTCGGCGACCCCAAAAGTCCGCTGGAGGTGCTCGCCTTTGCCGTGCTGCCCACCATCATCTTTGTCAGCGCGCTGTTTGCCGCACTCTACCATCTCGGCATCATGCAATGGGTGATCCGCGGCATGGCCTGGCTGATGCAGCGCACCATGGGCACCTCCGGCGCGGAAAGCACCAACGTCGCCGCCTCCATCTTCATGGGCCAGACCGAGGCTCCCCTCACCATCCGCCCGTTTCTGAACAACGCCACCCGCTCCGAACTCATGGTGATCATGACCAGCGGCATGGCGCACGTTTCGGGCGGCATCATGGCCGCCTACATCAGCTTCGGCATCCGCGCCCAGGACCTGCTTTCGGCCGTCATCATGACCGCTCCCGGCACCATTCTGGTGGCCAAGATGCTGGTGCCTGAAACCGGCCGCCCGGCCACCATGGGCACCGTGCACATCCCCAAGGAGGAGGAGCACAGCAACGAGAACTTCATCGGCGCTGTCGCCCGCGGCACCATCGACGGCGGCCAACTGGCCTTCAACGTCGCCATCATGCTGATCAGCTTTTTGGCGCTCATCGGCCTGCTCAATGCCATCATGCTGGGCATCTCAAATGTGCTCTGGGCACACGGTCATATCCCCTTCCCGCACTCGCTCGGCAACGCGCTCGGTACGCTGTGTGCGCCCATCGCCTGGCTCATCGGCGTGCCCTGGGCGGAGGCCGCCAAGGTGGGCAACCTCATCGGCACACGCGCCGTGCTCAATGAGTTCATCGCCTACACGCAGCTTGGAGTCCTCGCCAACACCCACCAGATCTCAAGGCGCACCCTGGCCATTGCCACGTTCGCGCTGTGCGGTTTCGCCAATATCGGCTCGGTCGGCATGCAGATCGGCGGCATCGGCGCCCTGATCCCCAGCCGCCGCAACGAGCTGGCACGGCTTGGCCTCAAGGCCATGCTCGCGGGCACAATGGCCAACCTGATGAGCGCCTCCATCGTCAGCCTCCTGCTGCCCCGGTAAGCGATATACTTGGGCCATGGAGACCGCGCAGTCAAAGGTCGGGGTGGACGAGGCTCGGGTGCGAGATGTCCTATCCCGGTTCTCCTGGCCGGCCACGATTCAGGAGGTCCTCACCTCTTATGGGTCTGACCACAGTGGGGACCCTGCCGTGTTCCTTACCTTTGTCGTGAAGCCGGGCCAGGAACTGGATCGGGATCACTTCAATGGGCTGTATGACCTTCTTCGGAAGCTCACAGACGCTCTCTACAGCAGCGATATAGGCGGTTTCGCTTACACACGCATTCGTCAGGCCGCATGAGTCTGCCCAAGGACCTGCTCGAACTCGCTCAGCACCTGGCGAATCGCGAGCGACGCAGACCACGACTGGCTACCCTGCGCCGCTCCATCTCTACAGCCTATTACGCCCTTTTTCATCTACTCACCAGTGAAGCGGTAGGCATCGTAGGTTCCAACTTGACTCTCAATGCTGCGCATCGGCTGCAGCGTCGCTTTGACCATGCCGAGATGAAAAGGGCTGCCGCGATCTTTTCCGCTCCGAACCCGGCCTCGTCCTCCATACGCTTGCTGCTTGGGACAAGCGTTTCCAGCGATCTACGTTCTGTCTGCCAGGCCTTCACTGAAATGCAGGAAGAGCGTCACACAGCAGATTACGATCTGACGTCAAGTTGGACCCGCTATGACGCGCAAAAGCTTCTGAGACTGACCGAAGACGCTTTTGCGTCCTGGTCACGCATACGCCGCAGCCACGAAGCAAATCTGTTTGCCCTTGGGCTTCTTTCTCTCAAACTGATCGATAAGGAGCGCTAACCTGGTCGCCACCTTCTTGCTTCCCGATCTGCTCAGTGGCCTTGGCGCCACCTCGCGCCACGTCCTGCTCTTTGAATTCCTGAAAATCGGCGGCCTGGCGATCACGCCGTTGTTTCTCATCAAGGCTGCGGTCTTTGTCGCGCTGCTCATCTTTATCTCGCACTTTGTGCAACGGGTCCTGCTGTCACGGCTGCTCAAGCACATCAATGTCTCCGACGCCGCACGCTTTGCCTTTGGCCGCTTCACCACCTATCTACTCTTTGCCGGCGGCCTGTTTGTCGGGCTGCAGTCCCTTGGCGTCAATCTCAGTTCGCTGGTGGTCTTTGGCGGCGCGCTGGGCGTGGGTGTCGGCCTGGGTCTGCAAAACGTGGTCTCCAACTTCGTCGCCGGGCTCGTCCTGCTCATCGAGCAGCCCATTCGCATCGGCGACCGCATTGAAACCGAAGGCACACAGGGCGATGTAATCCGCATCGCTGCTCGCTCCACCTGGGTGCGCACCAACGACAATGTTGTCAAGATTGTCCCCAACTCAGACTTCATCAATAACGCCGTCATCAACTGGACCGCCAACGATCCCACGGTGCGCATCGCCATCCCGGTCGGCGTCGGCTACAGCTCCGATCCCGACAAGGTTCGCGAGATCCTGCTGCAGGCTGCCATGGCCCACCCCGACGTGCTGCCCCAGCCTGCTCCCGACGTCGTCTTCACCGAGTACGGCGACAACAGCCTCAACTTTTCACTGCGCGTGTGGACCGTGAAAAAGGCCCACATCAGCAAGGTACTGCGTTCCGATCTTTACTTCGATCTGTTCCGCCGCTTCAGCGAAGCAAAAATCGAGCTGCCCTTCCCGCAACGCGACATCCACATCCGTTCGTCGGACGTTCCGCTGCCGTTTGGCGGTGACGATGCGGCACCAGACAACACTTCCTCCTGATTGTGGAATTTCAACAGGTCGTTGCCATCCAGCTCTGATTGGCTTCAAACGGTGGCATCTCGACCGGAACGAGATAGCTCCTCGTCTCGTGGAGCGGAGAGACCCCCTGTGTTTTGCCCGCAGAGGCAAAACACTGCCAACCGCTGTACGTTGGCCACAGTCGTGAGAACCGGTTTCATTCTGGCGCGCTTAGACGTCCTCGTCACCGACATCACCACCCGCCTCGTCCTCTTCTTCCACCTCCAACGCTTCCACCCGCACCGGCCCTTTTTCCCGCGGGTTCAGCAGCACCTGGATGCGGCTTTCCGCGCTCGCCAGCTGCCTCTTGCAGGCCTCGCTCAGCTGCATGCCGCGTTCAAACAGGCCCACGCTGTCTTCCAGCGCCAGGTCGCCGCGCTCCAGCTGTTCCACCACCTTTTCCAGCTCTCCCAACTGCTCTTCAAAGCTAGCCACCGGCCATCACCTCATCCTGCAGCCCCAGCACCTCGGCGGCTGCGGCGTATTTGCCAAAGGGCGCGCTCACCTGCACCCCCTGCACCGCCCCGCGCACACCGGCCAGCATCTCCTGGGCGATCCCGAGCCCTTCGGCCAGCATCGCTTCCTTTTCCGTGTGCCGGGCCATGCGGTCCAGCACCTCTGCGGGCATGGACACCTTCAGCTCATCGCGCATAAACAGCGCGTTCTTCAGGCTGGTGAGCGGCCAGATGCCCGCGATCACCGGAATGCGAAAGCCCTCGATGCGACGCAGAAACTGCTCCAACAGGCGCATGTCGAAGACCGGCTGCGTAATCGCGAACTCCGCCCCCGCTTCCACCTTGTACGCAAACCGCCGCACCTCGTGGTCGATGTCCGGCACCCCCGGGTTGGCCGCCACCGAAATGGTGAAACCCGGTGACTCAACGGTCCCCCCCAGCGGATTGCGGCCCAGGTCCAGGCCGTGGTTCAGCGCCTGCGTGATCCGCGTCAGGCCGATCGCATCCACATCGAAGACCGCGGTCGCATCCGGGTAGCTGCCCATCTTGGGCGGATCGCCCGTGAGGCACAGAATATTTTTGAGCCCAATGGACGCCGCGCCCAGCAGATCGCTTTGAATGCTCAGCAGATTGCGGTCGCGACAGGTGTAATGCAGCACCGTTTCCGTGCCCACCTTGCTTTGGATCTGCACGCACAGGCTCAGGGCGCTCATGCGCGCGCTGGCCCGCGGCGAATCCGGCACGTTGATCGCGTCCACCCCGCGGCGCGCCAGCAGCTCCGCGCCGGCCAGCTCCCGGCTGCAGTCAAAGCCCCGCGGCGGCACAATCTCCACCAGCGTCACCCACTCGCCGCGGGCAATTTTGCGACCCACCAGGGAGCGCTCCTCCAGCGGCGGCGGCTCCACGCCGCTGGCCTCCCCGCCCGGAGCCTGCCCGCCTGCCGCGGCGCCCGCCCCGCCGGCCTCCGGCTGCGTGTGGGTCTGCTCCATCGCATTTTCGCCCAGCGTCTGCGCCCCCAGCGCCCGCAGCCGTCCGCGCATGGAGCGGATGTGCGCCGGCGTGGTGCCGCAGCAGCCCCCCACCCAGCTGGCCCCCGCGCGCACAAACTTCTGCGCAAAGCTGCCCATATACTCCGGCGAGGTCAGGTAGATGTGCCGGCCTTCCACGTTGCGTGGCAGCCCGGCGTTGGGCATGGCCACCAGCGGCAGCCCGGTGGCCTCGCGCATCCGGCTCACCGCTTCCAGCACCGCCTCCGGCCCGCTGGAGCAGTTGCAGCCCACCGCGCTGGCCCCCGCCGCCTCCATGGCCCGCGCAAAGTCCTCGGCGGATCTGCCATCCAGGCAGCGGCCCGCCTCATTCACCGTGGCCAGCACCACAATGGGCAGCGCCGGCGCGACCTCGCGCGCCGCGGCCACCGCTTGCTCGGCTTCCATCACGCTCATCATCGTCTCGGCCAGCAGCAGATCGACGCCGCCCTCGGCCAGGGCCCCGATCTGCTCGGCAAAAATGGCCCTCACCTCCTCCGGCGCAAGCCCTTCCACCGACCCCAGGGACCCAACCGCGCCGGCCACAAACGCCTCCACGCCCTGCTTTTCGCGGTGCGCCTCGGCTGCCCGTCGCGCAATCGCCGCCCCTGCCAGGTTCAGCTCCCGCACCCGGTCCCGGAGGCCAAAGTGATTCAGCCGCCGCGCGTTGGCCCCAAAGGTATTGGTCTCAATGACCTCCGCCCCCGCCTGCAGATACTGGTCGTGCACCGAACGCACGGTGTCGGGCTGGGTGACGTTGAGCTCGTCGTAGCTCTTGTTGATGAACACGCCGCAGCCGTACAGCATGGTGCCCATGGCGCCGTCGCACAGCACCGTTCTGCCGCTGAACAGCCCTGCAAGCGCCTCCCTGGCCATCGCTCGATCCGCCTCCCCTGCGTCCGCACCCATTTCCCCTCCCATGCTAACCCGCGGCGGAAACGAGTTCGCGCGGCCTCCGTCCAAACCTCACAGGCGCGAAGGCTGAGGTGGTCCCACTGGTATACTCCCGGTGACAGCCGCACCTCGCGAACCGCGCCGCTGTTTGATCGGAGCCGTTGCCGTTGAATCGTCGAAGCTACACCGCCCGGGTCGTTCTGGGCCTCCTCGCAGGCCTGTTTTTTGCTTTGGGAACGGTGGGCTGCCATGCTCCCCTCTACTACTACACGCAGAACCAGTTCGCCGGCCGCGCCATTCCGCCCAGCGGCCTGCAGCAGCGTGTGCTGGCGACCTACACGGCCACCGGCAATACGGGCGGCGCTGAGATCCTCGACGGCCTGCGCGACCTCCGCCGCAACGTCCAGAACACCATCCCGTTCTTTTCCATCGCAGGCTACTCCGGCGGATTCCCCAGCCAAATCATCAACTACCCCGAACAGCAGGACGGCTACATCCTGGACACCAGCAGCGGCGCCGTCACCGGCATCAACTACGCCACCGAGCGCGCCGGCACACCCGCGCTGCCCGCCCTGGGCGCTGGCGCCACCTCCGCAGCCGTTTCTCCGGACAACACCCGCGCCGTCGGCGTCGCGTCCACCACCGGGCAGTACCCCGGGCAGGTCATCGTGCAGGCCACCGGCAGCCAGCCCGGCCCCTATTACCTGAACCTGCCCAATGTCACCAGGGTCATGATGAATCCCGGCAACTCGGTGATTCTCGCCACGACCAAGAACTCCAACTCGCTATACCGCATCATCCAGCTGCCCCAGACCAGCAACCCGCAGCCCGTTCCCGGCGCCGTGGACTGCGAGCCGCTGCTGGTTCCGGTCTACTGCATCGTGCCCGTGGCCGGCACCTATGACCGGCCCACCAACGCCTACTTCTCGCTGGACGGCTCCCTCGCCTACATCCTGAACTGCGGCCCGGAGTGTGGCGGCACCCAGGCCGGCATCACCGTGCTCAACCTGTCCCAGCTCACCTACAACAACATCCCCACGGTGAACCCGCTGGCCGCCGGCGCGCCCTCCCCCGTGGCCACGCTGCCGGTCGCCAATCCCATCCCAATTCCCGGCGGCGTCACCTACGCCCTGGCCGACGGCAACAATCTCTACCTCGCCGGCCAATCGCTCTATCGGCCCACCTCAACCGGCGCGCTGGGCACCACACCGGCCGCGGACGGCCTCTTCGCCGGCTACCTGACCGTGCTGCCGACGGCCACCTACGTGCCTTCCCACCCCGTTTCCATCTCCGACGGCACCCACATCCGCATGCTCTTCGCCGATGACAACACCCTTTGGGTCGGCTCCACCAACTGCGCCGTCGGCGAACGCGCCCACACGGGGCAGAACATCAACTGCCTCACCCGCGTGGACCTCAGCGCCGCCACGCCCACCGCCCGCATCATCCCCGAGGTCACCCCCGGCGGCAGCGCCACCGTGGCCTACCCCAACACCAACGGCAATCTCTACTACTACGGCGACCTCACCGGCATCTGCTGGATCCAGAACTACCACAAGGTCTACACCGCCTATGGCGGCCAGATCCACGCCTTCAACACCGCCGACGGCTCGGAGATCGACAACACCAACGTCACCATCCAGGGCACCGTCCTCGACGTCGCCTACATGGACGCACTCACCAACACCGCCAACTAGGGCAACTTCCGATCAAGCCTGCAGGCCGCATCGGCTGCGCCTCTTTTGTGCCTTTCTTGTTGTCATTCCCGCAGGGAATCCGCGGTTCCTCTTGGGCGGCATACACTCCAAGGACTTGACCAGCCGCCCCCGCTTCTCCCCATGCCCCAGCCCGCACCCGCCGTCGACATCCTCGCCATCGCCGCGCACCGCGACGACGTGGAGCAGACCTGCGGCGGCACCCTGCTGGTGCAACAGGCGCTCGGCGCCCGCACCGGCATCCTGGACCTCACGCGCGGCGAGGGCGGCACCCGCGGCTCCGCCGCCGAGCGCGAAGCCGAAGCCACCGAGGCCGCCCGCATCCTGCGCGTCAGCCACCGCGAAGCCCTCGACCTGCCCGACGCCAACGTCCAGAACACGCTGGAAAACCGGCTGAAAATTGCCGCCGTCCTGCGCCGCCTCCGCCCCCGGGTCGTCGTCCTTCCCTACTGGCAGGGCCGTCACCCCGACCACTACACCTCCGCGACCCTCGGCTACGAGGCCTGCTTCCTCGCCGGCCTGGCCAGCCTCGACCTGCCCGCCAGCCACGGCGCCCCCCACCGTCCCTTCAAGATCCTCTACGCCTCGCTCTACGCCGATGTCCGCCCCAGCTTTGTGGTCGACATCACCGCCCACATCGAAGCCCGCCAGCAGGCGCTGCTCGCCTACCGCTCCCAATACGGTGCCCACCCCACCGGCACAGGCCTCTTCGTCCCGGAAGACGACATCCGCGAACGCATGTTCGCCACCGCCCGCCACTTCGGCCTGCTCGCCGGCGTCCGCTACGCCGAACCGTTCGTCCAAAAAGAAGTCGGCCTGGTCACCGACCTGCTCACCCTACCGGTCCGCAGCCTGTAAAGCCACTCTCTCCGCCCTCCCCTTTTGTTCTCATTCCCGCCCTCCCCTTCTGTTGTTATTTCCGAAGGGAATCCGCGTTTGCTTCTGCCCTTCCCCTTCTGTTGTGATTCCCGAAGGGAATCCGCGTTCGCTTTTGCCTTTGCCCTTCTTGTTGTCATTCCCGAAGGGAACCTGCGTTGGCCTTTGCCCTTCTATTTGTCATTCCCGAAGGGAACCTGCTTTTGCCGTTGCTGGTGCCGTTGCCGTTCTTATTGCATTCCCGAAGGGAATCTGCTTTCTAGAGCAACATGGCAGCTGCTGTTCCCAGCGCCAAGGGCGCGTCCCATACCAGCCCAGGCCGAAGGCCTGGGTTGCTGGCCAGCATATCCAGAAGGGCTGAAAGCCCGTTCCATAGCCGACCGGTACAGCAACAAAACTTTCACTTTCTAAACCCGCAGCAGCCTCAACCAGAAACCGCCACGACCCCCAGCAATCGCCCTCGCACAAACGCCACCAGCGCGGGCGGGCAATAATCCGGCGCCTGAAACGCAAACCGCGGTTTTCCCGCCACCAACTGCGCCGACACCCCCTGCCACCCGTCGGCCATGTCAGCCCCCTCGGGCATCACCAGCGCGTCCACCCGGTCCAGATACCGCAGCGCGGACGGCTTGAAGTCGTTCACCGCCGGATCCAGGACGCTGATGGCCAGGTCAGGCCGCAAAAACCGCAGCACACTGTTCGACTCCACAACGACGTTTCCCGCCTCGGCCAGAATTCGTCGCACCCGCGGCATCGCCTCGTGCAGCTCGCCCTGCTGCGTCCGCACCCAGAACGCTCGCTCCGCTCCTGCGACCAGGTACCGCGACGAGTCCGTGCCGCTGTCGCGGCTGCGCTCTTCGCTCACCGCCAGGCTATGGTCCGCGGTCGCGCAGTCGCACGCTTCGCCGTTCGCCGAGCAAATCCCGTGCCCATACTGCGTAATCTTGATCGCCGTCCAGCGGAACTCCGGCAGCGCCGCGATCAGGCCGGCAACCACGCTGGTCTTGCCGATATTGCGCGAGTGCCCCCCCACCACCACCACCGCCATCGCGTTACCGCTCCCGCCGCGACCGCGCCAGCGCCCGCAGCCTCGCCAGCGAGCGCATCTGGTCGCGCAGCGGCTCGGCCGGCGTGCCCGCAAACACCTCGCCCGGCCCCTGCACGGTCTTGCCCCGGTACACGCCCGCCTGCCCGCCCAGAATCACCCCCGGCCCGATGTGGCAGTGGTCCGAAACGCCGACCTGACCCGCCAGCACCGCGCCATCCTCCACCACGCACGAGCCGGAAAGGCCCACCTGCGCCGCAATCACCACGTTCCTGCCGATGCGGCAGTTGTGGCCGATGTGCACCAGGTTGTCGATCTTGGTCCCGCGCCCGATCCGCGTCTCTTCCAGCGCTCCGCGGTCGATCGTGCTGTTGGCCCCGATCTCCACGTCGTCCGCAATTACCAGCGTCCCCTGCTGCGGAAACAGCAGGTACTCGCCGCTCTGCCGGTTGCGCACGTAGCCAAAGCCCTGCGCCCCCAAAACCGCCCCGGCCTGCACCACCACCCGCGCCCCCAGGACCACCCCCTCGGCAATCACCGCGCGGCTGCCGATCACCGTGTCCGCCCCGATCACCGCACCGGCCCCGATCACCGCGCCCGCGCCCACCCGCACCCCCGCCGCAAGCTTCGCCGTCGCGTCGACCACGGCCGAGGGGTGAACGCCTCCTCCGCCAACATCCCCTTGCAGCCGGCGGAGCTCCCGCGCGCACACCGCAAACGCCCAGCGCGCGTCCTCCACCACCAGCACCCGGCCGTCCCGGCTGGCCGGCAGCCGGCGCGAGGCCAGAATCACACCCGCGGACGAGCGCAGCGCCGCATGGAGGCTCGCCTCCTCCTCCGCGAACACCAGCGTGCCGGGCGTGGCCGTCGCGGGCGCCCCAACGCGGTCCACAACGGCACTGCCCTGCACCGAACTGCCGGAAAATGCCGCCCCGCAGAGTGCTGCCACCTGCTCCAAACTCAGACCTGGCCGGCTCATGCGTAAAACCCACTCTCCCCCAATGGACGGGTCTTCCAGCGGCGATGCACCCACAACCACTGCTCCGGATAGCGCCGGATCCAGCTCTCCAGCGTCGCGGTAAACAGCGCCGTGTTGGCCACCGCATCGGCATCGGCGTTCCCGGTTTGCGCCATCTCCAGCGGCTCACCGAAGTGCAGCACATACTGCTGCTCCCTCGGCTCCCACAGCAGAAATCCCGGCAACACCGTCGCGCCGGACCGCGCCGCCACCCGCGCCAGGCCCACGGCCGTGCACGCCGGCTTGCCGAAGAACGGCACAAACACGCCCTGCGGCGGCGTCATGTTGGTGTCCATCAGGATGCCCACCGTTTCTCCCCGGTGCATGGCCTTCAGAATGCCTCGCGCAAAGTCGTCCTTGGGCAGCACCACGTTGCCGTGCAGGGTGCGCAGCCCGTTCACCCACTCGTCGATCTTTGCGTTGTCCAGCCTGCGAATCACCATGCCCATCCGGTGGCCCATCAGTGAATGAAAAAAGCTGGAAAGCTCCCACGCGCCCAGGTGCCCGGTCAGCACCAGCACACCCTTGCCGCGGTCGCGCGCGCGCAGGTAGTTCTCCAGCCCCTCGTAGCGGATAAACCGGCGCGCCCCTTCGGCGCTGTAGCCGCGCATCTGGGCAAACTCCGCCAGCTGCCATCCCAGACTGCGAAAGGCCCATCGCAGGATGCGTCGCCGCTGCCCGGCCGTGGATTGCGGGAACGCCAGCGCAAGGTTTTGCTCCCCCACGCCCCGCAACCGCCGCAGCAACAGGTACGCAGCCCCCCCGACCGCGCCGCCAATCGCGCGAGCCACCCGGCGCGGCAGCGCGCCCAAAGCAGCCGTAATCGACCGCACCGCCCAGTACTCCAGGCCCTCGCGGGCCTTGCCCCCCACGCGCGATCGTGCCATGCCGTTCAACACGTTCCAGTGTACCGGGAGCCGGCCAGGCACAGCGGTCGTCCATCTCGACCGGACTCTGGAGCATTGCCGAAGGGAAGTGCAAAGACCTGCAGCCCCGCCCGCAGCACCGATCCCCACTCCACCACCTGCTCTACTGCCTGGACACCACAAAGTACTTCGCCACGGTCCGCACAAAGTGCTGCGCCTCCGGCGGCACCGGCACATCGCCCCGCAGCACCGACGGGTAGTTCACCCCGGGGCCGTAAAACGCCCGCATGTCGTCCTGGTTGGCTTCCAGCACATCGCCGCTCAGGTCCAGCCCCGCAAACAGCCCCTTGCTGCGCGAATAGGTCAGAAACTCCGCATTCAGCTTCCAATCCGTGCCCGCCTGCGCGTTGCGGCCCACCGGACCGGCCGAGGCGGCGGCATCGGCGCCGAGCTTGAACTTGTTGTGCAACATCTCCTGCAGCCCGTTCTGGTTCATCGCCACCAGCACCAGATCCGTCGCCTGGCCACCGATCTGGAACCCATAGCTGCCGCCTTCCAGCTTCACAAACGCCGGCGCGCTCCATCCATGGCCGGTGCGGCAGGTCGCCACACCCTGGCCATACTGCACCCCCACCAAAAACGCCCCCTTCTTATACGAAGGCACCACCGCCACGCAGCTTGCCTTGGCCAGAATGCCCTGCGGGATGGCCCTGTCCGGGGTCGCCATCACCTCCTGCAGCACATCCGCACTGCTTCGCAGCCGCTCATCCATCTTGCTGTGATCCGCCGCGGACGCGCTCGATGCCATCGCGCCCATCACACAGGCGCAAATCGCGCCCGTCCACTGCTTCATTCCCAACATCTGTCCCTTTCTGAATGCTGAAAAACTTTCCGACACACTGTTCGCGCCGTTCAAAACCCTACGATGAAAGCCCCAAACTGGCGGGTTGCACCTCCGGACCACTGCTGCCGCACGAGCCCCACGCCCAACGACCTCAGCTCTGTTCCGCCAGCACGCGCAGGGTCAGTTCCACGCGGTTGGTCGCCTTGGCCTTGCGCAGCATGCGGCCAAGATGCGCCTTCACCGTCGCCTCATCAATGTGCATCGTCGTGGCGATCTCCCGGTTGCTCCGCCCCTGCGTGAGCCATTGCAGCACTTCGCGCTCCCTGGGCGTGAACCGGCTCCTCAGGTTGGCCCCCGGCTCCGCGATGGCCTGGCTCAGCAGCGCCACCTGCCGGCTTTCCACCGGCAGCCACGGCGCCCCGTTCAGCACCGCGCGCAGACATGCGTCGATCTCCTCCACGTCCGCTGTTTCCGACAAGAATCCCATCGCGCCCAGCCCGATCGCCCCCTCCAACACCTCCGGTGCCGCGGTCCGCGCCAGCACCACAATCGGGGCCGCCGGCAACAGCCGCTTCACCCGGTCCACCGACTCGCCCAGCGTCGCGCCGTCCCGCGCCCCCGCGTCCACCACCACCACATCCGGCTTGCACGAGCGCGTCCCGCCCCCTTCGGCCAGCAGCGTGGTGCGCAGTTGCAGATTGTCCTGCAGAATGGCTTGCAAACCAATCAGCCGTAGCGGGTCGGAGGCAAGGATGCCCACGCAAACAGACGGTCTTACTTCATTGGGCCTGGCGGCGACGGTCACGGGCTGCTTTACCTCATCCTGCAGCAGGTCGCCGCATCCCCCACTCGCTAAAGCTTGGGAAGAACGATGCCCTGCTGCTTCTGGTACTTGCCCTTACGGTCGCCGTAGCTCACTTCACAGGTTTCGTCGCTCTGGAAAAACAGGATCTGGCACAGTCCCTCATTGGCGTACACACGTGCAGGCAACGGGGTCGTGTTGGAGATCTCCAGGGTGACGAACCCTTCCCACTCCGGCTCAAAGGGTGTGACATTCACGATAATCCCACAGCGGGCATATGTGCTCTTGCCCACACAAATCGTTAGTACATCGCGGGGGATACGAAAGTACTCAATCGACTTCGCCAGCGCAAAAGAGTTCGGCGGAATGATGACCGATGCCGCCTGCACGGTTACGAACGAGCGCTCATCGAAGTTCTTCGGATCGATGATGGCGCTGTTCACGTTCGTGAAGATCTTGAACTCGTCGGACACGCGCAGATCGTAGCCATAAGACGACAACCCGTAGCTCACCACACCTTCCCGCACCTGCTTTTCGCTGAACGGCTCAATCATCCCGCGCTCCAGCGCCTGGGTGCGGATCCACTTGTCGCTCTTGATTGCCATGGTTCTTCGGCTTGCCTTGGAGGCCCCCAGGGCCGCCCCGCCTTTCCTCCCGTAACGACGTTTTCTTGAGCCTACAGCAAGGTTTGACATTCCATGGGGCGCTGCCTACCATCAGCTTGCCGGCTACGCACGCAATCGGCGTTTCTGCTCCAACCGAAAGGCGTTCCCGCTTGATCAAGCAGGATCTCACACAGCGCATCGTGGAACGGACAGGGCTCCCGCGCAACAAGGCCGAGGCGGCTGTCGATACCATCCTTGGCGCCATGAAGTCGGCCCTGGCCGGCGGCGACCGCATCGAGCTCCGCGGCTTCGGCGTTTTCACCGTCAAACCCCGCAAAACCGGCATCGGGCGTAACCCGCGCACCGGCAAAAAAGTCGACATCACCCCCGGCCGCGCCGTGCGCTTCAAGCCCGGCAAAGAGCTCCAGGCCCTGGAGTAGCCGCGCCGCGGTAACCCTCACCTTGTGACCATTTTGTAGTGGCCCATCGCTCGCCGGCCGCCTCCAGCCGCCCCCCACAGCCGCTTCCCAGCCGCTCACATCAGGTGCAGCGCGTCCACATCCACCACCAGATTGCGCCGCGGAATGCCCAGCTCCTCCGCGCGCGCCAGCAGACCCCGCAGTGCGTGGCGCAGCTGATCCCGCCGCTCCGAACGCAGCACAAAGTGATACCGAAAGATCCGCTTCAGCCGCGAAATCGGCGCCGCCGCCGGTCCGGCCACGCGCACCCCCGCCGGCCGGCTCTGATGCAGCCAGGCCCCCAGCTGCCCCGACCAGTCCAGCGCCTCCGGCAGCGCCTCGCTCTGCACAATCACGTTCGCCAGCGCCGTCAGCGGCGGGTAGCGCGCCCCACGCCGGAAGTACATCTCCCGCGCGGCGAAGCCGGGGAAGTCGTGCCCCCGGGCGTAGCGGTGCACATAGTGCTCCGGCTGGTAGCTCTGCACCAGCACCCGGCCGGGCAGCTCACCGCGACCGGCGCGCCCGCTCACCTGGGTCAGCAGCTGGAAGACCCGCTCCGCGGCACGAAAGTCCGGCAGTCCCAGCGCGAAGTCCGCCCCCACCACACCCACCAGCGTGACCCCGTGGATGTCATGGCCCTTGGCGATCATCTGCGTGCCGACCAGCAGGTTGATCTCGCCGCTATGCAGCCGCTCCAGCAGCCGCTCCATGTCGCCGCGGCTGCGCACCGTGTCGCGGTCCATGCGGCCCAGCCGCGCGCCCGGAAACAGCTCCGCCAGCTTCTCCTCGCCCTGCTGTGACCCCGCCCCCAGATAGAACAGGTGCTCGCTCGCGCAGTGCGGACAGCGCTCCGGCACGCCGCGCCGATAGCCGCAGTAGTGGCACTCCAGCCGCGCACCCACCCGCGCCGGCCCGGCCAGCTCCCGCTCGTCCCCGGACTTGTGGAAGGTCAGCGAGATCGCACAGTTCTCGCACTGCAGCTTTTCCCCGCAACTGCGGCACATGACGACGAAGCTGTAGCCCCGGCGGTTCAGCAGGATGATGGCCTGCTCGCCGCGGTCCAGCGTCGCGCGGGTCTCGGCCAGCAGCTGTCGGCTGAACAGCTGTTCCTGCCCTGTTTCCCGGAACTCCGTCCGCATGTCGACGGTTTCCACCACTGGCAGCGGCCGGTCGGCGACCCGGGCGAGCATCTCCAGCCGCCGGTAGCGCCCGGTTTCGGCGTTGTGCCAGCTTTCCAGCGACGGCGTCGCCGACCCCAGCACCACCGTGCAGCCCAGCAGCTTGGCCCGCATTACCGCCACATCGCGGGCGTGATAGCGCGGCGTCTCCTCCTGCTTGTAGCTCGCATCGTGCTCCTCATCGACCAGAATCAGGCCCAGCTCGGGCACCGGCGCAAACACCGCCGAACGCGTGCCCACCACCACCCGCGCCTCGCCGCGGCGGATGCGGTGCCACTGCTCGGCGCGCTCATCGGGGGTCAGCTGCGAGTGCAGCAGCGCCACCTCGCTGCCGAACGCGGCCACCATCTGCGCCGCGGTCGCCGGCGTCAGCCCGATCTCCGGCACCAGCAGCAGCGCCGCGCCCCCCGCAGCTAACACCCGCTGCATCGCCGCCACATACACCGCCGTCTTGCCCGACCCGGTCACCCCATACAGCAGCAGCGGATGAAACCCGCTCTTCCCCAGCGCGGCCGCGATGCCCGCCAGGGCCTCCGTTTGCGCCTCGTTCAGCGCATGCTCATGCGCAAAGCGCTTGCCCGCCGCCTGGCCCAACCCGGTCGCATGCCCGGCCGCATGCCCGGTCGCAAGCCCGGTCAGGTGAAACGGCTGCGCCGCCTCTTCCATCCGCACCAGCCCGCGGCGCACCAGCGTGCCCAGGGTCGTCTCCGGAACGCCCACCCGCGCCAGCCGCGCTTGCAGCTCCCGCACACGCTCCCGCCCACCGGCGCCGGCCAGCTCCGCCATCACGGCCAGCTGATTGTCGTTGAGCCGCGGCAACCGCCGGCCCGCCTCCGTCTCCTCGCCCGCTGTCCTGTTTTCGACCACCACAGCGACCTGTTCCACCCGCCGCGCGTCCCGTGCCTCCGCCACTGCCTCGCGGCTCAGCCAGCACTTCCGTACCATGCCGTCCAGCAGCGCCTTGTTGGCGCCCGTGGCGCTGCGCAGCGTCGCGGCCCTGGCGGCCTCGCCCGACTCCAGGTAGTTCAGCGCGGCGTATTCCCGGCTCTGGTCCTCCGCGGAAAGTCGCGACCGCCGCGACGCGCCCCTGGCCGCGCCCTCATACAGCACCCGGCGGCCCGCCTCCGCCAGGCGGTACATCCACTGCCGCCGGACCTCGGCTGTCAGCGGCGCCATGCCCCGCAAAACCTCGCCCAGCGGGGCACAGTAATACTCCGCCACCCAGCGGCCAAGCTCCAGCAAGTGCGGGGGTAACAGCGCCGCCGCGTCCATCACGCGGTCCACCAATTTCACCTCGAACTCAGCGGACGGCGAATCCTCATGCACCCGCACCACAAAGCCGACCAGCCGCTGGCCGCCAAAGGGCACCAGCACCCGCGCCCCCACCTCGGCGGCCTGCCCCGCCAGCGCATAGGTGAAGCTGCGGTCCACCGGGACCGGCAACGCAACGTCGCAGAACAAAGCCACCTCCCTAGCCTAGCGCTCCGGCACGCCCCTGCGCCCCCCTGGGCCCACGCCGCTGGAGCTGGAACTCGCTGAGGCCCGCTGGCCGCCTCCGCAAACCCGTTGGCCCCTATCCCGTTTTCCGCCATCTAACGGTTGCAGGCTGGAGCAGTGCCTGGACGGGCACACCTCCAGCCGGCCCACCCCGCCCCGTTGTTCTGTTTGCCTTCATTTCCCTGTATCGTTGACCCGAACTGGAGTGAGCCTATGACGCCATCGAGCGCATCGCACGAACCGCAGTACGACATTCATCTCAAAATCAACGGCGCCGAGCACATCCTGACCGTGGAAGCCCGCGTTTCCCTGCTCGATGCCCTGCGCGAGCGTTTGGGGCTGTTTGGCACCAAAAAGGGCTGCAACCAGGGAGCCTGCGGCGCCTGCACCGTGCTGGTCGATGGCGAACGCATCAACGCCTGCTTCGCCCTGGCGGTCCAGTACGAGGGCCGCGAGATCACCACCATTGAAGGCCTCGCCGCCGACGGCGACCTCCATCCCCTGCAGGCCGCCTTTATCCAGCACGACGGCTTCCAGTGCGGCTACTGCACCCCAGGCCAGATCTGCTCGGCCATCGGCATGATCCGCGAATTCGACGCCGGCCTGCCCAGCGCCGTGACCGCCAGTATCCCCGCCGGCTCGCCCGAGCTCACCGACCTCGAAATCCGCGAACGCATGAGCGGCAACCTGTGCCGCTGCGGCGCCTATGTCGGCATCACCGAGGCCATCCAGCACGTCTTTCACGACCAACACGCCCAGCAGCAGCACGAGGAGGCCGCCTGATGAACAACGTCGCCTACGCCCGGCCCCAAACGCCGGAAAACGCCCTCCATCTCATCGGCGAACCCGGCTCCAGCTTCCTTGCCGGCGGCACCAATCTCGTCGACCTGATGCGGGAACAGATCGCCGCGCCGCAAACGCTGGTGGACGTCACCCACCTCCCGCTTGCCGAGATCGAAGAGCTTCCCTATGGCGGTCTGCGCATCGGCGCGCTGGTCCGCAACAGCCACCTCGCCGGCCACCCGCTGGTGCGCGAGCGCTACCCCGTGCTGTCGCAGGCCATTCTGATGGGCGCCTCCGCGCAGCTGCGCAACATGGCCACCACCGGCGGCAACATGATGCAGCGCACCCGCTGCCTCTACTTCTACGACGGCGCTTCCCGCTGCAACAAGCGCAACCCCGGCGCCGGTTGCGACGCCATCAACGGTTTCAATCGCATCAACGCCATCCTCGGCACCTCGGAGGCGTGCATCGCCACGCACCCATCTGATATGTGTGTGGCCATGGCGGCGCTGGACGCCACGGTGCACCTCCGGAGCGCGGACGGCGAGCGCACCCTGCCCTTTACCGACTTCCACCGCGTCCCCGGCAGCACCCCGGAGCGCGACACCAATCTTGAACCCGGCGAGATGATCACCGCCGTCGATCTGCCGGCCTTCCCCGCCGCCAAACGCTCCGTGTACCGCAAGGTCCGTGACCGTGCCAGCTACGCCTTTGCTCTGGTCTCGGTTGCCGCCGTGCTGGAGATGGAAGGCAACACCGTCAAAACCGTTCGCCTCGCCCTGGGCGGCGTGGCCACCAAACCCTGGCGCGCCTTCAAAGCCGAAGCCGTCCTCCAGGGCAAACCGCTCGAAGACAATGTGCTCCGCGAGGCCGCCGACGCGGAACTCGCCGACGCCCACACCTTTCTCCACAACAGCTTCAAGGTCGAGCTCGCGCGCCGCACCCTCGCCAGCACGCTTCGGGAACTCGCCCAAAAGGAGACCAGCCGATGAGCCTCAAATCCACTGTCCTGCAAGCTGTTGTTCAGGTCATGCCCGACCGCGACCGCGATGAGCTGGCCGACGCCCACCGCGTCCTCGGCAAGCCCATCGACCGCCTCGACGGGCGCGCCAAGGTCACCGGCGCCGCCGACTTCGCCGCCGAACACGACCTGCCCGGCCTGCTCCATGCCGCCCTGGTCTACAGCACCATCGCCAAAGGCAAGGTGCTTTCCATCGATACCGAGCGCGCCCAGCATTCCCCTGGCGTCGTCACGGTGATCACCAATGCCAACGCACCGCGCACCACCGCGCCCCCGCTGTTCAGCCCTTCGGGCGGCTCCGAGTCCGGCGCCAGCGATGTTAACGTGCTCAACACCGACGACATCTTCTACGACGGTCAGCCCGTCGCCTGCGTGCTCGCCGACACACTGGAGCGCGCCGAGTTCGCCGCAACCCTTGTCGCGGTCGAGTACAAAAAGGAGGACGCCGACCTTTCCTTCGATGCCGCTAAGCCCACGGCTAAAAAGCCCGCCAACGTCATGGGCGAGGACACCGAAGTCAAGCACGGCGACCCCGAAAAAGCCCTCGCCGCCGCCCCCTTCCGCGTCGACCAGCACTTCCAAACGCCGCGCTACAACCACAATGCCATCGAGCTGCACGGCATCGTCGCCCACTGGGAAACGCCGGAACGGCTGGTCGTCTACGACGCCAGCCAGTTCCTCAAGGGCGACGCTTTCACCCTCGGCAAGATCTTCTCGCTCAAGCCCGAGGACGTGGTCGTCATCTCGCCCTACGTCGGCGGCGGCTTCGGCGGCAAGGGCTCCGTCTGGCCCCATGTGCAAATTGCCGCCCTGGCGGCCAAGGTAGCCGACCGCCCCGTGCGTCTGGTGCTCAGCCGTGAGGGCGTCTTCCGCACCGTCGGCGGCCGCACCCCTTCCGACCAGCGCGTCGCCCTGGGCGCGGATGCGGACGGCAAGCTCACCGCCCTGCTGCACACCGGCGTCACCGCCACCTCCTACACCAACGACTACGCCGAACAGTTCACCTTTCCCGCGCGCAACCTGTATGGCGCGGAAAACTACCTCGTCGACCAGGAGGTCGTGCACCTCAACACCGCCGCCAACACCTTTATGCGCGCGCCAGGCGAAAGCATCGGCACCTTTGCGCTCGAGTCCGCCATGGACGAGCTCGCCTCGGCCATCGGCATCGATCCGGTCGAGCTCCGCCTGCGCAACGATCCGGAGTCGCAGCCCGCCAAGGGTCTCCCCTTCTCCGCCCGCAACCTCAAGGAGGCCTACCGCCGCGGGGCGGCCAAATTCGGCTGGGCCAATCGCAACCCGGCCGTGCGTTCGCAGCGCGATGGTGACTGGCTGGTCGGCACCGGCGTGGCCACCGCCTTTTACCCCGCCTACCGCTTCCCGGCCGCGGCCCGTGTGCACCTCAACGCAGACGGCTCCGCGCTGGTGCAGTGCAGCGGGCAGGAGATGGGCATGGGTACCGCCACTGTGCAAACCCAGCACGCCGCCGAGCGGCTCGGTCTCACCATGGACAGGGTCCGCTTTGAGTACGGCCACAGCGATCTGCCCAAGGCGCCCACCGCCGGCGGCTCCAGCCAGACCATCAGCATCGCCCTGGCGGTCCAAATGGCCTGCGAAAAACTGCACGAGGATCTGCTCAAGCTGGTTCACGGCGACGATCGCTCCCCGCTGGCCCACGCCAAGCTGGAAGATCTGGAAGCCCGCTCCGGCGGCCTGTTCCGCCGCGACCGCCCCGACATGGGAGAAACCTACGCGCAGATCCTCGAGCGCGCCGGCAAAGCCTCGCTCGACGCCGAGGCCACCTCCGGCCAGCCGTTCGAACTGATGAAGTACGCCATGGGCTCCTACGGCGCCCAGTTCTGCGAGGTCCGCGTCCACGAGGTCACCGGCGAAATCCGCATCTCGCGCTGGCTCGGCGTTTTCGACACTGGCCGCATCCTCAACCCCAAAACCGCGGCCTCGCAGTTCCGCGGCGGCATCATCATGGGCATCGGCATGGCCATGATGGAAGAAACCTACTTCGATGAGCGCTACGGCCGCATCATGAACCCCAGCCTTGCCGAATACCACATCCCCGTCAACCTCGACATCCCCCACATTGAGGTCGAGTTCCTCGACCTCCCCGACCCGCACACCCCGCTCGGCGCCCACGGCATCGGCGAAATCGGCATTACCGGCGCGGCAGCCTCCATCGCCAACGCCGTCTTCCACGCCACCGGCCACCGCATCCGCACCCTCCCGCTCACGCTGGACAAGGTCATGTAACCCCCCCACCGTGGGTGCCCCATCCATCACAAAGTGATGGGTGGGGTCGTCAACCAACCCGCTCCCGCACCACCAGCCTTGGGTGCCCCATCCATCACAAAGTGATGGGTGGGGTCGTCGGCCAACCCGCTCCCGCACCACCAGCCTTGGATGCCCCATCCATCACAAAGTGATGGGTGGGGTCGTCAAGCCAACCCGCTCCCGCACCACCCACCCTGGGTGCCCCATCCATCACAAAGTGATGGGTGGGGTCGTCAACCAACCCGCTCCCGCACCACCCACCTTGGGTGCCCCATCCATCACAAAGTGATGGGTGGGGTCGTCAACCAACCCGCTCCCGCACCACCAATCATGGGTGCCCCATCCATCACGAAGTGATGGGTGGGGTCGTCAACCCAACCCTCTCCCGCACCAACAATCCTGGGTGCCCCATCCATCACGAAGTGATGGGTGGGGTCGTCAACCAACCCACTCCCGCACCAACAATCCTGGGTGCCCCATCCATCACAAAGTGATGAGTGGGGTCGTCAGCCAGCCAGAGGACAAAACCCCACCCATCCGCGATGAAGCCGCCAATGGATGGGGCACCCGCGCTCTTTTATTGTCCTTCACCGAACCCCCACCCCTTCCAACAACACCCCCAACGACTCCACACAAATCTCCGGCCCTTCCGCCTCCAACACCTCTCGCCCAAAGATCCCCGTACTCACCGCGATCACCTCCAGCCCATTCGCATGCGCCGCCTGCACATCCGCCGGCGTGTCCCCCACCACGCACACCGCCGCACCCTCGCCAAGCTGCGCCCGCAGCCCTGCCAGCGCCCGCCGAAACACCTCCGCCCGGGTCTCGCAGCCGTCGCTCCAGCCGCCCAGCGCAAAATACTGCCGCAAACCGCAGGCGGACAGTTTCACCTCGCCCACACGCGCCAGGTTGCCCGTCGCCGTGGACAGCACGGCCCCCTTCGCCACCAGATGCCGCAGCACCTCCGGCACCCCGGGCAGCACGTCGATCCGCAGCTCCCCCTGCTGGCTTTCCACCTGCCTGCCGATCCGCCCGCGCACCTCGGCCATGCGCCCCCGCCAGACCGCCTCCTCCACCGCGGCCAGCGCAAATGCATCCCGCAGAATACCCTCATCGGTGTTGCCGTGGCAGACCACGCCGTCCAGGTTCACCGGCCGGCCCGCCACTTCGGTCAGCGCATCGCAGAACGCAAAGTAGTGCACCGCATCCGTACAGTTCAGCAACGTCCCATCAATGTCGAACAGGTATCCCTCAAACTCATCCCATGCCCTTGAAAGCTCACGCATCACGAAATCCTTCCCCTAAGAAATCTCTGATCAAGCCTGCTGGCCACAACGGTTCTGCATTCTTGTTGTCGTTCCCGCAGGGAATCTGCGTTCCTCCCGGGGCAACAACGAACTTCAAGGAAGAAATCAGCCCTTCCCCTAAAACAACACCACACCTGCTGCGACCCAGCGCCAAGGGCGCGCTCTATACCAGCCCAGGCCAAAGGCCTGGGTTGAGAGCCAGTGCACTTCCAAGGGCTGAAAGCCCGCCCTATAAGCCGCCAGGTACAGCTACGAGAGTTCCGCCCTAACCGCAAACCCATTCCCACCCAACCAAACCTCCAGCCGCATCCGCACCTCGCCCAAAAGCCCCGCCCAATCCCCCTGCACGCCTTGGCGCAGCAGCCGCAGGCTTGGGTACCAGGGCGTGTCTTCCCGGCCACACATCCATCGCCAGTCGGCATGCCGCTGCAACAGCACCCAGCACGGCACCCCCAAAGCCCCCGCCAGGTGCGCCGCCAGCGTATCCACCGTAATCACCAGATCCATCTGCGCGATCGCCGCCGCCAGCGGCAAAATCCCCTCGCCACAGCGATCCACATCCCGCTCCGCCGCCGCCCCGCCAGTCTGCTGCCACTCCCCGCGCGCACCCTCGCCCTGCAGGCTCCAGAACTCCGCCCCACGCATACCCAAAAGCTCCCGCAGCAAAGCAAACGGCACCGACCGCGACGGGTTCCAGTGCCCCGCACTCCACACCAGGCCGACCTTCGACGCCCCGCGCGGCCCCAGCACCCCCGCAACCCTCACCGCCATCGCCTCCGGAATCCGCAGATAGCCTGTGCCCGGCGCCAGCTCCCCCGTCGTAACCCGCAGAAAGTACGGCAGCTCCATGACCTCCATCTGCACATCCCACGCCGGCACCACGGCAGACGCAGCCTCGCCCCAGGTGATCACCTCGCCCATGCCCGCGAAGCACGGCGCCAATTCCACGAGCCGCGGCGGCACCTCCACCGTCACGTGCGCGGCCAGGGCCTGCAGCCGCGGCAAAAAGCGGAACATCTGCACGGCATCCCCAAAGCCATGCAGGCTGCGCAGCATCAGCCGCTTCCCGCCGATCGCCTCTCCGTTCCAGAACCGGTGCGGGTCGGGCGCTCCCCTCCCCCGGATGGCGTCGCTTTCCCGCCACGCCGCGCCAAAGTCACCCGCCAGCATGTGCGCCATCCACCGGCCGCCGGCGCAGCGGTCCGGATCGCCGACCTCCGGCTCAGCCCGGTCAAACAGCGCCACCGCCGCCGCCAACTCTTCGCGCCCCAGCGCCGCCTCCGCCACCTCGGCCAGGGCGTCTCCCCGCAGCCCGTCCGCACCCTGCGCGCTCACGTCCGATCGCTGCGAGCACCCGAAGCCGGGTAGACCGCGTGCGGCCCATCCGGCGGCATCGCCACCGGCTGCCATCGGCACAGGTACACCTCGTGCTCCGGCTGCGCCTCGATCCCGAAGCCCGCCGACCGCAGCATCGCCTCCGTGCACGCCCGGTTCGGCACCCACCAGTTGGTCTCATCGTGGCTGTAGCGCCGCTCGATGAAGTACATCTTCGGGTAGCCCGGCTCGGTGAAGTGCCCGCTGTCGTTGAAGTCGTAGTCCTCGGCCACCGCCGCCACCTCGCGGCTGCCCCGCTGCATGCTCTGGAACAGCAGCATGTCCTTGGCCACATGGTCGTGGATCAGGTCCAGCGCCAGCAGCGGATGCCGCAAGTGGTACAGCACCCCCATAAAGATCACCAGGTCGAACGTCTCCCCCAGCTCCGCCACCTGCCACACGGGCAGCTGCCGGAACTCCACGTCCATCCCCAGCACCCCGGCCGCAAACCGCGCCTGGGCCAGGTAGCCCGTATCGGTGTCGATGCCCAGCACCCGACTGGCCCCCCGCCGCTTCATCTCAAAGGAGTAAAACCCGGCGTTGCAGCCAATATCCAGCACGCTCTTGCCCGTCATGTCCTCCGGCAGCGCCGCCCGAAAGCTGGCAAACTTTACCTCCGGGTAGTTGCCCAGAAAGTGCTCCGGCGCGGTCTCAACTCCCCGCAGCCGCAGGTTATGAAACCACGGCCCCAGCTCCCCAATGCGCCGCCGCAGCGCCTCTTCGCTCATCCCCTGCCCTGCTGCGTCAACCGGCAACTGCTGTGCTTCGATCATCCTTTTCTGCCTTCTCCGTCCCTGAATTGCGAGGGGACTCCGCCACCAGCGGCGTCCCTTCCTGCAACAGCCGTATCGCCGACCGGTAGCCATGCAGCGTGCCCACGTCCACATACGCCTCGCCCGCCCGCACCCCCCGGGCGCGCCCGCCCTCGGCCAGCCAGGCGTTTACCAGCGTACCCATGTACTCGTCGCGGCGCTCCGGCCGGCACCACAGCCGGTACAGCTCATGCAGCACCCGCCCGGGCATCTTGATAGCGCCCCAGATCCAATTGGTGGCGGCCGGGCGCCGCTTCACCTGGATCTCCCGCACCTCGCCCTCCGCATCGGTCACCACCGCGTCGAACAGCTCCGGCCGCTCCACCGGGAACAACAAAAACGAGAGGCAGTCCTCTGGCAGCCGCGCCAGCCCGTCCGCCGGCGACCACACCGTGTCCGGCAGCCCGATCACCACGCTCTCCTCCGGCGCAATCAGCGGCAGCGCCCGAAAGATCGCATCGCACAGCCCGCCCGGCTGCCCCTGCACCACATAAGCGATGTCCGCGCCCCACAGCCGCGATCCGTAATACTCCAGAATGTCCGTCTTGCCCGGCGAAATCACAAAGCACAGCTTGTCCGCGCCGCCCGCGATCATGCGCTCCACCAGGTACTCGCTCACCGCCCGCGGACGCTCCGTTTCGCCTTCCACGCGGCTGCCCACTGGCAGCAGCTCCTTGGAAAAGGCCAGCGGCTGTATCCGGCTGCCCGCGCCCGCGGCTGGAATGATGCCCCACATCGTCCTTTGCTGCTCCCCTACGCCGTCGCCGGCACGGCCCCGCTGCGCGATCCTGTTTCGCTGCGCCGCCGCACCGCGTCCACGGCACGCTCCAAGTCCAGCACGCGCTGGTCGTTGGTGTGCTCGCGCAGCACCCGCTCCCGCGCCGCCGCGCTCAGCCGCCGCAGTTCCGTGTCGGACAAGCATAACTGCTCCAACACCTCGTCCGCCGTGTTCACGCGCAAAATCTCCTGCCCCGGCGTAAAGAACTGCTCCAGCCCCTCCCATCCATCGCTCAACAGCGGCACCCCGCACGCCGCCGCTTCAAACAGCCGCCCGGAAGGGCAAAACCCATACTCCGCCATCGCCCGCCGGGTCACATTCAGGGTCGCGCGGCCGGAGCAAAAAAACGCCGGATGCTGCGCCGGCCCGAGGTGCCCGGTGAAAAACAGATTCCGGGTCCACGGAAAGCTCTCCGGGTACTGCGCCCCGCCGATCAAAAACCGCTCCCCGGACAGCCTTCGCGCCGGCTCCACAAACAGCTCCTCCAGCGCGCGCTGCCGGTCCTCGGCAAAGGTGCCCAGGTAGCTCAACTGCGCCCGAAACGCCTCCGCCGCCGGCACCGGATGGTGCGTTTCCGGGTCCACCGACCCATACAGCGGCGCCACAGCCCGCGCTCCGAGCCGGCTCCTGAGCTCATCGAGCGCCCGCCCGCCCGTATAGCTCAGCACCAGGTCAAACGCCCCCAAACCCTCGGCGGGCAGATAGCCCACCGGCGCCCCCGTCCGCAGCGAATCCAGCGTCACCGGCGTGTCCATGTCGTAAAACGACCGAACACCCCGCGCCTCCTCGAGCACCAGCTCCGCTGCCCGCCGCCCATCCGGGCAGTAGCTCGTCACCATTGCCAAATCGGCCGCGCGCAGCTCCCGCCGGGCTTCGGGCTCAATGTCGCCCAGCTCTCCGTAAAGCCGCAGCGACCCGCCCCGCGGCAGCGCAAACAGGTCGCGCGTGTCGGCATAGTACGAGACGTCCTTCTCATAGAACGTCACCGCGTGCCCGCGCCGCAGCATGGCCTTGATCAGCGACCGCCACAGCGTCGCATGCCCATTGCCCCACGACGACGACACGGTCAGCCCAAAGATCACCACCCTCATACCGCTTCCAGGCAACCTCAGACCTCCTCTGTCCATTCGCTATTAACCCGCTTTGTTGTCGTCCCGCAGGCAATCTGCTTCTGCCCTTGCCTTTTTTATTGTCATTCCCGCAGGCAATCTGCTTTTGCCTTCGCCCTTTGTATTGTCATTCCCGCAGGGAATCTGCGTTCCTCCGCGCGGCAACGAACATCAAGGAAGAAATCAGACCTTTCTCAGATTAAAATCAAAGCTGCTGACCCAGCGCCAAAGGCGCGCCCTATACCAGCCCAGGCCGAAGGCCTGGGTTCAGGGCCAGTACACCCAAAAGGGCTGAAAGCCCGCCCTATGAAGCGACCGGGGATAGCTACGAGCCTGCCGCTCTCACCGTCCGATGCAACTCACACCGAATCGCCTGTGGGAATCTGGTCTTCAATCTGGGAAATCTCTGCTTCCGGTACAGGAGGGGGAAATGGCTCCTGAGGTAGGACTCGAACCTACAACCCTTCGGTTAACAGCCGAATGCTCTGCCATTGAGCTACTCAGGATCAGATAACCGGAAGCGCCTGACCAGCCGGTCACGCTCCCCTCTTTATAGCAAAGCTCGCCGCCCGGGTCAAAGCCGCAGCCGGCGCCCTCACGGATACAGCAGCACGGCGATGTTGTAGCTGGCAAACCGCCCGGAACGCGCCGGGCAGGCCCCCACCCTGGCCGTCCGATATTTGCCCGTTGCCAGCCGGCTCAGCAGCTCCTCCGGCAGCTCCTGGAGGCTGCTTGCCGTGAACCGCATCACAAACCACGGCCGCCGCGCCCCGGCATAGCCCGTCTCCATCGCGCAGGTCGCGCGGGCGTCTTCCCCGCCGGTCTGGACACTGACCGCCGCCGACGCGGCCAGCAGGCTCGCAATCGCGTCCTCCTGCTCCGCATACGGCACCGCAGCGACGTCGCGGTCGAAATCCTCCACCGCATACAGCTCCCCATCGCGCTCCAGCACGCTGATGGCCACGCGATCCAGCCGCGGGTCCAGCAGGTTGTCGCGGTGGTGCTCGGACTCCATCCAGCCGCGGTGGATCATGGTCGCCGTTGGCGCCTCGGCCACGTTTTCCGCCACCTCACTGAACCGGGCGCCCGCCTCCTGCGCCCGCGCTGCCAACTCCGGTTCTCCCGCATACTGGTGCGAGATCGACGCACGCGCCGCCATCTCCCGCGCATGGGAGCTCGCCGCCCCGTACAGCGACTCATCCCAGCGCAGCGCCGGCAAACCCCGCTGGAGCCGTTCCGCATTGGCCGCGGCAAACAGATAGCGCTCCGCGACATTGCGTGGCGCCTGGGCCACCGCGGGCCCCAAGCCCCACAGCGCGCCCGCCCAGACCACGCCCAGCAGAGCCGCTCTTACCTTTGGTCTCTTCCCCATTCCGCTGCAAACACCACCCCGGCCCGAAAGCTGCGCCGCGAAGCCGGAGAAAGACCCTATCTCCCCGCCGGCACCGACTCCGGCAGCTGGTCCCGGTAGCGCACCATCAGCCGAAACAGCTTGCGGGCGTCCCAATAGCGCGGCACATACCGCGTAGGCTCGGAGATCGACCGAAACAGCCACCCCATGTAAAACTTGTCCGCCCACATGGGAATCTGCACCTGGTCGCCGCTTAAAAACGCAATCGCCGCCCCGATGCAATGGATCGATGGCACATACGACAGCCGGCGCCGCAGGTAAAGGCCCAACCGTTCCTGGGTTCCGCCGCCGATGGTCACGATGACGTGCCGCGGCCGCAGCCGTTCCAGCGTCGCCAGCAGAGCCGGGTCTTCGAGCTCCCGGCCATACATCGGCGCAAGGTACACGCACTCCAGCGGCACCTCGATGCCCTGCGTTCGCAGCCACTGCACATTGCGCTCCGCGCTCCCGGCGCTGGCCATGATCCATACCGTGTTGCACGGCTGCCGAACATCCGGGTGGATCAGCAGCTCTCGCAGATACTCCAGACCGCTCAACCGCCGGATCTGGTCTTGCTGCAGCCGGTTCCAGATCATCACCATGAACGCCGAATCCGTCAGCGCCATGTCCGCGGAAACCAGCGCTTCCCGGTATTCAGGCCTTGAATCCAGGTCCTTCAGCGCGGGGGCCGCTGGCACCACCAGCAGGCCGCCCTGCTGGCGCATACGTTCCACGGCGTCCCGGGCGCTGCCGTGGAAGAACTCGATCCCCAAAATCTTTGTCACAGTCGATGGCAAGTCAAAACCTTTAGACGAGCTGTTCCTGCACGCCAGCAGCCTCACTAGCCTCAATCTCTCCCTCGATCCACCGGAAGGTCCTTTCCAGGCCGTCCCGCAGGCGGATCGAGGGCTCCCACCCCAACCGGTCCAGAATCATCGTGTTGTCACTGTTGCGCCCGTTCACTCCCTTGGGCGCGGTCAGGTCATAGCGCCGCTTCAGCCGTATGCCGGCAATCCCCTCCACCAGGCTCACCAGCTGGTTGATCGTCACCAGCTCGCTCGACCCAAGGTTGATCGGCGTATCGATGCCGCTTTCCATGATCTTCTGGGTGCCTTCCACGCAATCGTCAATATACATAAACGATCGCGTCTGGTTGCCGTCGCCCCAGATCTCAATCTCATGCCGGCCCGAGCGCTGGGCCTCGATCACCTTGCGGCAGATCGCCGCGGGCGCCTTTTCCCGGCCGCCGGTCCACGTGCCATACGGTCCATACACGTTGTGGTATCGTGCCACTCGCGCCACCAGACCGAAATCCTCCTCGAAGTGCCGGCACATGCGTTCGCTGAACAGCTTCTCCCACCCGTATCCATCTTCCGGCATCGCCGGGTAGGCATCCTCTTCCTTCAGCGGAATCACATCCGGGCTGATCTGCTTTTCCCCGTTGTACACGCATGCCGAGGACGAATAAAAAAACCGCCGCACCCCGCACTCCTTGGCCGCCACCAGCATATGGGTGTTGGTCAGCACGCTCAGCATGCACAGCGCCTTGTTGTTCTCGATAAATCCCATGCCGCCCATGTCGGCTGCCAGCTGATACACCAGCGATGTCCCCTCTGCGGCCCGCAGACAGTTCTCAGGGTCCTTCAGATCGAGTACAAGGTTCTCCACCGTGTCCGTGGTCTGGTGCCATTCGCTCACCGGCTTGATGTCTACTGCCCGGACCACCTCGATGCCGCGCGCCTGCAGCGCTTTCACCAGGTGACCCCCGATAAAGCCACCCGCCCCGCAGACGACCGCGCGCTCGCCCCGTAAATTCATTCAGGTTGCTCCCGTCCCTGTTGCCAGGCTGCGCCTGTCGGCAGCAGCCCTTTGCGTCTCGCCAGGCTTCTTCAAAGTGTCCCCGCTTTGCGGAAGCTGTGTCAAGACAGCGGAGCTGCCACGAAAGTCTCATAAAGCCTCCGCGCCGAGGTCAACTCCTTCTGAACTGTCGCAATGTGAGACCATACCCTGCGATGCCCTCCACGCCCGCACAGCCCACCCGGGCCGAGCATGACTCCGCCACGCTGGGGCGCCGCCTTCTGGAAAACAGGCTCACACTGGCAGGCCTCGGTCTGGTCCTCTTCTTCGCCGCGATCGCCGCATTCGCCCCCGGGCTCACCCCCCAGGACCCCGCCGCCATCCACCTCATGCATCGCCTGGCCTCGCCCTCCCGCGCTCACCCCTTCGGCACCGATGAACTCGGCCGCGACATCCTGGCCCGCACCCTGTACGGTGCCCGCATCTCACTGGGCATCGCCGTGGCCGTCGTCGCCGTTTCGCTCGCCACCGGGCTCACCCTGGGGGCACTCGCCGGCTTCTACCGCGGTTGGGTCGACACGGTGATCAACATCTACCTGAGCAATGCCTTTCTGGCCCTGCCCGGCATCCTGCTCGCGGTGGCCGTGGTTGCCTTTCTCGGCCCCAGCCTCTTCGACCTCATCATCGCCCTCGCCCTGCCCGCCTGGGTCGGCTATGCCCGGCTCGTCCGCGCCCAGGTGCTCGCCCTGCGCGAGCGCGAATTCGTGCAGGCCGCCCGCTCCCTCGGCGCCTCCGACGCGCGGCTCCTGCTCCGCTCCATCCTGCCGCACGCCCTGCCGCCCGTGCTGGTCCAGGCCGCCGTGGGCATGGCCGCGGCCGTGCTCGCGGAGGCAACCCTCAGCTTCCTCGGTCTCGGCGTCCAGCCCCCCACGGCCACCTGGGGTGCCATGCTCAACGCAGCCCGCTCCCACCTCTTCGAGGCGCCCCACCTGGTCTTCTTCCCGGCCATGGCCGTCGCCCTCTGCGTCCTCGCCTTCAACCTCCTCGGCGACGGCCTCCGCGACCTCCTCGATCCCCGCTACGGCGAGGGCCGCTGATGCGCGTCGGCGTACTCTCCGACACCCACGGCCTGCTCCGCCCCGAAGCCCTCACCGCGCTTCAAGGCGCCGAGCACATCCTCCACGCCGGCGACGTCGGCGACCCGACTATCCTGGAACGCCTCGCGGAGATCGCTCCCGTCACCGCCATCCGCGGCAACATCGACCGCACCGGCCCCTGCGCCAGCCTGCCCACCACCGAAGCCGTCGAGCTTGCCGGCCAACTGCTCTACCTCGTGCACGCGCTTGACGACCTCGACCTCAACCCCGCCGCCGCGGGCATGCGCGCCGTCATCTTCGGCCACAGCCACAAGCCAAGCATCGAAACCCGCAACGGTGTACTCTTCCTCAACCCCGGTAGCGCCGGGCCCCGCCGCTTCTCCCTCCCCATCACCCTCGCCCACCTCGACCTCGAAGGCAACCAGGCCACAGCCACCCTCGTTTCCCTGCTCTGAATCTGCGAATCTCTGATCAAGCACGCTGGTCGCAACGGTTCTGCTTCTTTGTTGTCATTCCTGAAGGGAATCTGCGTTCCTCCCGGGCGGCAAAAAGTTCAGGGTGTACACAGGACCCTGCTATAGAAGGCTGCCTTCTTGTTCTCCTTCCCGAAGGAAATCTGCGTTTCAAATCTGCACGGCAATCGTCCCACAGCCCTTACTGCCCACCCTCAGGCCGCCCTGCCATCCCCTGCACCGAAGTCGTGTGCACCTCCGGCATCGCTCCGCTGGGCGTCAGCGGCACCCTGGGCGCGGGCACCGGCGTCGGGCCCGTCTTTTCCCAATCCAGCTGCACGGTGGAAAGGATATTCGCCATCCGCTGATCCATCTGCTGCAGCTGCGAAAGAGTCATGTCCTCCACACCGCTCGAAACCGAGCAGAAGGTGTTCATCGCCAGATCGAACCGGTAACACTTGCCCTTGTGATAGGCCGTGTACACCTCGTCGCGGGCCTCCACGCACACCTTGCCGTGCTCATCGTGGCCGTGCACAAAGCTCATGCCCCCGATCCGCTGCACGTCCCCCTCCCGGGTGATCACGCCGGTGGCCTGCTGCACACAGTCCATCTCCGCGGAGTGCGGCTCCACGCTGAAGTACACCAGCGCGCCGCTAAAGGTGGAGTACGGATACGGATTGAACTCGATTGTCGCCACGCTGCGCATCACGGCCCTGGGGGAGGCAGTGCGCGCGTCCAGATGAAACGTGCTCACCTCCTTGTCGCGCCGCGTCAGCGACCACCCCTGCGGCACCCGAAAACGCACGCCAAAATGCCCGTCATGAAACTCCTGCGGCTTCACCGACGGCGGGGGAGCCTCCGGCACCGATACCTGCGCCCGCGCCACCACACTCCCCAAAACACAGCAAACCAACATCATGCGGTTCCACCCGCGACGACCACGCATTGTGCACCTCTACGGACGCATTCTTGGATCAAGAAAAGCGTACATCGAATCGGTGACAAAATTCACGATCACATAAGTAACCCCGATCGCCAGGATGCAGCCCTGCGCCAGGGCATAGTCGCGATTGGCCACTGCGGACAGCGTCAGCCGCCCCAGACCGGGCCAGCTGAAGATCGTCTCTGTAACGATTGCGCCCGCCAATAACGAGCCAAATTGCAATCCGGCCACGGTCAGCACCGGGTTCAGCGCGTTGCGCAACGCATGCCGGTAGACCACCGTTTTTTCCGGCAAACCTTTGGCCCGCGCGGTACGAACGTAATCTTGCCCCAGCTCATCCAACATCGCGCTTCGCACTATGCGCGTCAAAATTGCGGCCACACCCAGCCCCAGCGTCACCGCCGGCAACACGAGATGCGGCCAAAACTCCAGAAAGCCGACCCCGGCGCCCGAGACCGGCAACCACCCCAGCTCGATCGAGAACAGCAGGATCAGCACCGGCCCCAGCGCAAAGTTTGGCAGGCTCAGCCCGGCCAGGCTGCCGAAACTCAGCACCCGGTCCGGCCACCGCCCCCGCGCCTGCGCCGCGGCCACCCCCGCCGGCACCGCCACCGCCAGCCCCAGCAGCATCGCCGCCACCGTCAGCGCCAGCGTATACGGGTAGCGCTGCAGCACCAGATGCGTCACCGAGTCATGCAGCCGCAGCGAGCGGCCCAAATTTCCCCGCGCCAAGCCCCGCCAATAGCTCACATACTGCTCGCTCAGAGGCCGGTCCAGCCCGTAGCTGTGGCGCAGCGCCGCGATGTCCCCGGCGGAGGCGCCCTCGCCCAGCATCAGCACTATCGGGTCGCCCGGCACCAGATGAATCAGCAGAAACACCACCGTCACCACCAGCCACAGTGCCGGCAGCGTAATCACCATCTCCCGCAGCCCGCGCCGCAGCGCAGCCACCAAAGCGCTCGTTCTCATGCCGATCTGTCACCGGCCAGTTCCAGCCCGTTCGCCCGGTCCACGTCCGCTGCGCTGACCAGCGGGTCCACCCGCACCCGCGCGATCCGGTGCCGATCCATCGCGACCACCTCGAACCGCCGCCCGTTCACCTCAATGGCCTCGCCCGCCTCAGGAATATGCCCCATCTGCGTCAGCAGCAGACCGGCCAGCGTCTCCACCCCCGGGGTGCGCGGCAACTCCCACCGCATCTGCGTTGCCAGGTCGCGCAGCGCAATCGTTCCATCCAGCACCACGCTGCCGTTGGCCAGCGTCACCAGCGGCTTGCCTGTGTCGAACTCATCTTCCAGCTCGCCCACCAGCTGTTCCAGCGCGTCCTCCGCGGTGACCAGCCCCAGCGTAGACCCAAACTCGTCCACCACAATGGCCATCTGCCGCTGCCGCGCCCGGAACTCCTCCAGCAGCTCCAAAACCGGCTTGGTCTCCGGCACCACCAGCACGTCGCGCATCACCTGCCGCAGCGTCAGGCCGGAACTCCGGAGGTGCCCCAGACTCATCGCCACCCCCCGAAAGTGCGTCAACCGGAACAGATCCTTGGCATACACCACGCCAATAAAGGCGTCAGCACCCTGCGAAGGCTCATACACTGGTACGCGGCTGTGCTCTTCCTCCACGATTCGCGCCGTGGCCTGCTCCACGGGCATATCCGCGGGCAGCGCAAAAATCCGCGTTCGCGGCGTCATCACCGCACTCGCCGATACATCCCCCAGCTCCAGCGCCCGGTGCACAATCTCTTCCTGGTAAACCGGCAACAACCCCAGCCGCCGCGTGGCCGAGGTCATCATCTTCAACTCCTCAGGCGAGTGGGCCGCGCCTGCCTCGCCCCGCAGGGGCACCCGAAACAGTTGTAAAACCAACCCGGCGGAGCGGTTCAGCAGCGTCACCACCGGCCGCGTGATGCGGATGAAAATATCCACCGGCCCGGCCACCGCCAACGCGATCCGCTCGGTGCGCTGTAGCGCCAGCGACTTCGGGACCAGCTCTCCCAGCACCACCTCCAGGAAGGTGATCAGGCAAAAAGCCAACGGCACCGCGACGCCATGCGCAATCAGGGCAGGATGCGCCCGCTCCCAGACACCCAGCGCAGAGCTTGCCGGAACCTGAGTCAGCCGATGTGCCACCGCCGTGGCCAGCGTCGGCTCACCTACGCCACCCAGCACCAGATTCGCCAGCGTGACCCCAAGCTGCACGGCGGGCAGCACCTGATCGATCTCGCGCTTCAGCCGCAGCGCCGTTCGCGCCGCCGGTCGCTTGCGCGCCATCAGGTGCTCGATGCGCGTTTCCCGCACACTTACCAGCGCAAACTCGGCAGCCACAAAAAAGGCGTTCGCCAGCAGACAAAGGGCGATCAGACTTCCACGCAGGAGCAACCAGTCCAACATGTGCTCCCTAGTCTAAAGCGTTCGGGCCGCTCGTCGCCTGCTCCCACACAAAAAGCCCAGCCCCTGCGTCACAGAGACCGGGCTTTCCTGGCGAATCAGGCGTTCACGCCCACAACCTTTTGCAGCTTGTCATCAATCTGTGCCTTCGGCACAAAACCCACAATCTGCTCGGCCACCTGACCGCCCTTGAACACCAGCAGCGCAGGGATGCCGCGAATGCCGTACCGGCTGGGCGTGATGTTGTTCTTGTCCACGTCCATCTTCATCACTTTCACCTTGCCCTGGTACTCGGAGGCGACCTGATCCACAACCGGCGCCAGCGCGCGGCAGGGACCGCACCATGCCGCCCAAAAATCCACCAGAACCGGCGTATCGGACTTCAACACCTTCGCCTCAAACTCCGCGTCGTTGACTTCACTTACGAACTGACTCGCCATTCCATCCTCCAGATTTCGTCCAACACCACAGCACTAGAGTAGATGCATTCCCCCCTGACACGATGCATCATGCCTGCCCTCAACCCACGTCTCTGCCCTCAGTCCAGCGCCTCTACCTTCGCCCCACCCGCGATGCGCACCGGCAACAATTCCACCTCGCCGCCGAGAATCTGCCGCAGCCGATCCTCCGCAGCATGCAGGGACGTCCGCTCGTCCAACACCGCCAGCAGCGCCGGTCCGGCTCCGCTCAGCACCACCCCAGCGAACTCCGAACCCTGCATCAGCTCGTCCAAATGCTCCAGCAGCCCGCATAGACCCCGCCGGTAAGGGTGATGCAGGCGATCCGCCATAGCCACGCGCAAAAGGTCCAGCCGCTCCTGCGCGAACGCCGCCGTCAACAGCGCCGCCCTTTGCACATTGAACACCGTATCCTCCCGCGGATACACCGCCGGCAGCACACCCCGGGCCTTTTCCGTGGCCAGCCCAACCCCCGGCAGCGCCAGAACGAGCTGCCACGCGCCATCGCACGCAAATGTCGCCGTCACCACACGCTCGTCCTCCGGCACACTCACCGTAAAACCACCCAGCCAGCAGGCGGCAATGTTGTCCGGATGCCCTTCCAGCCGGCAGCCCTCGGTCACGAGCCGGGCGTCATCCCACCCCAGCCCGCCAAAATAATTCGCCAGCGCTACCCCCGCCAGCCGCGCCGCCGCGCTCGATCCACAGCCCATCCCCAGCGGAATCTCGTTCTCCACCTCCAGCGCCAGCGGTACGGCTTCCACACCAGCCGCGCCGCAGACCGTCCGGTAGCTTTCCAGAATGAGGTTTGCCTCCATCCGCCCGCACACCTCGGCCGCCAGCCCGGTAGCGCGCACACTGTACCGGGCTGCGGCCCGTGCTTCCACCGTCAGCTGCAGCGAGAGCGCCAATCCGACCGCGTCAAATCCCGGACCAAGGTTCGCCGAGGTCGCCGGCAAGCTCACCCTCACCCCGCTCCTCCCGGACCCTCTCACGCCTGCTGCCCCGTGCCGGCAGGCACCCGCTTGGCGGCTCGCTCCAACGCCGCCAACACCTCGTCCACCTCCGGTTCCAGCACCACCGGCGGCTGTCGCAGTCGCGCACTCGCGGCTTCCAGCGCCGCATCCGTACCCGGGACGCCGCCGAACAGCTCATCGCGATGAAACTGAATCGTGTATTCCGGGTCCTTCAACGTGTGACCGGTCAGCAGCAGAACGGAGGTCTCCTCCCGGCCCACACGGCCGTCCGCGACCAGCTTCTTCAGCCCCGCCAGCGTCACCGCGGAGGCCGGTTCACAGCCGATCCCTTCCGCGCCAATCTCCGCCTTGGCCAGTGCAATCTCCCGCTCCGAGACCTGCTCACACCACCCGCCGGTGCTCAGCAGCACCCTGACCGCCTTGCGCCAGCTGGCCGGGTTGCCGATCCGGATCGCCGACGCCCGTGTCTCCGCCACCACCGGCTGCAGATGCGTGCCGCCGTTGGCCTGCATCGCCCGGTACAGCGGGTTGGCGCCCTCCGCCTGGATCACACTGATGCGCGGCACCCGCTTGATCAGCCCCAGCTGCTTCAGCTCCGCAAATCCCTTGCCCAGGGCCGACGAGTTCGCCAGATTCCCCCCCGGCACGATCACGTGGTCCGGCACACGCCCGTCCATCTGCTCCCGCAGCTCAAACGCCGGCGTCTTCTGCCCCTCCAACCGGTACGGGTTCACCGAATTCAGCAGATAAATCGGCGCCCGGCGGATCAACTCACCCAACACCCGCACGCAGCCATCAAAGTCCGTGCGCAGCTGCACCGTCACCGCCCCGTAATCCATGCTCTGCGACAGCTTGCCCCAGGCAATCTTGCCTTCAGGAATCAGCACCAGGCTCTTCAGCCCCGCGCGGGCCGCATACGCCGCCATCGCCGCGGACGTGTTGCCCGTGGACGCGCACGCCACCCACTCGAACCCGCTCGCCGCCGCCACGCTCAGCGCCGCCGTCATGCCGCAATCCTTGAAGCTGCCCGTCGGATTCATGCCCTGGTGCTTGGCCAGCAGCCAGTTCAGCCCCAGCGCCTCGGCCGACCGCGGCATCTCGTACAAGGGCGTGTTGCCCTCCCGCAGGGTCACAATCTGCTCTTCCGGAACGATCGGCAGCAGGTCCCGAAACCGCCACACCCCGCTCTGGTCCGCCGGCAGCGTGGAAGTCCGGCGCTCCTCCCAAAGGTGCTTCAGCGCCGCCGGATTCGGCTTCCAGTGCGTACCTTCGCCACCCGGCGCGCCCTCGCTCCAGGGGTACTCCACCTCAAACAGCTCGCCGCAGTCGACGCAACGAAAATTGCTCGCCGCTTCCGCCGCGTTGATGCGGGCATCGCAACCGATGCATCTCAAAACGTGTGAAATCGATATTGCCGCAGCGGACGCCATCTCTAGCTCCAGCCTACCGTACCCGCTTCGCACACCCATCCCCCTTGCATTTACTCTGCCGCCTTTTCTTCGCTTTTGCACTCCCACTTTCGTGGCACGCCGCCAAGGCTCAAGCTCCCGGCGCGGACCTCCACATCGCCGCCGCCGCGGACCTCCAGCCCGTGCTCCCCGCCCTTGCCGCCGCCTTTGAGCAGCAGACGCGCATCCACGTGACCTCCACCTTTGGCTCCTCGGCCACCCTCACCCAGCAGATCTCCAACGGCGCGCCTGTCGATCTTTTTCTTTCCGCCGACTGCAGCCACCCGCAGCAGCTCGCCGACGCCCACCTCACCGCCACGCCGCGGCCCACCCCCTACGCCACAGGTGTCCTCGTCCTTTGGGCCCGCAAAGACTCGCCCGCCCAGCCCCTCAGCCTCGGCTCGCTCACCTCACCCCGCGTCAGCCGCATCGCCGTCGCCAACGACCGTCACGCCCCCTACGGGCAGGCCGCCACCGCCGAGCTCCAGGCCCTCAAACTCCTCCCCGAGCTCCGCCCCAAGCTCGTTGTGGGCGAAAATATCCTGCAAACCGCCCAGTTCGCCGACACCGGCAACGCCCAAGCCGCGCTCATCTCACTCACCATCGCCTCCAGCCCCCACTTCCGCGAAACCGGCAGCTTCCTCCCGCTGCCGCCCAATTACCCGCCCATCCGCCAGTGCGGCATCGTCCTCAACGGAGCCCGAAACGCCACCGCTGCCACGGCCTTCCTCCACTGGCTCACCAGCCCCGGCACCCAAAGTCGCCTTCCCCAACTCGGCCTCCACCCCGCTCAAGAAGCCCAGAACGCCCATCCTCATCGCGCCAACTGAGGAGACCCAACAGCCACCAACAGTTTTCGTTGTTCGTTGTTCGTTGTTGGTTCGTTGTTCGTTGTTGGTTCGTTGTTCGTTGTTCGTTGTTCGTTGTTCGTTGTTAGATCGAACCTACTACCCGCAACGGCCCGCGATTTATTGTTGTCATCCCGCAGGGAACCTGCGTTTTCTCGGGCGGCAATGAACTTCGAGGACTTCATCAGATACTTCCCTATGGATTAACAACCAACAACGAACCAACAACCAACAACTAACAACTAACAACTAACAACTAACAACTAACAACTAACAACTAACAACTAACAACTAACAACTAACAACTAACAACTAACAACCAACAACCAACAACTAACAACCAACAACCAACAACCAACAACCAACTCCATGGATCTCCAAGCCCTCACCCTCACCGCCCGCCTGGCCGCGCTCACCACCATCCTGCTGCTGCTGCTGGCCACTCCCCTCGCGCTCTGGCTTGCGGGGCGCGACAGCTGGCCGCGCCGCATCCTGTTCAGCCTCACCCTGCTTCCGCTGGTGCTGCCGCCCACCGTCCTGGGCTTCTACCTCCTCGTTGCCCTGGGGCCCCAGACCGCCCTTGGCCGCGCGCTCACCCGCCTCGCCGGGCACACGCTGGCCTTCAGCTTTTCCGGACTCCTGATCGGCTCCCTGATTTACAGCCTGCCCTTCGCCGTCCAACCCCTCACCGCCGCCTTCGCCGACGTCGACCCCGAGCTCCGCCAGACAGCTCGCGTCCTCGGCGCCTCGCCCTTCCAGGTCGCCCGCCGCATCACCCTCCCTCTCGCCCGCCGGGCCTTCTTCACCGCCGGCCTGCTGTGTTTCGCCCACACCGTCGGCGAGTTCGGCGTCGTCCTCATGCTCGGCGGCGACATCCCGGGCAGCACCCGCACCCTTTCCATCTCCCTCTTCGACCAGGTGCAGGAGGCCAACTACCCCGCCGCCACCCACACCTCCCTCCTGCTCATCGCCCTCTCTTTCTTCGCCCTCCTCGCCCTCCAAACCCGCCGCCGCCCCCCCATCCCCACCTGACTCCACACTCCTCACCTCACCTCTAACCCCTCAACTCCCACCCCTTACCTCTAACTCCTCACTTCCCACCCTCACCTCCCACCCTCACCTCTCACTCCTCACCTCTCGCTCCCCACCTCCGCGCCCTTTGCGAAACCTCCGCGCCCTTTGCGTGAGCGCTTTCCCTCATGCCACCATCACCACAACCCGTGCCCGACCCCGCCCACCACCGCTTCACCATCCACGGCCGCACAGGCCCCCTCACCCTCGCCGTCGACGCCACCCTCACCGCCCCCTGGACCGTCCTGTTCGGCCCGTCCGGCTCCGGCAAAAGCACCCTCCTGCGCGCGCTCGCCGGCCTCGTCCCCGGCCTCCAAACCACCTTCGACCGCCACGACCCCGTCACCGCCGCCCCGCAGCCCCTCGCCCACCTCCCGCCCGAGCGCCGCGGCCTCGGCTACGCCCCCCAGCAAGCCCATTTGCTGCCCCACCTCACCGCCGAGCACAACATCCGCTTCCCCGAGGCCGTCCGCCGCCAGCCCCCGTCCCAGTCGCAACTGCCCGCCCTCAGCGCCCTCCTCCAGCTCGACCACCTGCTGTCCCGCCTCCCCCGCGAGCTTTCCGGCGGCGAGCGCCAGCGCGTCGCCCTCGCCCGCGCCCTCGCCGTCCCCCGCGCCCGGCTCCTTCTGCTCGACGAACCCTTCGCCGGCCTCGACCGCACCCTCCGCGACCTCCTCGTACCCCGCCTGCGCACCTGGCTCCGCGCCCGCAACCTCCCCGTCCTTTCCGTCACCCACGACCCCGACGAAGCCCTTCTGCTCGACGCCCACGTCCTCCGCCTCCACAACGGCCACCTCACCGCCCACGGCCCCGCCCCCACCGTCCTCGCCGACGAGATCACCCGCCTCCAACAAATCCTCCGCCACCCAACCTAAACGCCCCTCCCTCCCCGCCGGATGCCGGATGCCGGATGCCGGGTGCCCCATCCATCGCAGCCTCACCGCGATGGGTGGGCTCTGCCAACCCACTCCGCCTCCGGCTACACCCCCGGGTTGCCCCATCCATCGCAGCCTCACCGCGATGCGTGGGCTCTGCCAACCCACTCCGCCTCCGGCTACACTGCACCCATGCGCCCCCTAGCCTTCGCGCTAACCCTTCTCGCCGCAACCACCCTTGCCCACGCCCAATGGCAGCTCCAGGACGCCCACACCACCGCCGACCTCCGCGGCATCGACTCCCTCGGCAACGGCGTCGCCTGGGCCTCCGGCACCAACGGCACCGTCCTCCGCACCGAAGACGCCGGCTTCGTCTGGCAGCTCTGCACCACCCCACCCGGCGCCGAACACCTCGACTTCCGCGGCATTCAGGCCTTCAGCAACAACACCGCCATCGTCATGAGCAGCGGCAAAGGCGACCTCAGCCGCCTCTACAAAACCACCGACGGCTGCCAAACCTGGAAACTCGTCTTCACCAACCCCGACAAGGACGGCTTCTTCGATGCGCTGAGCATGAAGGCGCCAAGCCACGACCTGCTTGGCCACAGACTTGACTACACACATGCGTGGGGAAATCTGCTCGGGGACCCGGTTGCTGGCAGCTTCACAATTTTCAGCACAGTTGATGGAGGCGAAACATGGCACCGAAGAGTGGAGGAAAAACGCGGCCCGAAGGGCAACGGGTGCAGGACCGATCCCTTCCGAGCCAACGGAACAGAGGGTGCATTTGCCGCAAGCAATGAATCCATTCTGAGCTTCAATGGAAACTCGCTCCTGTTCATTACAGGTGGGCCGATCGCGCGACTCGCTTACACAGATCTGTTTTCGTTAGACGGAGCACTCTGTCACGACTCCGCACATTTCGTGAACTTACCTCTTGTGCACGGAAACGTGTCCTCCGGTGCCTTCGGCATGGCAGCCGTTCCGATAGGAGTTAAAGCTGATAATTACCCCGACAAGGTAATGGTTGTCGGCGGGGACTATGAGCATCCGGATGCAGTGGGCGAGAACGCCGTTCTGGTCAGTCATCCCGAATACTTGTTCCGAACTTTCGTGAACCCTACCACCCCACCCCATGGCTACCGCTCCGCGGTAGCCTACGACCCCACCCACCAAACCTGGATCACCGTAGGCCCCAACGGCACCGACATCTCCACCGACGACGGCCGCAACTGGCGCCCCCTCAAACCCGGCCCTGGCGACCCACCCGACGCCGACCAGCACTGGAACGCCCTTTCTCTCCCCTTCGTCGTCGGCCCCCACGGCCGCATCGCCACCCTCCGCCCCGACGTGCTCAGACCCTGATCCCCCGTGGCGCCCTCATCCCCGTGGCGTACCTTGGCGCCCTTCGCGCCCTTCGCGTTGGTCTTTCCCCACACCGCCCCTACTTCGAGACCGGCAGCACAATCCCGAACCGCGACGTAAACCCGTTCGTATCCCTCCCCGTAGCCGAAAAGTTCCGCACATACTCCCCCGGCACAAACAGCAGCGCCAGGTGCTTATTTAGCTTGTAGGTCACCCCACCGCCGGTCGCCAGCGTCGGCGTCCAGGTGATCGTCCCGGCCTTGGCATCGCGCGTCTTGCCCCCGGTCGCAAACGCAAACGGCGACAGCCTCTTTTTGCTGTACGCCGTAAACAGCGGGCCGCCCAGAAACACCTCAATGTGCTCGTGGGTATTGGCCCCGGTGTTGTACACCGACACAAAATCCCCAATCACTGCAAGCCACGGCGTGAAGTTCACCTGCGGGATGCCGTAAAACCCATGCTGATGCCACGACCAGTCCCCCGTCGGCGCCTGCGCCGCGATGTAGATGTAGCCCAGGCTCAGCGCCCCAATCGGTCCCTTTTCCTTGGCCTGTGGCGCGGGCGCCGCCGGATAGCTCTCCACCGCCTGTGCCGCCGCGCCCCGTTGCCCTGCCGCGCACACCGCCATAAAAGCCAAAACCACCGCAAACCGCCGCATCGAGTTCCTTCCGCTAGGTCGTCCGTTTCCTCTGGGCAGCCACACTGGACGAACGCCGCGCGCAAAAGCTCCCTCTTTTGCCGGCTCCTGTCAGATCCCCCCGCTCGCAAACAAACGCATAAAACCTGATTCCAGCAAAGATGCTCCCCGGGCCCACAAAGCCGCCTCAAACCGCAATCCAGCGCATAATGCAAAGGGCACCCCGTCACACCAGGGAACCCCCGAACCGACCTCCACTCCCCATGCCCCCACAGCAGATAACGCCGCCCACCACCACCGTCCCTCCCCGCGCCGTGCTGCAGCAGCTCGGCCCGGCCAGCGTCACCTACGCCCTCATCGGTCTCAACGTCCTCGTCTTCCTGGCCATGCTCGTCAGCGGCATCAGCTTCACCAACCCCACCGTCCTCCAGTTGCTGCAATGGGGCGCCAACTTCGGTCCGCTGGACCGCAGCGGCCAGTGGTGGCGCCTGCTCACTGCCTGCTTCCTCCACATCGGCTTCCTCCACATCGCCTTCAATATGTACGTCCTCTATCAGGTCGGCCCCTTCACCGAGCGCCTCTTCGGCAGCCTGCGTTACCTCGCCGTTTATCTCGCGGCCGGGGTCGGCGGCAACCTCCTCGGCCTTTGGCTGCACCCCATGACGGTCTCGGCTGGCGCTTCCGGAGCCATCTTCGGCGTCTACGGCGGCCTGCTCGCCTTTCTCCTCAAAGAACGCGCCGCCCTCCGCCCCGAAGCCGTCAAGTCCATCGGCCAAAGCGCCCTCATCTTTATCGCCTTCAACCTCTTCTACGGTGCCGCCTCCGCCCACACCGACCTCACCGCCCACATCGGCGGCCTCGCCACCGGCTTTCTCGCCGGCCTGCTCCTCGCCCGCCCCCTCCCCCGCCTGCCCGCACCCGCCACCAACGCCCCCCTGCAGTAGCGCGCACCACCTCAGCCGCCACCAAGCCCTGATCCAGCCCCGCCAAAACTGCCCTGGTCTTTTTTGTTGTCATTCCCGAAGGGAATCTGCCTCTGCTTTTTCTTGCTGTCTCCCCAAAGGAACCTGCCGTTGCTGTTGCCTCTGCTTTTGGTTGTCATTCCCGAAGGGAATCTGCGCTTTCTTCCGGGCGGCAATGATCCCCCAGGAGTTGCACATATCTCCCCAAAGCAAGCTCCCCCTCTGCTGTATCCAGCGCCAGACGCGCCCTATACCAGCCCAGGCCGAAGGCCTGGGTCTATGGCCAGTACACCCGTGAGGGCTCAAAGCCCGCTCTATAGCCGACCGGGTAGGGTCCGAGGCTTCCACTCTAGCCTTTCCATCGTCCTCCCCGTAGTCGCCACCCATCGCGCCAACCTCTTCCCACACACCCCCAGCCGGCCCCGCTATGACACAAACCGCCAAAGCAGTCTATAAAGGACATGCACAAGCATCGATGTAAACGCTTACCACCACTGCGCTGGACCCGGAGCCCTCCACCCCATGACGACCCACCGACTCGCAGCCCTCGTCTACGCCGTCCTGCTCACCTGCGTCCCCGCTTCCCTGGCCCAAAACGCCGCCCACAACACCGCCAAGACCGCCGCCCAGCACCACCCCAAATCGTCTTCATCCCGCCCACAAGGCCCCTGCGACATCTACGCCGCCGCCGGCGATCCCTGTGTCGCCGCCCACAGCACCACCCGCGCCCTCTACCAGGCCTACCACGGGCCGCTCTATCAGGTCCTCCGCCAGTCCGACGGCAAAACCCTGGACATCGGCGTCGTCCCACCCGCCACCTCGCCCACCCCCGCTCCAGGTGGCTACGCCGACGCCGCGGCCCAGGACAGATTCTGTGCCGACACCTTCTGCTGGATCAGCAAAATCTACGACCAGTCGCCCCGCCACAACGACCTGTTGCAGGCGCCCCGCGGCGGCTTCAGCGGACCGGCCATGGGCGGCCAAAACAACCTGCCCCTGGCCGACATGGCGCCCGTCACCGTCATGGGCCACAAGGTCTACGGTGTCTTCATCGAGCCCGGCATGGGTCTTCGCATCGACGACCCCCGGGGCACCGCGGTCGACGACCAGGCTGAAGGCCAGTACTGGGTCATCAACGGCCACCACTTCAACGGAGGCTGCTGCTTCGACTACGGCAACGCCGAAATCGACAGCCGCGACGACGACAACGGCACCATGGAGACCGCCTACTTCGGCGACAACACCGGCTGGATTCACGGCACACCCCCCGGCCCCTGGGTCATGACCGACCAGGAAAACAATCTGGTCGGCTGCGTCCCCACCCACGGCGAACGGCTGTGCCCGCATCTGCCCGACATCAAATGGCGTTTCGTCACCGCGATCGCCAAAGGCGAACCGCACCACTGGACCTCCTTGGGCGGCGATGCCCAGCATGGTGCGCTGTCGGTCATGTTCGACGGGCAGCGCGTCAATTCCAGCTATGACCCCATGCGCAAACAGGGCGCCATCCTGCTCGGCAACGGCGGCGACAACAGCAACGGCTCCCAGGGCACCTTCTACGAGGGCGCCGTCACCGCCGGGGGCACCTTTCCCAGCGACGCCACCGATCAGCTCGTCCAGGCCAACGTCGTCGCAGCCGGCTACGCGGCGCCGCGGCTCACCCTGTCGCCGGCCCCGGCCATGCCCTCTCCAGGGCTGCAAACCTTCACGCCCGGCGCCCCCGGCGAGACCACCGTCACCTTCACCAACACCTCCGCTTCCCCCGTAAATTCGCTTGTACTCAGCCTTTCCACCCCCGGCGCGCGATGGGCTGCCGTGGTCCGCGGCGGCAAGAACACCTCCCAAACCTTTTCCGATCCCCTTGCACCCGGCGCCTCCGTGAGCGCCATCTTTACCGTCACGCCGGGACCCAAGGCCTACAACGGCGACCTCGTCGCCCACGCCTCCTGGAGCAGCAACGGCTCCCGGCAGACCGACACCACCACCGAAAAAGTCCGCAGCGTCGCCCCCGTCAAGCTCAATGCATTCCGCATCGGCTCCGGCGCCTCCAACCCGACAGACGCCTTCATCGAGCTCTACAACCCCGGCAGCAGCCCCGTCGACCTTTCCCACTGGACGCTCACCGCGCGCCCGGCCCAGCAGGCCGTCTTCTCCGCCATCCAAATCCCGTCCGGCACCAAAATCGCCCCCAGGGGCTCCTATGTCCTCGCCCTGTCCAACTCCGGCCTGGTCGTCCCGGCGCAGGGAGGCGACACCACCCTCCACGTCAGAAGCACCACCGGCATGTCCGTCGGCGATGAGGCCACCCTCGGCAGCGGTTCCGGCGCGGAAACCCGCAAAATCACCGCCCTCGGCTCCCCGGCCAGCGATCCCACCACCGTGTGGCAACCCTTGCCCGACGGCCCCATCCTCCTCGCTCCGGGCTCCACCAACGTCCCGGTCCAAAGCGCGGCTGGCTTCCAGGTCGGCGAAAAGATCGCCCTCGGCTACGGCGCGGCGGCCTCCCCCTACGTGGGCCGCGGCACCGAGCAGTATGAGGTGGCCACCGTCACCGCCGTCGGCAAGCCCGGAACCCAGGCCTACCTCGCCGCCGACGTCCGCAGCGGAGCCACAAAGCTGCAGGTCACCTCGGTCGCCGACATCTCCGCCGGCGACAAAATCCGGCTCGACATCGACAGCCTCCACCACGGCATCGAGACCGTCACCATCACGCACGTTGGCACCCAGGCCAACCAGACCAACCTCATCGGCGACGTCGCCGCCGGCGCCACCCGCATCAGGGTCCGGCGCGGCGAGGGCTTTGCCGCCGGCAATCACATCACGGTCGGCACGCCCGCCAGCCTGCAGGGGGTCACCGTGAGCTCGGTCGAAAACCTCGACCACAACGAAGCCGAAATCACCTTCACGCCCGCTCTCACCCAAAATCACGGACGCGACGAATGGGTCGTCAGCCCCGGTTCAGGCCTTGAGCTCGCGGCCCCGCTTCGCTTCGATCACGCGGCCAACCTGCCCTTCAGCGACCGCGGCACCGGCATCACCTTCACCCCCGCCACTCGCTTTCCCCATGCCAGCGATGAGCCGGTGCTGGCCCTCGGCTCCGGCCTCACCCTGGACCACGCTCTGGCCAGCGCCCACCCCATCCACGCCGTGCTCCGTGACGAAAAGGTCACCACCGCCGGTTACGGGGGCACCCCCAGGCCGGACCAGTGGTTCGGCGGCCCCGAACTCACCACCCGCGCTCCCCTGTTCGGCCACACCATCACCGTGCACGAGGGCAGCATGGTCCTGCGCGACGCCTCCGGTCTCGTGGTCGACAGCCTCAACTACGGCGCCCTCGTCGACCCCTGGGCAGCCGAGGGCTACCAGGCAGCCTCGGGCATCCGGGAAGAGGGCTGCTTCATCCACCTCCCCCGAACGCACCCAAACGCACCCCCAACGTCCCCCACCACCCTCCACAACGGCGCAGCCCGCTCCCCCGCCGGCACTGACACCGACAGCAACTGCACCGACTTCGCCGCCACCCCAAATCACCCCAAACCCTAAACCCAGAAAAGGCCCGCCACCCCACCACTTCCTCTCATCCCCTGCAGGAACCCGCAGTTGCCGCTGCTTCAACGTAGCCGTAATCCTTGCCCTTGCCCTTTTTCATGTCACTCCCGCAGGAATCTGCTTTTGCCGTTGCCCTGCCCTGCCCTGCCCTCCAAGAACTCGCGCCCAGCGATAGGGCCTATCCCGGAATTTTGGCTGGAGCTCGCAAGGATCTCGGGCGAGACATCAACTTCGCGAACCAGGGTGATCGTGAGGCGATTGGGAACGCTCAGACGCAGGCGCTCAGAAATTAACAGCACTGATCTACGCTAGGGGCTGTCATCAAACTAGATTCTTTGCGAGGGGCGTGTGAGCTTTTAGCGTTGGTTTATGAGTACGCGGCGTTACGGTTTGCGGGACGATCAGTGGGATCGGATCAAGGATTTGCTGCCTGGGCGGCCCGGCACCGAAGGTCGCCCTGCGCACAACAACCGGTTGTTTGTGGAGGCGGTGCTGTTCCGCTATCGCGCGGGCGTACCGTGGCGCGATCTTCCGGAACGGTTCGGCGACTTCCGCGTGGTCCATACGCGGTTTACGCGATGGGCTGCGCGTGGGGTTTGGCAGCGGGTTCTTGAGCATCTGGCCCAGGCAGCCGACAACGAATACGCCATGATCGACGCGACCATCGTGAGGGCTCACCAGCATGCAGCCGGAGCCCGCAAAAAGGGGGCGGCGGCAATACCGAAGACCAGGCCATCGGACGCAGCAAAGGCGGACTGAGCACCAAGATCCACGCTGTGGTCGATGCGCTCGGCAACCCTCTGGCTATCCATCTCACGGCCGGCCAGGCCTGCGAACTGGACGGTGCCGACGTGCTGTTGCCGCGCATCCAGGCCCGCACCGTGCTCGCCGACAAGGGCTTCGACGCAGAAGCCCGGGTGCTTGCACCTCTGCGCCAGGCCGGCAAGCAGGCCGTCATCCCGCCTCGCACGAACCGACTCCAGCCCCGTCCGTACGACAAGGAACTCTATAAAGCACGCCACCTGATTGAGAACTTCTTCGCCAACCTCAAACAGTTCCGCGCCATCGCTACCCGCTACGATAAAACGAAACAAAACTTCCTTGCTGCCGTCCACTTCGCCGCGGTATGCATCTGGCTGGTTTGATGACAGCCCCTAGTGCTTTTGCTTTTTTGGTTGTCATTCCCGCAGGGAATCTGCGGTTACTACCGGGCGGCAATGAATTCTGAGGAATTGATCAGAACCCGGCCTTCCCTGCGCAGTGGTCTGCAACTTCCTGTGTACGGCGCCGATCTTCAGCGGCAGGCCTCCGTGCACCGAGCCGGATACCGGCTACCAACGCAAACCGTCTATACTGCAACCGACCCTGTGAGGTCGCATTTGATCCGCGAGCGCCCTGATGCCAGCGCGTGTTCGCTTGCGAGGTTGCCAAGGCATGATGCGCCCCCGTCCCCAAGTCCATCGCCCCGAAGAGGCCGGCTTCACCCTGGTCGAGCTGCTGATTGTCATGTCGGTGATCCTGATCATCATCACGCTCGCCATCCCGAGCTACGAAAAGGTGCACATCAAGGCGGATGAAACCTCCGCGATGGCCTCTGTGCGTACCTTGAACTCCATGGAAACGGAATACAACTCCAGCTTCCCCGCCCACGGCTTTGCCTGCTCCTTGGCCACGCTGGGCGGCAAGCAGGGTTCCGGCACCCCGACCGCGGAGTCCGCCCAACTGATCCCGGAGGACCTCGCCTCCGGCTCCAAGGCCGGCTACAACTTTGTGATCTCCAACTGCGCCAAAAACACGGTCAACAACGTGGACCAATACAACAGCTACCAGATCACCGCGACCCCGATCGCGGTGGGGCGCACCGGCCAGCGGACCTTCTGTTCCGACGAATCAGGACAAATCCGCTTCGATCCCAAGGGCGGCACCAACTGCACCGAGATCCTGCAATAACCCCGTCGCGCACCTCCGCAACGCCCTCACGCACCTCCGCAGTCCCGTTGCGTACCTTGGCGCCCGTTGCGCTCTTCGCGTTGGTCTTTGCCTTTCCCACCGCCACCGCAACTGCCGCAACGCTCACGGCTCCGGTCCTCGCCCGGGCCGTGGACCGGCACTACAACCACCTCACCTCGCTGGTAACCCGCTTTTCCGAGCGCTACCGCGGCATGAGAATGGACCGCACCGAGTCCGGCACGCTCACCCTGCGCAGGCCCGGTCGCATGCGCTGGGCCTATGACGCCCCCGCCGGCAAGGTCTTCGTCCTCAACGGCAAGGACGCCATCAGCTACACCCCAGGCGACGCCCAGGCCAACCGTACCCCCGCAAAGCAGCTCGACGACCTGCGCTCCCCTTTGCGGTTCCTGCTGGGGCACACGGAACTGACCCGGGAGCTCGACCACCTGTCCGCGGCGCCAGTGGAGGGCGGCTACAGCCTGGCCGGCACACCTCACGGGCAGGGCACGAGCCTCCGCCAGGTCACCCTGGTGGTGACCCCCGATGGAGTGATTCACTCCCTGCAAATCGACGCGGTCGACGGCTCAATCACCACCTTCACCTTCGCCGACCAGCAGGAAAACCGCCCCATCCCGGACAGTGAGTTCAGCTTTACGCCCCCGCCCGGCGTCACGGTCGTCAACGGCCCGGCACCGATCTAAAAACCCTGCGCTGCCGGGCCCCGGCGGAGATCGACACTACACGTCAACGTGCCCGCTCTTCCCCACCTTCACCTGTCCCCCGGTCGCCGCCGCCAGGGCGTACTTGGCAAAGAAGACCAGCTTGCTGCTGGAAGCCTCCCAATAGTCGCCGTCGGAAACATCGACCCGCAGCACGCTGATGGAAGGGTCGTCGGGTCCGCCCGGAAACCACGCCTTGTACATCTCGTTCCACAGATCGTGCACCTTGCCGCGATCCTGTGAGACCGAGGCCTTGCCCTTCAGCGTGACGTACTTCTGATCCTTTGGCTCGGCAAAGGTCAGCGTCACGTGACCGTCCCCCTGCACCTCGTTCACTTTTTCCGAGCTGCCGCGGGTCAAAAACCACAGGGTGCCGTCGAAGGGTGTGTTCTGCAGCGCCATAGGGCGCGAATCGATCGATCCGTCCTTGCCGGCCGTGTTCATCATGCAGATGTGAATGCCCTTGATCAGGCCGGCGACCTTGTCGCGCGCCTCGTCTCCGTTCAGGTTCTGGTGGTCCTGCCCGTGCTGGTCGTTCCCTTCGCTCATGTGCCTCTCCCTTGTGATTTGTTGAGCCCGCCTCCCCGCGTTGGGGACGGTGCGCGGGCTTGCGACACCGGCCCGTCTGCAGCCACGGAGCTCTCAGCAGGCTAGGATGCAGGCGCGGTGATGGTGATTGCATCCTGAGCTGCGGCCCCTTGGAGCGCGCGCCACCCCCCATGTACCGTAGGCACATGCGCCTTTACGCCCCGCGCGTCCTCGCCTCGTGTTTGCCCTGGCTTCTGCTCCCTGCCTCGGCCCTCGCGCAGAGCCACACGACGCCGCTGCTCATCCCCATGCCGCACCAGGTCAGCCCCCGCGGCGACGATCCCCTGCCCCATGGCGTACAGATCCTCTGCACCGGCTGTGACAGCGAGGACAGCTTCACCGCGCAGGACCTCCGGCAAACGCTGGAAGCCAGGCACATCGCCGCCGCCAGCGATACCGGCCTGCGCATCGAGCTCGGGCGCGGGCCGGCCGAAGCCGCGGCGCCCCCCGAGGCACGCGCGGAAAGCTACAGCATCACCTATGCCCCGGGCACCCTGAAACTGACCGCCAGCACCGCCACCGGGCTGTTCTACGCAGCGCAAACAGCCAAGCAGATGATCTCCACCGATGCCCAGGGCCGGGCTGTGCTGCACGCGGCGGAGATCCACGACTGGCCGTCGCTGCGATACCGCGGCCTGTCCGACGATCTGTCGCGCGGCCCCGTCGACACGCTGGCCTACCAGGAGCGGCTCATCCGCCTGCTGGCGGCCTACAAGGCTAACGTGTATTCGCCCTACTTCGAGCACACGCAGCAGTACGCCGCCGACCCGCTGCCCGCGCCCCCTGGCGGCGCCATGAGCGCGGAGGACGCGCGCACGCTGGTCGCCTATGCCCGCCAGTTCCACATCACCGTCATCCCGGACCAGGAGGCCTTTGGGCACCTGCACCACAACCTGAACTCCGAGGTCTACTCCCAACTCGCCGAAACCCCACACGGCACGGTGCTGGCCCCGGCGCAGCCCGGGTCGCTGGAGCTCATCGGCCGCATGTTCACGGAGCTTTCGGCGCTGTATCCCGGCCCCTTTCTGCACATCGGCGCCGATGAAACCGTGGACCTCGGCCAGGGGCAGACCCGGCCCGCCGTGGCCGCGCACGGCCTGGCGCCGGTGTACCTGGATTATCTGCAAAAGATTGACGGGAGGCTGCGTCCGCTGCACCGCCGTCTGCTTTTCTGGGGCGACATTGCGCAGGATAGCCCCGATCTGCTGAAAGGCCTGCCCGCGGACTTCAAGCGCAACACGGTCGCGGTCGCCTGGTGGTACAACCCCCGCCCGCAGGGATTTGCGCGCTACATCAAGCCGTTCACGGACGCGGGCATCGAGACCTGGGTCGCCCCCGGCATCAACAACTGGTCGCGCGTCTACCCCAACTGGAACTACGCCATCAGCAACATCCAGCAGTTCACCCGCGACGGCAAGCAGATGGGCGCCACCGGCCAGCTGAACACCATCTGGTATGACGACGGCGAGGCCCTGGCCAGCAACAACGACTTCGGCATCCTGTTTGGCGCCGCGCAGGCCTGGCAGGGCGGCGAGGGCTCCCCCGCCCAGTTCGAGGCGGCCTACGGGCCAGTCCTCCACGGCGACCAGACCGGCAAGCTGAACGAGGCGCAGCGCGAGATCATGGCCGCCCAGGAGCTGCTCAAAACCGAGGCCAAGGTGGGCGATGCCTCCGACGGCCTCTTCTGGATCGACCCGTGGTCCAAAGATGGCCAGGGCTACGCGGCGAAGATCCGGCCCTACACCCATGAGCTGCGCCTCCACGCCGAACGCGCCCTGACCCTGATCGCCGAAGTACGGGCGGCCTATCCATGCAGCACACTTTACGTGCAGATGGGACCCCGAAGGCAGGTTCAGACAAACTGTAGCCGACAGCAGGACGAGGGGCCGGGTGCCCCATCCATCGCCCCAGCGATGGGTGGGATCGGTACTGTACCCAACCGTCCGGGTGCCCCATCCATCGCCCCGGCGATGGGTGGGACCTCTCCCGAACCCCGTACCTCCACCGAAGACACCCCCCTCCAGGACAACCCGGCCTCGCCCAGCTTCGCCCCTACCAGCCTCCGCGAGCCGGACGCCATCGATGCCCTGGAGCTCGGCGCGCGGCGCATCGACTTCATCGGCCTCAAGTTCCAGCTCTGCGACGAGATCCCCGCCATCTACGCCAAGGCCCAGGCCGAAGCCGCCTCTTCGGACCGGAAGGCCCACGTCCAGCTCATCTATGACCTGTCCTCCATCCGCGGCGTCAATGGCCGGCTGGAAGACATCGTGGACGGCTACTCGCTGCTGCGCGACCTGTACGCCCAGCTGTGGCTGCGCACCAACCGCCCCTACGCGCTGCGCCCCGTGCTGGAACACTACGACTACACGGTCGGCCTGTGGTACAGCCGCATCGACCGCCTCCGCAGCGCGCAGCGGCAATGGGACGACGCCAAAACACTGCCCTCTGCGGCGGAACTGGGGCTCCCCCCGGCGCCACCTAGCCGCTGAGCCGCTGAGCCGCTGAGCCGCTGAGCCGCTGAGCCGATAGCCGAAAGCGAAAGCGAAAGAAGCCCGTGCATGCCTGAAACCCTCTCCGCCTCGCAGCTGCTCGCTGCCGGCCGGCCGATCCGCAACGCAACGCTCACCCTGGCCTCTGACGGCACCCTCGCCGCGATCAAGCCCGGGGACGCGCAAACGGACCAGACCACCCTGACTCCCGCCTGTTTCGACATCCACACGCACGGCGCCGTCGGCGAGGATGTCATGTCCGCCACGCCAGGAGGCTTCCGCAAACTCGGGCGCTTCTTTGCCCGCCGCGGCGTGGCCTGGTACCTGCCCACCACCGTGACGGCGGCAGTCGACCCGACCCTGGCGGCGCTCGACCGCATCGCCACCGAGATCGAGCGCGGCTTCCAGCCCGGCGAGGCCCAGCCCCTGGGCATTCATCTGGAAGGTCCGTTTCTTTCCCACGCCAAGCGCGGCGTACACCCCACCGAACATCTCCAGGACCCCTCCATAGAGCTCTTCGAGCGCTTCTTCGAGGCCGCGCGCGGACACATCCTGATGCTCACCCTGGCGCCCGAGCGCCCGGGAGCTGCCGACCTGATCCGGCACGCGGTCGGCCGGGGCGTGCGCGTCTCACTGGGGCATACCAACGCCACGGCGTCCGAAACCCTCGCCGCCCTCGATGCCGGCGCCACCGCCGCCACCCACACCTTCAACGCCATGCGGCCGCTGGATCACCGCGAGCCCGGCGTGCTGGGCATTGTGCTCGAAGACGAGCGCGTCTTTGCCGAGCTGATCTGCGACGGCGTCCACGTGGCGGCGCCGGTGGTGCGGCTCTGGTGGCGGCTCAAGGGCCCGCAGAAGGCCGTGCTGGTCACCGACAGCATGCAGGCCACCGGCCTGGGCCCCGGCGCTTACACGCTGGGCGGCCTGCCGGTCACGGTGCGCGACGGCCAGGCCCTGCTCAGCGCCGACCTCGAGCAGGACAAATACACCCTGGCCGGCTCCGTCCTGACCCTGGATACCGCCGTCAGCAACCTGCGGCGGCAGACCGGGGCCACGCTGGCCGAAGCCGTGGCCGCCGCCAGCCTGAACCCGGCAGCCATGCTCGGCCGCCCCGAGCTGGTGGCGCTCCAACCTGGGCAGCCGGCCAATCTGAACCGCTTCGACGCGCAGGGGCAGCTGATCGCGACCTACCTGCACGGCGCACTCGTGCCGCGCTGAGCCCGCGTTACAGCCGCCGGGCGCGCGCCAGCGCTCCTTCGATGGGCGAGGTGGCACGGGCATCGACGACGGTGTCCGGGTGCTGCTGCCGCAGCGCGGCCGCCATGGCCTCGTGCACGGCACCGATCCGGCCCAGCACGCTGCCGGTGTAGGCAACGCGGCTGGTGTCCGCGGCCGCGCAGGAGCCTGCCCGCATCCGGGAAAGCACCATGGCCACCTGCGCCGCGAGCTCCTGCCCGGCCCGCTCCAGCACGCTGCGCGCCAGCCCGTCGCCCTGCGCGGCGCAGCGCGCCACCGCCTCCGCCAGCACGGCAAAGTCCGGCCGGGGACGGCTGTTGGCCTTGGCCACCAGCGCCCCAATGCTGTGTATGCCCCAAAGCGCGTTGATCTCGCGCAGCAAAAGGGAGGGGACGCCCCGGTCCAGCGCCCGCAAGCCGCTGCGGATGCCCTCCTGTCCGATCCAGTGGCCGGAGCCCTCATCGCCCAGCATGGGCCCCCAGCCGCCCGCCGTGAAACGCGATCCGTCGCTGCAGCGGCCCACCACGTGGGAGCCCGTGCCGGCGATTACCAGCACCCCGGAGTCCTGCCCAAAGGCGGCCTCCAGCGCGATCTCCTCGTCGCCGGTCAGCATCACCTCGCCGGTCAACACCTCGCCCAGCGCGGCCTCCGCCCAGGCGCGCACCCCCTCGCTGGAGATACCGGCAAGCCCCATGCAGGCCCGCGTGACCAGATACAGCGGAACGCCGGCCCGGGCGCTGGTCTCCTCGAGCAGCCGGCGCAGCCGGGCGGTCGCCTCGGGCGCGCCCACGTTCATGATCTTTACGTTTTCCCCGGCGCAGCGTGCCAGCACGCGCTCGTCATCGGCTAACACACACTCGGTTTTGGTGCCGCCCGCGTCCACGGCAAGGTACACATTCATCCCCACAATCCTTCTGCTGTGCCAAACTCTTTTGGCCGCTATGATACGGGCACACCATCAGGCGGCGTGAGCTCCCAGGGGCTCCTCTCGCCGCCGGAGAGCCTGTTTGCCCCTCAGCCCGCCGCCGTTTGCCGTGCCTGCATCCTCAACCCAGCACCTGCACGCTCCCGACCTCGTCATCATCGCAGCCTATCTGGTCGCCATCACACTTTTTGGGCTGCACTTTCGTAACCGCGCGTCGAATAGCGACCGCTCGCTCAGGAGCTACTTCCTCGCCGGCAACACCGTCCCCTGGTGGGCCATCGCCCTGTCGGTGGTCTCGGCGGAAACTTCCACGCTGACCATCATCTCCATCCCCGGCGTGGCCTTTGCGGGCAACTTCGGCTTCCTGCAGGTGGTGCTCGGCTACCTGCTCGGCCGCGTGGTGGTGGCGGCGCTGTTTCTGCCCCGCTACTTTGCCGGCGACATGCTCACCGCCTACCAGCTCATCGACCGCCGCTTCGGGCCGCTGCTGCACAAGGTCACCGCCGGGCTGTTTCTGCTCACACGCGCCGCTGCGGAGGGGGTGCGCGTCTTTGCCGTGTCCATCGTGGTCACCACCGCCATCGGAACCGGCGATGTGCTCTCCATCGCGATCATCTCCGCCTTGACGCTGCTCTATACCTTTGAGGGGGGCCTGGCCGCCGTGATCTGGACCGATGTGGTGCAGATGGGCATCTACGTCGCCGGCACCGTCGTGGCGCTGGTCTCGCTGGGACACCACGTGCCGGGCGGCTGGTCGGCCATCGCCCACATCGCCGGCGCCGCCGGCAAGTTCCACACCTTCAGCTTCGCCCTGAACCTCACCCAAAGCTACACCTTCTGGGCGGGGCTGCTCGGTGGTACGTTTCTGACCATGGCCTCTCACGGAACAGACCAGCTGATGGTGCAGCGCCTGCTGGCCGCCCGCAACCTGCGCGAGTCGCAACTGGCCCTGCTCAGCTCCGGCGTGGTCATCTTCTTCCAGTTCACCTTTTTTCTGCTGATCGGCGCCGGTCTTTGGGTCTTCTACGGGCCGGCCGCGGCGTCGAGCTTCCGCAGCAACGACTACATCTTCCCAACCTTCATCACCCGCGAGATGCCTACCGGCGTCGCCGGCCTGCTGGTCGCCGCCATCCTCGCCGCCGCCATGAGCAACCTGTCTGCCGCCCTGAACTCGCTCAGTTCCACCACCGTGGTCGACTTTTACCTCCGCTTCCGCCAACCCTCCACCCACCCTCACACAGTCGTCACCTCCATCCCCGGCGCCGCTACCATCCCGGGTGCGCCATCCATCCCGGGTGCCCCATCCATCGCTCCAGCAATGAATGGGCTCAACCCCGTCTCGGACCGCGAAAATCTCCCCGGCGCACCCTCCATCCCGGGTGCCCCATCCATCGCTCCAGCGATGGGTGGGCTCAACACCATCTCGGACCGCGAACATCTACCGGATGCCGCTACCATCCCGGGTGCCCCATCCATCGCTCCAGCGATGGGTGGGCTCAACCCCATCTCGGACCGCGAACGTCTGCTCGTCTCCAAAGGCTCCACCGTCCTGTGGGCCTTCGTCCTCTTCGCCATCGCCCTGGTCGCGCTCCACAACGGCGGCAAAGGCCACGTTGTCGAGATCGGCCTTTCCATCGCCGCCGTCGCCTACGGCTGCCTGCTGGGCGTCTTTCTGCTGGGCACCCTCACCCGCTTCGCCACCGAGTACGGCGCCGCCGTGGGCATGCTGTGCGGCTTTGCCCTCAACCTTTGGCTTTGGCAGGGCACCTTTCCGGTGCACCTGGGCGCCCTTACCATCCCGCACGTCGCCTTCACCTGGTACGTGCTGATCGGCGCGGTGGTGACCTTCGCGGTCGGAGCGATCGCCAGCTTTGCATTCCGTTCCGGCCGTCCTGTGGTGCCCGCGACTGCCATGCTGCTGCTTGCAGGAGGCCTCATGGCCGCTCCCCTCCACGCGCAACAATCGCCCCCACCGGACGAAATGCCGCAGCAAACCAAACACCGCACCAACCCGCGCACCCCCAACCCCTCCCAGCTCCCCGTCAAGCCCTTGGGGACGACGCCGGAACCCGCCGCTGACTTCTCGCAGGTGTCCCAGCTGATCACCCAGGCCATCAACCGCCACCAGCTGCCCGGCGCGGTGGTCGTCATCGGCCACGGCGGCGCGATCGTCTTCCATCACGCCTACGGCGATCGCAAGCTCGCCGGCGAGCCGGGGCTCAACGGCCAATCCAGCCCCGCCGAGCCCATGACTGAGGACACGATCTTCGACATGGCCTCCCTCACCAAGGTCATCGTCACCACGACCGCCATCGGGCAGCTCTACGAGCAGGGCAAGCTCGACTTCGACACCCCCCTCGAGCAGTACCTGCCCGACTTCAATCCCACGCATGACCCCGAACGCAGCAAAATCACCCTCCGCCTGCTCCTCACCCACTTCAGCGGCGAACCGCCGGACGTGGACCTCAAGGACGCCTGGGGCCTCGCCGCGCCAGACAAGACCGAAGGCCTCCGCCGCGCCCTCACCACCCCGCTCGCAAGCGCCCCGGGCACAAAGTTCGTCTACTCCGACATCAACTTCATCCTGCTCGGGGCCTTGGTCGAAAAGCTCAGCGGAGAGGAATTGGACAACTACGCCCGCGAGCACGTCTTTCAACCGCTCGGCATGCAAGAAAGCCAATACCACTCCTTCGACAAAGAATGCAGCCCTCATGGCTCAACCAGGCTGGGCGCGAATACCCTGCCGATGCCTGAGATCTACAAGGTCGACGGTCATTACGAAGCCACTACGGTGCTCTGCTTCGGAACGTTTGCGGCGTCTGACCCACGTGTTGCCCCCACCGCCCACGACGACGAAGGCACCGCCGCCACCAACCCCGACTTCAACCACCTCCTCCGCGGCACCGTTCACGACCCCACCACCCGCCGCATGGGTGGCGTCGCCGGCCACGCGGGCGTCTTTTCCACCGCGCACGACATGAGCCTGTTCGCTCAGGCTCTGCTGGACCGCTACACCGGCCGCCCCAGCAACTTCCCGCTCAAGCGCAAGACCCTGATCGAGATGACCGTGCCCCAGCAGCCCGGCCACACCCCCTTCCAGGTCGGCCAGCACTTCCGCGCCAACGCCCGGGCCCTTGCCGAGGGCCAGAAGCCCGCTTCCGGCGACCCCGACCTGCTGGACCCCAATTTCCCTGCAATCAAAGATGAACCGCTGCGCGGCTTCGGCTGGGATATCGACTCCGGGTACAGCAAACCCCGCGGCCGCATCTTTCCCATCGGCAGCTTCGGCCACACCGGCTTCACCGGCACAAGTCTCTGGCTCGACCCCCAATCCGACACCTTCGTGCTGCTGCTCGCCAACGCCATCCACCCCCACCCCGGCGCCCCGATCTCCAACCTCCGCGGCGAAGTCGCCTCCGCCGCCGCCCTGGCACTGGGCCTGTACAACTCAGGCGACCTGCAGGGGCAAAGCGATCACGCAAAGGGCGCAGGGGTTTCGCCAAGGGACGCCATGATCTCCTCAGAGCCCGCAGAACTCCCCCGACCCGCCGCAAGCCCCGTTTCACCTCCCTACCTCAGACCTCTTCCCGTCTCCTCTCCCTTCGTCTCCGCACCCACAACAAAACCTCCGCATTCTTTACCCGAACCTCTCCGCCCTCTACCTGAACCCTTGCGACCTTTGCGCCCTTTGCGTGAACGCTCTTCCCTCCTCCGCACCAGCTACGAACCCCCGCCCGTCTCCCAACCCACCCAAACCGGCCTCGACACCCTCGAGTTCACCCGCTTCGCCGCCATCGCCAGGGCCGCCGCCCCGTACAACACCTTCGGCCTGGCCCTGCTCACAAACCAGACCGGCCTCGACTCCCACGGTCGCCGCACCATCGACATCTTCTCCGAGGACCTTCCCAAAGCCGTCCCGAACGCGAAGCTGCTCACCCTTTTCTCCCCTGAACACGGCATCTTCGGCCGGCAGGACACCGAACACCTCAACGCCGAGACCGACCCCACCACCGGCCTCCAGGTGACCTCGCTCTACGGCGCGCACGAGGCCGACCGTCGCCCCACCCACGACCAGCTCAAGGCTCTCGACGCCGTGGTCATCGACCTCCAGGACGCGGGCGTGCGCTGCTTCACCTACGAGACCGTCCTCGGCTACTTCCTCGAAGCCGCCGCCGCCGAGCGCACGCGGTTCCATCACGACCTCCAGATCATCGTCCTCGACCGCCCCGACCCCATCACCGGCAGCGCCATCACCGGCCCCATCTCCGATCCCGACGCCACCAGCTACATCAACTACATGCCCCTGCCCCTGCAGCACGGGCTCACCTTGGGCGAGCTCGCCCGCTACATCGTCGCCACCAAACACCTGAACGCCAACCTCACCGTCATCCCCATGCAAAACTGGCACCGCGACCAGTTCTTCGACGAGACAGGTCTGCCCTGGACCGCACCCAGCCCCAATCTGCACACCGTCGCCGCCAACGTGCTCTACCCCGCGACGGCCATGCTGGAGCTCACCAACCTTTCGGTCGGGCGTGGCACGCCAAGCGCCTTTGAGGTGTTTGGCGCCGCGCCGTTGCCCGGCGCCGCCGGTTGGTTCGACGCGGGTGTCGTAGCCCAAGCCCTGAACGGCCGCAAAATCCCCGGTGTCAGCTTTGAGGCCATCCATCTCCCTATCCCCGAAAGCAAGGCCCACTACCCCGGCCACGGCCAGACGATATCCGCCGTACACATCGATCTCACCGACCGCACCAAGCTGGACGCCTCCGAACTCGGCCTGGAGCTGCTCAGCGTGCTCCACCAGCTCTACCCCACCCAGTTTCAACTGGACAAGGCCGCCCGCCTGATCGCCAGCCGCTCCACCCTGCAAGCGTTGCAGGCCGGTAAGGACCCGCGCACCATCGCCGCCGCCTCCCAACCGGCACTGGAGCGCTTTCGCCGGGAGCGCGCCGCCAGTCTGCTGTATCCATAACCATCCTCTCCGGGATCTTCCCCCGTTTCTAACGTTCAGATTCTGGGTGCGGAGGGGGCATCTCGACCGGGGGACAGCCCCTGGGGCGCCGGACCGCGCACAAGCGAGACGATCAGCCCCATCACGACGCCGAACAGATCGCAAAAGAGGTCGTTTCGTTCCAACGCCGGCATATGCCAATGCGCCTGGGTCATCTCGATCGCCAATCCCAGCAGCGCCAGGCCGGCCACGGCAGCCGCCCGCCTCTTGAATGAACGCAAGCCGCCCAGAAACAGCACGCTCAGGACCGCAAAGGCGTAGAGGTGCGCCCAAAAGTGCAGCGGCCCTCGCGTCCCGAGCGCCACCTTCAGCTCTGAAGGCAGAAAAGACACCAGGACCAGCAGCAGCGTCAGCACAACCGCCTGCAGCAGGGACGAGCAACGAAGATGGTGAAAGATTCGGGTGAACACTCCCTGTTTATCGGCATCCGGCGTGAATTCTTGATGCGACAAAAGAGCCAGACAAACCGGACAATGTGTCTCAAACCGGGACAGAACCGTAGCAAAGTGGTCGGGGCGGAGGGATTCGAACCCCCGGCCCTCTGCTCCCAAAGCAGATGCGCTACCAGGCTGCGCTACGCCCCGACTCCCAACATCCTACCGCAGCGCCAGCCGGGTCTGCAGCCGGAAGCTAGCGCCATCCCGGCACATGCAGCCCGTGCAGCACCGACCCTGTAATCCACAGCAGCAGCACAAAGGGCAGCATGGCCAGCGCCATCAGCAGCAGGATGAGCAGTGCGATGTAAACCCAGTCGCGCCAGGTATCGCGCCGGTTGCCCTCGATGCTGCGCTCCAGCAGCGCGTAGTTGCGGCGGTTGGCCCGCCAGCCGATATCGAAGAAGTTCCCCAGAATCGGCACAATGCCAATCATGACTTCAACGCCCAGGTTGGCCACCATGCGCGCCACCGTGATCAGCGGCACCCCGCGAAAGAATGCCGCCAGGACGATAATGCAACTGGCGGCGCCGGCCAGCAGGTCGCCCACCCCCGGGATAAAGCCAATGATGCCGTCCAGGCCGAACCGTATCCCGGTACCCGGCACCCGGAACCAGGTATCCAGCACCTTGGAGAGCAGGTCGAGGTTCTCGTTGCGGAAGACGCCGCCAGCGCCGCCGAGCCGGTCATGGAGGCTGCCGGCGGGTTCGCCCGGCCGCAGCACCTGTCCCTCTACCGCTTTCGCTCCTGTCATTGGTCGCGCCTCGCGCCGCATCCTGTTGGATGCGCTACAATCGAAGGCGGACGGCGGCTATAGTTCAGTGGTTAGAACGCAGCTCTGTGGAAGCTGATGTCGTGGGTTCAAATCCCACTAGCCGCCCCAAATGATCTCCCCCGAGCCGCGATCTCCGTCGCGAAAAGCTCACCAAAGCAAGCGTGCCGCGCCCTCCCAAATACATCGCGTCCCCGGCTGAACAGCTCGCCGCCGCGCCCGCCGGGCTCTTCGTCGGCACCTCCGGCTGGTCCTACCCGACCTGGAAACCCCGCTTTTACCCGCCGGATGTGCCCGCGCGCGCCTTTCTGCACAGCTACGCCGCGCGGCTGACCGCCGTGGAAGTCAACTACACCTTCCGCAGCCTGCCCACGCGCCCGCAGCTGGGAGGCTGGCTCGCCGCCACGCCGCCCGGCTTTCGCTTCAGCTTCAAGGCGCCGCAGCGGATCACCCACTTCGCGCGGCTGCGGGAGTGCGCCGAGGCCGTCGCGGAGTTCACCGCCGCCGTGGAGCCAGCCCGGGAGGCGGGCAAGCTCGGCCCCCTGCTCTTCCAGCTGCCGCCCAACCTCCAGGCAGACCCCCAACGCCTGGCCTCCTTTCTGGCCCTGCCAGCGCTGAGCGGTCCGTCGAAGCCCCGTATCGCCTTTGAGTTTCGCCACCCGTCCTGGTTCTCTGAGCCGGTCTTGGACGCGCTCCGTGCCGCCGAGGCCGCGCTGTGCGTCGCCGACACCGACGACCTCGCCACGCCGGATGTCGTCACAGCGCCTTTCCTCTGCTACCGCCTGCGCCGCGACGGCGGCTACACCCGGCCGGAGCTCCAGCGCTTCGCCGAAGGCTTCACCGAGCGGTGCCAAAGCGCCGAGGTGTACGCCTTCTTTCGCCACCAGGACGAACCCACCGGTGCCCTGAACGCGGTGGACCTGCTGCGCATGGCTGTGGAGGCCGCAGACACGGGCACACCGCGGGGTGAGGCCGCCTGATGCCCACCGCCCTCCCTCCCCCGCCCTGGCCGCCCGCGATGCCCCCGTTTCACCCCCGCCGCTGGATGACCAACGGGCACCTGCAGACCATCGTCGGCAACCTGCTGCCACGGCCCAGCGCCCTGCCCGCGCCCTCGGCCGAGCTGGTGGAAACCACACCGGCGCATGGCAGCCAGATCAGTACGCAGGTGCTGTGTGAGTGCCACTGGCAGCCCCCCGCCGTGCGTTCGGAGCGGCCCACCGTGCTGGTGCTGCATGGTCTGGAGGGCTCCTCGCGCTCGCAGTACGTCATCGGCAACGCCAACAAGCTATGGACCGCTGGCTGCAATGTCATTCGCATGAACATGCGCAACTGCGGCGGCACCGAGCGGCTCACCCCGACGCTTTACCACTCCGGCATGTCTAGCGACGTGGACGCGGTCATGCGGCACTACATCCGGCTGCACCGCCTGCAAAGCTTCGCCCTGATCGGGTACTCGATGGGCGGCAACCTGGTGCTGAAGCTGGCCGGCGAGCTCGGCCGGGCGGCGCCGCCGGAGCTCCGAGCCGTGGTCGGCGTTTCGCCCGCCATCGACCTTGGGCCCTCCGCCGACGCCCTGCACCTGCCCGCCAACCGGCTGTATGAGCAGCGTTTTGTGCACGCTCTGCTGAAGCGCTTCCGGCGCAAGGGCTTTTTGTTTCCGCGCGCCTTTGACCCGCGCCGGAGCGAGGGCATCAGCTCGCTGCGCCAGTTCGACCACCGCATCACGGCCCTGTACGCGGGCTTCCGGGGCGCGGACGACTATTACTTCCGTGCGGCCTCCGCCCGGGTGCTCGAGCACATCCGGGTGCCCACCCTCGTGCTTCACGCCGGCGACGACCCCTTCATCCGCCTGCTGCCGGAGACGCGCGAAACCATCGCCGCCAACCCCTGCATCACCCTGCTCGAAACCGCGCACGGCGGCCACTGCGCCTTTTTGGCCACGCCCGAACCTGACAGCGGCAACGACGGCTACTGGGCGGAGCACACAGCGCTCCGCTTCATCCTGGCCCGGTGCGATGCGCCGGCGGGTGCCCGCGACCGGGCGCTCCCTGTACCCTAACCCTATGCTCGCCGACTGGACCGCCGCCTGCGGCCCCGAGGACCCCGTGCTGGTCGTGCCGTGGTCCGCCGCCGCGGAGGACGACGCCGCTACCGCAGCCGGCGCCCACTTCGTCAACCTGCGCGCCAACCCCTACGACCTCGCCGAGATCCCTGAAGCGGAGGACCACCCCGCGCTGGGCCGGGCCCTGCGCTCGCTCAACGCCGCGAACTCGGGCTTCCTTACGGCAAAGTGCGACGTGTGGACCCTTTCTCCGGAGATCGGCGGCGAAACCCTGGAAGCGCTGCGTCTGGAGATGGACCTCGCCGATGACGAAGCCGCCTTTGGCTGCGCCAGCTACATCGATCTGCTGCCCCGGGAGCGCAGCCTGTTTGCCTCCGCGCACCTGGCCACGGAGCGGCTGGACCGTCTGGTGCGCCGGGCCGCCCGCCTGCCCCACCCGAGTGCGGCGCTCGAGCTCACCCTGCGGCCGGCCGTCGTGGACCTGCTCGCGCCGCTCGAGGGCTATAGCGCCAGCCTCTACCTGACCGCGGTGGCCGGCGACCCGGAAACCGCCGTCCGCCGCTGGGAGGCCGCACTGGAAGATGTGGTCAAGCTGCTCCGCGAACGGGAATGGGCCGTTCCCATCGGCTCCGCTACAATCGATTGACGACGCTTCGCCGCGGCCCGCAACCCAGGCCCGCGCGTCCACGGGCGAGTAGCTCAATCGGATAGAGCACCGACCTTCTAAGTCGGGGGTTACAGGTTCGATTCCTGTCTCGCCTACCAAAACCACTTCCCACCAGCTCCCAAGTGAGCCCAAACTGGCCGAATTTGCGGGGAAGTAGCTCCCCGTCCTCTCCCACGTCTTCCCACATCTTCCCTAAACTGCTTGGCCAAAATGGGGGCAAGATCGGGGGCAAGCCGGGTTACTCGCAACTGCTTGCCCCCACAATGCCCCGACCAACGTCCAGTTCGCAGCCTCAGCTCGTCATGGCCACGGAAGGCCTTCGACGATCGGGCAGGTTACATTGAGGGCAAGATCACAGCTACCATACCCAGCGCCAAGGGCGCGTCCTATACCAGCCCAGGCCGAAGGCCTGGGTTAAGGCCCCGAACACCCGCAAGGGCTGAAAGCCCGCCCTACAGCCGCCCGGGTACAGCCGATGAAACTTCCGCTACTAAAGCTGTTTACCTTCAGGTATGGCTTAACTTCTTTCGCGCTGAAGGCGCAACACATAACAGCCTGGGCCAAAGGCCCAGGTAAATAGCCGATAGAGAGTCAAGCGCTGAAGGCGCGACATAAGCGCAGCTACACCTGGAGGGAAACGGCTCTAACACGCAGATTTCCTTCGGGCACCACAAACAAAAGAGCAGCGAGCTTTATACCCGACGCAAACTCGCCATTTTCACCCCCCTACCCGCCCAGTTCATACGGCGTGAGCCCTTCCGGTCTCCGGTCGCGAACGTGGCGGCTTGCGCCGAAGGCGTGCACCAGCGCCGCGCAGACCATCAGCCCCGCAGCCAGGGCGCACACGCCGGTCCAGCCGAACCGCTCCCACGCCAGGCTGGACAGCGCCGACCCCAGCGCGCCGCCGACGAAATACATGGTCATATACAGCGTGTTCAGGCGGCTGCGGGCAGCCGGGTTCAGGCCGAAGATGCGCGTCTGGTTGCCCACTTGCATCATCTGGGTCCCGCCGTCGAGCGCGACCACGCCCAGCACCATCGCGACCATGTGCAGCGCCAGCGACATGTGGACCCGCTCCCCCGCCCACAGCCAGACGAAGCTGGCCGTCACCGCCGCCCCGGCGATCGAAATGACGTACCGCGTCCCGTGCCGGTCGGCCAGGCGTCCCGCAAACGGCGCCACCAGCGCGCCCGCGGCGCCTACCACGCCAAAGCTGCCGGCGACGCCGGGCCCCAGGTGGTAATCGCGCTGCAGCAAAAAGGCGAGCGTCGTCCAAAAGCAGGAAAAGGCGGCAAAGGTCAGCCCGCCAATGACCCCGCTCTCGCGCAGCAGCGGTTGCGTGCGGAAGATGGTCCACAGCGACCGCAGCGCCTCGGGGTACCGCAGCTGGTGCTTTGGCTCCAGGCGCGGCATCACCCGCCACAGCAGCGGCACAAAGGCCGCGTTCAGCACGGCGGCGAGGACGAACACGGAGCGCCAGCCAGCCAGGTCGCTCACCCAGCCGGCAAAGCTGCGCGCCAGCAGAATGCCCAGCAACAGGCCGGTCATCACCGTGCCGATGGCCTGCCCGCGCCGCTCGGGCGCCACCAGGTCCGGCGCCAACGGCAGGGCCACATGCGTCACGGAGGCAAACAGCCCCACCAGGAGGCTGGCGGCGATCATGGACGCCAGGCTGTGGGCCAGGGCCGTCAGCAACAGCGCTACGGCGGCCAGCCCATACAGCCGCATCATCAGGCTGCGGCGCTCGGCCACGTCGCCCAGCGGCACAAAGCTCAGCAGCCCGGCGGCGTAGCCGACCTGGGTTGCGGTGGCGACCATCATCATCTGCCGGGCACTGGCGTGCAGCGAGCGCCCCATCACCAGCAGCAGCGGCTGGTTGTAATAGATGGACCCCACCCCCACCGCGCACGCCAAACCCAGAAACGGCAGCAGAAAGCCGTGCTCCGCAGCGTGGTTGGCATCAGGGAAGGCGGGGGCAATCTCGGTGGGCGGGGCCATGGGTGCATGGATGTGCAGAGTTCGTCCCGCGATGCGCGGATGGCGGCGGGGGCTGCATAGCCTGGTAGGCCGGCAAAACCCGAGGGCTGCGGTTACCTGTCTTTACATCGTGCCAGGAATCCGCGATACTTAGGTGTTCGGATCACTTCCCCGCTCCTGTGTGTCTTCACCGGGTGCAGGCCAGAAGATCCAACCCCAGCTTACTTTTGCGAGGTTTTTCCAGTGTTGATGATCCGTTTGGCGCGCGTGGGCGCCCGCAAGCAGCCTCAGTACCGCGTCGTTGTGATCGAAAAGGACCGTGCTCGCAATGGCCGATCCATCGAGGTCGTGGGCACCTACAACCCGCGCTCCAACCCGGCTACCATCAACTTCAAGCGCGACCGCGTGGAGTATTGGCGTTCCAAGGGCGCCCAAATGTCGGAAACGGTGGGCCGCCTGCTGGCGCGCCAGCCCGCACCTGCTGCTGAACCCGCACCCGCTGCCTAAAGTAACCATCCACGTGTGCCAAGGGGACGCGTTCTCATTCCCAAAGATTTGAGCCGTTCTCCATTGCTCACCCGTACACTCGCTCCAGCGTTGGATTAAAGATTTCGCGAAATGTGCCGATAAAGGGTACAGCGCGCGAACGTGCACGTCCGGCAGAGTTCTCCCTTCTGCTTTGGCAGACCGGGTTCACCTGCACCATCCAGCGCGAGAATTGTAGAGGTGTAGGCAAGTGATTGAAACGGTGGATCAGACGGCCCAGCAGCGCGCCGTCGCGGACATGCAAACGTTGATGCTGGAGATCACGCGGGCGCTGGTGGACGAGCCGGAAGGCGTCGCAATGGAAAGCTATGTGGATGCGGGCGCCACGGTGCTCCGCCTGAGTGTGTCACCGCGCGACCTGGGCAAGGTCATCGGCAAGCAGGGGCGCACCGCGCGTTCGCTGCGCACCATCCTGGGCGCCGCCAGCATGAAGCTGAAGCACCGCTTCGCCCTCGACATCGTCGAAAGCGGACCGGAAGAAGCGTGAGGCTCCCTGTCTTCGGAGAATCATGACCTCCCCTTCTTTACCGCCGCCCGGCTCTCCCCCCGCTTTGATCGCCGTAGCCCGGCTGCTGCGTCCCCAGGGCCGCCGGGGTGAGGTGCTGGCCGAGCCACTGACCGACCTCGCGGACATCTTTCAAGCCGGTCGCCAGATGCATCTGGGCGCAGGGACGAGCGGCCCGCCGCGGGAGGTAACGCTCCAGGACGCCTGGCGGCCGCAGGGCCGCAACGCCGGGCGGCTGGTATTGAAGCTGGAGGGCGTCGATTCCATCTCAGCGGCCGAACAGCTGCACGGCCGTGAGCTCCTGCTGCGGGAAGATCAGCTGCCGCCGCTCGAGGCCGATACGTTTCTGGTGCGCGATCTGGTCGGCTGCACGGTCTACGACAGTGACAAAGCCGTGGGCCCTGTCACCGATCTCCAGTTCCCGATCGGCCCCGATGGACACACCCGGCTGGCGGATGCCGCGGACCTGCTGGTTGTTCAGTTGGCCGCGCTGCCGGCCGAATCGGAACCGGTCCTCATCCCTTTTGTGCGTGCCTGGCTGCGCGGCGTCGACCTCCAGGCCAGGCGCATCGACATGGAGCTGCCGCCCGGGCTGTTGGAAGCTCCCGGTCTTTCCGGCGCTCCAGGTGACGCTGAGGGCACGGCACCAATCTCCAATCCGCTTCCGTGACACCACATTGCGATTTGACCTAGTCACCCTGTTTCCCGACTTCTTTCGCGGCCCCTTCGACTTTGGGGTGCTCGGCCGGGCGCTGCGGGACCGACGTTTGCAGGTCCATCTTCATGACCTGCGCGCCTTTACGCACGACCGGCACAGAACGGTCGACGATCGGCCCTTTGGGGGAGGCGAGGGCATGGTGCTCAAGCCGGAGCCGATCTTTACGTGCGTGGAATCGCTTGGGGTCGCCCCGAAACCCGACCGGGATCTCCGGCGGGAGTCGGTCGTGCTGCTCTCGGCGGCGGGCAGCCGCTTCACCCAGGCCACGGCGCGGGAGCTCGCAGGTTTGGAGCGAGTGGTCCTGCTCTGCGGGCGTTACGAGGGAGTGGATGAGCGCGTCGCCAGCGGCCTGTGCGACCGCGAAGTCTCCGTCGCGGACGTGGTCCTGTCCGGGGGCGAGCTCCCCGCCGCCCTGATCGTCGATGCGGTCGCCCGGCTGCTGCCCGGCGTGCTGGGCCATGCGGATTCCGCGCGCTATGAGAGCTTTGGCGAGACCGAAATGCAACCCGGCAGCGGGGCCCGTGCGCCCCAGGCGACCCACGCCAGCGGCGGCCTGCTGGACTACCCGCACTATACCCGCCCCGCAGTCTTTCGCGGCAACGCCATCCCGGAGGTGCTGCAGAACGGCGATCACCAGGAGATCCGGCAGTGGCGGCGGCGGGCTGCCCTCCAGCGCACACTGTGCCACCGGCCCGACCTGCTGGGGGGCGCGCAGCTCTCGCCCGAGGACGAGAAGGTGCTCCAGGAGCTGCGGTTGGAGCTGGAAAACGACGCAAACCGGCCCTGAACTGCAGCTCTTTGCGCTATACTGAAGATTCGAAATTACCGAAGGATTGCCGCAATGTCGATTCACCCCATAATGCAGAAGCTCGCCGCCAAGCTCGAGCGGACCGACCTCCCGGACTTCGCTCCCGGCGACCAGGTTCGCGTGCAGGTCAAGATCAAGGAAGGCGACAAAGAGCGTCTTCAGGCCTTTGAGGGCATGGTGATCGCCTGCCGCAAGGGACCGCAGGGCACGTTTACCGTGCGCAAGATGAGCTTTGGCCAGGGCGTCGAGCGCATCTTTCCTTACAACAGCAAAGTCGTAGACAAGGTCGAAAAGATCCGCTCCTACCAGGTGCGCCGCTCCAAGCTGTTCTATCTGCGCGGTCTCCGCGGCAAGGCCGCGCGTCTTCGCGAGGTCGAACGCACCAAATAAGCTCCACTCTCAATCTCCGAAGGGCGACCCTGCGATGGGTCGCCCTTGGTGTGTTCGGCCGCTCTCGTGCCCTGCCCTTGCCACGCTTTCCCGGGCAAGCGACCAGCACCCAACGCCGTCCGCTCGACTACACTGGAGAGGACGCACCATGGGCAAGCTCTTCCACATCCCCCGCGTGGCTGGCGTGACCAAGGCCACAGCCAAGCAGCAGATGCTGAAGCAACTGATCTGCTCCGACGCTCCGGAACAGGCGCTGCGGTATCGCGGCTATGCGCTGATCGCCGGCGTCGACGAGGTCGGTCGCGGCGCCCTGTTCGGCCCGGTGGTCGCCGCGGCGGTCATTCTTCCCGCGAAGTGCGGCATTCTGATGCGCATGGGGCTGAAGGACTCCAAGCAGCTCACCCGGGAGGAGCGCGAAAAGCTCGACCGCAAGGTGAGAAAGATGGCCCTGGCCATCGGGGTGGGGGAGGTGGATGCCTCCACCATCGACCGCATCAACATCTACCACGCCACGCGGCTGGCGATGCTGCAGGCGGTGGAGGCTTTGGCCCTGGCGCCGGAACACATCCTGATTGATGCCATGCAGATCGACCACCCCTGTCCCCAAACCAAGCTCTTCTACGGCGACGCGCTCTGCCTGTCCATCGCCGCGGCCTCGGTGGTGGCCAAAGTGCACCGGGACGCGCTGATGCGGGATCTGGACCGCCGCCATCCGGTGTATGGCCTGGCGCAACACAAAGGCTACGGCACCCCGGAGCACCGCAAAGCGCTGGCGGAGCACGGCCCCACGGCGCTGCACCGCCGCAGCTTCAACCTGGTCGCGCTGTCTGACCCGAAAACGCTGCCCGACGCTCGGCTGACTGACACCCTGGACGCGGCTGACATCGATATCGAGCAGCAGACTGAGGCTGACGCTGAGGACGGAATCACCGCCTCGGTGCGGCTCCGTAGCCATGATGAGGAAGCCGCATGAACCTTCGCCTCCTGTGTGTCGTCGCCCACCCGGACGACGAGTGCTTTGCCTTCGGCGGCGCGCTTGCCCTTGCGGCGGACCGCGGGGTCGAGGTCTCGATTCTTTGCCTGACCGACGGGCAGGCAGCCAGCCATCGCGGCAACACCGGCAGCAATGAGGAGCTTGGGGCCATGCGACGCCGCGAGTTCGCCGCATCCTGCCAGATCCTGGGCGCCCGTCACCACGAGCTGCTGGACTTCCAGGATGGCCAACTGGAGCAGCACAGTCTCGGTGAACTCGGCGGCCAACTGGTGAAGCGCATGCGGCAGTTCCGGCCGCACGTGGTCCTCACCTTTGGCGGCGAGGGCGCGCTGAACAACCATCCAGACCACACCACGGTATCCGCTGCCACCACGGCCGCCTTTCACTGGAGCGGCAACCCCAAGCGTTTTCCGGAGCTGGGTGCGACCTGGCGCCCGCAGCGCCTCTTCTACCTGACCACAAACTTCTTCCTCCCCGACCGCCCCGCCCCGCTTCCCGCCCCCTGGACCACCATCCTCGACATCCGCGCCGTCCGCGACCGCAAACAAGCCGCCTTCAAAGCCCACACCTCCCAGGCCCCCCTGCTCGCCACCGCCAATCTCGTCTTCCAGGACCACGGCGACGACGAGCGCTACACCCTCGCCTACACCACCGCCCCCCAACCCGCCATCCAAACCACCGACCTCTTCGCTGGCGTCGCGGAATCGTGAGAGCCGAAGGAGCTGAGGTCTAACCTGGTGAGCCCAAAGCGAACCGACGCCCAGAACACCGTCTTCTGGACGGCGGTGGTGTGTGCGCTGCTTCCCATCGTTCTCACCTACGCCATCCTGCTGCGGTTTCGCACGGAATCTGCCGATCTTTGACGACTACAAAGCCATTCTCGGGTTTGCGGTCGCTTTCCAAGCCAAACAGGGCCTCCTGGCCAAGATGGCGTACATCGTCTCCGCACAGTTCAGCGAATACAAGTTGATCTTCGAGCACGCGGTCGTGGCACTTGAACTCGCGCTCACGGGCAAGGTCAACTTCCTCACGCTCTGCTGGTTGGGCAACGCCACCCTGCTTGGCTTGCTGGCCGTGCTCTGGAAGGGGCTCTTCCCCAACGCCTCCACGACACAGACCCGTCTGGTTCTCATGGTCCCGGTCTGTTGGCTCCTCTTCCAACTCAACTACGTGGAAAACCTGGACTGGGCTATGTGCGGCCTGCAATCGCTCACAGCCATCCTGTTCAGCGCGGCCGCGTTGTACCTGCTCACGAAACCAGAAACGCGTTTCTTCATCGGAGCGTGCATGATGGGTCTTCTGGCCGCATGCAGTTCCGCCAACGGCCTCTTCCTTGCGCTCGCAGGGCTGCCCATCCTGATCCGCGGAAAGCGCGTCGCGCACCTGGCTGCGTGGACCCTCACTTTCGCCGTGGCCTTGAGTTTGTACCTTTACGGATACTCGCCGCTCCATCACCCGTCCCTGCACCTTTCCGTACTGCAGCGCGCCACCGTTTTCCTGTCACTTCTTGGGGCAGCCGTGGAGAACCGACAGCACCGCCCGCTCCGGGGAGCCTCCATCATCCTGGGTTTGGCACTGCTTCTGCTGGCTTTTTTGGCCCTCCGCCGAAGATATGGACAGTTGAACCCCTTTGCGGAGGGTCTATGGATCTGGGTCATTCTGAGTACGTTGCCGATCGTCGCGTTTCGCGCTGACCCGAGCCTCACCGCCCAACTCACCGGGCGCTACAAGATCTATTCTGATCTGCTGCTGATTCTTGCCTTCGCCTATGCCGCAAAAAACATGACGACGATGGAAAAGATCCGGTCACACCCAAAAGCCGCGGCCGCCTGCCTGTTGCTCTCGGTGCTTTTTAGCGGATACTCCGACTTCGCCGGCACCCGTTTTCTGGCCAAGCGCCTTCACGAGACGCAAACGATCGCCGTGCGTCAGTACCTCACTCCCGAGGCGCTCTCGGCACTGGAGCAGGCGCGCCGCGAAGGCATCTACACCCTCCCGACAGAAACAGAGTAGATCTCGCTACACCACCGCCGTCTTCGCCACCTTTGGCTTCGCCATCTGCTTTCGCACAGCCAGAACCACCCGCCACCCCAGCAGCACAGCCAACACTGCCGTGTCCTTCCACGGCGTGGTGACGCCCTTTTTCACCAGCCACCAGTAGTGGATGACCGCGGCAAAGGCGGCCAGGTAGATGAGCCGGTGCAGGCGCTGCCAGTTCTTGCCGCCCATCCAGCGCAGCACGCGCTGCGGGCTGGTGGCGGTGAGCGCCAGCAGAAGCAGCCAGGCGAACAGGCCGACCTGGATGAAGCGCCGTTTTTTTAGATCGTCCAGCATGGTCGGCCACACGGCCACAAGCTGGTGCCAGGGCTCGGCCAGGTGCCCCGCCCGCAGACCTGCCCAGGCCGTCGGCACGTCGTAGCCGGAAAACAAAAAGACATAGGTGGCCAGGTGCAGCGTGGCATAAAAGAACGCATACAAACCAACGATGCGGCGCAGACGCACCAGCCATGCCAGCGAGCGATGGAGGCGGCGAACCGGCGTAATGGCCAAGTCCGCCAGCAGGATCCAGAGCGCCCAGTTGCCGGTGAAGTGCGTGATCCAGTTCACCGGATCGGACTCGAGCGCCAGCGCACCGCTGCGATACATGTGCACCAGATACAGCGCGGGCAGCAGACAAAGCAGGTGAACCAGCACCTTAATGTAGGGAACGGCGCGTGACGGCATGCGATGTTTAGGGTAAATCCACGACGGCCCAGCACGGCAGCTTGCGCGGCGGCGAGCGCTGGGCGGGGGCGGAAACAGGCTCAGTAGAACTTCTTCAGGTCCATGCCGGCGTACATGCTGGCCACCTGGTCGCCATAGCCGTTGAACGGCAGGGTCGGCACTTCCTTGGGAAAGAAGCTGTTGGAGTTCAGCAGCCGCTCGTGTGCCTGCGACCAGCGGGCGTTGTCATAGTTCGGGTTCACGTTGGAGTAAAAGCCGTACTCCTGCGGGTCCAGGATGTTCCAGGTGGTCGGCGGCTCCTTGTCCGTGAAGCGGATCGTCACGATGGACTTGGCCGATTTGAAGCCATACTTCCATGGCACGATGACGCGGATGGGTGCGCCCTGCTGGTTGGCCAGCGTTTCGCCGTAGGAACCAAAGGTCAGCAGCGTCAGCGGGTTCATGGCCTCGTCCATGCGCAGCCCCTCGCTGTAGGGCCAGGGGATGTTGCTGGGCAGCTGCTCCTGTTTGGGGTCGGCGAGGGAGATGAACTGGATGTACTTGGCGCTGGGCAGCGGCTCCATGGCTTTGATGAACTCGCTGAGCGGGTAGCCGTCCCAGGGGATCACCATGGACCAGGCCTCCACGCAGCGGAAGCGGTAGACACGCTGCTCGATGGGGCGATAGCCGCCGATCTTGTCGATGTCGATGGTCTGCGGCCGCTTGCACAGGCCTTCTACCTTGACGGTCCAGGGACGGGTCTTCAGCGTATGGGCGTTCTGTGCCGGGTCGCCCTTGTCTTCGCCGAACTCGTAGAAGTTGTTGTAGTTTTGCGCCTTGCTTTGCGGCGTAATGGCGCGGTCGGTGACGTTATAGGGCGAGCTGACCGTGTTCAGCTTTGTAAGCGCCTCCGCGACGCCCGGAAACGCCGCACCCGCGGCGGCTGCCGCGCCCACGGCACCCAGGCCCTTCAGCAGCTGCCGGCGATTCGCCTGATAGGCGCGATAGGTGTCCTTGGGGGTGATCTCGGAGGAGGGGATCGGCTTTTCGGTACGCAGGAGCATGGTGAAACCTTTCTGGCCTGGAGCGCGGCGTGAGGTCTAGTCTCTCATTGGACGCCGCGCGGGGCCGTCGGATACAGAACGCAGCATCGGGGCCGCCGGATGGCTGCGCTCCCACCACAGAAAGGCGACCGAGCCTGTCACGGCGACCACGGCGCTCAGCAGCAGCTCCCGCCCGAACCCGGGCCGGGACACCACCAGGAACCCGAAACCGCACAGCGCCAGCAGCGGCGGCAAAGGATATAGCCAGATGCGGAAGGGTCGCGGCAGGTCCGGGCGGCGCCAGCGCAGCACCATCACGCCCACCTGCTGCAGCCCGAACTGCAGCAGCACGCGCAGCACCACCAGCGCCGCAATCACATCGCGCAGCGAGGCAAAACAGAACAAGCAGGCCACCCCGGCGAGCACCAGCAACGACACATCCGGAAAGCCCAGCCGCGGGTGCAAACGGCCGAAGACGCGAAAGAAATTGCCGTCCCGCGCCGCGGCAAAAGGGATGCGGCTGTAGCCCAGCAGCAGCGAAAACACGCTGGCAAAGGCCGTGACCATGACCAGCAGCGCCGCCAACCGGCCCAGCCACAGGGCGCCGTGCGCGCCCAGCGGCGCCGCATACGCCCCCCGCATCACCACCGGCAGAAGCGCCTGCTGCGTGCCCGCCGAGGCCATGCGCAGCATCGCGGGGGCGCCCAGCAGGGCCAGAACGCTCGCGTTCAACAGCAGGTACAGCACCGTAACGATGCCGATGGAGAGCAGCAGCGCCCGGGGGATGGTGCGCTCCGGGTTGCGCACCTCGCCACCCAGAAAGGTGACGTTGTAGTAGCCCCAGAAGTCGTAGGTGGCCACCAGCATCGCCGACCCAAGCCCCAGAAAAAATGGCGCATGGAGCCTGAAGGCACCCGGCGGGAAGCTGACCACCCGCGCCCAGCGGCCGCGCCACACGGCCGTGGCAACCGTCCAGCCGATGGCCGTCAACACAATCAGCAGCAACCCGCGGCCGAGCCGCTCCACGTGCACCAGCCGGCGATACAGCAGCGCCATCGCCAGCAGCACCGCGGCGATGGCCACCGCCGTCAGCCAGCCCACCGACATGCCGAAGCGATACGGCCCCAGCGGAACGGAAAAGCCGTGGGAGGCCCCGGCCAGCGGCGGCCACAGCGCCCCGGCGTACATGGCCAGGCCAAGGCATCCGCTGGCCACGCTGAGCGGCGCGGAAAAGCACAGCTGGAAGACGAAAAGAAAGCTCAGCCAGCGCCCCGGCCGGCCGGGAAAGATGCCGCGCAGATAGGCGTAGGTGCCGCCGGCCTCGGGCATGGCCGCGCCCAGTTCCGCCCACACCAGGCCGTCGCAGAGCGCCAGCACCGCGCCCAGCACCCAGCCCAGCATGGCCTGCGGTCCGCCCATCGCCGCAATCAACAGCGGCAGGGTGATGAACGGCCCCACGCCGATCATGTCCAGCAGGTTCAGCGTCACGGCACCGCGAAGGCCCAGCGTCCGCTCCAGCTTCACCCCGTCCTCGCCCATGATCACCCGAGTCTAACCCGCTACAATCTCCGCATGAAGCCTTCCGCCGTCTTCGAGCAGCACCGCGAAACCATCCGCCGGCTCGTCGCCGAGCACGGCATGAGCAACCCCCGCCTCTTCGGCTCCGCCCTGCACGGCGATGACACCGAAACCAGCGATCTCGATATCCTGGTGGATTACCCTCCGGGTACCAGCCTATTCGACATCGTCCGTTTGCAGCTGGCATTGCAAGACGCCTTCGGCATCCCGGTCGACGTTCGCACCGCCGGTGAACTGCACCGCGGTTTCCGTGAGGAGGTTCTTGCCGAGGCCATTCCTGTATGAGCAGGCGAACCCTCGGTCCGAGGCTCTACATCGAAGACATGTCGAAATATTGCGATCACATCATCGAGTTCACATCTTCGATCTCCCTTGACGACTTCAAAACAGATCTGAAGACACAATTAGCCGTCGTTCGTGCTTTTGAAGTGTTGGGCGAAGCGGCCAAACGCATCCGCGATCTGCCGTCAGCCACGGATCCTGCCTTGGCATCCCTTCCCTTGCAGCGGGCCTACGAAACCCGCAACCGTTTCATCCATGGCTATGACACGCTGAACCTCGATCTCGTCTGGGAAATTAGCGTCACCGACGTACCGAAGCTCAAAGCCGATCTCGATCAGCTTCTTGCGTCATGGCCTGCGCACCTGGCATAGTTCGGCGTTGGTGCAATCAGAGTCGCCTGGCGCAGCTTCGGCCCAAGCCGTCGTTCACCAAAGAGCGCAAGGGTAAGTCCGGCTCAACCTGCCCCATGAGAACCTAACCTCATGAAGCTCCCTGCGATTGCCGTTTCCGCGCTCAGCCTCATTTTCGTTCTTCCAGCACCAGCCCAGGCCCAAGCCCAGACCACCTTCACCGACCCCGCCAACCTGCGTGGCGAGCGAGTAAGCCCGCGCACCGGCCGCGAGCTGCCCATCGAGGGTGGCGAGGGCAACGACGCCCTCGGGCTCCAGCAGCTTCTCCGCAAGCTGCAAACGCGGGCATCGCTGATGCTCATCGTCGCCCACCCCGACGACGAAGACGGCGGCATGCTCACCCTTTACAGCCGCGGCCTGGGAGCCCGTGTGGCTGACCTTTCCCTCACCCGTGGCGAAGGCGGACAGAACGCGGTGACCGGCGACTTTGAAGACGCCCTCGGCCTCATCCGCACCCAGGAGCTCCTCGCCGCCGACCGCTACTCCGGCACCGACCAGTTCTTCGGCACCGAGGTCGACTTCGGCTTCTCCAAAACCAAGGAAGAATCCTTCCGCAAATGGACCCACGACCGCGTCCTGTACGACGCCGTCCGCGCCGTCCGGCTCTACCGTCCGCTGGTCATCGCCGCGGTCTTCATCGGCGGTGTCACCGACGGCCACGGCCAGCATCAGGTCTCCGGCGAGATCGCCCAGGAGGTCTTCAAGGCCGCCGCCGACCCCGCCGTCTTCCCCGAACTCACCCGCGAAGGCATTCTCCCCTGGGCTCCGCTCAAGGTCTACGCCCGCGTCCCCAGCTTCGCCATCACCGGCAAGGGCCTCTTCGACTACGCCACCAACCAGTACGTCGCCCCCACCTTCACCAACTACGTCACCGGCGTGACCACCTCCACCCCGCCAACCCCGGACGTCGTCATCCACGAGGGCGAAACCGACCCCCTCCTCACCACCTGCGCCGCTCATGCGGCCGACCTATCCCCCTCCCTCCGTTCGTCATTCCGTAGCGAAGCGAAGGATTCTGCCGTTCCTGCACGTGCCGCCACCTCCTGCAAACCGCTCAGCTACGTCCAGTTCGCTCGCATCGGCCTGGGCCTGCAGAGGACCCAGATCGGCCCCGGCGTCCGCCTCGCCACCCCCGGCGCCTTCGACGTCGGCTACCACCTCTACGGCAGCCGTCTCTGCGGTGCCCCAAAGACCGTCCTGTCGCCCGAAGCGAAGCGCCGTGGAGAGAGCTGCATTTCGCCCACCCCAGCAACATCCTCCGCCAATGCGGCCGCCCCCCAAACCGCCAGCTTCTTCGACGGCGTCGACACCTCCGTCATGGGCATCGCCACGCTGGCCCCGGGGGCGCCGGGGGCGCTCAGGACCGGCCTGGAAACCCTGAACGACGGCCTTACGGCAGTGGCCAAGGCCTTCTCTCCGCAAAACCCTGCCGCCCTCGCCCCGCTGTTGGTCCAGACGCAGCACCAGCTCGGGGCGCTGCTCGATCTGCTGGAGAAGACCAGCTTTGCGGGCCGGCCGGACGTCCTGCATGAGCTCCGGATAAAGCAGGTGCAGCTGAACGACGCGCTCGCCCTGGCACTCGGCCTCCAGCTCCGCGCCTCCGCGGCCACGCCCTCCGACGACGTGCTGCGCGGGAGTGCCGTGCCGGTCGCAACCGAGCTCCGCTCCCGCGCGCAGGAGCCCGTAGGCATCGTCTCCGAGGCTGTGGAGGGCGCCGGCAACGGTCGTGCCGAAAAGCTGCTGGCGATCGACACGGAACCGGCTGTGACCGAAGCCCATCCCCTGCGGGAGCAGCTCCAGGCAACGCCCACGCTCACAGGGGCGGTCACCCGACCGTACTTCTTTCGCACGGATGTGGAGCAGCCGGTATACCAGCTGCTCGATCCCGCGCTCCGCGATGCGCCGGCCACGCCGCCGCCCCTGACTGCCTGGGCCACGCTGCGCTATCACCAGACAGAGATCGAGTTAGGCCGGATCGTTGAAGCGCAGGATCAAGCCGTCAATGTAGTTCCCGCTGCCTCCATCACCCTGGCGGCGCACGCCGCTGTGCTGCCCCAGGATGACCCTTCGCTGCTTGTACATTTCGAGGTTTCGCCCCCGAAAACTCCGGTTCATTCCCAGCTGACCGGTCATTGGGAGGTGACCTCACAGCCCGGCGCCGCGGCGGAAGCCACGGGCCGTCGTCAACTCCGCATCGTCCCGCCCACGGGGCCGCGCTCCCCTGCGGTGCTGCACCTCGTGACTCCCCTGCCGGACGGCCAACCGGTGCATGAGGGCTACCGCGCGGTGGGCTACCCAGGGCTGCCGCGCACAAACTTCTATGTGGCCGCCGACCTGCGCGTGGTCCCTATCGGCCTCAAACTCCCCACCCACCACCGCATCGGCTACCTCCCCGGTACCGGCGACGCCGTCGCCGACAATCTGCGCTCCGTCGGCTTTGAGGTGACCCCCCTCACCGTCGCCGATCTCACCTCGGAGCATCTCGCCCGCTTCGACATCGTCATCCTCGGCGTCCGCACCTACAACGCCCATCCCGACCTCCACGGCGCACCCACGGCGGCGCTGCTGCAATTCGCCCGGGAAGGCGGCAACGTCATCGTCCAGTACCAGACCGCCGAGTTCACCGCCGCCGATGCACCATACCCGCTGTCGCTGGGCAACGCCGAAAAGGTGGTCGATGAGACCACCCCCGTCCGCCTCCTCGACTCTGCCGCCCCCGCGCTCACCACCCCCAACCGCATCACTGAGGCCGACTTCCACGGCTGGATCGAGGAGCGCGGCCACGGCTTTCTCCAGAGCTGGGATCCGCGCTACACCGCCCTGACCGAAACGCACGACCCCGGAGCCCCCGCCGAGGGTATCGCCCCGCAGCTGCCCCAGCGCGGCGGCCTGATCACCACTCAGCTCGGCCGCGGGCACTGGACCTACTGCGCCTTTGCGCTCTACCGCCAGCTGCCGGAAGCGGTTCCCGGGGCCTTCCGGCTCTTCACCAACCTCGTTGGCCTGGCAGGCCAATAGCCCTGCTGCAAAACGAAAAGAGCCTCCGGAAATTCCGGAGGCTCCTCAGTTCAGCCGTCCTTAGCGGCGGCGGCGTGGCGCCGGACGCCGTGTGGTCGCTCGTGGAGTCTCCGTTTTCGGCTCCACAATGGCACCATCGGTCATCTGGATCATGAACGGCGCTGTGGCTGTGGACCCCGTCGCCTGCGTGCTCGCCGGCGTGGACGTCGTAGCCGCCGTCTCCGGCGCAGTTGTCGTGCCGGTGGTAGCCGTCGACCCCGCCGTACCTGCGGTGCCCGCCTCGGCAGAGCCCGTAGCTCCCGCCGTGGTCCCCGCAGCGGCTGTCGAGGATGCCGGCGATGCCGAGGACGTGTACGACGAGTACGTCCCCGAGATGTTCACCGTCGAACCCACCGCAGGGAGGTTCGTCAGGGGTGTCTTCATCGCAAAGGTGAAGTCCGCCACCTTTGGCTGCGCGTTCTTGGCGTCGTCTGATACCGCTACCTGCACCTGGTCCGGCGTTGCCGCGACCACCACAGCGCCAGGGATCTCAACCGATTTGCCCTTGACCGAGTCGAACACCTTGTCGGCATCCGCCTTTTGCCCGTACTGCAGCACGAACTCCTTGTCGCTGAGCGCCAGCGTCGCCAGATCAGGCGTTGTAGCGATCAGGTTTTTGACCAGATCCTCGGGCTTGGGAGCGGGGGTGATGGTGGTCGCCAGATCAGCCGGCGGATTCAGGCTCGCCTGCGCCTGGGTCTGCAGCTTGTCAAAGCCCTCCTGGCTGCCGTGATACTTGGCATAGCAGTACGTCGCGAGCTTCTGGATGCCGTCCTTCTGGGCCGCGGGCGCGAAGGCGGCGGTGCGGGCCGCATACCAGGCGCAGTTCAGGTAATCGGGCGGCGTGGAGGTGTAGTACGCGTTGGCCAGCACATACTCATCCTGCAGCACCGGGCCCACGCTTTGAGTCTGGGCCACCGGCACCGCGGCCAATTCGGCCTTGATCACCGTGATCGCGGCGGCATTGTCCTTTTTGGCCACATCATCGGCCGCCAGGGCGGAGCTGAACACCGGCAGGGTGCGCGTCTTCAGCGTTTGGAACTCCGTGTCGTTCATGCCCTTGGGAGCGGCGGTGCCGTTGTCCACGTTCAGCCCGGTCTGCGCGTAGCCGGCCACCTTGTCCAGGGCCGCCTGCTTGGCGGTCGGGTCTGTGGTGTTGTCGGCGTCCTGCTTGCCGTAGTAGACCTCAAAGGCCAGCGCGCGCAGGTTGTTCGGGTCCACGGCGAGCAGCGAGTTGGATGCATCCAGAATCTGGGCCTTGTCGCCGGTCTGGGTGGCCGCTCCAAGAATGTCGGTGAGCACCGCATTCTTCACCTGCGAGTTCGGATATTTCGCGAGGTAGGCCTTGAGCGCCGTGACCTTGGCCGCCGGCTGCTGCTGATTCATGGCCGCCTGGTACATGTTGTATTCATCAGGGGGCAGCGTGATCTGACCCTGGCCGGAACCGCTGGCCGCGGGCGTCTGGCTGGCGTTCTGCGCCAGAACGAAAGGGCTGAAGGTCGCTGCACCGGCAGCAGCCAGCAGCGAAGTGAAAACAATCTTCTTCATGCAATCTCCTCGGGAGTTCCCGAATGTGATGGGTCAACGTAGCTGCCGAAGCCCTCTGTACCGAGGTCCTGAGGACCTATGGCGAATGATGCGGATTATAGGAAGCCGTGTTGCTCCCATGCAACTTACCGAAGTTCAAACTAACGGTGGGCATACCCAGCGTCCCTGCCAGTGCCCCTGCTTGGCGATGGTGTTCAGGCCGCCTTATCCACAAAAACCTGGCCGCCGTGGTTGCCTCCCGGCACCCTGCTCCCTACCATACAAGCAACCCCAACTTCCCTGTCCGGGCCACCAAGGTAGCGAGGTCGACAACACCCGTGCTTCAGCTCAAAAAGATTCAAATCCTCGGCTTCAAATCCTTTTGCGACCGCACCGAGGTGCAGCTGGAAGGCCAGGGCATCGCCGCCATCGTCGGCCCGAATGGCTGCGGCAAATCGAACATCTCGGATGCGATTACCTGGGTTTTGGGCGAGCAGTCGGCCAAAAGCCTGCGCGGCCTCAAGATGGAAGACGTCATCTTCGCCGGAACCCGGGAGCGCCGGCCCATGGGCATGGCCGAAGTTTCGCTGACCCTGGTGGACCCCGCGCTCCACAACAACGCCGACGACGGGGCAACCGTTGCTCCCGCCCCGGAGGTCCTTGCCGGTGATTGGGATGAGACCGCCCTGCGCGAGCAGGTCGCCGAGGAAACCGAGGAAGCGGTGCTGGAAGCCCAGCCCGGCCAGACCTACGAGGCCGAGGGCACAGGACCCAGCACTCAGCACCCAGAGTCGAAGGAACAGGGCCCGGAGGGCGATCAAACCTCCTCCGCCAACAGCGAAGCTGCCCAGGGCGAGGCCGCCAACAGCGTTGTGCTCAAGGTCCGCCGCCGCAAATTCGGCCGCACCCCGGCGCGTGCCGGCGAGATCACCGTGACACGCCGGCTGTTCCGCTCCGGCGAGAGCGAATACCTGCTGAACGGCAAGATCTGCCGCCTGCGCGACATCCAGGACATCTTTCTGGGCACGGGTCTGGGCGGCGACAGCTACGCCATCATCGGCCAGGAGCGCATCGGGCAGCTGCTCAGCTCCAAGCCGCTGGAGCGGCGCTCCATCATCGAGGAGGCCGCCGGCATCACCCGCTTCAAGACCAAAAAGCGCCTCGCCGAGCTGCGGTTGGAGTCCGCCCGCACCAACCTGTCGCGTGTAAACGACATCTTCGACGAGGTCACCCGGCAGGTCGCGGTGCTGAAACGTCAGGCCGCCAAGGCCGAAAAGTACGGCGAGCTGCGGACGGAGTTCCTCGCCCGGCTGCGCGTGGTGCTCGCCAGCAGGCTGGGCCAGATGGGCGCGGAGAGCGCCGCGGTACGGTCCGAGCTGGAGCGCCTGACTCTGCGAATCGACCAGCAGGCGGCGGAGCTGGGCGGGCTGGACGCCGAACACACCGCCGGCACCACCCGCGGCTATGAGCTGGACCGCGAGCTGCGCGAGGCCACCTCCCGGGGCAGCGCATCGGCCCTGGAGCTGGAGCGCACCGAAGCCCGCATCGCCGCCAATACCGACCGCCAGGCCGAGCTGCAGCAACGGCTGGCCGCGGCCAATGGCGAGTTGGCCCAGGCGCGGGAGGCCCTGGAGCACCTCGCCGGCGAGCGCGAACAGCACCGGCTCTTTCTCCAAACCGCCACCGCCGAAGCCAACGCGCACAAGACCGCCGCCCAGGCCCAGCAGCAACGCGCGCAGGAGGCCATGCGCGGTGTGCTGCAAGCCGAGGCCCAGGCCGAAAGCGGCCGGCGCAACGCCATGACAGCCATGGGGCGCGCCAACCAGGCCCGCCAGGAGATCGCCCAGGCGGAGGCGGCGCTGGCCGGGCTGGACCGCGAAAACGAGCGCCTGGCCGCCGAGTCCGGCAGCGCGCGGGCCGAGCTGGAGGCCCTGGGCCAGCAGCGCGGGCAGGCCAGGCTCGCCTTTGAATCGGTCACCGAGCGGCTCCGGCGCCTGGAAGCCGACATCGTCGAGCTGCGCGGCAGACTGGAACAACGTCGGATGGACGAGACGCAGTCGCGCCGCCGCGGCGATGCCCTGCGCGCCGAGCTCGCCACCCTGCTGGGCCGGCGCGGCTCACTGGAAGCGCTGATCCGCGAGCACAGCTACTCCACCGACACGGTGCGCAACATCTTCCGCGCCAACGCCCGCCGCGCGCAGGCCAGCCACGACGGCATCGCCCCGGTGGGCACGCTGGCTGACTTTCTGGAAGTGGACGGCCGCTATGAAAGCGTCGTCGACGAGTTTTTGCGCGACGAGCTGAACTACATCGTGGTGAAGAACTGGGACGCCGCCGACGAGGGCGTGCGGCTGCTGCACGGCGACGTGGCCGGCCGCGCCACTTTCCTCGTCCACCCCAACGACGCCCAGGCTGCCTTTCCCTTCGCCGATGGCATGCGCAGCTCCGCCCGGCCGGACCGCGAGGGCGTGGTGCCCCTGACCGACTGCGTGCGGGTGCTGAACGGCTTTGGCCGCTCGCTGGAGGTCATCCTCCCGCGGCTGCGCGAAGGCTTTGTGGCCCCGGACAGCCCCACGGCGCGCACCCTGGCACTGGCCAACCCTCAGGCTTTTTTCCTGTCACCCACGGGCGAAACCTTCCACAACGTCACCGTCACCGGCGGCAAACCGCGCTCCCAGGGACCGCTGGCGCTGAAGCGCGAACTGGCCGAGGTGCAGGCCAAGGTGGGGGCCCTCGAAGGCGAGCTGGCGCAGAATGAAACCGCCACCGAGGCGCTCACGCGCGAGCTCGCCGAGCTGACCGCGGCGCTGGACCAGCGCAACCACGAGCGGCGCGACACCGAGCGCGAGTCGGCCAACTCCGGCGCGGCGCTGCGTCAAATGGAGGCCGAAGCCGGCCGCCTGGAGCGTCGCCTCGGGGAGTGGCAGCTCGCCCTGGCCCGCAACCGGGACCAGCGCGGCGGCCGCGAAGAGCTGATCGGCCGCAAGCGCGCCGAGGCCGAACGCCTGGAGGCCGAGCGCGCCGGCATGGAAGCGCAGGTCGCCGAGCTCACCACGCGCCTGGCGACGCTGCGCGCCGAACGCGAAGAGCTGCAGGCCGCGGCCTCCGCCGCCAACGCCGCCCTGGCCGGCCTGGAAGAGCGCCGCCGGCAACGCCGGCGCCAACGCCGAGCGCACCGAGCGACCTCTTTGCCGGCCAGGAAGGCCGCCTCCGGCAGATCGAGGCCGGCATCGCCAACGGCACCGCGGAGTCGCTCCGGCGCGAGGAAGAAAATTCGACCCTGACCGCCAAAGCCGGGGAGCTGCGGCAGGTCCGGACCGAGGCCGCCGTGCTGGCCGAGCGCCTCGGCGCGGAGGCGGCGACCCTGCGCGCCCGCCTGGCCGAGCTGAATACCCGCCTGCGCGCGCTGCGGGGGGACACCGATGCACTGCGCGAGCAGCGCTCCGGCCACTCCGCGCGTGAGGCCCGCCTCGCCGCCGACCTCGAACACCTCGAAGCCTCCTGCGTCAGCGAGCTTTCCGTGGAGCCGCAAACGCTGCGCGAAGACACGGCCATCCAGCGACTGGAAGGCGCGGCGCTGAGCAGCGAGGACGAGGCCGCCCGCAGCCTGCGCAAAAAGATGGACAACATGGGGCCGGTGAACATGATGGCGCTGGACGAGTTGCGCGAGGCCAGCGAGCGCTACACGCATCTCGACGCTCAGCGCAAGGACCTCATCGAGGCCATCGACAACACCACTGCCTCGATCCGCGAAATTGAAGACGTGAGCCGCGAAAAGTTCAACGAAGCCTTCACGATCATCAACGAAAACTTCTCCCAGACCTTCACCAAGCTCTTCGGCGGCGGCCAGGCCTTTATGCGCCTCACCGGCAGCGAAGAGGGCGACAGCAAGGAAGACAAAGACCTCGCCGGCGTCGACATCTTCGCTTCACCGCCGGGCAAAAAGCTGCAAAACGTCCTTCTGCTCTCCGGCGGCGAAAAGGCCCTGACCGCGCTTTCGCTGCTGGTCGGCATCTTTCAGTTCCAGCCCGCACCGTTCTGCATCCTGGACGAGGTGGACGCGCCGCTGGACGAAACCAACGTCGGACGCTTCGCCCGCCTCATCGCCGACATGAGCGACTCCACCCAGTTCGTCGTCATCACCCACAGCAAACGCACCATGGAACAGGCCGACATCATGTACGGCGTCACCATGCAGGAGCCCGGCGTCAGCAAGGTAGTCAGCGTCACGCTGGGCGGGCGCACCAGGGGCAAAGCAGCGCGGCCGGCGGCCTGATTCGTTGCTGGGTGTTGGCCCTCCCTTGTTATCGGACGCCTGTCTCATGGCCCCATGTGGAAATCGAGGGCTTCCCAGCGGCGTACGCCAGGCATCGGCCCCGCAAGTGGCATGGATGGCCCCGGCCCCGCTGCGTACACTACCCTTGGAGACACAAGAAGATCATGCGCAAGTTGTTTGGCACCGATGGCATCCGCGCCGTCGCAGGGCAGGCCCCGCTCGATCCGCGCACCATCCACGCCATTGGCGCCGCGCTCGCGAAAAAGCTGAGCGCCGACGCTCCAGGCCAGCCCGTTCGCCTGGTGCTCGGCATGGACACCCGTGAGTCCGGCCCCTGGATCGCCGCCACCCTGGCCGCCGGCCTGCGCTCTGCCGGCGGCGAGCTGGCCTTTGCCGGCGTGCTCACCACGCCGGCGGTCGCCTTTCTTGCCCGCAAGCACGGCTTTTCCGCCGGGGTCGTCATCTCCGCCTCCCATAACCCCTGGGAAGACAACGGCATCAAGATCTTCGGCGGCGACGGCTACAAGCTGCCCGACACTACCGAGCTGGCCATCGAAGCGCTGATCGAGCAGGAGCTCGCGGCCAGCGCGGATGGCGACCTCAGCGTGGCCGCCGACCCGGCAACGCTGCCGGCCGTCGAGGAAAGCCTGCGCTTTGACTACATCCGGTTTCTGCTCGGGGCCGTGCCCGGGCTTTCCCTGGACAACCGCCGCGTGGTCATCGACTGCGCCAACGGCGCGGCCTCGGCCATCGCCCCGCAGCTGTTCGCCGACCTCCATGGCGACGTCGAGGTAACCCATGCCTCGCCCGACGGCCGCAACATCAACCGGGGCTGCGGCGCGCTGCATCCAGAGGTCGTGGCCGCCGAGGTGCGCGAGCGCAAAGCCGTCATGGGTTTCACCTTTGACGGCGATGCGGACCGCGCCCTGTTTGCCGACGAACACGGCCGCGTGGTCAACGGCGACGCCGTTATGCTGGCCTGCGCGCGCGACCTCCATGCCCGCGGAAAGCTCGCCGGCGACCTCGTCGTCGCCACCACCATGAGCAACATGGGCTTTGAGGCCGCCCTGCGCCGCTCTGGCATCCGCATGCTGCGCGCGCCGGTTGGGGACAAGTACGTGCTGGAAGAGATGCAAAAGACCGGGGCGTCGCTCGGCGGCGAACAATCCGGGCACATTCTGTTTCCGGAAAGGGCCACCACGGGCGACGGCCTGCTCACCGCGCTCATGGTGCTCGATGTCGTGCACCGTTCCGGCAAAACCCTGGGCGAGCTCATCGCCGACCTGAAGAACTTCCCCCAGGTCATCCTGAATGTACGGGTCCGCGAGAAAAAGCCCATCGAAACGCTGCCGGGCGTCCTGGCCGCCATCGATGCCGCGGAGCAGGAGCTGCGGGACACGGGCCGGGTCGTCATCCGCTACTCCGGAACCGAAGCCCTCGCCCGCGTCATGATTGAGGCCGAGGATGAAAGCCGCATGCGCCACCACGCAGAGACCATCGCCGCCGCCTTCCGCGCCGAACTCGGCGCCTGACGCACGCCTTCCCGGTGCACACCACAGAACGTGCGCCTGCCGAAAAGAATCTCGAAACAAAGGCCTAAAGTTCCAGCAAAACCTGCCGATAAGAGAGACGAGGGAGAGCGGTGGGAACAGTGCCCTTTCATACCGTTCCTGGTCGTCAGCGCGGCTTGCAACGAAAGGGGTCCACAGGAAGGAATGCCGGGGCAGGTTACGTTTTCGAGTCGGACGAACTGCAACCTTTGTGCTCTCTTGTCTTCTATCGGGGCATGGCGGCCTGGCCCTTGAACCTTCATGCTGAAACAGCAGAAGAACCGCAAATGGGCTGACCATGTGGTCAGACCTCTTACGGCGTTCGTTGCGAGGGTTACTCAAGGAAGGCATGCACGCGACCTCGGCCAGCTTCGGACAGACGATCTCCTATAACCACGGCACGATCATTCTTTCTGAAGTGATCTCGGCGCTTACCTTTGCGCTCGACCTTACGGAAAATGCCGTTCCCGGCCACACGCTGCGCACCTGCCTGCTGGGCATGCGGCTGGCCGAAGCCATTGGTCTGCCGGAGCGGGATCTGCACAGCCTGTACTATGCCCTGCTGCTCAAGGATCTCGGCTCTGCCGACCACGTCACTCGCCTGTCCCGCATTGTGGGCGCGGATGACGCCGGCTCCTGGTCGTTGCAGAACCTGACCCTTACCCTGGGTTCCAATCCCATGCTGCTGGAGCGGGTCTGGCGCGAGGTGCTGCCCGGCGTTCCCCTGCCGGGACAGATCGGACGCCTGGCAGGCATGGAAGCCCGTCTGGGCGGCTTTGGCGAGAGCTCCCCGCCCGAAGAGCACCGGGGCGCGGAAACCATGCGGCATCTCGATATGAGCGAGGCCAGCATCGAAGCCGTTCTCAATATGGACGAACGCTGGGACGGCTCGGGGCTCCCCAACGGCAAGCGCGGCGAACAGATTCCGTTCCTGGCACGCCTCTGCTCGGTGGCGCAGACCCTGGATGCGTTTGCCACGGAGAACGACATTGAAGCGGCCCTTCGGCTGCTGCGCAGCCGGCGCGGCACCTGGTTCGACCCGGAGCTGGTGCGTGCCGCCCAGCAGCTGCACACCTCCGGCCGGCTTTGGGCGCATTGTCAGCCGCGGGACGTGGAATCGACCCGAACCGAGGTGCTGCGACTGGACCCGGGCCTTTCCACACCGCTCACGCCGGAATACGTGGACCGCATCTGCGAGGCATTCGGAAACCTCGTGGATGCCAAAAGCCCCTTCACCTACCACCACTCCGTAGGCGTTACCGACGTTGCCGTGGCAATTGCAACGCAACTGGGGCTCATGCCGGAGCGTATCTCGCTTGTCCGCCGCGCGGCCTTTCTTCACGACATCGGCAAACTTGCCGTGCCGAATCGCATTCTGGACAAACCCGGGCGCCTGGACGCCCGCGAATGGTCTACGGTAATGCGCCATCCCCACATCTCGGGGTCCATTCTGCAGCGGGTGGGCGCCTTCCGCGAGCTGGCCAGCCTGGCCGCCGAGCATCACGAGCGCCTGGACGGCTCCGGCTACCCCTTCGGCCTCAAGGCCGAGCAGATCTCCCTGGAGTCTCGGGTCATCGCCCTGGCCGACTGCTACGCCGCCATGGCAGAGGATCGGCCCTATCGCAAAGGTCTGGACGCCCGCGACATCCTCGCCGAAATCGGCCAGGATGTGCCCACCAAATTCGACGGCTGCTGCTTCAGCGCCCTTCAGCAGGCGGTGCCCACATGGGGCAGCAGCATGCCCCGCTCCGTGCAGCTGCGGGAGGCCACCGCCGTGCCAGCAAACCTGCCAGCACACATCGTGGCGAGCGGGCTGGCCAAGTAAGGAACTCGCTGCGGTACAGGTACAGCGAAATCGCCCTCGGGGCAGCGCTCCTGCCTTTTTGTTGTCATTCCCGAAGGGAATCTGCGTTTTAGAGCTGCACAGCTGCCGTTGAAGGGTGCCACGGGCTCCAGCCTGCAGATCTCTCCGCTTCGGTCTAGAGGACGTGAAAGGTAAGCCTGAGGACTGCCTTACTTGATATCGCGCCAGTTGCTGCCCACGCCCACTTCGGCGACGATCGGCACCCGGAAACGCGCCGCACCCTCCATCTGCTCCTTCACCAGCGCCTGCATCTGCTCCACCTCCGCGGGAACAACGTCAAACAGCAGCTCATCGTGCACCTGAAGGGTCATCACGGAGCGCAGGCCACGCCTGCGGATCTCCGCGTCGATGCGCACCATCGCGATCTTGATCAGGTCCGCCGCGGTGCCCTGCAAAGGCGTGTTCACCGCGGTGCGCTCGGCGAAACCGCGCTGGTTGGGGTTGCGCGACTGGATATCCGGGATCGGGCGAACGCGTCCAAAAGCTGTCTTGACGGCCTGGGTGCGCCGCACCTCGGCCAGCGTGCGCTCGATGAATTCGGCGACCCCCGCGTACCGCTTGAAGTAGCGCTCGATGTACTCCCGGGCGGTCTTCTGGTCGATGCCCAGATTGGCCGCGAGGCCAAAGGGCGAGATGCCATACACGATGCCGAAGTTGACCGCCTTGGCCCGCGCCCGGGTCTCCTTGTCCATCGTCTCGGGGTCGACCTCGAAGACCTCCGCGGCGGTGAGCGTGTGAATGTCCCTGCCGGTCTGGTAGGCGTCCACCAGCAGCGGATCCCCCGAAAAATGAGCCATCAGGCGCAGCTCGATCTGCGAATAGTCCGCCGACATCAGGTAATTCCCTTCCGCCGCGATAAATGCCGCGCGAATTTCGCGTCCAACTGCGGTCCGGATGGGAATGTTCTGCAAATTCGGGTTCGTGGAGCTGAGCCGGCCCGTGGCCGTGCCCACCTGGTTGAAGGTGGTGTGCACCCGGCCCTGCGCGTCCGCCAGCAACGGCAGCTGGTCCAGGTAGGTCGACTTGAGCTTTTGCAACTGACGGTGCTCCAGCACCAACGCGGGCACCTGGTGGTGCTGTGCCAGATCTTCCAGAATGTCCTGCGCGGTGGATACCACCTTGCCTTTGCCGTACTTCAGCGGCTTGGGCAGATCCATGCGGTTGAACAGCACATCGCCAAGCTGCTTGGGCGAGTTGATGTTGAAGCGATGCCCCGAGCTGGCGTAAACCCGCTCCGCAAGGTCGTCGATGCTCACCGCCAAACGCGACCCCATCTCCCCCAGCAGAGACAGGTCCACGCGCACCCCGGCCTGTTCCATGCGCAAGAGCACCGGCACAAGCGGCAGGTCGATCTGGCGGTAAACGTCTGTCAGCGGCGAGTCCGGGCCCAGGGGCGGCAAGGCAGGGACTAGGGCCGATGAAGCAGGGCTCAGGGCCTTGTCGTTGAACAACATCTCCGGCGTCAGCGCTCCACCCAGCCCCGGCTCATCCTTCGGGATCGCATGCTCCATCGTCGACGCCTCGGCGAGCTGCTCCTGCAACGCCGTCCCCAGTCGCGTCACTGCCGCCGCGGCCTCGGCCAACCGCTTCGGATCGGCGGGATTTTCTTTCGTCGGCTGATGAATCAGCGCGCGGCTGGTGGTGCGTGCGGCGATGTCCACCAGCGTGTGCGAGCCGTGCGTGGGGTTCACCAAATAGCTTTCCAGCATCACGTCGGTGATCTCGCCGGCCAGCGGAATCCCGTGCGCCTCCAGGGCGCGTAGCACCGCTTTCAGGTCATGCACCTGCTTGGGCAGCGCGGGGTCGCTCAGCGCCGCCTGCAATCCCGGAGCCTCCAGGGCGACCTCCAGCCCCAGGCTCGACTGAACGGCCAGTCCGATGCGCCGGCCGGCCTCCTTGTTCGCCTCAGGCCGATGTTCGGGGGTGGCCTCCACCGTCACGGCGCCGCCAAAGAGCGACATGGTCTGGGCAGGCTCCGGCTCCGCTTCCGCAGTGCCCTCCAGTTCGGCATCGGCGCCCGCATCCCCGGGCTCGCCCGCGACCTCCTCGCTGACCGCCTGCGTGGTCTCCGCCAGGGCGATGGCCAGATGCCCCTGCGCGCGCGCCTCGTCCAAAAGCCGGGCAAGCTCGGCGTCGGTGGCCTGCGCCACGTACTCGGGGACGGTCTCCTCGACATCCGGCGCCAGCGACTTCAGCAGCGTCGTAAACTCCAGCTCTGTGTACAACTTGCGCAGGGCTGCGGTGTCCGGCGGGGGCGTCCGCATCAGCTGGAGGTCGGCCTCAATGGGGACCGCGGTGTGGATCGTCACCAGCTCCTTGGAGAGCAGGATGTTGTCCTTGTTGTTGGCCAGGGACTCGCGATAGGTCTTGCGCTTGATGGCCTCCGGCTGCTCGGTCGCGGCGGCGATGGCGGCCTCCACCGTCCCAAACTGCTGAATCAGCTCGACCGATCCCTTGTCGCCGATGCCCGGCGCGCCCGGGACATTGTCGATGGCATCGCCACGCAGCGCCATCACGTCAACCACCCGCTGCGGCGCAACCCCCAGCGTCTGCTCGACGCCGCTCGGGTCGAGGATCAGGTTGTCCTTGGTCGGGTTCAGGATCGACACCTGGCTGTTGACCAGCTGCATCATGTCCTTGTCGCTCGAAACGACGTACACCTGATGCCCCAGCGCGCTCAGCTGACAGCTCAGGGTGCCGATGACGTCGTCGGCCTCAAAACCCTCGTAAAAGACGATGGGGATGCGAAACGCCTCCAGCGCCCGCCGGATATAGGGCTGCTGCTGGATGAGGTCGGGCGGCGTTTCGGTGCGATTGGCCTTGTAGCCGCCGTACTCGACCGTCTCAAACTGCTGTGTTTTGATGTTGAACTTTTGCACGTCCTTCATCTGCCCGGCCAGCTCGTTGCGATGCACCGGCCGGCCCACGTCATACACCGCGGCGAGGTAAACAGGGTTGAAGTCTTCCCGCAGCTTGTTCAGCATGTTCACGAAAACATAGGTGGCCGCCGTGGGAATGCCCGTGCGCGTGGACATGGGCCGGGAGCGCTGCATGGCATGGTAGGCACGGAAGATAAAGGCCATCGTGTCCAGCAGATAGACGGGCGCCTTGGCGGCGGCGGGGGAGGCGGGCGTGGGGCTGGGCTTGTTCTGGCTGTCGGGCATCGCGGTCACTTCCCCTTAGGATGCCACCGCGTCCCGCTCGCCCGGCGGTCGCTGTTCAGCCCACGCAGTGCACCGGCGATTCGCCTTGGCGCGGCGAGGTGCGCTAGAGTGCAGGGCATGACATTTGCTGTAAGGAAAAGAGCGCTGGCCCCGCTCCTGTTTGCCCCGCTCATTTTGGCAACACCCGCGTGGGCGCAGCGCGTCCTGGCGCCGGATGCGGGCTGTGCCCTCCAGCGCGGAGAGTATGTGTGCCACTGGTCCGCGCTGCAGCTCGCGTGGGACCGCGCGCACACGGTGGCAGTGCAGGCCGGTCCCATGGACCGCTCCACGCTGCGCCAGCTCCGCACCCTGGTCGGAACCCTGGGAAAGGCGGAGACCACCGCCGGTCAGCCCGCGGACCTGACGCTGATGGTGCTTCCCGTCGAGCCCACGGGAATCAGCTTCGGGCCGGGCGACCATGATCTGGCTACGCTGCGGGTGTATGCGCCCTCCGCCGGATCCGACCGCGGCGTGCTGCTGTGGGTGGAAACGCTGCGCGGGCAGGGCGACCGCCCCTGGCCGGCGCAGGTGCATGTCCTGATCCAGCAGTTTGAGCAGCGCTTCCGCCACGGGTAGGCCAAAACCTTCCCGAATGTACTTTGGCTGTTGCAGTTTTGTTGTCATTCCCGCAGGGAATCTGCGTTTCGGAGCTCCACGGGCGCCGGCTCCCCGGGCTACAGAATCAGCATGCAGTCGCCGTAACTGAAGAAGCGATAGCGCGCCTCCACCGCGTGCCGGTAGGCGGCCAGGACGCGCTCCCCTCCCGCAAAGGCGCTGACCAGCATCAGCAGCGTCGATTGCGGCAGGTGAAAGTTGGTCAGCAGGCCGCCGACCAGCCGAAAACCGTCATCGCCCTGCGGTCCGGGCGAGAGGAAAAGCCCGGTGCTGCCGCTGTGGGGGGCGAGGGCCAGAGGGTTGGCCTGGCTCAGGGGCCCATGCTGCGCCTCAAAGCGGCGCGCCACGTGTTCCAGCGTGCGCGTGGTGGTGGTGCCCACGGCCACAATGCGCCGCTCCTCGGCCCAGGCCCGGTTCAGCGCCGCGGCCGCGGCCGGGCTCAGGGTGTAGGGCTCGGCGTGCAGGCGGATGTCCTCGGTGCGCTCCACCCGCACCGGCTGAAAGGTGCCCAGACCGACGTGCAGGGTAATGCGGGCGACCTCCACCCCGCGGGCCGCCACCCGCTCCAGCAGCTCCGGGGTAAAGTGAAGGCCGGCGGTGGGCGCGGCGGCGCTTCTGCCCTCGCCCGGCTCGGCGTACACGGTCTGGTAGCGGCTGCGGTCTTCCGCGGTGTTGGGTTCGGTGCGCTCGCGACGGATATAGGGCGGCAGCGGCAAGGACCCGATCCGCTCCAGGGCGGCCGGAAAGTCCGCCACCGGGGCAAACTGCAGGGTGCGCTCGCCAAACTCCCCGGCCGCGACGACCCGGGCCTCCAGCAGCGGAGATTCGCCGGGTGTCTGGGCAAAAAGCAGGGTTTCGCCCACGGGGGCCTTTTTGGCGGGCTTCACCAGGGCGTTCCAGCGGGGGGCCTCGGCGGCGTCGCCGGCCGGCTCGGTCAGCAGCACCTCCAGCACGCCGCTGGGCGCCGGCGCACCGCCCTGGGTGTGCAGACCACGGCGCGTCGCAAACAGCCTCCCCGGCAGCACGCGCGTGTCGTTCAGGACCAGCAGGTCGCCCGGCTCCAGCAGCTCGGGCAGGTCGGCGAACACCCGGTCCTGCCAGGCGCCGGTGCGGCGGTGAAGCTGCAGCATGCGGCTGGTACCGCGGACCTCCGGCGGCTGCTGCGCGATGAGCTCCGGGGGCAGAGCGAAGTCAAAATCCGAGACAAGCATCGTCCCCTTCAGTGTAGGTGCGCGCCTGAATCTGCGCCTGGATCTACGCCCGGGACCGCGACCGGGTCCGCGCGCCCGTCCCTCGCCGCCGCCCCGCTCAGCGCCACCGCGCTGTCCAGGCCCTGCTGCAGCGCGTCCGGCTCCGGAGGGACGTGGGCCGCCCAGCCGAAACAGACGGTCGTGAACGGCCTGGGGATGGCGAAGCGATCCCAGGAACGCAGACGCCAGGCTCGCTCCGGCTCCGCGTGGAAGCAGCCGATGGCGGGCGCGCCGGTCAGCCGCGCCAGCTGCACCGGGCCGGGCCTGGCTGTGCGCCTGGGCCCCTTGGGACCGTCGGCGGTAAAGGCGCAGATCCGGCCAGCCCCGTAGGCCGCCGCCATGCCGCGCAGCCCCGCGGCCCCGCCCCGGCTGCTCGACCCGCGCACCGCGACGAACCCGAGCCGCTCCACCGTGCGGGCGATCAGCTCGCCGTCAAAGGAGCGCGAGATCAGGATGGCTATCCCCAGCCCGCGGAAGCGGTACGCGCAGCTCAGCAGGGACTCGTGCCAAAAGGCGAACACGGTGGGCCCGGGCAGCGTGTGGCCGACCAGCGCTCCGGGGGCCTGCCGGTCCACCACCCGCCAAGTCGCCCCCAGCGCACGGATCAGGCCCGCCGCCAGCGGGGGCACAAGGGCGAGCAGCAGCCTCTGCTGGCGGCTGAACGAAGGCATGATGCCGAGTGTACCGGCGGCGCGGGCTGCGGCGCCTCACCGGCCGGCGCGGAGCAGCCGCCGCAGATGCTCGCCCAGCCGCATCGTCAACGCCATCAGGGTCAGGGTGGGCAGCTGCGGTCGCCCGTCCGGAAACACCGCGGCACTGGCCAGATAGAGGTTTTCGACCCCATGCACCTTCAGGTCGGGGCTGCACACGCTGCTCCGCGGGTCCAGACCCATCGCGGCCCCGCCCATGGCGTGCCGGGCGTCTTCCAGCCCCGGCCAGGGGCGATCCAGCTCCCGCCAGGACTGCTCTCCCTGGGATTTTCTGGAGAGCGGCCGCTGCCGGGGCAGGGCGTCCGGATGCCAGCGCATCCCCTCGAAGCCCGCCGCGGCGAAGCGCCTCCGCAGATGCCCTGCCAGCAGGCGCAGGGTGCGGAGGTCCTCCGGTGCATGGTGCCACTCCACCCGGGGGAGCGGCTGGCCAAAGCGGTCGCGCCCCTCCCCCAGCAGGATGCGCGAGCGCGAGGGCACCCCCTGGGCGACGTTGAAGCGCAGCGCCACCTCGGCCTCCGGCGAAACGTAGCGCCGGCCCTCGGTGGCGGCCTCCTGCCAGAGCCGAAACCCGTCGCGCACGCCCTGGGGCACCGCCCCCCAGCGCCAGGGCTGGAAGCCGCCGCCGCCCTGCCTCGCCCGCAGCAGTCCCCGCAGGGCGGCCAGTGCGGAACTGTCCGGCTCCGTGAAGCTGATGTGCGCCAGCGCAGGATTCAGGCGCAGCCTGCGCCGCAGGGGCTCATCGGCCTCCCACTTAAAGGCGTGGACCGTGCCGCCCGGCCCGCCCACGACCCAGGGACGGAAGCGATGGACCGCTTTCGCCCGCGCCGTGCCCTCAAAACGGGCGACCTCCGCCGTGAGGTGGTCATGGAAGTCACGCCCAACCCGGTCCCCCCCGTTGCCAATCCCCTGCTTCTGCTGCGACCGGGACGCCAGCAGCAGACGGCAGGTTTCCACCGTGCCCGCGGCGATCACCACCTGCCCCGCCGCAACGGAAAGGCGCTGCCCCAGCGGCCCACGCACCTCCACGGCACGCACCCGCCGGCCCGCCGCGTCCAAGAGCAGCTCGGTCACATGGGAGTGCAGCAGCAAGCGCACCCGCGGGTGCCGGGCCAGTTCCCTGCCCAGCGACTTCGCCAGGTTTCGCTGCGAAAACGGCGCGAACTTGGACAGCCGCGTCACGAACCCGGGCAACTGCGCCGGCACGCGGGAGGCAGGCTGGCCGGCATTCCAGCCGGCATGCTCGCCGGCATCCTGAAGAAAAGCGTCCGCCTCGTAGGCCAGATCGTCAACCCGGAGCAGCCGATGCACGTCGCCGCGGAAGCGCTCCAGCTCCCCCAGGCTCACGGGCCAATCCGCGCCGGGGAGCATGGGCAGCAGCTGCCCTCCCCAAAGCAGCGAGCTCCCGCCCAGGGCGCGCGGCCGGCCCTCACGGCTGCCCTGGTGCGGCTCGCCGGCGAGCTCCACGTCGGCGAAGCTGGGCTCGGGTCCGCCGGCCTCCAGCAGCACCACATCGACGCCGGCCGCGGCCAGGCGGTCTGCCAACACCAGGCCGGCGATGCCCGCGCCCACGATGCAAACCGGGCAGCTGAGCTCCCGGAACTCCGCGGGCAACGCAAGCCCCGCTTTGGCCAGATCGATTTCCATGCGGGGCGGGGTCCAGGGGCTAGCTGTAGCGCAGCCAGCGCATGATCTCCGGCAGGTTGGGCTTTTTGCCGTACATCAGGATGCCTACACGGTAGATGCGGCTGGCCAGCCACAGCACAACGGCGATGGTGGCCACCAGAATGGCGATCGATGCGGTCACCGCCCCCGCGCCGGGATGCCCCACAATCACCCGCGAATACATGATCAACGGCGTGGTGAACGGGAAAAAGGAGAAGGCCTTGGACACAGCGCCGTCCGGGTTGGTGATCACGATAAAGATCACCAGGGAGCTGATGATCAGCGGCAGCATCAGGAAGATCTGCATCTGCTGCAGCTCCTGTTCGGAGTTGGTCATGGCGCCCAGGGCCGCGGCAATGGAGGAGTACAGCAGATAGCCCAGCAGAAAGAACACCACAAACAGCGCCGTCTGCCCGGGGGTCGGCAGGATGTGCGTGTCGGAACCGAGCGTGCCGAACTTCAGCACGCCCAGCGCGAGCATAATCCAGATGCCCACCTGCGTCAGCCCGACCGCGCCCACACCAATGACCTTGCCGGCCAGCATCTCCGCAGGCTTGATGGTCGCCAGCAACACCTCAAACACGCGCGAGGTCTTTTCTTCGATGATCGACCGCGCCACGTTCATCCCGTAGAACAGGATGACGAAATACATCAGAAAATACATGCCATAGGCGCTGGCCACGGCCGCCCCCGCGCGGTCGCCCTTGCCGCCCGCCGAGGTCAGTTCCACGGGCCGCAGCAGCGAATTCACCTCGGTGGGCGCCATGCCGGACCTGGAGAGTCGTTCCCGGGTCAACGCTTCGCGCGCCGCATCGGCCACGCGGCCGCGCGTCACCACATCGGACTGCACCTTGGGCACCCATTCAAAGCCGGGACGACCGCCGGCACCCGCCGCCGGGGTCACCACCAGGTAGCCGTCCAGCGTGGACGCCTTGGCCTTCAGCTCGCGGTCCAGCCGCGCCTGGTTGGCGGCGGAAACGGGGGTCACGACGTCAACCACCGGCTTGGCGCCGGACTGCGTGCTGGCAATCTCGGTGGTGAAGTCCGTGGCAAAGTGAGGGTCGTCGGTGAGCACCGCGATGTGCCTCGCGGACCCCATGCTGTGCGTCATAAAGCTCATGGCGTAGAGCACACCGCCCATCAGCGCCGGGATCAGCACCGTCATCACCAGAAAGCTTTTGGCGCGCACCCGCTCCAGGTACTCCCGCCGGGCGATCAAAAAGACGTTGGTGAGGGAGCTATGCATGCACCAGACCTCCGGCCGCCTGAAACTCCGGCGTGCCCTTCACGGACTCGATAAAAATCTCCTCCAGCGTCGGCTCCATCACCTCAAAGCGCGTCACCTCAACCCCGCCACGAATCGCTTCGGCGAGTAGTTGCTGCGCGGCCTCGGGCGACTGCACCGTGATCTCCGCGATGCCCGCATACACCTTGGCTTCCACCACGGAGGGATGATCGAGGAAGCGGTCCGGTCCGCTGAATACCATCTGCACGCGGTTGCGCGGGTAGCGCCCCTTGACCTCGCGCACCGTGCCTTCCAGCACCAGCTTGCCCCCGTAGATGATAGCAATGGCGTCGCACAGCTTTTCCACCTGGTCCATGCGGTGCGTCGAGAACAGGATGGCCTTGCCCTCGCGGCGCAGGTCCACCAGCGTGTCCTGCAGCAGCGCCGCGTTCACCGGGTCCAGACCACTGAAGGGCTCGTCCATGATGATCAGCTCGGGCTCATGGAGCAGCGCCGCGATGAACTGGATCTTCTGCTGCATGCCCTTGGAAAGCTCGTCGGTGCGCTTGTCCACCGCTTCGGTGATCTGCAGGCGCTCACACCACACGAGCGAGCGTTTGCGGGCTGTGGCCTCGTCAAGCCCATGCAGCTGGCCGAGAAAGATCAGCTGCTCGATCACCTTCATCTTCTTGTAGAGCCCGCGCTCTTCAGGCAGGTAGCCGATGCGATGGAGCGCGGCGCGATCAAACGGCTGCCCAAACAACTCCACGGAGCCGGAATCGGGCACCGTCATGCCGATCATCATGCGGATGGAGCTGGTCTTGCCCGAGCCGTTGGGGCCAAGCAGCCCAAACATCGTTCCCGGCTCGATCTCCAGCGACAAGCCCTCTACGGCGACTTTGCTCTCATACACTTTGCGGACGTTTTTGAGCTGGACGATGGGCATTTGGCTCTGTCCAGTGTAGCGCGGCCGTTTGCGCCGGGCGGCGAGCGACGGCGCATCGCTTTCAGCCCGCGCAAGCGCCCGCCGGCGGCGTTTTGCCCGCCCGGCGCGCCCCGGCCAGATGTCACAATGAGACCTATGGTGAGCGCGGCGGCACTACATCGGGAGCTGTGGACGTCGTGGGCCTCGCTGCTGCGCTCCTACGCCGCCGCGCACGGCCTGGGCGCGGCCCAGCACGCGGTCGTGGAGGTCAGCGCGGACGCCATCACGCTGCGGGTGGGGCCACGGTGGATGCACTTCACCCCCACGGCGATGGAGCGTGACGATGCGCCGCCGATGCCGTTCCATCTCAACCACGACGGCACGGTCACCCTCGGAACCGAACCGGCCGAGGGGATGGATATGGCAGCGGAACGCTTCACCCGCGAGCTGCTCCACCCGGTTTTATAAGCCGAACCCCGTCAAGCCGACACCAAGTCGTGGTGTACAGGGGCCTTTGCCTCTTTGTTGTCGTTCCCGAAGGAACCTGCGTTAGGGAACCTCTGATGTATTCGGGCTTTCGGAAGGGGCATAGCTTTAGCTATGCCGTAAGTGCTTGAGAACACGCCGGGCTTTAGTCCCTGAAGCAAGCTTTTTTGAATAAATCAGACCCTCATTAGGGCGAAGGTCACTCAGGTGTACCCAAAGCCGTTGACCCGTCATCCTGAGCAACGCGAAGGATCTCTGTGAAAACTGAACCGCTGAAAGAAAATCTGCAGCGCCGCGCCCCGATGTGCTATCTCTAACACCCCAAGCATGCGAGCCGCCGTTTATCCCGCCTCCCCCCGGCCCTTGCCTGTGCGCTGTTGTTGTTGCCGTTGCCGTTTTCATCGCTCGGTCCGCTAGCGCCGCCCGTTCCCCCATCCCCAAAACCTGCAGCTTCAACACGGCTAACCCGTTCCACGCGCGAACGCATTCGTGCATGGCAGGCTGCCCCGTAAGGAGTCCCCTATGCCGGCCCCCGTGCGCCGTCTTTCGCCAGATACCTGGGCGGTTCTGCTCGCCCTGGTGCTGGCCGCCCTGGTTCGCTTTCACCTGCTCAAGTCCGTTCCCTGGTAAGTCCGGAGACCCTGCCCACCATGTCCCCTGTTGATTCCGTCGCCCTGGCCGAAGAGGCCGTCGTTCTACCCCAGATCTCCTCGCCCGGCGGGCTCCGCGGCCTGTTCGGCCTGCTGCCCGGCATCGCGCTGCTCGCCGCGGTGGGTTACGCGGGCAAGCTCATCGAGCAAACCATCAACCGCTACGGCAAGGCGCACCACCTTGTGCTGCCCAACATCGAATACGTCCTGTGGGCCATCGCCATCGGCCTGCTCATCTCCAACACCCTCGGCCTGCCGGCCGTCTTTCGCCGCGGCATGGCCACCTATGAGTTCTGGCTCAAGGCCGGCATCGTGCTGCTGGGCGCGCGCTTCATCCTGGGCGACCTGGCCCGCATGGGCGGCATTTCGCTGCTGCTGGTCTTCTTTGAGCTTGCCCTGGCGCTCACCTTTATGACTCTGCTGGGCCGCGGCTTCCGGCTCTCGCCCAAGCTGGTCACGCTGCTGGCCGTGGGCTCCTCGGTGTGCGGCGTTTCGGCCATCATCGCCACCCAGGGCGCCATCGAGGCCGATGAAGAAGACAGCTCCTATGCCATCGCCGCGATCCTCGCGCTGGGTGCGATCTCGCTGGTCTTCTTTCCGCTGATCGGCCATGCCCTGCACATGAGCGACCACGCCTATGGCCTTTGGACCGGGCTTGCGGTGGACAACACCGCCGAGGCCACCGCGGCCGGCGCCATGTACTCCGACGTCGCCGGCAAGTTCGCCGTGCTGGCCAAAACCTGCCGCAACGCCATGATCGGCTTCGTGGTGCTCGGCTACGCGGTTTACTGGGCCTCCCAAGGCCAGGCCACGCACGTGGGCAACAAGGCCTCGTTTTTGTGGCGCAAGTTCCCCAAGTTCGTCCTCGGGTTTCTGCTGATCTCGGTGCTGGCCACCGCCGGCGTCTTTGCCAAACCGCAGCTGACGGCGCTCGGCAATCTGTCGCGCTGGTTCTTTCTGCTCACCTTTGCCGGCGTCGGTCTGCGCACCAGTTTTCGCGACCTCAGCAGGCAGGGTGTGCGTCCGTTCCTGGTCGGGGCCATCGGCGAGGTCGCCATCGCCGCCATCACCCTGGGCCTGGTCTACGGCGCCGACCGCCTGTATCACCTGTAAGCGCCGGGAGCGCGGCCTGCGCGGGATCGAACCGGAAGCGTTCGGTCCTGCACCGGAGGCGGGCTGAGGCCGTATGATGGAGCCTAAGCTATGGCCGCGATTGCCAACACCATCTTTTCCCCCGAGCTCGCCGCGCGCTTTGACCGGCTGGTGACGCTGTACCCGCTCAAGCGCTCCGCCCTGGTCCCCATGCTGCTCTACGCGCAGGATGAGGTCGGCTACGTCTCCGACGAGGTCGTCGCCGAGATCGCCCAGCGTCTCGACCTGCTGGAGCTCGACGTCCGCAACGTGCTCAGTTACTACTCCATGCTGCGCACCGTGCCCGCGGGCAAGTACAACGTGCAGGTGTGCACCAACATCAGCTGCATGCTGCGCGGCGGCTATGAGCTGCTGGACCATTGCAAAAAGACGCTCGGCATCGGGCACAAGGGCGTCACGCCCGATGGCCTGTTCTCGCTGGAAGAGGTGGAGTGCATCGGCGCCTGCTGCTGGGCCCCCGCCGTGCAGGTCAACTACGACTTCCACGAGGACCTGACCCCCGCCAAGATGGACAAGGTCCTCGCAGACTACGCCGAAGGGCGCGGCCCGGACGTGAAGTAGGGCGTTTTGCTGTGAAGTAGGGCGTGTTGCTGTGAAGTAAGGCGTGCTTGCTGTGAAGTAAGGCGTGTTTGCTTTTTGTTGTCATTCCCGCAGGGAATCTGCGTTCCTCCCGGGCGGCGACCGACCTTCGGGCACTTGACCAGACCTTCGCTAACGCAAATCACAGCTGCCGTACCCAGCGCCAAGGGCGCAACCTATACCAGCCCAGGCCGAAGGCCTGGGTTAGGGCCGGTGCACCCGAGAGGGCTGAAAGCCCGCCCTATAGCCGACCGGGTACAGCTACGAGGCTTCCGCGCCAAAAAACTTTGATCAAGTCCTTGAATTCGTTGCCGCCGACAGGAACCGCAGATTCCCTTAGGGAATGACAAACAAAAGTGGCAGAAGCCGACTCTCTTCGGGGCAGAAGCAGACTCCCTTCGGGAAGGACAAACAAAAGAGGCAAGACTCTCCACGGTACACAGCAAACATGCGCTACAAAAACAGCACCCGATGCCCCGGGCATTCCTGGCCGGCATGTTCCACCAGCAGCTGCGGCAGATCGTCCCCAAACTTCGCCAGGAACTGGACGCCGCCGACGAGCCGTTCCTGCAGGTGCTCGTCCGGAAACAGGTTGAGCACCAGCGCGGCAGCCTGCTTGCGCAGAGCGCCTGTGCGCTCCACCTCGAAGCGCGCGGCCAGGCGCCGCAGGCGGTTCATCTGGTAGCGCATCTTGCTGCCGCTCACGCCGGCGGCCCGCCCCAGCTCCGGGCTTAGCGCCTCCATGTAGGTGAGCAGGGCCTGCAGTTCGCCGTCCAGGGCATTGCCGGCCGCGGCCAGCCTGCGCTTGGCCTCGATGGGCAGGGCGCGCGCGCCTAGGCGCACCGCCAACTCCGCCGCGGTGCGGGCGGCGATCACCTGGGGCAGGTCGACCTCCTGCCGGGCCATGATGCCGGCGACCTCCGGGGAGACCAGCGTGGCGGAAAGCCGCGGGATCACCGGAGTCACCCGTCCCAGGATGCGCTCGTACACGACCGCGGACTGGGCAAAGTAGGCAATCTCCGCCGGTCCGCCGATGTAGGCGGCCGTGGGCAAGATGGCATCCTGCATGACCGGCCGCAGCAGGGCGTTGGGGCTCAGGCGCTCGGGCTCGCGGTCCAGGATGGCGAGCAGGTCGGCCGTGGTGTAGGCCCGGCTGCCCGCCTTCCAGGTGCCGTCGGCGGTCCGGCGCAGCGGCTTGCGTTCCATGAGGCCCGTCTGGCGGCCTTCCTGGCGGCCAGCCGCGCCCGGCTCCAGCAGAAACAGCAGGCTCATGCCCTCGGCGACCTTGACCTGCGCGTGGTAACCCGCGCGCTCGAGCTCTGCGGAGCGCGCCAGCAGCGCCGACTGGAGCGCATCCGCCTCGGTCAGCGCCGCTCGCAGCACAGGTTTGCCCAGCTCGTGGAAGACGCGGTCCGCCGCATCCATCACCACCAGCCCCTGCGCGGCGAACACCCGGCTGAGCAGGCGGCCCATGGCGCTGGCCAGGGTGGCCGTGTAGCCGTCGTGATCGGTGTAGGCGTCGCGCAGCCAGTCGCAGACCGGCGCAAAGCCAAGCAGCTCCTCCGCGCGGTTCAGCGCCTCGTGCAACGCCCCGTCCAGCGCGTCTCCACTGGCGGCCCCGGTGCGCAAACCGCCCACGGGCGAGCCACCCGGGTTTTGGAGGCCAAGCGAAAGCGTGGCGACGCCGTCCTTGCCGAGCAGGTGGACCTGGTCCACCTCCGGCAGATCGTGGTCCTCGCTGGCCAGCCAAAACACCGGTACGTGCTCGCGTCCGCTCCCGCGAGTGGCGTCCTGTGCCTTGCGCACGGCGGTAGCCGCCTTGAGCAGCGTCAGCAGCGGCCCCCCAAACAGCCCCACCTGCTGGCCGGTCACGACCGCGGCGGCCCCATGCCGCAAGCGCTCGATGTTCGCCAGCGACGCCGGCGACGCCCCAAACAGCGCTGCCTGTTCCCCGAGCGCGTCGGCCAGTGTCTCTCGATGCGCTTGGGGCAGCGCCGGTGCGGAACGCGTCCAGTCCATGCGAAACGGATCGGCCGGATACCAACCGCGCAGGCGAGCCACCGTCCCCGGATCGGTCGCCTCGGCGAAGTCACGAAACAGCGCGGAAGTCCCGGGCAGCGTCGAGATGGGGTAACACTCAGACTGCATCGCGTCCCTGCTGTCTCCTGGTGAAAGGTTGAGGATGATCCGCTGCCCCTTTGGATGCAACGGACGATTCGCCGATGCATTCACTTCACCCGGATGCACATGATGTAGTGTGAAAAGGCATGGCGACCGCAACCAAACCCAAACAGAATACCGACACATCCGCTGCCGCGGCCCCGGCCAGGCGCAGGCAGCCGGCCGCATCGAAGCCCTCGGCAAAAACTCCGGCCAAAGTCGCAGCCAAAAAGCTGACCGGCAAGGCCCAGGTCCTCAAGTCGGAAGAGGTCTACCGCGGCAAGGTCTTCTGGGTGACCCACGATGAAGTCAGGGAGCCCGGCAACGTCACCGCCACGCGCGACGTGGTGCGCCACAACGGCTCGGTCGTCATCCTCGCCGTCGATACCGCCACCAAACCCAAAGACCCGGGCATCCTGCTCATCCGTCAGTACCGGCACGCCGCCGACAAGTTCCTCCTGGAGCTGCCGGCCGGCCGCATCGAGCCCGGCGAAAAGCTGATCCCCGCCGCCAAACGCGAGCTGATTGAAGAAACCGGCTACCGCGCGAAGAAGTGGTCCAAACACGTGACCTACTACGCCTCGCCCGGCTTTGTCTCCGAGGCCATGAACATCCTCTTCGCCGAAGACCTCACCCTCGGCGAGGCGACCCCGGAAGAGGATGAGCGCATTGAGCTGCAGATGACGCCGCTCTCCGAGGTCATGCGCCTCATCCACGAGGGCAAAATCGAGGATGGCAAGACCCTGATCGGCGTGCTGCTCTATGCCTCGCTGCGCCAGGCCGCGAAAGCCGGCAAGAAGAGCTAAGTCCACCATGGACAACATCACCCTTGCCCGCCTGCTGGATGAGACCGCGGCCCTGCTCGAGATCGACGGCGCCGACCCGTTCCGCGTGCGCTCCTACCGGCGCGCGGCGGAGGCCGTGGAACAGCAGACGACGCAGCTGGAAACCCTGACCCGCCCCGACGCCGACCCCAAGGCGCTGCTCTCCATCGGCGGCATCGGCAAGGGCATGGCGGCCAACATCCGCGACCTGGTCGCCACCGGCACCATGCCGCTGCGCGACGAGCTGCTGTCGCGCTACAAGCCCTCCATGCTGACGCTGCTGCGGCTGCCCGGCATGGGGCCCAAAACCGTCGCGCTGCTCCATTCCGCGCTGGGCGTGGCCGATGTCGACGCGCTGGAAGAGGCCGCCAAACGCGGCGATCTGCTCACCCTGCCGCGCATGGGCCAGAAGTTCACCGACAAGCTGCTCAAAGGCATCGAGGACTACCGCAAAAACACCTCGCGCTTTCGCATCGACGTGGCACGCGGCCACGCCGAACGCATCAGCGAGCTCATCCGCGCGTTCCCGGGCATCGACACCATCATCCCCGCGGGCTCGCTGCGCCGCGGCAAGGAGTCTGTGGGCGACCTGGACCTGCTGGTGACCGGGCCAGCCTGCGAGCCGGAGGTCGTGGCAGCCGCGGTGGAGCACGTTGCCTCTCTGCCGTTGATCGACAGGCTGCTCGCCAAGGGGCAAAACAAGGTCAGCTTCACGCTGCGCAATAACCTGCAGGTGGACGTGCGCCTGTTGCCGCGCGCCAGCTACGGCGCCGCGCTGCAATACTTCACCGGCTCCAAACACCACAATGTCACCCTGCGCCAGCGCGCCATCAAGCGCGGCTACACGCTCAGCGAGTACGCCCTGCTGCGCCTGGAAGACAACCGTGTGATCGCCTCGGCAACAGAAGAGGAGATCTACGCCGCGCTCGATCTCCAGTACATCCCGCCGGAGCTGCGCGAGAACTGCGGCGAGATCGAGGCCGCCGCCCGCCACGAGCTGCCGCAGCTGATCGTCCGCAGCGACCTTCGCGGCGATGTCCATATGCACACCTTTGAGTCCGACGGCTCCAACTCCATCCGCGAGATGGCCGAGGCCGCCATCGCCCGCGGGCTCGAGTTCATCGCCATCACCGACCATTCCAAAAACCTCGCCATGACCAACGGCATGGACGAGCGGCGCGCCCTGGCGCACGCCGCTCGCATTCGTCAGGTCTCCACGGAGCTTGCCGATGCGTTCGCCGCCGGCGACGGACCGCAATGGGCGCGCTACGAGCGGCTTTTGCGTGAAGACGAGGCCACCGCGCGCAAGCCCGAGCGGCCCTTTCGCCTCTTCGCCGGCATCGAGTGCGACATCCTGCTTGACGGCACCATGGACCTGGACGAAGAAACACTCGCGCAGCTCGACATCGTCATCGCCAGCGTGCACTCCGGCTTCAGCCAGAGCGCCGACGAGGTCACCGCACGCGTGCTGCGCGCCTGCGAAAACCCATATGTGCAGATCCTGGGCCATCCCACGGGGCGCAAGGTGCTCAAGCGCGAGCCGTACAAGGTGGACCTGGAACAGCTGCTGCCCACCGCCGCCCGCCTCGGCATCGCCGTGGAGCACAACGCCGCGCCCGCCCGCGCCGATCTTTCCGACCTGAACCTGCGCCGCGCCAGGGAACTGGGCTGCAAGATCGTCGTCAACACCGACGCGCACGCCATCGACGAGCTGGACCTGATCGACAACGGCATCGTGCAGCTGCGGCGTGCCTGGTTGATCGCTGCGGACGTGCTGAACTGTTTGCCGGCGGACGCTTTTCTGGCGGCACTTCGCACCCGACCCTAAGCGATGGCAGACGGTTACCCAAGATACGCGCCGGGTGACGTGCCAAACGCATCGCCCGCAGGCTATGCTTTTCGCACCATGGCCGAGCTCAAGATCGCTCCCGCGCGCACCTCCAGCATGCTCCCCGCCCTTCTCGTTTCACTGCTCCTTCTGGCCGCAGCCGCTGCAGCCATCTTTTACTTCAACCCGCATCATGTCGCCGAATTCAAGGTGATCTCCGTGCAGCCCTATGCGCCGCACACCACCTTTGGCGCTCTGGGGGGCACCACCGGCAATGGAACCCACGTGCTGGATGCGCCCACGTCGTCCAGCGAGGACGACCTTTACGTCCTCGCGAAGGTGAGCCTGACCGACAGGCTGCGGTTTCCGCTCCAGATCAACGGCGCCACCGCGCACGTCACCTTCGCGGACGGCACGGTGGCCGAGGCCAACCTGCTCTCCGCCAGCGACCTGAAGCGCCTTGAGGTCATCTTCCCGGAGATTGGTCAGCGCGCCCCCGCACCCATCACCGATGACGAAACCATCGCACCAGGGCAGACCCGGACAGGCACACTGGTGCTCCCCTTCCCGGGCCAGACCGCGGAGGCCTGGCAGACCAAACAAAAGGCCACGGTGACCATCGAGCTGCGCAACCAGAGCGCCAAAACCGCCGTTCTGCCCTGAGCGCTTGCCGCGCTTGGCTCCTACGGCAGCGACACCGGCCCCGGCACATTTTTGGGCGTGCTCAGGTAGCCCTGCACCTGATTCTTGCTGATGTTGTTCACCACAATCTCGTACAGCGCTGGCTGCTTGCCGGAGTAAAACTGCACGGGCTCGTCGAGATTCTTGTCTTTCTTCTCGATGTTTTTGTCATCGGCGCTGACATACATCGTGTATTTGGAGTGCTTCACGTCCGCCTTTTTCAGCGCCAGCTTGACCGTCCCGACCACCTGCCCCTGTCCGCCCTTTTGCAGCGTGAACTCGTAGTAATTGCGTTCGCCGCGACGCCGCAGCTGTTGCAGCTCGTCGTGATTGGTGGCGATCAGGCCGCTCATCACGCCCTGGTCCCCGACCACGCGGGTCAGCTGCGTTTTGGCGCTGGCCAGATCAGCCTGCGTGGAGGCCACATCCGTCTTCACGCCACCCACATCGGTCTTCACGCCCGCAACATCGGTCTGCACGTCGCCCAGCTGCTGCTGCACCTTCTTCTGGTTGGCCACGGTTTGGCGCTGGAGGTTGCGCGTGGTCAGCGCGGCGTTTCTTTCCGCAGTGGCAAGCTGTGCGCTGCGCTCTTCCAGCTGCTTCTGCGTCAGCCCGACCGTCTGCCCCAGCGCCTCGCCCTGGGCGCGCAGCCGCTCATTGGTGTCTTCAATCTTGTCAGCCAGGTCCGAGCTTTGCCGTGTGGCCGCGGTCAGCTTGCCCTCGGTCAGGGTCAGGTGGTTTTGCAGCCAAAGAGCCCAGCCCAGCGCGCCCAGCGCCGCCAACAGCGCCAGCACCGTAAGGCCTACCAGCCAGTTGGGCGCGCGATGCTCCACCACCACACCCTCGTTCCGTTCCTGCATAGGCCACCCCTTGTTTCAAGTTTGCGCAACCGCCAACAACTCCACCGCGGTCACCAAAGTATCTCAAATGGACGGACGATGAACAGGTTTGGTAGCCCCGTGCGCAACCCCCGCACCACAAACTACACTGGACTTTGAGGGCCCTGACTTGCTGTTTCACGCGGATGTGACGATCCTGGGCGCCGGCATCATCGGCCTGAGCCTCGCCCTGGAGCTGCACACCCGCGGTGCGCGGGTCGTCCTCTACGATCCCCGCGCCGCCGCCACGCAGGCCTCCTGGGCAGCCGCCGGCATGCTCGCCGTCGACGACCCCCATAACCCTCCCCAGCTCAAGCCCCTGGCACGGCTCAGCGCCGCGCTGTACCCGGCCCTGTTAAGCCACATCGAGAAGCTCGCCGACGAGTCCATCCCGTTCCAAACCGAGCTCACCGTCCAACACCTGCCCGAGGGCGGCACCGTGCACCTCCGCGAGCACTCACTCGACCCGCGCCAGCTGGCGGTGGGGCTGCTGAGCGCGGTGCAGCGCGCCGGCATCCCTCTCCGACGCCCCGAAGGCGCAGGCAGACTCACGGGCAAACATCCCGGCAAGGGAACCTCAGCCCACATGGTGGTCCATGCCACCGGCGCCTGGGCCGAGGCCCCCGCCATCTTTCCGCGCAAGGGCCAAATGCTGCGCGTCCGCCTGCCGCCCGGGACGGAGCTGCGCGAGGTACACCGCAGCGAGCACGCATATGTGGTCCCGCGCACCGCCGGTCCGCAGGCCGGCACGGCCCTGATCGGCGCCACCGTGGAAGACGCCGGCTTCAACACCGACACCAGCCCCCAGGACCTGGCCGCGCTGCGCCAGCGGGGCGCGGCGCTGGTCGAGCACCTACCCGCGCTGGCAGACGCCCGGCAAACGCCCCTGGTGGAGGCCTGGGCCGGTCTGCGGCCGGCCACCGCCGACGGCCTGCCGCTGCTGGGCAGCCTCCGCGAGCCTTCGGGGGATCAACCCGCGGAGTTCATCGCGGTTGGCCACTTCCGCAACGGCATCCTGCTGGCGCCAGGCACGGCCGTGCTCATGGCCGACCTGCTCGAGGGCCGTCCGCCACGCCTCGACCTCGAACCCTTTTCGCCGTTTCGCTTCACCCAAAAGTCCGCCGGCGCTGCCTAGATCCGGTCAGACTTGACGATATTCGGACAGCGGGCCGTGACAACCGTTTTGCCCATTGCCCATAATCAACAGGTTCAAAATTGAAGCTTTTGCCCCACGGAGATGCCGCCATGTCCACCACCACCGCAAGCCCCCGAGGTCTCCAGGATGTGATCGCCAACGAGTCCTCCATCTGCTTCATCGATGGGGCCAAGGGCATCCTCTCCTACCGCGGCATCGACATCCATGAGCTCGCAGACCGCTCCAGCTTTGAAGAGATCGCGTATCTGCTCTGGAAGGGAAAGCTGCCAACCGCATCGGAGCTGGCCGGCTTCCGGCAGCAGATGGCCGCCGCCCGCAAGCTGCCCCCGCCAGTGATCTCCTTCCTCAAGACGCTGCCCAAAGAGGCGTCGCCGATGGAGATGCTGCGCACCGCCGTTTCCCTGCTCTCCATCTACGACCCGGACGCCAAGGCAACGACGCACGAAGCCAATCTGCGCAAGAGCTTCGATCTGACCGCGCAGATTGCCATGCTGGTCGCCGTCTTCGACCGCATCCGCAAGGGCAAGGAGATCGTGGAGGCCGACCCCGCGCTGTCCCATGCCGCCAACTTCCTGTGGATGCTGAATGGCGAAAAACCCACCGACACCGCAACCCGCGCGTTGGATGTGGCGCTGATTCTGCACGCGGACCACGAGCTGAACGCCAGCACCTTTGCCGCACGGGTCATCGCGGCCACGCTGTCGGACATGCATTCGGCTATCACCGGCGCTATCGGCGCCCTCAAGGGCCCGCTGCACGGCGGCGCCAATGAGGCGGTCATGCATCTGCTCCAGGCCGTGGACGCGTCCGGCGAAGATCCCGTCGAGCACGTCCGCAAGATGCTGGAAAACAAGGAAAAAATCTCCGGCTTTGGCCATCGCGTGTACACCACCGAGGACCCGCGCGCCACCCACCTGCGCCAAATGTCCCACGACCTGGGTCAGGACGCCAATCCCAAGTGGTACGAGATGTCGCGGAGCATTGAGCTGTTTGTGAAAGAGCAAAAGAAGCTCAATGCCAACGTCGACTTTTACTCCGCTTCCACCTACACCACGCTCGGCATCGACATCGACCTGTTCACGCCAATCTTCGCCATCAGCCGCATCGCCGGCTGGTGCGCGCACGTGCTGGAACAGCACGACGACAACCGCCTGATCCGCCCCCGCGCCGACTACACCGGACCGCAGTATCCAGCGCCGTATGTGCCGGTGGAACAGCGGGGAGCGTAGGTGAAAGTCGTACGTTGTAAGTTGTACGTTCTAGGTTGTACGTTCTAGGTTGTACGTTCTAGGTTGTAGGGGATCTCTAATGAAGCGTGCGTACCACACGGCCCGCTCTTTTGCTGTCATCCCCGCATGAAATCTGCGCCTTTGACGCTCCTGCAGCCCAACCCACCCACTTGCAACCGACAACCCTCAACTTAGAACTTACAACTTACAACTTACTTCGATCCCGGCGGCACAATGCCGTTCAGCCGCAGGTACTCCACCATCTGGCCGTAGTGGTCATAGTCGTGCGCCACGGCAAAGCTGGCCACCGTGGCCCGCGTGTGCATCCCGTCCACCCCGTTGATGGTGGTGTATGCATTGGCTGGGGTTATGGTCGCGATGGCCTGGTGCGCATAGGCGAAGGAGGCCTTCAACGCGGACACAATCTCGTCCTTGGAGGTCATCGCCTGCAGCGCCTTTATGTCGACGGTGGGCTTGGGACCGCCAAAAGAGCTGAAGAAGTAATAATTGGCTCCCGCGATGTGCGTGGCCTCCTGCGCAAAGGTGCGCACGCCGTCGAACTTGGCTCCCGGGATCACGCCTGAACTGGGGGCAAACTCAAATTTGTCCGCGGGCATCGCCTCCACCACGCCCATCAGCTCATGCTCGTACAGGCTCAGCAGCGCGTCCTGCGCCTTGGCCGGGTTCATCGGCGAGCCCACCGCAACCTTGCTGTCGGCACCCATCTGCGCTACGGCTGCGCCTGCGCTGCAGGCCAGAACCCCGGCCAGAATCCACACTTTGCCCTTCATGCAACACCTCGTTTCCTTCCTGGTATGAAGCGAAAACCAGCCTACCACTTCCCCCTCGGTCCATGAACCGGAAAGCGTACCCTAAGAGAATGCGTGTCTACCTGGACGCGAATGCGACCACGCCCGTGCTGCCCGAGGTGCTCGCGGCCATGCAGCCTTTCTGGTCGGAGCGCTTCGGCAATCCCAGTTCGGCCCACTTCGGCGGGCAAACGACGCGCGCCGCCGTGGAGCGCGCCCGGTCGGCGGTAGCGAACCTGCTCCACTGCACCCCCGGGGAGGTTGTGTTCACCTCCGGCGGCACCGAAGGCGACAACCTCGCGCTCTTCGGCAGCCTGCAGCCCTTTCTCGACCGCCGTGAGCCGGTGCACCTGCTCACCTCGGCCCTCGAGCACCATGCGGTCCTCTACGCGGCGGAGGCCCTGGAGCGGCGCGGCATCGAGCTCACCTGCCTGCGGCCCGACCGGAACGGTGTGGTGCAGCCCGATGAGTTTGAAGCCCATCTCCGGCCCCACACGCGCCTGGCCTCCATCATGCTGGCCAACAATGAGACCGGCGCGCTGCAACCGGTGGGCAAGCTCGCCCGCATCGCCAGGAGCCGCGGTGTGCTGTTTCACACCGACGCCGTGCAGGCTGCGGGCAAGCTGCGGCTCGACCTCGCGGGCGAGTTCAAGAACGTCGATCTGCTCACCCTTTCAGGCCACAAGATCTACGCGCCCCAGGGCACCGGTGCGCTGTTTGTCCGCAGGGGCGTTACCCTGGCACCCCTGCTCCACGGCGGCCCGCATGAGCGCCAGCGGCGTGCGGGCACGGAGAATGTTCCCGGCATCGTGGGCCTGGGCGCCGCCTGCCGCCTCGCGGCAGGGTGGCTGGAGGCGGACGGACCGGCAACGATAACGACGCTTCGAGATCGTTTGGAAGCGGCGCTGCTGCAACGCATCCCGGGGGCTCACGTAAACGCCGGGGCCGCACCGCGCATGGGCAACACGCTGAATCTGCAGATCCCGCACGTCGATGCCGAGCAACTGCTGATCGCACTGGACCTGAAGGGCATCGCGGCAAGTTTCGGGGCCGCCTGCCAGTCGGGCGCCACCGAGCCCTCGCACGTGCTGCTCGCCATGGGCCTGACGCCGACGCAGGCGCGCAGCAGCCTGCGGCTCTCGCTGACGCGCCTGGTCACCGCGGACGAGATCGATCGTGCCATCGGCATCATCCCCGAAGCCGTCGCACGCCTCCGTGCGCTGACGCCAACAAGCAGCAGCTCCAGCGCAAGCTAATTGCCGCTCAATCGGCCCCAAAAACAGCAGGGCCGTCTGCGGAGACGGCCCTGCTCTTCACTCCCCTTCCGCGGCTTGCGGTCAGGAGGCTGACTCACAGATACCAGGGGATGTTGACTACAACAATACGCTGATTTCCGCGTAGCAGCAGCAGCAGTTTGAATAGCTGCACACGCTGGTTGTGCAGCAGGTTCTCCCACCAGTGCCGCACAACCAGCTCCGGCAGCAGCACCGCCACCTTGCGACCGGGATTGTCATCTTCCAGCTTCAAAACGTAGTCCATAAGCGGCCCGATGATGGTGCGGAAGTTGGAGCGCACGCTGACCAGCTCCGGCTCCGCCATGCCGTGCTCACGGATGGGCTGCATCACCATGCGCTCCCAGATGTCGCGGTCCAGCGGCTCGGCATCTGTTTCAACGTTGACGACCTTGACCTCCTGGCTCATCACCAGGGCGAAGCGCAGCGCCTTTTCGCTGATCTTGTCCCAGCGGGCCACGGGCACCACGACCAGCGGCGGCTCCAACCCCGTGAGTCGCAGCGGTGTGGGGTCGGCGGTTTCCACGTGCACCCGCGAGTAGTGGCGCTTGATGCCGTGCATCAGCAGGATCAGGAACGGCACCAGCAGCGCCGTCACCCAGGCGCCGTCGCGGAACTTGGCCACCAGCACCACGCACAGCGTGATGCCCGTTGCAACCGCCCCCATGCCGTTCAGGAACAGCTTGATGCCGCGATGGGGAGCGTCCGGCATGGCCCGCCAATGCACCACCATGCCGGCCTGGCTGAGCGTAAAGGCCAAAAACGCACCGATCGCATACAGCGGAATCAGGCGGTCCGTTACACCGTCGAACAGGATCAGGATCAGCGCGGTGAAGCCGGTAAGGGCATAGATGCCATGCGAAAACAGCAGCCGGCGCCCACGCAGGATAAAGACATGCGGCAGGTAATCCTTAAGCGCAATGGCGCGCGCCATGCGCGGGAAGTCGGCGAAGGCGGTGTTGGCGCTGAAGCTCAACGCCGCGAGCACGCTGGCCATGGTGAAGTAATAAAACCATCCCCGGCCAAACACCGCCGCCACCTGAATCGACAGCACGCTCTGGTACTGCGGATCGTTCGGCTCCATGGCGGTGATGTGGTACACCTTGGCCACATAGGCAAGGCCGGCAAGCATCACGATCAGCACGGAGATGATGACCGTAAGCGCCTGATTCGCCTTTTTGGATCGCGGCTCCTTGAAGGCCGTGGTGCCATTGCTAACAGCCTCCACGCCCGTCATCGCCGCGCAGCCGCTGGCAAAGGCCTTCAAGAGCAGCCAGAAAGTCAGGTATTGCATCGTCGCGGGGATGGGTGGAGGTGGGGCCGCCACCGGCACCGGGTGCCCGCCGGTCTGAATCGTGTGCCAGATGCCGACAACGACCGTTGCCAGCAGCGTGCCCACAAACAAAAACGTGGGCAGCATGAACGCAAAGCCGGACTCCTTGACTCCGCGCAGATTCACCACCACGATGATCATCAGAATCAACAGACACAGCGCCAGCTGATGCGGATGAAACTTCGGAAAGGCGCTGACCAGAGCGGTAACGCCGGCGGAGATGCCCACGGCCGCGGTCAGGATGTAATCGATCATCAGCGCCGCGGCGGCCAGCAGGCCGGCGCCGTCCCCCAGGTTTTCGCTGGCGACGGTGAAGGAGCCGCCGCCGTTGGGGTACGCCTCAATGGTCTGCCGGTAGCTGAAATACAGGATCGCCAGCAGAATCAGAATAGCCGTGAAGATCGGCATCAGGTGCTGCTGTACGCCGGCCAGACCGAGCGGAATCAGCAGATACATGGCCTGTTCCGGCCCGTATGCCGCGCTGGTCAAACCATCCAAACCGAAGATGGGAATGCCAGCCGCTACCCCGATGTGTTCGTGCGCTTCATCACTCGTCTGGAGCGGTTTGCCCAGGAGAAGGTCAACAAAAGACATGATCGTGAAGTGTCCTTGGCGCGCGAAACGCACCATGGATCATCCTACGCCTGACTGTCAATGCGGCATAGAAGAACCGCTGTTTCCCCGGGTTTTCAGTCTGAACGCCTCAGCGAAGGTGCGGCGCCCCATGCAGAAACGTCCCCGGCGGGCAGAGGCTCCGGCGCACCGGCGGTGTGGTCAGATCGCGCTTCCCGCCCGCAAGGATGGCCTCCTTCTGCGAGATGATGTAGTCCGCCGTGCGCGCCGCCAGCGCCTGGATGGTCAGCCCCGGATTCGCCGAGCCCTGCGTTGGCATCACCGAGCCGTCCATCACGAACAGGTTGTCGACGTCCCAGGTGCGGCCAAACTTGTCGCACACCCCGGCATCGGGCGACGCGCTCATGCGGGCGCCGCCGACCAGGTGCGCATAACGCGACTCCTGCACGACCTCCCTGGCACCTGCCGCCCACATCACCTCCATGGTCTTGTTCTTGCCGAACTCGATCAGCTTCTTGTCGTTGTCATGGAGCGAAAAGGTGACCTGCGCCACCGGCAGCCCGAAGCGATCCTTGGCATCATGGCGGCCCTGCTTGCCATCGGCCACCTCGACCCGGTTGGTCGCCCAGGGCAGAATCTCACCCAGCAGCCCCAGCGCCGCCCAGTGGTTGTACTCCATCATGTTGCGCCGCAGTCCCCAGCCCCACACGCCCTTGGCCGCGGTCATCTGCTTGCTGAAGGCCACCGGCAACGGCCCCACGGTCTGAATGGCAAAGCCCCGCGCAAAGTCGCGCTTCGGATCGGTTTCATAGAACTCCTCGGTCAGCGCGTGCGCCGGCGGCGCCTTGTACATGCGCACCAGCTCCTCGAAGCGTCCCAGGATGACGTTCCCGGCCTGCGCCATCAGGTACTGGCCCAGCGTGCCAGACGAGTTTGCCAAGCCCTTCTCGTGGCCCGGGCAGGCGGAGTTCAGCAGCAGGCGCGGCGTTTCAATCGCGTACCCGCTCACGATCACCATGCGCGCCTTTTGGAAGTGCTCCTTGCCCTCGTGGTCGAGGTAAACGACCCCGTCCGCGCGTCCGTCCTTGCCCAGCGAAACGCGCGACACCATGCTCATGTCGCGGATCTCCGCCCCGTTCTCCAGCGCATCCGGCACATGGGTGATCAGCGTGGAAGCCTTGGCGCCCACCTTGCACGCCTGGATGCAGAAGCCCCGGTAAATGCAGTGCGGACGATTGCCCCGCGACGCGGACAAGATGGCCACAGGACCGCCAGCGCTCACAGGAATCCCCATTCTGGTGCAGCCATCAATCAGCACATCGCCCACGCCGCCCATGGGATGCGGCGCGTAGGGGTGGCCATGCGGCTTGCCCCACGGGTAATACGCGGGCCCGGCCACGGGCATCTCCTGCTCCAGCAGCTCGTAGTACGGCTCAATGTCCTCGTAGTCGATCGGCCAGTCTGCCCCCACGCCATCCTGGGTGTAGACCTCGAAGTCGGACGGGTGAAAGCGCGGTGTAAACGCCGCCCAGTGCACACTGCCGCCGCCCACGCCCTTGCCGCTGTTGTTCGCGCCCAGGGCCAGCGGATGCGCTCCGCCGGTGATGCGCAGATCGTTCCAGTACAGCTGCTCCGATCCGGCCTCGTCGGAGACCCACTGCCGCTCGGTGTCCCAGAACGGCCCCGCCTCAAAGCCCACCACTTTGAAGCCGGCGCGCGCCAGGCGCTGGCTCAACACACCGCCGGCGGCGCCCACGCCCACAATCGCAACGTCCACCTCTTCGTCGTCTTTGAAGCGCCGGCGCGGAATCTTGATCTGCTGCATCGGGCCAAGCCAGTGCAGGTCGTCCTTGGGCCCTTTGAACTCCCCGCCCACCGGCACACCCGTGCTATGGTTGCTGCCACCGAACAGCTTCAATGTGTTCCCCCTTCATTGCCGCTCTGGAACTGCTTGCCGGAGCCGTGCTGCTCTTCGATATCGGAAAGCGTATCGGCCGGCGCCGCCCACGCATAGCGCTTCTCGTGCACCTCGTAAGGCTCCGGTTCCCCGTCGCGCAGCCGCATGTAGCCGCGCGGGTATGCCGGGCCGCCAAAGCCGATCTCATCCCATGACCACGGATGCGCGTAGTAGGTGCCCGCAACATCGGTCACCAGCAACGTCCAAAATCGCTCGATGTTCATCTTGGCCCACTCTTCCCGCGCTTCCAGCGGCTCGGCATCGTGGATGGACTTGATGAACAGCTCCTGGTCGTGCACGGACATTTGATCGAACCGGCAGCCGCGCAGCCGCTGCGCCATCAGCTCAAAGGCGCGGGCCCCGATCCGATAGGCCTCCTGATCGGGCGGCATGTCCGCGTACCGGTATCCGTTGATGCGGTTTTCGTGCAGCCGCTCGTCGATGCTGGGCAGGATCGGGATGCGCCGATCCGGTGTCCGGTCCTCCTGGGGCAGAATGCGATCCACCACCGCTTCCAGCGTCAGGATCTCCTGCGCGTTGAAGAAGCGGAACGGCTTCTGGGGGCCTTCCACGCGGTCCACCACGACTTTGCGGGTCGCCTCATCCCAAAACTTTTGCTGACGCATCGTCTCATAGCCGGGGTAGTAGCCAGGCTGCCGGCGCGGCGCCAGGGGCGCACCCGTGGCCGGGTCGGTCAGGGGTTGGCGTGCTGTTGTTGAAGTCTTGTCGGCCATGGCTTACTCCCCTTCCCGGCGCATCAGGTACGCCATCATGCCGAGCAGGCCCGCGGCCGCAAACAGCATGGGCGCAAAGATCGGCGGTCCATACAGCGTGTTGTACAGCGGCTTCTTCGTTCCTCCGGGCATGCGCAGGATGCCGCGCACATGGTAAGCGGTGCCGATCAGGCCGTTAGCGATCGCCACGCCCGCGGCAATTGGCAGCACGGTGTTGGCGGCGCGCTTGCTCTTGAAGGCCCAGATGGCGGCCGCGGCCAGCGTCGGCGATACGATGAGGGGCGACCACTGCACCTTGTACGGGAAGTTGTCCTTGTAGTGCGAGTACCAGCTTTCGCCGCCGCACAGCAGCGCACCCACCGCGGTCACCACACAAAGATGCTTCTGGAAGCGGCCCGTGCGAATCTGCTCGCGAAAGTCCTGCCGCTGCAGCGCCGAGCCCATCTCGATCAGCGAGGAGCGGGCGCCCAGGTCCTCCTCGCGCTGCAGGTAGGAAGCGATGATGCCGAGGTACGCCGCCGTGCCAAACAGCAGCGGCGCAAACAGCGGCGGTCCCATCACGATGTTGTAGACCGGCAGCCGCCACCCGCCGGGCTTGCGCGCCACGCCGCGGATGTGAAAACCGAAGCCCACCACGCCGTCCACCAACGTGGCATAGCTCACCCAGCGCATCCAGGTGGTTGCGGCCTTGCGGCTGAAAAAGCCCGCGCCCGCCGCGCCGGTCAGCACCACGGAAAGCAGCACGGGGGTATACATTACCGGGTTGGAATAGCTGCCCTGGTAATGCTCATACCCCACCTCCATCGCACTGACGGCGCTGGAGCCAGCCACCAGCAGCGCCATGGAGCGCTGAAAGGCCCCGTGCTGGATGTAGCGCAGCACCAGCTCCGCGGGCTCACGCAGCGGCGCTGGCAAGGCCGCTGCCAGATCCTTGGGCGTTGTGTTATCAGCGAACAGCGCGCTCATCGTCGACCCCCCAGTTCAGAGCCCAGCTCAGCCCACGCCGCGCTGTCCTTACTTGTCATCTCGAAACTTTTCCGCATCCGCTTCCTTGAACTCCATCCCCAACCCAGGCCTTGCGAGGTCTGGATGCATTTCGCCGTGTACAGGTTTTCGAAAGCCATCAAACAGCATCGACTCAATGCGCACGTGATCGTGAAAATACTCCACGTGCCGCAAAGGCCGAGCCGCGCACGCCAAATGCATGTGAATCGACGGCCCACAGTGCGCGGAGATGGGCAGCGGGTGCGCATCGGCCAGTGCCACCGCATCCATAAAGCCCGTCACACCGCCACAACGCGTCGCGTCGGCCTGAATCACATCCACCGCTTCGGCGTCGATCATCCGGCGCAGATACATCGCCGTCCACCCATACTCCCCGGCGGCGATATCCATGCCCGCCGGCCCCTGCTCACGCAGCAGATGCAGCCCGGCGAGGTCATCCGAGCTCACCGGCTCTTCAAACCAGCTCACATCGAACTCGTCGCGAAACAGAAAAGCGAAATCCAGCCCCTGCTTGCGCGCGAAGGCCCCATTCGCATCCACAAACAGCTCGGTTTGCTCGCCAATCGCCGCACGGGCCACGCCCACGCGCCGCGGATCGTCTTCCGGGTGCGTTCCGATCTTCATCTTCACCCGCGGGATGCCCTGCTCGACCCAGCCGCCGAGTTGCGCGGTCAGCTGCTGGTCGTCATAGGTGGTGAAACCGCCTGAACCATACACCGGCGCCCCCTCGCGCTGCATGCCCAGCAGCCTGCAGAGTGGCAGTCCCAGCAGCTTCGCCTTGAGATCCCACAACGCGATGTCGACGGCCGAAAGCGCCGTCGCGCCGATGCCCTCGCGCCCATAATTGCGCTGCGACCTGCGCATCGCGGTGAAGAGCGCGTTGATCTCCAGCGCGTCCTGTCCCATCACGTGCCTCTCGATCAGTTCGCGCGCGACGGGAGCCGCCGTACGATGCGCATAGGTGTAGCCCAGCCCTTCCACGTCGCCGGCACGGAGCTGGACCAGCACCATGGTGGTGCTGTTCCAGGCAAACGTACCGTCCGCTTCCGGTGCGTCGGTTGGGATGGTGTAAGCCGCAACCTTGGCTGCGGTGATGCGGGTGTCGCCAGGCATGGGAAAGCCTCGTGCTACGCGTGATCACAGGAAAGAAAAGCAGACGGCCCCGCATCGGCGGAGCCGCCAGGAGGAAAGCTAGACCACCTGCCGAACCAAATCCGAGGTCGCCGTCAGCGCGATGCGCACACGATGCGGCTCGCCGCGCAGCAGCGCTTCGGAGAACTTGGCCGCCTGCTTCGGCGTGATCTTGGCGGGCAACATCGCGCTGTACTGATCCACCACGCACTCAATCAGCACCGGCCCCGGCGTCGCCATGGCCTGGGAAAACTGCTCGTGCGCCTTTTTGGGGTCCTCAATCCGGATGCCGTCGCCGCCCATCGCCTTGGCAAAAGCGGTGAAGTCCACCGGAAACAGCTCGCACTGGTACTCCGGGTTGCCCTCAAAGACCATCTGCTCCCACTTGATCTGCCCCAGCGAGTTGTTCTTGATGATGACGAATTTGATGGGCAGCTTGTACGCCACGGCCGTGATGAACTCACCCAGCAGCATGGAAAAACCACCGTCGCCGACCACCGCAATCACCTGCCGCTCCGGAAACGCCACCTGCGCGGCAATGGCATAGGGCATGCCACAGGCCATGGTCGCCAGGTTGCCAGAGCACGAATGCTTTTGGCCCTTCTTCGCCTTCATGTAGCGCGCCCACACCGTGGTGTTGGTGCCGGAATCGGAGACGATGATGGCGTGTTCCTTGGTGAACTTGCTCAGCTCCCAACCCACCACCTGCGGCTTCATGGGCAGGGACATCACCGTGCCCTCGCTTTCCATGCGCTTGTCCCACTCCTTCATGCCCTTTTGCGCACTCTCCAGGAAGCGACGGTGGTCATTGCGCTTAAGCAGCGGCATCAACGCGCGCATGCTCTTCTTTGAGTCCCCGACCAGGCCCACCTCGGCCGGATAGCGCAGCCCGATGCGCTGGGCGTTGGAGTCGATCTGCACGCAACGCGCGTCGCCCGGCTTGGGCAGGTATTCCATGTAGGGGTACGAGGTGCCGATCATGATCAGCGTATCGCAGTGTTCCAGCGCATCCTGCGCGGGCTCGGTGCCAAGCAGGCCGATCCCGCCCACCGTGTAGGGTGAGTCGTCAGCCACGCAGCCCTTGCCCAGCAGCGGCTTCACAATTGGCGCTCCCAGCAATTCCGCGAGCTGCTCCAGCTCATCGCCCGCATCCAATGCGCCTTGCCCCGCCATGATGACGATGCGTTTGCCTTCGCCGATCACCTTGGCCGCCGCCCGGAGGTCCTCCTCACGCGGGAGGTTGCCCGTCACCGTCATCACGGTCGATGAGTGACCCTTCTTGTTGCGGTCGGAACGATCGCCGTCATGCAACTCTTCCAGCTGCACGTCGATTGGTATGGTGAGGTGTGCCACCTGACGCTTTTCAATCGCGGAGCGAATGGCCAGATCGGCAATCGGCCCCATGTGCGGCGCGTTCATCACGCGCTCGTTGTAACAGGCCACGTCCATGAACAGCTTGTCGAGTTCCACGTCCTGCTGCCCAAAGGTGCCCGTAAGGTCGCGAAACTGCATGCCGGTGATGGCCAGCACAGGCTGCTGATCCATCTTGGCGTCATACAGGCCATTGAGCAGATGGATGCCGCCGGGCCCCGAGGTCGCCAGGCAAACACCCAGCTTGCCGGTGAACTTGGCATAGGCGCAGGCCATAAATGCCCCCGACTCCTCATGCCGCACGTGGATGAAGCGGATCTTGTCCTGCTTCTTGCGAAGCGCTTCGATGACACCGTTAATGCCGTCGCCGGGGAGACCGAAGATCGTGTCGACCCCCCATGTGATAAGCCGATCCACCAAGACATCCGAGGCGTTCATGTGTAATCCCCTTCGCGTTGCGATATGTTGTCCGCTCATGGAGGTAGATGGCGCGAAGGGAAAGGGAGGTTGCTGTGCCAAAAAAAGCTTCACCACGCAGCGCGCCGGCCGCGCTCCCGGGAGTCGCGCACGCCCAAAAACCGCCGCGGCGCCCAGCTTTCATCGACAGCACCTTGCAGCCACCCCCCGCCCATGCTGTCTACTAGGGGAAGCGCTGCCCGGTTTCGTCCTTACGGGAGCCCAGGTGTGGAGACTCGCTCATGTGGATTGTCCGGCTTGCCCTGAACCGGCCCTATACCTTTATCGTGCTCGCGATCCTGATCCTGATCGCCGCGCCCGTGATCATCCTGCGCACGCCGACCGACATCTTTCCCTCCATCGACATCCCGGTGGTTTCCATCGCCTGGCAGTACACCGGCCTGAGCCCGGAAGAGCTGGAAGGCCGCCTGACCACGCCCTACGAAAAAGTCCTGACCACGCTGGTCGACAACATCGACCACATCCAGTCCGTCACCCTGAACGGCCAGGCCATCATCAAGGTCTACCTGCACCAGGGCGCCTCGCTGGCCACGGCCAATGCGCAGGTCTCGGCGGCCTCGGAGTTCGAGCAGCGCCAGCTGCCGCCGGGCATCCTGCCCCCGCAGATCATCAACTTTTCCGCCTCCAGCGTGCCCATCCTGCAGCTGGGTCTGTCCGGCGCCGGGCTCTCCGAAGAGCAGCTGAACGACTTCGGCCTGAACCAGATCCGGCCGCAGCTGGTCACGGTTCCCGGCGTGGTCATCCCCAACGTGTACGGCGGGCGGCAGCGCTCGATCATGATCTTCTTCGACCCCAGGCTGCTCCAGGCCAAGCACCTGTCCCCCATCGACGTGCTAAACGCATTGGCCGCGCAGAACGTGGTCGAACCCGGCGGCACGGCCAAGATCGGCCCCACCGAGTACGACGTCCGCCTGAACAGCGCGCCCACCACGGTCCAGGGCCTGGCCGACCTGCCCATCAAGCAGGTGAACGGCAGCACCATCTACATGCACGACGTCGCCACTGTGACCGACGGCTCCATTCCGCAGACCAACATCGTCCGCCAGGACGGCAAGCGCGGCGTGCTGATCTCCGTCCTGAAGTCCGGTACGGCCTCCACGCTGGACGTGGTCAAGGGTGTGCTGGCGCTGCTGCCGCGCGCCCGCGCCGGTCTGCCGGCGTCGCTCAAGATCACGCCCATCGGCAACCAGGCCACCTTTGTGCGCGGCTCCGTGAACGGCGTGATCCGCGAGGCGGTGATCGCCGCGGCGCTGACCGGGCTGATGATTCTGCTCTTTCTGGGCTCCTGGCGCTCCACGCTGATCATCGCCGTGTCCATCCCGCTTTCGATCCTTACCTCCATCATCCTGCTCAGCCTCCTGGGCGAGACCATCAACATCATGACGCTCGGCGGACTCGCCCTGGCCGTCGGCATCCTGGTCGACGACGCCACGGTTACCATCGAAAACATCGAGCGCTACCTCGAAGAAGGGCACCCGCTGCGCGAGGCCATCCTCGAAGGCGCGGCTCAGATCTCCGTGCCCGCCCTGGTCTCCACACTCTGCATCTGCATCGTGTTCATGCCCATGTTCTTCCTCGCCGGCGTGGCCCGCTACCTGTTCGTTCCCCTGGCCGAGGCCGTGGTCTTCGCCATGCTGGCCTCCTATGTGCTTTCGCGCACCCTGGTGCCCACCCTGGCCATGTATCTGCTCAAGGCGCACAGCCACCACGCCGTTCCATCGCGCAATCCGCTTGCCCGTTTTCAGCGCGGCTTCGAGCGGGGGTTTGAGCGCGTTCGCTCCACCTATGAGTTGCTGCTGACCCGGCTGGTCGGGGCCCGCAAGCTCTTTGTGCCCTTCTTTGTGCTGGCCTGCTTCGCAGCCATGCTGCTGGTTCCGTTTCTGGGGCAAAACTTCTTTCCGTCCACCGACAACGGCAGCTTCATCCTCCATGTCCGCGCCAAAACCGGAACGCGTATCGAAGAAACCGCGCGGCTGTGCGACGAGGTGGAGCACACCATTCGCGACATCGTGCCGCCCGACCAGATGGACAACATCCTGGACAACATCGGCCTGCCCTATTCCACGCTCAACACGCAGCACGCCACCAGCGGCCTGTTCGGCGCAGCCGACGCCGATGTGCTCGTGTCGCTCAAGGAAAAGCACGAGCCCACCGAGAACTTCGTGCGCCAGCTGCGCGAAACGCTGCCCCACGACTACCCCGGCGTGACCTTCTACTTCCTGCCCTCCGATATCGTCACCCAGATCCTGAACTTCGGTCTGCCCGCGCCCATTGATGTTCAGATTGAAGGCAAGGACGACGCCGGCAATCGCAAGGTGGCCGACAAGATGCTGGCCGAAATGCGCCGCGTGCCCGGTCTGGTGGATGTGCGCCTGCAGGAACCCGACGACTACCCCGTGCTCAACGTCAACGTCGATCGCACCAAAGCCGGACAGGGTGGCTACACCGTCAAAGACGTGGGGACCTCGCTGTTGAACACACTTTCCGGCTCCACGCAGCTCAGCCCGCAGTTCTTTCTGAACACGCGCAACGGCGTGGTGTACAACATTGTCGCGGAAACACCGCAATACAAGATCAACTCGCTGCAGGCGCTGGAAAACATCCCGGTCACCTCGCCCAACGCCACCACGCCCGAGATCCTCGCCGACGTCGCAACCATCTCGCGCTCGGCCGAGATGCCGGTCGTTCAGCACTACAACATCCACCGCACCCTGGACGTCTACGCCAACGTGCAGGACCGTGATCTGGGCGCGGCCGCGCGCGACGTGGAGCGCATCGTGAACAACAACCGCGGCGCGCTGCACAAGGGCAACTTCGTCACCATCCGCGGCCAGGTCGACACCATGCGCAGCTCCTACACGGGTCTGCTCTTCGGCCTGCTGTTCTCCATTCTGCTGGTATACCTGCTGATTGTGGTCAACTTTCAGTCCTGGGTGGACCCGTTCATCATCATCACCGCGCTGCCCGCCGCGCTTGCCGGCATTGTGCTGTTTTTGTTCTTCACGCGCACCACGCTTTCCGTGCCCGCGCTGATGGGCTCCATCATGTGCATGGGCGTGGCCACTGCCAACTCCATCCTGGTGGTCTCCTTTGCCAAGGACCGCTTGTCCGAGACCGGCGACGCGCTGCGCTCCGCCATCGAGGCCGGGGCCACCCGCTTCCGCCCCGTGGCCATGACCGCGCTCGCCATGATCATCGGCATGATCCCCATGGCGCTCGGCCTGGGTGAGGGCGGCGAACAAAATGCGCCGCTGGGCCGCGCCGTGATCGGCGGCCTGTCCTGCGCCACCGTCGCCACGCTCATCTTCGTGCCCGCCGTGTTCGCCCTCATCCACGGCCGCAGGCACGCGGGCCGGGAGATGCCCACCGGCGTTCCCACCGAGCCATCCCAGAGGCACGCCCAGGAGCCCTCCCAGGAGCACGCCGTCGCCTGATCGCGCCGCCGCGGTGCAAAGACCTTGAGACCTGATCTATGCCTATCGACATGAACACGGAAATGACCTCCCCGGCAAGCGAAAGCGCGCATGCCACACGTCCCGCCGGTATGCCTCCGGACCCCGCCCATGCGCTACCCGCGCCGCGTCGCAGTGCGCGCGGGCTCTGGCTCTTGTTGGCGGTGCTTGCCGTGCTGCTCGCGGTCGGCATCGCCATCGGCATTGCCTCACGCAGCGCTTCGGAGCATCGTTTGCGGCAGACCACCGATCGCAATGCCACGCTGACGGTCAATGTCATTCATCCCACGGTGGCCGGCACGGCCGCGGAGGTTTCGCTGCCGGGCAACACGCAGCCCTTCAACGACACGCCCATCTATGCGCGCACCTCGGGCTACCTGAAGCAGTGGTACGTGGACATCGGCGCGCACGTGCGCAAGGGGCAGCTGCTGGCCGTCATCGAAACCCCGGAGATCGATGAACAGCTTCAGGTTGCCGAAGCCAACCTGAAGTCGGCGCAGGCCGATCTCACGCTGGCCAACACCACCAGCGAGCGCTACCAGAACCTGCTGCGGCAGGACTCCGTTTCCAGGCAGGAGACCGACGTTGCGGTTTCCAGCGCCGCCGCCAAGCAGGCCTCCGTGCAAGCCGCGGAGGCCAACGTGCGGCGGCTCCAGGAGCTGCAGTCGTTTGAGCACGTGTATGCGCCCTTTGATGGCGTCATCACGGCCCGCAACACCGATATCGGCAACCTCATCGACGCCGGCGGCGGCAATTCGCAGCCCCGCGACCTGTTCCGCATCGCCTCGGTCGATCGGCTGCGCGTCTTTGTCGCGGTGCCGGAGATCTATGCGCCCGCCATCCACAACGGCGAAACCGCCACGCTGACGCTGGATGAATACCCGGGCCGGGTCTTTGAGGGCACGGTGGCGCGCAACTCCTCGGCCATCGACCCCAACACCCGCACGCTCAACGTCGAGGTCGACGTCAACAACCACAACCACGAGCTGCTACCCGGCGCTTACACCTTCGTTCACTTCAAGCTGCCGTCCTCCGTGCAGGGCGTCACGCGTCCCGTGTCGGTGCCGTCCAATACGCTGCTGTTCCGTGCCCAGGGCACACAGGTGGCGCTGGTGCGCAACGGCCACGTGCACCTGCAGGATGTCACCATCGCCCAGGACCGGGGAAGCACGCTGGAGATCGCCACCGGGTTGAAGCCCGCGGACGAGGTCATCGAAAACCCCGCTGATTCGCTTGGCGAAGGGCAGCCCGTTCATATGGCCAACGGGCCCGTCGCCGCGGGAGATCAGCCATGAGCGCAGGCCCACGGCATGCGCCGCAATCGGGCGCCCGACGCCTGCTGACGGCAGCCCTCTCCGGCGGCCTGCTGCTGGCCACCGGTTGCAAGGTGGGCCCCAAGTATGTGGTGCCCGCCGCGCCCGTGCCGCCGGCCTACAAGGAGCTCGGCCCCAACGCGTTCAAGGAGGGCAACCACCCGGACTGGGCGCGCGCCCGGCCCATCGACGCCATTCCCCGCGGCACCTGGTGGACCATCTTCGGCGACGCCGAGCTGAATCGCCTGGAGCCGCGCGTGGAGCAGGCCAACCAGAGCATCCGTGAGGCCGACGCCAACCTGCGCGCCGCGCGCGCGGAGATCCGTGTGCGGCAGGCCGACCGCTTCCCCACCGTGGGCATCGATCCCTACACCGGCGGCGGCCGCTATAACCCGAACTCCGCCTACTTCAATCCCGGGCAAACGGTCAGCGGAACGCAAACCCTGCAGTTTCCGCTGCAGTTCAGCTATGAGATGGACCTGTGGGGCAAGGTCCGCCGCAACATCGAGGCCGGCAAGGAAGAGGCGCAGGCCACTGCCGCCGACCGCGTCAACATCCTGCTGTCGCTGCAAACCGAGCTCGCCATCGACTACTTCGAGGTGCGCATCGCCGACGCCCAGCAACGTCTGCTGAATGACACCGTCGCGCAGTACCAGGAGGCCCTGCGCATCACCACCAATCGCTACAACGGCGGCGTGGCCATCAAGGCCGATGTGACCCAGGCGGAGACGCAGCTGCAGTCGGCCCGCGTCGCGGCCGCCGATGTGGCCATCGCCCGCGCGCAGTATGAGCACGCCATCGCCAACCTGATCGGCGAAGCGCCGGCCTCGCTCACGCTGCCGTTTTCACCGCTTCCCGTCAACACGCAGCCTCCCGTGCTGCCCACGGGCCTGCCCTCGCAGCTGCTGGAGCGCCGGCCCGACATCGCCGCCGCGGAGCGACGGGCCGCGGAGGGCAACGAGACCATCGGCATCGCGCAGGCGGCCTTTTATCCGGACATCGTGCTGGGCGCCTCGGCGGGCTATCAGAGCACGGCCGCCCTCCAGTCGGTGTTCAGCCCGTCCAGCGTCGTCTATTCGCTCGGCCCGGGCATCGCCTACACCTTCTTCGAGGCCGGGCGCCGCCGCGGCGTCAAGGAGGAGGCGCTTTCGCAATTTGAACGCGACGCCGCCGTCTACAAGCAGACCGTGCTAACAGCCTTTCAGCAGACCGAAGACAGCCTCGTCTCCCTGCGCATTCTGGCCAACGAGGCCGTCGAGCAGCGCGCCGCCACCGCAGCCGCGCTGGAGTCGCAGCGCATCTACAACAACCGCTACGTCGGCGGCGTCGACACCTTTCTGCAGGTCATCACGGCGCAAACCAGCGCCCTGGCCGCCGAACGCAACGATATCGACATCCTGCGCCGGCGCATGGACGGCACCGTCACCCTGGTGCGGGCACTGGGCGGCGGATGGGACCGCACACAGCTACCCCCACCGTAACGCCTTCCAACTTGCCTTCTGCCGCTTGGGAGCACATAGAATCGCTGCAGCCCTCCCTCGGCCTGTGGCAGCATGGCAAGCCTCCCCACGGAGGGGCGGAAAGGTATCGGCGCACGTGTCGGCAAACGATTCAGCACAACAGCCGGCGGCAGCCCTGCCTTCCATCGGCTTCGTCATGCTCTCCTTCAACCAGCCGGAGCAGACGATTCACCTGTGCCGCAGGCTGACCGAGCTCTTCGGCAACCCAACCATCGCGCTGCACCACGACTTCGGCAAGTGTGACCTCGACCGCAGCCAACTGCCGTCCAACGTGCGTCTTGTGGAGCCGTGGTTCAAGACCGGCTGGGGTGTGTATGGCGTGGTGGAGGCCAACCTGGCTGCGCTGCGACTGCTCTACGAAACCGCCGACCCCGACTGGTGCGTGTTCCTGAGCACAACCGACTACCCCGTGAAGTCTCCGGGGCGCATCCTCCGCGAGCTGCGCGACACCACCTTCAACGCCTTCCTGGACACGCGCGAGCTGCGCGCAACGCGCACTCCCGCAAGCCACGCGCGCGAGGTGGCCAGGGCCTTTGCCGACCCGGCCTGGGTGGAGGTCGCCTACAACCGCTACGTCGCCACCGACCTCAATCCGGACCGGCTCACCTGGCGCTTTCCCGCGCTGCATCACCCGCGCCTGTTGCGGGGAGCCCTGGCGGAACGGCTCTTCACCCCGTTTACCCCCACATTTCGTCCCTTCGGTGGCGACGCCTGGTACACCCTCAACCGCAAAGCGGCGCGGGTGCTTGCCGATGACAATGACCAGCTCGCCCGCCTGCGACGCCACTACCTGAAGCGCCGCTTGCCGGAAGAGAGCATCTACCAGACCATCCTTTGCAACCGCCGCGACCTGCGCATCTACCCGAGCAATCTCCGCTACGCCGACTGGAGCCAGGGCGGCTCGGGCCCCAAAACGCTCGGCTTCGCCGATATCCCGGCGATGCTGCAGTCCCCCGCCCACTTTGCGCGCAAATTTCCGTTCGACCCGGAGCTGTTTGCGGCTGTCGATGCAGCGGCAGCCAGCGAGGCAGCGCAATCGCAGAACACCTTCGCCTGACGCGCCCCAGGCCGGGTCCCGGGCATCCGTGCTACCCTCAGCCGCAGATGCACCCCGGGCACCCAACGCGACGCCACTTCCTCGCCCTCGCGGGCGCAGCCGCCGCACACGTTTCCCTCCGTGCACAGACGCCTTCGGTAGCGCACGCCAACGTCGGCGAGCTTGATCGTGCCAACATCCTGGCCCAGGCAAAGGCAGCGCTGAACACACCCGTGCAGCCGCCCGCCTCACGGCAGTTCCACACCGAGCTTGAGCCGAACCCAACCACAGCCGGCTCGCTCCTCGCACCCAAACTCCAACGCGACGACGCGCTCGCGCTGCAGGCCTTTTCTTCCACCGTGGCCAGCCTCACCGCCGGCTTCGTGGTCAGCCGTGAGGGTCAGTTCGCCGAGCAGGCGGCCGCGCACCTTCGCGCCTGGCTCGTGTCGCCCGCGACCTCGCTGCTGCCCGACTTCGACCGCGCCGGCTGCGCTCCCGGCACCGACACCGCCAGCCCGGCGGGTGTGGTGGATCTCGTTCCGCTGGCCGAGGTCGCCCGCGCGCTCAGCTTTCTCACCGACACCGTCTCCCCGGAGGATTTGCAGGCGCTGCTGACCTGGTGCGGCAGCGCCCTGCGCTGGCTTACGGACAATCGCGCCGTCGGCATCGCCCGCGACGCCAAAGATCACCGCGCCTCCGCCTGGCTGCTGCTCGCCGCCGCGCTGGCCCGCTTTCTGCGCGAGGAGACCACGCTCGAAGACTGTCGCAAGCGCTTCCGCACCCACACGCTGCGCAACCAGGTGCGCGCCGACGGCGTCTTTCCGCAGGAGGTCGCCACCCCCAACCCTTACCGCAACACCCTGTTCAACTTCGATCTGCTGGCCGGGGCCTGTCAGCTGCTCAGCTCGCAGTTCGATCTGCTCTGGGACTACGAGCTGATCGACGGCGTGGGCTTGCGAGACGTCGCGGCCTACCTTTTCCCGGTGATCGAGCACCCGGAGCGCTGGAAGTACCCCGCAGATGCACGCTTCTTCCGCGACCTGCCAGGGCGTCGTCCGGGCCTGCTCTTCGCAGGCCGCGCGTACAGTCGCCCGGAATACGTCGCGCTCTGGCAACAGCTGCCCGCAGCCGTTCCGGAAGCCATCGCCTACAGCTTCCCCATCCGCCAGCCCGCCCTGTGGACCGCGCGAGCGCCGCACGGCTTGTAAACGTAAATCCCCTTCGCTGTTGAAACGCCGCTCGCTTCTTTTGTTGGCCCTCCCGAAGCGCATCCGCGGTTTCGCGGCTGCCGCGATTACTCGATCGAAATCTTCCGCAGCAGCCGGAAATCGCTGAGCATCTTGCCCGTGCCCAAAACCACCGACGCCAGCGGATCGTCCGCAATCGAGACCGGCAAGCCCGTCTCCTCACGGATGCGCCTGTCCAGGTTCTTGATCAGCGCACCCCCGCCGGTGAGCACCATGCCGCGGTCGGAAAGATCGGCGGAAAGCTCCGGATCGGTGCGCTCCAGCGCCACGCGAATGGCGTTCAGGATGGTGGCGATGGACTCGCTCAGCGCTTCGCGAATCTCGGCGTCTTCAATGGTGATCGTCCTGGGCACGCCTTCGATCAGGTTGCGCCCTTTGATCTCCATGGTGAGCGGCTTGTCCAGCGGAAAGGCCGAGCCCAGCTCCATCTTGATGTCTTCGGCCGTGCGCTCGCCGATCAGCAGGTTGTATTTGCGCTTGATGTAGGTCTGCACGGCATCGTCCATTTGGTTGCCGGCCATGCGCACCGAGCGCGAATACACGATGCCCGCCAGCGAGATCACGGCAATGTCCGTGGTGCCGCCGCCGATGTCCACCACCATGTTGCCGCCCGGCTCGGTGATGGGCAACCCCGCGCCGATGGCCGCCACCATGGCCTGCTCCACCAGGTGGACCTCGCTGGCCTTGGCCCGGTACGCCGAGTCCATCACGGCGCGCTTTTCCACCTGCGTGATCTCGCTGGGAACGCCGATGACGATGCGCGGATGCACCATCATCTTGCGGTTGTGCGCCTTTTGGATGAAGTAGTTCAGCATCTTTTCGGTGTGCTTGAAGTCGGCAATCACACCGTCCTTCATCGGCTTGATGGCGATGATGTTGCCGGGCGTGCGGCCCAGCATCTCCTTGGCCTCTTTGCCGACGGCCTCCACCTCATTGGTCACACGATTGACAGCAATGATCGAGGGCTCATTGACAATGATGCCCTTGCCTGCCGCATAGACCAGCGTGTTGGCCGTGCCGAGATCGATCGCAAGATCACTCGAAAACAGCGAAAAAATCGACCGCATGTTGCTGACGCGGCCTGTGCGCGTCTGGAAGTTCTTGGAAGACATGGAGCCGCTTCGTACCCGTCGAAAAGGATCAGACCTTATTGTACGGCCAGCCGCGAAGGGCCTGGGGCTGCATGTACCATCGTGCTTAGAAAGTTCATGATGGAGCCAGCATGCTAATCGGTGTACCCAAGGAAGTGAAGGATCATGAGAGCCGCGTCGCCATCACGCCAGCCGGGGTGAAAGCGCTGACCGAGGCCGGGCACAAGGTGCTGGTGGAGCACGACGCCGGTGCCCTCTCCTCCTTCACTGACGACGAGTACCAGGCGGTCGGCGCCGAGATCGTCGGCGAAGCTTACAACGTTTGGCGCCACGCCGACATGATCGTCAAAGTCAAAGAGCCCACCAAACAGGAGTACTTTCAGTTCCGCGAAGGCCTGACCCTCTTCACCTACCTCCACCTGGCGCCCTTGACCGAACTCACCGATGCGCTGCTCACCAAAAAGGTCACCGGCATTGCGTATGAGACCGTGCGCGACCGGTTCGGCGCGCTGCCCCTGCTCACGCCCATGTCCGAGGTCGCCGGCCGGCTTTCCGTGCAGGTGGGTGCCGCCTATCTGCAAAAGGAGCACGGCGGCCGTGGCGTCCTGCTGGGCGGCGTGCCCGGCGTGCTGCCCGGCAATGTGTGCATCATCGGCGGCGGCATTGTGGGCACCAACGCCGCAAAGATGGCGCTCGGGCTCGGTGCCAGGGTCACGCTGGTGGACCTCAATCTGAACCGCCTGCGCGAGCTGGACGACATCTTCGCGGGCCGCGTCTTCACGTTGGCCTCCAACAGCTACAACGTGGAGCGCGCGGCGTCGGAAGCGGACCTGCTCATCGGCGGCGTTCTCATCCCCGGTGCCGCCGCGCCCAAGATCGTCACCCGCGGCATGGTGAGCAAGATGAAAAAGGGCGCCGTGATCGTAGACGTGGCCATCGACCAGGGTGGCTGCATTGAAACGGCCCGACCCACCACCCACTCCGATCCCAGCTTCGAGGTCGATGGCGTGGTGCACTACTGCGTGACCAACATGCCTGCGGCGGTGCCCAACACCAGCACGCTGGCGCTCACCAATGCCACGTTTCCCTACGTACTGAAGCTCGCCAACATGGGCGCCCGTGCCGCCATCGCCGCTGACGCCGGTATCGCCGAAGGCGTCAATACCATCGACGGCCAGTTGACGTACAAGGCCGTCGCGGAAAGCCAGCAGCGGCCGTTTACGCCCATCAGCGACGTGATCGCCGCCTAGGCTGCGGCACATCTCCGTTGCCGCGCGCCTGCCCCCCGGCGGCGTACACTCCTGTGCATGGGCAGCGCGCAAAGCCGTCGAGCATGGGTAGTCGGTCTGGGCGTCTCCCTCCTGCTCCTGTTCCTTGCGCTGGGTACGTTGAACGCCTTCAACAAGCCCCTGCTGGACCCGAACTCTCCTGTAGAAACACTGGTCTTTCTGGCCCTGTCGATCGTCGCGTTTCTGCTGTTTGTGGGCGTGCTGATTATCCTGGTCCGCAACCTGCTCAAGCTTTACGCCGATCAGCGCAGCCGCGTTCTGGGCACACGGCTGCGCACCCGCATGCTGTGGGGCGCGGTGCTGGTCTCTTCCGTGCCGCTGGCGTTTATGTTCGCCTTCAGCTACCTGCTGATGAACCGTGCCGTGGATCGCTGGTTTTCGCAGCCCGTCACCGAGATGCGCGGTCAGGCCAACGCCATGCTGGATGCGCTGAACCGCTACGCGGACGCCAACGCCCGCTCCGAGGCCGACTCGCTGGCCATCGCGCTGGCGGACGTTTCCGCCTTTCGCGGCGCCGGTGCGCATCCCGCTCCCCGCGGCAAGAGCAACGGCGGCGCCGCGCTCAACCGCATTCTCCAAACCCATGAGCTGACCCTGCAGGGCGGCTTTGCGCTGGTCTTCCGCGAGAACGAGCTGCTGGCGAGCTTTCACCTGCCTGGGGTTGAGGGGGACTCCGTGTCCGCGCGGCGTCCTGACCGGCTGCTGCTGGCCCAGATCCAGGCCACACGGGAAGCCGCACAGCGCACCGATGGGTCACTGCTGCACCTGGGCAACGCCGACTACACCCTGGCCACCGCCGGGATGCGCAATGGCGGTCTGGTCGTGGTGGGCCTGCCCTTTCCACCACAGATTGCGGCGCTGAATACGCATCTGCGCAAGGCCGCCGATACCTATTGGCTGGTCTTCCGCGAACGCCGCCAGATTCGCTCGCTCTACACCGGGCTGCTGCTGCTGATGACGGTGCTGGCCCTGTTCGCATGCTGCTGGCTCGCCCTCAACATGGCCAAGCAGGTCACGCGGCCCATGGAGTCACTGGCCGATGCCATGGAGGCCATTGCCGCCGGCGATTACGCGCGACGCGTGGGGCAGTCCGCCACCGAAGAGCTCGGCGATCTGGTGGACAGCTTCAACGCCATGGCGGCTGACCTGGAGTCGGCGCGCATCTCCGCCGATGCCTCCTCGGCGCAGCTTACCGCCGTGAACGCAGCTTTGGAGCGCCGCCGCGCCGAACTCGAAACCATCATCCAAACCATCCCCACCGGTGTGGCCACGCTTTCACCCGAGCGTCGCATCGTGCTCGTCAACCGCGGCTTTTCCGAGATGCTGGACCCGGGCGGTGAACGGCTCTTCGCCGGATGCACGCTGGGCGAACTGCTGCAGGCTGAGGAGGTCGACACCCTGGAGCGCCTCATGCAGCGCAGCCACCGCATGGGTTCCGCCGCGGGGGAGCTTCAGCTCGTCACACCCCATCGCACCGTGCAGGTTTCCGCGGTGGTGGCATTGCTGGAGATGGGCCCGGCACGCGACCACCTCGGCTATGTGATCTCGTTTGAGGACGTCTCCGAGGTGGTGCGCGCGCAAAAACAGAGCGCCTGGAAGGAGGTCGCCCGGCGCGTGGCCCATGAGATCAAGAATCCACTCACGCCCATTTCCTTGAATGCCGAGCTGATCCGTCGCCACATCGATCGCCTCGCGCCCGTGCTCGCCGAGGCTCATGTCGCTTCGCCCTCGCCTGCGGTCATCCAGCGTGCCACGGACGTAATCGGCGCCTCCGTCGAAACCATGCGCGCGCTGGTGGACCAGTTTTCTTCGCTCGCCGAGTTTCCCGCCGCCCAGCCTCGCCCCGCAGATCTCAACACCATCGTCGACAACGCCCTGGCGCTGTTTACGGGCCGGCTTGGGGCGATTCGCCTGCGTCGCCGTCTCGCTCCGGGCCTGCCCCTGGTGCTGGCCGACCCGGAAAGTCTCAAACGCGCCATCACCAACCTGATCGACAACGCGGCGGAGGCCATGCAGGGCAGCCTGCTGCGCGAGCTGAGCGTTTCCACACGCGCTCTGGACAGCGGCAATGTGGAGCTCGCCGTCTCCGACACCGGCCCCGGCCTGACCGACGAGATGCGCGAGCGGCTCTTTCTGCCCTACTTTTCCACCAAGCAGCGCGGAACAGGCCTCGGCCTCGCCATCGCGGCCAAGATCGTGCAGGAGCACGGCGGCAGCCTTCGCGCGGAACAGAACAAGCCCGTCGGCGCGTTATTTCTTGTGGAGCTTCGACCCGCACCGGCGGAGATCGACGCCGCTATGCCCCAGCACGCGCTCGCAGCCCAGGATGGAGTGCCCGCTTGAACCACGTCCTTATCGTCGACGACGAAACCGACATCCGCGAGTCGCTGGAAGCCATTCTGCGCGAAGAAAGCTACGCCGTCACCACGACCGGCAGCGTGCAGGAAGCGCTCAAGCTGGTGCGCGATGCGGACTTCCAGGCCGTGCTGCTGGACATCTGGCTGCCCGATGGCGACGGCCTGGATGTGCTGGCGCAGATCCGCGGGGGGCGCGATGATCCCCGCCCCAATGCACCGGAGGTCATCATGATCTCCGGCCATGGCACCATTGAGGCGGCCGTGCGCGCCACCAAGCTGGGCGCCTTTGACTTCCTCGAAAAACCGCTCTCGCTGGAGCGCACCCTGCTGGTGCTGCGCAACGCGGTGCAGGCCCACACGCTCCGCGAGGACAACCAGGAGTTCGCGCGCCAGCTGGCCACAACAGGCTCGGTCACCGGCGAATCGGTGTCCATCAAAGCGCTTCGTCAGCAGATTCGCCTCATGGCGCCCACCAACGGCCGCGTGCTCATCTTTGGTGAATCCGGCACCGGCAAGGAACGCATCGCACGGCTCATTCATGCGGAGTCAGAGCGCCGCGAACGTCCGCTCGTCGAGCTCAACTGCGCCGCCATCCCTGAAGACTTCATTGAAACGGAGCTCTTCGGCTACCGGCACGGCGCCGGCCCCGGCGGCCCCCACCAGCCCAGCGAAAAACGCGGCACCTTTGAGCGCGCCGACGGCGGCACCCTATTTCTCGACGAGGTCGGCGACATGAGCCTGAAGACCCAGGCCAAGGTGCTGCGCGCGCTCGATGAACAGCGCTTCTATCCGGTGGGCGCCTCCAAAGCCGTCCACGTGGACACCCGCGTCATCGCCGCCACCAACAAGGAGCTGGAAGAAGAGATCGCGCGCGGTAACTTCCGCGAAGACCTCTTCTACAGGCTCAACGTCATTCCGTTTTTCGTCCCTCCGCTGCGCGACCGCAAGGAGGACATCCCCTCACTGGCGCGCGAGTTTCTTTCCGAGTTCGGCCAGCAGTATGGACGGCCGCGCATGGACATCACCGACTCAGCCCTGGCCCAGCTCCGCGCGTATAACTGGCCGGGCAACGTCCGCGAGTTGCGCAACGTCTTCGAGCGAGTCCTGATCCTGAATCCCAAGGTCACGCGCATCGAAAGCAAACACCTGCCCATGCTGGTCCAGCGCACCGAAGGCCGCAACGGACGCGACGGCAATGGACGCGAAGACTTTTCCACGCTGCAACAGGCGCGCGAGGCCTATGAGCGGGACTACATCCTCAAGGAGCTCGACCGCTCGCACGGCAACATCACGCGCGCCGCGGAGTCGCTCGGCCTGGAACGCTCCCACCTCTACCGGAAGATGAAAACGCTCGGCATTCAGCACGGCGAGTAGCAGGAAATCTGCTTCTGCCTTTGCCTTTCTTGTTGTCATTCCCGCAGGGAATCTGCGGCTCCTCCGGGGCGGCAAGGAACTTCGTAGACTTGATCAGACCTTCCGTAGCAAGATGACCGCTGCTGTACCAGCGCCAAGGGCGCGCCCGATACCAGCCCAGGCCGCAGGCCTGGGTCAAGGCCAGTACACCTGCAAGGGCTGAAAGCCCGCCCTATCGCCGCCCGGGTACACCCGCAAGCCAACCGCCCTAGCCGGCGCTGACGATCTCCGAAAAATCGGCAATGCCCGCAAAGCCGCGCACAATGCCCGCCAGCAGCGCAAGCCGCGCGGAGCGCACCGCCGCATCCGGGTCCATCACCATCACCTTGTCGAAGAACGCGTCGATCTCCGGCCGCAGCGTGGCCATGGTCTCCAGTGCCGCGCCGTAATCTCGCCGCGTCACCGCCGCCTGCACGTCGCTGCGCACCTGCGCGGCTCTGGCGGCAAGCGCCTGCTGCTCGGGAACCGTGGAGGCCGCGGCCTCGCCCTCACGCAGGCTGATGCCCTTGCTCTCGGCCTGCTCCAGAATGTTCTTCATGCGCTTGAACGCCGCGCTCACGGCGAGGAAGTCGTCGCTGGCGCGCATGGAGCTGACCGCTTCGGCGCGCGCCACCGCATCGCGCACATCGCTTGCGCCCGCGGCCAGCACGGCGGTGACCACGTCATAGGCAAAGCCGCGCACCTCGCGCAGATAAAAGCTCAGGCGCTCGTGGAAGAAGAGCCGCATGCGCGCACCTGTGGCGTCCGTCGCGGCGGCATGGGCGATCACCGTGTCGAGCCCCAGCGGCAGCTCGGTGTCGGCCAGGATCTTGACGATCGCATTGGCCGCGCGCCGCAGGGCAAACGGGTCCTTGGACCCCGTCGGCTCCAGCCCCAGCCCAAACAGCCCGGCAATGGTGTCCGCGCGGTCCGCGATGCCCAGCAGCGCACCCTCCACCGAGCGAGGCACGCGCCCTTCAATGCCCGCGGGCATGTACTGGTCATAGATGGCCTCGGCCACCAGCGCCGGCTTGCCCTCCGCCGCCGCGTAAAGCCCGCCGATGATGCCCTGCAGCTCGGTGAACTCCTTCACCAGCTCCGTGGTGAGGTCCGCCTTGGCGAGGGTGACCGCCTCTTCCAATGCGCGCTCGTTCACCCGCTGCCCGGCCCCCGCGGCCGCCGCCAGCCGCCGGCTGAGCGCCAGCATGCGCGAGGTCTTGGCCGCATAGCTGCCCAGGTCCTTGTGAAAGGTCAGCTTTTCCAGCGCGGCCACACGGTCCATCAGATCCGTCCGCCGATCCACATGCCAGAAGAAGCGCGCATCGTTGAAGCGCGCCCGCAGCACGCGCTCATTGCCCTGCCGAATCACCGCGGCATTAGCCTCGACCAGCGTTGTGTTCACCACGGCCAGGAAGTACGGCAGCAGACGATGCTCGCGATCCTCCACGGCGAAATACTTCTGGTGGTCGCGCATCACCGTGACCAGAACCTCATCCGGCAGCTCCAGGAACTCCGGCGCAAAGCTGCCCAGCAGCACCTCGGGCCACTCGGTCAGGTGCGTCACCTGGTCCACCAGCGCTTCGTCCTCGCGCCAGCGCGCGCCTTCCACGGTGCGGGTCACGCGGTCCAGCTCCTTGCGGATGCGGTGCCGCCGCTCCTCCACGTCCACCAGCACAGAGACGCCGCGCATCTGCTCCCGATAGCTTCCCGGCGCGGCAACTTCGATCGGCTCCCCCGCCAGCAGGCGATGCCCCACGGTCGCCCGGCCCGCCGTGACGCCCGCAAACGACACAGGCACCACCTGCGCGTCCAGCAGGCACACCATCCACTCCACCGGCCGCACAAAGCGCTCCGGCTTGCCCGCCCGCCAGTACATGCTCTTGGGCCAGTACAGCGCGCCGATCTCCCGGGGCAGATCGCGCTCCAGCACCGCCGCGGCAGGCAGCCCGGTGCGCCTTACCGTGGCCTGCAGATACTCACCCTTGGGCGTTTCCACGCGCTTCAGCGCCGAAACCGCAACACCTGCCTTGCGCGCAAAGGCCTCCGCCGCCGGCCCGGGCTGCCCGTCCCTGAACGCGATCTTCACCGCCGGCCCGGTGATCTGCTCGGTCGCATCCGGCTGCTGCCCGCGCACGCCCTCCACCAGCACCGCCAGGCGGCGCGGCGAGGAGAACGACACCGCTCGCTCCCCCAGCACAAAGCCGTCCTCCAGCAGCTGTTCCCGCTCACACAGGCTCACCACCCGGCGCAGCAGCTCGGCCTCAGCGGCAGCCAACATGCGCGCCGGCACCTCTTCCAACCCAATCTCCAACAGCAAATCCGGCATCTCTCGCCTTTGTGTTTCCGCTTGTACTTTTCTGGTTGTCATCCCCAAAAGGGGATCTGCGTTTCCTATCCGCATTTCCTACCCGCGCCACAGCTGCTATCCGGCCACCAATGCCGCCGAGCCCGCCACCAGGCGGCGCTGCAGCGCATACACCCTGGCCACGCCCACCACCAGGTCGCGGATGCGCCCCATCACGCCCACGCGCTCGGTCACGCTGACCGCGCCGCGGGCATCCAGCAGATTGAAGCAGTGCGAGCACTTCAGCGCGAGCTCATAAGCGCCCAGCGTCGGAAAGCGCTCCATCGCCAGGGGCTCGCCGCCTTCCACCAGCACACCTTTGGCCTTGCTCAGCAGCGCCAGACACTCGGCTTCGTAGAGCTCCAAATGCTTCCACAACGAGGGCACATCCGCATAGTCGAAGGCATAGGTGCTGAACTGCTGCTCCTCGTGCAGGCGCACCTGCCCATAGGTCAGCTCGGCGCCCGTCCCCGGGTCGCGCGTCCACACGATGTCGTAAATCGAATCCTTGTCCTGCACAAACTGCGCCAGCCGCTCGATGCCGTAGGTGATCTCGCCCGAGATGGGGTCCAGATCCATGCCGCCGCACTGCTGAAAGTAGGTGAACTGCGTGATCTCCTGGCCGTCCAGCATCACCTGCCAGCCCACACCCCAGGCGCCGCCCACCGGCCACTCCCAGTTGTCTTCCTCGAACTTGATGTCGTGCTCCAGCAGATCAATCCCAATCGCCTCCAGCGACTCGAGATACACCTCCTGCACACGCGCCGGCGGCGGCTTCAGGATGACCTGGAACTGCGTGTGCCGAAACAGCCGGTTGGGATTTTCGCCATAGCGCCCGTCGGCGGGTCGGCGGGATGGCTGCGCATACGCGAAGCGCACCGGCTCCGGCCCCAGCACCCGCAAAAACGTGTCCGGCGACATCGTCCCCGCGCCCACCTCCAGGTCATACGGCTGCTGCAACACACACCCACGCTCCGCCCAAAACCGCTGCAGGGCGAAGAGCAGCTCCTGAAAAGTCAGGGGCTTTGTTGTACCGCTGGTCATGCAGTCAAGTGTAATCAATTCGCGAAGGCAGCTTCGCCCGCGGATAAGCGATCGAAACCGCGACCCTGCCCCGGTTTCGCCGCAGATTTCTGTCTTCTGAAGCAACCGTTGTGCAAGCCAGCGCGCAAGCAGTGGTAAAGTGACCCTACCTTATTGAATTTCCTGTCACGTGAGCGCCGGCCGTTGCCCGTGCCCACGTCCAGCATTTGTTTGCACGTGTGATTTCGCGGCGTCCGCTGCGGTTCCGCGAGATCACCTTTGGCTCGAAAGAGCTCAGGAGCAATATGAAGCCACGTTCCGCCCGCCTGCTTGCCTCCACAGCCCTGGTTACCGCGGTCTCCGCCGGCCTGGCGCAGACCACCTCCAGCGTCACAGGCATCGTGACGGACAGCTCCGGTGCGGTGATTCCCGGGGCTTCGGTGGTGCTTTCCAACCCAAGCACCAGCGTTCGCTTTGCGGTCAAAACAGACTCCGCCGGCTCTTACCGCGTCTCCAATGTGCCGCCCGGACCGGGCTACAGCGTCACGGTTTCGGCGGGTGGTTTTGCCTCCTTTCAGGTGAACAACCTGTATGTGAACGTGGCCAACTCGCGCACCCAAAACGCCAGGCTGAATGCCGGTGCGGCCAATGTGGAGGTGTCGGTCAGCGCGGACGCGCAGGGCGTCACGCTCAACACCACCGACGCCAGTATCGGCAACAACTTTCAGGTTTCCAAGCTCGATGACCTCCCGGTCCAGAACCGCACCTCGCCCGCTGCCCTGTTTACGCTGCAGCCCGGCATCACATTCACCGGAGCCACCACCGGCGCGCGTACCGATCAGACCGATACCACCGTCGACGGTCTCGACGTCAACGATTTCGCCACGGGCAGCTTTGCTGCGATCACCGGCAACGCCCCCATTGATTCCGTGCAGGAGTTTCGTGCCACCACCGCCGGCTTTACCGCGGACAGTGGCCCCGGTGGCGGCGGGCAGTTCCAGCTGGTCACCCGCAGCGGCACCAATCAGTTCCACGGCGAAGTGAACGAGTACCATCGCGACAACTCAACCACCGCCAACACCTGGTTCAATGACGAAGTCGGCATCCGTGCGCCCAAGCTGGTTCGCAATCAGTTCGGCGGGCGCATTGGCGGACCGATCAAGCGCGGCAAGCTGTTCTTCTTTTTCGACGACCTGAACTCCCGCATTGCCCAGGACAGCGCCGTGGTACGCAGGGTGCCGCTGCCGTCGTACACGGCCGGCAACGTCTCCTACATCAACAACAATGCGGGCTGCACCGCGGCCAGCCGTCAGAACACCACGCCCAACTGCATCAGCTCGCTCACGCCCGCTCAGGTCCGTGCTCTGGACCCGGCCGGTATCGGCGAAAGCGCAGACATCTTTTCCCTCTTCCAGAACCGCTATCCCGCCGCCAACGACCCCACCTTTGGCGATGGTATCAACTCGGGCGGCTTCCGCTTCAACGCCGCCACCCCGGATAATCTCACCAACTACGTCGGCAGACTCGACTGGGACGCCACCTCGCACATCCGGCTGTTTGGGCGCGGCACCGTGGCACGCGAAAATTCCATTAACGGCACTGCTCAGTTTCCGGGCGATCCCGCGGCGACCCAGTTTGTTGACCGCAGCTACGCTTATGTCGTCGGCATGAACTGGCAGATCGCCGCCAACAAGTTCAACCAGTTCGCCTATGGCAGCACGGTGCAGGATTACAGCTTCCCGCGCCCAGCCAACCCTGAAGGCATCTATCAGTACGGCTTTTCCTCCGGCGTGACCACGTTGCTGGACAGCCCCTATTCCAGCCCCTCGAACTCGCAGTCCCGGCATGTGCCCATACCGGAGATCAACGACAACTTCAGCTGGACCCTGGGCCGCCACACCCTGCAGATGGGCGGGTATTTCAAGTGGATCACCGCGCACAGTCAGACCGTTCTGGATTACAACTCCTACGCCATCGGTCTGGGCGGTGAGGTACAGGGTCTTACGGCGTCGCTGCGGCCCGCCAATCTGCGACCCTCCAGCTCCACCGCGCAGGTTACCTATGACAGCGCCTTTACGGCGGCCCTGGGGCGCGTTGGCGCCATCTCCAGCACGTTCAACTACGATGCCGCGGGCAACGTGCTGGCACAGCCCTCAGGATCGATACGCGACTACCGCTACTACCAGACGCAGCCCTATGTTTCGGATATCTGGCAGGTAACGCCGCACCTGACCCTGAACTTCGGCCTGAACTACCAGTACTTCAGCGTTCCTTACGAAATCCACGGTCTGGAAACCGTGCAAAGTACGGGCTTCGACTCCTATTTTGGAGCGCGCCTCCAGCAGAGCGCCGCCGGACTCAGCGGACCGCAGTCGGTTCCGTTCATCAACTATGTGCTGGGCGGCCCCGCCAACAACGGGCCTTCGCTTTACAACGCCAACCCACACGACTTCGCCCCTCGCTTCGCCGTCGCCTACCGCCCCCGCTTTGACCAGTCCACCGTGTTCAACGCGAGTGCGGGCCTGGTGTATGACCGCACGGTGATCAACGCGGTGCAGTACCAGCAAACGCAGTACTCCTACTTCTTCCAGCAGAACTACACCGTGAACAACGGCAACGGCACCGACCCCGTGGGTTCCCTCGCCAGGGATCCACGGCTGGCCAGCCACCCCCAGGCCTTCGTTCCGGCGACACCCAGGGCGCCCTTCCAGCCCTATGTCAGCAACCAGATTCCGGGAGGCCTGCAAAATGGGGGCGCCTTCAATGAAATGATCGACCCCAACCTGAAGACGCCCTACTCCATCCTGCTCAACGCCGGCATACAGCACCAGTTCCCCGGTTCGGTCATCATGAAGCTGAACTATGCGGGCCGGCTTGGGCGGCGTTTGCTGGCGCAGGCCGATGCCAACCAACTCATCGACTTCCCGGACAAGGCCTCGGGCCAGCTGATGTCCCAGGCCATGGCCAACATCACCACAGCTCTCCGCAACGGGGCGGACCCGACCAATCTTCCCGCTCAGCCATGGTGGGAAAATCAGCTGCCCACGGGCTTTGGCACAGCCAGCGGCCTGCCGAACAACACCTCGCTGGTCGCCACGGCGCTTCAATCGCTCGTGGAAAAGGGCGACTTCGCCGACACCATTCAGGCCCTCTCACCCTACCTGGGTTACAACGTCGGCATGGGCGCGCAGTTTTCTGAAAACACGGTCTATACCAACAAGGGCTTTTCCACCTACAACGGCCTTCTGCTCAGCGTGCAAAAGAACCTGAATCACGGCCTGCAGTTCGACTTCAACTACACCTTCTCGCACTCCATCGACAACGTATCGCTGATTGCCAACGGGATCGCCTTTGGCGGCTATGGCTTCATCTGCGACGTTGTGCACCCTCGTGAGTGCCGCGGCAATTCGGATTTCGACGTCGCCCACTACATCACCAGCGACTTCACCTATGCGCTGCCCTTTGGCCGTGAGCGCGCCTACGGCAAGCATCTGCCCCTGGCCCTCGATGAGCTCATCGGCGGCTGGAACATCAGCGGCATCCCCTCCTGGCACAGTGGCACCGCTTACGGTACGGTCTCCAGTGCCTTTGTGGCCGGCTATGCCAACGACGCTCCGGGCATCTTCAACGGAAACACCGCCGCCCTGAAACACCATCTCCACAAAACCGCAGGCGGCCAGGTCAACCTGTATGCCGACCCAACCGCCGCGGCCGCGGCCTTCACTGGCCCGGTAGGCCTGCAAATCGGCAGCCGCAACAATCTGCGTGGACCGCTGTTCTTCAATGTCGATGCCGGTCTGGCCAAGAACTTCGCCATCGTTCCAGACCGCGGCATCTCGCTGCAGTTCCGCGCGGATGCCTTCAACTCCTTCAACCACCCCAACTTCAACCAACTCGACTACGCCGACTACGCCAACCAGATCGACATCACCCAGCCGGGCAGCTTCGGGCAGCTCACCGCGATTGACTCCCACGGGCAGCCACGCGTCCTTCAGCTCTCGGGCCGTCTTCAGTTCTAGGGAAGGTCTGATTTACTCTGCTGGCCGTAACGGCAGCGCCCTTTTTTTTGTCATTCCCGAAGGGAATCTGCGTTCCTTCGGTGCGGCAACGAACCTCAAGCAATGATTCAGACCTTTCCTAGCGCTGTTTCCCTGTGGGTGTAGCGGTGGTTTTTTGGGCTGAAAGCCCATGACATAACAGCCTGGGGCGCAAGCCCCAGGTAGCCACAGAGGAACGCTCAAGGGCTGAAGGCCCGACACACCAGCGCAGAACGATACCTGCAGGAGATTTGGTCTAAAAGCTCTTTACATTCAGGTATGGCTTCAGCTCTTTCGCGCTGAAGGCGCGGCACATCTCTTTCGCGCTGAAGGCGCGGCACATAACAGCCTGGGCCAAAGGCCCAGGTAAACAGCAGATAGAACATCCAAGCGCTGAAAGCGCGACACATAAGCGCAGCTACATTTGGCGGGAAACGGGGCCAGGAAGCTCTGATCAAGTCTGTCGGCCGCAACGGTTCTGCCCTTTTGTTGTCAAAGGCCGGCCTCGTCCTCTACCCCAATGCAGCAGCAGCACGCAGCCGGCGATCCATGTGCCGCTCCAGCAGGGCGATCGCAAAGATCCGCAGCTCGGCCGTCCTTTCTTTCGGCCAGCACCGCTCGTCCAGAAGCTCCTGCAAAGGTGTTCGGGCGATCCGGTAGCTGTCCCTGACATCTTCTGCCGACAACGATTGCCCCTGTGGCCGACGATCCTCCCCACACGTCACCCCGTCCGCCACCGGCGACCACCACACCGTCTCGCCGCGCAGGTCCAGCCCGCACACCGCACAGTGGCCCAGCTCCGGCCACCAGCCCATCAGCCGGCTCATCCACACGCAAAAATAGGTCACCGGCAGCCACACCGGGTGGCGCTCCATCGCCTTCAGCACGGTCAGGGCGAGCCGGTACACGTTGTCCTCCGGCGCCTGCTCCGGCAGCAACTGTTCCAGCACCTCCACCACCAGCTGCAGGCCCGCCACGCGCTCCAGGCTGATCGGCGCGCGCAGGGGCGACCAGGCGATCTCAAAGCTGTCCAGCCGGACCAGCTCTTCGCCGGGCCGCTCGGCGTAGTGCGCGATCACCTCGGTGCCCGGCTCCAGGGCGCCCCCGAAACGCCGCCGGCTGCGCAGGGCGTGCCGGGCCACGCCTTTGACCACGCCTCCCTCGCGCGTCAGCAGGCTGACCAGCAGATCGGCCTCATGGAAGGGCCAGGTCCGCAAAACCAGTCCCTCGCCCTGGTGCAGGATGAGTCGTTGCTTGGCCAAGCTGTCAGCTTACCGCCCAAACTGCGGCGAGGTCCGGCCCGGAGGCCTCCAGAAATGGCAACGGCGCACAGCCGGAGCCGCGCGCCGGAACATCTGCCCGAAGATCACCGTCCGTAATGCGCCGCGTTCTTGGTGGTGAAGTCCACCCACTTGTCGGGCAGGTCATCCCCCGCATAGATCGCCGACACCGGGCACACGGGAACGCAGGCGCCGCAGTCGATGCACTCCACCGGATCGATAAACAACTGCTCGACGTTTTCGTAGCCCGTTTCATCCTTCTTCGGGTGGATGCAGTCCACCGGACAGGCATCCACACACGCCGTGTCCTTGGTGCCGATGCAGGGTTCTGCGATGACATACGCCATAACTTGGGTAAACTCCTTCAAAAGAGATGCGCTTTGCGCGGTCGTGAGCCCAAAATCGTCGGAGCCGGCTCCGTTCGCTCAGGTCTGTGTACGGTTCCAGAATAGCAATAATCGCGATGCGTTCCAAACCGCGGAAGAACTCAGCCGCCCGACGAAAACCGGCTACTCTTCCTGTGGTCTGGCGAAACTCCACACCCGCGCCGCAATCTCCGGCATTGCCACGGGATAGATCTTTTCGCGGGTCGCCGCCAGCGCTTCCGCGCTCCACCAGCGCATCTCCTGCATCAGCCGAATCTCGTCCGCGGTCACCCCTGCCAGCCGCGGCGCGTCGCGCGCACAGACCGTGGCAAAGAACACATCCTCATTCCGCACCCGCTCGCCCAGGTGGACGTACTCCCCACCGCTCTCCTCGTGTACCGGACCCACCAGCGGCAGGCGCAGCCCGAGCTCCTCATACATCTCCCGGGCCGCGGCCTCTTCGGGCTCCTCGCCCGGCTCAATCTCCCCGCCCGGCGTCACCCAGAACACCACCGTGCGCCCTTCCACCTCCGTCCGAAAGCGAATCAGCAGCACATCGCCGCTGGGGTCAAACAGCAGCACACGGGCAGAACGACGCAGCCGCACTGTGTTTAGCGCTCCGTCTCGCCGGCGCGGCGCCGCGCCGCGAACTCCTGCGGCGTGGGGATGGGCTCCAGGTTACGCCCCGCAAACATATCCTCAAACAGCGCCTGCATCTCCCCATGGATCAGGCCGTTGGTGGCAAAGACCTCGTCGGAGTTGAGCAGAAATTTGCTGCCGTCGAAGCGCGAGATCCGCCCCCCGGCCTCGGTCACCAGCAACGAGCCCGCGCTGGTGTCCCACGGGTTCAGCTTGAACTCCCAATAGCCGTCCAGCCGCCCGCAGGCCACATAGGCCAGGTCCAGCGCCGCCGAGCCCGCCCGCCGCACGCCATGCGAGCGCAGCGTGAACTCCTGATAAAAGTGCACGTTGGGGTTGCGGTGCCGCTTGTGGCTGGGAAAGCCCGTGCCCACCAGCGACTCCTGCAACGCTTTGGCCCCGGAAACCTGCATCGGCTGCCCATTCAGCGTGGCGCCGGCCCCGCGCGCGGCGGAAAACAGCTCATCCCGCAGCGGGTCATAGATCACACCGGCAACCATCTCGCCGTCTTGGTCGCCCGGCAATCCGGCGGGCCGATGCTCGCACCCCAGCACCACGCAGAACACAGGAAAGCCGTGGGCGAAGTTGGTCGTGCCGTCCAGCGGGTCCACATACCACCGATACTCGCTGTCCAGCGCCGCGCGCGTGCCCTCTTCGCCAAACACGCCGTGCTCGGGAAAGGCCTCGTGCAGCCTCGCGGTAATCAGCCGCTCGCTGGCGCGGTCGGCCTCGGTCACCAGGTCCACATCGCCCTTGTACTCGGTGCGCACGCCGCGATGGTAAAACTCACGCAGCAGCGCACCCGCCTCGCGCGCAATCGCTTCCGCCTGTCCAACCCATTGCTGCAGCAAAGCGCCCATCCTTTCCGGTCGTCGGCCCCTACCGCGTCACAGCACTCTCACGGCCCAGCACACCGCGCCGCGAGCCCGGTGTGGTGTGCTCCGTGATGGTGCGGATCTGCGACTTGTAGATGAACAGGTTGGGCTTGCCTTCCCGCGTCAATCGCAGCATGGTGTCGTCGAAGTATTCAATCCAGCCGCCCACCTGTTCGCCGTCGCGCAACTTCACCACAACGGACACCTGGCGATCGCTCAGGGACTTCAGGTACAGGGCTTCCTGTCCGGTCTCGCCCGCGGGCGGACCCTTGCCGTGCCGTTTCTTGGTGGCCATAGGCCGATTGTACGGGCTTGCGCAACAGCCGCCACACCTTATCGCCGTGCAAAATACGCCGTGCGATATCGCAGCGTGTAGCGGGCGCGCAGCTCCGGGTTCTTCAGCCGCACCGAGATCTGCCGCAGCCCGGTCGCATCGCCGCCCTTTTGCGGGGCGTAATAGCCGATCGTGTACTGCGTCCGCAGGTCCTCCGACACATGCGCAAAGGCCGGCTGCAGGTCGCGCTTGTCTTCCACGTAGTAATATTTGCCCCCGGTATCGTGCGCCATCTGGATCAGGGCGTGCTCGCCGCCCTCGTTGCGTCCCGCGTCGGCCGCCACCGGAACGATAATCAGCGAATAAATCATCGCCCCCGCCCGCTGCGCCTGCTCCAGCGCGGAAGGGTAGCTGCCATGCGATCCCGTGTTTTCGCCATCGGTGATCAGCACCACCACGCGGCGCTCCCCGGGCACGGGCGGCGCCTGCGCCAGGCGCTGGCTGGCCAGATAAATCGCATCATACAGCGCCGTGGACGAGCCCCGCTCGATGCGCCCGATCCCACTTTCCACCGCATGCACGTCGTTGGTAAAGGCCACCACCTCATCCACGCTGTCGCTAAAGGCCATCAGGTCGACCCGGTCCTGGGGACGCAGGAGCCCGCGCAAAAACTTCTTCGCCGCTTCGCGCTCCAGGTTGCGGTCGCTAAACACACTTTCACTCGCGTCGATGGCCAGCACGATGCTTAACGGGGTCGAAGACTCGGCCTCAAACACCGCAATGCGCTGCGGCTTGTTGTCTTCGGCGACCTCGAAGTCGTCCCGGGTGAGCCCGCCCACCGGGGCCCCGTGCTCGTCCACCACGTTCAGCGCCACGTTGACCAGGCGGCTTTCCACCTGAATCGTCTGCGTGGGCTGCCCGGCAGGGTCGCGCCGCTCGATGGGAGCTTTCTGCTGCGCGGGAGCTTTCTGCTGCGCGGGCGCCCGGGTTTGCGCCGCCGCGGGGGGCAGCAGACCCGACACCAGCAGCCCCCATCCGCACAGTCTCACCGCGGCTCTCCCGATTCCCCTACGATCGATTCGGGAAAGGGCTCGCCATCAGACCACACCGCGCCATCAACAAACTGCTCATGCTTCCAGATCGGCACTGTCTTTTTCAGGCTGTCGATCACCCAGCGGCAGGCGTCGAAAGCCGCGCCGCGGTGGGCAGAAGCCACGGCGATCAGCACACTGGTCTCGCCCACATGCAGCCGGCCCAGCCTGTGCACCACCGCCACCTCGCGCACACCGAAGCGACGCATGGCTTCTTCACGCAGCCCGTGCATCTGCTTGAGCGCCATATCTTCATAGGCCTCGTAGTCCAGGTGCAGCGTTTCGCGGCCGCGCGTATTGTTGCGCACAATGCCGTCAAACACGCACACCGCGCCGTCGCCGCCGTCCTTGATCTCGGCCAGGACGCGCTCTGTCGCAATCTCCACACGCGTGATCGCCACCGTGGGCGCTCCGCCGCTCACCGGCGGCAGGATCGCGACCTCGTCGCCGTCGGCAAGAAGCTGCGACCGCTGCGCGTACTCCTGGTTCACCGCGACGGCCGCCGAGCGCAGGGCCTCGGCCTCAAACCGGCCCTCCTGCCGCAGCGCTTCCAAAAGATCGGCCACATCGCCGCCCTCGGGCACATCGCGCCACGCACCGCCCTCCGGCAGCCTGTTCCGCCACGGGCCAAACGATAGCAGGCGAACTCGCACAGGCATTGGACGCATCCCCAAAGCATACGTCAGGGGCGCCCCCCTCCCTCGCACTGGCGAACTTACCGGGTCCTCTTGGCCGCCGACTTCTTCGCTGCTGCCTTCTTGGCAGCAACCTTCTTCCCCGCTGACTTCTTCGCCACTGTGCGCTTCGCGGCCACCTTCCCGGAAGCCGTCTTCCGGCTTGACGCCGTCTTCGCTGCTGACTTCTTCGCCACTGTGCGCTTCGCGGCCACCTTTTTGGTGGCCGTCTTCCGGCTTGACGCCTTCTTCCCCGCTGCCTTTTTAGCGGCCGGCTTGGTTGCCTTCTTGGCGGCTTTCTTGCCTGCACGCGGCTTGTCGCCCTTGACTTCGTGATAGTGCTCCAGCAGCTCATGGCCTTCTCGGGCCAACCTGGCCGCGTCGCCCTTGTTCTGCGGCACCGGCTCACCCCAGGCCTGGGCGCTCAGGGCCAGCCGCGTCGGCTCGCCCTTGGGGTCCTTCATGGGCCCGCGCGGGTTGGCAAAGTGTCGGCGCAGAAACGACCCCTTGCGCACCATCTTCTGCGGCGTATCCGCCGGGCCCTGCACCCCAGGGCGCAGATGCGAGCCCTCCTTCTTGGCGAAATACTCCCTCCCCTTCGCCGTAAGGCCGCCCTTGGGATCCTTGCCCTCTTTGGGCATCGACTTCGGTACCGCCACCTTTTTCGCCTGGGCGCGCTTGCCCGCCGTCTTTTTTGTCGTCATGGCCGCCGTGACTCCATCCGCTACACGTGCTTAGGAGCCTCGCCCCGAGGCACGCGTTGCCAGCCCTCTTTGCCGGCCCCACATTTGCGTTCAGCGACTTCGAAGCCGCGCTATACTCGCCGGAGTTTCCCGCACCGCAACCCGTCCGCAATCTGTTATGCAATTGAAAGGAGCATGCCCTTGCTAAAAGGATTTCGCGATTTCATCCTCCGTGGCAATGTAATGGACCTGGCCGTGGCCGTGATCATCGGCGCCGCCTTCACCGCCATCGTCACCGCCCTCACCAACGACATCATCAATCCCCTGCTCGGCGCCTTTATCGGCAAGCCCAACTTCGACTACCTCGTCGCCAACGTCAACGGCGGCAAAGTCATGTACGGCGCCTTCATCACCGCAGTCGTGAACTTCCTGATCATCGCCGGTGTCGTCTACTTTTTCCTGGTCGTGCCTACCCAGTACCTGCTGAAGAAATTCAATCCGCCCAAGGCTGAGCCGCTGACCACTCGGCCCTGCCCGCAATGCCTCGGCGACGTTCCGCTTGCGGCCACACGCTGCAAGTTCTGCACGCAGCCCATCCCCGTCGCCGCGATCGCTGTTTAGGGCGGAATCTTTACTCTTGCTCTAAGGAACCTCTGATCTATTCGGGCTTTCGGAAGGGGCATAGCTTTAGCTATGCCGTAAGTGCTTGAGAACACGCCGGGCTTTAGCCCCTGAGGCAAGCTTTTTTGAATAATCAGACCCTCCCTAACGCACCTGCTTTGGAGATCCCCATGACTCGTCTTCGGACGGCTTCAGCCGTTCTGTTGCTTTTGTGCCCCCCTGTTCTCCACGCTCAGGACACGCCCGCGCCCAAAGGCTTCGGCTTTGTCGACTTTGCCCAACAGCTCAAGTGGGATCAGGCCTTCATGGCCGTGCCCGACGCCGCCCTGGCCGGGGCACACCTCCGCGAGCTCACCAAGGCGCCACACTGGGCCAGCTCGCCGGAGGACTACGCCACCGCGCAATATGTGGAAGCGCAGTTCAAGGCCGCGGGCCTCCACACGGAGATCGTCCCCTACAAGGTGCTGCTGAACAAGCCGGTAAAGATTGAGATCACCGCCGTTGATGCCCACGGCAAGCAGCTCATGAGCGGCCCCACACCCGAGCACGTGGACCCCGATGCCTATGGCGGCGACCCGCAGCAGGACGACCCACGCATCCTGCCCGCCTTCAACAGCTCCTCAGCCTCCGGCGACGTCACCGCCGAGGCCGTCTACGCCAACTACGGCACCCTCGACGACTTCAAGCAGCTGGCCAAACTGGGCGTCGACATCAAGGGCAAAGTCGTCCTGGTGCGCTACGGCCAGAACTTTCGCGGCGTCAAGGCCTACATCGCCCAGCAGCGCGGCGCCGCCGGCGTCATCATCTTCTCCGACCCCGCCGACGACGGCTACGACCGCGGCGATAAATACCCCCGCGGCCCCATGCGCCCCGACTCCGCCGTGCAACGCGGCTCCGTGCAGTTTCTGCCGCTCTACCCCGGCGACCCCGAAACGCCCGGCATCGCCTCCACGCCCGACCTCCCCGACAGCAAACGCATCACCGACCCGGCCAAAATGAACCAGCCGTCCATCCCGGTCAACCCGCTCAGCTACAAGGACGCAGCGCCCATTCTGGCGGCCCTGGACGGCGCCACCGTCCCGCATGACTGGCAGGGCGGCCTTCCCTTCGCCTATCATCTCGGCGGCACCGGCGCCGTCAAGGTGCACATGCACCTCGAGCAGGACTACAAGCTGCGCACCATCTGGGACGTCATCGGCAGCATTGAGGGCACCGACACGCACGAACCCGATGCCTGGGTGGTTGCCGGCAATCACCGCGATGCCTGGGTCTATGGCGCCGTCGACCCCAACAGCGGCACTGCGGCCATGCTTGAGTCCGTCCACGGCCTCGGCGCGCTGCTCAAGCAGGGCTGGAAACCCAAACGCCGCATCGTGATCTGCTCCTGGGACGCGGAAGAAGAGGGCCTGATGGGCTCCACCGAGTGGGCCGAGAATCACGCGGCCACCCTGGCCCACGCCGTCGCCTACTTCAACACCGACGTCGGCGTCTCCGGCCCGGAGTTCAACGCCTCCGCCGTGCCCTCGCTCAAGAGCTTCATCCGCGAACTCACCCGCGAGGTCCCCAGCCCCAAGGGCGGCACCGTGTATGACCAGTGGCAAAAGGCGCAGGCCGACAACCCGCGCCGCCGCGCCGCCAACCCCTTCAGCGCGCCCTCCAACGCCAACACCGTGGCCGCCGATGTGCGCGTCGGCGACCTCGGCTCGGGCTCCGACTACACGCCCTTCATCCAGCACCTCGGCGTACCCTCCACCGATGTCGGCTCCGATGGCCCCTACGGCGTCTACCACTCCACCTTCGACGACTACAACTGGTTCATCCGCAACGCCGACCCCACCTTTGTCTATGAGCAGCAGATGGCCCGCGTCTTCGGCCTCGAAATCCTGCACATGGCCGACACCGACGTGCTGCCCTACGACTACCGCGCCTACGCCCACGAAGTGCAGCAATATCTGAACGCCGCGCAGCAGCGGGCCGAGACGGCGCACCTGTCGGCCCGCTTCGACGCGGCGCAAAAAGCAGCCGCCCGCTTCCAGGCGGCCGGTGACCGTGCCTATTTGAAACAGTCCGCCCTCGCCGGCGCCGACACTGCAACCTCCACCGGGCAGCAGGACCGGCTCAATGTCGCATTACGGGACACTGAAAGCGCGCTCCTCAACCCCGCCGGCCTGCCCAGGCGTCCCTGGTTCAAACACACCATCTACGCTCCGGGTGAGTTCACCGGCTACGCCGCCGTGGTCATCCCCGGTGTGAATGAGGGCATCGATGCTGACGATTCCGCACGAACGCAGGCCCAGCTGGACGCCCTCGCCGCCGCGCTGAACCGCGCAGCCGAGACCCTGAATACCGCTTCCAGGTAGTTACCTCGGTGTACGACCAGAAATTGGGAGTGAAGTTTTTCCCAAATCTGCCGATATTGATCTTGCGGGCGGAAATCACCGCCCGCGGAGATCACCCATGTATCTTTGCTTCCTGCTGTTCTGTCTCGCTTTGGTCGTTTTTTCGCCCTTGTTCCTTGAGCTCTTCCTGACGGTGCAGGAAAACCAATCCCTGCACCGCCAGACGAGCCAGGCCACAAAGCAGAAAGCCCACCCTTGCCCTACGCCTTCCTGGCGCCAGGATGATCCTCGCTTCAGGGCAAGGTCACAGCCACTGCACGGAACATCACGACCGCACTCTGTACCAGTCCTGGCCAAAGTTCTGGATTGATGGCCCCCTACCCCCGGGAAGGCTGAGAGCCCCATCGCGGGCCGAAAAAGCACAAATTCACAGTCGCCAGGGCACCAGCCAGCGGTCTCTCCCTTCTCCCATCCCCCGCCTGTGCCAGGCTTCCCCTTCCTGGGCCGTGGCGTATCTTTGCGTCCGTCGCGCCCGTCGCATTGGTCTTCTCCTCCGCTGCGTCCAACCCTCCCGCAACTTCGACTTGTCTTCGCCATCCCTGCTGTCATCCAATAGACAAAGCGGAGTTCCGTGCGCATGGCCATGACCGTCCAACAAAAACTCGAAATCCTCGCCGATGCCGCCAAATACGACGCCTCCTGCGCCAGCTCCGGCGCCCGGCGCGCCGGCAACGGCAAAGGCGTCGGACACTCCGACGGCTCCGGCATCTGCCACAGCTACACCCCCGACGGCCGCTGCGTCTCGCTGCTCAAAATCCTTCTCACCAATTTCTGCACCTACGACTGCGTCTTCTGCGTCAACCGCGTCTCCTCCGACATCCGCCGCGCCCGCTTCACCCCCGACGAGGTCGTCAACCTCACCCTCGACTTCTACAAACGCAACTACATCGAAGGCCTTTTCCTCAGCTCCGGCATCATCCAGTCGCCCGACTACACCATGGAGCAGCTCATCGCCGTCGCCAAAACCCTGCGCACGGTCCACCACTTCGGCGGCTACATCCACCTCAAAACCATCCCCGGCTGCGATCAACGTCTCATCGACGAGGCCGGCACCTGGGCCGACCGCCTTTCCGCCAACATCGAGCTGCCCACCCAACAGGACCTCGTCCAGCTCGCCCCCGAAAAAAAGGCCGCCGTCATCGAGACCACCATGGGGCAAATCCAGGCCAAAAAAGACGAGGTCGACGACGCCCGCAAACACACCCGCCTCCCCGCCGCGTTGGCCCCCAAATTCGCTCCCGCCGGCCAGTCCACCCAGCTCGTCGTCGGCGCCACCCCCACCTCCGACCGCGAGATCATCCACCGCGCCAACCACCTCTACGGCACCTTCAAACTCCGCCGCGTCTACTACACCGGCTTCAGCCCCTACCCGCTCGCCGACGCCCGCCTCCCCCTCAAGCCCACGCCCCTCATCCGCGAGCACCGACTCTACCAAGCCGACTGGCTCATGCGCTTCTACGGCTTCCAGGCCACCGAGCTCACCTCCGACGATCAGCCCGAACTTTCCCTCACCAAGGACCCCAAAACCGCCTGGGCCGAGCGCCATCCCGAGTTCTTCCCCGTCGACATCAATACAGCGCCGCGCGAGGCGCTCCTCCGCGTTCCCGGCATCGGCTACAAAAACGTCGACCGCATCCTCCGCATCCGCCGCTACCAGAAACTCTCCCTCGACCACCTCCGCAAACTTCACATCCAACTCCGCAACGCCACCCCCTACATCACCACCACCGACCACCTCCCCCGCACCTCACTCCTGACCACCCCCGGCGACCTGCCCTTCACCACGGACCTTTCCCCCGCGGTCCTCGCCAGCCTCGACAACTCCACCCCCTCACTCCCCCGATTACCGCAACCCACCCAACTCGATCTCTTCGCCGCCACCAGCGCCCGCACCGGGGAGGTGTGACAACCGCTTCCGCCAAAGACGCACGCCCACGCAAGCAGCAGGCATCGGGTAGCAAGCGATGCCTTGGCGCTCGTACAACTCGGCATTCCCGACCTGATCGCGGGCCTCTTCGGTCGCTCTGTCCAACCTCAACGCAGGCAACTCCGTCCCTGGCATCAAGCCTGGTCGGTTCCCACGGAAAGGGCTCCCCGCCAATACTCCATCAGTGCCTCGCGGATCTCCCTGCCGAAGGGCCTTTCCAAAAAGCCATGTGCGACGGGAACTCCCGCCAACAGCGTCGCTTCCTTGTGCTGATAGGACTGCCACAGCCCCCGTGTCAGGGCGTAGGTGCGCATCAGCAGTTGCATGCCGCGTCCTTCTGGAATCCGCAACGCCGTGTCGATCACTCTGCCGGTCTCTTCCACACGCATCATGTACTCCGCCTTGTGCGCCGTCAATTCGTCGCGCGCCATGTTTCGTTCCAGGACGCCGTAACCGAGCGCATCCAGGCGAAGAAGCTCTGGATGATCCTCAAGATGAGTCACAAGCGCCGTGAGAAAGGCATTCACCCTGGCCGCACGGGTGCCCTTGCTCGTTTGCAGAAGAGCGTGACTTTCCTGCATCACGGCGCTCCATTTTTCCAGAAGAAGGGCGGCAAAGATCTCTTCCTTGGTTCGGAAGTACAGGTAAACCGTTCCCTTGGCAAGACCCGCGGCCGAGGCGATCTCCGCTGCCGTCGGCAGGTCTCCCCTGCCCGCCGCGAACAGAGCATCGGCAGCCCGGAGGATCGCCGCACGGCGTGCTGCCTTGTCCTCCAGGGCATGCGCATGACTTGCAATCGTCCTCTTCACCTGGATAAACGATACGTCAGCTTCGCCTGAAGATGCCGTGAGGTAAATCGGTTGGAAAACGCCGTGAGCCGGTTCAGCTTGCCGACAATCACGCTCGACTTGCCGGCAAACATCGCACGCAGACCCGCTTCCGCTACCTTGGCCGGAGAGACGATGGCTGGCTTGAGCGAGGCCTTGGGAAGGTACCCGGACACCTGGTTGAATTCCGTATCCATCAGCCCAGGTGATACTACGGTGACCGTAACCTTTGGAGCCAGTTCCACATGCAGAGCAACTCCGAAGGCGAGGACAAAGTGCTTTGCCGCACCATATACTGCCAGCAACGGATCAGGTTGATAGGCCGCAAGGCTGGCCACGAGAAGAATACGGCCTCTCCCTCGAGCTGCCATGCGCTTGCCGAATAGCTGGCTGAGTTCCGTCACCGTCACAACGTCGAGGTTCAGCATCTCGCGCACCCGCTCCATGTCCTGCGTCAGGAACTCGCCGCTCAGGCCAAAAGCTGCGTTGTTGATCAGGATTGTGGCTTCGATCTTCCGCTCGTCAAGCCGGTTCAAGAGCTCGCCCGGACTTCCTGCGACACTCAGATCGATCGGCTCGACAACGACCTCCACGCCGTGCTGCTGACGGAGCTCCGCCGCCAGAACCTGCATCGGCTCTTCCCGGCGCGCTACAAGAACCAGGTTGCACTTACGCAAGGCGAGCGCTCGTACGAACTCCTTCCCAAGCCCGCTCGACGCTCCTGTGACTACAGCCCACTCGCTTGAATACGACATATCTGCATCCTCCATGACTCATGGTCATCTTACATGACCGCGAGTCATCCGAAGGCGTTTCTTCTACCCTGATCCATGAAAATTTGCACTCCCTTGCAAGGCATCTGCTTCATCCGTGGCTGTTTCCCGCCGTCTCCACGCTTGGGGAATCTCCGATCAAACTCGCTGGTCGCAACGGTTGCGCCCTTTTGTTGTGATTCCCGCAGGGAATCTGCGTTCCTCCCGAGCGGCGAACCAGCGCCAACGGCGGTTCCATACCAGCCTGGGGCGCCAGCCCCAGATCAGGCGCAACACGGTATCCAAGGACCGTAGGCCCGACCGATCAAAGCCCACAACCTCGGCAGCCAAACTCCCGCCACAGGTCCTCAACGGGCCGGCGAATGGGATAGGTCAACACAGTGTGATTTCTCGGGACTCATCTTGATGCGGGCGAATAAAATGGACATTCTAGCGCTTATCGTCTGGGAGAATGTTCGTGGAAACCGGTAACTGCCGACTGTGCCTTTCGAAAGGCGTATCCCTGCACCGTAGCCATTTCATGCCGCGGTCGCTGTACCCGCTCTTCCGTGCCGGCAATCTCCATCCTATGCGCTTTTCCCGCGAGGAGATGGCGCAAACGTCCGAGCAGGTGAAGGATTACGCGTTTTGCGGCGATTGCGAAAGAGCTTTCAATCGTGAGGGAGAGATCTGGATTCATAACTTGTTCGCTACTCTCGGGGGACCATTTCCGCTCCGTGAGCGGCTCCTCAAGCAAGCGCCGATCTCGGACATGGGCGACGTTCAACTCTATGCAGCTGGTAGACATCCTGACGTCGATTTTCCGAAGTTCACGCATTTCGGCTGCGGTGTTTTCTTGAAGGGTGCTGTTCACTCGTGGCATGGTAATCCGGGAAAACCTTACATCGAAATGGAGCCCGACGAAATCGACGCGCTCCGGCGATATCTCCTCGGGAAGTCTGATCTGCCGAAGACAATGGCCCTCTGTATCACGATTGATTCTGCGCCAGTTGTTTGGCAAGCTATGATCGAGCCGTACCGGGCAGAGCCCCTGCTAGGATTCAAAAGATACGTGTTTTATGTACCCGGCATTTTGTTCCAGCTCTTCATCGGCGATGGCGTTCAAGAGGATATTCACACGTGTATTAATGGGAGCGTCGATGGGCCTGTGCTCTACGAAAACCTGTCGATCTCCATGCGGAATACTGCGCGTGGGCAATTAAAGAACGCGGAGCGGCCACAAAAGCTGTTAGACATGATGATCGATCTTGAGAAGAAGGGCCTGAACGTCCGCATGGGCGATTAGAAAGGCATACTCATGTTCAGTGGTATCATTTCCGTTCTCGCTCTGCTTTTCTCACTAGCATCATTCCTGTACATAAATTACGACCGGCGTATAAAGCTCCTTCTGCGCCCCCGGAAGGGCGATTGGTGTGTGCTTGATCTCGCCATGAGTGGCAGAGAGACGATCTTTCGAGGAATCGTCGAAGTCTACAACCACAGTTCGCGGTCAAATGCGATACGCGGTTACCGCTTTTGGACCGACAATAATGGAGTCCACGAAGACCTCGAAAGCGAGATGGCCTCTATTCGCGAACGCACCGATCCTCCCGTTCCTGATGGGCAAGAGACCAGTGAATTATTCAACGTGACACCGTTGCCTATTCCGGCATATACCGGTATCGAAGCCCGCATCTATGCCATCGTGAGAGGTGTTCACGCAGTTCCGGGGAACCATCTACCGATCACGGTCGAAATCGAGGACATTCATGGGAAGCGCTACACGGCGGAAGTGAAGGCATCGAGGCATCCGGTGGCAACATAGGGAATCCAGACAAGGCGAAAGAGGCGTTTCCCGTCCCCACCCAAGCCACAGAAACGCCTGAATTCGATGGCTGCCGCCTGCATGGATGCGAAGTAGAGCAGAAGGCCGCCAAATATCAGCAAGCCGCGCCACACCAGAGGCGGATGCAGCCCCGCGATGCACTCAGCGGCGTCACCGATCTGGGTGAGGCCGCTGAAGGCGACATACCCCGTCGAGATCAGCAGATTGAGTGTCATGTAGAGCCAGACCAAAAAGCGTAACCGGATCACCGCAACGGCAAATTCCGCAACACCAGCCAGGCAAGCAGACCGGCTCCGAACTGAACTCCGGGGCCGGCAACCTTGATCGCACGTCCACCCGAAACAGTGCAGCTTTCCCGCCACACCGTCAGCATGGTGTTGTGGCCTCCGGCTGCGACGCAAGCAAGGCCGTGCCCGAGCGCCTCATGCGTCATCATGGAGGCGGCGTACGCCAGCATAGCGAGCAGGACCAGCGTCGCCGGGTTGTCCCCAGAAGAGCTCCGTCCTATCACCCCGCTAACGCTCACTCTCGGCTTTCCTTATGCAGCTTTGCTCTCCAGCGACATCTCCTATGCGCCCACGGCGACGACCTTCTTTGGCCTTCCACCTTTCGCCCCGTTTTGCCGGGCAGCCTGCCGCTTCGCACTCGTCTTGGCCGCGCCACCCTTTCTGCCCAGCTCAGTCATCCAGCGACGCGTTCCATAAACACCTTCCATCAACGCCGGCACATAAAAGTCAGCGTCAAGTGCCGGGAAGCTGATGCCCGTTCCGCGGCCAGGCAGCTCGTAGTTCTCCAACTGCTCGTGCGTCGCGTGCTCAAGCCCTTGCAAATCTTCAACGGGCAACACCAACCTGCGCTGATTGCTCAGCCCGACGATGAGCAGATTCAGCCCCGCGACGTGCTCCACTTTTTGAGCCACTGGATCACTGTCGTGCAGCCTGGCTCTGTTCAATGCGGTTTCTATCTCTGCATCCGTGGTAACAACCTTGTGCTCAGCCATGATGCTTCTCCCATAAGGCGACGAGTTCTTCGAAGTGTCTGGCCGCCATGTTCAAAACGTGCCGTATGTCTGACGTTCCTGCATTTCCAGGTCATATGGCGTTGGTCCTGTCCGCCAGCCCGACCACGCCGTCCAATCTGAGATCCACGATTACCTCGATCTCTGCATAGAAACCATGCACATGGCGCGGCTCGTGATCGTTTGGGTAGGCCTGAACGTGACACCCTCGATCCCATACAGGATCATCCTAAACCCAAGCAGCTTTGGATTTAATCAGGCTTCACACACAACGCGAGTAAACCTGCTTTGCTCGCGTTCTGCATCGGGGCCTCCAAATATTCACCGCACCCCAACCAGCGAAGAAGCACCACACGTTGCGCCTCTTTCTTTTGTTCACCCTCTACACTGAAAATGCGAAACGCAACCTCCACCGTCCTGCCTCCTGCCTTGCTTAGGAAGCAGGGGAACCCACCGCACCAGGTCCACTCGGCCATGAAACGCATCCCGCTCCCACCCGACTTCAACGCCTGGCGCGATGCCGCCCGCGGCGCCCTCCAACAGGGCTACACCCCGGAGCAGCTCGACCTCCAGGACGCCACGGAGCCCGCCGCTCTCGACCTGCTCACCCTCGACGCCGGCCCCGACGGCCCACCGATCCCCAAACCCTTTGTCCCAAAATCCTTCATTGATGGAGCCCAGATAGCAGCCGTTCACCGCGACCCACAACGCTGGAACCTGCTCTATCGCCTGCTCTTCCGTCTGCAAACCAACCGCGACCTCCTCAAGGTCGAGGTCGACGACGACGTCGCCCAGCTAAAGCAGATGGAAGCCCAGATCCGCCGCGACCTCCACAAGATGCACGCCTTCGTCCGCTTCCGCAAGGTCGACGAACCCGGCCCGAATGACGGCGCGGACCAGGAACACTTCATCGCCTGGTACAAGCCCGACCACCGCATCCTGCAGCTCGCCGCGCCCTTCTTCGCCGAGCGCTTCGCGCCCATGCGCTGGACCATCCTGACCCCCGATGAATCCGTCGCCTGGGACCCCGCGACGAAGCAACTCTCCTGGCTTCCCGGCACAGGCAAAGAAGCCGCTCCCGCCGAGGATGAGCTCGAAACGTTGTGGAAGAGCTATTACGGCTCCATCTTCAACCCGGCGCGTCTTAACCCGGAGGCCATGCGTTCGGAGATGCCCGTACGCTACTGGCAGAACCTCCCCGAGGTCGCCCTGCTGCCCGAGCTGATGCAGCGCGCCGGAACCCGAGTCGAAGCCATGGTCACCACGCAGTCCAAACAGCCCACCGCCGCGCCCTTCGTCCCCGCCGAGCACACCCTGCCCGTGCTCGCCGCCGCCATGCCCCGCTGCGAGGGCTGCGACCTCTATCTCCACGCCACCCAGGTCGTGCCCGGCAACGGCGCCAGCCAAGCCGCGCTCATGCTGGTCGGCGAACAGCCCGGCGACCAGGAAGACCGCCAGGGCCTGCCCTTCGTCGGCCCCGCCGGCCGCGTGTCCCCGCGGCGACGGAGCAGGCGCAGGGGGCTGGAGGCTCGGTTCCGGCACACGGATCACCGGTACGGCTATTGGCGTCAGCGGCCTTGGTTCGGGTTGGTTCTGAGGAAGCGCGCTCATGCGACCGCCCTGGAAGAGTTGCCGCGCGTGACCGCCCACATCAGCAGCCGCGCAATGGCGTTCACAACGATGGTAACCAGAAACAGCGCCAGGCCGATCTCGATCAGGGCGCTGCGATACAGGTCACCGGTGGCCTCGGAAAATTCATTGGCGATGACGCTGGCCAGTGTGTATCCGGGTTCAAAGAGGTTCTTGCTGATGGCGGGGTGATTGCCGATCACCATGGTGACGGCCATGGTCTCCCCCAGCGCGCGTCCCAGGCCCAGGATCACCGCGCCCACAATGCCGATGCGCGCATTGCGCAGAACGCTGATGCGGATCATCTCCCAGCGCGTGGCGCCCAGGGCCAGCGCGGCCTCGCGCTGCGACTGCGGCACCGCCTTCATCACATCGCGGCTGATGGAGCAGATCACGGGAAAGATCATGATCGACAGAATCAGGCTCGCGGTGAGCATGCCGACGCCGAAGTTGGGCGGTGCAAAGAAGCCCATCCAGCCCAGTGTTTTGGAAAGAAAGGGACCCAGCTGATCGCGCACGATCGGCACCAGCACAAAAATGGCCCACAAGCCATAAACGACCGACGGAATTGCCGCGAGCAGCTCGGTCAGAAAGGCCACGGTGCCGCGCAGCGGAATCGGGCAGATGTCGAGAATAAAGATGGCGACCGCGATCGAAAGCGGAACGGCGATAGCCGTCGCCAACAGCGAGGTGACCAGGGTGCCGAAGATGAATGGCAGCGCCCCGAAGCTGCCATTCACGGGATCCCAGTTGCTGGTCTTGAAAAAGTTCCAGCCAAAGGCGTGCATGGACATCCTGGAGTTGGCCACCAGCACAAAGATGATCAACAGCACGATGAAGATGACGCTGATGGCGCACACCACCATCAGGGCTGCAAAGGAGGTGTCGGCAAACCTGCCGCTGCCGCGCCGGCCCAGAAATTGACGGATCTCCGGGTTTGTGGGTGCCAGCGGGGCAGCGGGCAAAGGCGTTTGAGCCTGCAGCGCGGCCGTCGGCACGGGCACCTCGGTCGCGGGGGTGGAAACGTCTGTGGACTGGGCGTCGGGCATGCGTGAAGAGATCGATTCTTCCGTTTGCGGAAAACAGCGGACTCGGACAGACTACGCTGCGGGCTCACCCTCCCACAGACCAGGCCAGAGGGAAGCACCTGTTGCCAGGCGCCCCCACCCGGTGCTCCCAGCTTAGCGGAGCTTTTCGTTGATGACCTGCAGCTCGTGCTGGGCCACGGCCTGCGGCAACGGCGCGTAGCTCATGCCGGTGGCCTCACCCTGGCCATGCTCCAGCATCCAGTGCAGGGAGTCGACCATCACCTTTTCCTTGCCCTTGTCCTTCCATTGCGTCGGGATCAGCAGATAAGTAAAGGAGGAGATTGGGTAGGAGTTTTCGCCGGGGGCGTTGGTGATCGAGACCCGGAAGTCGCCGGGGATGTTTTTCGCATCCGCCGCGGCGGCCGCGGTGACACCCTCGGTGGAGGCCTTGACGAACTTGCCCGCTGCGTTGCGCACCAGGCCAAAGGTCATGTGGTTTTCGAGCGCGTAGATCAGCTCCACATAGCCGAAGCTGTACTGCCCGCCGCGCACCATGCCGGCCACGCCCTCATTGCCCTTGGCACCGATGCCCACCGGGAAGTTCACCTTGGTGTTGTGGCCGACGCGCTGCGAAAACTCCGGCACCACCTTGGACAGGAAGTCGGTGAAGATAAACGTCGTGCCCGAACCGTCGGAACGGTATACCGGGAGGATGCTGTGGTCGGGCAGCTTGACCCCGGGGTTTTCGCGGGCGATGTTGGAGTCATTCCAATTGGTGATCACGCCCAGGTAAATGCCGGCGATCACCTGCGGGGAGAACTTCAGGTCCGCCGTCACACCGGGGACGTTGTAGGTCGGCACCACCGCACCCAGCACCGTGGGCAGGTTCAGCACCGCGGGGTTGAACTGGTGCATCATCTCGTCGGTCAGCGGCATGTCAGATGCCCCGAAGTCCACCACACCCTGCCGAAGCTGGCTGATGCCCGCGCCCGAACCCACTGACTGGTAGTTGATGTGCACCTCTGGGTGCTCGTGCGCGTACTCGTTGAACCAACGGGAATAAATCGGGTTGGGGAAGGTGGCGCCGGCACCGGTGAGGTTTTGCGCGATAAGGGGGCTGGCAGCGGTGAACGCAAGCAGCGCGGCAGAAAGGATCTTCGCTTTCACAGTGATCTCCTGAGATCGTCTTGGGAACCGAGTTTCGTGCCGGGCAACCTGAAATTCCGTGGTCACCCGGCACTAGGATGGCAGCGCACGCTTTACGGGATGTAGTAGCGCATGCCGGCGTGGATCATGTTGTCCTGGGCGCGCGGGCCCGCCACGCCACCGGCCGGCACCGACCCGCTCCACAGGTTGCGCTGCAGGAAGCTGTAGGTCGCCGAATACTGCAGGCGGCCGTACTTGGGGCTGGAGTAGGCGCGGTACACAAAGCCGATCATGCCCTCCTGGATGTAGCGGGTGGGCGAGGCGCACGCACCCGTGGCGCCCGGCGATCCGCTGACCCCGTTGGCCGCGCCGCTGCTGGGCGGCGCCACCGCATAGCAGCCCGAGTCGTTCAGGTTGTAGGCGCCGTAGCCGATGAGGTTCGACCCGGCCGTCGAGTAGATCGTGCGCTGGGCGTACTCGCCGCCGTAGTAGGCAAAGATGTCGGTCTTCTTGTTGGGGTGCGTTACCAGCGAGCCGAGGCCGTGGTAGTTGCGGATCGGCTCCAGCGTGCCGCTGGGATGGACGGTCGCGTCGGCCAGCTGCGCCGAGCCGTAACGTCCCGTACCGTCGCCCACCATGCCCTGGATGCCGATGTCAAAGAACTTCACCGGTGCCACACGGACCGACGCAAAGGCGCCGCCGCCCACCTTGGTGTCCTTCTGAAGATTGGGGGCGTACCTGTAGGTCACCGTGCCCAGGTAGCCCGGCGCGGTCGCGGACAAGACCGGGTAGTATTCGTCCCGGAAGAAGCGCGCCATGCCGCCGAACTCGATATGCGCATGTGGCTGGTCATAGGCAAACTTGACGATCACGTCCGGCGCCACGTTGTTGGCATACTGCGCGCCGGAGTTGTACAGGCCGCCTCCGGTGCCGTTGCCGCCAAAGATAAAGTTGGTCGGAACGCCGTTGTTGCCGTTGGCCGCGGTAGCCGTGAAGCCGGTGATCTGCGACTGTTCCAGCGACATCGCCGCCGTGAAGCCGCCCTTGCCTCGGGGCTCGCCAAAGACCTGCTGCAGCCGCAGGGAGGGCTGGCGAGCCCAGTTGAAGCCGACCATGTACTGCGGATCGATGGTGTTCGGCAGCACCTCGGTGCGGTTGTCGGTGCTGCGCAGGTTTTCCGTCACCAGCGACCACATCTGGCCGCCCGTGACCGTGAAGCCGCTCTTAAAGGCCGCCTGTCCCCAAATCTGGCGCTGCCGCAGCGTGTAGCTGTTGCTCTGGTTGTTGTTGGAGGTAACGCCGGCGCTGAGGAAGTCGGCCTCCACATAGCCCGACAGCTTGATGGTGCCCGCATCCCCGGTAAAAAGCGCGCCGATGCGGCTCTGCCGACCCGAAAAGTTCAACTCGCTGATGTGCCCCTCGTTGGAGCTGGGCAGCGGGATCGTGTTAAACGGCGTGTTGATGCCGGAGTTGGTCGCCCGCTGCCGCCACACGCCCTCAAAGGCGAAAAAGGCAACCGGCTGGATCGTGATTCCCTTGTAATGCAGCGTCGTCGGGGAGTTGATCTCCTGCTCCACCTTGGCCTGGTCCTGGACGATGGTCTGGGTCAGGGTGTCGTTTTTGGTGTTCAGGTCCCCAACCGAAACCTTGAGCTGCTGCACATCCTGCGCATTCTGCGTGGTTTGCGCGGCGGCCGCAGCGGTAGCGGCCGCGGCAGATGCCACCTGGCTCTGCGCCTCCGCGGCGCTCTGCTGGGCTGCCGTCACGGCCTGGTCGCGCGCCGCAAGCTGGTTCTTCAGGGCATCAATCTGCACCTGCTGTCCGGTGAGCTGTTCGCGCATCTCACGAAGTTCGCGAGCCTCCGCACTTTCCGTGTGGCGGCGCTCCCGGGTTCGGTGGGCAGCCGTGCGCCGGGTTCTTTTGTGCGTTGCTGCTTTGTGGGCTGCCGTCGTCTGGGCGCCGCTCGCGGCGGTTGTCAGGATCGCTGCCACCAGCGCCGTCATGAACTTGCTGTGTTGTTTCATTCGCTCCTCAGACAGAGCAACGCGCACAGGAGCGCTTGCGGCCTGCTTTCCACACCGCCCTGCTCTCGAGTCCTGTTGTCTGTGCAGCTATCGTCCCAGCCGGAGTTGAACGAGACAAGAAGCCAACGTTAAAGGAGTGTTAAAACGTCCCCCGGATGGGGGAGGCTTATCCCTCCAGCAAGGCCTTTGCCGCCTCGGAGGTGGCCACCGGCTCCGGGGCAACGACGCAGGGTAGCGTGAACACAAAGGTGCTGCCCTTGCCCAGTTCGCTTTCCACCCAGATCCGGCCGCGGTGCACCTCCACAAGGTGCCGGACGATGGCCAATCCCAGGCCGGTGCCCCCGGACTCGCGCGAACGCGCCTTGTCCACGCGGTAAAACCGCTCAAACAGACGATCCTGATGCTCCGAGGCGATGCCGGCGCCGAAGTCGCGCACCCGGACCTGCACCTCGGGCATCTCCCCTTCCCACGCGGGCAGCACGGACGCGGAAATCTCAATCACCGCCCAGCCATCCGCGCCGCGTCCGTAGTTCAGGGCGTTTTCCACCAGGTTGCTCATAATCTGCAGCACGGTGTCCGGGTCCGCGAAGACCTCGACCTCCGTTGGGTGGCTGGCGATGGCCAGGGTGCCGCCCTTTTCCTTGAGCAGACCGGAAACCGCCTCCAGGCACTCCTCGATGAGCACGGACACGGCAATCGGCTGAGGCGCCATCCTGCGCTCACCGCTTTCCACCCGCGCCAGGGCGAGCAGGTCGTCGGTCAGCCGGCTCATGCGGCGAGCGCTTTTCAGCGTGGCATCCAGAAACTCCCGCCGCCGCTCCAAGGCCGCGGAGGCCGAGGACGAGGGTGCAGCATCGTCCGCCTCTTCGAGCAGCATCTCCACATAGCCCTGGATGGAGGTCAGCGGGGTGCGCAGCTCATGCGATACGTTGGCCACAAACTCGCGCTGGGTGCGCTCCACCTGCTCGATGCGCGTGATGTCGTGCATGACAATAACGGCACCGCCGTCCGGCACGGGAGCCGCGCTGATGGCTGCGATGCGCCCGGGAAGCACCGTCACCGGTCGGCGCTCAATGGACTCGCGCCTTTCCAGCGCCATCTGCACGCATTCCAGGATCTCGGGAGCGCGCAGGGTTTGCACCAGCGAGTGACCCGCCCGAACCGAGCCGTGCGATTCCTTCATCAGCTGTTGCATGGGCTTGTTGGCCCAGCTGATGCGCCCGGCGGCATCAATCGCCGTCACCGGATCCTGCATCGAGTCCAGCACCGCTTCCAGCTTGCGCCCGTGCTCCCGGGCCGCGTCGATATAGCCGGCCAGCCGCGGCGCCGCGGCCGCCACAGTGGCAGCCAGGTCTTCTGTCTCGCGCAGCGGTTGTGGCTCTGGGGAAAGCTCGGGCAGCGCAATCACCTGCCGCTCCAAAGCGATGGCCGCCCTGCGGACACGCCGTTGCGCCCCCACCGCGGCCAGCACACCCAGCAGGGCAAGGCCCGCCAGCACCAACCATGGGGACAGATGCAACCAGACCCCGGCAATGAACACGCCGGCCTGCGCCGCCCCCCACAGGAGCAGGTATCGCAGCAGGCTGAACTTCGGTCTCTGCACGGCCATAAGCTCCTGGCGACCCCACCCTCTAATGTGCGGCCACCTCGGGCAGAAACGCCACAGGACGCACCGCGGGAATATCGAAACGATACCCGGCGCCGCGAAGGGTCTTCAGAAAACGTGGCGTTTCCGGTTCGGTCTCGATCTTTTCCCGCAGCCTGCGCACATACACATCCACGCTGCGCGGGGTGACAAAGCGCGCGTCGCCCCACACCGCATCCAGCAGCTGGTCACGGCTGAAGACCCGCCCCGGATGCCGGGCCAGGTATTCCAGCAGCCGGAACTCGGTGGTGGTCGTGGTGATCAGCTCCCCCCGCACCCGGACCTGCATGGAGCCGGAGTCGATCTCCAGGTCTTCGATGGTCAGCAGCGAAGGCGCGGCTTCGGGCTCGTCCGAGGAATCCGAACGGCGCAACACCGCGCGGATGCGCGCCAACAGCTCCCGCACCGCAAATGGTTTGACGATGTAGTCGTCGGCCCCGAGCTCCAAACCCAGCACGCGGTCGTCTTCCGAAGCCCGCGCAGTCAGAAAGATCACCGGAACGCTACCCAGAATCGCGCTGTGCCGCAAACGCCGGCACACGTCCAGGCCACTGCCGCCGGGAACCATAATGTCCAAAAGGAACAGAGCGGGCTTTTGCCGCTCCGCGTCCTCCAGCATGTTGCCCGGTGCCGGGTACATGCGCACGGCATAGCCCGCGCTTTCCAGCCGGTACTGGATCAATCGCCGGATATCTGCGTCGTCTTCAAGAACAAAGATTGTCTGTGTCACCGGCGCTCCGAGGTGCCTGAAAACAGGTTTACCCCTTCAAAGCCTACGCCGCGGCCTGCTCTGCCTTTGCTAACGCCCGGTAAAAAGTCTTGCAAGACAGGGCTGTACCACTTTCGCGGTAGAAAAGTCTGCATCTTCTGCTCCTGCCGGCTCCACCCATGGTTGTATAGTTCTGCATAGCGCGAATTCAACTTTGAATCTTTGCTCTTGCTTGGAGGCAACATGCGTCTCAACAGGGTAGCTTTGGGGCTGTTGTTGCCCGCGGCTGCAGCCCTTTCCGGCTGTGGCGCTGGATCTTTGGCAACACCCTCCGCATCGCTCAGTTCGGCCCGGGCAATCACGGGCAAGGCCTATGGCGGTCAACAGCCGGTAACCGGCTCGACGATCGCGTTGTACGCCTTTGGCACCAGCGGTTATGGCTCCACGGGTCCATTGCTGGCCACCACAACGACCGATAGCGCCGGTTACTTCAGCATCGACCCCGCCTCCATCAGCTGCCCGACCCCGGACACCCAGGTCTACATCCTGTCCACGGGGGGCAATCCCGGCAACCGCCCGAACGCGGCCATCGCCCTGGGATCGAGCCTGGGTCGCTGCGCCGATGCCGCCCAGGCCTTTGTGACTGTGAACGAGATCAGCACGGCCATGATGGCCTATACCTTTTCCCACTTCTTCAGCGCAGGCAGCTCCGGTGGAGCGACGACGGACCATTTTGGCGCGCCGGCCGATGCACAGGGCGTTCTCAGCAATGCCTACAACGCGACCTTTACCCTGCTGGATGTGGAAAACGGCTACCCGCGCGTGAATACCCCCACCATGAAGTTCGAGGGCGCGAAGCTGATCACGCTGGGCAACATCCTTGGTGCGTGTGTGAACTCCTCCGGCCCGGGCTCGCCGAGCTGCCAAAGCCTTTTTACCAACACCACGCCCGCGACGGGCAACGCCCCGGTCAACACGCTGGAAGCAGCCATCGATCTTGCCCTCCGTCCGTCGCAGAACATCGGCAACATCTATGCCCTGCAGCCGCAGTCCGGTGCGTCCGCCTTTACGGGGGGCCTGACGCAGACACCCAACGACTGGACGCTTTCGGCCAGCTTCACTTCGCCTAACTTCGCTTTGGGCGTGGACACGCACACCGCCAGCACCATCGATATCGACACCGCGGGCCGCGTCTGGTTCCCCAGCAACGGGGCGAACCGGGCGGGCGTCGGGTACTATGATCCGAGCGCGGGCAGCTTCAGCCAGCTGTACACCGCGGGGCTCGCCCATCCGCAGCAGGTGGCCATCGATGTGGACAATGTCGTGTGGGCCAACGATGCCGCATCCCCCGCCATCGCGGGCTTTCCCGCGGCGTCGCCCAGCTCGCCCACCGTGTTATCGCTGGCCGGCACGGTTTCTAATTCCCTCACGGTCGGCTACGACAACAACCTGCGGTACGGCATCATTGCGCCGAGTGGACAGCCCGCCCTGGGCGAGGTGACGGGCAAGAACACCTACACGCAGGTGCCCAACACCGAGATCACCGGTGGGACCGGCTTCCTCGCCGCCAGCCTGGCGGCCGATGTCGTCGGCGGCTTCGGCGTGGCCGGCGAAGAGGCCAATCAGCCCACCACGTACGACCTTTACTACGCGCCCGACCGCACCATCACGCCGATCACCTACCAATCCTTCCAGGATGCCGGGCAGGTGGTCTTTACCGGCAACAACTACGTCGGCACGCGCGGCGGCTTCAGCCCCGGCACGGACGGCATCTGCATCTGGGCCTCGCGGGGCTGCTTCAGCATGGCCAACGACGGTGTTCGTCACCCATCCGGGCTTTCGCTGGACGGTGCCGGTGCGCTCTGGCTGGCGGACACCAACGGCAACACCGTGGAGGAGATCCCCCTGAACAACGGGTCCTATCTCACCTCCAACAACACCGCCAACAATACCGTCTTCAATCACGACAACACGAGCGGAGGGACCCTGCCCACACCGGTCGGTATCGCGGTGGACCGCGCCGGCAACGTTTGGGTTAGCAACTATGGATGCTACGGCACGGGCTGCACCCCGGGCAGCAGCTTTACCCTGTCGGAGTTGATCGGCGCGGGCGCCCCCACCATCACGCCCGTTTCCCGGCAGGTCGTCATCGACAACCTGGCGGGTACGGAACCGCAGGCCACGCGGGGAACCACCGGCGCGAAATAAACCGTTTCGAACCCAGTTCGCTCAACACCCAAAGCCCGCCCCGCGCGGGCTTCGGTGTTTGCGATCAGCCAAGGCAAAAGGGGTACACTGCTGTGGCAAGAGGTCGCACGCACCGACCGTCTCGGGAGAAAAACACATGACCAAGGTTGACCTCACCGACCGCGTCACCGCTTTAGGCGACCTCACCCGGCGCGACAGCGAGGTCATCGTGGAAACCATGTTTGACGCCATTGTGGGCGCACTCAAGGCCGGCGACAAGGTCGAAATCCGCGGCTTTGGCAGCTTCCGTACCCGGCAGCGCAACTCCCGCACGGGACGCAACCCGAAGACCGGTGCCGCGGTCTCCGTACCCGCCAAACGCGTGCCGTTTTTCAAGCCCAGCAAGGAGCTGCGCGAGCTACTCGGAGACCACGGCGGCGGTGACCCTGCCTCCGCCCACGATCTCGCAGCCAACGCCGATGAGGACGCGGAAGCGTAAGCGCCCAACGTCGTCCGCCGCAACCCGGGCCTGTTCGTCCCGTGCAGCAGCGTGCCCTGTGTATAACTGGGAGCAATGCTTTCTCCTGCCATTGAGACTCAGGGGCTTTCCCGCGCCTTTCACGGCACGGAGGCGGTGGCCTCGCTGGATCTGAGCGTGGAGCGCGGCCAGTTCTTCGGCTTTCTCGGACCCAACGGCGCCGGCAAATCCACCACCATCAAGATGCTCACCGGTCTGCTCGCGCCTTCCTCCGGCAGCATCCGCATCCTGGGCGAGGACCTGCTCACCCATCCCCTCGAGGTAAAACGCCAGATCGGCGTCGTGCCGGAGGGCATGGCGCTCTTCGGCAAGCTCACCGCGGCGGAGTACCTGTCGTTTGTGGGCCGGATGTACGGCCTGGACCGCCCGACCACGCAGGCGCGCAGCGCGGAGCTGCTGGAGTTCATGGGGCTCGCTGACCAGCGCAAAAAGCTGATCGCGGACTACAGCCACGGCATGGGCAAGAAGTTGGCCCTGGCAGCCGCCGTCATCCACGCGCCGAAGCTGCTCTTTCTGGACGAGCCCTTCGAGGGCGTCGACGCCATCGCGGCCGGCACCCTGAAGAGCATGCTGCAGGGCATGATCGCCCGGGGCGCCACCATCTTTCTCACCTCGCACGTGCTGGAGATCGTGGAACGGCTCTGCACCCACGTCGCCATCATCAACCGCGGCCACCTGGTCGCCAACGGCTCGCTGGAAGAGCTGCGCGCCGGCGTGCAGGCCCGCCTCCGCGCACGCGAGGGCGAGGCGGTCCCCGCCGACGGCGCAGAAACCAACGCAAAGCCCGGCGCAAAGCTCACCCTGGAGCAGATCTTTCTGTCTGTGGTCGGCAACCAGAACAGGCCGGAGCCCCCCGAAGGCGAGCTGGCATGGCTGGGGTGACCCAAACCTCCGGCGACATCGGAGCAGCGCGCCTGGGTGGGGCGCAGTTGCGGGCCATCGCGTGGCTGCGCTGGCGCATCCTCGCCAACAGCTTCCGGCGGCGCGGCGGAATGGGCGAGTTTGTTGGCCGTCTGCTTCTGCTGCCAATCTTTCTTGCATTGGCGCTGCTGCCCACGGTGCTGGCCGGCTTTCTTGCCTGGACGTTCGCGCAGGAGGGCTCCTGGAACCGCCTCAGCCTCGTCTTCTGGGGCACGTTCGGGCTCACCCAGCTGCTCAACATCAACCTCGGCCAGCCCGGCACCACCTTCGACCCCACCGAGCTGATCCGCTTCCCGATGGCGCTGCGAAGCTACATCCTGGTGCGGCTCTCGTTCGGCCTGCTCAGCCCTGCCAACGTGCTGGTGACGCTGATGTCGGCGGCGGTCTTTGTGGGCGTCACCGTGGCTCGCCCGGCGATCTGGCCCTTCGCGCTGGCGGCAACAGCGGCCTTTGCCGCAGCCAACGTACTCTTTTCCCGCATGCTGTTTGCCTGGATCGACCGCTGGCTTTCGACCCGGCGCGCCCGGGAGATCTTTACCGCCCTGATCTTTGCCGGCTCCCTCCTTGTGCAGTACGTCAATGTCACCTACAACCCTGGCTTCCAACACGGCCGTCATCGGGGCGCGGCGACGGAGAAGATGCAGCACGCCCAGCGCATTTACCACCAGGCCCACGGATGGCTGGTGGGCCTGCCGCCGGAGCTTGCGGGGGCCTCGATGCTCGCCGCACGGCAGGGACGGTTCGCGGCGTCGCTGACCGATGCCGCCCTGGTGGCCTGCTATGGAGCGCTGTTTTTGGGCGTTTACACCCTGCGCATGCGCACCGAGTACAGGGGCGAAAACCTCAGCGACCAGGCCAACGCCGTGCGCGCGCCCGCTCGCAACGCGGCCTCGCCACAAGCGCACGCCCCTGCCGTCCCGGCTCCGGGGGCGACTTCCAGCATTGCCGCCGGCAAACGGCGCGCCTTTCCGTTCCTCGCTCCCCTGCTGGGCAAGGAGGTGCTCACACTTCGGCGCAACACCGGGCTGCTCTACGGCATCATCGCGCCCACGGTCATGGTGTTTCTGTTCGCCGGTCGCCTTTCGTTTCGCGGCGCCTCCCACTGGCTGCTGCTCATGGCGGTGGGTTATGCGCTGCTGGGCATCGCCCCGCTGAGCTACAACTCCTTCGGTCTGGAAGGACCGGGCGCGCAGTTCTACTTCATGGCCCCGGTGTCGCTGCGCGAGGTCTTCTTCGCCAAAAACCTGATGCAGCTGCTGCTGGCGCTGTTTGAGGTTGCGGTCGTGATCGTCATCGTGGCCTTCACCGCCGGGCGGCCCAGCCTGCGCGATGTGCTCTTCGTGTCCCTGTGGGCGCTCGGGGCACTGCTGCTGAACCTCGCGCTGGGCAATCTCCGCTCCGTTTCCGCCCCCAAACAGGTCAAGCCCGGGCGCACCATGAACCGTGCCCAATCGCAGGTAAGCGCCTGGATCGCCATCGGCGTTCTGGGCGCCTGCGCGGGCCTGGCCTTTGGCGTCGAGGTCCTGGCCCTGTACCTGCATCTGCCCTGGCTCAGCGTGGCCCTCATCGCGGTGTTCGCGGCTGCGGGCCTGATCGTCTACCAGCAGGGTCTCCGCCAGATTGGGAGCTATGCGATGGACCGGCGCGAGTCGCTCTTCGAAGAACTCGGCAAAAAGACCTGACGAGCCGGCCCGGCCTTTTTTGTTGTCGTTCCCGAAGGGAATCCGCGTTTAGCGCTGTTTCCCTGTAGGTGCTTAGGGCTGAAAGCCCATTACATAACAGCCTGGGGCGCAAGCCCCAGGTAGCCGCAGAGGAACGCTCAAGGGCTGAAGGCCCGGCACATAAACGCAGGACTATACCTGCAGGAAATTTGGTCTAGAAACCGCACACCGGCAAGCACCCCACCCTACGCAACAGCCCCGACCGCACTCAGCATGCGCCCGGTCCTGCCTCCCTCGGCGCGATAACTGAAGAACTGCCGCCGCCCATCCGGCGTCCGCGCGCATGCCGTACACAGGCCCACGACGCTGATGGCTTCCGCCCTCAAACCCGCGCCGGCCAACGCGCGCCGGTTCGCCTCCACCAGATCAAGATGCGGCCGCTGGTCCGCTCCGTTCGTCTCGGTGAACAGGTCGGCGGCGGTGGGCACCTCCGCCTTAAACGCCGCCCGCACCTCCTCCCCCACCTCGAAGCAGCATGCCCCAATGCAGGGGCCGATCGCGGCGACCAGGTCCTCAGCCTGTGACCCAAAATTTGCCTGCATGAGCTGGACGCCCCGCAGCGCCACATGGGCCAGGGTGCCGCGCCATCCCGCATGGAACGCGCCCACGGCATGGGTTCGGGTATCCGCCACCAGCACCGGAACGCAGTCGGCCGTCAGAATGGCAAGCAGGCGGCCGGGGCTGCGGCTGATCAGCCCATCGCCCTCGAGGCGCGCCTTGCCCTCCGGTGTGCTGAAAGGACCGGCTTCCTGCTCAAGATCGCGGACGGCGGCGCCGTGCACCTGCGCCACGGTGGTCAGGGTCATCGCGTCCCCACCTGCCACCTCGCGCAGAAACGCCCCGCGATTGGCGGCTACATGAGCCGGATCGTCGTCCTCCGTCCAGCCCAGGTTCAGCTCTCCGGCATTGCCGTACACCGAAGACACGCCAGCCCGACGAGTGCTGAACCCGGCGCGCAGCCATGGAAACCGCTCCCAGCCGGAAACGCGGATCAGCTCAGGCGCAGGCAGCCCCGTCCCCGCCGCCGCCGTATCGTGCTCCTCACGCTTTGCAGCCATCATCTGGCGGAAGCATACCTGACCCGCGCGAAAAAGACGGGCATCTCGCTTCCCGCGGCGCTCTCCGCAATGCTACCCTGCGAGGCGCCCAACCAGCCAGCCCAGCTTCGCAGCCAACCAGATCGCCCGGAGAGTCATGAGATTCCCCTCACCCCGCTTCCTGCTTCTCAGCATCCTGCTTGTGATCACCCTCGCGCTTGCGCCTCGCGTGCTGCACGCGCAAACCACGGTGCCCGATCCCGTGGACGCTCGCGGGCAGCACTTCGTCGCGCGCGTGGGGGGCCAGATGTACCACCGCGGCAAGCCCTTTCGCCTGGCCGGCTCCAATAACTACTACCCCATGTATGTTTCCCAGGGCATGGTGGACAACCTGCTCGAAACCGCGGCCGCGCAGAACTTCAACGCCTTCCGGCTGTGGGGCTTTCTGGACATCGGCAACGCGGACGGCTCCAACTCCGTCGATGGACCGCATAACGGCGTCTACTTCCACTACTGGGACGGCGCCGAGCCCGCCTTCAACGACGGCGACACCGGCCTGAAGCATCTGGACTACATCATCTACCGGGCCGGCCAGCTCAACCTCAAGCTCATCATTCCGTTCGTCAACAACTATGACGCCTTTGGCGGCATGGACCAGTATGTGCGCTGGGCCGGCGATCACTACCACGACGACTTCTACACTGACCCGGTCATCCGCCGCTGGTACAAGCAGTGGATCCAGCACGTGCTCAACCACGTCAACAGCTATACCGGTGTGGCCTACAAAAACGACGCCACCATCATGATCTGGGATCTGGTCAACGAGGAGCGCTGCGCCGGGTACGGCGTGTACCCGCAATCGTCCAACTGCACCACGGACTTCATCACCGGATGGGCTCGCGATGTGAGCTCCTACATCAAGTCCATCGACCCCCACCACCTTGTCTCCTCCGGCAGTGAGGGCTGGTACTGCAAGGACCCCAACTCGTCGGACTTCACCATCAATTGCAGCCAGGGCGTGGACTCCCTTGCGCTCGCCAGGCTGCCCGCCATGGACGTTCACTCCTATCACCTCTACCCGGACGACTGGGGCAAGACGCCGGAGTGGGGCACACAGTGGATCGAAAGCCATATCGCCGACGCCCATGCGCTCGGCGACCGCGCCATCGCCGGCGAGTGGGGACTGCGCGAGAAAAACATCCGCAACCCCGTCTACCAGCAGTGGGAGGAGGCCGTGCTGAAAAACAACGGCGGAGGCGCGCTTTATTGGCTGCTCTCCGGCAAGCAGGATGACGGCACGCTTTACCCTGACTACGACGGCTACACCGTCTACTGCCCCAGCCCCGTCTGCTCCGCCTTCACCCACTTCGCGCGCAGGATTCAGGGTCTCCCCGTGGACAATGCGCCCATCGCGGACAACGACAGCGTGTCCACCCTGAACAACACGCCGGTGAGCTTCAACGTCACCGCCAATGACATCACCTACGGCAACGCAGCGCTCCGTCCCGGCTCCATCGACCTCAGCCTGGGCACCGGCGGCCGTCAAACCTCGCTCACCACGGCACAGGGCACCGCCACGGTGCAGGCCGGCGGCAACATCCGCTTTGAGCCGGCCTCCGCCTGCATCATCGGCGACGTCACCATTCCCTACACTGTTAAGGACAACAAGGGCCGCACCTCCAATCCCGCCAACCTGGTCGTCACCGTCGGGGGCATCGCCGGCTCGCTGTACAACTTCGAAGACGGCACCGACACCTGGGCGCCGGCCAGCTTCTCCAGCGGCGCCGGCACCGTGGCCCAAAGCACGCTCAACCCGACCAGCTGTGCCCACAGTCTGGCGATCAACGCGTCCAGCAATGGCGGCTGGTTTGGGCCGTCCTACAACAGCGGCCCATTGCCGTTGAAGACCGCTGGCATCTCCGCCGTGCTGTTCGACATCACCACGACCACGGCGGGCACCTCGCAGTCCGTGGCCATGCAGTTTGGCAGCGACTACCACTTCTGCCAGACGCCCTTTGGTTACCAGAACGCCGCGACCTCCTCCACGGTTGCCGTCAACCTGGCCGACATCGCCACCGCAGGCAACTGCGGCGGCACCGCACCGGCCGATACCAGCGTCATCCAGGGCATGTACGTGTACTTCAACGGAGGCGGCACCTCGTTTCTGGACAACGTGCGGACGCCTTAGCGGCAAGCTCTGCTCCTCGCAACTGTTCCTTTTGTTGTCATTCCCGCAGGGAATCCGCGTTCTGCCACGGGGCGTGGCGGCCGGTAGCAAGGCTTGCCTTCGACCTCCGCTATGGCGGAAGCTGCCGCGACCCCGCCACAATTCCCGCACCTGCCCCAGCCCCGATAAAATCAGGTCTGGGGCAGGTCTTTTATGGTCACGATCCAGCAGGACGATCTCATCGAAAGCGTGCGCGCTGCGCTGCAGTACATCAGCTTCTACCATCCCGTCGACTACATCACCAATCTCGCGCGGGCCTACGAACTCGAACAATCGCCCGCGGCCAGGGATGCGATGAAGCAGATCCTGGTGAACTCGCGCATGTGCGCCGAAGGTCACCGGCCCATCTGCCAGGACACCGGCATCGTCACCATCTTTATCAAGCTGGGCATGGAGTGCCACCTGCAAAAGGGCGACGGCCCGGCCACCATGAGCCTGCAGGGCCTGTGCGACCAGGGCGTGCGCGAGGCCTGGCTGGACCCCGACAACAAGCTGCGCGGCTCCATCCTGGCCGACCCCGCTTTTAGCCGCAAGAACACCCGCGACAACACCCCCTGCGTCGTGGAGGTCGCGCTGGTGCCCGGGCAAACCGTCGACGTCACCGTCGCGGCCAAGGGCGGCGGCAGCGAGGCCAAAAGCAAGTTCGTCATGCTGAACCCGTCGGACTCGGTTGTCGACTGGGTGCTGAAGACGGTGCCCACGATGGGTGCCGGCTGGTGCCCACCGGGAATGCTGGGCATTGGCCTGGGCGGCACCGCGGAAAAGGCCATGCTGCTGGCCAAGCAGAGCCTCATGGACCCGATCGACATGCCCGAACTGAAGGCCCACGGACCGCGCACGGACATTGAAAAGCTGCGTATCGAGATCTTCGACCGCGTGAACGCGCTGGGCATCGGCGCGCAGGGCCTGGGCGGGCTCACCACGGTGCTGGACGTCAAAATTCTCGACTGGCCCACGCACGCGGCCAATCTTCCGGTGGCGATGATCCCCAACTGCGCGGCTACGCGCCACGCGCATTTTGTGCTGGACGGCTCGGGCCCCGTGTACCTCGATCCGCCCGACCTCGGGAGCTGGCCGAAATTGACCTATGACCCGCAAAGCACCGGCGCCCGGCGCGTGGACCTGAACACGCTGACCCGCGCCGAGACCGCAACCTGGAAGCCCGGCGACGTGCTGCTGCTCAACGGCAAGCTGCTCACCGGCCGCGACGCCGCGCACAAACGCATGACCGAGATGCTCAGCCGCGGCGAGCCGCTGCCCGTCGACTTCACCGACAAACTCATCTACTACGTCGGCCCGGTGGACGCCGTGCGCGACGAAGCCGTGGGTCCCGCCGGCCCCACCACCGCCACGCGCATGGACAAGTTCACCCGGCAAATGCTGGAGCAAACAGGCCTGCTCGGCATGGTCGGCAAGGCCGAGCGCGGCGTCGCGGCCATCGATGCCATCCGCGACAACCGGGCCGTTTACCTGATTGCCATCGGCGGCGCCGCTTATCTCGTGTCCAAGGCCATCCGGCACGCGCGCCTGCTGGCCTTTGAGGACCTCGGCATGGAGGCCATCTACGAGTTCGACGTGGTCGACATGCCCGTCACCGTCGCCGTCGACAGCCACGGCACCAGCGTCCACACCACCGGCCCCGCAGAGTGGCAACAACGCATCGCCCACTCCATGGAACTGGCAGGGACGGCCATCCTCGGGCAATAAAAGTCGGCGGTACTCAGACCAACGAGTCGCTCCCATAAGGACACGGTCTGCAGCATCGACGATGGCGAAGTAGGCGTAGGGCACGGCAACCAATCTCTCCAAAGTGAGTGTAAGGAGCGCGAGGCCATGTGCCTATCCTGCTTAGGTGGCACGGCGATTGGGACGATGTCTCGTCTTAGGACAGCGTCACGGTGTCCTGCCTGTGCTAGCCTTGGCTCGCATGAACAACGGGCACGGGCAGCACGAGATCGATTTGGCTGCTCTGGCCTTGGACGAGCTTCACAAGGCGGGCTTCGCACCGGAGTTCAGCGCGGCAGCGATCGCGCAACTGCAAGATATTCGCGAGAATCAGCCTTTGCCAGGCCTGTCCGGAATCGAAGACCTGAAACATCTCTTCTGGTCGTCGATCGACAACGACACCTCACGCGATCTGGACCAGATCGAGGTTGCCACACGCGTCCCCGGCGGGATTTGCGTACAGGTGGGCATCGCTGATGTCGCAGCCTCCGTTTCCAAAGACAGCCCCATCGACCAGCATGCCGCGGCGCAAACGCAAACGGTGTACACCGCGGTGCGCAACTTCCCGATGCTGCCCCTGGAGCTTTCCACCGACCTCACCTCGCTGAACGAGGAGGCTGACCGCCTGGCCGTGGTGTTGCGTTTTGTCGTCGGCGTGGATGGCCAGCTGCGGGACGAGACGGTCAGCCGGGCGTGGGTGCGCAACCGCGCGCAGCTGGCGTACTCCCGCGTCGGCCCCTGGCTGGACGCCGCCGGCGCCGGAGGGAATGGGAACGACTTGCCGGCGCTTGAAGCCGCAACGACGCCCGGGCACGCCGCTGCTGGGAGCGGCAACGGCGTAAACGAGGCTTCCCGCAACTGGCTCCCTGACCAGCTCCGGTTGCAGGATGAGGCCGCGCAGGCCTTGCACCGCGCCCGCATCCGCGCCGGCGCGCTCGACTTCCATCGCGGCGAGGCCGACCCTGTGCTGCTGGACGGGCACATCGCCGGGCTGCAGGAGGTGGTCCAAAATCGGGCCATGCGGCTCATTGAAGACCTCATGGTGGCCGCCAACGGTGTGATGGCCCGCGCGCTGCGCCATGGCGGCCGCAGCGGCCTGCAGCGCGTGGTGCGGGTGCCGCAGCGCTGGGATCGCATCGTGGCGCTGGCCGTTGACCGCGGCACAGCGCTGCCCGGCACACCGGATCCCGTTGCGCTGAATCGCTTTTTGGAAGCGCAACACACAAGCGACCCCGATCGCTACCCCGACCTGGCGCTGGCCGTAATCAAGCTGATGGGCGCCGGGGAATATGTGCTCATGCGGCCGGACGACGACCCCGCCGGGCACTTTGGCCTGGCTGCGCGCGACTACACCCACGCCACCGCGCCGAACCGCCGCTTCGCCGACCTGGTGACCCAGCGCATACTCCATGCCATGACGGCGGGCGCGCCGCCGCCCTACAGCGACGAAGAGCTTTCCAGCATCGCCGCGCACTGCAACCAGGCCGACAAGGCCATCCGCAAGATCGACCGCGCGATGCAAAAGCGGGTCGCCGCGGTGGCCATGGGCAACCATCTCGGGGAGATCTTCCGCGGCGTGGTGACCGGCGCCAGCAGCAAGGGCGTGTACGTGCGCGTGATGAACCCGCCTTTCGAGGGGCGCATTGTGCAGGGGGAGCACGGGTTGGACGTGGGCGCGCAGGTCCGCGTGAAGCTGTTGCACACCGATCCGGAACGCGCCTTCATCGACTTCGCCAACGTTCCCTGAGCCTCCAACGATGACCGTCCCGACTCAAATAAAAACTGTTCTGTTCCAGCACACGGCAGCTCTGGTAAGTTGTGCGGTTGCCACTTTAGTGGCAGAGCGACGAGCCAACGGCCACTCCTGCCTCGCATCCAATAGTGTGTTGCGCGTGCAAATACGCGTCGCAAGACGCGTCCCGGACACTTCCGGCATGCGCAAAAGGGAGAACAGCAACATGGAGTACAGCAAGAATCTGACCCGCGTGGCGTCGCTGCTGACGGCCGGGTGCATCGCGGCGATGCCGGCTATCAGCCGAGCCCAGAATGTCCCCAATCCGACCTCGGTGGCGCCCGGCGCCCGCTCGGCCAACATCGTCGCCGATACCCAGAACGGCGTGTACATCTACCACGTCAAGGTGGTGCAGCGCTCGCTGGACGCGGTGAACTACCTGAACCGCAGCGGCTCCACTCACGTCAACTTTGAGGGCACCAACCTCGCGCCCAGGGTGAAGGGCGAGGCTAAAGTCGATGCCAAAACCGGCAAGACCGAGATCTCGGTGAAGCTGGAAAACCTGACGCCGGCCAACGGCTTCGGTCCGGAGTACCTCACCTACGTGCTTTGGGCCATCTCCGCCGATGGCCGCCCACAGAACCTGGGCGAGTTGGAGCTTGCGGGCGATCACGCCTCGCTCGATGTCACGACCTCGTTCCAAAGCTTTGGCATGATCGTCACCGCAGAGCCCTACTTCGCCGTATCGGTGCCCTCGGACGTAATTGTGGCGCAGAACGTCTTCTCCGATCGCACAGAGGGCGTGTTGCAGCAGGTCAACGTGCATTACACGCTGCTGCCCCGTGGCCTGTATGCCAACACCGAGGGCGCCAAAGCGGTGATGCACCCGGTCACCGACCGCGAACACACGCCGCTGGCGCTGTTTGAGGCTTACAACGCGCAGCGCATCGCCCTCAACGCCGGTGCGGAGCAGTATGCGCCCGATATCATGCGCGAGGTCGACCAGGATATTCGCAACGCGCAGCAGATCCAGGACTCCAAGCACCGCGACGTGCACATGGAGTTCACCGACGCGCGCGAAGCCGTGCAGCGCGCCGAAGATGCCCGCATCACGACCCTGCGCAAGCAGGCCGACCAGCGCCAGCGCGAGGCGCAGGAAGCCAAAGTGAATGCCCAGCAACAGGCCCAGCAGTCGCAGGTAGCCGCAGCGCAGGCACAGGCCGACGCAGATCGCGCCGCAGCGCAGCGTGCGGAGGCGGACGCGCAGCGCGCGCAGGCCGAGGTGGCCGCCGCCGACGCCCGTGCCCGCGCCGCCGAAGCGCAGCATAACGCGCAGGTGGCACAGGAAAACGCCGCGCAGGCGCAGCAGGATGTAAAAGCGCTGCGGGAACGGCTGCTGGCGCAGCTGAACGCCGTGCTGCAGACCACGGAAACGCCGCGCGGGCTCGTAGTGAACCTGAATGATGTGCTGTTTGACACCGGCAAGTACACCCTGAAGCAGAACACGCAGATTTCGCTGGCCAAGGTGGCCACCATTCTGGAGTTGTACCAGGGCCTGAAGGTTCAGGTGGAAGGCTACACCGATTCCACGGGAACGCCGGCGCAGAACCAGAAGCTCAGCGAAAATCGCTCCGATGCGGTCCGCAACTTCCTGGTCAACAACGGCGTTCCACAGGGCAACACCACGGCCACGGGCTATGGTGCAACGGACTTCGTGGCCGACAACGGGAACGCAGCCGGCCGCGCCCAGAATCGCCGTGTGGAGTTGATCGTCTCCGGCAACGCCATCGGGGTGCAGACAACCAACGGGCCGGAGGGCGGTGCTGCTGGCGCCGCGCGGTAGGGTACCAGAAGCCGGCTCGGGACACTTCCGGGCCGGCAATTGCCCCAACGCTGTAACGCAATTTCTGCATCTGTTCACGGAAGGGGCGTGAGCATGGCTGAGGTGCTGAAAAACAAGATCGTTTTTGTGACTGGGGCGAGTTCCGGCATTGGCGAGGCCACAGCACGGGCGTTTGCCGAGCACGGCGCCCGCCTTCTGCTATGCGCCCGGCGCGAGGACAAGCTGCAGGCGATGGAAGCTGAGTTGCGCGATCTCGGCGCTGCAGAGGTGTATTCCTTTGCGCTCGACGTGCAAAACCGCGATGCGGTCGAGCAGACTATCCGATCGCTACCTGAGGCATGGAACGCGGTCGACATCCTCGTGAATAACGCAGGGCTGAGCCGCGGGTTGACCAAGCTCTGGGAGGACGACATCCAGAACTGGGAGGAGATGATCGATACCAACGTTAAAGGGCTGCTCTATGTAACCCGCGCGGTGGTGCCGGGCATGGTGCAGCGCCACCGAGGGCACATTGTCAACATGGGTTCCATCGCAGGGCACATCACCTATCCCAACGGCCATGTGTACTGCGCCACCAAGGCCGCCGAGCGCAGCCTTTCCGACGGCCTTCGCATTGACCTCACGGGCACACCGCTGCGCGTCACCTCCGTCGACCCCGGTCTGGTCGAAACGGAGTTCAGCAACGTGCGCTTCCGCGGAGATGCCCAGCGAGCGAAAAAGGTCTACGCCGGGCTCGACCCGCTGACCGCCGACGACATCGCCGAGACGATTGTGTGGGCCGCAACGCGACCGCCGCATGTCGAAATTCAAACCATCCTGATCACGCCCACAGCGCAGGCAAACCCCTATGTGCTTCATCGCACGGACCAGCCAGGCAAATGAACTCCCGCGGCGCCACACCAGCTGAAAGCACCACCAGTCCTGAGTTCTTTGAAGCGCTTTACAAGGAAAAGGGCGATCCCTGGAACTTCGCGCATGCGCCCTACGAGCAGGACCGCTTCCACCGCATTGTCGCCACCCTGACGCATCGGCGTTACCGTCGGGCGCTGGAGCCGGGCTGCTCCATCGGAACCCTCACGGAAAAGCTGGCTCCATTGTGCGATCACGTGGACGCCTTCGATTTTTCGCCTACCGCCGTCGCCGAAGCGCAGCGCCGGTGTGCCGGGCTGCCCAATGTCAGCCTGAGCTGCGGTCAGTTTGCGGAGTCAATCGAGGTCGGCCGCTACGATCTGCTTGTGCTCAGTGAGATCGGCTATTACTTCGAGCCGGAACGGTGGCGTGGGTTGGTGACGAAGCTGGCGGACAATTTGATGAGCGGCTCCACGCTGCTGGCCGCGCACTGGCTGGGGCAGTCGCCGGACCACGTCCAGAGTGGAGACGCGGTGCATGAAAGCCTGCGCGCCGATCAGCGACTGCACCTGCAGCACGAGGAGCGTCATCCCATGTTCCGGATCGATCGCTTCGTGCGGCATTAGCCCATGCGCTGAGAAATGCCTACAGCTTCACCGACCAGCCGAGCTGTTCGAGGTCGCGTTCAATGGTAGCGAGCGCCAGTTGCAGGGCGCTGCGGCGGTGCGGGTTGGAGGTTGGTTCACTGAGTACGCGTTCACGCTGCAATTCCAACTCCTGAATGCGGCGCTTCTGGTCCGCATCGCGGCGCTGCTGCTGCCTGATGTCGGGGAGGGCGGTGGGCCTGGGCTCGGCGGCCTCGGCCTGCTGCTGCTCGACGTTTTCCGATTCCCAGCCTTTCGACATCGACCCCTCCGGAGAAAGCGTTAACTGCGTCCGCCGAAGCGATACACAATGCCCGCGTTGAAGCCCACGTTGTTCTGCACCTGACCGCCAAAGGTGGTGCCGATATATGTGGGCGAGATGCGAAAAGCGAGATTGGGATAGAAGTTGTAGTCCGCATTGAGCGCGAAGCTGAACGCCGGCCGCGTGCCGTCCTGCCACAGGCCAATCTGCTGGGATGAATACGTGTAGGGAGAGCCGCTGGAAAAGATGCCCCAGGCGATGCCGCCCGTGCCCTGGGCACTCAGCGCTATCCTTTCCTTCGCATAGAAGCGGTAGTTGACGCCGCCCGTGAAAAAGTACTCATTGATCTGCGGATTCGGGATCGCAGCCACCGCGGGGTTGAAACGAATCGGGTGCGCGCGACCGAAGCTGCCCTGGGCATTGCCAACGATAGCCAGCTTGGGTGTCAGGTAATAGTTGGCGCCGGCGAGCCAGCTGATCTCATTATTCTTCTGCGTGTTTTGACCACTGGTCCAGCGCAGGTAGCCGCCGCCGCCCTCAACCTCCCACGGATGCGCGTAGGTATTTTCGATGGTTCGCTGGATGCGTGCCTGCCGGCTGGCGTTGGTTTCGCGCCGTGGCCGTTGTGTCTTACGCTGCGCTTCGGCAGAAAAACCGTGCAGGCACAAAAACATCGCCACAAAGACCCCGGCGATCCACCGCCGGCTCCACCGGCGTTTCCCCTTGCAGAAACCAACCACCAAAGTCGAACTCCTCGCGCCCCTGGACCGGCGCGCTCTTTCCCGCAATTCCATTAGAACATCCCGGCGCAACCGTCTGCGCTCCGGCTACTTGAACGTGTAGGTTGCACCCGTTACATACTGCACGGTGTTGGGACGGTAGTACTGCGCCGGGTCGTTCAGGTAGTTGTCGGTAGCCGAAAGGCTGAGATTGAGACGTTTGTAAAGCGGCAATGCCAACCCAAGGTATGCATTGGCCGAGTAGGCCTGCAGCTCATTCCAGGCCGGCAGGATGTTGGCCCACTGCGTCATCACAATCTTCAGGGGCAGGTTGCGACGATAGTTTTCCTGAAAGGTGGAGCCGACCAACAACGTATTCATGGGCGGCGCGGTGTTGGCGGTTTGCAGAAACTGCTGCCGCTCAAAGTGCACATCCGCCTTGAAGTCCAGCTCCTGCACTGTCTGCTGGATCGGAGTCCAGCCCACGCCAAGGCCGTAGACCTGCTGCAGCTGCAGGCCGGAGGCGAAGTTGTGGTCGAAGCTGGTATCCGCCAACAGGTAGAAGCGCGGGCTGAAGTATTGATCGCGCTCGGCATCCGCGTGGAAGATGCTGGTCTGGATCACCGTCGCGGGGGTTGCCGGGTTGGTGGGCGGGATCACTGGCGTGGTGTTGGTGCCGTAGGTTTCCGCGAGGTTGAAGGTGCTGCGGTGGTTGCGCGGCAGGTAGGCGACGGTGGGAATCTGCCGCACGAAGTTCAGGGCGCCCGTGAACGTCGTGCTGGACTGGGTGGAGCGCACCAGCGTGAAGCCGGCGGTGGCCGAGCCCGTCCACCCGGTCTTCAGGCTGACCCGGTGGTCGACCTCCCTGGCGTAGGAGTTCACGTCGATGAGAAAGCCCAGGTCCTTCGCAGGCAGGCTTTGCACGGTGCCCTGTCCCGTTGCGCTGCTGGGCGTTAGCGTGACCTCGTCGTCGGCGAAGGTGACGCTGCCGGAGGCCACGGGTTTGAACTGCCCGGGCTTGCCCGCGCGCAGGGCCACAAACTCCGAGCCGGTGCGGAGCGATTTGACCTTGCTGAATGGGATGGAAAGGTCCCCGGCCATGTCGCTGTGAAAGAGCACATGGCCGTCGGCCGCACGGGTTAGCTTGCCGGTCAGCTTGTCGCCGTTGGTGAACTCCAGCACATCCGGCGGCGGCTTGGGCGGGGCGATTGAGGGAGCTTCCTGCCCCAGGCAAAGGCCCGTGTGCAAAAGAAAAAAGACCGCGAGATAACGAAGCATGCGCACATGTTCAGCTTACCTGCGGCCCTGTCTCCGGTTCGCTTCCAGCAACCCGAGGAAGCTAGTTCGACGCGATGTTGACCGCCTGCCGTAGAAACTTCTCCCCTTCCAGGGCGTCCAGCATAAAGGCCGCGACATCGGCCCGTGTGATTTTGTGCGCCGTTTCGTCCTGGCCGGGTTCGAAGAAGCGGATCTGCCCGGTGCGCTCCCCGTTCACCAGGTGGCCGGGACGCACCAGGGTCCAGGCCAGGCCGCTGGCCTCCACCTCGGGCTCCATAGCTTCTTTGTCCTGCATGGCGCCACGCAGCAGGGTGGGCATGATCAGCTTCTCGTACCAGCCCGGGACCAGTTCTTTCGTGTCGCCCACGCCAATGGCCGAGACCACGAGCAGCCGCCGGGCGCCGCTCTTTCGCATGGCCTCAACCACATTGCGGGCGGCGTTGGTCTCCAGGCCGGTGTTCTTCCAGGGCGTGTGGCCTCCCAGGGTGTCGATCACCGCCTCCTGCCCAGCGACGGCACGCTCCACCGTCGCCGCATCCAGCACATCGCCTTCGATGACCCGCACCGCGGTGGGTGCGTCGAAGTCCTTGGCATGGTGCACCAGCGCGGTGACCTCGTGACCGCGCTCCACGGCCTGCCCAACCACCTGTTCCCCTGTGCCCCCGCCGGCACCGATCACCAGAATCTTCATCGCTCCTACCCTCCGCGTGGTTCGATGCGATCTGCGGGCGTCGGGCTTGCTTCGCCCCCTCCAAGCGTCTACCCTGAGCCTTATGTATGAGGACTTCGTCGCGACCGATCGCTGGACCGGGGAACAGCTGCACTGTGTCTGGAAGGCCACCGTGGTGGCCATCGCCACGCGTCACGCCGATGCCACCGACATCCGCTTCGCCGTCAACGATCGCCCGCTCTGGATCGCCATGCCCAACACGGCGTGGGTAGAGCAGAAGCGGCGCAACGGCAAGGTCATCACCGATTCCATCGCTGCCCAGGCCGCGGGCCGCTTTCTCAAGCAGGCCATCGAAGACGGCTATGACAACGGCCGTGAGATGTACACCATGACCGTCGAGGAGGTACTGGAGCACGCCGAGGCCGTGGTCAAAGAGGGCAGCGGTTCCCTGCACCTGCCCAGCCTGCCGGTGATCAACCAGGATGCGCACCCGGCGGAGATGGACTTCCGCCTGCCCGCCGAGCCGCAGACCGCGGCCGAAACCGCCGGCCTGCCGCCGCAGCGCTAAGGGACGGCTCGCACTGATGCAAAAGCGCGTCCGGTACACTCGGGAGTGCTTATGCGCCGTGCTCCCTTCTCCCGCCGAACATTTTTGAAGGCCTCGGTGGCGGCCGGCTCCGCTGCCGCCCTTCCGCTTTGGTCAGGAGCCCAATCCATCCCGCACCAGGCGCCCGCCTGGGTGCTGCTGGGTACGGGGACGGGCCCGGGCGTGCTGCGCAGCCGTTGGGATGCCGACGTCGGCACCCTGTCCGCACCGGAGATCGCGGCAATCTCCATCTCGCCCAGTTACCTGGCACTGCATCCACGCCTGCCGGTGGTCTATGCCTGCAACGAGGGCAGTGGCCCGGCGGCCACCGTCTCCGCCTTCCGGCTAGACCGCAGCAACGCCGACCTGAGAGTGCTGGGCAGCCAGCCGACCGGCGGCGACGCCCCCTGCTTCGTCTCGGTGGACCACACCGGACGTCTGCTCTTCGCGGCCAACTACACCGGGGGCAGCCTGGCGGCGTTCCCCCTGGATGGGGCCGGCAAACCCGCCCCGGCCGCGCGCCTCTACGCCAGTCCCGCCGGTCGGCCGGGGCCGGTGGCGGATCGCCAAGCCTCGCCGCACCTCCACTGCGCTGTGGTCTCGCCGGACAACGGTTATGTGCTGGCCTGCGACCTGGGCAGGGATCAGATCCTCAGCTTTCCCATCCACCCCGGCGCCGCCGCGCCCCTGGGTGACCCGCAGGCTGTCGACACCGCACCCGGCGCGGGCCCACGCCACCTCGCCTTTCACCCCAACGGACGCTGGCTGTTCTGCATCAACGAGCTCAACTGCACGGTGGTGCAGTATGAGTGGCGGCCGCACAGCAACGGCGCGCGCCTGGTGCCGGAGGTGGGCAAACCCGCCTCGCTGCTACCTGCCACACACGTGCCATCGGGGGTGGCGCCCACCGGGGCCGAGCTCGCCATCAGCCGCGATGGCCGCTTCCTGTACGCCAGCACCCGTGGCGTCGACCAGCTCACCGTCTTCAGCATCGCCTCGCACGACGGCGCGCTGCGGCAACTGCAACAGCTGCCCTGTGGCGGCGTGCAGCCTCGATTCTTCGCGCTGGACCCCACCGAACGCTGGCTGCTGTGCGCGCATCAGGCGGGCAACTCGATCACCAGCTTCGCCCGCTCCGCGCAGAGTGGATTACTCAAGCAGGCTTCGACAATCTCCGCCCCCGACCCGCAGTGCATCGTCTGGCTGTAACGCCGCCGCCACGCTTCAGCCCTGCGGCAACGTGGCGTTATCCAGCACAAAGCGATACTTCACGTCGCTCCTCACCACGCGATCGTAGGCCTCATCCAGGCGGTCGTACCCGATCACCTCAACGTCAGCGGTGATGTTGTTTTCCGTGCAAAAGTCCAGCATGCCCTGTGTCTCCGCCATGCCGCCGATCTTGGAGCCTGCCAGCGAGCAGCGATTGTTGATCAGCGAAAAGGGCGAGATCACCGGCGGTTGTTCCGGCAGCCCCACCAGGCACAGCGTGCCGTTCAGCTTCAGCAGACTCAGGTACTGATTCAGGTCGTGCTCGGCCGAGACGCAGTCCAGAATGAAATCGAAGCTGCCTGCCTGTTTGGTCATCGCGGTGAAGTCCTTGGAGATGACCACCTCATCGGCGCCCAGCTTTTTGGCGTCCTCCACCTTGCTCTCCGAGGTGGTGAACTGCACCGTGTGCGCGCCAAAGGCGTGCGCGAACTTCAGTCCCAGATGCCCCAGACCACCCAGTCCCACGATGCCCACCTTGCTGTTCGGTCCCACGCCCCAGTGCTTCAGCGGCGAGTAGGTGGTGATGCCCGCGCACAGCAGCGGCGCCGCCCCGGCCGGGTCCAGGCTATCGGCCAGCGCATGCACGTAGTGCTGGCGGGTCACAATCACCGAGGCATAGCCGCCATAGGTGATCGAGCCGTCGTAATCCTTGGCGTTATAGGTGCCCACCATGCCCTTTTCGCAGTAGGGCTCCTCGTGCGCCCGGCAGTTGTCGCACACCATGCAGCTGTTCACCATGACACCGACGGCAACGCGCTGCCCGGGCTTGAACCGCTGCACCTCACTGCCCACCGCCCGCACCCGGCCCACGATCTCATGCCCGGGCACCATGGGGTACATGGCATTCTTCCACTCGTCGCGCACCTGGTGAATATCCGAGTGGCAGATGCCGCAGAACTCGATCTCCACGACCACGTCGTCGGGCGCTGGGTCGCGGTGCTCAAAGTCAAAGGGGCGGAGGGGCGTTGTTTTGTCGAAGGCGGCGTAGCCGTGGCTGGGGGTCATCTTGCTGCTTTTGATGCCTGCAGAGAGCAAGAGACGCATCGGAACAGCCGTACAGGTCCCCGCCGATTCATTCCGGGTCGATCACGATAGTTACAGTCACGTCGATCGCTTTACCGTTGAGCAGATACGGCTGGTAAACCCATTGCTTCACCGCCTGCTCAGCAACACTGGTGAGACTCTCATCGGGACTGGCAATGGCAAACGTGTCGGTGACCTTGCCCGCAGCTGTAATGCGAGCTCCCAAAACCAAGCTGTTTCCTACACCGCCTTTCCGCGATCCGGGAAGAAACTGGGGAATCGGGCCGGACAACTTCTTGCCAGGGATTACCGTTCCCGTCGTCACGGATTTTCCTGTCTTGGAGATGTCGCCAGCATCATCAGTGTGCTGCTTGGGACGCAGGTCTTCTGGAATGTCTGGATCGCCGCGATGAAAACTCTGCAACGTGTCGATATGGGCACTGATGGCCTGCAGGTGATTCCAGGCGATCGCAGTGTCCATCGCCACATGCACCGGACCAAACATCGCGAGGCGGTTACGTGTGACTGTATAGTAAGGGCTTATCTGAAGCCTGATGACAGGGACCTTCGACTCCAGGCAGATCTGGGGAGCCTGCGTAGAGGGTTGCGCATCCCTCAACGTTTCAGCGAAGCAGTTGAAGGTGGCTCCTCCAATCTGTCGCTCCCTGGTCTGGATCTGCCCCTGACTGGAAGCCAGGCCGAACGCCGGCCGCCATACCTGGTCAGAAAGCTGACTGAGGAGATAAAGCTCCCTGCCAGTCACGGGATCGCTTCCTGAAAGGCTGTGCCTCATGCCCAAAAGAGGCGAATTTACCTCGAGGTGAGAGCCGGCATCTCCAGCCCACCAGTACTCTATCGTTCCCTGGTCCGAAGACTTGCCAGCGAGCGTGTAGAGCTGAAAGGAAAGCTTGATATGAAACGGCAGTTTGCCCGTGTCTTTAAGATCGTTCACCTCGGAGATGCGGGCTTCGGTCAAAGGCGTGAGACCCACGGCCTGCCCCGAACTTGCCTGCGCGTAAGCCAACTGGGTTGCGAAAACTGCAACCAACAGCAGGCAAAGAGCGAGGCTGCTATTCCTGATAGTGCAACAAGCTGTAAACGTCATGCCCGGCCAGCTTATCGCGGCCCTTCAGAAAGTCAAGCTCGATCGCAAAGGCGATGCCCACCACCACACCGCCGAGCTTTTCCACCAGCTCCACGGTGGCCTGCATGGTGCCACCGGTGGCCAGCAGATCGTCGACAAGCAACACCTTCTGGCCGGGCTGGATGGCGTCCCGGTGCAGTTCCAGGCAGTCCTGGCCGTATTCCAGGTCGTAGCAGACCTTGATGGTCTCCGCCGGCAGCTTGTTGGCCTTGCGCACGGGCACAAAGCCCGCGTTCAGACGATAGGCAATAGCCGGGGCGAAGATGAAGCCGCGCGCCTCCGTGCCCAGCACCAGGTCGACATCCTTGCCGATATAGTGCGCCGCAAAGGCGTCGATCATCTGCGCAAAGCCGGTCGGGTCCTTGAGCAGCGTGGTGATGTCGTAGAACAGAATGCCCGGCTTCGGGAAGTCCGGAACCGTACGGATGAGCTGCTTCAGCGGCTCACAAACAGATACATCGGCCATCAGTGCTTACCACGCCCCCTCGATCACAAACGGTCCCAGCGCATCGGCCTCGCTGTCCACCAACTCGTGTTCCACCACCGCGTCCACCCGGCTGCCGCGCGAGCCCTTGTGGAGCTCGGCTCTGAGGTCCGCAATCGCTTCGGGATCGCCCGCCGCGATCACCTCCACCTCGCCCCGGTCCGTGTTGCGGACCGAGCCGCGTAGCCCCAATTCCGCGGCCTCGCGATGCACAAACCATCGAAACCCAACACCCTGCACCCGTCCGCGTACAAGGAAGTGAACCACCATGACGCTCCAGTATCCCAGAAGATGTGGACATCGCGCAAATGACCATAAAGGACCTCGAAATGGACAACCCCTCTGACTCCCATGCGCGTCTGTCCAGGATGCAACATGAAATTCCGGCCAACAGCACCGAACGCTTCGCTGTTGTAGAGCTTTAAGCGAGAACGTCGTCGTGCTCAAGTCGCCTCCTAACGGATTGGCACCGTCGTTCTCCCCTGAACCATTTCGAGGAGACCTTTTGATGATGTTCAACTTCCGCCGTTCCCTAGCCGTCCTTGCCGCCCTGTCCGCCGTCGCGGTAACAGCCCAGGCGCAATACCTGAAGACCCATGGGGCGACCCTTTCCGTCGGCGGGACTGGGCAGTTCGACAAGCTTCTCACCACCGACTCGAGCTACCGGCCGTTCACCTACCCCATCCAGAACGGCACCACGACCACCACCGTGTACAACCAGCAGCAGTACACCACCTGGTCGGCCGGCTTCGTCACTTCGCTCCAGTTCCACCCTGTGTCCTGGGCCGGCATTGCCCTGAACTACGGCTTCACGCATTACCAGGAGCGCTTCGTCCAAAACTACGCCATCAACCAGGCGCAGGGCCAGACGCGTGTGCCCACCGATGCGCACGAGTTCACCGGTGGTTACCTGTTCCACCCCAAGCACATCCCCTTCCAGCCTTACGTCGAGGTCGGCGGCGGTGCCATCGACTTCGCGCCCTGGCAGGGCTCCAACCAGTTCCGCGGCGCCGGCCTGCTGGAAACCGGCTTCGATCTGCCCATCAAGGACCAGCACTTCGGCTTCCGCATCTCCGGCCGGTCGCTCTACTACCGCCAGCCCAACTTCTACAACTCCGTCATCAGCACGCGCGGCTGGCGTGTGGAGATGGAGCCCGCGGTCAGCGCGTTCTATCGCTTCTAGCGCCATCGGCCTGAAAGAAAACGGGGCGCCATCTGACCCAAAGATGGCGCCCCGTTCCGCATCCAGCAGCTGCGGCAGTCCTCAATGAGGCTATGCCCGGCTCATGTAGGCGCCCTCGGCCGTATCCACCTTGATCTTTTCGCCCTCGTTGATGAACGGGGGCACCTGCACCACAAGCCCGGTCTCGGTGGTCGCGGGCTTGGTCACGGAGCTTGCCGTGGCCGACTTGATGCCGGGTTCGGTCTGCACCACGGTCATCTCCACCGACGGCGGCAGCTCGATACCCACCGCCTTGCCGTCGTGGAAGCTTACCGAGATCTGCAGGTTCGGCGTCAGGTAGTCCACCGAGTCGCCCAGCGTTTCCCGCTTCAGATTGGTCTGATCGTAGGTGTCCTGATCCATGAAGTAGTAGTCGTCGCCGTCGTTGTACAGGTACTCCATCCGGATCTCGTCGACCACCACGCGATCGATCGGATCGGGCGATCGAAAGCGCTCCACAAACATGGAACCCGTGCGGATGTTGCGCAGCTTGGCCTGGATAAACGCGCGCAGGTTGCCGGGCGTGCGATGCTCCACCGAGAACACCAGATGCAAATCGTCTTTGAACTTGATAATCATGCCGGGGCGCATCTGCGTGGCCGGAATCGCCATAAAAAGAGCTCCTGAACTGCTGAAACTGTGGGGTAAGCGGGCCAGCAAAGCGCCGGGCCCAACCTCCCGATTGTAGCTCAGCGGGAATCACGGCCCCGCGGGCCGGCCGCGTTCAGGAGCCGCCGAAGAGCCGGTGAAAGAAGTGCCCAATGGCGTGAAAGAACCCGCCGCCCTGTTGGGGAGCGGTTGCGCCTTTCGTGCCAGTGCCGGCGCCGGTAGCCCCCGTCGCCGGCGTGTCCCCCACGCTGGGTGGCCGTCCCTGGCCTTCACCGTAGTTGAACGTGGTGGTGACCTGCGAGCTCGCGGTGCCCACCGGGGCCTCGTTGCTGGCCTGCTCCGGGGTGGACAGGCCCTCACTCTGTCTTTGCGGAAAGGGGTGGGTGGCGGCCGCGGCCTGCGCCGCCGAGAGCGGCTGGCCCGGCTTCCCAGCCAGCACCCGGGGCGGCGTCGCCGGCGGGCAGCCGCAGGCGTTGCGCTCATGGTCCACAACCTTGTGCAGATCGCCCTGGACAAAGGTCAGGTGCTGCCCGGGCAGAATGCGGTAGCTCGCCGAAGAGAACGGGTCGGAAACATTGAGCACCGGGGCGCCCGTGCCCGCGTTGTGGATGCAGGTGTCGCCCTCGCGGGTCACGCGGATGCGCAGGTCCAGCGGCCCCCTGGTCACTGGAACGATCTTGAGGTCCGGGGTGAGCACGGCGTCCTGCAGCATGTCGTCCGTGCTGATCTCCATGGCGCCGCGGTCGAGTCCGAAGATCAGCGCACCGGCTGCCCCGGAGTGCAACAGGTGAAACTCACTGGTGGAGCAGACCAGCACGTGGCCGCCGCGGTGCAGGGCGATCGCGGCGTCGTGGTCGTAGGCGGTGACGCTGGCATTGGTGAACAGGCGCGCCACGCCCTCCTGCACCTCCAGGCCGCCGGTCACGCGGGCGTCCCGCAGCGCCACGGCGCCCATGACTTCGGTAGCCTGTTGGGCCACGCCGCTGGCTGCCGGGAAGATCATCACGGCTGCTGCCAGCAGCCATCCCCTGCCGTGCCCCGTGCCGCTGCCCCGCGCCGTGCCCTTGCTTTGCTGCATCATCGTCCCAGGAAGTTGGCGATCAGATCTTTGCCATGCTCGGTTAAGACACTTTCAGGATGGAACTGCACCCCTTCGATGGGCAGCGTCCTGTGCCGCAGGCCCATGATGGTGCGCTCCCCCGCGACCCGGGCCGACACCTCCAATTCCTTCGGCATGCTGTTCTCCTCCACAATGAGCGAATGGTATCGCGTGCAGGTCATCGGCTGGGGCAGCCCCGCGAAAAGGGTCCGCCCATCATGCTCTATGACGCTGGTCTTGCCATGCATCAGCTGTGGCGCCCGGACGACCTCGCCCCCAAACGCCGCACCGATCGCCTGATGCCCCAGGCACACCCCCAGGGTGGGAATCTGCTCCGCTGCGGGCAGGCCGGCCAGGTGCCGGATGAGCGGGATCAGGATGCCAGCCTCCCCGGGTGTGCACGGACCGGGCGAAAGCAGAATCCGCTCCGGCCGCAGGGCCACCACCTCGGCAGGCGTCAACTCGTCGTTGCGCCGCACCACGACCTCCGCCCCCAGCTCCCCCATGTACTGCACGAGGTTATAGGTGAACGAGTCATAGTTGTCGAGCACAAATACCATATCGCCAGTGTACGTCCGCCGGTGCCGGCGAGCTCAGCGCAGACTGCGCCCCACCACCGGCAGCTCCAGCCCAAGCACATATGCGTTGCAGACCTTGCATATGTACGGCGTGCACACGTCGCCTGCGGGGGTGCGCGCCATGCCTCGGACCTGCTCGTCGCTGGCCCGCTTCAGCGGCGTCCAGCGATGCCGGCAGGTCAGCAGCGGCTCCAGCCGCTCAAACAGCCGCAAAATCGCCGCATTGGCTCCGTCCTGGTCGATGTGCTCGATCAGATGGGAAAAGAAAAGAGGAGCGAGGTCCGCAATCACCGCGCGCCGGCTCACATCGAACCGCACGCCCTGGTACTCCACCTTCTCCAAAAAGCCAAATGCCTGTCTCGCATTCAAGCGCAAATGCCCCAATGCCCGTTCCAAGTGCTGCAATTGATCTTCCAGTTCGCCAGCCATCACCCCTTCACCTTACCCCGGAACAGGTGCGTTCCGGGGTAACTTCCCCCTACAACTTGCGTGTCGGCCCGTAACACCCTCCCCTGAACCGTCGGCGAAAAAGGCGCCGGAGTGCAAAATCGAACGCAGATTCCCTGCGGGGATGACAACAGCAAAAGCAAAGCCCACCCCGAGCCGCTGCCGTCAGCCCCGGCGGGCGCGTTCGATCGCCCGGACCACAGCCTGCGCCTTGTTCGCGCACTCCTCGTACTCCCGTTCCGGCACCGAGTCCGCCACGATGCCCGCACCCGCCTGGATGTACCCCTTTTTGCCGTCCAAAAACAGTGTGCGGATGGCGATGCAGGAGTCGAAATTGCCGCTGAAGTCGGCATACACGATCGCCCCGCCGTACACTCCCCGGCGCACCGGCTCCAGCTCCTCGATAATCTCCATGGCGCGGATCTTGGGCGCGCCCGACAGGGTCCCGGCGGGAAAGCACGCCCGAAAGGCGTCCAGGGGCGCAAGATCGCCACGCAGCCGGCCTTCCAGCGCGCTCACCAGGTGCATGACGTGGCTGTAGCGCTCCACAAACATCAGGTCTTTCACGCGCACGGTCCCGAATTCGCTGACCCGTCCCAGGTCATTGCGGCCGAGGTCGACCAGCATCACGTGCTCCGCGACCTCCTTGGCATCCTCACGCAGGCTCTCCTCCTGCGCGAGGTCTTCGACCTCATCGGCCCCACGCGGCCGCGTTCCGGCGATGGGCCGGTACTCCACGCGGCGATCCTTGACGCGCACCAGCAGCTCCGGCGACGAGCCCACGATGTGACACGGCCTCCCCTGTGCTCCCCCACCTCCTCCCTGCTCCGTCCCGGTTTCTTCCTGTTCTGCGGCACTCCTCGGCAGGCCCAGGTCGAAGCGCAGAAAGTACATGTACGGCGACGGGTTCACCACCCGCAGCGAGCGATAGATCTCAAAGGCGGCCACCGCGGGCGCGCAGTCGAAACGCTGCGACAGCACGCACTGGAAGACATCCCCCGCCGCGATGTACTCCTTCACCTTATCGACCGATTCCAGAAAAACTTTAGCCTCTGTTCGCGGGGCAATCGTCAGCGGCTCTTCTATCCGTTGCGAGGCAGAACGCGGAAGAGCGGCCTCCAGGAGGCCCTCGAGCTCATCCAGGCGAGCCTCCGCATCGTCAAAGGCGGCCGCGGCATTGTTGGCCGTGAGCGGCATCCGGGCGCCGGCCGTCACTATGAGATGAATCGCCTGTTTGACGTGGTCAAATGCGAGCACCTGATCGAAGAACATCAGAAAGGCATCCGGCATTTGCAGCTCATCGACGGCCTGCTCCGGCAGACGCTCGATCTGCCGCACCACATCATAGGCAAAAAAGCCGACGGCCCCCGCGGTGAAGGGCGGCAGCCCCGGAAGCCGGGCCGGCATATGGCCCTCCAGTTGCTGCTTAAGCTCGGCAAAGACATCGGCCTGCTGGCTGTGCCGCGCCGCGGACCGGAACGCACCGTCGCGGACGGTGACCTGGCCGCCTACCGCGGTCAGGGTCCGGTACGGCCGGACACCGATAAAGGTATAGCGGCCGATCTTTTCCCCGCCCTCGACCGATTCCAGCAGAAACGCCTCGGGCTCCTCAGCGGCCACGCGCAGAAAGGCGCCCACGGGCGTTTCCAAATCCGCAGGCACAATGCGGGTCACGGGCACCAGCGTGTGGCTTGTAGCCAGGTGTAAAAAAGCTGCAAAATCCGGCACTGTCTCGGAGCGGGACATAGGTCCCATACTACGCAACAGCATTCCACCTTCGTGTGTTGCCAAACACCAGAAGCAACGCCTACTATCGCCCGGTTTGGCCGACATGCACCGTCGGCGCAACGGCGCGGAGGCCCCCTGAACAACCCGAATGACATCCCATAGAAGGTATGGCCGAACGCCGGCCAGGGGGACGCACTATGGCTCTTGAAAACCTGGTACCGACGGAGGAGGCCCTCGCAGCTCGTCCGGTACCCGTAGACAAAGGAAACGGCAGCATGGCTTCATCTGGCACCATCAGCAGCAGCACCCTCTCACTCGCACAGGAAACCAACCCATGGGAGGCCCAGGCCGCCCGCTTTGACACCGCGGCCCGCAAACTCGACCTGGACGCCGGCTTGTGGAAGGTTCTGCGCTATCCGCAGCGCGAGATCATCGTCCACATTCCGGTCCAGCTCGACTCCGGCGAGGTGGAGGTGTTCACGGGCTACCGTGTACAACACTCGGTGGCCCGCGGACCCGCCAAGGGCGGTATTCGCTACTCCCCGGACGTTTCGCTGGACGAGGTACGGGCGCTCGCCTCCTGGATGACCTGGAAGTGCGCCGTGGTCAACATCCCGTTTGGCGGCGCCAAAGGCGGCGTGATCTGCGATCCCAAGCACATGAGCCAGGGCGAGTTGGAGCGCATGACCCGACGCTACACCGCCGAACTGATCGAATTCCTGGGGCCGGAAAAGGACGTCCCCGCGCCGGACATGAACACCAACGAGCAGACCATGGCCTGGATCATGGACACCTATTCCATGCACATGCGCCAAACGGTCACCTCGGTGGTGACGGGCAAGCCGATCAACATGGGCGGCTCCCGCGGGCGCCGCGAAGCCACCGGCCGGGGCGTCTCCGTGGTCTGCGATGAGGCGCTGAAGCTCCTGAACCTGCGGCCTGAGGACACCACCGTGATCGTGCAGGGCTTTGGCAACGTGGGCTCCAACGCCGCGAAGATCCTCTGGGAAAAAGGTTACAAGGTCATCGGCATCGTGGAATACGACGGCGGCCTGTTCAACAGCCATGGCCTGGAGATTTCGCAGCTGCTCTCCTATAAAGCGAGGCACGGGACCATTCACGGCTTTCCCGAGGCCGAAGCCATGGACAAGGACGATCTGCTCACCCGGCCCTGCGGCATCCTGATCCCGGCGGCGACAGAAAACGTGCTGACCAGCCGCAACGCCGACCGCGTGCGCGCCCGCATCGTGTGCGAAGGTGCCAACGGCCCTACAACTACCGTTGCAGACGAGATCTTCGCGCAGAACGGCGTCTTTGTGATCCCGGATATCCTGGCCAACGCCGGCGGCGTCACCACCAGCTACTTCGAGTGGGTGCAGGACCGCATGGGCTACTTCTGGACCGAGGACGAGGTCAACCAGCGGCTGGATCGCATCATGAGCTCCAGCTTCAACGACGTGCTGCAGTACGCGGTCGCCCACAACGTCGACAACCGCATCGCAGCCTACATGCTCGCCGTGGACCGCGTCGCCTACACCACCAAGCAGCGCGGCATGTACGCCTGAGATCGTTCATGTGGAGGACGCGATTTAGTGCGCGCTCTCCTCCCTCTACAAAGGCTTGCCGACTACCCAGTCAGCCGGTATGTCTTTACAAGAGATGATTCTGTCGCTGCGTCCTTCTCTGTAGGCGAGAGCGTTTCTTAGCTCTCTCAGCAGCTGATTAGCGCCGCCAAGCATTTCAAAATCGTAGTAGGTCGTCGATTTCAGGAAGCGGAACTCAACTGTGTTCAAAGCTTTACCAATATCCTGAACACAATCGGTAACGAGCTTGCGAGTTACCGATTGGAGTGGTTCTTCTTTGGGCGCGGTCGCGTGTTTAAGGTCTAAGTGAGCGATACGCCTGTTTCGCCAGTCCCTAGCAAGCTCTGCGCTTGCCTGCACGTCCTTGACCTGCTTGTGGAACACACGTTGAATATCGTCGGGCAGGAGCTTTGGCAGAACAAGAACAGTCAGGTTGTTCTTTTTTGTTCTACTCCTGCCGCTGGTTGGCGGATCGGTCAGCTTAGAAATATGCATCAGTGTCCAATCCCAAAGGAGCGGCTGAAGCCTGGCAAAGAAAGTGGGCGCGGTTGAATTCATGATGTCGAACCACTTTTCATCTGTCCCAAAAAGTTGCAGATACTCACCCCAAACCCTGTGAAGATCAGCACATTCATTCCGAAGCCGATGATAGTAAATCCCAAGCTTCAGACCCATGGCTGCCACACATTCAGCTTGGGCTTCCTCGTTTGTCATGTGGCCCATGCCCTCCGGTCAGTTCCTCAAGACCGCAGACTCGCGATCTCCGTCCACCCCACCACCGCCTCGGAGTCCATCACCGCGCTGCTCTCCTCATCTCCGCTTTCTTCCTTTCCATGCCCATCCTACCCCTGCACGGCCTGCTGAATTCTCGACGAAGTCGATATTGCTTATTCGCAAAATCGTGGCCACCCCGCGCGGGGGCGCGCATCAGTCTACGCGCTCCCCCGTAGGTTGCAAACAGAGCCTCTCGCGGCGGCACTCGCCCGTGACACAATGGAGGTTGTCTGCCCGACGCCGCCGGCCCGCTCGTGAATCTGCCCAACTCCATCACGTTGACCCGCATCGCCGCCGTGCCCGTGCTGATCTGGGCCCTGTCGGCGCACTCACCCTTTCATGGAGCTCATGGCGAGCAGGAGATCGTTGCCTCGCTCATCTTCATCGCCGCCTCGGTGACTGACGGTCTGGACGGTTATCTGGCGCGCAAACGGGGCCAGATCACCACTTTGGGCATGCTGTTGGACCCGCTCGCGGACAAGCTCATGGTTTCCGCGGCCTTTATCGTGCTGGTCGCGTACACGCCCCAGATCGTGGCGCCGTGGATCGCCGTTGTGGTCATCGGGCGCGAGTTTCTGGTGTCCGGCCTGCGCTCCATCGCCGCTTCCGAGGGCTTCACCATCCAGGCCTCCGATGTCGGCAAGCTCAAAACCGTCATTCAGATCGTTTCGGTGGTCGCCACCATTCTGGCGCACCGCTGGTATGAATGGGACTTCGGCGGACCCTTTGTCATTGGCGTGCACTTCATCGCGGTCACGGCGATTTACTGGATGATTGTGGTGTCGATCATCTCGGCGGTGGACTACTTTATCGGCTTCTGGAAGAAGGTGGAGGGCGCCAGCGACACCCGCCGGCGGCGGCGCTCGTCGGTGTTGAGCCGCCGCAAACGACCAGCGGAGAGCCGCGCCTGAATTGCATCCGGCTGCGCACGGAAAGCGATTCAACCTTCGCCTGCCTTTGCCTTTTGTTGTCATTCCCGCAGGGAATCTGCGTTCTTCCCCGGGCCACGGCCGGTTATGGAAGAACGCATCAGACCACTCCCAGCGCATGCGTTACCGCCTCCGCCAGACTGGCCACCGTGGCTTCCCTGGCCTCCACATGCGGGGCCAGCCCGAGCTCGCGAAGCGTCCCGCTGGTGATGGGGCCGATGGAGACCCGCAAGGCTGACGGGGGCAGCTCCACGCCGGCCGAGGCACACAAGGCCGCCAGATTGCGGGCCGTGGACGAGCTTGTAAAGGTGATCGCCGCCAGCGGCGCTTCGGCTTGCGCTGGATAGAGCGTGCCTTCGGGCCGGAGCAGCGCTTGCAGCTGCTCGATCGAGCGCTGCGGAACCACCGTGCGGTAAGCCGGTGCGACCACCACCTCCGCCCCCGCAGCGATGAGCTGATCCGGCAGGTGTTCACGAGCCTGTTCGGCTCGGATCAGCAGAAAGCGTGTCCCCCTGCCAGCCGGCTGTCGTGCCAGGGGCAGCAGTGCTTCAGTGAGCGCCTCCGCGACCGCCTGTGCCGGGACAAGGTCGGCCGACAGCCCGATCGCCTCCAGAGCGCGCGCCGTTGCCGGCCCGATGGCGGCCACACGGCCACGAAACGCCGGCGATTCTCCCGCAAGCCGCTCCCCAAGCGCCTCCACCGCATTTGCACTGGTGAAAAGCAGCCAATCAAACGAGGCCAGCTCCTGGATGGCCCGGTCGAGTGGCTCGAAGCTGGACGGGGGCGCCAGCTCAATCGCCGGGATGACGGCCGGCTCCAATCCCCTGGCCTGCAGGTGCGCCGCCAGCTCCGATCCCTGATGTGCCGCCCGTGTGACCAGAACACGCTTCGCCGAGGCCATAGCCCCTAGTCTCGCAGGCGGGGTTCGGAAGCGCCTACACCAGGGTCCAGCCTGCGCGCGGAGATCCACCGACAACCATGCTGGAGCATACGCTTCCATGCATATAATTCCGCATGGGCGCGCAAGCGTCCAGGACGCCGCTGACCGCACGAATCTGTGCGCTGCCGCTGGAGACTTCATGCGCCGATCCTCCGCCCTGTTGTCTTCCATGCTCGTTGTCTTCTTTACAAACGGCGCCTTCGCGCAGGTCGCCAGTGAGATCAAGGGCCGTGTTGTGGACGCGTCCGGGGCGGCCGTTGCGCAGGCCCAGGTTGTCGCGCAGGACGCTCGCACCGGCGAGCTCTACGAATTCTTCACAGGTGCGGACGGCTACTTTGACTTCCCCAATCTGGTCTCCGGGCACTACCAACTGGTCGTCTCGGTGCCCGGCTTTGAGCACCTGACCCGTTCCGGCCTGACGCTTGCCGTCGGTCAGACCCTGGGGATCGACCTCACGCTTACCGTCGGCAGCGCGGCGGAAACGGTGGACGTGGACGCCGACGCAGCCCTGCTGCAAACCCAGACCTCCGACATCCAGTTCACCGTGCCGCAACGGCAGATCGAGGCGATGCCGCTGAACTCCCGCAACTTCATTCAGCTTTCCACGCTGTCGGCCGGCGTGGAGCTGCCGCCGGGCACGCTGCTGCCGCGCATCAACGGTGGCCGCCCGCGCACCAACGAGTACCTCTACGACGGCATCTCCGCCCTGCAGCCCGAACCCGGCCAGGTCGTCTTCTTCCCCATCCTCGACTCCATCCAGGAGTTCACCGTGGAGACCAACAACGTGTCCGCCGAGTTTGGCCGCTTCAACGGCGGCGTAGTCAACGTGGCCACCCGCTCGGGCACCAACGCCCTTCACGGCTCGCTCTTCGAATACCTCCGCAACGAATTCTTCAACACCCGTAACTACTTTGCGCCCGCGGAGGCGCGCAAGCCGGAGTATCGCCGCAACCTGTATGGCGGCACCCTGGGCTTTCCGGTTCTGAAGGATCGCCTCTTGTTCTTTGGTGACTACCAGGGCATCAAGCAACTGGTCGGCATCACGCGGCTTTCCGTGGTGCCCACCCTGACGCAGCGCGCCGGAAACTTCGGCGGCACGGCCATCTACAACCCCGCCACCACACGCGTGGTCGACGGCAGGTATGTGCGGTCGGCCTTCCCCGGCAACACCATTCCGTCCTCGGCCTTTGATCCCGTCGTCACCGCTCTACTGGCACGCATTCCCCTGCCCAACACGCAGGTGGGCAGCAGCAACTACACGCGCACGGCCAACGACAGCGATCACCAGAACCAGTTCGACCTGCGCGTGGATCTCGCCGAGGGCGTTCGCGACCACGCCTTTGCCCGCTACACCTACGACAACGAGGTCGAAACCCCGGTCACGCCCTTTCCGGAGGGCTCCGGCGCGGTCACCGGCTCCGTTCTGGGCACGGGCAACGTCGCGGGGCCTTCCAATATTCTGGGCCAGCAGGCGGTGCTGAGCGAAACGCACAGCTTCACCTCGCGGTTGCTGAACCAGGGCCGTCTCGGCTACACGCGCCGGGCCAACGACCAGACCGGCGTGACCGTCCCCGGAACGGCCTCGTCTTCGCTCGCGATCCCCGGCATCCCCACCAATGCCGCCTTCAACGACGCGCTGCCGCTCTTTACTTTCACGGGTTTTGGGCAGCTCGGCTCCTCGGCCTCCACGTTCTCGCAGTACCAGACCGGCGTTTGGGAGCTGGTGGACGAACTGCTCTACAGCCGCGGACGGCATGACCTGCGCGTTGGCGGCGATATCCGTTGGTATCAGCTGAATGCGGTGTCGCCGCCCAACCCGCAGGGCTCCTTTGCGTTCACGACCACCGGCACCGACACCCAGGGAACCGGCACCACGGCCAGCGCCAGCGGCGGCAACAGCTTCGCCAGCTTCCTGCTGGGGCAGGTGGACACCTTTTCCATCGACCTTCAGACCTCCATCCTGCGCCCCCGCGACCACCTGCAGGAGTACTTTGTGCAGGATGACTGGCGTGTCTCGCCCAAACTGACCGCCAACCTTGGCCTGCGCTGGACCTTCAACAATCCATCGACGGAGAAGAACAACCAGGGCGCGGTCTTCAATCTCAGCACGCGGGTGCTCGACTACGCCGGCGTCGACGGCAATCCCAAGTCGGCACGCACGACCCACTACGGCAATCTGGGCCCGCGTCTCGGCATGGCCTACTCCGTAGATGAGAAGACCGTGATCCGATCCGGCTTCGGCATGGTCTTTTTTGACCAGTCCGGCATCACCACACCCTTCACCCTGCCGCAATTTCCTTTCATCCAGAACGTGCGCCAGGCCACGCAGGACTCCATCAACGCGCCCTTCAAGCTTTCGGGCGGTCCCAGCGTTTCCCCGCTGGGCCTGACGCCCAACGCCGGCCTCGGGCAAAGCGCGTATACCGCCGACCGCAACGCCGGCTCCGGCTACGTCGAGCAGTGGAACCTTGCTGTCGAGCGCGCCATCACCAACAGTCTTTCCTTGGAGGTCGCTTATGTGGGCTCGCACGGCGTGCACGTCGGTGTGCCCGACCAGAACCTGAATCAGCTCACCGCTACCCAGCTCGCGGTCGGTCTCAGCCACCCATCCGCGCTCACCGGTCAGGTCGCCAATCCCTTTTACGGGCAGGTACCGGCATCCAGCAGCATCGGGGGACGCACGGTCGCCGCGGCGCAGCTCCTGAAGCCCTACCCGCGCTTCCAGAACGTGGCCACCTACCGTCAGAACACGGGGCAGACGAACTACAACGGTGTGGAAGCGCAGGTGCAGGAGCGCTTGCGTCGCGGTGTGGCCTTCACCTTTGCTTATACCCACTCGCGGCTGATTGACGATGCCTCTTCGGTCTTTTCGTCCACCGTGCTTTCTTCGCCGAACTCCAATTCGCTGATCGCAGCAGACACGTATCGCCCATATCTGGAGCGCGATGTGAGCTCGGGCGACATGCCCAACGTGTTCTCGGGCTCGTTGATCTATGAGTTGCCTGCCGGTCGCCATCATCGCTTTGGCAGCTCCGCTGTGGGCGATTTGGTCTTCGGCGGCTGGGCGGTGAACTCCATCGTCACCGCCCAGAGCGGCATGCCGGTTACGGTGACGCAGGCGACCAATGGCAACAGCTTCGCCGGGTTTGCGATTCAGCGGCCCAACCTGATTGGCCGGCCCAACCTGCCGCGCAACGGGGGCTCCGTCGGCGGTCGCGGCCCGCAACGCTTCTTCAACACCGCGGCCTTTGCCGTCGCTCCGCAGTTCACGATAGGCAACGCCTCGCGCAACCCCGTCCGCGGCCCGGCTTACCGCGACTGGGACCTCAGCCTGATCAAACGCACCGCCCTCGGGGAGGGCGTAACGCTTGAGATCCGGGCAGAGCTCTTCAACGTGACCAATACCCCCGCCTTCGCCCAACCCAACGGCAGCTTCGGAACCCCCGCCTTCGGTTCCATTACCTCCACCGCCGCCGAGCAGCGGGTCGCCCAGTTCGCCCTGCGCCTGAGCCGGTGAACGGTTCGGCCTGCGATGCATCCGTGACAGCACGGAACGATTCCCCCTCTAAAAACACAGCGCGCAGCTTTTGAAGCTTGGCTGCGGATAGCGAAGTCGCTTTCCCACGCGGCACAATGAGCAGCGGCGGCCTCACCTGCCCGCGCAAAAAACGGTACACTGCCCTTCTTTGGAGACGCCGCATGCCGACCCTGGTGCCCTCAATCCATACTTCCCACACAGTTGCCGAGCCGATGGAGTGGAACGGCAGCACGCTTTTGCCGAATCAGCGCACGCCGCTGGATCTCCCGGTGGTTGAGGAGGTGCGGGTCAACACCTCCGCCGTGGAGCGCCGGGCGGCGCAGATCGGGACGCGGCGCAGCGTCAAGGGGCCCTGGCAGGCGGCGTGGCTGCTGCGCGCCATCGCCTGCATGGACCTGACCACCCTGAGCGGCGACGACTCCGCGGAGCGCGTCCGGCGTCTTTGCGCCAAGGCCCGGCGGCCCTTGAGCGATGCCCTGGTGCGGGGTCTGGGCATCGAGGCGCTCGGCCTGACGGTGGGGGCGGTCTGCGTCTACCACGCCTTTGTGGAGACGGCCGCCAAGGCTCTCGATGGCTCCGGTATCCCGGTGGCGGCGGTGAGCACGGGCTTCCCCGCCGGGCTTTCGCCGCTGGAAACGCGGGTGGAGGAGATTCGCCGCTCGGTGGCCGCGGGCGCCGCCGAAATCGACATCGTGATCACCCGAGCCCACGTGTTCAACGGCGAATGGAACGCGCTCTACGACGAGGTCGCGGCCTTCAAGGAAGCCTGTGGACCGGCGCACATGAAGGCCATCCTGGGCACCGGCGACCTGTTGACGCTGCGCAACGTCGCCCGCGCCTCGCATGTGGCCATGATGGCCGGCGCGGACTTCATCAAGACCTCCACGGGCAAGGAGGCGGTGAACGCGACCCTGCCCGTCAGCCTGGTGATGGTCCGCGCCCTGCGCGAACACGCCGAACGCACCGGCATGGCCGTCGGCTTCAAGCCGGCCGGCGGCATCAAGACCGCCAAGCAGGCGCTGGACTGGCTCAGCCTGATGAAGGATGAGCTGGGACGCCCGTGGCTGGAGCCGTCCCTGTTCCGTTTCGGCGCCAGCTCCCTGCTGAACGACATCGAACGGCAGCTGGAACACCATGTCACAGGGCGATACGCGGCTGGGCATCGGCACGCGCTGGCCTGATTGCGACCGCAAGCGACGACCCGATCGTCACACCGGTCAATGGTGCGCCTGCAACACTACGCACTCGCCTCCAGGGCTGTCCGCTGCGTGAGCAGATCCAGCAGCAGCACCTCCTCCTGGCGCAGGGCGTGCTCGTGCTCGGCGATCTGCTCTTCCAGCTCTTCTTTGGCCGCCTCCGCGCTGATGTCCCCGGACAGGTACATTTCCAGCACCGCCGGGTGCACATAGCACTTGCGGCAGACCGAGGGCGTGTTGCCCAGCTTATCGGCAACCGCCTTGATGGCCTCCACGACGTTTTTCTTTGCCTGCTTCGCGGTATCCCACGAGCCCAGCTCGCGCAGCATCTCGCTCGCCAGCAGCGTGCCCGCCCAGGTGCGGAAGTCCTTGGCGGTGAAGTGCTCGCCGGAGATCTCGCGAAGGTACTCGTTCACATCTTCGGAGTGGATTTGGTGGCGGTTGCCCTCGTGATCCACGAACTGAAAGAGCTCATAGCCGGGCATCTCCTCGCACTGCTTGATGATGCGCGCCAGGCGCCGGTCCTGCAGGCTGATGGTGTGGTGCACGCGGCTTTTGCCCTGAAAGGAAAACGTCACCTCCGACCCGTGTACCTCCACATGCTTGTGCCGCATGGTGGTCAGGCCGTAGCTTTTGTTCTCCTTGGCGTACTCCTCGTTGCCCACGCGAATGTGCGTGACCTCCATCAGGCTCACAATGGTGGCGAGCACCTTCTTTTTCGGCATCCCGTGCAGGCCGAGGTCGTGCTGCACCCGCTCCCGTATCCTGGGCAGCGCTTTGGCAAAGTGCATCATGCGCTCAAACTTTGTTTCGTCGCGAGCCTCGCGCCACTTCGGGTGGTACCGGCTCTGCTTGCGCCCGCGCGCGTCGCGTCCGGTGGCCTGCAGGTGTCCGTTGGGCTGCTTGCAGATCCACACGTCCGTCCAGGCCGGTGGAATCACCAGCGACTTGATTCGCCCCAGCGTCCTCTCGTCCTCCACGGCTTCCCCGCCGGGATCCGCCGTGTATTCAAAGTCCTTGCCGCCCTCACCATGCGGGTGACGGCGGATACCGGGCTTGCGATCGGTCACGTAGCGCAGGCCCGCGGCCCTGGCTGTCATCTGCGGGTTCGGCGCCTCGCTGCCGTCCTCTGCCTGCACCGACGTCACCGCTCCTGCGGCAGCCGTCCCGTCCCCGTTTGTATGCCCCTGCGTGCTTTTCTTGTCCACAACCAACATGGGCCATGAGATGCGGCAAAGGTGCTATTTGCCTGCAGACCCGCCTCGTCCCTGTTCAAGGCAGACAATACATTTCCACAATTTCCCACCGCGCGCACACCCGACAAAGGCCAAAGAAGACCTGAAATTATCGGCTCCGACCCGAACAGCTACAACGAAAGCGGCAGAAATGCCAGTTCTGGACGAGATTTCCACGAAACCTCGATCACGTTACCGCTAGGCTGAGCCCATGACGACTCATCACCAGAAGGGTTCAGGCCTCGCCCACACCGTTAGCCGGGAGGTCATCGTCAACTTCTGCTACACGGTGCTGCGCTCCGACGACGACCGGCTCAAGCTCGCCATGAGCCAGTATCAGCAGGCGCTCGCCGCCGAACAGCGCCGCTGAACCGGCCGCGGGCGGCAGCTTCGCGCACGGCATTGCGACCGCCCAACCCATTGCCAAAGGCCATGCGCTGCGAGTTGGTTTACCCTCGCAAAGGAACACCGATGGGGAGACGACCAATGCCGCAAACCTCTGCTTTGGACAGCCTGCAGTCCTGGAAGGCGCTTGGCGCCCACGCAGCCGAGCTCAAAAACACCACGCTCAAAGAACTCTTCGCTCAGGATGCCGAACGCGGTCCCAGGTACACGCTGGAAGCCGAAGGTCTGCTGCTGGATTACTCAAAAAACAGGATCACCGACCAGACCCTGACCCTGCTGCGCGCCCTGGCCGAGGAGGTCGACCTGAAGGGCCGCACCGAGGCCATGTTTACCGGCGAAAAGATCAACATCACCGAAAACCGAGCCGTTCTCCACGTCGCCCTGCGCGCACCGGAGGGCGAGGTCATCAAGGTGGACGGGCAGGATGTTGTCCCCGGGGTGCATGACACCTTGAACAAGATGGCGGCCTTTGCCGACCAGGTGCGCGGCGGCGCGTGGAAGGGCTACACCGGCAAGCGGATTAAAAACATCGTGAATATCGGCATCGGCGGCTCCGATCTCGGCCCCGTGATGGCCTATGAGGCGTTGAAGCACTTTTCGGATCGCTCCCTCACCTTCCGGTTCGTTTCCAATGTCGACGGCACCGACTTCGTCGAGGCCACACTGGATCTCCAGCCGGACGAAACCCTGTTTCTGGTCGCCTCAAAGACCTTTACGACGCTTGAAACCATGACCAATGCGCACAGCGCCCGCGAATGGTTTCTGGCCTCCGGCGCGCCTGTGGACGCCATCTCCAAACACTTCGCCGCGATGTCCACCAATGCGCAGGCCGTGGCCAAGTTCGGCATCGACACGGCCAACATGTTTCCGTTTTCGGACTGGGTCGGCGGGCGGTATTCCATGGACTCCGCCATCGGCCTGAGCACCATGATCGCCATCGGCCCCGAGGCCTTCCGCGAGATGCTGGCCGGCTTCCACGCCATGGACGTGCACTTCCGCACCGCGCCCCTCGAGCGCAACCTGCCCGCGCTGCTGGGCCTGCTCACGGTCTGGTACACCGACTTTTTCGGCGCCGAAACCGTGGCCATTCTGCCCTACGAGCAATACCTGAAGCGCTTTCCGGCTTACCTGCAACAGCTCACCATGGAAAGCAACGGCAAGCACGTCACGCTTTCCGGCCAACACGTGCGGTATGAGACGGGGCCGATCTACTGGGGCGAGCCCGGCACCAACGGCCAGCACAGCTTTTACCAGCTCATCCATCAGGGCACACGGCTCATCCCCTGCGACTTCATCGGCTTCTTCAAGAGCCTGAACCCGCTGGGCAATCACCACGATCTGCTGATGGCCAACGTGTTCGCGCAGACCGAGGCCCTCGCCTTTGGCAAGACGGCAGAGCAGGTCAAGGCGGAAGGCACGCCGGACTGGCTGGTGCCGCACCGTGTCTTTGAGGGCAACCGCCCCTCCAACACGCTGCTCGCCGCGGAGCTGACGCCGTCCATGCTGGGCAAGCTGGTCGCGCTGTACGAGCACTCGGTCTTCACGCAGGGCGTGATCTGGGGCATCGACAGCTTCGATCAGTGGGGTGTCGAGCTCGGCAAGGTCCTTGCGCAGAAGATCGCCGCGGAGATCGAGTCAACCGGCAAGCTCACGCACGACTCCAGCACCAACCACCTGATCCAGCGCTATCGCGAGCGCAAGTAGAGGGCCGGTCAGGGCACGTTGCCTGATCAATTTCGCCAGCTCGGATAACCCCTTACCGCGATTCCTCACTCTCATGGCTTGGCAATGCAAGGAATCACGCGGCGTTGCCCTGCCCACATTCATCATGGTCTTCCTCCTCCCAGCACACCTCCGCGGTGCACCCGTGAAAGACCGTTTTCCCTCAATGGCATCTAACCGCAAAGCTGGAACTTCTAGGAGCACGACATGAATAAGGTTGTTGGTGTTTATAACAGCGTATCGAACGCAAAAAAGGCCAAATCAGCCATGGAAGATCAGGGCTATGACCGTGACAGCCTGAAGGTCATCGACCAGACAGGCGACAACGGCACTGGCGGATCGCATGAGTCGGTGTGGCAGGAGATCAAAGAGTTCTTTGGCGCCTCCCCTGACTATGACGATCAGGCGCACAACACCTACACGGGGCATCTGCGCTCCGGTGGCGCTTTGCTTGCGGTTACCGTTCCCGAGGCACAGGCGAGCCGGACGGCCGACCTGCTGTATGCGCAGGGTGCCATGGACATCCAGGGTGACCAGAGCGGCACCGATATCAACACGAGCCGCGCGCAGTACAACGACACACGTACTGCCGATACCTCTACAGCGATCGGACAGCAGGCCATCCCTGTGGTGCAGGAAGACCTGGTGGTTGGCAAGCGCGAGGTGAATCGCGGCGGTGTGCGCGTGTACTCGCACGTGGTCTCCGAGCCTGTCTCGGCGGACGTGACCCTGCATGATGAGCGTGTGGTCGTGGATCGCCGTCCCGTGGACCGTGCAGCGACGGATGCTGACTTCGGCCGCGATGCCACCATCGAAGTGAACGCGATGGGCGAAGAAGCGGTGGTTGGCAAAAGCCAGCGCGTCGTGGAAGAGGTGATGGTCGGCAAGCAGGCCAGCGATCGCACCGAGCAGATCAACGATACGGTCCGTCACACTGAAGTCGATGTGGAGCGTACCGACGGCGCGGATGTCGACACCGCAGACCGCCGCAATCTCAAAACCAGCGACCGGTACTAGATCCTAGCCGAAAATCGCTGCTTCAGGAGGCCGCAGAGTCAATCTGCGGCCTCTGTTTGTTTGCAGCGAGCTGTGCCGGCACAAGCCGGACAGGTCGACGGCGAATGACGCGCCACGCCTCCTTGTTCCCTTGCCTCGATGCCCCAATTCGATCTACTTGACCCTGTCGAGTCTCCCGGAAACTGCATCCTTGTCTCTTGAATCCTGTTCTGTGGCCAGTGCTGATGCAACCTCCGGGGCTGCTCACCTCCGGTCTGTTCCTGAAAGGTAGATCATGCTGCAAAAAGTTTGGGATCCGCGCACGGCCCGTGTCCTCTTCACTGCCCTTATCTTCTTCGTGGTACTCCTGTTTCTGCGCGACGCCAAGGACACACTGACGCTGTTTCTGTTCGCCATCCTGTTCGCCTACTTTGTTGAACCCCTGGTGGAACGTCTGCAGAAACCGCTGCGTGGCCGGGGCAAAGCCATCGCGGTGGTGTACCTCATTCTGATTGGCGTCCTGGTTGGCCTGGGCTTCCTCGTTGGCCCGGACATCGCGGATGAGTCAAAGTCGCTTGCAGAAAGCCTGCCCTCGCTCTTCAACCGGCTCAGCAGCGGCGAACTCTTCCGGCAGTTCGGACACAACCACGGATGGAGCTACGTCCGTACGCAGCAGGTCCAAAAGTTCTTTATGGAACATCGCGATGAACTGCTGCACTATGCGCAGGTCGCCGGCGCCAAGCTGGAGGCCCCTGTCACGCACATCTGGTGGCTGGTTCTTATCCCGATCCTGAGCCTCTTTTTTCTCAAAGACGGTAACGAGATTGCCAACAACCTCGTCCAGCTCGCGCGCACCCAGCAGGAGGAGAAAACGTTGGCGGGCATCGTCGCGGATGTCAACGTCATGCTGGGCAGCTATATTCGCTCGCAGATCCTCCTGGCCGTGCTCACCATGGCCGCCTACACGATTGTGCTGAGCTTGATGCGCGTTCCCTACGCTTTCATTCTGGGTCCCCTGGCCGGCGTCTTCGAGTTCGTTCCGGTGGTCGGTCCGGCCGTGGCGGCGGTCTCGGTCTTTGGCATCGCGGTGCTGAGCGGCTACTCACACCTGCTTTTCCTGGTTCTGTTCCTGGGCGCCTGGCGGCTCACTCAGGACTACGTCAACGCTCCTCGCATCATGGGCAAATCGCTGGAAATCTCGCCTCTGGCGCAAATCTTTGGCGTCCTCGCCGGCGGCGAGATTGGCGGCATCGTGGGCGCCCTTATCTCCGTTCCGGTGATCGCCATCTTGCGCATCCTGTGGCGGCGCCTCAGCGATAATCGGTCGGTGAACGCGCCGGCGGTGGCTACCCTGCCTCCGAACCAGACCGGCATGCACACCGGCTGAGCCCGCGGCCGATGGAGCGCCCGCCCGTTTCTTTCACCTCACCACAACACCTCCTTGCCCTGCCCGTGCCGTGCGTTTATCGTTGTTACAGAGCGGCAATCGCACGGCTCATGCGCACGTCCTCGATGCGGCTCGCAGGAGGTCTTCCTTGTCATCCGTCAGCACCCTCCCCCTTTCGCAGGCACCTCCCCTTCCAGCGGCGCCCAAAGCCGTCAAACCGCTGCCCGGCGTGGCGCTGGACCAGTACACCGGCGACCCCAACTTCATGGCCTCGCTCGCCCGCGGTCTGGTGGTGATTCAGGCGTTCACGCCGCAGATGCCGCAGATGACCATCTCGCAGCTTTCCCTGCGCACGGGGCTGTCGCGCGCCGCCGTGCGCCGCTGCCTGTACACCCTGGTCAAGCTCGGCTTCGCTGGCGCCGACGAGGCGCAGCGCTACTCCCTGCGCCCCAAAATGCTCACGCTTGCCAACACCTACACCGCCTCCAGCACCCTGGCCAACGCCGCCCAGCCCATCCTGGAGCGCATGTCTGCCGTGCACCACGAGAGCTTTTCGGTGGCCACGCTGGACGGCGACGACATCGTCTACATCGCCCGCTCCACCGTGAACCGCGTCATGTCCGTGGATCTCCACATCGGCTCGCGCCTGCCGGCTTTTTGCACCTCCATGGGCCGCGTTCTGCTGGCGTATCTTCCGCAGGATCAGCTGGAAGCCTTTATGTCGCGCGTGCAGTTCACCCCCTTCACGCCGCGCACCATCAACTCCGTAGAAAAGCTCCGGCTGGCGCTGCGCAACGTGCGCCGCAACGGCTACGCGCTGTGCGACCAGGAGTTCGAGGTCGGCCTGCGCTCACTCGCCGTACCCGTCACCGCGCCCAACGGCCGCGTGGTCGCCACGGTAAACCTGTCCGGCCACGCCCCCCGCATGTCCATGCTGGACATGCAAACCAAGTTCCTCCAGCCCCTACGCGCCGCCGCCGCGGAGCTCAGCGTCTTTCTGCGCTAAGGGCTGGCTCAAGCTGAGCGTCGGCCGTCGTAGTTCGCAGATACGATTCCTGCGCAAGCATGCGCTATCTACTGACGATGACTGCCATCTGGGAATCGCAGCCTGATGGCATAATCAATCGAGCGAGTTCGGGATACAGCCGGTTAACCCGCGGGAGCTGACAGTGCCACTGCCACAATCAGCCCAGAGCTCCCGTTTTGAAGAACAACCGGAAAAGACTCCGCTGCCGAGCTTGTCGATTGTTGTTCCAACCTACAACGAAGCGCTCAACATCGGTGATTTTCTGGGCCGCCTGACCACAGCGCTGCAGGGCACAGCGTGGGAAGTTCTTTTCGTAGATGACGATTCTCCGGATGGAACCGCCGCGCTGATTGCAACCTACGCTCGCCAAGACTCTCGCATCCGCCTCCTGCACCGAATCGGCCGGCGTGGTCTTTCCTCGGCCTGCATCGAAGGCTTGCTTGCAACTACAGCAGACTTCGTTGCCGTCATGGATGCAGACCTCCAGCACGATGAAAGCATTCTGCCCATCATGGCAGCACGGCTCCAGGCGGAGAACCTGGATTTGGTGATCGGCACACGTAACGGCGCTGGCGGCAGCATGGGGCAGTTTTCGCCACAGCGCCAGAAGCTCAGCCGTCTTGGCCAGCGCCTCAGTCTAGCAATCTGTCAGGTTGCCCTCACCGATCCGATGAGTGGTTTCTTTGTTGTGAGGCGTTCTTTCGTTCTTGAAACAATTCACAGATTGTACGGAGGCGGGTTCAAAATTCTTGTAGACCTGCTGTCCTCGGCTCCACGTCCCGTTCGCCTCTCCGAGGTTGGCTATACCTTCCGAGCGCGGACGTCCGGCGAAAGCAAGCTGGACGTCAACACAGGGGTGGAATACCTTTTTCTTCTGCTCCATAAGCTCACAGGAGGCTTTCTTCCAAGTCGTTTTGTTGCGTTTGCACTGGTTGGGATGTTGGGGGTTCTGACGCATCTTCTCTTTATGGCGGCGCTTTTGGAGGGAGTCGGTACGACCTTCTTATTCGCCCAGGTCACGGCAACCTACATAGCGATGACTGAGAACTTTTTCTTCAACAACCTTGTTACCTGGCGTGACCGCAGGCTTCGTGGTTTTCATCTGCTTACCGGACTCCTGTCGTTTTGGATCGTGTGCTCATTTGGAGCTTGGGCCAACGTACTTTTTGCTCGTGTTTTGCTGCAACAAGGCTTGCCCTGGTACTTCGCTGCCATCGCGGGTATTGTCGTCAGTTCAGTCTGGAACTTCTCCATGGCCAACCTGTTCACCTGGCAATCGCCTCGAAAAAGCAAGATTTGATGATGGAATAACCGGAACACGGCGAATCTCAAGGCTTAAGGATTGTTCTCCGACGCAAGAGGAACCGACATCGCCTGACCGGTAGAGTTGCGGCGCGGAATGTACATCGCTGTCTTCTTGCCAGTGTCGTCTGTATCCGTCCTGCCCGCATTGTTAGCTGGCACCCGCACATAAGCTCCCAGAATGGCTTTGCGAATCTCTGGTGCAAAGCGCTCTTTCTGGACAGTATCCTGTTCGTCGAGAGGGGCGTCTGCCTGCACCACACTGAAACGTCCTCGGCGCAACTGCTCAATCAGAACCTGTGAATTCAGCTTTCCGAACCACACCAGACGTGTTGCGTTGAAGGGATCGTAAAGGTACGGCTTGCCCGCCTCATAACACTCCAGCAGGCTCTCGCACAGGGCAGGTCCCGGGTGGTCGCGTAGGAAGCTCACATCTTGTTTGAAACCGGCTTGCTGCACCTGCAATTCCTTCCAGCGTGTCGGAATATTCCAGTTTCCGGAGAACGCAAGAGGCAGCAGGAGCCACACGAAGCAAAATGCAGGCGCAAGGTTCTGAAACGTCAAATTCGGTTGGAGTGTGCCCGCCAGTGTAGGGTCGTCCAGGAACAGTCCGATTGAGAGTGAAACCGCCACAAGGCAGGTGAACAAAGCGTTGGTCGCCACGCCGCTGCCTCCGCTGAAGTAGCTGCCCAAAACCAGCGCTGTTCCAAGCATCAGCAGAATAAGGCGCCGCCTCGGATCAAATCTCTGCTTCCATGCCGCAGCAGCAGCCAGCAAAACCGGAACCAGAATGGGGCCAAGGACATCACGGAGCTGGCCCGGCACCTTGGACAGGAAGTACCGTCTCGGCGTGAGCATCTGCGGAAGGAAGAAGTGGCCACCAAAATGTACATTGAACCAAACTGCTACGGAAAGAAATACTAGCAACCAGGTGAGGAACCACCCGGCGAGTTCTGCGGAGACAAAAAGCAGGTCCAGGAACACCGCAAAGGGAATGTCGATCAGGTTGTGCTTTAAGCATAGAGCCACGACGAACAGCAGCGCCGCCGCGACGAGAAACAGGGGACGACGCCGATGCCGCACATACAGAAGAAGCGTCAGGAGAAACACAGCTTGTGCCAAAAGCTGTGGATCATCCATGCCTACGTAGCGATCTGCTTCTGCGCAGAAGACACTCCAACAGAAAAGGCCTGCCAGCAACGCGGGCCGATTCCTCACACCCACGGAACGCAATAGCGCGGCAACCAACACGGCACCGGCAAGCAGGCTCAGAATGGAAACGACCCTGGCTGTAAACAGGAAGTCGTGCGTGAAACGATGCAGACCCGCCATGACAGCAAAGGACAGCATGGGGTAGTTCACACTGGTCCACCCAAACCGCTCCGGATAGAGCGGCAGACCCTGACTCACTCGCACGGCGTTGTAGACGTTCCAGCCCTCGTTGTAGTTCACCTGGAGGTGCATACCTGCGCGCAGAACCGGCACGACCCCGGCCGTTGCCGCGACGCAAAGACAGAACACAAGCACAAACCTTCGCAAAGAATCTCCAGCGAGCACAATTAAGAATCGCGGGCTGCAATCGCGAAACGTCCTTCCAGAATGCCCGTCCTAACCTTTAACGGAGTTGCACCGCAATGTTGCGGCGAAGTTGATGCCACGACGCGCGACGACCACTGCGTTAAACTGCACCTACGCTGCACCGCACAGAGGATACCGGACTATTTCGTCTCCCGCACAAACGCTGCCCAGCCCCACCGAGGACACCCGGTCCACCGACGTTGGCTCCCGCATTGCAGGTTTTCTCGCAGGCAGGTCATCCTACCTGGGTTCCGTGTTCGCGTTTGCCCTCCTGATTCGGGTTGTTCTTGTTGCTTTTCTGCTGACCCAGGTTTCTTCACGCATCATCGACTACAACAACTTCGGCTGGGAAAGCTGGGAGATGGGCTGGACTGCCCGCAGTATTCTGCTGGGCAAAGGCTTCTCGTCCCCGTTTCTGCCTGTCACTGGGCCCACCGCGCTGGTGCCACCGCTTTACCCTTATCTGCTGGCCGGGATGTTTCACCTGTTTGGAATCAACAGCATTCAGGTGGGACTTGCCGTGCTTGGTTTCAACAGTTTGTGCTCCGCACTGACCTGCATCCCAATCTACTTCTTGGGGCGTCACTCCCTGAGCGAGCGCACAGCGAGGATTGCGGCCTTTGTGTGGGCGATCTACCCCTTTTCTCTCTACTTCTCCACCCATCGCGTGTGGGACTACGCCCTGACGGCTCTGCTGTTCAGCAGCAGCCTCGCGCTGGCTCAGCGTTTGCCGCGCCGGGGTTCGTGGTCGTGGGCGTGTTTTGGAGCGCTTTACGGCATCACGATTTTATCCAACCCTTCTATCACCACCCTGTTGCCCTTTCTGCTCTTGATTGCCATGTATCAGCTCTGGCGCCGCCGTGGGCCGTGGCTGCGTAATGCTCTGCTGGCCGTACTGACCTGCGTTGCCGTGTGCACACCCTGGCAGATTCGCAACTACCGCGTCATGCATGCAACTTTCTTTATGCGGGATGGTTTCTGGCTGGAGTTTTACGCTGGAAACAACGGCGACACCTTTGAATCCAACTCCGGATTTGTTCACCCGGCGACGAATCCCAGGGAGATGCGGCGCTTTCAAGATCTGGGCGAGATCCGATACATGGCGGAAAAGCAAGCGTTATCTGTCTCTTTCGTCACACATCAACCTGCCTTCTTCGCTTGGCTCTGCATCCGACGTGCGATCATGTTCTGGATCGGCTTCTGGTCTTTCTCACGCACTTACCTCAAGTTTGAGCCTTTCGATCTTCCAAACGTCCCATTTTGTCTCTTTTTACTGGTGTGCACTGTCCGTGGTCTTCGCCGCTGGTGGGCGCAGGATCGATCGGCAGCGCTGCCTTACTTGATAGCCGTACTGGTTTTTCCGATTCCGTACTATCTCACGCATGCTTCCATGGACTACCGGCAGCCACTTGAACCTGTCATCGTCGTGCTTGTCACTGTCGGTCTGTTTGGAACCGGTCTGGCGCCTGTATCCCGGCGAAATGAGATCGCAGCAGATGCAGTCCGGGGTAACAGCATTGCACAACTCTGAATTTCCTCCCTCCTCCATCGGCAGCTTACAGAACTCTTACACACAGACCGGGATCTCTTCTCTACCCTTGAGTAGAGGAGACTTGCCTAGAAAATGACGTCCAGCACACTTCAAGATCCGACCCTGACCGCCGATGCCGACACTGCCGCATCCATGACCCCTGCGCAGCTTGCAGCGCTCAAGATCAAGCAGGACCTGCGCATGGGCCGTGAGCACCAGCAGGGGCGCATCAACTGGATCACCAGTATCTTCATGGGCGCCTTTCACGTCGCTGCTATTGCCGCGCTGTTTTTTTTCTCCTGGAAAAACCTCCTCGCTGCCGTGATCATGTACTTTCTGGCCATCAATGTGGGCATCGGGATGACCTATCACCGTCTGCTCACGCATCGCGGTTACCGTGTCCCCAAGTGGCTGGAATACTTCCTGACTGCCTGTGGCACCATGGCGCTTGAGGGCGGACCGATCTTTTGGGTGGCCACCCATCGCGTGCACCACCAGAACTCCGACCACGAGGGCGATCCGCACACCCCGCAGGACGGCACCTGGTGGGCCCACGCCGGCTGGATTCTTTCCGGTCGCGCCCTCCATTCGGAAACAGCCTTGCTGGGCCGCTACGCCCCCGACCTCACCCGCGACCGCGGCCAGGTCTGGCTTTCCCGCTTCCATTGGTTGCCGCTGACCATCGCCGGCCTGTTGCAGGTAGGGATCGGCGCGGCCCTGGCGCCCTCGGGACACCGCATCGTCGGTGCCGTGGGAATGCTGCTGTGGGGAACATTTCTGCGCACCACGCTGGGCCTCCACGCCACCTGGCTGGTCAACTCCGCCACTCACCTCTGGGGAGCGCGCCGCTTTGAGACCAAGGACGAGTCCCGCAATAGTTGGTGGGTCGCCCTGCTCACCGGTGGTGAAGGCTGGCACAATAACCACCACGCTCATCCCGTCAGCGCTCGCCACGGCCTGGTCTGGTATGAGTTTGACATCAACTACTACGGCATCTGGGTGATGGAAAAGCTGGGCCTGGCGAAGAAAGTCCAGATTGCCAAGTGGGACCCGGTCAATCCCAAACCCGCAGGCGTTCACTAGACTGTATCCGCGCTGATCGGACGACCCGCTACGAAGCATCAACTCGGTCGGGTCGACGCCGTCACTGCCTAAAGTACCCGCCGCGCAGCTCCACAACGGAACTGCGCGGCTTCCCTTTTTGCAGTCCTGCAGAGTGGCGACCTGCTCAAGACCACAGGCGACGTGCCCGCTCCAGCAGACCGATCCGTACCGGTCTGGCAACCTCCCGCTCCCGCCGACGGCGTTCCGCATCGATCTCTGGCCAGGTGCGATGGGCAGAGGTGCGTAGCTGCAGGTGCAATGCGACGTTTGCCGGCTCAGCTTGGAGTGCTCTCCAGGGGAGCGGGAGGAAGGCAGGAAGGGTAGTCAGGTTCCGTATCACATGGCGAGTCTATCGATCCTGAGCATGCGTTGGCATGACACAAAGGAGGCAGACCCCAGTACGGAACCTAACGCGAATCCTCAGATGTGAACAGGCTTGAGTGAGACGACCACCGCGTGGGGAACCCTCGCCATTAGATTTGTCGTCCTCTCGTACCAAGCCGCTCATGATATTGCGCGAGTGACCCTGCCGACCGCGATGCTGGTTTCCAGAGCTTGCTTGAAGCGAAGCCACTCCACAACAAGGTCGAGCGGCCCCGCGATCACCTCACCAAAACTGAGCAGAACCCCATCGCGATAGCTTCGTCCCATGGTCTTTTCACCCACTCCTCGTATTCACAAACCCAGTCCAGAAAGCACGAGAGCAGCTCCCTATCGACGCTGCGTGGCCTGCGTTCCAGCCGGGTCGGCGTCCAGGTATCGGTCAGCATGGCCCTTCGCGGAACAAACTCATAGCGGTTCAGATACATGCCCTGCTCGTGGCCGACGTAAATGCCGAAGGCCCAGAGCCGCACCGTGAGCTTGTCCCGGTGGAGCGTGTACTGACTGCATCCGGCCGATCCGGAAGGTGGACGCAGCCGCTCAAAGCCGTACCGAAGAAGCAGGTTGCCGTCCGGTTGCTTAATGTCCTGACCCCAGGCCCAGCACTATGCGTGGAGCAGGTGCCCTCCCTGCTTCGTGAGCCTGGTGGGCAGTCGCCGAAGCTCTGCTGGATTGTGCTTTTCTGCCATGCCGTTCCCCGCGGATCGTGGTGGTGTAAATGTGTCCGGTCTTTGCCGTAGGCACGAGCTTAATGGTGGTTCGCATCTTCGATCAGCCCCTCTCCTTGGCTTTCCGCAGAGCGACCTCAAAGCCGAGCTTCTGAATGGTGCGTAGCCCTCGGGCGCTGACGCGCATCCGCACGAAACGGTTCTCGTCAGGCACCCAGATACGCTTCCATTGCAGGTTGGGCTCCCAGCGGCGCCTGGTCTTGTTGTTTGCGTGCGAAACATTGTTGCCCGTTCGCGTCCGCTTGCCTGTGATGGGGCACACCTTTGCCATGAATCCTCCTAAACTCCTACTGCTTCTTCAGGCTGTTCGGCTTCCGCCTCATGATGAAACGACTCCGCCAGAGGGTCGTTCAGCAGTCGCCAACTGTGGGGCCCTTCTTTCATTTCGTCCAGCGTGAGCAAAGCTGCATCGAGCTTGCACTTCAGAGCGACCTGATCCATTCCCGCTCCGATGAAGACGACCTCCTGGCGGCGGTCACCAAAGGGCGCTTCCCAGACCTTGCCGATGTACTCTGCGGTCTCTGCATCATGTTCTTCGGGCGGCCCTGCCGCCAGCCACTGAGCCTGGGGCTCCAGACTCAGCGTGTTCCCGGCGATGGAGAACAGGATCAGGTCGTCGTGTCGGGTGGCAAGCCAAAGGAAGCCCTTGGCTCGCAAAACGCCCGCGAAGCCCTCCATGGCAAGCTGGTTCAGGCGCTCGGGATGAAACGGGCGCCGCGCCCGGTAAACAAAACTGGCGATGCCGTATTCTTCGGTCTCTGGAGTGTGCTGCTCGTTCAGTTCGCGAATCCAGCCAGCGGAACTTTCTGCCTCTTCCATATCGAACAACCCTGTGTTGAAGACCATATGCAACGGCACACGTCCGTGAGTGCAGCGCACACGCTCAGCACCCGGGTTGAGATGCTCGAGGATGGCGTCCAGGCGATCCAACTCTTCGCGCGACAGGAGATCGCACTTGTTCAACACGAGCACATTGGCAAACTCAATTTGCTCGATCAGCAGGTCGGCAATCGACCGCTCGTCTTCTTCGCCCAGCGCGAGTTCACGGTCTCGGAGGTCGTCCAGGGAACGGAAGTCTTCCAGAAAACTTGCCGAATCAACCACGGTAAGCATGGTGTCCAGCTTTGCTACCTCGGACAGTGAGCGCCCCGTCTCATCTTTGAAGGTGAAGGTCGCCGCGACGGGCAGCGGTTCCGAAATGCCGGTGGACTCAATCAAAAGGTAGTCAAAGCGTCCTTCACGCGCGAGCCGTGACACTTCCTGAAGCAGATCATCACGCAGTGTGCAGCAGATGCAGCCATTGGTCATCTCGACCAGCGTCTCTTCGGTTCGGCTCAGCTGTGCTCCGCCTTGGGCGATCAACTGCGAATCGATGTTGATCTCGCTCATGTCGTTGACGATGACCGCGACGCGCATCCCCTGGCGGTTCTGCAGGACATGATTCAGCACCGTAGTCTTGCCTGCACCTAGAAAGCCTGAAAGAACGGTGGTTGAAAGTGCCTTCATGCCGATCTCCTCTTAATGCAAATAAGAATACGTTATCGTTTGAAAATCAACAAGAATGGATGTACTTACCTGGCCAGCAGCAGTGAGCATGGTATTGGACCGTGCCTTGCGGTCCCCGCCAGGTTTTGCTTGGACCAGCAAAGGCAGGTGATCATCAATGGAAGTGTAGATACCCTTGTGGAGCGCTTTGCTCTTGCGGGGCCACCCACGGCGACCTCAGCGCGCGCATCTTTCTGGCTTGATGGCCAGTGTTCATGCAGGAGTTGAGAGCCCGCTCAGGAGGCGACCAGGCACAGTTATCAGCCGGTCGCTCTATGCGGCGGGGCTTTGCATATTGTGGTCATCCGGACCGCCCGAAACGCCAGTGGGGCTCGCCAACTGGCGAACCCCACTGGTTGTTGCTTACTGGAAGCGTCTCAGGACTGTGTATCCGGGCCGCTGCCCTCAGCGGCGCTCTGCTCTTCCATCTGCCGCTGCAGCTCTTCACGCCGCCGCTGGCGGATCTCGGCCCGGTTCTGCGCCTTCTCGTTCAGCTCCTGCTCAGCACCCAGCAATTCCAGGAAGGCTGTTTCGGCGGCGTCACCCTGGCGCTGACCGGTGCGCACGATGCGCGTATACCCACCGTTGCGCGTCGCATAACGTGGCGCCACCGTCGCAAACAGACGATCCACCGACTCCGGGGTGAGCAGGTAGGCCAGCGCCTGCCGACGGGCATGCACGCTGCCGTTTTTGCCCAGCGTGATCATCTTTTCCACCAGCGGACGCGCGGCCTTGGCCTTGGTAATCGTGGTGTGGATGCGATCGTTCAGGATGGCGCTGGTGACCAGATTGCGAAGCAGCGCCCTTCGGTGACTTGTGTTTCTGCCTAACTTGAATCCGCCATTGCGATGACGCATACTTCGTCTCCTTCGACCCGGCATCTGCCGTGAGTCGGAATGCTTACAAGGACTCAAGGCCCAGGGTTCAGGGTTCAGTGTTAAGCACAGACAACACTCGTATCTGCATGGATGAGGGAAACTGGGTCCTGAGCCTTCGGCCCTGAACCCGGTCCCCTGCCTTTAGAACGTTTCCTGCTCCGGAGCAAGATCAAGATCAAGGTCGTCGTCCTCATCCTCGTCTTCGTCCTCATCCTCGTCGTAGGCCGCATAGCTCTGCGCCAGCGCCTGCGCCGGAAGAACCGAGGTCGGTCCGGGGACCGGATTGCCGTTCTCGTCGATCTTCATGCCCAACGACAGCCCCATCTGAGCAAGGATCTCCTTGATCTCATTCAGACTCTTGCGGCCGAAGTTCTTGGTCTTCAGCATCTCCGCTTCGGTCTTCTGGATCAGCTCGCCGATGGTGGCAATGTTGGCGTTCTTGAGGCAGTTGTAGCTGCGCACCGAAAGCTCAAGCTCTTCCACCGAACGGTTCAAGTTCTCGTTCCGGATGCCCGGCCCGTCATGATCCGCATGCGCACCCGACTCCATCTCCTCCTCGAAGTTGATGAAGATGGTCATGTGATCCTTCAGCAACTTGGCGGAAAGGCCAAGCGCGTCAGCCGGCTGCACGGTGCCGTTGGTCCAGATCTCCAGCGTGAGCTTGTCATAGTCGGTGATCTGACCGAGACGGGCCGCTTCCACGATAAAGTTCACCTTGCGCACGGGCGAATGTACCGAGTCGATCGGGATGAAGCCAAGACCGAGGTCGCCGTCGAAGTTCTTGTCGGCGGAAACATAGCCGCGGCCGCGCTTCAACCGCATCTCCATGTCGATCCGGCCGCCCTCGCTGACCGTGCAGATGTACACCTCAGGATCGAGGATCTCGACATCGCCGTCGGCCTCAATCATGCCGGAGGTAATTACGCCGGGCTGGTCGATGTGCAGATACAGCGCCTTGGGACCGTCGCCGTGCAGCTTGAACGGGATCTGCTTCAGGTTCAGGATGATGTCGGTCGCGTCTTCCACCACGCCGGTGATGGACTGGAACTCATGCAGCACACCCTCGATCTTGACGGCTGTGACCGCAGCGCCCTCGATCGAACTCATCAGCGTGCGCCGAAGCGCGTTGCCGATGGTCGTACCAAAGCCACGCTCAAACGGCTGCGCGCTGAACTTGCCGTAGGTGTTGGTGAGCGACTCCTGCTCGACGGCCAGGCGCTTGGGCTTCTGGAAACCTCTCCAAAGCATGGTGAATCCTTTCTTTGCCGCCGCACGAAGCACTCTGCACGGCTGGCGGAACTACGGTTGAGAGACGACTCTAAACTCTTAACTTCTAGCTCCTCGCCATCCGCCCAGATCGAACGACGCTGACTGGCGTGGATCGATACAGGCTGGAAGCTAAGGAGCTAGGAGCTAGGAGCTCCACTACTTCGAGTAAAGTTCGACGATCTGCTGCTCGTTGACCGGCAGCTGGATGTCTTCACGCTGCGGCAGAGCGATGATCTTGCCAGTAAGTCCGTCCGGGTTGGCATCGATCCAGCGCACGCGGGTCTGGCCTGAGATGAAGTCCTTGGCCGTGGCCAGCAGGGTCATCTCCTTGGCCTTTTCACGAATTGCCACCACATCGCCCACCTTGCACTGATAACTGGGGATGTTGACCTTGCGTCCATTCACGGAAACGTGACCGTGGCGCACAACCTGCCGCGCCTGACGCCGCGAGATCGCAAAGCCGAGCCGATAGCACACGTTGTCCAGACGGGTCTCCAGCTGCTGCAGCAGCAGGTCGCCGGTCACGCCGGTACGGTTGGAGGCGTTCTCGTAATAGGCGCGAAACTGCGTTTCCAGCGTGAAATAGATGCGCTTGGCCTTCTGCTTTTCACGCAGCTGCAGGCCATAGCCGACCAGCTTTTTCTGCTTCTTGGACTGTCCGTGCTGGCCAGGAGCGAAATTGCGCTTCTCCACCGGGCATTTGTCGGTGAAGCACTTGGGGCCTTTCAGGAAGAGCTTGACGCCGTCGCGCCGGCAAAGGCGGCAAACAGGTCCGGTGTATCGAGCCACTTTTTTCTCCAGACTTCGGTTGTCGATCGCTTTACAGGCTGGCATGCCCTTCGTCGCGATCCAGTTAAGAGGGAGTGAAGAGTGGGAGGAGGGTAAGAGTGAGAAGTGAAGAGCAGGAAATTTCAACTCATCACTATCTTCCTCACTCCTCACTCCTCACTGTGCTTCCTACACTCGTCTGCGCTTGGGCGGACGGCAGCCATTATGTGGCATCGGTGTGACGTCCCGGATCGAACGCACCTCGACGCCGGCGGCGGCCAGGGCACGGATGGCGCTTTCACGGCCGGAGCCCGGCCCCGAAACGCGCACATCCACCGAGCGCAACCCATGGTCGCGAGCGGCGTTGGCGGCGTTCACCGCGGCCTGCTGCGCCGCAAAGGGCGTGCCTTTGCGCGACCCGCGGAAGCCGAGTGAACCAGACGACTTCCAGGACAACGTGTTGCCCTGCTGATCGGTGATGGTAACGATAGTGTTGTTGAAGCTCGCCTGGATGAACACCAGCCCGAACGGAACGTTCTTCCGTTCCCGTTTCTTGAACTTCTTGCCCTTGCCGGCCTTGGCGCCGGCGGTCTTCTGTGCGGATTTCGCCATGGCTTACTTGGTCGCTTTCTTTTTGCCGGCAACGGTGCCCTTGCGGGGGCCTTTGCGGGTGCGGGCGTTGGTGTGGGTGCGCTGGCCACGGGTGGGCAGATTGCGGCGGTGACGCAGGCCGCGGAAGCTCTGGATCTCGATCAGTCGCTTGATGTTGAGCGAGATCTCCTTGCGCAGATCTCCCTCAATGCCGCCTTCCTGCTCGATGACGCCACGAATCTTGTTCAGCTGATCCTCATCCAGGGTTGCGAGCTTGACGTAGGGGTCAATGCCAGCCTTGGTCAGGATCGAAAGGGCGCGGGGGTTGCCGATGCCGTAGATGTATGTCAGGGCAATGCGGGTCTGCTTGTTTCCAGGCAGATCGATGCCAGCAATACGGGCCATGGGGATGCCTTTCGGTGAGGGCTGGCACGAACAGCTCGTGCAGCGGGGTGGGTGTTGAGCGGCTGACCTGAAAACCACCGCCGTGGCGGGTGGCTGAAGCCTCCTCCGGGTTCATCGCACGCCTTGACTTCGGCGAACTCGCCCGGTGGGGCCGCGTGGATACAGGGATCAGGGGACAGGGTTTAGGGTTCAGCAGTCGGTCTTCACTCTGGACCCTGAGCCCTGAACCCTTATCCCTGTCTCTGCTTGTGCTTGGCGCTTGCCGAGCAGATGACGCGAACGACACCCTTGCGGTGAATGACCTTGCACTTGTCGCAAATCGGTTTGACGGATGCACGAACCTTCATAAAATCCTCGTTGCTCGTTACTCGTTGCTCGTTTTCCTTGCCACGCCGCTTTACCTTCCAGCGACGGACAGCGGAAAAACAAACATCGGCTACTTGTACCGGTACACAATCCGTCCGCGGCTCAGATCATACGGGCTGAGTTCGATGGCAACGCGGTCGCCGGGAAGGATACGGATGAAGTTCTTGCGCATACGGCCGGAAACATGCGCGAGAACCTGGTGCTTGTTCTCGAGCTCTACCTTGAACAGCGCATTGGGCAGGGTTTCCACAACCGTTGCCATCACCTCAATTGCATCTTCCTTCGACAAACGCTCTCCTTCAGGAACCAGGCTTCGCGCCCATCCCTTTTCTTTCCAGCCAAACAAACCTGATCGCGGGCTTCTGATGTCTCCGCCCCGTCCGAAGCTATGGACGAGCACACGGAGGCTGCGGAAGGGACACGCACCATCTGCAAGTGTACCTGAGGACAGGAGATTTGAGAAGCCCGGACTTCGGTTCGAACAGCTTTTCGGAATTGGCGGCACCTGCAGCAATCTGGCACACCAAGCGCTCCCCAGTCCCACTTCGATGTCATGCGCCCTGCACGGAAGCGGTACTGCGGAAAGCGTACCCCCCTGCTACGGTCGCACCATGCAGGTTTTTCGCTGGTCTGCTGCCGCCTTTGTTTTCGCTGTGTCCCTTCTGCTGCCGGGCCCCGTCCGCGCGGCCAGGATGCACATCGTTACCCTGGGCGCGGTTCGCAAGGTGCCCTACACGCCGCCCGAGGCCACGCTGGACACCAAAAGCGAGGAGGCCACCACGCTGCGCATCCGTCCCCTGCTGGTGGACGACAAGCCGCGGGAGTGGACCGTGGGCGAGCTGCACGAGGTGACCGACCGCACCTTTGTGATCCGCCGCGCCTTTCGCATCAACGACTCGCTGCCCGGCGAAACGGCGCGCTGGACCTGGCAGCCGGGCCCCTGGCTACAGGTGGATCGCACCACCGGGCACGTCGCGCCGCTGCATCTGCCCAACTTCGACGCGCAAATCTCCGAAGTCAGCTGGTTTCGGGACTACGCGGCCTACTGCGGCCTCGTGCCCAGCCTGAAGGGCGGCGTGGTCGCGGTGGTGGCGGAGCTTGGGGCGCGCAAGGCCGTGGCCCAGCACACCCTGGCCAGCTGGCCCCTGGAAAAGCCGGCGCACCCGGTCTGCACCGCCGCGCAATGGCAGCGCACCCCCATCCGTGCCACGCTGGCGCTGACCGGCGGCCAGCCCGTCATCTTCGACATCGCCGGGACCAGCTCGTTGGTGGAGGAGGGGGAAAGCGAGGAAGACTAGGGGAGCTGCAGGCACCCGACCGAATCTCCGCAGACACCCGAGTACGCCCCAACCCGCAAACCCCGGATGCCCACCAAAGTAGTATCGTGATGGGAGCACGGACAGTCGCGCTGTGATCACGCAATGGGCGTGGCGGCCGGGGTTCGGCGGCAGATCCTCCGACGAGGAAGGGAGCAAACGGAACATGTGGAAACCGAATCAGGCGGGCAATCAGACGCCTCCAACCCCAGAACCCGCGCGTCCAGGCGCAGCTGGCACCACCAGCACGACCAATTTTGAAACACCCCGGCCCACCACGGCAGGCGTCCCGGGCGCCACCGCTACGGGCGAACAGGCCACCATCGGCAAGAGCCTTGTGATCAAGGGCGAGCTGACCGGCTCAGAATCGCTCTACATTGACGGCAAGGTCGAGGGCGCGATCACGCTGCCCGGCAACCGCGTCACCGTCGGCCGCAACGGCCAGGTGGCCGCCAATATCTCCGCCCGCGAGATCGTGGTGCTCGGCAAGGTGCGCGGCAACTGCCAAGCCTCCGATCGCGTCGACATCCGCTCGGAAGGCTCGCTGACCGGCGACGTCATCGCGGCCCGCATCTCCATCGAAGACGGCGCCTTCTTCAAGGGCGGCATCGACATCCGCAAGCCGGGCACCGGCGACGCCCCCAAGCCCGCCGCGGAGACCAAGCCCGAGCCGGTCGGCGCGCCCAGCTAACGCCGCTCGCTCGAATCGCGAAGCCCCGGCCAGGTGCCGGGGCTTTGTTTTGGCTCTCGGACGGATGGACCACAGCGCTGTCGGCCAGTGTATGCGGGGCACGCAAATTCCCTTCGGGAATGGCAACCAGGGGAACGTGGGCCTGAAGATCTACGCCAAGGACGCGCTGGGGTAATCGGCTCGCTTGATCTGGTTGATGCGGTTGAACTGGTACTGGAAGTAGATCCCGCCCAGGACCAGCGTCCAAAAGCCGTTCAAACGCAAGGCAATGCCTTCGCGCTGATTGAAATGCTCCAGAAGCTCTCTGCGAAACACGAAGCGGGCAATGATCAAGAGCAAAAAGCTAAGCCCGCCCAGGCCGAAATTGTGGTTGTGCACCGCCGGCCCGCCGAAGATGTTATAGGTCGCGGTGGCCAGGATCCCGGGCAGCTTGAACAGATACAGCACAGCGACGCCGACATAAAACAGAAACGCTGTGCTGTTGCGCTCCACCCGCTTCAGCCAGCTTGCCTGCACGATGTCCCACACCACGGAAAACACGCCGGTGGTGATCAGCCCCAGCAGCAGCACGACCCACCAGGCAAGGTCGGGCGGCGGCGGGTACACCGTAGCGGGCAGGGTGCTGATGGGCGGAGCGGGCGGGGCGGCAACCACCGGAAACAGCTCCCGTACTGGCACCCAGCTTCCGCCCGCCTCGTGCTGCACCAGATCGAACGGCCCGATATTCCCCGAGGCAATGTACTGACGCACCTCCGCGCCCGTATACGGTCCAAAGGTCTGTCCGCCGCGTGCGATGCGATAGGTCATGGTGCCCTGCTACCAGACGCCCGATGGCGTCCTCCGCATAGATACGAGATCGCTGCCTGTTCGGTTCCATGCGATCTTTCTAGGAGCATACCCCGAGGCGCGGCTCCCGGGCAGCTGTCCGGCACCGCCCCGCCTCCGGCCGCTGCGGCGCGCTCAGGTCAGCTCAATCAATAGCCCTTCCCCACCCTCCACCGTCACCGGTCCGTCCACGGCGCCGCCGTCGCCGTCCAGCAGCGTGGTCAGGCGAACGACACCGCGCTGCACCTTCACCGTGCCGGGGTCGTTGCCGAGATTCAGCAGGATCTGGAAGCGTTTGCCGCCCAGGCTGGCCGGCGCGGACCGGCAAAAACGCAGCACCGAGCCCTCATGCGCGACCTCGGTGATCGGCCCCAGGTGCAGCGCGGGCTCCGCCCGGCGCACCGCCAGTAGCCGCCGGTAGAGCGTCAAAATGCTGCGCTCTTCCCCACTCTGTGCCTTGGCGTTGATACGGCGCCAGCTCTCCTCTAGAGGCAGCCAGGGCGTGGCCCCCGGCGTTGTAAAGCCCGCATTGGGAGCATCGACCCAGAGCATGGGCGAGCGCTCCGGATCGCGTCCCCGGCCCTTGCCCGGCTCGTTTTTCTCGGCTGGGTCCTGCACCTGGTCCGGCGCAATCGGCACGTCTTCCATGCCGAGCTCGTCGCCGTAGTAGAGCGTCGGGGTGCCCCGCAGCGTCAGCAGCAGCATGGCAGCAGCCCGGGCCTGCGCGGCGCCGATCCGGCTCGCCAGTCGAGGCTGATCATGGTTGCCCAACACGTAGTTGGGCCACGCGCCCGGCGGCAGCAGGCCCTCGTAGGTCTGCACGATCTGGGCGATCGCCCCCGCATCCCATGAGGTCTGGATGAGGTGGAAGTTGAACGGCAGGTTCGCCCCGCGAAGCTCTGGAATCTCCGGCGCGGTGCCCTCGGTCCCCCCGGTCTGCGGCTCGCGGCCGAAGTAGTAGTGCACAAGCTCCGGCAGCGGCAGATAGATCTCCCCAATCAGCACTCGGTTGGAGGGCGCGGACGGAACCTCCGGGTCCATGCTGCCCTGCCCCGCCTGGCCGTCCGGCAGGGTCGGTCCGTAGCTGTCCATCAGCGCGCGCATGGCGGCCACGATGCGGTGCGTGCCGGGCTGATCGGCGTTGAACAGCGGCAGGTTGCGCGCGCGGTCGTGCATGCCGGGGGCGTACTCCAGGTTGACGGGGTTATCCCGAAACTGCTCATCCTTGATCAGCAGCCAAAGCACGTCCATGCGGAAGCCGTCGACGCCCTTGTCCAGCCAGAAGCGCATGGCGGCGTACATCGCCGCGCGCACGTCCGGATTGCGCCAGTTCAGGTCCGGCTGCTGTTTCAGAAACGAGTGCAGGTAGAACTGTTGCGTCGCCTCGTCCCACGCCCAGGCGGGGCCGCCAAAGTTCGAATTCCAGTTATTCGGATAGCGTTGGCTGGGGGGACGCCGGTCGTCCGAACCGCTGGGCGGCGCGGGGTCGTGCCACAGATACCAGTCCCGCTTTGGGTCCAGGCGCGAGCTTCGGGAGGCCAGAAACCACGGATGCTGGTCCGAGGTGTGGTTGGGCACAAAGTCCAGGATGAGCCGCAGCTTGCGCGCGTGTGCCGCCGCCAGCAGGGCGTCGAAGTCGGCCATGGTGCCAAACAGCGGATCGATGCCGGTGTAATCCGCCACATCGTAGCCAAAGTCCGCCATCGGCGACGGGTAAATGGGGGAGATCCACAGGGCGTCCACCCCCAGCGCCGTCAGGTAGTCGAGCCGCGCGGTGATCCCCTTCAGGTCGCCGACCCCATCGCCATCAGTGTCCTGAAACGAACGTGGGTAGATCTGGTAAATCACACCCGTTTGCCACCACTGCGTACCGGCGAACTCGCTATCGGCCATGGGCGCTTGGATGCAGCAGCGTAGCATCGGGACATGACTGCCCTGCCTGCCCTTGCTCCCAGCCCATCCGCCGAGGACGAAGCCTCAGAGTTCGAAGCGCTGCTGGCCGAGGCGGAGCGCGCCCACGGCCACCTGTGCGCCGGGCAGATTCTTGGCGTGCGCATGGCCATGCTGGGGCTCGACCGGCTCGGCATCCGGCAGCCGCGGCACAAGCTGCTGCCCAGCGGCGAGCCCAACCCGGATCGCAAGCGCCCCGTGGTGTTTGTGGAGATCGACCGCTGCGCCACCGACGCCATTGGTGTGGTGACCGGCGCGCGCGTGGGCAAACGGGCCCTGAAGCTGCGCGACTGGGGCAAGATGGCCGCCACCTTTGTCGACCTCGCCCAGCCGCTCGGCCCGGAGCTATACCGCGGCCTGCGGGTGGTCGCGCTGGAAAGCTCCAAGGATCGGGCCCGGCAGGCCTACCCCGATCTACCCAAAAACGAGCAGCAAATGCGGGCCTACCGCGAGCTGCCCGACGACGACCTGTTCGCCGCGCAGTGGGTCGCCGTGCCCCTGCCCGCCAGCGAGTTTCCCGGCTTCAAAGGCGAGCGCGCCGTCTGCGCACGGTGCGGCGAGGGCATTAACTTCGACCGCTTCCAAGAACGCAACGGCGAGCGGCTCTGCCTCGCCTGCGCGCACCCTGAGGACCTGTATTACCGGCCGCTTCCAGCATCCGGCAACGCCCAGCAGTGAGCCCGGGGCATGGCGCCCCGGGCTCGTCTGAACCTCACTCTGCCGCCTATTGCCGGTAGCCGAAGTCGCGGTCCTCGCGCCAGTCGCGCTGCCGTTCCCGAGACTCGTGCTCACGCCAGGCCTGACGCTCACGCCACCCCTCATCGCGGCGATGCGCCCAGTAGCCCTCATCCGCGCGGCCGTAGGCCACGTACCCCGGTCCGTAGCCATAAGGCCGGTATACCGGCTGCGGCACCGGGACGGGCGCATAGTAACGGGGGCCGCCGACCGCGATCCCAAACGCCACCTGCGCGTTCGCGGCCGGGGCTGCCGACCCCAGGGCTACAAGGGCGATGGCCAAACCGCCTAACGTGCCCAGGACCTTTGCTTTGACGGGGAAAAGCTTCGCAAACACTGTGGATTGCTTCATGGTGGTGCCTCCCGGCGGCTCGTACCGCAATTGCCGCACATACAGGTAAACGCCGCCGCGCGCAGGGTGTTGCGCGCAACCTTGGGGGCCGACCGGGGTTCACCACCGGTCGCCTCAGCGCAAATGATCGAATGCTGTCGCGGCTGCTGCCGTCGGCAGAACTGCAGATCCCCCATTTCGCTGCGCTCCGGTCGAGATCACAAATGTTTCACACCTCAAGACTCACTAAAGTAGAGAAGGCCCGCTGATTCCTTGAGGTTCTTTGCTGCCCGGGAGGAACGCAGATTCCCTGCGGGAATAGCAACAGAAAGGCAGAACCGTTGCGACTAGAGGGCTTGACCAGAGTTTTCCTGGCCTGCAGGGCGGTCCGGTTACCAAGGATCTCTTCTGCAGTGACTCCTGGTTCGCCTCGGACCTGCATCTACGACGGAAGTTGTACTAGCATGGTCAACAGTCCGGCCTTTTAGGAGTTCTCATGCGCAAACGGTTCCTTGCCGCCCCTGCAGCACTTTTTGCTTTCGCTTGTGCTCTGCTGCCCTTCTCTGCCAAGGCAGACAGCTTTGATTTCACGCTGAACAGCACGGGCGACCCCGCGCTTGCGCTCCAGGCTACGGGCACGCTGACGACCGCGACCAGCCCTTCCGATCCGTCGATGCAGCAGGTTACCTCGTTCAGCGGCACCCTGAGCAACGGTGCACTCACCGGCGACAACAACCCGGTCTCCTTCGCGCTGATCCCCGCGGCTCCGGGAACCACGGCCTCGAACCCGTCACAGCTCACCTTCTTCACCCAGAACAACGGCCAGTTCTATCTCATCTACGACAACCTGATCGATCTGAACTCCCCAAATCTGTTTGACGGCAACGGAGTTGCGTTTCGGTCCGCGGACGATGTCAGCTATGTGATCGGCTTCAACGGCTCAAGTCTGGTATACGAGGCTTTCAACAACGACATCGGCTTTGATCAGCGCACCTTTGACCTCAACAACGTTCCGCTGAACTTTTCTTTGACGCCCTCCGCCGCGGCGGTCACCCCAGAGCCGGCCTCCTTCGCGCTGCTGGGCACGGGAATTCTGGGCGTTGCTGGTCTGCTGCGGCGCCGGGTCATCGCCTAGGCTCCCTTCTTCTGTCCTTATCGGCAAAACGGCCCCGAACTTTAGCGGGGCCGCTGCTTTTTTTGTGGAATTGGTAAAATAAGCGTCTATGCCGTCCTTTCAACGTCGCCAGGCCGTCACCGTCAACGTGGGCGGCATCCGTGTGGGTTCGGAAGCCCCGGTGGTGGTGCAGTCCATGACCAACACCGATACCGCTGACATCGCTGCCACGGTGCAGCAGGTCGCCGCCCTGGCTCGGTCCGGCTCGGAGCTGGTCCGCATTACCGTGAACAACGACGAGGCCGCCAAAGCCGTGCCCTATATTGTGGACGGCATTCGCGCCAAAGGCTGGGAAACGCCCATCGTCGGCGACTTCCACTACAACGGGCACCTGCTGCTGCGCAAATACCCGGAGTGCGCCCGGGCGCTGGCCAAGTACCGCATCAATCCCGGTAATGTGAGCATCGGACGCAGAGACGACGACAACTTTCGCACCATGGTCGAGTGCGCGGTCGACAACCAGAAGCCGGTGCGCATCGGCGTGAACTGGGGCTCGCTGGACCAGGCGCTGCTCACCCGCATGATGGATGAGAACTCCCGCTCCGCCCAGCCGCTGCCCGCCCGCGACGTGATGATGGAGGCCATGGTGGTTTCGGCGCTCGATAACGCCGCCGCCGCCGAGCGCTATGGCCTGCGCCGCGATCAGATCATCCTTTCGGCCAAGGTTTCCCATGTCCGCGACCTGATCGACGTCTACACCGAGCTTGCCCGGCGCTGCGACTACGCCCTGCACCTCGGCCTGACCGAGGCGGGCATGGGCATGAAGGGCGTGGTGGCTTCAACGGCCGGGCTGGCGCCGCTGCTGCTGGCCGGCATCGGCGACACCATTCGCGTTTCGCTCACCCCCGAACCCGGGGGCGACCGCTCCGAGGAGGTTCGCTGCGCGCAGCAGATCCTGCAGTCGCTCTCGATCCGCAGCTTTATGCCGCAGGTAACCAGCTGCCCGGGCTGCGGCCGGACGACCTCCACCTATTTCCAGGAGCTCGCGCAACGCATTCAGAACTACCTGGTCGAATCCATGCCGGAGTGGAAAAAGACCTACCCCGGGGTGGAGGAACTGAAGCTGGCGGTGATGGGCTGCATCGTAAACGGTCCGGGCGAGTCCAAACATGCCAATATCGGTATCTCGCTGCCAGGGACGTTTGAGGAGCCCAAGGCGCCGGTGTATGTCGACGGCAAGCTGCTGACCACGCTCAAGGGCGACCACATCGTGGAAGAGTTCCAGGTCATTCTGGACGATTACGTGGAGCGTCGTTACGGCCACGGCCGGGCTTCGGTTTCTGAGCTGGTCGAGGTTTAGCTGCGCGGACCGTGCGCAGCAGGCGTGGTGGCCGGGCACTGCGCTCGGCCTTTCGCTGCGCAGCCCTCGCCTTCGCGGCTTCCCACTCCCAGGCGAACGGGTTGTTGTGCTGCCGCAGCTCGCGCAGCGGATAAAAGGTATCCCGCCAGCGCACGCCGCCGCGCCACAACGTGATCACCGCCGAGCGCAGCATGGCCCAAAGCAGGCTGAGCGCGCCCAGCGGGTACAGCCAGGCCCAGCGCGCGCCGATGCCGGTCAGCTCGCCCATGACGCGGTAGCCGGTACCGATGCAGGCCAGGATGAGGAGGCTTGGCAGCAGGGTTCGCCACCAGGCCAAGCCGAGCAGCGGCAGCAGAAAGATGGCCGCGAGCGCGCCCATAGCCCCTGCCATGAGCAGCAGCCGGAAGTACATCACCGCGAACAGGTTTTTGGTGAGCCCGCGGATGATGCCGCGCGCGCCCGTGGCCCAGTGCACCAGCAGCAGGCCGGGAGCAAAGACCAGTTGCTGGCGATAGCCCGCCGCCCGCACGCGCAGGCCCAGAGTGACATCTTCCACCACGGCCAGGCGCTGCGGCGCGAGCCCGCCGAGCTCCTCAAAGACCTCGCGGCGAACGAGGTTGAAGGCACCGGCGCCGACCGCATCGCGCTTCGCGTTCGGGTCGGCGACCCGCCAGGGGCGCGTGGCCCACAGCGCCATGACGGAAAGAAAGCCCAGCAGCATGCTTTCACCCCAGCCCCGGATCACCGGCGAGGGTGCGATTACCAGGTGGTCGGCACGGGTGATCTCCGCAAAGCTGAGCGCACGGCGCAGCAGCGAGGGCGAAAACCACACGTCGGCGTCGGTGAAAAGCAGCCACTCAGACTGGCTCCGCGCGGCTGCGGATTCCAGGGCGAAGGTCTTGGCGATCCAGCCCTCGGGCGCCTCGGTGAGGTGCAGCACGGCCAGGCACTCCGGCCGCGCGGCGGCGAGTTCGTCCAGAATCGCGCCCGTGCTGTCGGTGGAGCGGTCGTCCACGGCGAGGATGCGCAGCCAGGGGTAGTCCTGGGCGAGCAGGGTTTCCATGGCCGGCCGGATCGTCTTTGCCTCGTCCCTGGCGGGGACGACGACGACCAGGCCCGGCGCGCCCACCGGAGCCAGGTCCCAGCGCACGTCGGTGAGGTCCGGGACCTCGCCCAGCCGCGTGATCAGGGTGTGTGTGCGGACACACCAGACGACCGCCAGCGCCCACATGCCCCACTCCGCCGCGAGCTTCCAGCTTTCCCGAAGAGCGATCAAGCGCTAAGCTGCGGCCGCGGCAGCTCCTCCGGTGGCGGACTCGTCCAGCGGCGGCGCAAAGCGTGCCCCCACAAAGAAGATCACTGCGCCAATCAGCAAGGTAACCAGGGTGGCGCCCAACCCGTAGCGCAGGTTGGAATGATCGCTGATGGCGCCGATGATCTTGGGCGAGAAGGCGTCGCCGAGCACATGGATGGCAAACAGCTGGCCGGCCATGGCAGCGGCGCGCAGGCCTGCAGGCACCGCATTCAGCGTGGCCGCGTTCACCGGGCCGGTGCCGAGAAAGATCAAAAACACGGCCACGCCCAGCGCGGGCAGGGTCATCCATTTGGGGCCGAAAAAGCAGGCCACCGCCGGCGGCGTCGCCAGCGCGGCGCTGATGGCGGGCACCAGATACAGCGCCGCGCCCGTGCGTTTGGACCACCACTGCGCCAGGGCGCCCCCCGCGATGGTGCCGCCCAGCCCGCAGACCACCGTGATGCCACCCATGATGGTGCTGGCGGCGTCCAGCGAGCGGCCGTCCACGCGCTGCAGAAACGACGGCATCCACCAGGAGATGCCGCCGAGCGAAAAGGTCACTGCCGCATAGCCCAGAATGGCGCTCAGGTACGCCTTGTTCTTTAGCAGCGAAAAGACGGTTCCCTTGTCGACCTTGGCCTTACCCTGCTCGCCGCTATCCTCGGCCGTGCGCTGCGGTTCTTTCATGAAGAAGAGCATCAGCAGCGCGATCAGGGCGCCGGGGATGGCGGAGGCGATGAACGACATGCGCCAGCCGTGGCGGGAGGCGATGAAGCCGCCGGCCAGATAGCCCAGCGCGGCCCCGCAGGGAATGGCGATGTTGAAGATGGTGAGGACGCGATTGCGCTGGTCCTCGGCGTAGTAGTCGGCCAGCATCGCCGGCGCGAAGACGCCAAAGCTGGCCTCGCCGATGCCCAGCGCGGCGTGCCGGAAGTTCAGCGAGTCGTAGTTGTGCACACTGGCTGTGAAGAAGTTCATGGCCGCGATGCCCAGCGCGGCCACAATGATCATCGGCTTGCGCGGGAACCGGTCGCCCAGCCAGCCCGTAATCGGCGAGCTGAGCACATAGGCGAGCATGAACCACAGGGTCAACGAGCCGATCTGGTCGTCGGAGATGTGAAACTCGCCCTTGATCTGCTCCTGCACCGAGGGCAGGATGTAGCGATCCAGATAATTGACGAAGTTCATCGCCGTGAGCAGCACCAGCGCGATGGCGGCGTTGCGCCCGCCCGTTCTCGGGGCGCTGGAGGTCTGGGTCATCTCTCGGGTCATGCTGAGGGGAGCATACCAGCCTTCGGTTGCGGCGGGTGTTGCCCCCGCATACCTCGGCAGCCGCATCTGACCTGGTCATGACGCTTTCCCGCAAACTGGTGCTCGCCGGTGGTCTTGCCGCCTTTGCTCTCCCCTCGGGAGGCGCCCAGAGTGCAAGCGCGCCGGCGCCCGATGCGCCCGCCATCGTTCGCCTCGACCCGGCGCTGGATCGGCTGATCGCCCCGGGCGCTGTGCCCGTCGTGCTCGCCGACGGCTTCCAGTTCACCGAGGGCCCCATGTGGCGTGCCGGTCGGCTGTGGTTTGTGGACGAGGAGGGTGATCGCATCCACGCCGTCACGCCCGAGGGCGAGCTTTCCACCCTGATCGATTACCCCCACAGCCCCTGGGCGGCGCCGACGGGCAGCAAGGTGGGACCGAATGCGATGGCCTGCGCCGCGGACGGCTCGGTCGTCGCCATGCAGCAGTACGCCCGCGATGTGGTGCACCTGATCGACGACCCCAAAAACCCGCAGGTGCCGGTATGCCAAACGCCGTTCTTCGACAGCTACGACGGCAAGCACCTCAACAGCCCGAACGACCTCGTCTTTTTGCCCGACGGCTCGTTCTTCTTCACCGATCCGCCGTATGGGTTGAAGGGCCGCGACCACGATCCGGCCAAGCAGCTGCCGTTCAACGGCGTCTTCCATGTAAAGGACGGCAAACTCACGCCTGTGATCACGGATCTGCCCTACCCGAATGGCGTCGCGCTCTCGCCCGACCACCGGACGCTGTATGTGAACAACTCCGGTCCCAACCAGCGGGTCATCGCCTATCCCCTGCACCCGGACGGCTCGGTGGGGCCGGCCCACGATGTGCTCACCTTCACCGGCAAGGAAGGTCCCGGCGTCCCCGACGGCCTGAAGGTGGACTCCCTGGGCGATCTTTGGACCACAGGCCCCGGCGGCATCCGCATCGTGACCCCGGCCGGCAGGGTACTGGGGCAGATCAAGCTGCCGCAGGTGGCCGCCAACCTCGGCTGGGGCGGGAACGACGGACGGACGCTCTTTATCACCGCGGGGTCGCATGTGTATAAGCTGCACGTGCTCGTGGCGGGGAGCCTGCCGGCCTTTTGCCGCTGAGGGCTGCTGGCGCTTCGGAAATCGGCTCGGCTGGCTAAAGCAAGCTCTCTTGTGAGATCTTTGGTTGCGATTCCGCACCTATACGTGCGTCTTCCGTGCCACACAGTGCGGGGCGGGAAAAGCCGCTCTCGGCGGTCAGTCCCGAAAGGCCTCCCCGGCGCGCACAATCCGTATCCGGTGGTCGGTGAAGTTGGCCTTCATCTCCGGCACGTACACCTGTGGCATGTGGCAGCTGGCGCACTTCTGCGTGGCTACCGGGCACGCGGGCGCCTTGGGGGGCGCACCCCCGGCTGCTGCACTTGTCAGGTGCGCCGCTCCCTGGCCGGGGCCGCCCGCATGGCAGCGCAGACACGCCGCGTCGTAGCTCCCGATGTCGGTCACCAGCTCCTTATGCGGGTTGTGGCAGGCGGTGCACTCCAGGCGGACATCCCCTTCCTTGCCCCAGCATTTGCTGGTCACCAAACGGTACGGCGCCGACCGCACCGTGGACGGCCCGATCACGTGCGCCAGCTTCACGTCCCACCAGCTGCCGTGGCAGGCGCCGCAGAATTCCACCGCCTCGGTGGGCGAAAGGTGGGAGGGCGTGTAGATAGCCGGTTGCGCCCCATTGCCCGCACCCGTCCGCATCTGTTGCACGTGCTGCGCTCCCGGCCCGTGACAGGCCTCGCACGTGACCCCCGCCACCATGCCGGCCTCGTTAAAGTGCTCCCCGATGTTGACCGCCGTGGCATGGCAGCTGAAGCACCGGATCAGCTCCGAGGTTTGCATCTGGCGCGCCATGGCGACGGGCAGGGCCACCGGGGCGGAAAGGGCACGGGCGGGCGTGAAATCCAGTTTTTTCAGGTCCTGAAAGAAGGTGACGCGCGCCTCCTCATAGGTGCCATCCTGTTTCCTGAAAAGATACGACTGCCCGACCCTTCCGGTACCAAAAGCCCACAGCAGCGGAAAGCGTAGACTCTGCGCGCCGTCGGAGGCGGTGTAAACGCTCGTCTCACGACCATTCTCCGGCTTGGTCTGGATCTGCAACAGATCGTTCCCAAAGCGGAATCGCAGGTCCGGGTGCTGGCGCAGCACCTCCGCGTCGCCCGCGGGTACGGCTGTGCGTCGCATAGAGGTCATCCGCTGCGTCGCCAGGATGCTGGCATGGCAGCGCGCGCACGCCGTTTCCCCCGCAAACGCAGGGAGTGAGGGCTGCCCCTTGGTTGGCCAGAAGCCGGGCTCGGCGACATGGTCTTCGGTGGACAACTGCGCCAAAGCCACTCCGCAACCGGCGAGCAGGAACAGGACCAGCAGCGCCAGCCCCCGCCGCCCGGACTGTCCCCTGCGAAGCACCCTCAGAGCGCCTCCCGAGGGCGCTGTCGCGCGTCTGGGTGTCAAAGCTTTTTTGGCCGGCAGCACGACCCAACGTTATCCTTCCGCGCCGCCGGACGGCAACTGAAACACACCTCCTTCCCCGGAAGTGGTATGTGCCCCGATGCGCTTTCGGGTTCTCCTAGCATGGGTAGATTTCGGCGCCGTGCGGAGAAAAAGAAACGACGACGATTTCTCTTGACAACGATGTGACCCGCCCAACAGAATGCAGCACGATCACACATCAGGGTTGGGCACTCGTTTCAATCGCTGTGCTTCCGGTGTGTGTTGTCCGGTACGTCCCGGAAACACACCGGTCGCTTGCGGCAAAGAGGTTGAGGACGGGTGTGCTGCACGGACCCGCATTTGTTGCACTGTTTGTATTTTTCGGGAGGTAGTGATGAAGACAATCCGGTGTCTCGCGCGGCGAGCACACATGGTGGGTCTGGTTTCCTGCGGTTCCACAGCGTTTACGCTGATGGCGGCGCTGAGTTCCCCAGCCGCCCTGCACGCGCAGGTTTATAACGGCACGATCACGGGCAACGTGAGCGATTCCACAGGTGCCGCCATCCCTGACGCCATGGTGACGGCCACCAACGTCGGCACCAACGTCAAGTTCAAGGCCAAAACCTCATCGCAGGGTAGCTACACCATCGCGCAGCTGCCAGTGGGCACCTATGAGGTGGATGTCGAAGCGGGCAACTTCAAGAAGTCCGTCACCGCGGGCGTGGAGGTCCATACCTCCACCAACACCGAGGTCAGCCCCATCCTTTCGGTCGGCTCCCAAACCGAAACGGTGACCGTGGAAGCCAACGCGGTGCAGGTGCAGACCACCTCCGCCACCGTGGGTGAAATTGTCGATGGCACCCAGGTGCGCGAGCTGCCGCTGAACGGCGAAAACTTCGTCGGCCTCACCCAGCTCTCCCCCGGTGTCTCGGCGGCCTCCAGCTTCGACCCCACCGGCAAGGGCCTGCAGGGCGGCGTGAACTTTTCGGTCAACGGCAACCCGTACACCAACAACCTGTTTCTGGTAGACGGCGTGGCCAACAACGACCAGGGCTCCGGCCGTACCATCCTCGTCTACCCCGCGACCGACACCATCGCCGAGTTCAAGATGATCCGGAACTCCTATGGGCCGGAGTACGGCGGCGCTTCCGGCGCGATCGTCAGCATCACCACGCGCTCGGGCACCAACCAGATTCACGGCGGCTTCTTCTATTCCGGCCGCAACGACGCGCTGGACAGCTACGACTGGCTCAGCAAGAACAACGGCACCGGCAAGGCCGAGCTCCGCCGCAGCGATTACGGGTACTACATCTCCGGTCCGGCCCTCAAAAATCGGCTCTTCCTCTGGTTCAACCAGGAATGGGACAAGGAGATCCGCGGCACCTCCTACGGCACCTGCGTTCCAACCGATGCGGAGTCCGCCGGCAATTTCACCGGTGCGGCCACCGGAACAAATGACCAGGGCCAAGCCATTGACCAGTGCGGCGCGGTCGTTCCGACCATTCCGACACAGTATGCTGCGGCCGGCAATGCTCTTCAGATCGCCAATCCCGACAAGGCTGGCCTGCTGATCGCCCAGTTCTATCCATCCGCGACCTACAACGCAAATCAGAAGCTGACCAACACCAACGGCTACAACTATCTCGAGTCCATCAAGAACAAGAACAACTGGAGCGAGTGGAACGTCCGCGGAGACTACGACGTTACCAAGAACAACCGCGCCACCCTGCGCTGGACTCAGGACAACTGGGAAAACCCCTTCCCCAATGCGCCGAGCTATGACGGCCTGTGGGGCGACTCCAACTTCCCCACCGTCGGTTCCGCTTGGAGCCAGCCGTCCAAAAGCGTCATGGCGAAGCTGAGTTCGACGATTCACAACACCATGGTGAACGACGTCGAGTTCGGTTACGGCCACAACGCCATCATCACCACGTTGGGCGGTACGCGGTCGAACATTGTGGGCGACCTTACTTCCGCTTATCCGTCCAGCTTCCCAACCTCCATCAAGACCCCGGGCGAGTTCTTCGGCGGTTGGGGCGGCCTGAACCCTTATGGCTCCTATAACGGTTCCTCCTCCATTTGGAATATTGCGCCGTACCAGAATCATGAAGACGTTTACACAATCCAGGACAACCTGTCCAAGGTCAAAGGAAATCACCTCTACAAGGCTGGCTTCAACTATGGAAACAGCGTCAAGGTGGAAAACAGCGGTAATGGATTTGATCGCCCCGGTTTACCGGGAACTATCTACTGCCAAACGGACAAGGCGGGCAACATCATCCACGGAAACGGCAGTCCGGCCTGCGCCCAGACCAATAACGCCTTGGCAAACGTTCTGATCCCGGGAACCGGCAGCCAGCCGCAGGAATTCACGGTATCAGAGAACAGTATCGACGCCACGGCCTATGTGCACTGGCATGATTACGAGTTCTACGCGCAGGACTCCTGGAAGATCAAGCGCAACCTGACGGTGGACTATGGTTTCCGCTGGTCCTTCTTCCGCGAACCTTTCGCGGGTGACAACCACTGGGCCAATTGGAACGCTGCCGCGTGGAGCGCTTCTGAAGCCACGGCGAACCCGAATGACGCCTGCAACGGCATCCTCATCGTTCCTGGCACCACGCCCTGCCAGGATGCCAAGGCCTTTCTCGGCGGCCTGGGCGCAAACCTTCCCCTGTCCAACGGCACGCCTGGACCGAATCAAGCTTTGGTGAATCAGTCCAATCACACCATCGCACCCCGGGTTGGTATTGCTTGGGATATCTTCGGCAACGGCGAAACGGCGCTCCGCTTCGGCGGCGGGCAGTTTTACCAACGTGAGATCGTGGGCATCGATGAAGGCATGGCGCGCAATGCTCCGTTCGTGATTGCAGGTACGACGAACCGGACACTGGACGCCGCAGCACCTTTGGCGAATGTGGCAGTTTCGCCGAACTACGGCAAAGACACCAAAGCGGTTATTCCGAACTCCTGGCAGTGGAATGCGACCCTCGAGCAGCAGCTGGCGCGCAACACCACCTTTGAGCTCGGCTATGTCGGCAACACCGGGGAACACCTCACCTCGATGTACGATCTGAACCGCGTCAATCAGGGCAACTTCGTGGCAGCCGCCTTTGCCCCCAACAACGACGCACTCAACGCCCTTCGCCCGGCCTTCAACTTCAACACTATCGGCGGCTTCGCCCGCGAGGGTCATGCCTCCTACCACTCCCTGCAAGCACTGTTCCGCTCGCAGGTGGGCCGGTCCACCTTCCAGCTGGCCTATACGTGGTCGCACTCCATCGGCAACGTCGATCTGGACAACTCGTCAGGTGGCCTGACTGCAGAAGCTACAACCGATCAGTTCATCCCCAGTCTCGACAAGGGCAATACCAACATCAACCGTCCCAACATCTTCGTGGCCAACGAGGTGTTCTTCCTACCGAAACTGGCCAAATACAACCAGTTGGTTCAGCAATCGGTGGGCGGCTGGGAGTTGAACAGCATCTTCACCGCGGCCCACGGCTCCTCGCTAACGGTGTTCAGCAGCGGCGCCAGCGGTGGCTGCACCAACCTGGACATCAATGGCAACTGCATCGGCAACAACTACAGCACACTGAACAGCCTGCTCGGCACCGGGTATAACGGCAACAACCGCCCGCTGCTGACCGGCATTGGCTGCAACGCCGGTATGCACGACAACCAGATTCTGAACGTGAACGCGTTCACCCTGGTCGGCTACGCCATTGGAACAGTGCCTTCCAACATCGCTCCTCGTGGCGCCTGCTATGGTGCGCCCACGACTGACCTGGATGCCCAGCTCGCCAAGAACTGGCAGATCAAGGAGAAGTACCGGATCAAGTTCCAGTTCGACTTCTTCGACCTGCTCAATCACCCGAACTTCAACTCCAGCAGCCTGGAAGGTGCCGGCTACAACTCCCCGAGTCCGGTGTATTGCGGAGGTGCAGCTCCTGCGGTGAAGGGCGGTGGACCGACCGGTCTTCCCTGCAGCCCCACCAACAACGTCATCACCTCGCAGGGTGCCGTCACCGGCTTTGGCGCGGTGCAGGCCTTCCAGCCCGGCAAGTTCAACCGCGAACTGCAGTACGCGCTGCACTTCGATTTCTAACCTCAACGCTGCTTCACCAACCCAAAGGGCGGAGTTCTCCCACCGGAGACTCCGCCCTTCGGTTTGCGGTAAACTCGGCCAGGCCTTTTCCATGAACGCTCATCCCCCCGCGCCCGTCTCCAGCCCCATACGGTTTTGTGAATGGCGACAAAGCAGATATCTCGGGTTCGCGGCAGCCTTTGCCCTGGCCGGCCTGCTTCCCGTCCCTGCGCAACACGCCCATCCTGCCCCACCGCAGAGCCATCTTTCCAGCCGCACCGTACAGCCCGCCGACGAACTCTCTTCGCGCCTTGCCACGGCGGCAGCGGCCCGCAAAACCGGCGACCCGGCCAGCATCACCACCGCGAACACCCTGCTCGTCGCTTCGGCGCTGGACGAGATGGGAGCGCTGCGCGCGGCCCAGGGAGCTTACCCCCAGGCGATCGAGCTGCTGCGCGACTCCCTTCGCCTTGAAAGCTCCCCCGCCACGCGTCTCACGCTGGCCACCGTGGAGGCGCAGGCCGGCCAGTACGACGATGCCATTCGCCTGGCCGAGACCATCCACCGCGAAGAGCCGCAAAATATTCAGGCGGACCGCATCCTCAGCAGCTCGCTCATGCAGCAGGGCAAGTACGCCGAGGCGCTGGTTCCGCTGGAGCGTGTGGCGCGGGTCGACGACCGCGTGGAAACGCAGTATGCCTTGGCCAACTGCCTCCTGCAGACCAAACGCCCCGAAGACAAGCTCCGGGCGCAGGCCGTCTTCCGCAAGATCGAGGCGGAGCACGGCGACAGCGGCTCCATCCACGTCCTGATCGGCCGCTCCTACCGCGACAGCGGCGACGTGCCTGGCGCGGTCGGGGAGTTTGAGCGCGCCCTTCAGATTGATCCCCGGACGCCGCATGCGCACTACTTCCTCGGCCTGGCCAGGCTCAACCTGAACGAGTGGCGGCCCACGCCCGAGGCGCAGGCGGAGATCAAGAAAGAGGCGGAGCTTTACCCGCAGGACTACCTGGCCAACTACATGACGGGCTTTTTGGCCTCCGAGGAGCGCAACTACGACGCGGCCGCGCCCTACCTGCGGACGGCGGCAGCCCTGGACCCGACCTCCCCGGATCCGCACCTCTTTCTCGGCCTGAATGCGTATGCCGAGAGCAACCTGCCGGTTGCCGAGGCGGAGCTGCGCAAGGCCGTCGAGCTTACCGGCGGCGACGAGGCCCGCGCCAATTACCAGATTCGCCGAGCCTATGTCGACCTTGGGCGCATCCTGGCGAAGTCCGGCCATCAGGACGAGAGCGAACAGTTCCTGGCCAAGGCGCGCGACCTGCAGAACAAGACCATGGAGCAGAGCCAGCAGGATATCGCCAGCATGGCAGGCGCCAGCGCGAATCCGGCCGCTGTCCTGTCACTCAAAAGCGCTGCAGCGCCCTCCGGGCTGACGCCGGGCACCGATGAGACCGCCACATTGGACGCCGCCCATCTGCACGGCGCCACAAAGCTCACGGAGGCGCAGCAAAACGAGCTCAAGACGCGGGAACAGCAGCTGCGGGCGGTGCTGGCGCTGGCCTACAACGACCTCGGCACCGCCGCGGCGGTCGGGGGCAACTTCCCCGCCGCGGCCAGCCTTTACCGCAAGGGCGAGGAGTGGGATGCTTCCCTGCCGGGCCTGGAAAAGAACCTGGGACAAAGCGAGTTCCGCGCCGGGAACTTTGAGGCAGCCATCTCGCCGCTCACCCAGGCCTTGCTGCAGCAGCCGGAGAACCACGGTCTGCGCGCCATGCTGGGCATCGCCTACTTCGATTTGTACCGGTTCGCGGAGGCCGCGCACACCTTTGCTCCGCTCGGCCAGCCGGGCATGCTGGACGACCAGGTCGGGTACGCCTGGGCGGCGTCGCTGGCCCGCAGCGGCGACACGGCCAAGGCCACACAGGTGCTGACGGCCTACGCCTCCCAGCCAAGGCCCGCGGAGGTGCAGGTGCTCATCGGACAGGTGTGGACCGCCCTGGGCGACTACCCGCGCGCCGTGGCGGCGCTGCAGGGTGTGCTTGCGGCCAACAGTGCCGCGCCCCGGGCGCACCTCGCCCTGGGCCTCGCCTATATCCACTGGGAGCACTGGCCGGAAGCCGCCCACGAGTTCCAGGCCGAGCTCGCGCAGAACGCCGGCGATCCCGACGCAACCTACCATCTGGGCTATGTGGACCTGCAGCAGGGCAAGGTCGGCGACGCCGAGCAGCTCTTTCAGACCGTGGTCACAACGCATCCGGGCTACGCGAACGCCCAGTATCAGCTGGGCAAGATCCTGCTCGACCGCGGGCAGATTGCAACGGCCATCACGCACCTGCAGGCGGCCGAGCGGTCCAGCCCGTCCACCGATTACATTCACTACCAGCTGCAGGCGGCCTACCGCAAGGCCAGCCGGGACGCGGATGCGGAAAAGGAGCTGGCCATCTACAAGCAGCTCAAAGCGGACTCCCGCCAACAGGCGGCCGACCGGGTTGCCGTGCACTAGCCACGGCGCAGCTCAGCAAAGGGGACCAGATCTCATTGCGCACCTCTCGTCGGACCGGGCTCGCGGCAGCCGTTCTTCTGCTAAGCCACCTCGCTGGCGCCCAGAATGGGCATGATGCCCCGACGCCGCCGCCCCCAGGCGCAAAGGCGACCCAATGCAGCGGGCGCCCTGTGCCGCAACTGCAGGATGTCACGGCCGCGGCCGGCATCCACTTCCGCCACACCTCCGATCCCTCCAAGCGCTACATCGTGGAATCCATGAGCGGCGGGGTCATCCTGCTCGACTACGATCGCGATGGCTGGCCGGACATCTTCTTCACCAACGCGCCCACGGTGGCGATGGCTGTCAAGGGCGAGAAGGTCCTCGGCGCGCTGTATCACAACAACCACGACGGCACCTTCACAGACGTCACCGCCAGGAGCGGCCTGACCTCGGCCTGCTTCGGCATGGGCGGCGCGGTCGCGGACTACAACAACGACGGCTGGCCGGATCTTTACCTCACCTGCCTCGGCGGCAACGTGCTCTACCGCAACGACGGCGACGGCACCTTCACCGACGTCACCAAAAAGGCGGGTGTGGCCGATGGCCGCTGGTCCACGGGCGCGGCCTTCGGCGACTACGACGGCGATGGCTTTGCCGATCTCATGGTGACCAACTACGTCGACTTCCACCTCAACGACCTGCCCGGCTTCGGCAGCGCGCCCTTCTGCAAGTACCGCGGCATTGACGTGCAATGCGGCCCGCGTGGCCTGCGCGGAGCCGGCGATTCCCTGTTCCACAACAACGGTGACGGCACCTTTACCGACGTTTCCAAGACTGCCGGCGTCAGCGATCCCAGCGGGTACTACGGCCTGGGTGTGCTGTGGGCGGATTTCAACAACACCGGCCGCCCCGACATCTACGTCGCCGACGACTCCACCCCCAAGTTCCTGTACAAAAACCTGGGCAACGGCAAGTTCAAGGACATCGGCCTCGAGTCCGGCACCGCGGTCAGTGACGACGGCTCCGAGCAGGCCTCCATGGGCCTCGCCATCGGCGACTACAACCACACCGGCCGCCCGTCGATCTATGTTACGAACTTCAGCGACGAAAACAGCGATCTCTACCGCAATGACGGAGACTGGAACTTCAAGGAGGTCTCCTTCGAGTCCGGCACCGCCCTGCCCTCGCTCCCCTACGTCAAGTGGGGAACCTCCTTCGCCGACCTGGATAACGACGGCTGGCTCGATCTCGTCGCCGTGGACGGGCACGTCTACCCGCAGGTGGACACCCTACCCTCCGGTGCGGGCTACCGCGAGCCCAAGGTGCTGGAGCTCAACCAGCGGGACGGCACCTTTTGCGACGCCAGCACACAGGCCGGCCCGGCGCTGATGGAAAAGCACGTTTCCCGCGGGCTCGCCGTCGGCGACCTGTTCAATGACGGCAACGTGGACCTCGTCGTGGGCGACCTCGACGGCAGCCCCATGATCCTGCGCAACCACGGCGTTCCCGGCCAGCACTGGATCAGCTTTGAGCTCACCGGCACCAAGAGCAACCGCCTCGCCCTGAACGCCCGCGTCAAGGTCGTCGCCGGCGGCGTGACCCAGACCGATGAGGTGCACAGCGGCGGCAGCTATCTTTCCCAAAGCGACCTCCGCCTGCACTTCGGGCTCGCCAAGGCGACCAAAATTGACTCCGTAGAAATTCACTGGCCCTCCGGACGCACCGAAGTGCTCAAGGACCTCGCGGCGGATAAGTTTTACTCGGTGAAGGAAGGCAGCGGGATCGTGCCGGCGGAGCAGGCGCGGCCTACGGCAACCCGTTAGCGGTCGAAACCCAAATGAATACCAAACTCACTTAGTCAGCTGCACGCCCTGTGTAGCCCGGTCTTGCTTTGGGCAGGTCAGATTTTACCCAAGTCTGCACACCTGCAGGCGAGCTGATACAAAAGGGGCCGGTACGCTTCACCGAAAAAAATATTGGTTGCAAAACGGAGATGTGAGCTTATGCTGCTCAGTATTCAATCTCCTCGAAGGAACTCGGGCTAGCGGAGAGGAGATCACATTCTACTTCGGAGTTTTCGCATGCTTTCTCTTAGACCCGTCGTGATGTTCTGTCTTGGCCTCACCTTCGCCCCCCTTGCATCCCGCGCTGACACCTATGCACCCTACCCACCGGTCACGCTTGGGTATGGCCAAGGCAGACCGCTCGGCCTCACTGCTTCAGGAATACAGATCAGCGAGATACCTTCGTCGTGCCCGGGATTAACAGGCGGCGTTTGCTTTAGTAGTTATGACCCAGCCACAAGTATCACGAGCTATTCGGCGACAGAGCCGAACGTGACCTTGATAACGGAACTTCTTGCTCCGGCACCGATGCTCCCACGGGCTTAACAGTGTACTCAGCGGTCTGCAACGGATCGTTTGAGGCGTTCGTGGGCCAACAAAGCGATGGCACACCTCACGACTTCACGATTGCTCTGGGATCGAATGGACCGGAATATACGTTTGATTACCAAATTTCCTCCCCCTTTTTGGACGGCCTGGGTGATGTGTCCTTTCTCCTCATCAATCTTGGTACTGGTCCTGATTTGGTAGGTGGTTTCATTGACACCTCAAGCCGAGTCACACCCGAGCCCTCCAGTTTTGCACTACTCGGCACCGGCCTGCTGGGTATTGCAGGCGTGATAAAGCGCCGCCTGGTATAGCTTCGTAAAGAAGCGAAACGCCCCGGCTTTCAGGCCGGGGCGTTTTGTGTAAGGGATAAGGTTGCTCGGTAAGGCGATGACCTAACCAACACCGTTCCGAGTTAGCTCCCTTGCATATCTCAGAACGACAATACGTCCGTGAATAGCGGCAAGCAGTCGGGGGTAGAGCGCAGCAACGCCGGTCAGTGTTTGTCCTCCTGCACATCAACGGTGCGTTGTCCCTGGTAGTGCTGGATGTGGTAGTACGCCTCCCAGGAGCTCCACTCCAGGGGCGGGGGCACGGGGGTGTTGGGATCCTTCAGTGTTTGGGCGAAGTGTTCCAGCAGCGCGCGTGTCTGGTCGACGCCGGTGAGCCAATCGCCGCGGTACCAGTTCTGCCATTTGCCGTATTCGGCGCGGGATTCCTGCTCCTTGAGGTCGGTCAGCGCCCCGAGGGCCTCGTTGGTTCTGGCGACGGCGGTGGCGTGGTCGCCCTTGTGCAGGGCCAGCACGGCCTCTGACAACGAGAGCAGCATTTGGTTGCTGTCGCGGTTGATGGCGATCATGGTGAGCACGGCCGCCTGGTAGAAGTCGCGCCGCTCGGGTGCCACGAGGCTGGCGGCGGCCTGCGCCTGCTGCCACACGGCATCCCAGCGCGGCCTGGCGTTGCCGCAGGCCTTGGCCTCTGCCGTGGCCCGGTCGACGAAGTGTTCCGGGCTGTACGGCAGGTTTTCGATACCCGGCTCCTTCCAGAAAGGGGCCTGGTCGGGCAGGCGGTAGGTGGGCCATTGCAGCATCGCGCCGCGCAGCAGGTCGCGCGCCGTGTAGTGGTAGTAGCTGTCGCCGTAGGATCGCGGGCTCGGTCCCGCGGTTTCGGCCGGCGCCTTGAAATACGCCTTGTACATCTCCGCTACCGCGGGCGCCGCCTTCGCGCCGAACTCCTCGGTAGCCCAGCGGGTATAAAAGTTGTCGCTCGAGCCCAGGTCCGCGCCCTTCCAGCCGAAGTCCAGGACCGCACGCGTGCCCATGGTCACCGGACGGATGTCACTTGTGTTCACCAGCAGAAATGAGGTCGCCCCGGCTTTTTGGAAGCGCCCCAGCGAAGCAAAGATGCGGTCCACGGGCGTGAGTTCAGAGAGCTGGTTCGCCTTGAGATTAAACATGGCGACGTGAATATAGGCGCCCTGGCCGGCGCGCACCTGACCGTTGTCCTGCATGTCGCCGTAGCCCGTGTCGGGCCATACCGTGATGACGTCCGGCGGGATGACGAGGTCGCCCGAGCGCATCAGCGCCGCGCCTTCCATCCACAGATCGGTGATGAAGACAGCATCCGGGTGCTTGGCCTTGACGAGGCTCACCTGCTCCGCGATGGCCTTGCTGATGACGTGGCCCTGCGCCTTGGGGTCGCCGCGCACACTGGGATCGAGGGCCGAGTAGGGCTGGTCGGAGAGCCCGCGCAGGCCGAGCTCCCACAGGATCTGCTGGTCGGTCGGATACGCGTCGACGGCGTGCTTCCAGGCGTTCTCAATGAACTCCGGATGCGCCGTGAAGTTGTAGGGTGTGCCGCGGGGCCAGCGCGAAAAGTTCACGCCCAGCGGCTCCGCGTGATGTTGATTGAGCAACAGGCCCCGTTCCGCGACCAGCCGGTCCTGCGGCTCGTTCGCAAAAGGCCACGAGCCCGCGACGATCATGTTGCCCTTCAGGCGCAGAACCGTCTCGTAAATCTTGTTCCACACCTCCAGCGAGATGCCCGTGTGATCCTTTGCTTCGCCGGGCGCCCACCCGGTCAGCAGGTCCTCGTCGTTGGTGAAGATGCCGCGATAGCGAAACACCGGCGCTGCGACCGATTCGTCCAGATGGGCGTCGAGCGGCACGGAAGTCCGCCGGGCGGGCAGGTGATCGGTCCAGTAGTACATCGGGTCCACGCCCAGGTGCACCTGCGAGAACTGGTACAGCGCATACAGGGTTCCGCGCATGTCGGAGCCCGCCAGGCGGACCACCTCCACCTGCCGCCCGCCGGGCAGCTTCCACGGCTGGCTGGTGATGGAAAAGGCCTCCGGCTCGGCGGCGTGATGCGGCCTGGCCGCACCCGGGAAGCCGCCCTGATCGCCGAGCACAAACACAACCGGCCCGGCGTCTTCGGGCTTCGTGATCACCCTGGGTGCGGTGCCAAAGACCATCTTCATGTCGGCGGCGAGATCCTGGGCGGCGCGCTGCACCGGCACGGGCTGCTGAGGCTCCACCAGAATGGTCGCCCGTCCGTCGAGCGTGCCTGGGCTCGCAGCGGTTTGCGCCAGGAGCTGGGGCCCGCCGCCGGTGAAAAGGACGGCTCCGCCCCAAAGACAAAGCGTTGCGACAGTGTGCCTGGATCTGCTCAAGTGATCTCGCCTTTCTTGCTGTGAAGGACAGCTTACGCCATGTGCGCGCCCACGCGCCGCCGCCCTCGTGTGCTTCACGGCTGCGCGGCGGCGGTGGACTCGCGCACGATCAGGCTGGTGGGGATGGCCCGGAGCCGGCCCGGCTCCCGTTCCATAAGCGACGCGATGACCGCCTCGCTCAGCGCCGCGCGGGAAATGTCGACCGTGGTCAGTGGCGGGTTCATGAAGCGGCTGAAGGCGGTGTTGTCAAAGCCCACGACGGACACCTCCGCGGGAATCCTGACGCCGCGCTCCCCCAGCGCCCGGTATACCCCCATGGCGACCATGTCGGTGGTGGCCACCACGGCCGTGAAGGGCACCTGCCCATGCACGGCGGCGATGGCCTGCTGGCCCGCATCGGCACCCGGGCCGTGCACATCGACGGCGTGCGTTTGGATGCCGGCCTCGGCAAAGGACCGCACCGCTGCGGCAAAGCCCTGCTCCCGCAGCCGGTGCGAATAGAGCGGCGGCCCCGTGGCCTTCTGCGAGTTGCGAACGTACAGGAGCCTGCGATGACCCAGCGCGATCAGGTGCTCCACGGCGGCGCGCATGCCGGCCCGCGCGTCGACCCGCAGCACGGAACAGCGCTCCGCGGGCCGCCCCACGTCGAGCACCGCGGCCGGAATGCCGCTGGCCAGGATGCGCTCCCGCGAGACCGCATCCGCCTCCGAGGTAAGCACCGCCAAGCCCGCCAGCCGCGCCCCCAACAACTGCAGCACGGCGGCCCGGTGGCGCTCGATGGAAAAGTTGGTGGCCATCAGCGAGATCTGAAAGCCGTGCCGCTCCGCCTCCTCTTCCACTGCCTGCGCCGTTTCCGCAAAGAACGGATTTTGCAGGTTGGAGACGATCACACCGAAGACCTTGGTCTGGCGCCGGGCCAGGTTGCTGGCATACAGGTCCGGCCGGTAGCCGAGCTCACGCATGGCCGCCTGCACCCGATCGCGGGTGCTGTCGGCAAGCCGCCCTTTGCCGTTCAGCACAGCGGAAACGGTCCCCAGCGACACACCGGCGCGCTGCGCCACATCCTGGATTCTGGGCCGTCGCTCCCCTGCCGGCGGCGGCGGCACCGTGCGGCCCGCAGCTGGCTTTGCGCGTGTCGTCATGGACTTCAGACTAGAGCCAACGCCCTGACGATGTCGGGAGCCCGTGGCCCTTTTGTCATTCCCGAAGGGAATCTGCTTTCTGGCGCGCTCCCCGCCCGCCGCTTGACAGCGGCTCCGGCAAACGGGGATGCTTGCTGAAACGTTTCAGCGCGTCGCCGGATGGTCCCTCGTCTCACCGCAAAGCCATCGCGCCGGCGCGCACACCCGCAGCAGCAAGGATCGCTCCCCGATGAACTTCCCGGCCCAACGACGCTCGTCCCTCCGTGCAGCCCTGCTCTGCGCACCGCTGCTCTGCTGCGTCGCTGCGTCCGGGGTGCCTTTCGCGCAAGCGCAGGAACAGGCCACGATCACCGTCGATCCCGCGCACGTTGAAAACCACATCAGCCCGCGCATGTACGCCGCCTTCGCCGAGATGATGGGCGAGGACGTGAAGTGGGGCCTGACCGCCGAGATGCTCCATGACCGCTCCTTTGAGGAAGCCCCCAACTACCTCGGCCTGCCCGCCGATTGGCAGCTCGAGCCCGATACCCGCAACGACAATGTCGGCGCCATCACCTTTACCGCGGACAGCGCCGAAGCCTATCCCCTGAAGAGCCAGATCGACGACGCGCCGCAGCATTCGCTGCGCGTCACGCTCGCGCCCGGCGACATCACCGATACCCGCCGCGGCTTTTCGCAGGGGCACCTGTCGGTCGCCGCCGGCCAGGCCTATAACGGCTACGTGTGGCTGAAGCTGCCTGAGGCCAAGGCCTACGCGGGCCCCATCACCGTTGCGCTCGAAGAGGACAACACCGACGGGCTCACCTATGCCCGGCAGACGCTGCCCGCACCGGCGGCCGGCACCGCCTGGCAGCAGCTCCGCTTCACCCTGACGCCCGACCACACCGACCGCTTCGCCAAGCTGACGCTGCTCTTTCCGGGCAAGGGCACGTTGTATCTCGATCAGCTTTCGCTCGAGCCGGCATCGGCAAAAACCCAGGTACGGGCGGACGCCGAGGCGATGATTGGGAAGCTGCATCCCTCGTTTCTGCGCTGGCCGGGCGGCAACGTGGCGCAGGACTACCACTGGCAGTGGGGCATCGGGCCGCGCGACCTGCGGCCCACCTGGACCAACAAGTCCTGGAGCAACGCCCCCGAACCGGACGACCTCGGTACCGATGAGTACCTGGCCCTGTGCGCGCGTCTGCACATCGAGCCCTCCATCACCGTGAACGTCGGCGGCAACGGGGCCACGCCGGAGGAGGCCGCCTCCTGGGTGGAGTACGTCAACGGCCCCGCAAGCTCGCACTTTGGCGCCATGCGCGCGGCCAACGGGCACCCGGCTCCGTATGGGGTGAAGCAGTGGGAGCTCGGCAACGAGATCTTCGGCGGCTGGGTGCGCGGCCACGTCACCGCGGAAACCTATGCGCAGGAGGCTGTGAGGTATGCCCAGGCGATGCGCGCGGTCGACCCCAGCCTGAAGCTCATCGCCGTTGGACAAGGCCTCTTCCCCAGTCCGGAACAAGAGGATGCATGGAACAGTGCCGTTCTCAAGATCGCCGGCCCCGACATCGAGTACCTTGCCGTCCACGACTACAATTCGCTCGGGCGAAACGCAAAAATGCCGCATCCGCGCGCCGCCATGATGGCGCGGGCCGGGGAGTTCGAGGCCAACTACCGCCACACGGCCGAGCTCATCCAGAAGCTCTCCCCCGGGCACCCCATCGGGCAGATTGTGAACGAGTGGAACCTGTTCTACGACGCGCAGACCATTCAGTCCATGGAAGGCGCCGTGTACGCCGCGCGCATGATGGATGGCTTTGAGCGCGACGGCGACACCGTGGCGGCCAACTGCATCTCCGACCTGCTGAATGGCTGGGTCGGCGGCGTCATCCAGGCCAGCCGCGACCGCATCTACGGCACCTCGCAGTTCTGGGCTCTGGAGATGTGGAGCGACCACCTCGGCACCGACCGCCTCCGCGCCACGGTCAGCAGCCCGGAGCTTCAGCCCGGAACCGCCAGCGTGGACGCCGTGGTCACCCGCTCCGCCGATGGCCGGCAGATGTTTCTGAAGCTGTCCAACGCCGATCTGCGCAAGGGCGTCCATGTGACCCTGAAGCTGGCCGCGGGCGCGCTGCACGGCAAAGCCGAGGCCGTGATGCTGAGCTCCCCCGACCCGATGGTCCGCAACAGCTTCCGCTCGCCGGAGGTGCTGCAGCCGAGGACAATCCCCGTGCGCTGCGCCGCGGCCTGCACGATCACGCTGCCGCCGGACGCGGTCGCGGTGGTCTCCGTTCCGCTTCGGTGACTCGCTTGCCGTCGTGAAAGCAGATCCCCTGCGGGGATGTCAAGAAAAGGCAAGCACCTGCCGCGGGGTCGGCCCTGAAGCTGTTTCCATTCAGGTATGGCTTCACTTCTTTCGCGCTGAAGGCGCGATACATAACAGCCAGGGCCAAAGGCCCAGGTAAGTGCCGATAGGATTTCGAGCGCTGAAGGCGCGACACATAAGCGCAGCTACACCTGGAGGAAACGGCCCTAGTTGCCCCGATGCCGCTCCAGGCCCACGCCCGGGGTGCTGTTTCTCACCGCCCCGTTGCCGGCGGCTCCGCCCCCGATGCCGTGGGGCGCCTGTCGCGCTTCGAACTCCGCCAGCGCGTCATCGGCCAGGGCCTTCTGCTCGGCCTCTTTCACGTGCACATCGTGCATATCGAGGCTGTCCACGGCCACGCGCACCCGCCCGGAGGCGCGGTAGCGCTCTTCCTGCACCATCGACTCCAGCCGGCTCAGCGTGTCGCCCGAGCCGCCCAGGTTGGTGACCATGCCGGAGGCCATCTCCGTGATCTCTGCCATCGCGCGCTTCATCTTCATGTCGCTGATGCCGGACTTCAGCGCCTCGATCTTGGAGCGCGTGATCGACACCGCCACGTCGCGGGCCCGCACCAGCTCCTTGTAGGTGAGCTCCGCCTGGTCCAGCTGCTTGCGATTCTCGTCGAGCTCGCGTTCCACGGTTTTGAGGCGCAGGGCGTACTGGCCGGCCAGGTCGCGCCGGTTTAGCTTCAGATTGGCGCCCACCTTGGCGCGCAGATCGGTTTCATCGGTTTCCAGCTTGCGCACCTGCCCGATCAGCCGCTCCACCAGCGCGGCATGCGAGGCCAGCCCGATGTTGAATTTGCCCACCTGCTTGCGCAGGTTCTCCTGTTCCACCTCCAGCAGCGCTTCCGGATTTCGCCGCTCCGCCTTGGAAACAAACAGCCCGAAAAAGCCCTTCACCAAATTCCCCACGCGACGGAACATGTGCGCTCCTTTACCTCACAATACCTGCTCACTCTACGACAAAATTCAGAAACGATCGCTGCCCTAAAGGTATTCCCGGATGCGCGGCGCAAACCCAAACGCGACCAGGGCGTCCAGCAGCGCGCAAAGCACCCACGCCTCCGCCTGCAGCGCACGGACGCCGCTGCCGGCCTGCTGCATGGCCTCCGCCAACGCCGCTTGGTCCATCTGCTGCACAGTGTCCAGGCTGCGGTCGAGCTGCCCCAACGCCGCCGGGAGCGCGCCAGCAGCGCCGCCTGATAAGCCGGGAGCCCGCAGTGCACTGTGCGCGACGGCGACGAAGTGCTCCCAGGCGGCCAGTGCGTTCACCGCGGCTTCGCGCTCCCCGGGCGCGGTGGCGGATTGCAGCTCGTCCGCCAAAGGGCCTGTGAAGCCGTCGATGGGTCGCCCTTCCCTGGCCGCGTTCACCAACTGCACAGCTGTGAGCGTCGGTGGAAGGCTGGCCACGGCAGCCTCATCCGCCGGCAGCCGACCGGCAGCCCCGGCGGCTCCGGAAAAGCCGGGCAGCAGGGCCTGTCCTTCGTGTTGGTAGGCCAAATGCGCCCGAAATCGAATGCCCAAAACCCGCGACAGGTTGTCAAAGCTCCCCTGCCTGGCCGCTACGAGCGCCTCCTGCTCGGCGCCAAGAACCCGGAAGAAGTGCACGCCGAGCACGCCCGTGCCCAGCGTTGCCGCCAGCAGCAGAAGATTGAAGGTGCGGTGCGTTCGCCGGCTCAGAAACACCTGCGCCGCACCCAGAGCCAGCAGAGCGAGCGAAAGCACCAGCAGCAGCACCCAACGGTCTGCCCCGGAGCGGCGCCCCTGCGCGTCAAAGGTGGTCTCCATCAGCGCGGTCCGGTCGCTTGCCAGGCTCCTCGCCTCCGGCAATAGCCTGGTCTCCATCAGCTGCGCGGCCTGGCTGTAGGTGCCGAGCGCCGCGGTCTGATCCCTGTGCTGATGGAGGTCGCGGGCCTGCTGCAGCAGCCGCTCATAGTCGCCCAGGCCCACTTCCAGCGCTTCCGCTTCGCCGGTGGCGGCCCCTCCCCGGTGCAGGGTTTCGGCAACGCCCAGCAGCGCGCGCACGGCC
>CBDCLP010000004.1:0-72471 GCA_965218675.1 Granulicella sp.
GGCCACCAAGCAACGCCAGGACGACCAGGATCAGGTGACCGAAGGCACCCTGGCGCCCATCGAGCTCACCCGCGCGCGGGCGCTGGAAAGCTCCAGCCGCTTCGACCTCACGCAGGCACAGGGGCTCTTCAAGCAGGAAGAGATCATCCTGCGCAACCAGCTGCTGCGGACGGCCTCGCCGGCCTTTACGGCGCAGTTCACGGAGATCGTACCCACCGACCGCATCACGCTGCCCGCGGCGCCGGAGACCCTGGACGTCCCCACGCTGGTCGGGGAGGCGCTGGCCCGCCGGCCGGACCTTGCCCAGGCGCAGCTGCAGATTGAAACCGGCAAGATCCAGGCGGCAGCCAGCCACAACAACGCCCTGCCGCAGCTGAATGTATACGCCAACGTGGAAACCCGCGGCTCCAGCGAGCAGCCGTATGAGGTGCAGGGCTCCACGGGCACGGGGCTGCCGACCACGCCGCAGCAGCTGGCGCTGGGCGGCCTGCGCGTGTCCACCATCTACCAGGCGGGCGTGCAGCTGACCCTGCCGCTGCGCAACCGCGTCGCCGAGGCCGACGCCGCCCGCGACCTCGTGCAGTTGCGGACGGTGCAGACGCGCACGGAAAAGCTCGCGCAAACGGTGCGGGAGGACGTGGAAACGGCCGTGGTGGCTCTGCAAACCGCGGAGGCCAGCTACGGGGCGGCCACGGCCAGCCGCGACTACCAGGCCCAGCTGCTGGATGCGGAGCGGGACAAGCTTTCCGTGGGCCAGTCCACCGACCTCGCCGTGCTGCAGGACCAGGCCTACCTTGCCCAGGCGCGTTCCACGGAGATCGCGGCACGCTCCAACTACATGAAGGCGCGCCTCGCGCTCGACCACGCCCTGGGGACCTGCTGGAAAAGAATCACATCGCGCTGGACGACGCCATCCGGGGACAGCTGCCGCAATAGCGCGGGGCTTGCGTGCAGCCATACGGCGGCAATGGAGATCCCTCGCAGGCGATGCCGGGTTTACGGACTGGTTGGCGGGGGTGGGCCGGTCACCAGACTGCGCGGGTGCGTCCAGCCACCCGCTTCGGCGCTGCCCCGCCGTGTGAGCGCCACGGGCAATGCCGGCAACGGCGCATCGTGGGCGCGGAACCAGCTCAGAATCCGGTAGCCGAACTCGCCGCCCGTGATCGCGGAGATCCCGCCGTGGCCGGCGCCGGGCACCACCCACAGCGCGCACGGGCCGGCGCAGGCCTTTTCGAGATCGAGGGCATGGTGCATGGGGATGTTTTTGTCTGCGGTGCCGGTCATCAGCAGAATCGGCGCGTGCGACTGGCGAAGGGCGCGCTCCGGCGCCGCATCCGGCAGCCAAAGGCCGTAGCGGAAGTGCGCCCAATGGATGGCGACCTGCACCACCGGCCAGCCCAGCGTTTGCCAAAAGTGCGTGCCCAGGCCGGTCTCATGCCCCAGGCGCTCGTAAACCACGGGCCGGAAGCGCGCAAACGGGTCTTCAACGGCCGCGGCGCAGATCTGCGGCGTTACGGCGGTGGCCTCCACCGTGATGGCTGCGCCCATGGACTCGCCCAGCACATAGGTGCAGCCGGGGGCGCGCGCCCGGGCAAACTCCGCCCAGCGGTGCACGTCGTCACGCTCCAGGAGGCCAAAGGTGCTCACGCGGCCCCCGGACTCGCCGTGCCCGCGCGAGTCCGGCAGCAGCACATCGTAGCCCTTGGGCACAAAGATGTCGGCATAGCCGCTCATGTCCACGCGATTGCCGCCGATGCCGTGCAGCAGCAGCACGGAGCGCCCATTGGGCCGCCGGGGCGTCACCCACCAGGCCCGCAGCGTGGCGCCGTCGGCCGCGTTCAGCGAAACCGGCAGCACCTGCGCACCAAACTGCTTCTGCATGCGGTAGCGAAATAAACGCTCCGCAAAAACATGCTGCGGCGGCAACCGCAGAGTGCTTTCCGCCAGTGCGATGCCCAGCACACCACACACCGCCAGGTAGAGCAGCGGCACCATCACCAGCATGGGCAGCAGCAGACGCAGCCAGCGAAGACTCCGGGATGTCGATCGTGCGCCTGCCATGCGTTCGTGCGGCCTGCTCCTGCGGGACTTTGGGGATCCCCGAAGGGACCTTGAGGCTTGAGTGTCTGAAGCGAAGCTTCAAGGGCCCGTTGCCGCCGGCAGCGCGTGGTGCGCCAGCCAGGATCTCACGGCTGCCCGCAACGCCTCATAGGTCGGCTCGCCGGAGCGGTACTCCCGGATGGTCCCATGGGCTGTGCCGGTGTACCAGTTCAAAGAGAGTGCATGGGGCTCCGCGGAGTTGTTTGGGGCGTTCGCCGAGCCGATCCGGACATCGCCCGGCTTGAGCGCGGCGGCAGCGGCGGCAGTGTCCTCCAGCGAAATATAGGCTAACACCCGGCCCCCGGGCGAGAAGTGCTCGAAGTTGTAGCGCGCCTCGGAGCGGCCCACCGGCTCAAAGTAGGACCGCACCACCCAGTGCGCTCCACGGACGTTGAAGCTGTCGATCACGTCGCTTTCGCGGGCGCTGATGCCGGGCGCGCCGCGCTCCCGGGCCATGCGCAAAACGGTGCGCTCGCGGTCAAAGTCTTCCCACCGGCCCAGCGCGGCCTCCACCACCACCAGGTTTTTGTGCGCCTGCCAGAGCTCCGGCTGCCGCGCGGTGACGGCGCGATAGGTCATCTCGGCGGCCTCATACTGGTGCAAACCCAGCTCGGCGTCGCCTTCGCCCAGCCGGGCCTGCACGTCGGTGGGGTGGGTCTTCAGGAAGGCGGCAAAGACCTGCCGGGCCGCGGCGAACTCCCGGCGCATCAGCAGCTCACGACCGCGCCGCAGCTCTCCCCGGGGCGCCTGCTCAGTGGAACCCGGCGCCGTTTGCGCCCGCAATTCCACAGGGCACAGCGCAGCGGCACCCAGCCCAAGCGCCGCGGCGGCAGCGACCCCAACGACCCCCCGGCCCAAATGTCCTGATCCAAGCCTCAAATGCCCTCAGCTCCTGCGGTGTTGGACGAGGTGCAGCGCCGTTCCGCCCATCGTGCCGGCGCACAACAGCACCAGCACCCAGTACAGCTCAGGATAGCGGGCCGCGCCACAGCGCAGGCCCCGCCGCGGATGGAAGCGCGGATTGCGCTCTTCCGGCCCGAACCGGGCGTCCAGCGGCGTGGGCGGCAGGGCCAGGGCGCTCTCGTCGTAGATGGGCGCGGGGAGCGCGGGGTCGCCGTAGCGCAGCGTGTACTGCCCTTCGCGGTCAGCAAAAAAGCACAGCCGCCGTTCCCGCATCTCCAGCACCACACGCCCGATGGGCAAGGGCGGCTTGCCGTCGTTATAGACGGCGACCAGCACGGTGGCGGCGCCGGCCAGCGTGGCGCCCAGAGTCGCATCCACGGCGTCCTCGCGCAGGGCGATCGGGTACAGGCGCGGGTCGCCGGAGGGGAAGTTCAAATGCGCAATAAAGCCGGCGTCCACGGCCTCGGTGTCCGTGACGGGGGCGCCGTGGGTCAGGGCACTCACCGTGACCTCGCGCGCAAAGTTGCTGCCCAAGCCGCGCGGCAGCTCAAACAGCACGCGCTCCACCGGCACATGGGCGGGCGCCTGCAGCGTCGCCAGCGTTAGCGTTCCCTGCTGCCGGAGCTCCGATGTGCTCACGGTGGGGGTGTAGCGGGTTTGGCGGAGCCGGCTGGGCGGCACATCCGCGCCCTCCACCGCCGCCGGCGTCAGCCCCCGCAGGGGCGCGCCCGCCGGCGTGCGCACATCCAGGGTGACGTGCAGCATGGGCCAGCTGGACTCGGCGAGCAGCAGCGAGGTCCAGCGCCCCAGCCTCTGTGCGCCGAGGTCAAAGACCGCGACCCGGCCCAGCGCCGCACGGTGCCCCTGCCGGTCGAAGCCGGTCACCTCTGCGGAGGCGACGAAGTCCCGCAAACGGAGCCGCAGCCGCACCTCGGTGTACGGCCGCGGCGGCATGCGCAGGTCAAAGCTGAGCTGGCTGCCGTGCGCTTCCACGTTCTCGGCGGCGGCGGTGGTGTCCGCGACCGGCTCCGGGCCGCTTTCGGTCAGGGCGAAGGGCACCTCGGTCGCCGTCTCGCTGGGCAGCTGCCGAAACAGCCGGAGGTCGTTGTGGGCGGCGGTGGCGGTGTGCGACAGCACGGTGGCGTCCAGCGTGACGCAGGCCACCCCGCTGCCTGGCGCGGGCACCCGCACCGTGCGCTGGAAGCGCAGATACTCCGGCCGTGCCACGGCGCCGATGTTGACCAGAAGCGAGCTTTGCCAGAGCAGAAGGGCGGTGGTGGCAAGGAACGCAAACCTCATGCGAGATCAGCCCCCGCTCTCCGGGGCCGCCGCAAGCGCTTACAGGTCACCTGGAGATCCCGCCGAGCCCGGCCCGTCGATCGCTCCGGGACGGTCTTCGCCCAGCCGTCCTCCATACCGACACTCTACGCCCCGTCCCGGCTTTCGTCCTCCCCCTCCCGTCAGCCCCCGACGCCAAAATTTTCACGCTTTTGGGGTCGCTTGGGGCATCCTTACAAAACGGAGCCCCCACCTTTGCCGCCAATCAACCCTTCCCCTCCCCGAATCCTTGTGCTCGACGACGACGTCGTGATGCGCGATCTGCTGCAAGCCTTGCTGTCGCTGGAAGGCTTTGCGGTGCACCTGGCCGACTCCGGCGAGCAGGGCCTGGAGATGCTGCGGGGGGATGCGGTCTTCGATGTGGTGCTGACCGACTTGCAGATGCCCGGGCTTTCCGGCGCGGCCCTGGCGCGCAGCCTGCGCGAAGCGATGCCGCCCGAGGCAATCCTGGTCGGCATGAGCGCCAACCAGGTCGCCGCGGACACCGAATCAGTCTTCGATGCCTTTCTTTCCAAGCCCTTCGACATGCAACTTTTGGGGGACACCCTGGAGCGGGGAAAACGCGAGCGCGGCGCACGTCGGCGCGCCGCCGCGGGCTCGCCGGAGCCGGGCCGCGAAGCCTTGTCCGCAACGGCGGACGGCGCAGAAGGCGTGCTCCACCCTGAGATCTTTGATTCTCTGCGAAAGCTGATTCCCGCCGCCAAGTTATCGGAACTGTTCAACTTAACCCTGGATGACGTGCACCGGCGGCACGCCCGGATGGAGGCCGCGGCAGCCGCCGGCGACCTCCCCGCGGTGCAGCGGGAGGCCCATGCGGTGAAGGGCTCCTGCGGCATGGTGGGGGCTGCCGAGCTGCAGTCGCTGGCCGCGGCCGTGGAGGGCGGAACCACCCTGAACACAGCCGCGCTCGCGGAAATTCCCTCGGCGTGCCGCAGGCTACGGCGTATGCTGGAGTCGAAACTCCAAGACCCCCTCAGCTCCGACTAATTGGGAGATGCTTTCGCCATGATCACGGCTACCCGTAAGCCCGCCTCGTCGCATCCGTTGTCCAGCTCGCCGCTCAATCGCTCCATCCGCATCATTGTGGCGGACGATCACCCGGTCGTGCGCTTCGGCGTAAAAAACATGCTCAATAACGACCCGGACTTCGAGGTGGTCGGCGAGGCCGAGGACGGCGACCAGGCCGTCACGGAAACTCTGGAGCTCGAGCCGGACGTTTTGCTCCTGGACCTGGCCATGCCGCGCCTTCCCGGCCTGGAAGCGATGCGGGCCATCATGAGCCGTTCGCCCCGCGTCAAGATCCTGCTGCTGACCTCCACCATCTCCACGCAGCAGATCATCGAGGCGCTGCAGATCGGCGCCCGCGGCATCGTGCTCAAGGACTCGGTGGCCGGCGACCTCGGCGAAGCGCTGCGGGCCGTGCTTTCCGGCGACTACTGGATCGGTGGCCAGCGCGTGAACAACCTGCTCACTGCCCTGCATGACCTGATGCAAAAGGCCTCCAGCATCCCGGAGCGCAAAACCTACGGGCTCACGCCCCGCGAGCTCGAGGTGGTGAGCTGCATCGTCGAGGGCTGCTCCAACAAGGACATCGCCAAACAGTTCACGATCTCCGAAGAGACCGTCAAGCGCCACCTGTCCAACATCTTCGACAAGACCGGCGTGTCCACACGGCTGGAACTCGCCCTGTTTGCCATCAGCCACAAGCTGGTGGACATCGAGGTCTGATCAACGCTCCGGAACCTGCAACGGCTGGCGACGTTTCCAAACGCGCCAGCCGTCCTCGTTCAGGGGTGTTCGCACATACAGCCGCTGAATGGCTTCCGTGACGGCCGCGGTGCTGGGCAGGAGGCGCTTGTCCTCGGGGGCCCAGGCACTGCCTTCCGCACTGCGCACCTCCGCCATGCTGCGTTCGGCTACCCAGAACTGCATCTGCGGCGGCCCGTCCTCGTCGGGAAGCACCAGGAAGGGCGCTCGCCGGTCCTCGACCTCACGAGCCTTGGCGGCGATGTCCCCCGGCGTGAGCACGTTCTGGATGCCGTAAAAGTAGCCGCTCGCGGCACCCCACCGGGGTGCGCCATCGTTGCCGGTCGGCACCAACAGCGGCGCAAAGTACACCGGACCTTCGGGTATCCCGGTCGCCGCTGAAAGGTCTGTGGTGGCAGCCGGCATCGCGGCGATCATGTGTGCCGGGTGTTTTGCGTTTGCGAGCGAGGTTGCGATGCCGCCAAGGTTCAGAAAGAACCAGCAGCTCAGCACCAGCCAGGCCGCAAACGGCCATGGCCGGCTGGTAAGCCACAGGATGCCCAGCAGGTACAAGGGGACGGCACTGGTGAGGTGTCCCAGGTCGCAGCGCCCAAAGGCGGAGGTCAGCATGGGCAACCCGCACAGTCCCAGCGGCAGCACCGCACTGTCCCAGCGGCCCTCCCGCGCGGCGCGGTACAGCACCGCCAGGGCGCACAGGTAAATCGCCAGCACGAAAAAGTTTACAGGCGAGGGCAGCAGCGGGAAGTTGTTGCCGCCCTGCGCAAAACCGTGCATCGAACGCAGCCACCCTGCCTGATGTGCGATGGCGACAACCCCCAGCGCCGCCAAAGGCACAACTCCGGCCCACGGTAGCGGAAAGCGCTCCCTGCTCTTCCAGCCCAGCAGCAGCGCATAGGCCGACAGCCCCAGCGCCAGCGCTGTGCCCTGCTCGGGGGACACCAAAAAGCCGAACGCGATCGCCAGCACCATGGCCAGCACGGTGCGCGGGGCGTTTTGCGTCCGCCGCCACACCCAGCTCACCGCCACGCTGCAAAAACCCGCGCAAAAAATGCGCAGCGGCGTGTAATGTGCGCCTTCGGAACGAAAGCCGGACAGGGTCACCAGAAAAAGCAGCGTGAAGACGACCCAACGGTGCCGCGCCGGCAGGTCCACCGCCGCCACCATGAACCAGAGCATGGCAACGCCCACGATCCAAAAGACGACCCACGCCGTCATGTAGGCGTGCAGCGGAGACAGGTGCAGCCCAACGCGCAGCCAATAGCCGGGATACGCCAGCAGCGGGCCGTAGATGAACTCCAGGTCCCGGTAAAGGTGCAGCCCGGCGGCCATCTGGATCTGCCGGTTGATGAGGTAGCCGGACTCTGAACCAAGCGGCTGGTGCGCCCGGTGGATGCGCCAGCTCACGCAAACCGCCACGGTCAACAACGTCGCCAGCAGCAGCAAGGAGCGCGGCAGCCGGTCTCGCCGCGGGTTCGCCGGCCAGCTCAGCCCGCCTGTAGCCAGGGCAAAGCACCCCGCCGCGCACAGAAACAGCAGCAGGGCGGCATGGTTATTGAAGCCGACCCGGTAGGATTGGCTCACCGTCTCCGGAACCGGGAGATGGTAGGGCACCAGGAACATCGCCCCGGCACACACGACGGCGCCAGCCAGCGCGGGCAGGCGAAGAAGACGTTCCCATCTACTGAACATTCCAGACATCTTACCAACCGCCGCGACAAGCCGGACGGACGGTGAGGCCGCACCGGCAGCGGCTTTGCCGCATCCATACAAGAGAGATGAGCGAAGCGTCAAAAAAGATGAGCGATGCCCTGCATGATGTTCTGGTAATCGGGGCCGGTCCCACCGGGCTGGCCTGTGCGATTGACGCGCAAAACGAAGATCTCGATGTGATCGTGGTCGACAAGGGCTGCCTGACCAATTCGCTCTTTCATTACCCGGCGCACATGACTTTTTTCACCACGCCGGAGCTGCTTGAAATCGGCAACATGCCCTTTAGCTCGCCCAACCAGAAGCCCACCCGGGCCGAGGCGCTGGAGTACTACCGCAAGGTGGCCCAGCACTATCAGCTGGACGTACGCCAGTACGAGCGGGTCGACAGGGTCGAGGGCGCGGACGGCGCCTTTCGCGTCCACACGATCGACCGCTTCGGGCGACCTCACGTGCACCGGACGCGCAAGATCGTCGTCTCCACGGGTTACTACGACCTGCCGAACCATCTCGAAATTCCGGGTGAAGACCTCCCCAAGGTCGCGCACTATTACAACGAGCCGCATCCCTTCTTCGGGCAAAACGTTGTGGTGATCGGGGGCAAGAACTCGTCGGCCATCGCGGCACTGGAGCTGTGGCGACACGGCGCGCACGTCACCCTGGTGCACCGGGGACCGGGCATCCACCGCCACGTGAAGTACTGGATCAAGCCGGACATCGAGAACCGCATCAAAAACGGCGAGATCTCGGCTTATTTCAACTCCACGGTGAAGCAGATCACCGAAGACACCGTGGTTTTGACAACGCCTGACGGTGAAAAAACGCTGCCCAACGACTTCGTCTTTGCGCTAACCGGCTACCGTCCGGACTTCGCCTTCATCGAGTCGCTCGGCATCAGGCTCGACCCCGACAATGCACGCTGCCCGATCTGCAAACCCGAAACGCTGGAATCCAACGTGCCGGGCATCTATGTGGCCGGCGTGGTGGTCGCGGGCGAGCGGACCAACGAGGTTTTTATCGAAAACGGCCGCTTCCACGGCGCCGTAATCGCGGCGGACCTCGCCGAAAAGCTCGGCAAGGGTCACCGACAAGCACCCGTGGCGCCGGAGTACACGGTAGCGGCAGAGTAGGCCGTGGTGCCTTGTATCAATCCCAGGCCGAAGGCCTGGGGTGAAAGCCCGGGCACCCACAAGGCTGAAAGCCCGCTCTTATACGCGACCGCGTACGGCTGTGAGACTCCCGCTTCAGAGTAAGGCGAGACGCTCTTCGTTTGTTTCGGATGCAACGCTTTCCAGCAAGCGGAGATACGTCACCCGTCGGACAACGTGGAAAAAGTCCGAAGCAAACAGGTACAGCACGCCGACCCCGATCCACCAGAAAGTGATGAAGCCCTGCGTTTCCTGGCTCTGAAACGGCAGGGGTGAAGCGGAGAAGGTCATAGCCAGCACCAATAAAGCAACGCGGACGATGCCCATCACCAGGTTTGTTTCGATCAGCTTGGACCGCAACTGTTGCCGCTGCGGCGCCCCAGGGACGGGCGTGCCGGCCATGGCCTGCAAGGGCGGCAGGTCCAGGAGCCACACCAACAAGGACCAGATCAGGAAGGCTGCCAGCGTCAGCCCCACCGCCAGGGCTGTGAGGAGCACCACATTGGGCTCGGCCCCCTGCTGGCCAGGGCGGATCACGGTGAAGCGGACCGCCTCAAGGCAGCCTGCCAGCCATCCCACCAGCAGCAGCAGGAATGCTGCCCCTCGCGCCAGGGCGAACACGGTCATCACTGCGAGTCGCGGTTGCAGCGCCGGTTCCGCGCGGCGAAGCACGGCGGTTCGCCCCAGTGCAGCCAGAACGCCCCATACGCAAACCGCCAGCGGACCCCACACCAGAGCCGCATGCCGGAGCAGAGGAGCATACAACCTGCCCTGCTGCGCAAGAATGCCGGCGGAGCGAACCGGTTCCAGAAAGGTCAGGCTTTCCAGACCCGTCTTGTTCAGCGCGACCCGCTGAAGCGCCGCCGCGCTGTTGCGCCACAGCAGCCATAGCAGAGGAAGGGCCGCCAGCCAACGCCATCCCACCTCAAGAGCCGTCAGCGAAGGCTGCTTCCACACCGCTCCCATGACGCCCACCAGCGACTGGGTACCTCGCACGGGCGTCCTACGCTGCGCTGCGGCCATCCCCTCCGCTTCGCTGCCGCCGATCAAGCTACCTCCCGGACGTTGCCGCCGTTACCAGTGTATGGTGCTGGCGGTACGCTGAAGGGCATTCGCTCTCCATAGGGCAGGTAGCTATTCCTTTTGACAGAGCTACTGGGACGTTTCTGGGGTGCGATGGTGAATCCTGCCTTGAGGCGTCTCTGCTGACGCTTACTGTATGGCTCCTATGGTGTAGGGGCCGGTTGCCGGCCGCGGTTTGCCATCGAAGTCCGTTTTGAGGTCGGGGAGGTGCATGCCCGCGTTCCGCGCTGGGCTGTTGGGCAACAGATGAACACTGAAGTTGTCCAGGTCGGCTTCCTTGGTGAGCCGCGGCGGCAGCATGATGCGCGGGTCCGCGCAGATCTCCGATCGTTCGCAGTGCACGTTGCGTAAGCCATAGAACAGATTGTTGGCCCGGAGCACCGTGCCAATCGGCTTGTTGTAATAAAAGCTGCCCGGTCCCCCGGGCTTGCCTCCCAAGCCATAGGTGCCTGGATTGTCGTAGCCGACCACCAAATTGTTGCGGAAAAGCACGGTTGTGGTGGAGCAACTCGCCACCCAGCAGTTGAAGTCGACCGTTGTGGGCGCGTAGCTCACGATAGTGTTGTTATCCATGACGACGTGACCCTGCGATCCAACTCCCGCCGAAATCGCATCCTCCGCACGGCAAAAGTCGCCCAGATGCGCGTTATACGACGCGGGCGCACCGGGAAAGGCCTGCGACAGCCTGAGGCAATCCGCGATCGCGATGTTGTTCACAAAGAGCACATCGGTAAAGGAAGGACCCCACTTGAACTGGCCCCCGTTGTTGGCATAGGAGAGGGTGTTTGTGATGGTCAGATGATGACTGCCCTCGTCGACATGATTGAAGTCAGGGCCATCCTGGGTATTCCACCGGAAGACGGAGTGGTCGATGTGAACATCCATGCCGGTGTCCGGCGTGCCTACCGAGTCGCCGTAACCGCCGTTGCTCTGCCCGTAGCAGGAGATCACGGGAACTGGGTGCACCGCCGGATATTCCTGGTTGCAGCCGCTCCATTCGATCAGGGAGTTGGTGAAGTTCCAGACCGCGTTCACGCTTTTGGTGCCATTTCCGTCGTCAAAGTCCCATCCCGCCATTCCATTGGTGGAGATGTCGACGCGGTTAGCGGTGACCACACCGCCAATGGCTCCCTTGACCCCCCGGTCCACGTGGCCGTGTATCCACAGATCCTGTAAGAAAAGATCGTGCGTCTTGCTGTCGGTGTAGAGGCCGTCCGCATCGTAGTCGTCCAGCGGTATGTCGGTTCTGCAGGTACTGGGCACGCGTGGTTCGCCGTAGCGTATGCACTGGGAGTGACGCGTGATTTCCAGGCACTGCACATCCACAAACTGCGCTTCTCCGAGATACAGGGTCGTCCACACGCCGTGACCACCGAAGATTTGTGTCATTTTGGTTTTGTCCGGGGTGTTACCGACGTTGCAATGTTCCCAGTTCCGGCCCAGCATGCGGGTGTGGTGCAGCGCGGTTCCGGCGGGAATGGCTGGGTTGAAGCAGCCATACGGCGCCCCGCTCCAGCCCCAGCACCAGTTTTCGACGGCGCGATCCTGGCTTGAGCCTGTGCCGTCCCAGCCGATGCGCCACTGCTTTGTGTTGTCGATCAGGACCGTGTCGCCGCCCGCGATCACCCAGTGCAACTTGCCATATTCGTGGCCGTCCCAAAGGTAACGCACATCACCAAAGGCGCAATGTTTGCCGCTGCCGTGTTTAGGGTAAGCGGCATCGGTCTTTCCATCGCATTGCGCGCGGTTGCCACCATCCGCGCGGACGTACCAGTTCTCCGCCCGCGCCGCACGGGTGCAGAGCAGACTTACGAAGCAGAGCAGTGGAAGCAGCAGCCGGTGGCGCAGGGTCATGCAGGGAACAAGCCTCAAGCGGAAAGTACGCAAACGACAGCCGCAGCATTGGTTTGCTGCACCATTGTGCCCTACTGGCAATGCCCTGACCAGACGTAAGAGGCGTTGGAGAATCAACCCAGTTCCAAAACGGGACGAAGTTCCATTTTGGGAATTGACTCAGGCCGCGTCCGGAACCGGCACGTCAAATGCATTGAGCAAAGCGGAGGTCGTCAGGTAGAGTCCCACCAGGTGAACAAGATCGACCAGACCCTTGTGCCCGAAGGTATCTTTCGCTTCGCTAAACAGCTCGTCTGGAACATGGCGGTCGACGACCAAAGCTTTTGTGAACTGATGAGCGGTCAGTTGCTGTTTGTCCAGGGAAGGAGGTGTCACTCCGGTTGCGAGCGCGTCGATGTCAGCCGGCGCAAGCCCGGCTTTGGCCGCAACGGCTCGATGGGCATAGAGTTCATACGCGCACTCGCGAGCCGCGCCGACAGTAAGGATGACAACCTCGCGCACCGTTGCGTCCAGTTCAGTCGCACTGCGCTCCGCGGCGAGGTACTTGAGGAACTGCGTGCCGAGCTCCTGGTCATAAAGCAGCGCGTTGAAGGGACCGAGCAGGCGTCCGTCCTCCTGCACCGCCTTGAAGCCGCTTTCCTGAGCCCAGGGCAGCATGTTTTCGGAGATGGTGCAGTAGAGATCATGCTGCTCGCGGTTAAGTGCCTGGGGGGCAAGCAGCGGAAGCCGTTGGTTCTGGGCGGGTTGTTGAGTGTCCATGGAAGTTCCTTCCGACTCGGCCCGTAGCGGGCTGGCGATCTGATGAGATGCGCGCCCGAGCCTTGGCCGCATCTCAAGTTCCATGCCGCTGCGCAGCGCCCACATTATCGGTTCCGGGCCCAACGGCCTCGCGGCCGCCATTACCCTGGCTCAGCGCGGTGTTGCTGTCACGGTATTTGAGCGCAATGCCCGCATTGGCGGCGCGTGTTCGACTGCGGAGATCACGCTGCCGGGCTTTCGCCACGATCTTGGGTCCTCGTGCTATCCGCTGGGAAAAGCTTCGCCGTTTTTTCAGACATTGCCGTTGGCGCAGTACGGCCTCCACTGGGTGGAACCGGAGATTCCGCTGGCGCACCCGCGGCCGGACCGACCGGCGGTGCTGCTGAAGCACGATCTGGACGCAACCGCCGCGCAGTTTGCGCGAGGCGGCGACGATCACGATGCACGGGCGTGGCGGTTGCTCTTTGCCAGCTCCGTGCGCGACTTCCCTGACCTGGTAGAGGACTTCACCCAGCCTTTGCTGCGCATTCCCACGCACCCGGTGGCTCTGGGCACCTTCGGGATGGCGGCCGTGTGGCCAGCCTCCTTTCTGGCGCGTGCAGTCTTTAGGGGAGCGGATGCGCGGGTGCTGTTTGCGGGCTGTGCAGGGCATTCCGTGCTGCCGTTGAGCCGGGTGATCTCTTCCGCCACAGCTGTGGTTCTGGCCGCGGCGGGACATGCGGTGGGCTGGCCGGTGGTCGCGGGGGGCGGGCAGTGTCTTTCGGACGCGCTGGCCGCGCATTTGCGGGAGCTCGGCGGCACCCTCGTCACCGAACATCCGGTTCGCAGGCTGGGAGCGCTGCCGCCGGCGGATGTGACCCTGTTCGACACCTCGGTGAGCGGGCTGCTCGCGATTGCGGGCGAGGCGCTGTCGCCTGCCTTTCGGACACGGCTGGCACACTTTCGTCGTGGCCCCGGCATCTTCAAGATCGACTATGCGCTGGCCGCCCCGATCCCGTGGAACGACCCGGCCTGCACCCGTGCGGCGACGGTGCATGTGGGCGGATCGCTGGAGGAGATCGCCCGCTCCGAAGAGAACGCCTTTCACGGCCGCCTGCCCTCCCCGGAGAACGACCAGCCATTCCTGATTGTGGTGCAGCCCAGCGTTTGCGACCCAAGCCGTGCGCCGGCGGGCCGGCACACCGCCTGGGCCTATTGCCATGTCCCGACCGGCTCCACCGCCGACCGCACGGCTGCCATTGAGGCGCAGATTGAGCGGTTTGCGCCCGGATTCCGCGATTTGGTGCTGGCACGACACACCTGGAACACCGAGGACCTGAGCACGTGGAACCCCAACCTGCTGGGAGGCGACGTGTCCGGGGGCGCCATGACGCTGACCGGGATGCTTGCGCGGCCGACCCTGCGCAGCTATCGAACTTCCAACCCGCAGATTTACCTGTGCAGCGCTTCCGCGCCGCCGGGGGGCGGTGTGCATGGCATGGCGGGTCACAATGCCGCGATGGCGGCCCTTCGAGACCACTGCCGCTGAAGGTCAGGCGGCCTGGCCTTCATTCCAGAAGGACTCCGCACGGAGTTCCGCTTCATCGCCGACGCGGAAACGCAGTGACACCATCTCGTCCAGGACCTCGTTCCAGCTTGCGGTGGCGGGCCGATCCAGCACCTGGCGCCACCAATGCATCCGCGCCGCGCGGCGCTCCCCTTGCCAAAGCGTTTCTGTGCGCATCAGAACCTCACCACGACGCCGGTGGAGGCCACCAGCAGGGCGCCCCCGGTGAGGTCAACGGCCCGCCAGTCGATCCACCGGGCCTGGCTGATGTCCAGCCCGCCACCCACCTGGTAGCTGAACTGCGAACCGGTGGACTGGATGCCGTAAACGCCTTTTTGCGCGAGCAGCAGATGCCCCTGCGTCACTACCGCCCACATCACCAACCCTTGCATTGTTTGAACCACACGCACCAGACTTCCTCCAACGCTTTAAGAGTTACTCATCAGTAAAGGCGGGCAAAAGTCGTCAGCGAGGAACTTCCCTGCCCCAAACGGCGTATAGACGTGGGGATGTGGTGGCATGCGCAGCCAGGTCAGGTGGGATTACCAGGTGGGGTAAACGGGGCATTACCCGCCGTTTTCTGTCGCAAGCGGCGCCGATCCCATTACCCTGAAGACAGCAGCAACCCCTGTAGGAGGACCTCGGGATGTCCACCGCCGCCCCCACGCCAGCGACGCGCAGCACCTCGGCGGAGGCCATTGCCCGGGCCCGCAGCGATGCCCTGAAGGAGGCCAGGCGAGTGCCCTGGTATCTCTGGACCGGCGTGCTGGCCATCACCTCGGCTACTATCGGTGGCGCCTGGGATGTGGCCTGGCATCGCAGCATCGGCCGCGACAGCTTTTGGACGCCGGCCCACATGGCCATCTATCTTTGCGGCGTGCTGGCGGGGATCGTCGGGCTTTGGCTGGTGGCGCAGAGCACGTTGGGCCGCGACAAGGCTTTGCGGGCCGCGTCGGTGTCCATTCTTGGTCTGCGCGCGCCGCTGGGCGTGTTCCTGATGGGCTGGGGCGGCCTGGCCATGCTGACGTCCGCGCCCTTCGACAACTGGTGGCATAATGCCTACGGACTGGATGTGCAGATTGTGTCGCCACCCCACACGCTGCTGATCCTGGGCATCCGGGCGGTCAGCGTCGGCGTGCTGTTTTTGATTCTGGCGGCGATGAACCGAGCGTCGGAGGCCGGCGCTCCCACCTTCCGCACCCTGCGTCGGCTGTTTCTCTATGTTGGCGGCCTCGCCGTCGGCGGGCAGATGTTTTTTTTGCAGGAATACACCTGGGATGTGGCCCTGCACCGGGCCCTGGCCTACATCGCGATGGCGATTGCGGTGCCGGTGCTGTTGGCGGCGTTCTCCCAGGCCTCGCAGTTCCGCTGGGCCGCGACCACGACCGCGGGAATTTACACCCTCACCGTCCTGCTGGAGATCCTGATCTTTCCTCTCTTTCCCGCGCAGCCCAAGCTCGGCCCGGTGTATTTTCCGGTGACGCACCTGGTGCCGGCCAAGTTTCCCGCGCTCATTCTGGTACCGGCCATCGCACTGGACCTGTTCTGGCAGCGCACACGCAATTGGCGGTTCTGGCAGGTCGCGCTGGTTTCGGGTCTGCTGTTTACGGGGGTGCTGTTCGCGGTGCAGTGGCCCTTTGCCGACTTCCTGGTCTCGCCCTGGAGCCAGAACCGATTCTTCGGCACCATTTACTTCGACTACACCGCCCGCGCCGAAGGCTATGACCGGATGCGCGCCTGGTTCCGTCCGGACCACGGGCTCACGCTGGCCCTGGGTCTGCTGCGGGCATCGCTGTACGCGGCGATCTCCACGCTGATCGGCCTGCTGTTCGGCCGATGGATGCGTAAGGTGCAGCGATGAACCTGTACCGCCGCCCCAAGAGTGCTTCGGGCAGGCTCGCCGCGTTGCTGGCGGTTGTTCTGCTGCTTTGCGCCGCGCCGGCCTGGGCGCACATCGGCTCCAAGGATGTGTTTGAGCAGGTCACGGGCGGGCCGTACAAGTTCTTCGTCACGGTGCGGCCACCCACGGTGGTTCCGGGCGTGGCGGCCATTGAGGTGCGCGTGTCCGGGCCGGCGATCAGCACGCTTTCCGTCACGCCGATTCCGCTGACCGGCGAGGCCTCGCACCATCCGCCCACTGCCGATCCGATGCAGCGCTCGGCCGCCGACGCCCGCTTCTTTACCGGCTCGCTCTGGCTGATGGCCTCGGGGTCGTGGCAGGTGCGGCTCGAGGCCACCGGGGCAGGCGGGCCTGCGTCGGCAAGCGTACCGGTGCCGGCGATGGCGCTTAGCGTGATGCGAATGCAGCGTCCGCTGGGGATCGTCCTGGCCGCCCTTGGCCTGGTGCTGGTGCTGGGCATGGCGGGCATTGTGTATGCGGCGGTGCGGGAGGCTCGCCTCCCTCCCGGGCAAACGCCCAGCCTGCCACGGCAACGGCGCGCTGCCCTGGCCGCCGCGGTCACGCTGCTGCTGCTGGGTCTGGCGGTCTGGGGCGGCAATCGGTGGTGGAACGTGGAGGCTGCCTCCTATGCCGCCGACGTCTTCCGCCCGCTCATCCTGCACCCTACCCTGCACGGCGACGTGCTGGACCTGCACATCGACCCGGGTGTGCCCGATGAGAATGGCCGCCGCCGCAAGAACGACGACCTGCTGCCTGATCACGGGCACCTGATGCACCTGTACGCGATCCGCTGGCCGCAGATGGACGCCGTCTACCACCTGCATCCCACGCTGGCCGGTCCCGGCGAGCTGCAGGACGCCCTGCCCTCGATGCCGCCGGGCACGTATCGGCTGTTTGCCGACATCGTGCACCGCAGCGGCTTTCCGGAGACGCTGACCGCCAGTGTGCGCATTCCCCCGGACACCTCGCATAACTTCCTCGACAGCGAGGACGCCGCAGCCTACCCCGCGCCGCTCTCGGCCGGCGAGCTCGGCACCCGCTACAAGCTCCCGGACGGCTACACCATGGTGTGGGATCGCCCGGCCGCGCTCACGGCCAACACTGCCGAGCTCTTCCGCGTTCAGTTGCTGGACCCGCAGGGCCAACCCGCCACGGACATGCGCCCCTACTTGGGCATGGCCGGGCATGCAGCCTTTGTGAAGACCGACGGCACGGTCTTCGCGCATACCCACCCGGAGGGCTCGGCCGCGATGCCCGCGATGATGCTGGCCAACGCCGGCTCCGGCACGCCCATGGACGAGGATATGGGCGGCATGCACGCGATGCACCCCGCAAAGTCGACCGAGCCGCTCTCCTCCATCGTGGAGTTCCCTTACGGCTTTCCCAGCGCCGGCCGCTACCGCATCTTCGTGCAGATGAAGCACGGTGAGGTGGTGGAGACCGGGATCTTCGACGCCGAGGTGCGGTAGCTCAGAAACACAGCGGCTGCCGCTTCCGCCTTATGCGCCCTGCTCCTCCGGGGATGCTGGTGCCGGGCTCCGATGGAGCTTACTCTGGTTCCGAAAACTTACAGGCCCAGGCTTCCTTCTGCTGTACCGAGCTGTGGTGTTTTCTGTCCTACCCCGGGAGTCTGTTACTGATACAGGGAGGCATGCGTGCAGCTGCGCCCACAGTGTCGGCCAACGCCTCGCGGGCCTGATTGCAGAGATCCTTCGCGTTGCTCGGGATGTCGGCTGAAGGGGTTTGGGTACAGCTGTGAGGAGGTTGCTAGAAAGACCCTTTGGGCGAACTGGATGACCTTCGCTTTAGGGAGGTCTGATCAAGTCATCGAGCTTCATCGGCTCCGGGAGAAACCGCGGATTCCCTGCGGGAATGACAGCAAGAAAGCGGGTGGTTGCGACCAGCAGGCTTGATCAGAGATCCCTTGGAACGGAAGTCTCGGAGCTATGCCCAGTCGACTTTTGGGGCGGGCTTTCAGTCCTTGCGGGTGCATTGGCGCAACCCAGGCTTTGGCCTGGGCTGCTGTAGAGCGCGCCCTTACCGCTGGGTCCAGCAGCCTGTGATCTGTCCTAATTAATCCGGATCACATACGAACTGGCCTGCGCATCCGGGGCGCCGATCCAGTTGGCGATGGTGCTGGCCTCCGGCTTGCCGCGGGTTACCGGGTCGATGCGCACCCAGTAGCCTGTTTGACCGGTAAACTCGGCGACGCGGGCGCCGCGATAGCGCTGCAGCAGCGCCGTCTTCAGGTCCAGGGCGTCCCGGACGGCAGCGAAGGGACCGGTCTGCACGCACCAGCGGCCCAGCGGGTCGGCGCCGGGATGGGCGTAGGCCTCCAGACGCACGTGCGCCACACCGGCGCGGTACATGCCGAGTTCCTTGGCGGCGATCTCCGACAGGTCCATGATGCGGCCCTTGGCAAACGGTCCGCGATCAGTGATGCGCACCAGGGCGGAGCGCCCCGTGTCCAGATCCGTGACGCGCACCGTGGACCCCAGCGGGAGCGTTTTATGCGCGGCGGTGGGCGCGGAGCCTTCGTAGTGGACGCCATCCGCGCCCGTATGCCCGTGGGCGTAGTACCAGGTGGCGGTGCCGGTTTCGGTGAAGACGGGGGCGCCGTCGGTGCTGTCGAAGAAGCCGTCTTTGCCGCGCGGCGCGGTGGGCACCACCGCACCCGTGGCCGGGCTGCGCGCATAGCCCGGCGGCGCCGGCGCATAGGCGGTCTGCTGCCGGTGGTGGCAGCCCCCCAGCGCCAGGGCGGCCAGGGCGCACGCGGCGGCGAGGGCCGCATGGCCCAGGCCGGATTGCCTGCCTGGACCGGGTTCCGACGGTAAGCTCAACGGCCGCTGCTTTCGCGCTTGTGGCGTTCGTCGTCGAGCCTGTCGGCCAGTTTGCGGAGCTCTTCCGAGGCCGTGCGGAAGGCTGTTGAGCCCGTCTTGCGGACCTCCGGCACGACCTCCTCATCCAGAAAACGGATGGCGCGCCGCAGCTCTTCTTCCAGCTGCGAGCCAGCCTCGCGGAACTTGTCTTCCCACCCTTTGCCGCTGCCGGCTGTCGCCATATCGAGTGGTCTCCCTCTGTCCACGAGCATGGGCTTGGGCTGCGCCGGGCGTCAATGCCACTTCCCCGATGTGGTGCCCCATCGGTAACTACACCCCGGTGCAGCGCGACAGGGACAACCGGATGCCTTCTTTCAGCGTCCGTGAAGCAAAGCCCCGGCAGGTATTTCACCGCGCCTTCGGCGACTGTTTGCCCAGGAAGGCTATCTATCATCTCCATGCCTAAGCGTTTTCCGAGCGTCATCCCAAGTCTTTGCGCCCCTTCGCCGGGTTGGCGCACCTCCCTTGCAGCGGTTGCGGTTCTGTTCGCGAACGCTGCGGGCGCCCTGGCGCAAAGCCCGTCGGGTTTTCTGAGCGCAGGACCGGCATTTCAGCTCCCCCTGCTGATCAAGGGCGCCGCTGCTGCGCTGCCCGCTCCCCTGGTTTCACCCCTGGAAACCTCGGACTCCCTTGCGGCCGATCCCGCGCCGCTGCCCGAGGCGCCCGCGCCGCAGCTGGCGCTGAAGCCGGAGCCCAAGCGCGGCAGCGACCCCGCCGCCCACATCGCCCGCAAAGACACCATGACCATTCCTTCCGACTGGCATGCGCAGCGGCTCACGGCTCGAGACAAGGTCAAAGCCGGCGCGGAAGATCTGTACTCGTTTGACAACTTTGCGGCGCTGTTCATCTCCGCCGGGTATGAACAGCTGCTGAACGGCGCGCCCAATTACGGCACGGACAAGGGCGCCTTTGGCGAGCGGCTGGGGGCCGCGGCCATCCGCGAAACGTCGCAAAGTGTTTTCACCGAGATGGTCTTTGCCCCGTTGCTACACGAAGATGACCGCTATTACGTGAAGGGACCGCATTTCGGCGTGGTGAATCGCACACTGTACGCCATCACGCGGCCACTGGTAACGCGCCGAGACGACGGCCGCTCCACGGTAAACGGCGCCCTGCTGCTGGGCTACGCCGCCTCAGCTGCCCTGACGCCCGCCTATTATCCGCAAATCAATCGCAACTTCCACGATGCGGCATCCGTCTATGGAGGATCGATTGGCGGCGCCGCCCTGGGATTTTTTGTCTCCGAGTTCTCCCAGGATGCCCTGCGCGCCCTGCACCTGAGCAAGGCGCCTTAAGCCAACCCGGCGAGATGCAAAAAAGAAAGCGCGGCTTTTCCTGCGGGAGGCCGCGTTTCTTTTGCTAAAATTCCGCTTACACCACAACCTGACTGAGCCTGACCCGGCAGCGGTACGCCCCTGCCCGGGCCTTGCGTCGACAACCCTCTGCCCCCAGGCGCCTTCGGCCTGGCTTCCCGATGTTTGCTTCTGGAGAACCTATGCGTTGGCGTTCCCTTTTTGTCTCGACCGCGTGCCTCGCGGCCGCTCTTGCATCTGCAGCGCAGGCTGAGTCCATCGCCAGCTTCACCACGCAGTTCACCACCGCCTCCTCCACCGAGTCCGGACGGCCCTCGCGCAGCGGTACGCCGCAGGACTGGACGGGAATCGAAAAGTACACCGGCACGATCGCGGGAACGTACTTCTACCAGACCTATACCTTCAATTCCTCGCTCTTCGCGGGCGCGCCCTATGTGGACGTCAATACCTATGACCCCACCAACGGCAGCAGCTACTTCATCGTGGCCTACGCGGACAGCTACAACCTGGCCAACCGCGGGCAGAACTGGCTGGGCGATCCCGGCTTCAGCGGCAACTACCAGTACTTCGACGGCGGCGACTTCCAGGTTGTGCTGCCGACCGGCTCGAACCTGGTCCTCGTGGTGAACTCCACCATCAACGGCGTCCTGCCAACGTACCCCTTCAATGTCAACGTGGATGCTTACGGCGATACCCTGTTCGGGCCGCCACAGGCCGTCACGCCGGAGCCGTCCTCCTGGCTGCTGGCCACCACCGGGGTGCTGCTGCTGGGCGGCCTGGCCTGGCGGCGAAACTTCCTCGAAACGTCGGATCTGCGCTAAAGCTCATCTGTTCGAGCAAAGCAGAAGGGGGCTGCGCACGCATGTGCCGCAGCCCCCTTCTGCTTGGCCCTGTCCGCTACAGCGACCGTCGCCGGCCAAAGATGAAATAGAGAAGCAGCAAAATCAGAATGAGATCCAGGCCACCGCCGCCGTAGTAGCCCCACCCGGGCCCCGCATAGAAGCCACCGCCACCGATCAGCAGAATCAGGATGACAAGGAGAATGATCATGCCGCGGAGTCTAGCACAGCCGCTCGGCGGCACCAACGATCTGGAAGTAGTGATCCTTTCGTTCTGAGGCGAGGCGATGAGGGTCACGGCAGCCGCTTCAACCGTCTGGATCGTCTGTTGGCCACTCTCCCGGGTCATAGCTTGACTTTGCCAACATTCACCCGAGCGTCGAAGACACGGTGTACCAATACCGGCTTGCCTGGTCGATAGACGACCCAGTTCGGGGCAACTGCGTAAAACCGGAATGGAAGAGAAGTGACCTCTGGCCGGAGGCGGCCCAGGTAGGGGAAGTCCGCGAGAAGTTCAAAGCTTTCCAGCAGTTTGCGGCGTGCTGTAGCCGCCGCTGCTTCGCCGAACTCTGAAGCGACCCAGGCTTCAATATTGCTGATATCCCGGGCGACCGGAGCCAGAAGTCTGTAGGTCACGCGGCGCGGGAGGCGCGCTCGGCACGACGCTGGTTCAGTATGGACTCCACTTCCTCCCAGGAATAGCTTTCACCGCGAGCCTCCGCCGCCATGCTTTCCTCAAGCGCGGCCTGAATCGCTTCGCGGTTGCGAAGAAGCCAATCGTCCTCAGCCTGCTGTGCGAGAAGGCGGACGGCGTATGCAAGCGCCTGTTCCGGGCTGGTGTAGCGGCCCTGTTCCAGCTCGCGTTGCAGAATCTGTTCGGTTTCGGCGTCGAGGGTGATTTGCATGGAGGAAGTATAGCGCTGCGGCTGGCTGCCGAGCCCAGCCATCGCAATGAAACCAGCAATGGATGGCGCACCCGCGTGGGCCACCTTCTGGGGACGGTGTCGAATCCACGCTCCCGTGATGAAGCTGCGTATGGATGAGGCACTACAGATCGGCAGGCTCTGGAGATTAGGGACATGGGTGGGCCACCCGCCAAGTTATAGGTGGGCCACCCGCTTTGAAGCCCACTCATCGCGGTGAGACTGCGATGAATGGGGCACCCCGTGAGTGGGCCACCCGCCCTGCGGTGCTGTGGAGCCCACCTTTCGCTGAAGCTGAAAGGAGTGAGGCCCCGGGTGACGGGATGAGTGGGTTGTGGGTGCCCACGTGCCCACGGATGAAGTCTGTCTTGGGTGGGTTACCCGCGTCAGCGCACTGCCCAAAGGGCGTTTAGCTTGGCTCGATACTTTTTGTACAACCCCGGACCGAAAAGTGGAGCACTTTCCACCGCAGAATTGTAGTCGGAAAACAGGATCATAAGCGTTTGCGTCGTCTCGGGTCCTTCGGCGCTTGTTGCCTGCACCTTGGTGAGTACACTCGCGACTTCTCTTGCAGCAGCAGAGTAGGCTAGAGCCGCTCCAAGAACGTCAACCGATACAAGCGAGGTTGAGATTGCGAGAACGACTTTCGTGAAGATTTCTATGTTGTCCCTTGGAGCAAGAGCGATAAGCCCTAAGACAAACGCTCCAAGAAGCAGGAGCGTCAAAGCCAGAATCACCAAATACTGTTGCGCGCTCTTTTGCAGGAGGAACTTGGACCAGAAAGCGGTCTCCTCAAGCATCGCATTCAAGCGGGAGAGACCAGGAGCCTCCATGCTGGCATAGTAGGTAAGATCTTCGTTTGCCTTTGCCACATCAGCATCAGACTAGAAACCTGCGAGAAGCTCTCGATACTCGTAATCTGGCAAGGGCCTGCCAAACGCGTCAATCAGAACGGTTATTCTCCTTGCTCGTTCGGCACATGCGCGAACAGCTCGGAGCCTCTGCGCCAAGTAGAGCCATAAAACGGCGAAGACCACAGTAAGTACACTTAACGTATAAATGCCGATGTCACTATGCAGAAATACGGCGACGCTTGCTACGATCGATATAACAAATTGCACGACGATTACCCCGAGCTGTAGCCGGCCAGCCCTGTCAAACTCCGCCCTCTGAAAACCGACCAGCTTTTGACTCTGTCCGCTCATTGCGACTTGACCTCAACTGAAGAATTTATTGCTTGCAAAGATGACATTCAGCATGGCGAAAGCCGAATTGAGGTCAGAATTGACCGACGCTTGGTCGTAAGCAGAGCTCGCTCTTGCAACATCTCCCCGGAGAATCCCTTGACGACTTTCCGAGAGGGTTGGTGCAAGGATGTCCGGTGCTCCATCGACCAAAGATGATACCGAGCCAGCCTTATACGCTGTTTCAAGTGCCAGGAAGGCGATCTTCATTGCCTCCGCTAAAGAAGACACCACATAGCCGAACGTCTGCAATTGCATGAAGCGCTTCGAGGCGACCAGCTCGATATAGTAGGACTGGAATGAATCACCCAGCTCGTACTTGTTCCAAAACTTCACCAGCCGAACCGCTTTACGGTAAGTGCTCAAGTGATATTTCTGGAGCGTACCGCTTATTACGTTGTCGCTCCTTGGATTTGATAACATCCAGCCGCCTGTCCCATTTGGGATGAGGTATACGTTTGAATCAGCGCTCCAGGGCCGCAACAAGAAACAAGGTACAACATCGAATCCTATGCCGTCAGACTCACTTGTAGCCTCGACCGTGAGTTGGACGTTCACACAATGTTTATCCACACTAATATCGGTCAAGGGGTAAGAATCCCTAAGTACAGCCTTGAAGCCCTGCAAGACCTTTGATGAATCTACACAGGTGTTTGTCTGCCACCTATCGAGAGTTAGCCGACTTGATTGCCCATTTGTGCCCACGGTGTACGGCAGTATCAATCCGTTGTAATTGACGTAGTTCAGGCCACCTCCTTCCATGGGGAAGAACACATCTATGTCGTCCAGTGGCCAGATCTTCGTATGTCGAGCAAACGAGCCCCCGAGAAAGTCGCAGTCTGTCTGAGAAAGAAGCTCTGGAAATGTGACGTCTTTCGCAGCGCGACCACGAAGGATGTTGCGTAGATAGTTCTGGCTTGTGGACGCGCTCGAACGAGTACTTTTGCCAATAGAGATTTCTTGGTTCAGAAACGCATCCAGCTTCTGGTCGAGAGAAGTGAGTTCAGCTAATCCCATGACTGCTTTCCTTTCCACCTATGCCTTTTGTTCGCCCATAATACGCAAAAAATACCCGCCCAGATCAGGCGGGTACTTGCTAGGAGCAGCCGCTGGTGCTGCCGCATTCCATGCAGCGGTAGCAGCTGCCGTTGCGGGTCATGATGGCGCCGCAGGTGCTGCAGCTGGGGGCGTCGCCCATGTCGTAGAGGGAGCGCATGGCGGTAGCGGCGTGGTAGATGCCTCGGTCTTCGGTGGCGAGCGGTGAAGCAGATCCCTCCGCTGCGCTGCGGGAGGACACACCAGGGGAGCCGTTCAGGCCGCTGCGGGCGGAAAGGTCGGGGGCTATGCCGGCCTGGGGTGGGGTGCGGTCTTCGGTGTTGTACGTCGTATGTTCTACGTTGTACGGGTTGGGGTTTTGCTCTTCGAGCTGGTCGGTGAGGGTGGGGGTAAAGGCGGGGCTTTGGACGGTGTTGTTGGGGCCGGTGATGGTGCCGGCTACGGGGATGGCGGGGTGCCCTGTGGACTGGGCGGGGGCGAACGCAGATCCCCGTTCCGGGGATGACAACAAAGATGCGGTGGCAGCCCCGGAGAGGCTACCGGTAGCGGTGGGGTTCATGCCCTGGAAGAGCGAGAGCTGGTGGCCAGAGAGGAAGCGGAGCTGCATCCAGCGGAACAGGTAGTCCATGACGGACTTGGCATAGCCGATCTCTTCGTTGCCGGTCCAGCCGCTGGGCTCGAAGCGGGTGTGGGCGAACTTTTCGGCGAGGACCTTAAGGGGGACGCCGTGCTGGAGGGCAAGCGAGATCGCGGTGGCGAACGAGTCCATGAGGCCGGAGATGGTGGAGCCCTCCTTGGCCATGCGGATGAAGATCTCGCCGGGGCAGTTGTTGGGATAGAGGCCCACGGTGACGTAGCCCTCGTGGCCGGCGATGTTGAATTTGTGGGTGATGGAGGCGCGCTCGGCGGGGAGACGGTGGCGGATGGCGCGCGGTGGGCCCTGCTGGTCGCGATGATCGAGGTCGGCTGACTGGTTGGTCAGCAGCGTGTTGAGTTGGGACTCGACGGTGTTGAGCCGGGCGGAGATGCGGTCGCGGGCGTCGGTGAGGAGGGCGATGTGGTGCTGGGCGGCCTCAGCCTGCGAGCGCGCCTCGGTGAGGGCCTGGGCGGTGAGTGCTTTTTCGGCGGCGATGGTTTCGGCGATCTCGGCGTTGCCGGCGGCGACGGGGGCATTGTTGGGGGTGGGGGAGGCGAGGCCTGCGGCCTCGGCGATGCTGGTCTGGACGCCCTTGGTGTCGGAGCCCTTGGTGTCGGAGGAACCCACCCGTGGCTGCGCCACGGATGGGGCACCCGTACCCGTACCCGTACCCGTACCCGCACTCGCACTCGCACTCGCACCCGGAGCTTCGGGGGTGGAAGCCTTTTTGTCCTTGTCGGCGGAGACGTTCAGCGGCTGGGTGCCTTTGCTGCCGTCGCGGTAGATGGCGACGGCTTTGAGGCCGAGGCGCCAGGCTTCGGTGTAGGCGTCGGCGATCTCCCCCACGGTGCAGTCGTTGGGCAGATTGACGGTCTTGGAGATGGCGCCGGAGAGAAAGGGCTGGGTGGCGGCCATCATTTTGACGTGGCCGAGCCAACTAATGGTGCGGCTGCCCTTGGCGGGCTTGAAGGAGCAATCGAACACCGCGAGGTGGTCGGGCTTGAGGCCGGGCGCGCCTTCGATGGTGCCGGTGGCGTCGATGTAGTTGACGATGTTCTGGACTTCGGTGTCGGTGTAGCCGAGCTTGAAGAGGGCGCCGGGGACGGTGTTGTTGACGATCTTGATCATGCCGCCGCCGACGAGCTTCTTGTACTTGACCAGGGCGAGGTCGGGCTCGATGCCGGTGGTGTCGCAGTCCATCATGAAGCCGATGGTGCCGGTGGGGGCGAGGACGGTGGTTTGGGAGTTGCGGAAGCCGTGCACCTCGCCGAGCGCGAGGGCGTCGTCCCAGGCGGACTGAGCGGCGGCCTTGAGGTCGGTGAAGTGGGGGACGGCGAAGCCCTGGGGGTCAATGGCGGAACCCACCCGTGTCTGCGCCACGGATGGGGCACCCGGCGAAGAAGGGGCACCCGTGTTTGCGGCGGCAGCCTTGAGGTGCTTGCCGATGTTGTTGACCTCGGCGCGGTGCATGCGGATGACGTTGAGAAAGGGCTCGCGGTTGACGTAGAAGCCGGGGCAAGCGCCGCCGGTGATGTCCGCGCCCTGGGTGAGGGGCGTGGCGGCGCCGAGTGGCGGGCAATCAGCGGCGATGCGGGCGGACTGGGCGTAGGCGTCACCACAGAGAATGGCCGTGAGCGTGGCGGCCAAGGCGCGGCCGGCGTCGGAGTCGTAGGGCAGGCCAAAGTCCATCAGAAGCGCGCCGAGATTGGCGTAGCCGAGGCCGAGCGGGCGGTAATCGTGCGAGTTGCGCGAGATCATCTCGGTCGGGTAGCCGGCGGCGTCGACGATGATCTCCATCGCCGTGGTCACAACCGCGATGCCATGACGATAAGCGGCGATGTCGAACTTGCCGGCGGCGTCGAGGAACTTGAGCAGGTTGAAGCTGGCGAGGTTGCAGGCGGAGTCGTCGAGGAACATGTACTCCGAGCAGGGGTTGGAGGCGTTGATGCGAGCGGAGTTTCTGGAGGTGTGCCAGCGGTTGATGGTGGTGTCGTACTGCATGCCGGGGTCGCCGCACTGCCAGGTGGCCTCGGCGATCTGGTGCATGAGGTCGCGGGCCCGGTAGGTCTTGATGGGGGCGCCATCCTTGACGGCGCGGGTGGTGAAGTCGCCGTCCCGCTCGACGGCGTGCATGAACTCGTCGTTGACGCGGACGGAGTTGTTGGCGTTCTGGAAGAAGATCGAGGTGAAGGCTTCGGAGTCCGGACCGGAGCCGTCGTAGCCGGCGGCCATCAGGGTCCAGGCCTTCTTTTCTTCCTTCACTTTGCACTGGATGAAGTCTTCAATGTCGGGGTGGCCGACGTTAAGGACGACCATTTTCGCAGCCCGGCGCGTTTTGCCGCCGGACTTGATGACACCGGCAAAGGCGTCGAATCCGCGCATAAAGCTCAGGGGGCCGGAGGCGGTGCCGCCGCCGGAGAGCAGCTCCATCGAGCCGCGGATGGAGCTGAGATTGGAGCCCGCGCCGGAGCCCCATTTGAAGAGCATGCCCTCGGTCTTGGCAAGGGTAAGGATCGAGTCGAGCGAGTCCTGGACGGAGTTGATGAAGCAGGCCGAGCACTGCGGGCGGGTGTAGCCGGTTTTGCTGAACACCGTCTCGGCTTGGGCGCTGTCCCAGTGCCAGTTGTGGGCGTCGGAGTTGGGCTCCAGGCGGTCGCAGCCGACGTTGAACCAGACGGGCGAGTTGAAGGCGACCTTCTGGTTGAGCAGCATGTGGCAAAGCTCGTCGAAAAAGGTCGCGGCGTCTTCCTCGGAGGCGAAATAGCCGTCGCGGAGCCCCCAGTCGCGGACGGACTCGGCGACGCGGGTGACCAGGGCGCGCACGCCCGACTCGCGCTCAGGCGAACCGACGCGGCCGTGGAGGTATTTCGAGGCGACGATGTTGGTCGCGGTCATGGACCAGGAGCTGGGGACCTCGACATCCTTCTGCTCAAAGATGAGCTTGCCCTTCCAGTCCTGGATGACGGCGTCGCGCTTTTCCCAGGTGAGCTCGTCGAAGGGCGAAACGCCGGGGCGGGTGAATTGGCGCTGGAAGCGCAGGCCGGGCACCCCGCCGTCAGGGGAGCTGCCCTGTTGACCGGAGGCGTTTGCGGAGGAGGCGGCGGGAGCGAGCATTTCGGCCATGGGAGAAGCCTTTCAGACTGCAAGTGTGCTCACCGGAAAAGGCACGGTGGCGGGTTCAAAAGTGCGGGGCAAAAACGCGGCGCCGGGCGTCGCACGACCCTGCGGCGGACAGGCAACGTCCGGGGCAGGAGCTAGGGGGACCGCAGTCCCCTTCCTCTGATCAGATTCCGGGGAGAATTTGAAGGTAGCGCGATGGGTGGGGCAAGGCAAGTGGAAAACCCACAACCTATTGTGTTGCCTACCCGGGTTCGTGGGGCCGGGTATGGTAAGCGCCATGGATTTCCCGGAGTTTCCGTGGTTTGTGGAGTCCTGTCGAGAATTTTCGACTTTTTGCGTTGAGAGCGATCCACGGAAGTGGCAGACTCAAGCCTACCGGCGGCGCCCCGGGGCAGCAATGTGGAGAAGTGGATTTACCGGATCGATGCGAGGCGGTGCTCCGCCGGTCTCCTGCAGGGCTGGCTGTGGGCTCACCTGCAGATCCTTTCCGCTGCGCAGGACAGGGAAGCTGTCCTGCTCCGGTCGAGAAGACAGTCGCAGCAGAGATCAGGTATTCACTCCTGGCTCTGTGTATTCCGCCCAGGCGGCGCAGCCATCGCGTAAGCTGCAGCTATCCCGAAGGTTCCCAGGAGCTCCGCCCATGAGACGCCGCACCTTTCTTGCTTCCCTGCCCGCAGCTGCTGCCACTCCCCACTGGATGCTGAGCCAGGCTGGAGCCCCGGACCGGCAAGGGGCGGCCGGCCCCGGACAGGGCGGAGCGACGCATGCGAGCCCTGGCAACCCGAAGTTCCAGGCGCAAGGCCAGGAAAGTTTCGAGCGTCCCAACGTGCACGCCGGCGACCGGCCCTCGGGCGCCAGTTGGGCGACGCGCTCGCCGGCGCTGGGCACGAGCGGCGCGGCCGGCACCGCGCATCCGCTGGCCACGCAAACGGCAATTGAGGTGTTAAAGAAGGGTGGCTCCGCCGCCGATGCGGCCGTGGCCGTCAACGCGCTGCTGGGGCTGGTGGAGCCGACCAGCTCCGGGCTGGGTGGCGACTGCTACGCCTTTGTGTGGGACCCCAAAGCGAACCGGCTGGAAGGCATGGCCAGTTCCGGGGCCTCGCCGCGCGGGCTGTCGCTCGCCACGGTGCGTTCCCGCGCCCACACGGTGGAGGGGCGCCAGGTGCTGCCCAGGCTGGGTGCGGTGACGGTCTCCGTACCCGGCGCGCTGGCCGGCTGGTGGGCCCTGCACCAGCGCTACGGCAAGCTGCCCTGGGCGGAGCTCTTCGAGCCCGCGATCCACTATGCGCAGCAGGGTGTGGTGGTGCCGCAGATCATCGGCTGGTACATCAAGCGCAATCTCGCGATCTTTCTGCGGCCGGGCGCGGGCGTGGAGGAGACCGCCAACGCCATGCACACCTATGCGCCCGGCGGACGCGCGCCCAACGAGGGCGAGGTGTTTCGCAATCCGGATCTGGCCCGAACCTACACCGCCATCGCGCAGGGTGGCCGGGATGCCTTCTACACGGCCCCATCGCCGACACCATTGAGGCTTACTTCAAGCGCATCGGCGGATGGATGACGCGGGCCGACCTGGCCGCCATGCAGCCGGAATGGCCCACGCCGCTCGAGACCAGCTATCGCGGCGTGACGGTGTATGCGATGGGGGCCAACACGCAGGGCCTGGCGACGCTGCAGATGCTGAGCATGATCGAGCACTTCGACATGCGCGGCTTTGGCTTCCAGTCGCCGGAAAGCCTGCAGGTCCAGATCGAAGCCAAGCGCCTGGCCTATGAGGATCGCGCGCGGTTCTATGCCGATCCGCACTTCAGCAGGGTGCCGGTGGAGTGGCTGAACTCCAAGGCCTATGCGGCGGAGCGGGCAAAGCTGATCGACCCCAAAAAGATTCTCACGCCAGTATATCCGGGGCAGGCCCCGAGCCACGGCGACACCACCTACTTCACGGTCGCCGACAAGGACGGCATGATGGTGTCGCAGATCCAGTCCAACTTCCGCGGCATGGGCTCCGGGCTGGTCGCCGACGGGCTGGGCTTCATGTTTCAGGACCGCGGCGAGCTGTTCTCGCTCGAAGACGGCCACCCCAACATCTATGCTCCGGGCAAGCGGCCGTTCCAGACCATCATCCCCGGCTTTGCGGCCAAGGACGGCGTGCCCTGGATGAGCTTTGGCGTCATGGGCGGCGACATGCAGCCGCAGGGACAGGCGCAGATCATCATCAATCGCGTGGACTATGGCCTGGACGTCCAGGCCGCCGGGGACAGCCCGCGCTGGCACCATGAGGGCTCGTCGCAAACCATGGGCGAGGACCCGGCGGGCCTCAGCCCCAAGGGCCTGCTGCGGCTGGAGCACGGCGTCCCCAGGGCCACGCAGGAGGCGCTGAAATCCCTGGGCTGGCCCATGGGCCCCACCGACGGCGGCTTTGGCCGCTACGAGTGCATAGAGCACAGCCTTTCGCACTTCAACGGGCACGAGGATCGCGTTTACAGAGCCGCCAGCGAGATGCGCGCCGACGGGGTCGCGCTGGCGTACTGAGGCCCAGCCGGCGTGGTACAAGGGGAGCATCCCCACAACCCAGCGGAGGTGCGCTTTGGTCCGATTGGCTCGTTTTGCGAGGCTGGCTGCTCTCCTCGTCGTCGCCCACGGCCTGCCGGCGCAGGATGTGCCCGCGCCCGCGGCGTTTCCTGTGCCTCTGCCGGCGGGTTTGCCCGTGCTGCCGGCGGCGCAGCAGGCGGCCATGGACCGTGATCTGCTCGAGATCACCATTCCGCAACTGCACGCCCTTTATGCCCACCACACCTACACCGTGGAGCAGGTGACGCGCTGGTACCTGAGCCGCATCGCTCGCTTCAACGGCGTGTACCGCTCCGTGCAGACCGCCGACGTGCCCGGTGCGCTGGACACCGCGCACCGCGAGGACACCGCCTCCGACGCAGCGCACGGCCCGCTGTGGGGTGTGCCCATCGTGATCAAGGCCAACACCGCGGTCAAGGGTCTGCTGGACACCGATGGCTGGGCCGGATTCGCCCTTCCCGGGCACGAGTTCATCGCTCCCCGGGACGCCACCGTGGTGGGGAAACTGCGGGCGGCCGGTGCGGTCATCCTGGGCATCACCAACATGCCGGACTTCGCGGCCAGCGACACCAATCGCTCCACCGTGTTTGGCAGAACCGGCGATGCCTACGACGTGCGCTTTTCGCCGGGCGGCTCTTCAGGCGGCACGGTCACCACGGTGACCTCTAACGAGGCCATGCTGGGCACCGGCACGGATACCGGCAACAGCATCCGCATGCCGGCCGGCACCAGCGCCGTCGTGGGCCTGTTTCCCACGCGCGGCATGGTGTCCATCGCGGGCATCGCCCCGCTCGACTGGCTGCTGGACAACACCGGGCCCATCGCCCGCAGCGTGACTGACGCGGCGATCGCGCTCGGCGTGATGGCCGGCGAAGACCCGCTGGACTTCCGCACCAGGGGGCAGGCCGCCAAGGCGCAACCTGCGCCCTATACGCAGTATCTGCGGACGGACGCGCTGCGGGGCAAACGCTTCGGTGTCCCTAGCTTCATCTTCACCTCCAGGGGCACGCCGCTGCAGCCTGAAACCAAGGCGATGCTGCTCAAAACCATCGCCCTGGTGCGAGCGGCGGGCGCGGTGGTGGTCATCGACGACCAGCTTTTGCCGGACAGCTTTCTTGCGCTCGAAAAGAAGGTCGACACCGGTCCTTATCGGCGGGATGGCGCGGCCCAATGGCTCAGCGAGTTTGGCCCGGCACAGTTCCACACGGCGGCGCAGTACAAGGCGGCCACCGGACGCGACCTGCCCCCGGTGTTTACGGGCGTTTCCGGCTCGCTGGACGATCTGGTGGAGGCCGCTTCAGGGCCGGCAGTCTCGCCGCTGCATCCGGGCGCCGCAGGCCCGGCGGCCAGCGCGGCCAGCACGCCGGGTGCGCGGCACGGGGCCAGCCGCTGGCGCAATCTGCCGCCGCAGGTCACGCTGGGGGACGACCCAAATGCCCAGCGCATCTACTTCGGGCCGCGCGAGGCCATGCTCGCCGCCTACACTGCAGCGCTGGATCGCTTTCACCTGGATGGGCTGCTCTACCCCAGCGCGCAGATGCCGCCGCCGGACGAAACCATGCCGCAGGACGGCAAGCTTTCCGGCGGACCGCACTCGGAAACGGGCTGGGTGAACAAGATCGGCGTCCCGGCCATCACCGTGCCGGCCGGCTTTTACCCCAACGGCCTGCCGTTTGGGCTGGAGATCAGCGCGCGGCCCTGGCGCGACGGCGATCTGCTCGGCTGGGCCTATGCGTTTGAGCAGGCTACCCGGCTGCGGCGGCCGCCCGTGCTCGTGCAAGGTGGCCTGACCACGGCGGGTCCCTACGCCCAATAGCCACATTTTTCGACCTTTGCGATGAAGCGCCGGTGTATGGCTGATGTACTATCAGTGAAACCTCAGCACCAGCAGCCCTGATTCGGCTTCAAACCAGGCCGGATTGCTTGACCGTCTCCGCGGTGACCGCTTACGCCGTTCACCGGGCAGCCACTGTGTCCCTGCATCCCGGTGGGGACGACAAGGAAGTCCAGCGCCGCATCGAGACGTAGCTTCACCTTCCGTGCTTGGGGGCCTTCGCTCCACAAACGTCTTTCGCGGCAGAGCCTGTCGGGCTGTTTCCGGTGAGTCGCTGCGCCTCTCGCAAGCTCCATCCTGACCGCCGTGCCTGTTCTTCGATCCACCTCAGGAGATTCGAACTTTGAAACAAGCATCTCTGCTCGGAACCTTGTCCCTTCTGCTTGCTACCCCGGCTGTGTGGGCACAGTCCACGGCCACGCTGGCGGGCACCGTAAAGGATGCCACCGGTGCCGTTCTGCCCAACGCCACCGTGGTGCTGCACAACAACGGAACCGGCGCGGACCGCACGATCATCTCCGACGGTGCCGGCCAGTATGTGGCGCCCTCGCTCGCGCCCGGGGACTACCGCGTCACCGTGAGCGCGCCCGGCTTCAGCAATTATGTGGTCAGGAGCTACACCCTGCAGGTGGACCAGAAGGCCACGCTGGATGTGCCGCTCGCCGCGGCCAGCGCGGGCCAGACGGTGGAGGTGGAGGGCACCGCGCCCGCCCTGCAAACCGAGACCATCACTGTGGGCCAGGTCATCGACGCGCGCACCGTGCAGGAGGTGCCGCTGAACGGACGCCACTTCCTGGATCTCACCGTGCTCACCGCGGGCGGCGTCACCGCACCCGCCACCGGCTCCCTCACCTCGCCGAGCCGCGGCCTGGGCGCCAACAGCTTCGTCACCGCCGGCAACCGCGAAGACTCCGTCAACTTTCAGATCAACGGCGTCAACCTCAACGACATGGTGCAGAACCAGATCACCTTTCAGCCGTCGATCAATACCACCAGCGAGTTCCGCATCAACAACCAGACCTACTCCTCGGAGTATGGACGGTCTTCCGGTTCGGTCGTCAATGTGGCCACCAAATCCGGCACAAACAAATTCCATGGCGAGGTCTTCGAGTACCTCCGCAACAACGCGCTGGACGCCCGCAACTACTTCAACCCCAAGGGCACCCAGATGCTGCAGTTCATCCGCTCCAACTTTGGAGCCTCGCTGGGCGGTCCCATATACCGCAACAAAACCTTCTTTTTTGCCAGCTACGAGGGCCTGCGCCAGCACCAGGGCATCCCGCTCAACAGCCCCGTGCTGAGCACGGCGCAGCGCGCCGCGGTGACCAGCCCAATCGTGCGCAATCTGCTGCCCCTCATTCCCCTGCCCAACCGCACCAACGCCGCCGGCCAGGCCTACTTCGTGGGCACCGCCTCAGGGCCGGTGCAGATCGACCAGGGCACCGGCGACATCGACCAGATCTTCAGCGACAAGGACACCCTGCACGGCTTCTACGCGCTGCAGGAGGACACCCGCTCCGAGCCGACGCTGCAGGGCGACACGCTGCCAGGCTTCGGTGACCACCGCAATGCCAAGCGCCAGATCCTCACCGTCAATGAAACGCACGTCTTCTCGCCGCGGCTGGTCAACGACGCGCGCCTCGGCTTCAATCGCATCGGCATCAACTTCCTCCCCAACGTCACCACGGACCCCACCTCGCTTGGGCTCGGCACCGGCACCACCGGGCCCAACGGCATCCCCTTCATCTCGCTTGTGGGCTTTTTCTCCTTTGGCGGACCCGCGGGCTTTCCGCAGGGCCGCGTCGATACGCTCGGCGTCTTCAACGACACCGCCACCTTCTCCGCCGGCCGGCATTCGATCAAGTTCGGCGGCGAGTACCGCCGCTTCATCAACGCCAATTTCACCGGCGATACCGGCACCCTGACCTTCAACACGCTGGCCAACTTCCAGGCCGGCCTGGCCAACGCCTACAACATCACACCCACGCTGCAGACCAGCCGCATCTACGTCAACGCCGTCAATGGCTTCGTGCAGGATGACCTCCACGTCTCGCCCGCTCTGCTGCTGGAGCTTGGCTTCCGCTATGAGTGGAACGGCTCACCCACCGCGGGCAACAACAAGCTCGTGAACTTCATCCCCAGCCTCGACGCACTCGAACAGGTGGGCACCAACGGCCTGGGGCGCAGCCCTTACACCCAGAATCACAACTACGAACCGCGCATCGGCTTCAGCTACAACGTGGGCGGCAAGAGCCGCACCGTGATCCGCGCCGCGTATGGCTTCATGGCCGATCAACCGGAGACCAACCTCGTCACAGGGCTCGCCACCAACGCCCCCTTCACCAGCAAGGTGAACTATTCCAGCTCTTCCACGCCCATCCCGGTCGGCAACCTGTTCGGTTCCGCCGCGGCGGCGGGCCTTTCCATCACCTCTGTGGCGCCAAACTACCGCAACGCCTACACGCAGGACTTCAACTTCAACCTGCAGCAGCAGGGCTTCGACGAGATCACCTTCACCCTCGGCTACTACGGCTCCGTGGGCCGGCATCTGCGCCAGGTGGTCAACCTCAATGAGCCACGCTTCGCCGCCAAACGGCCCTTCCAGGCGCTCTCGCCGGGCAGCCCCATCGCTCCCGGGGCCAATCTCGCCAACGCCAATCTGCCCCAGATCACCTATCTTGGCCAGTCCAACTACAACGCCCTCTGGTTCACCGCGCAAAAGAACTTCCGCAACTCGCTGGAGTTCAACTTCAATTACAACTTCTCCAAGTCGCTGGACCTGGGTTCGCTGAGCGGCACCTATCTGCAGGACATCACGCAGCCCCGCCTCAACTACGGCCGGTCCGACTTCGACACGCGCCACCGCATCGCCACCAACGTGGTCTACAATCTGCCGTTCAAGGGCAACCGCCTCCTTGAAGGCTTTCGCCTCAGCGGCATCGCGCAGTGGCAGACCGGCAACCCGCTCAACATCACGGACACGGTCACCACCTTTAGCGGCCTTTCCGGACTCACCCACCCCAACCTGCTCGCGCCGGTGCAGTACGTGAAGTCGAAGCCCTCGGCCACGACCGTGCAGTGGTTTACGCCCTCGGTTTGCACCCAGGCGGCGACCACGCCGACCTGCACCTTCCAGGTGCCCACCAACGGCTTTGGCAGCCTGAGCCGCAACGCGCTGACCGGCCCCGGCTTTGCCGACGTGGACGTGTCCCTTGAAAAGAACACCCGCATCTATGAGAGCGCCAACCTGCAGCTGCGCTTCGACGCCTTCGACGTAGCCAACCATGCCAACTTCGGCAACCCCGGCACCTCCGCAACCGTCGGCTCCGCCAGCTTCGGCACCATCACCTCCACCCGCTTCCCCACCGGAGACAGCGGCTCCTCACGCCAACTGCAGGTAGCCGCAAAGATCGTGTTCTAGGCGACTTCTGATCAGGTCTGCTGCCCTTTCGTTGTCATTCCCGCAGGGAACCTGCGTTTTGGCTCCGGGCCGCAATGGGATCGCGGTGTCGAATCGCCCTCAGCGAATGGAGCACGGAGCCGAGTCCGCCTTATGATGGTGAAGGGCCCAAGGTGACGAGGAGCAGAATGAACCGACGGCGCCTTGCTTCCACTCGGTCAGGGGAAGCGACGCCGGGGTCGCGCACATCCATTGCGGGGCTTCTGCTCCTCGCGTTCCTCGCCGTCAGCGGCCGGCCGCAGACCGTCTCCGCGCAGCAGCCCGCGCCAACCCCGCCGCGCTACGTGCTCCATGAAAATGTGCAGGAGGTGCTGCTGTACTGCACCGTTCTGGACAACCATAAACACCTGGTCACAGGTCTTGATCAGGCCGCATTTACAGTGTCAGAGGACAAGCGGCCGGCGACCATCGTTCACTTCAGCGACAAGGACGTTCCGGTATCGCTGCAACTGGTGCTGGACGACTCCGGATCCATGCAGGGCAAGCGCCCTGCGGTGCAGTCCGCCGCCATCGACCTCATCCAGGCGTCCAATCCGGAAGACGAGACCGCCGTCACCAACTTCGCCGACGCCGCCTATCTGGACCAGGACTTCACCGGCGATCTTTCGCTGCTGAAAGCCGCTCTGGGCAAGAGTGGAACCGTGTCCGGCGGTACCGCCTTGTTCGACACCGTGATCGGCGCCGCCGGCCATCTCGAATCGGCGGCGCACCACAGCAAACAGGTGATCGTGATCGTCACCGACGGTCGCGACAATGCCTCCGCGGCCGACCTGTCCGCCGCCATCCGGCGCGTGCAAACCGCGAATGGACCGGTCATCTACACCATCGGCCTGCTCTACGATGTTTCCTTCGAGGAGGCGCGTCACGCCCGCCACGACCTCCAGGCGCTGTCGGATGAGACCGGCGGCATCGCCTTTTTTCCCTCCTCGGTAGCCGAGGTCGACGCGATCGCCACGGAGGTCGCCAAAGACATACGGAACCAATACACGATTGCGTATCGGCCTCCGTCTAACAGTGCGCAAAGCGAATTTCATGTCATCGCGGTGAAGGCGGTCTCTCCTCACGGTGGCAGGCTCGTTGTACGGACGCGAAAAGGCTATTTTCGCGCCGCTACCCCAGCGACGAATCACTGAGTGAGCGGATTTTTTAAGGAGTGCATGCGAAGCTCCTCAAGAGCGATTGTCGGTGGCGTGGTGGCAGTGCTTGGCGCGGCCTCCATACTGCGCGCTCAGGACGTCACGCTTGCGGCGGCGACGCCGCTGCGGATCGTGCTCGACCACCGCGTCCGCATTCATAAAGGGGCCTCGCTCCACGGCCGTCTCACCGAGCCCGTGTACCTGGTCGACCACCAGGTCATCCCGGCCGGTGCTTTGGTTTCAGGAACCATTCGCGGCACGCGGCCAGGGCCCAAAGCGGAGCACATCCGCCGCCTTTTAGCAGCCGACTTCACCCCGCCCAGGGTGCCCGAGGTGGTCTTCACCACGATTCAGTTGCCGGCCAATGGCAGCCACGCCGAACGCGTGATCCAGATCGACGCCCCGGCAACCCTGACCAGCGCCAGCGTCCTGACCCTGGGCACACAGGCGAAAAAGCGGTCCCTCGCAGGGCAGGCCACCGACCTGGTGAAGCAGCGGATCAGCGATGCCAGGGATGCCCTGAGGCCGCATGAGGCCACCGAAACGGTTGAAAAGTGGGCGGTGGGTCAGTTGCCCTACCATCCGGACATTCTTTGGAGCAAGACGCACTTCAACGCCGAGCTCGCCACGCCCGCGACGCTTCCCGACACCGCCCACCCCGCGCTGCCGGTAGAGGACCTGCGCGGTCGTCTGCCGGAAGGCGTCCTCCACGCGCAGTTACTCTCGACGCTCACGTCGGCATCGGCGAAACGCGGCGATCCAGTGGATGCCGTGATCACGCAGCCATTGCTCTCGCCAGACAGGACAAAGATCCTCGTTCCCGAAGGAACGCACCTGCAGGGCGTGGTGGTGCGCACCCGGGAGGCTCGCCGCTTTGGCCACAATGGCGACCTGCGCTTCGCCTTTCGCCGTCTTGACCTACCCACCGCGAGTGGCGCGGTAGAGATAACGGAAATTCACGGCCGGCTTTCCGCTGCGCAAACCGCTCCGGGCGAACACGCGACCATCGACGAGGAGGGCCAGGTCAAAGCCGGCAACGGCCCGGGAAAGTATGCAGAGCCGCTGGTTCTGGCGGCTCTAGCCGTGGTCGCAAGCCCCGATCCGGATCATCACGGGCCAGGCGACGGCGTTCGGCCGGGCGCCAGCACGGTGGCCTCCAACGGCTTCGGCCTGATCGCGCGCGTGGTCTCCCTGAGCACACGCAATACCCAGGTGCTGCAAGGCTTCGCATACTACTCTCTCGCCAAGTCCGTCTACTTCAACTTCGTCGCCAAAGGTCACAACATCACGTTTCCCCGCGATACGGAGATCCAGGTGACTCTTTCGGAACGCTGAGGTTCCTTCGCGTGGCATCGTGAAGAGCTTCGTCCTCCGTGTTGTCCTCCCGGAGGAGATTCGGAGATCGCGTCTGTTGGCGATGGCGGCAGCTACGCGGCCTCCGCCTGGCGCCTGCTTGCGCGGCGCGGTGGCGCGGCGGCTTCCAGCTGTTCGCGAATGTCGAGAAAGGCGCGCAGGGCCTTGTTCACGGCTTCCGAGTCCGGGAAGTGCTTGTGGAGTTCGGGGTCGATGATCGCAAGATTGCTGCCCTTGGCGAGCAGGTTGGTGTACTTCCCGCGGACTCCCTTGCTAAAATCTTTGTCGGGGCGCTCGGCGAGGGGATCTTGCTTAGCTGATTTCTTCATATTGATTTCGCTCGGTGGCTGTGGCGAGACGTGCGCCTATGAGGCGGACGATGGTTTCGGACTCAGTGTAAACGACGAAGAGGATGCGTTCCTGCGTGGATTGGCCGATGGCGATGAAGCGTTGCTCGTCCGTCGAGTGATCGTCATCTGCGATGGTGGAGTGAAGCGGATCGGTGAAGACGGTGATGGCTTCCTCGAAGCTGACCTTGTGTTTGCGAAGGTTGGTCGCTGCTTTAAGTGCGTCGTAGTCAAACCGTGCGGTCGTTTGGCTCATGGCCTCATAATGCTATTCAATGTGCTACGAATGGGGTGAACTCGCCGCAACTGCCGCAACTGCCTCAAATGACGTACATGTCGGTCTGCGCCCTTACTCCACCGTCACGCTCTTCGCCAAATTCCTCGGCTGATCCACGTCGCAGCCGCGGCGGACGGCTATGTGGTACGCGAGGAGTTGGAGGGGGACTACTTCGAGCAGGGGGAGGAGGAGTTCGGGGGCGGGGGGGATTTCGATGACGTGCTCGACGAGTTGGTGGATGTGGGTGTCGCCTTCGGTGGCGATCGCGATCACTCGGCCTGAACGCGCGGTGACCTCCTGGATGTTGCTGAGGGTTTTTTCGTACTTGAGGACGCTGCTTGGGTCGGTGGGGTCCTGGGTGGCTATGCAGACTACGGGGAGGCGTTCGTCGATGAGGGCGTTGGGGCCGTGTTTCATCTCGCCGGCGGGGTAGCCTTCGGCGTGGATGTAGCTGATTTCCTTGAGCTTTAGGGCGCCTTCGAGGGCGATGGGGTAGTGGATGCCCCGGCCGAGGAAGAGGAAGTCGCGGGCGTTATAGAACTCTTTGGCGAGCTGGGCGGTCTGATCGTCGACGGTGCGCAGAACCTGCTCGAGCTTGGCGGGGATGGCCGCCAGCTCGGTGACGTAGTGGAGCGATTGCTCGTCGGAAATGGTGCCCCGGACCTGGGCCATGTGGAGCGCGAGGGTAAAGAGGGCGGTGAGCTGGGCGGTGAAGGCCTTGGTGGAGGCGACGCCGATCTCCGGGCCGGCGTTGGTGGTGATGGTGCCCTGCGCGAGGCGCGTAACCGCGGCGCCGACGACATTGCAGATGGCGAGGGTCTTGCTGCCGTGGGAGAGCAGTTCCTGCTGGGCGGCGATGGTGTCGGCGGTTTCGCCGGACTGGGTGATGACCAGGCCGAGGTCGCGGGGATTGGGGATGGGGTCGCGGTAACGGTACTCGCTGGCGTAGTCGACGTCGACCGGGATGCGGGCGAGCCGCTCGATCATGAACTTGCCGGCGAGGCCGGCGTGCCAGCTGGTGCCGCAGGCGGCGATGGTGATGCCGGTGGCATTGCGAAGGTCGTCGTCGGAGACCTGCATGTCGGGAAGGAAAACCTTGCCGGTGTCGAGGGAAACGCGGCCGAGCGTGGTGTCGCGGACGGCTCGTGGCTGCTCGTTGATCTCCTTGAGCATGAAGTGCTTGTAGCCGGCTTTTTCGGCTTGGATGGGATCCCAGGTGATGCGCTGGGGCTTCAGTTCTTTGGGAGCGCCTTCAAAGTCGGTGAGGGAAATGCCAGCGGTGGTGAGGGTGGCGACCTCGTGGTCCTGGAGGTAGTAGATGGAGCGGGTGTGGTGGAGGATGCCGGGCACGTCGGAGGCGAGGAAGAACTCTCCCTCGCCGAGACCGAGGACGATGGGCGGGCCCATGCGGGCGGCGACCATCTTGTCGGGCTCGTGGGCGCTGAGGACGCCGATGGCAAAGGCACCGGTCATGCGGCGGGCGGCGCGGCGGACGGCCTCTTCGAGGGGGAGTGAGGGCTCGCCAGAGCGGATGACGGCTTCGCTGTCGCCTTCAAGGTCGACGGTGCGGTGGCCGGCGGAGGAGGCGGGGGTGCCGGCCAGCTCCAGCTCGTCCTGGATGAGGTGGGCGATGATCTCGGTGTCGGTTTCGGAGAGGAACTTGTGGCCCTTGGCGACCAGGGCGTTCTTGAGCGTCAGGTAGTTTTCGACGATGCCGTTGTGCACGACGACGAGTGTGCCGGTGCCGTCGCGGTGGGGATGGGCGTTTTCCTCGGTGGGCCGGCCGTGGGTGGCCCAGCGCGTGTGGCCGATGCCGTAGGTGCCGTGAACGGGGTTGTCCTTGAGGATGGCGTCCAGGTTGCGCAGCTTGCCGGGCGCGCGGCGAAGCTGCAGGCCATTGGCGGCGCCTGCGGGTGTGTTGCCGCCCGCAACGGCGATGCCGGCGGAGTCATAGCCGCGGTATTCCAGGCGCGCAAGGCCTTCCATGATGACTGGGACACAGGGCTTGGGACCGATATAGCCGACGATTCCGCACATATCTGATGAGTGTAGCGGCTACCGGCAGGCGGCCGCGCTGACGCCTTTGGGGGAGGAGCGGCGGCCAAAGGGGGATGGGAAGTCTGCGGGCAGGATCAAAACGAGACAGACTTGATCTCGGACCGAAGAAGTCGTAGTTTGATCGCAGGCCCCTCAGCATGCTGCCGCATGGCGTTTCCTCTCGGGGAACGAGCTTTGCCGCAGCCGCGAAATCGAAAAAGCCAAGCGTGGCGGCCGTTCCCGAACTGTGGGAGCGTGTGAGCCCTCTTGCGCCTGAGAAAGGTGTAGTGGATGTCAGCAGCAGATTGGGTGCGAACTGGCCTGGGAACAGGGGTAGCGGTGGGAATGCTGAGCGCAATGCCGGCTGTGGCCGGCACAGCAGCGGCAAGTGAACCGGCCGTGCAGGCCGCGGCGTGCACCGCAGCGCCGGAGGCGGTGGCCGGGCCGGCGCTGGTGCGGGTTACGGATGCGAGCGGCGCGCTGCTGGAGCATGCGGCGGTGGAGGTGCGATGCGGCGGCCTGGTGTGGAATGGGATCACCAACGACCAGGGGGAGGCGTTCTTTACGCTGAAACCAGGAAAGTATGCGGTGCTGACGCGCGAGCCGGGCTTTGCGGATGACCTGCGCCAGGTAGAGATCAGCGCGACCGGGGCGCGGCTGGAGGTGCGGCTGCGCGTGGGTTCGGCGACGGATGTGGTGAATGTGACGGCGGAGACGGGCTTTGTGCCGTTTGCGTCCAATGCGGGTTCGAAAACCAATGCCCCGCTGGTGGAGGTGCCGCAGTCGATCTCCCTTGTGAACGAGCAGGAGATGCGTGCGCGCGGCGTCACCACGATGAATGAGGCGCTGCGTTATACGCCCGGGGTCACGGCGGATGAATACGGCGTGGAGCCGCGGTTTGACTGGCTGAAGCTGCGCGGGTTTGATGCGCAAACCTTTGGGGTGTATCGCGACGGCATGCGCTTCAACTCCCTTTCCGGCAAGCTGGACCCGTATGAGCTGGAAAGCGTGGAGGTGCTGAAGGGGCCAAGCTCGGTGCTATATGGCGAGGTACCGCCGGGCGGACTGATCAACCAGGTGACGAAGCGGCCGCAGGCGGAGCGGTCGACCGAGATCGCCGGCAACTTTGGGAGCTACCGCCGGCGGCAGCTGCAGGCAGACACGACGGGGTCGTTGGACCGCGAGCAGGTGTGGCGTTACCGGCTGCTGGGATTGCTGCGGGATGCGGATACGCAGACCAGCTTCACGCAGGACAATCGCCGGTTAATTGCGCCTGAGGGGATGTGGCGCCCGAGCGAAAGAACCAGCGTCACGGTGCTCGCGGACTACCAGCACGACCGCACAAAGTGGAGCCAGTTTTTGCCAGCGGACGGAACGCTGTACGACAGCAATCCGAACGGCACGATTCCGGTGAGCACATTTGTGGGAGAGCCGGGCTATGACGATGTGGCGCGGGACCAGGGCTCGGTGGCTTATACGGCGGATCATCTGTTTGGCGATGGGTGGGACGCGCATGCAAATTTCCGCTACCAGTACATCGATTTCAAGGGACAGACCATCTTTGGCAGCGGCTTTGACGGCGCCAGCCTCACGGACGTGACGCGGGCGCTCTTTGCGACGCCGAATACCAACTACATCAACACCGCGGACAACCGTGTGCTGCGGAGGTTTGGAACGGGTTCGGCGTGGGAACAGACTGTGCTGCTTGGGTATGACTTCCAGCGATTGGAGCAGAGGGCGACGAGCTACTACCTGTTTGGGGTGAGCGACCTCAACCTTTTTCATCCCGTGTACGGGCAGACGCCAATTCCGACCGGCGCGCCGTATCTGAACAACGATTCGATCCTGGACCAGCATGGCTTGTATGCGCAGGACCAGATCAAATATCGGCAACACCTCATCGTCACGTTGGGTGGGAGGCAGGACTTTGCGAAGAATGCGATTGCGAACTTCCTGACACCGAACGCCAACTTCGACCGGCTCGACCGGCGCTTCACGGGCCGGGTGGGTGTGGGTTATCTGACGAGCAAAGGATGGGCGCCGTACCTTGCGTTTTCCACGAGCTTTCTGCCCAACGCGGGTGCGTATGTGTACGACCCGGCGACGAAGCTGAGCACAACGCCGGCGGCACCCTCCCATGCGCGACAGATCGAAGGCGGCCTCAAGTACCAGCCCGATGACTGGAACGGGTTTCTGACGGCATCGGTGTTTCAGATCAACGAGACCAATGTGTTGGTCGCCGATGGAAGCTACAACCAATACCAGAGCGGCGAAGTGCGGAGCCGCGGTGTGGAGTTGGAGGGTGTGGCCAACGTGGCGCATGGGTGGAATCTGCATGCGGGCTACGCGCTGACCGCGACCGACGATCTGCACGACGTCACCCCGACGCATGAAGGCAAGTGGCTGCCGCAAACGCCGCGCAACCAGGCGTCGGCGCTGGCGGACTACACGCGGGAGGGTGGACGCTTTGCTGGGCTGGGAGGCAACTTCGGCGTGCGCCTGGTGGGAAAGAACGCGGCGGACAGCCTGAACTCCTTCTTTTTCCCCAGCTACGCGCTGCTGGACGCGAGCCTGCGCTTCCGGTACCGGCATACGTTGTGGAGCGTGAACGCGACCAACCTCGCCAACAAGCGCTATGTGGCGACCTGCACGGGCAGCTCGTCCTGCTATTACGGATACCTGCGCAACGTGGTGGGCACGGCGGCGTACCGGTTTTAGGCTGGCGGCGGGCATGGGATTCCTCAGCAACGCAACGCACAACCCGCGACGGCTATGGCTGCGCCGGGCGCTGTTCCAGATTCACCTTTGGGCGGGCGTTCTGCTATCGCTATACCTCGTCGTGATGGCCTTGAGCGGAAGCGTGCTGGTGTTCAAGGACGAGCTCATGCGAGGGTCCCTGCCCGCTTCGCTGCACCAGGTTGCGAACGGAGGCGAGGTGCCGCCGGGAACGATCGTGGATAACTTTCGCGCTGCGGAGCCCGGTGCGACGATCGACAATCTGCAGGTGCCCACCGCCGTGCTGCCCGTGTATCTGCTGATTGGCAAGAACGCCAAAGGACAGGCCCGCCGGTGGATAGCGGACCCCGTCACGGGGCAGACGACCGCGGCTCCGAGTGAATGGCTGGAAACGCTACAGGACCTGCATAACAATCTGCTGCTGCCTGCAGGGTGGGGCATGCAAGTGAACGGGTTGGGTGGTGCGCTGCTGTTGCTGGTGGCGGTGACAGGCCTGGTGCTTTGGTGGCCAGGCGTCCGGCTCTGGACACGTGGCCTGAGATTGAATCTGCGGTCAAACTGGCGCCGCGTCAACTACGACCTCCACAGCGCCATCGGCTTTTGGACACTGGCCATTGTGGCGTGGTGGGCGCTTTCGGGCTTTTATTTCGGCTGGTATCGCCAGGTGACGGCGGTCGTGGCGGCGATCTCGCCGCTGCAGGGGATGCTGCCTCCCGCGCCTGCCAGCGCCGGGCCCGTTGCGGCAGATGTGCGCCCGTCGCTTGAGGCCGTTCTGCAAGCGGCGCAGAAGGCCTCACCGGGAGGCCATCTATGGAGTGTGAGCGATCCCCTGCTGCGGACCGGGGAGTGTTATGTGCTGCTGGATCGCGGCCAGGCGGGGAACTTCGCGCATCGGGACATTGTGCGGGTGCGTTCGGCGGACGCACGGGTGTTGAGCGTATGGCACTACGGCCAGCGGCACTCCCTGGGCGACTGGATGTTGTGGAGCATGCACCCGCTGCACTTTGGCACGGTGTGGGGGCTCGCGGTGAAGGTGCTGTGGTTTCTGCTCGGCATGAGCCTGGCCGTGCTCACGATTACCGGGTTGCTGATGTACTGGAATCGCTTTCTTCGCCACCGGTGGCGGCGGCTCAGCGGCGTCGCGCGATAGCGGCTTATTTGTCTGGTTCCAAGTCGGTCTGAATGCGTTCGGCGAGTAGATCGACGGAGGTGGTGTTGGCCATCTCTTCGAGCTCGGGGTCTTTGTCGACGGACGGGTCGACCTCGAGCTTGTCGCAGATGGCGCGCAGCAGCTGCAGCGTTTTGGTGACCTCCTTTTCGCTCAGCAGGTTGACCTGAAGATCGAGCTGTTCGCGGATGTCGGCGCGGTACTGCATGCGGTTCTGCTTCATCAGCACAAAGGTGCTGAGCAGAACGCCTTCCACCGAGACGATCATGGCGAGCAGGATGAAGGGGTAGGGGTCGAAGCGCCGGATGCCGGGGATCAGGCCGGTGTTGATCAGGAACCAGGCCGTGAACCAGCCGAGGTGGAGGAACACAAAGGTCATGCTGCCGGAAAATCCGCCAATGACGTCAGCGATGCGGTCGACAAGGGTGCGGCGATGTTCCAGCCTCGACTGCATCGCCAGAACTGCCTGGATGTTGTCAGTGACTGTGCGCGGCGTGTTCTGGGCGGGAGGTTCGTTGCGGGCGGGAGGACTCATGCCGGTAGGATGCCCACCACAGGTGAGCCATGCCGATCATGACGGGCCAACAGCGATGTGTTTCTGCCCTGCTTTCCGCTTTCTCGGAGGTCTTCCCGAAGTCGTCGCTGCGCGCGGAGACACCCTCCGCCTGCGCGGAACCGAGTGCTAAACTTTCCTCCGTGAAGAGGGATAACGGCAAACGTTGCCTTGTGATTGGGGCTTCGGGCCAGGTTGGGACGCAGTTGGTGGAGTGGCTGGAGAGCCGTTCGCCGGGTCAGGTGTTGCCCACGTCGAGCAAGGGGCGGAGGGGTTTTCTGCAGCTCGACCTTGCGAGTAAGCAGAGCGTAGCGGCAGCCGTTCACGAGTTGGACTCGGTTGACCTGGGAGCGATCTATTGCCTGGGCAGCATGACCAACGTGGACGCCTGTGAATCGGAGCCGCAGCTGGCGATGCGGGCCAATGCCGACGGCCCCGCGGTGCTGGCCGGCTATGCGCAACAGCGCGGGCTGCCGTTTGTGTATGTTTCGACGGAATATGTGTTTGCCGGAAGCCGGGAAGCACCTGGGCCGTACCGTGAAGACTCCCGGCCTGAGCCGCTGAGCCAGTATGGACGCAGCAAGCTCGCCGGCGAAAGGGCTGTGCTGGCTGCCCACCCCGGGGCCCTGGTGCTACGAACCACTGTGGTGTACGGGGTGGACCTGCGCGAGAAGAACTACCTGTATGCCGTGTTGCGCAACCTGGAAGCCGGGCGTACGCTGCGTGTGCCGCAGGACCAGATTTCCACGCCGACGTACAACCGCGACCTGGCTCGAGCGTGCGTGGGCTTGGCAGAGGCAGGTGCTTCGGGAATCTGGCATGTGTGCGGGCCGGAGCGCATGGACCGGTTGGCCTTTGCACAGCAGGTTGCCGCGCACTTTGGACTGGATGCGTCGTTACTGCAGGGGGTAACGACGGCGGCCCTGGGGCAGGTGGCACCTCGACCGCTGGCAGCGGGACTGGATTGCTCCGCACTGACAAGCGTTTACCCGCAGTTTGCGATGCGCACCTTAAAGGAGGCTTTGGCGGACTGCTCGGCTAGAATGGCAGAGTTGCCGAGCGCTCATGCCACCTAGCGGCGTACCGAGGAGCCGGCATGTTCCGCTGCTGCGAGGAGCAGTGCCGAGACCATGGCAAGTGCCCGTCATGTCGGGATCAACAGCAAGGTAAACAGGGGCCCAGCGGTTTGATCTGCCGAGTCCCTGTCTAGCCCGGATACACCTAGCCAGCGACCCCAGACCGCCGCCGCAAGACACCGATACCACCCAGCAGGCCTGTGCCCAACAGCAGCAACGACCCTGGTTCCGGTGTTGATGCGACCTGTGGCGCAATTGTCAGCGCATAGGTCGGCAGCACCGAGCAGGTTTGCGGTCCGTCGGGATCCTGGTCTGGGCAGAAATCCGCTTGCAGGTTGAACGTACCCTGAAGAAAGGTTGGCGTCTTTACGCTACCTGTAAAGAGCTGAGCGCCACCAAATGAGAAGTACTGGATGAGGTCGTCGTCATCCTGCAGCGCAAAACCGCCGCCTACATCGCTAACAAAAAAGTCGGCCGGGCGAGCGGTGTAGCTCTTTCCATTTGCCGCGAATTTGACGTTATCCAGGAAGAACCCCAGCGTTGGATCTGAACTTTCCGGCTGTGGTGTCGCGGCCGCCGTAAAGCTCAGATCCAAACCATTGCCGGTCAGCGTAAACAGGTCGATAGGTGCAGCAAAAGCCGACAAGGGCAACGCCAACATCGAAGCGCACAGCAGTACAGAACGGGAAAAGCCCATAAGGAGTGTGTCCAGGAATCAGAGTCGGATTAGATGCGAGTTCATTCTCATCAGCTCCGCCCTCTATCAATAACACATTCGCGTTTACTACAAAGAGGACGAAAGGCTGTCACCAAACTTGATTCTTTGCCGGAGGTCGTTTTCAGTTCCGCGGCCTGGCCACAAGGTACGAAAAGACGCGCATCAACTTCCTGGGCAGCCGTACACTGGGTTTGCGCCCTTCGCTGGATGTTTCGATGACAGTCCCTGGTCCCAATCCCGATCCACGACCGCTGGTCTCGCTGGTTGTTCCCGTCTTTAACGAGGAAGACAGTCTTCCGCTGTTTTACCCTGCGGTGCGCGAAGTGATTGATCCACTGGCGGACAGCTATCGCTTTGAGTTTGTTTTTACCGACAACCACTCTTCGGACCGGACGCCGGTGTTGCTGCGCGAGCTCGCGGCGGCAGACGAGCGGGTGCGAGCGTATCGGCTTTCGAGGAATTTTGGGTACCAGCGCTCCATCTTGACGGCTTACCTGAAGACCAGGGGCGCTGCGGCGATCCAGCTGGACTGCGATCTGCAGGATCCACCGGAGTTGATTCCGGTGTTTTTGCGCGAATGGAGGGCGGGGTCGGATGTGGTGTACGGCATCCGCAAGAGCAGGCTGGAGAGCACGCGCTGGACGATGGCGCGCAAGACCTTTTACTGGCTTGTGGATGTGCTTTCCGAGGACCCCATACCGCGTGATGCGGGTGATTTCCGGCTGATCAGCCGGCGCGTGATCGAAGAGCTGCGCCGCATCGATGAGCCGAAGCCCTACCTGAGGGGCACCATCGCCACGCTTGGCTTTCGACAGACCGGCATTGACTATGCACGGCGCGCACGGGCGGTGGGCAGCTCGAAGTTCTCGTTCTACGACAACATCATGCTCGCGCTCGATGGCCTGCTGAACCAGTCGGTTGTGCCGCTGCGTGTTGCCACCTATGTGGGAATGCTGGTGGCCCTGGGGACTGTGCTGGCGAGTGCCGGGTACATCGTCGCGTATTTCACGACGGGGTTCCGCGCGCCGGCCGGGTTTACCACAATCACGGTGCTGATCCTTGGCTCGCTGGGGATCAATGCCATGCTGCTGGGCATTGTGGGCGAATACCTGGGGCGGATGTACCTGCAAATGAAAAACCGTTCCCTCAGTATTGTGGAGCTGGAGCTGCACAGCCCGGAACATGGAGAAAGCCAGCCCGATGCCCACGAGTAAGCATGCCGCATCACGCCCACTTCCCCTGGTCACCGTTCAGCTGCTTTGCCTGCTCATCCTTGCTGTCTTTGTGTGCCTCGGCGCGGAGTGGATCTGCCAGAAACGGCTTCACCTTGGACCGCCGATGTATACCTCCCCGATTCGCAGGGAGGATAGCCCGTATCCGGACCTTCTGTTCTTTTATCCACGCTTTGCGCTTCTGCACACCGAGGCGTTCTTTACCTCCACGGCAACAAATCCCTTTATGTACCCTGCCGCGGCCGTGCCGGTGTATCAACTTTTCTATGCCGCCGCACCACACGTTGTGGCAGCATATCTGAGCTTTTCCCTGGGAGCCTTGCTGTTGGCCGCCGTTCTTGTGGGGCAAGCGCTGGTGCAACGCGGCATCGAGGTCGGGGCAGCTGCCAGCTATGTTGGTCTTTCGCTTCTGTGCGCCTACCCGATCTGGTTCGCGCTGACGCAGGCCAATATTGAGATCGTGCTTTGGGCCCTGTTGGCCGGCGGCGTTGCGCTGTACTGGCACGGGCGGGGGTATTCCGCAGCGGTTTGCTTCGGGCTGGCAGCAGCGCTCAAGATCTACCCGGCCCTGTTTTTGGTGTTGCCCCTGTACCGTAAGCGATGGGGTCAGACGGTGGTCGGCGCGGCGCTGGCAGTGGCTTACTCCTTTCTGTCGCTTTGGTACGTCGGGCCGACACTTTCGCAGGCATCCAGCGGCATCGCCACGGGGCTGGAAAGGTTTCGCAATCTTTATATGCTGCGTGTGCGTGAGGAGACCGGGGTTGACCACTCCCTGTTTACGCTTTACAAGGTCCCTTTCAGAGACCATGTTGCCAGGGGCCGGTTTCCTGAGGCGCTTCCTTTGTATCTCGGGGCCATGGCTCTCCTTGTGCTGGTCCTGCTGTTCACGCGTGTTCGCAAGCTGCCGCTCAGCAATCAGCTTGCCTTTTGCGTGGTGGTGTGCGTACTTCTTCCCCCAACCTCCTTTGAGTACACGCTGCTGCATCTGCTGACGCTGACGGCCCTGCTGCTGATGCTGTTGCTGGATGCAGCGCGAGCGGGGAAACGCGTTCCAGGTCTTCTGCCGGCTCTGACGTGCTGCACGATCGGCCTGATGTTTCTGCCCGAGTTGATTTATAACGGCAACCAGATAGACGGGCAGATCAAGAGCCTGGTTCTGGTTGTGCTGTTGTTCATCGTGCTCCGTTATCCCTTTTCCTCCGGCTACACAGCACAAACGCAGGCCGCATCGCCCCAAAAGGAACTGCAAGCATAAAAACCATGTCTCCTTCGCAGCCCAAACAGTTCCACCCGTCCCGGGGTATTCAGTTCATCCCCTCCAGGATTCCGGGATGTTACATCGTTCAGTTCCCTGTGACGCAGGACCCTCGCGGGCATTTTGTGAAGACGATTCAACGGTCCGTCTTCGAGGAGCGGGGTCTTGAAGCCGATTTCAGGGAGTGCTTTTACACCACGTCCTACGTCAATGTCCTACGCGGCATGCACTTTCAGCTACCGCCCAGTGACCACGCCAAGCTGGTGTATTGCACGGCCGGGGCGATCTACGATGTAGCGCTTGACTTGCGCGTTGGGTCGCCCACCTTCGGCACATTTGAGGTATATGAGTTGTCCCACTCGGCCAGCAATGCCGTGTACCTGCCGCGCGGCATCGCGCATGGCTTTTACGTGCGGCAGGGGCCGGCCACGATGGTCTACCACGTCACCCAGGAGTACGACCCGCAGCACGATGCGGGCATCCGTTGGGACTCGTTTGACGCTCCGTGGCCTACAGAGAATCCGGTGATCTCACTGCGGGATGCGAGTTTCACGAGCCTGGCTGATTTCGTGAGTCCGTTTGTGTTTGCCGGAGAGGGAAAGAAAGGCTAAGGCCGTTTTCCTCCAGGCGTAGCTGCGCTTATGTGTCGCGCCTTCAGCGCTCGAACTTCTATCTGCAGTTACCTGGGCCTTTGGCCCAGGCTGTTATGTGTCGCGCCTTCAGCGCGAAAGAAGTGAAGCCCTACCTGAATATAAACAGCTTTAAGGCCTGACACAGAGAATCGGTGATTGACTGGCTGGGCAGGCTGGATGCGGTGCCCCGCGTGGTTGTGAGCGGGGGGTGCGGCTCAGCCCTGCACGTTCAGCAGGAGCATGGCGCTGGCAGGTGGGACGTGGTTGGCTTCCACGTTGGCCTGCGGCTCGCTGAGCGTGACGTCCAAGCTGTCCAGCGCGGGGCCGGTGAGGATCAGCGCGGGGCTGAAGCCGGCGAGGTTGAGCGGCACGGCTTGCTTGGCGTCCTTGTTGATGACGGCGACCATGAGCTGGCCGGTGAGCAGCCTGGCGGCGTAGGCGGTGGCGTTTGCGGGGCCGGGATCGAAGTCGAGCGGCAGCATGGTGGCGCCGGCGAAGCGGCCGGCGAATTGAAGGCCGCGGAAGTCCGGCTCGGCGACAAAGGTGCCATTCCTGTCCGCAATGGGGGTGTAAAACGGGCGAGGTTGCGGGGGATCGCCCGGTTTCAGCAGCGCTTCGCCGGGCAGGCGACCGCCCAGGGAGTTGCCCACGGCCTTGCCGCCGCCGCCGTGGAGGTTGATGCCGGCATAGCCGAAGCTGGCGAGCGAAAGGGCGTAGTCCGCAGCCCAGAGTGCGGCGGCGAGCACGTCGGACACGCCCGGTTTGCCGCCCTGATAGCAGGTGTTGCCCTCGCTCATGCGGTACACGCAGCCGAGTTTGTCGGCAGCCTCGCGGGTGGTCTGGGCGACGCGGGCGACTTTGGGGTCGGTCTTGAGCAGGCGCGGGATGTTGACGTCGGGGTTGGAAGGCGGACCGCCGAAGTAGTAGTGGTGTGTGACGGCGGCGATGTTTGGGCGGCTGGGGCCCTGCCCTGTGCCCGCGGGCGGCAGCGCGCCCAGGCGCTCGGCGATGCGGGAGCTCCAGGTAGGGTCGCCGGCGGTGTCGGGCAGGCCGAAGCGGGCCTGCGGCACGCGGGCGCGGATGGCGTTGGCCATGGCCAGCCAATCGTCCAGGTAGCGATCGACGTTCCACGTCTTGGGATCGCGAAAGCGGCGCTGAAAGAGATCCGGCTCGTTGCCGAGCTGGAAGTATTCGAGCTTGGGGCCGAGCGTCCCGAAGACAAAGGCGGCTTCGCCGGCACCGCGCGCGGGGGTGTTGGTGCCGAGATTGATGCCGTACAGGCAGGTCCAGCCGGTGGCATCGAGAAAGCCGCGCAGGTTCTTCACCGCCTCGGGCGTAACGGCATAGGCGAGCTGCTGGAAGGGTCGGGTGCCGGGCTCGACGGAGGGCACCACGTTGGGTGGCAGCGGCGGCTGTGTGCTGGCGGCGGTGGGCTTCCACCAGCCGACATCGGAGGTGTTGCCGCCGAGACGAAGGACGCCGCTGGGGGTGAGCTCGCGAAAGCGGGCGATGAGGCCAGTGTTGCTGCGGATGAAGAAGCCGGGATCGGCGAGCTGCTCGATCTCATAGCTGAGCCCAATGAAGCTCGCCGGCACCTGCGGGCCGCTGCGCTCCGGGTGCAGGGTGAGCGGGGCGGCGTTCGATGTGGCCTGGGCGAGCATACGCAGGGGCGCGGCGGTGAGAGCGGCAGCAGCAGCGGCGGAGATTTGCAGAAAGCGGCGACGGTCGAGCGAGCTCATGGGCCTTAAGGGTATGCTCCGCGACCGGTGATGTCACGGATTCCGTTTTCATAAGGGGTGCCCCACTCCTCACGAAGTGATGGGTGGGCGTCGCGGAGATCTCAGACGTTACCCCAACCTCACCCATCCGCGATAAAGCTGCGTATGGATAGGGCACCCACTGCGTGTGGATGGGGCACCCGCTGATGGCCGTCGGGGTTTTACTTGGCGCCAAAGGTGTATTCGAAGCCGGCTCCTGCCTGGTAGTTGCTGAGGCTGCCGACGCTGCCGTGCGCGTAGGCGTATTCGGCGGGGATCACCTCAAAGGAGAGTCGGCCATGCAGCTTGATGTCGGCGCCGGCGGCGAGTTCAAAGGTGGGCTGCTCTTCAATGGTGCCGGCGTAGCTGGCGCGTGTGACCCCACCGAAGGGCTGCAGAAACGGGTTGACGCGATGCTCATCCTTGCGGAGCTTGAAGGTGGTGCCGAACAAGTAAACGTGTTGGTTCAGCCCGGAGGCGCGATACCCGGTCCAATAGCTTTCATGGCTGAAGGTGAAGCCAACGCGCTTGAAGACCGCGACGTTGATCGTGCCGTACCATCCATTGGCGTTGGCAAAGCCGTCGCCCTGGTCGTCATAGGCGTAATTCCAACCGAGGGAAACCTCGACAGGTCTGGCTTGCGCCACAGCCCGCGGGCCGCACACCCACGCCGCAAGGCCGCAAAGCAATGCGGCCCTGAGCGTGGCGGATGTGCGGTGTTGCATGGCACCGTAAGCTTCGAAGCGCCTGCCACGTTTTGCCCGGCGGGGGTGGACGCCGTTGCTAGCTGGCCGGATACGCATTGACGATGCGGTCGATAGCACTGTTGACGCCGGCGATGTTGTTATCAGCATTGCCGGAAATACCACGTTTGGCGACCCCGCGGAAGACAAGATGCTTGTTGCTGCCGTTATACATATCGATGACCAGCGTACCGACGGGGTACTTGACCACCTGCGTGGTCTGGTAGCCGGGGCCGAAGCCATCGCCGAAGCCGCCCCAGTAGTAGCCAAAGCCCGGGTCGTCGTAGAAGGTCTGGTATTCGCGGCGGTTGTGCACGGAACCGACGGCGGTCACGACCAACTCCCCGTTGCCCTCCGCGGGGCGCAGGCCTTTGGCCTCGAGATCCTTGCTGACCTCATCCCGAATGCGGCGTTCATAAAGCGGATTGTCGGTGGTGACGTGCGCGAAGGAAAAGGTTTTGAACTGCGAAAAGTTCGCGTTGTGGTCATAGTCCGTGCTGACCGAAGCGCCGCCGGGGCACCCCGCGAGACCAACGGTGAGCAGCGTGGCGCCAGCAACAAAAGCGAGGCGTTTCATAAGGAATTCCCTTCAAAATGAGTTGTGCGGCTTGCGGCTTACCGAGCAAGCATGGCACCGGACACTCTTTAGGATGCGCGGCAACCGATCGACGTAAAACTCACACGCCCTCGCGAGGCTGTGGCATCACCTGGTGGGCGAAGCGGGCCATCTCCTCCTGCTGCGGCGAGCTTTGCAGCAGCACCAGCGAGCAGCCGGCGCCTTCGAAGTCGGCGAGGCGTTGCTTGACCTGCTCGGGGGTGCCGATGAGGCCGGAGTGGAGGCCTCGGTTGGACACGGAATAGTCGCGCAGGGAGAGCTTCTTTTCGAGCTTCGAGCCGGTGGTCCACTGCTCGAAATTAGCAAAGCCCGCAGGCGAGGTTTGGGGGTCGGGCGCAGCGGTGATGCGGTCCACTTCACGGTTTGCCTCGGCTTCGGAGTCACGCACGATGCAGTAGCCGGTGACGCCGAAGAGCATGGGCGGCAGATGGGGGTGCCGCGCACGGCGCTGGCGCATGTCGTCGACCTTGGCAGCGATGGTGTGGGGGTCGTCGCCGTGCATCAGGTAGGCGTCGCATTTGGCGGCGATCAGGTTTTTTGCGGTTTCGGACTCGCCGCCGGCGTACAGCGTGGGTCGCCCGGAGCGAGGATTCAGGGGCCCGGGCCCAGTGTCCAGGGCCTGGTAGCCGGAGTAGGTGCGCTGGGGCATGGGCTTGGGCGACAGGATGTTCGCGTCGATGTCGTAGAAGCGGCCCTGGTGGGAGCTGCCCTGTTGCGACCAGCAGCCGTCGAGGACATCCAGCCATTCGCCGGTGCGGGCGTAGCGGTCGTCGTGCTCATCGAAGGGGATGCCGTACTGGAGCGCTTCATCGCGCCACCAGGAGCTGACGACGTTGAGCGTGAGGCGGCCATCGGAGATGCGATCGATGTTGGCGGCCTGCTTGGCCAGCAGCGCGGGGTTGTGGAAGGTGGGACGCACAGCGACCATGAGCTCCAGACGCCTGGTGACCGCGGCGAGCGCGGCGGCGGTGGACCAGGCATCGAGCGAGGGCGCTTCCGGTCCCTTGATGTCGTTCAGATTCAACTCGGCAATCAGCGTGAGGTCATAGCCGAGCTTTTCCGCCTGCATGCACAGGTCGCGGACGTAGTTCCAGGTGGCGGGCATGCCTTCGTCGTCGATGTTGCGAAGCCAACCGCCAAAGACAGGGAGCCAAAAGCCGTAGCGCATGGTGTCTAGGGTACAGGCGGCAAGAAGTGAGGTGTGAGGGTGCGCGGGTTCCAGTCGCCAACGAAGAGCAGGCGTCTCCACAGCTTCTGCGGCTACTCTCAGGTGCGGTCGAAGTGATGCATCGTCGAGGTCGAAACAACGTAGGTCTGGCGGCTTCGTTTACGGCCTCTGCCTGACTGGCCGCGCCGCATAGGAGGCGCCGAGCAGCGCCAGCGACAGCAGCGGTGCCAGACTCTTGGCCTTCTCCCCCCGCGCCAGGTGCGAGACCACCGCCCCGGTGTAGGTGAAGGTGAAGCCGGCGTAGGCCCACTCCTTCAACAGCGGTGGCGCCCAGGGGGTCGCCAGTGCAGCCGCGCCCAGCGCCTTCCACACCCCCAGCAGCTGCGGAAAGTAGTTCGGGTACCCGAGCTCTTCAAAGCTCTGCATCATGGTTTCATTGCGCGTGAGGTATGCCGCCGCGGCTCCGGCCGCAGCCGCCGCACTCAGATAGGTGGTCGTCTTGTAAACGCCGTTTTGGCTCATCGCTTGATCTCCCCTTTCCCCATAGATGCGAGGTTTTGGAGTGGGAGATGACGGCCAGGTTCGCGGGAAAAGGCAGCGCTAACTTCTCCAGTGCAACTCCACCGGGCCGTCCGCCAGCGGATGCTCGCCCTTGCCGGTGAGCCGGCGCCCCTTCAGGGCGAAGTACCATTTGGCCGGCTTGTCGGCATCGTCAATCAGCATCAGCGCGGGGTTGGAGCGCAGACCGCGCGCCTGTTCCACCATGGTCTGCTGGTCCTGCGCCACAAAACGCGCGCCGAAAAACTTCACCAGCGTGGTCACAAACGGCACACCGTAGGCGATGTTCCATGCCGCCACCACATCGATGCGGCAGGTCGACGGAGTCACCGGCGTGACCGTGGTCAGCGAAGAAAACCAGCGCTGCCGTCCCTTTGCGTTCGTGGCCACGATGGTCTCAAAGCGCCGGTTCGGTAGCTGGAAGTCGATGGTCGTCACCGGCTTGCCGAGCAGCTTGTAGGGGGCGGAGTTCGAACTCGGCGCGTGCGGGCTCATGCGGAAGCCGGCGTTGCGGCCCCCGTGTTCGGCATCCAGCAGCGGCTCGAAGCGCTTGGTCTTCTCATGGATGCTCGCCGCCGAGCGCCACCACCACGCCTGGTGCACAAACGGTCCGTGCGCTGGGTCCATCAGCCCGATGATGCCGTGATCCACGTTGCAGGGCAGCTCCGCACTCAGGTGGGCGGTGCGGAATTTTGCTGTCGGGCCTGCGAACTTCGGCAGCTCCGGCACGGGCGGCAATGTGCTCTCGTCCAGCACGCGGCCCGCACCAGCCGCCGGCACATACACCCACGCATAGCCGTCCTGCTCGCGCACGGGAAAGGCGTTGGCGTAAATTCTTGTGGGTTCCAGGTGATCGTGCGAGGTCAGCGAGGGGATCTCTTCGCAGCGCCCGGTGCAGGGCTCGAACCGCCAGCCGTGGTATTTGCACATCACCGTTTCGCCGTCGAACCACCCCGCCGACAGCGGGATGCCGCGATGTGGGCAAAGGTCGCGCAGCGCAAACAGCGTGCGGTCGTCCTTGCGCCCCAGCAGCATGGGGATGCCGAGCAGCGTTGTCAGCGCCGTGTCTCCGGGGCGAAGGCCGTCGCTGCGAGTCGCCGGGTACCACTCGCCGAAGATCAGCTCCGCTGGCGGCCCGGGCTTGTGGGCGGCAAAGGCCTCCGCCGCGCCGATCTGTACCAGATCGGCCGCTCGCCCCGCCAAAATCGGCCGCATCCGCCCCATACCGTAAGTTTACGGGTACTTCCGAGCAAGCCCCACGTTACTCTTTTGTGGGTTGACAGGCCGCAGGGAGCGGCATTGAATAGAGGAAGTTCCGGGAGGGTCAGCGTATTCCGCTCCCGGAGTTGTTGAAGAGTTAGTGGTGAACGAGCAGGACCACAAGCCTGCCCAACGCTGCAAGAAGCGCCGTCAGCACCCCAATGATGGTTTCACTGGGAATGGTGACGGTAACTCCTTTACGACGGACCGTAACCGGTCTCAACCGCATCACCCACCTTTCCTGACCGAGTACGCCCCGGGACCCTTATCCCGGGGCGTTTTCGCGGCGTCACCCGCGAAATCCTGATCCGGTGGTCCTCGGACGCTGCTGACCGTCAGCGAAAGGTGAATTCAGTGTGCTGAAGATCCCGCGGTTTCAGCTATCCCTCGAAAGTTGTCGTCAGCCGGCGGTACCCGTGTCGTGGCGCGTCCTGGTGCGGGCCGCCGCTGATCGCCCGCCCGCAGCCCCGTACACTAAGCCGTGATGCCGGCCGCCGTTCCCGCCCGACCCCGCTCCACGCTCCTCGTCTCCGTGCTGTTATGGCTCGCGTTTTACGCGAGCTTCACCCTGTTCCGCCCCGCGCTACTGGATGACGCCGACTCCGTGCACGTGGAGGTCGCGCGCGAGATGCTGCTGCGGCACGACCCCGTCACCCTTTACGCCAACGGCATCCGCTACCTCGAAAAAGCGCCGCTGCTCTACTGGTCCATGGCGCTAAGTCTGCGCGTAGCCGGGCTCTTTGGAGTGAGCCGGCCACAGGCCCTCGCCGCTGCGGCGCGCATCCCGCTCGCGCTCAGCGTGCTGGCGCTCGCGCTGCTGGCCGATGCGCTGGCACGGCGTCTCTTTCGTTCCGCGCGCGCCGGCCTGTACGCGGCGCTCATTCTGCTTTCAAGCTTTGGCGTCTTTATCTTCACGCGCATCACGATCCCGGACGCGATGGTGTGCCTTTGGATCAGCGCTTCGCTGTTCTGTTTCTGGCGCACCGAGGAGCTGGACGGCACGCTGCGCCACCCGGCCCCTCCGCAGCCTGTGCGGCTGCTTTGCTGGGGCTTTGCCGCCACCTGTGCGCTGAACGTGCTCACCAAAGGGCTGATCGGCATTGTCTTTCCGGTCGGCATTGTGCTGATTTATCTCCTGCTCACTCGCGGGGTGCGCCGGGGCGTCCGTCGCCTGCGAGTGTTGCACCCCTGGAGCTCGCTCGCCGTCTTTCTCCTCATCGCCGCGCCCTGGCACATCGCCGCCGGGCTGGCCAACCCCACACAGGGCCACCCCGCGCCGTTTCTGTTTGTGCGCGACGCCAGCGCCGCCCTGCCCTGGGGGCACTGGAAGGTGCCGCTGCCCACCGACGGCAACGTCCGCGGCTGGTGGTGGTTTTACTTCATGAACGAGCACCTGCTCCGCTACCTGAACCTGCGCGTGCCGCGCGACTATGACACCGTGCCCCTGGTGCTGTTCTGGGGGCTCTGCCTGGTCTGGCTCATGCCCTGGTCCGCCTTCGCCTTCAAGGCCACAGGCTGGGCGGTCCCGCTGCGCTCGGCGAAGTGGCGCAGCCAGTTTCGTCGCCATGACCTCCCGCTGCAACGCCGCGGTCTTCTGCTCCTCACGATCTGGGCCGCCTTCGTCCTGCTCTTCTTTTCCCTTTCCACGCGGCAGGAGTACTACATTCTGCCCGCCCTGCCCGCCGCCGCCGTGTTGATCGCGGGCTGGCTGGCCCACCGCGCCGTGAGCGCGCCCCTGGCCGAGGCCCACCGCCGCGCCGGCCGACGCATCACCGCCGTGCTGGCCGGCCTGGGCCTGCTGGCTGCCGCGGCGTGCGTATTTTTTATCCTGCACACGCGCACTCCCGCCCCAACCACCGACCTCGCCCAGCTTTTGCAGCAGAATCCCGGCGAGTACGCCCTCAGCTTCGGCCACTTCCTCGACCTGAACGCGCAGGCCATGGGCATGTTTCGCCTGCCGCTGGCGCTGACGGCCGTGGCGCTCGGCCTGGGCTGGCCTTTGGCGTGGTTGCTGCGCACCCGCCGGCAGGTCCACGCCTCCAACCTCGCGCTGGCAGCCAGCACGTTTATGTTTTTGCTCGCCGCGCACATGGGCCTCCAGACCTTCGCCCCCGTGCTTACGTCCGCGCAGCTTGCGGAGGCCATCCGCCCGCAGGTCCGGCCCGGTGACCTTGTCGTCCTCCACGGCGAGTACGAGGCCGGCTCCACGCTGGGCTTCTATCTCCAACGCCCCACGGCCTACACCGCCGATCCCAAGCGCGCGCTGAACCCGCTGCACATCCTGGAAGGCCGCAGCTCCAATCTCTGGTATGGCTCCTTTTTTTCCGATGCACCGCCCATCTTCGAAAGCCCGGCCAGCCTCGCCGCCAGGTGGAACGGACCGCAGCGCATCTTTCTGTGGCAATCCCTCACCGACCCGCCCAACACGCTTCCACCGCTGCCCGGTCCGGTGTATGTGCTGGCCCGAAGCGGAGGCAAGGAGATTGTGAGTAATAGGAGTGAGGAGTGAGAGGTGAGGAGGGAGGAGTGAAGATCTGAAGGCCATTCCTGCGCCATTGCCACGGAGCGAGGCAGTTGCGTGGCGGAAAGACCCTCGTTTTGAATCCCAAGGCGACGTGACGACTACGGCCCTCTGATCTGAACCCGCTATCATGTACCGCAGCACCGTTCGCTCACTCCTCACCCCTCTCCCATGCCCGTCGATCCTCAGGAACTCCGCCACGTCCCCCTCTTCTCCCTCCTTGACGACGATGAGCTCGCCGTGCTCGCGCAGCAGGTGGAGCTCCGCGATTTTGCGCCCCGGCAGCGGATCTACAAAATCGGCGATCCTTCGGCGCGCGCGTTTATCGTGCTTTCCGGCTGCGTTCGCGTCACCTCGGTGGACCAGGACGGCCAGGAGGTCCTCTTTGCCGAGCCCCGGCATGGGGACTTCTTCGGCTTTGCCTCCATGCTGGATGACGCCCCCCACCAGACCACCGCGGTGTCCATGGAACCGAGCGCGTGCGTCGAGGTCGATCGCCACGATCTCACCGAGCTTTTCAAGCGCAAGCCCATGGCCGGGCTCGATCTGCTGACCGTGGTGGCCCGCGAGATTCACGCCACACAGCAGCTCGTCAAAGGCCGCTCCGCCCGCAACCCGAACGAGATCATCGACGAGCGCGAAACCGTGGGCGAGCGCATCGCTGACCATGTTGCCTCGTTTGGCGGTTCGTGGACGTTTATCATCACCTTTGCCGTCATCCTGACCATCTACACCACCATCAACGTCCTGCTGCGCGGCCGCGCCTGGGACCCTTACCCGTTCATCCTTCTGAACCTGTTCCTGTCGATGCTGGCCGCCATCCAGGCGCCGGTCATCATGATGAGCCAGAACCGCCAGGACGCCAAGGATCGCGTGCGGTCGCAGCTGGACTTTGAGGTCAATCGCCGCGCCGAATCCGAAATTCAGGCCCTGTCGCGCAAGATCAACTTCCTGCAGGACAAGCTGGACGACCTGAACGACGAGCTCCGACCCTCTGCCAAACCCCGCAATCCCACGGACGCGGCAGGCTAGGGCAAGCGCTCACGCCCTCTTTGTTGTCATCCCCCGAAGGAAATCTGCGTTTTCCGGTTTTTTGTTGTCCCTTCCCGAAGCGAATCCGCGTTTCGGCCGCCCGGCGGCCTACGGCGCCAGCGTCCGCTGCACCTGTGGCAGGGGATGGTCGGCATTTTTGACCAGCAGCGTGATCTGCCACATCTGCTGCTCGGTGAGCAGGTGAGCGTAGGAAGGCATGCCCGCCAGCCGGATGCCGTTCTTGATCTTCCAATAGCTTTCCCCGGCTGGATCATCGCTGACACCGACTACACCGGCCCGGTGCGACTCCCAAAGCTGAGGAGCTGGTGGATACATGTTCCTGGCAATCGGCGAATCGTGCCCCGGGACGCCATGGCAGAAGGCGCAGTGCTGCTTGTACAGCGTGGCCCCGGCCTCCAGGTTCTCCGGTGTGGCCTGGATGGGCACGGTGTGCGGCATCTCGCGCGCAATGCGGGCATGCAGCGGAACATGCACGATCTGCTTTTCAAACGGCAGCGCAGGGTCTGTGACGGCCACCGGCGGCGCACCCACCCGCAGGTAAACATACGCTCCCGCAAAGACGGCAACCACTCCCAAAACAAAACAAAGAACACCCAGGGCGAATCTGTTCATCGGATCGTCTTCACTCCAACAGGACTTGGGCGCCAAAAAGATCGCCACTGTTCACTCTAGGGATGCAAAAAGAGCGGTCGGAACCGTTGGGGCAAGTGGCTGAAGAGGTGCGTGGCTTCCAGCAGGCGCATCAAATTGCGGGAGGTCGCATATGAAGCAAACCGCCCGCATGGCAACGCTGATTCTTCTCACTGGCTCCCTGGGCGCCTACGGCCAGACCGCAGCCAAGACGCCGCCCGGCGCACCAACCGCACAGCAGCAGCAGAGCCAGCAACCGACGGGCCGGCATGGGAAGCGCAGCCCGGGTGGCGACATCGGCAGCGGCAACGGCGACATCGGCAAAGGCGCTGGCAAGGGAGCGGGCAGTGCGGCCAAGGGCGCCGGCAGCGGTGCCGCGGATCTCGTGACGCTGCACCCCCTGAACGCGGCCGGGGCGGTCGGCAAGGGCGGCGCGGTGGCGGGCAAGGATGTCGGCGTCGGCGCGGCCAAGGGCACAGGCAAGATCGTCAAGGGTACAGGCCGCGCGATCAAGCACATCTTCTGAGCACTCATTGACCTCGCTTTTTGGTTGTCATTCCCGACGAGAATCTGTGTGTCGCTGTTGTGCCAAGCGGCTGGAGCAGTGCGGCTACGGCACTCACACCCGTTCCAGCACACCCCGCCGCAGCCGGAAGCGCTCGCCGCGCCATACCACCACATCGGAGGCGTAGCTCCAGGCCCAGAACAGCAGGCCCAGCACATCGCGCAGCGGCAGCAGCCACAGATCGCGCAGCACCTGGCCGTCGCGCAGCAGACCCACGCCCACATTCAGCGCCACAAGCAGCCGCACCAGCAGCGCCAGGCTCAGCAGACTCAGGCTCCACAGCGAAGCCGCGCTGGCCAGCACCGTGGCCAGCGCCCACGGCAGAACAAAGGTAAACAGCACCCCGAAGTAGCCGGCGCGGCGCGAATCCCGCGTGGACCGCGCCCAGCGCAGCTGATGGTCCGCGAAGCCACGCCAGCTATAGGCCGGCACGCTGGTGGCGACGACCTCCGGCGCCAGCTCCACGCGGAAGCCGGCCCGAAACAGTCGCGCCCCCAGCTCGTAATCATCCGCAAGCTGATCCACCAGCACCGCAAACCCGCCAACGGCCGCCAGCGCGTCCCGGGTGGTCGCCAGCGTCGATCCCAGGCCGAACCGCAGGCCACCTTCCAGCGTCCGCGCGGTCAGCACGCCGGGGATGAAGTCCGTCGAAATCCCAAGCGCCTCCAGCTTCGACCAAAACGTCCGCTCGGCCTGCCCCACATACGGCGCGGTCACCAGGCCCAGTGGCTTTTGGCCGCTGCCCACGACGGCGGCAAACGGTCGCATGATCTGCTCGAGATATTCCGGCGAGACCAGGATGTCCGAGTCGTTCACAATTACGTGCTCGTAGCGGGCCTCGGGCAGCATCTGGGTCAGGGTGGAGACTTTGCCGTTGGCGCCGAGCCGCTCGGTGCACTCGATCAACCGGATCGGCACATCCGGAAACTCCACGCGCAGCCGTGCCACGGCGGCCACGGCGGAGTCTTCCAATGAGCTGACACCGAAGACCAGCTCGAAAGGTCCGGCGTAGCGCTGCTGGCAGTGGGAGGCGAAGCCGGCATACTGGCGCGGGTCAGTGCCGCGCAGCGGCTTCAGAACGGACACACCCAGCGTGGGCTCCGGCCCGGCGCTGGGGCCCGCCGCTGCCGTCTGCCGGAACCGATGCAGACCCCACAGCGCCAGCAGACTGTAGCCGATGCCGCAAAGGGTGAGCAGCGCCGTGAGCAGCGGTACATAAAACGCGAAGGTGTTCACTTCAAACCAGTCTAGCCAACCCGTGACACGCGCTACGGCGGCGAGGTTACTCGTAGCGCAAGGCTTCGATCGGGTTCAGCGTGGCGGCCTTCCACGCCGGGTAGATGCCGAACACCAGACCGATGCCGCAGGAGCACAGCAGCGCCGCGACCACCCACCACACGCCCACCTGCGCGCTGATGGCCAGTTTGATCAGCAGCGACAGGCCCGCGCCCAGCACCACGCCCAGCACGCCGCCCAGCGCGCACAGCACCACGGCTTCCACCGTGAACTGCAGCATGATGGTGCCGCGCGTCGCCCCGATGGCCTTGCGCACACCGATCTCGCGGGTGCGCTCGGTCACCGAGACCAGCATGATGTTCATCACGCCCACGCCGCCCACCATCAGCCCCACCGCGCTCAACCCCAGCATTAAAAAGAAGAGGCTGCCGGTGATCTGGCTCCACAGCTTGGTCAGCGAGTCGGCACCGGAGATCACGAAATTGTCGTCGGCTGTGTTGGGGACCTTGCGCCGCCGGCGCAGCAGCTCGCGGATCTCATCTTCCACGATGGGGCGGTTTTTCTGGTCGTCGTACTTCACGCTCACCCAGTAGTCCAGCACCTCCGGATGCAGTTTGTGGAAGGTGGTCACCGGCATCTGCACCAGGTTGTCCTGCGGATTTTTGCCGCTGCCGAAGGGCTGTTTCTGCTTTTCCATCACCCCGATCACGGTAAAGGTGCGGCCTTCGATGGTGATGTCCTTGCCGATCGGGTCTTCCCCCTCAAACAGGTCTTCGGCGGTGTCATGGCCGAGCAGCGTGACATCGGCCGCGCGATCCTGGTCGGCCTGGGTCAGAAAGCGTCCCTCGGCGACCTTTTGGTCGTAGACGCGGGCGTTCGCGGCATCATCGCCGGCGATGATCAGATTTTCTGCCTTGCGGCCCCTGTACTTGGCGGTGCCCAGGCCGGAGTTGAAGGCCGTCGGGTTCTGGTAGCGCAGGCTGGCCCCGGCCGCGACCACGTGCGGCAGTAGCCGGATGGCCTCCACGTCCTCAAAGGTGAGGTATTTGCGGCTCAGCATCTCCGCAGTGGGCCGTACGCCAATCACCGGCAGTCGCGTCACCCACAGGATATTGGTGCCGAAGGACTCCACCAGCGCCGACACATTGTTGTTCAGTCCATTGATGACCGACGAGATCACAATCACCGTCATCACCCCGATCACGATGCCCAGCGTTGTCAGCCCGGAGCGCAGCTTGTTGGAGCGCAGCGTGTCGATGGCCATGCCGAAGGCTTCGCGCTGTTGCGTCACGGTGGCCATCTAGAACTCCGATCTCAGCGCCACGATGGGGTCGAGGTTGGCCGCCTTGCGTGCCGGATACACGCCAAAAAAGATGCCCACCGAGATGGCCACAAACAGCCCCGCAAAGATGCTCCACACCGCCAGGCTGGACGGAAACCCGAGCAGCGCCGTGACCGCCTCCGCCGAGCCCACGCCAAAGGTCACGCCGATCATGCCGCCCACCAGCGCCATGGTGGCGCTTTCCATCAGGAACTGCAGCAGCACGTCGCCGCGGCTGGCGCCCAGGGCCTTGCGCACGCCGATCTCGCGGGTGCGCTCGGTCACCGAGACCAGCATGATGTTCATGATCACGATGCCGCCCACCACCAGCGAGATCGCCGCGATGGCCACGGCCACCAGCTCGAAAGAACTGGACAGCTGCGACCACAACGACATCAGGCTGTCGCTGGTTTCGATGGTGAAGCTGTCGTCCGCGCCCGGCCGGTCGTGGCGCAGGGTGCGCATCAGGAGGTGCACCTCGTCGATGGCGCGCTCCATGGCCGGCCCCTGCGGCGCCTTGATGGCAATGGAAATGGTTTTGCTGGTGCCATAGGTCTTCTGGTACGCGGTCAACGGGATCGCGACGTAGTCGTCCTGGCTCACGCCCAGCGTTTTGCCCTGCTTTTCGCCCAGCCCGATGACGGTGTAGGGCACGCCGTCCACGCGAATCTCCTTGCCCAGCGGGTCCGCGTCGCCCAGCAGGTTTTCTTCGATGTCCGTGCCAATGATCGCCACATGGTTGGCATGATCCTCGTCCGCCTGCGCAAAGCTGCGGCCTTCGGTGATGTTCATGTTGCTGATGTCCGGCATCATGGCGGTGTAGCCGCGGATCTGCGACCCGCTGCTGTTCTGGCGCCCGGCCACGATCTTGCCCGCGGTGACCGAACTCGCGCCCACCTCCAGACAGCTGCGGCAGGAGGCCGCAATGGCCCGGTAGTCGTCCATTGTCAGCACCTTGCGCTTGTCGTACTTCAGAAACTCTTCATAGCTGGTGATCACGCTGGGCCGCTGCGCCACGGTAAACACATCGGCCCCGAAGCGGTTGATCTTGGTCGCCACAAACCGGTTGGCGCCGTTGACCAGGGTCACCACGGCGATCACGCTGGCCACGCCGATCACCACCCCCAGCAGCGTCAGCACAGAACGCAGCTTGTTCGCCCAAAGCGAGGCCAGCGCCATCCGGAATGCGTCTTTTCTATCCATAGCTCGGAAACACAAGGCCCTACGCAAGTCTACCCGGCCCGGCCTGCGGGTTAGCCGCAACCGGGTTGCTGCGTAGAGGTACGTTCCTCCACGGCACAAAGTTCCGGGAGAAACGCGTTTGGCCAGGAACAAACGCAAGGTGTAGTGGTCCCAAAGCGCCTCTAAGGAACCTCTGATCTATTCGGGCTTTCGGAAGGGGCATATCTTTAGCTATGCCGTAAGTGCTTGAGAACACGCCGGGCTTTAGCCCCTGAGGCAAGCTTTTTTGAAGAATCAGACCCTCCCTAAACCGCATAAGTTCCAAAACCGCGTATGAGGACTTACATGCCTAACGGAATGGGCCAGTGCTCGGGACGTTAGGTGCCGCCCCTTGGGCAGCTCTCTAACGATTCTTGTCGTTGCGAAGCTGGGGCTCAGCTAGTACCGTGGAGGGCGTGATGAGCCTAGGCACATCGTTGAACGATGTACGCTTACCTGGAGCAGAGCCTGCAAGAGCACGTAAACGCTCGCTGACCGCTTGTGTGCTGATGTTTCTTACCCTATGCGCCGGTGTCGCAGCCGCGCAAAGAACCATCCGCGTCCCCCAGGACCAGCCCAGCATCCAGGCCGGCATCGACGCGGCACACAATGGCGATACCGTTCTGGTCTCGCCGGGCAGCTACACCGAGCAGCTCAACTTCAAGGGCAAAGCCGTCACCGTCACCACGGGAGCGACCAGCTACAGCGCGCCGGAGGTCGCCGCCACGGTGATCAATGCGACGCTCGATCCCCAGACTGATGGGTTCAGGCCGATCGCCAATTTCTTCTCCGACGAAGGTCGGGGCACGGTGCTGAACGGGTTCACGCTCAACAATCCGACGCAGTTGTATTTTGTACAGCTCAGTCCACCGCCACCAAAAGTGAAACCGGTTGCTTTGTTGAACTCACTGATCCCGCCGCCCTCAACGGCCCAGGTTTTAGTCGGACCTGGCACACCGACCATCACCAACAACCGCTTCATAGGCGACCCAACGCCGGTCGGGCTGGCGGGTGGTGTGGTGGCCGGTAACTACTTCAGCGGCGGATCCGGCATTTACGTCATCAACATAGGCTTATCAGGTAATCAGGTGGACAGCGAGGTTCACGACAATGTGATCGAGAACAACAGGCTTGAAACCCAAAGTGACATCACCGGCGAGATCATCGGCGCGATCCTATATGCGCGCCGCGCGTTGATCTACAACAACACGATCCGCAATAACACGGTGACGACGCTGGCGGTGGGCGCCAAATACCAGTACATCTTCCCGGGAGTGGGCTTTCGGCTGTTCGAGCCGTTTGTGTTCGCGCAGAACCTGCTCTACGGCAATCAGATGGACATCCAGTTCTCGATCGCCCTCGGCGCCGACCCGGGCATTCAGGAGATCCTGGCCAACAACACAATCGTCGACAATACGCCTACATCACTGTGTACGCAGACCTGCACGCCGAGCCAGTTCCTCTTCACCAAGTCCGCCGCCTTTGCCGGCAATGACGTCATGGTGGCCAATAACATCATCCGTGCCGGTCCCGGCTCAGGGCCCACCTTCGCCTGCGTGGACGACGCGGGGGACCGTACGTCCCCGCGGTGCAGGATACGCTGCAGGTCGATCACAATCTGTTTGCACCCTCCTCGCAGCCCGTCTTCGACGCGAGCTGCCGGCAGCAGATTGTGAATGCCGGCAACATCCTCACCGATCCGCAGTTCTTGCCCGCAGAAAGCGGGAACTACCGGCTGACACAAGGTTCCCCGGCGGTGGACGCCGGCAATAACAGCATCCTCGCGCAGTTACGCGCCATCCCCGACCCGTTATTGACCTACTCGCTGACATCAGACTTGGACGGCCACCCGCGGCCTACCGATGCCACGGGAAAGGGTTACCCCACGATCGACATGGGTGCGTACGAGCTGCCAGGGGCGCAGAGCGTTCCGCCGACGAGCCTGCTGTTGACCCCGCAGAGCTATTTGCCCACAGGCACGAAGCAAGCCATCCTGACGGCACATCTGAGCTCATCGCTTGGCGTACCCACGGGCAGCATCACGCTCATGGACAATGGCAATCCAACGAGCACGGCCACCGTGCAGGCAGACGGGACGGCCATGTTCCAGGTGACCGAACCCACGTCGGGCATCCACGAATTCGTCGCCAACTATCCCGGCAATCAGGAGTTTCCGCCGGCGACCTCCCTGAAGCTGGTTCTGCCGTTTGATCCCATCCCGACCTCACTGCTGCTGGTTCCGTCCCCCCGGACCTCAGCCGTGGGCGCGGCCGTAACGCTGCATGTGGTTGCCACGGCGAAGGATGGCACGGTTCCTTCCCCCATCACCCTGACCGACGATAGCGGCCAAACCCTGGGAACGGTAAACCCCGACACCTATGGCAACGGCTCGCTTGTGGTGACCACCCTGTCGCCTGGCACCCACACCATCACAGCCACCTACGCTGGCACGAGCAAGTATGCAGCTGCCACTGCGACGACGACGGTGGTGGTCATCAACAACGGTTTCAGCATCACTTTGACGCCAGCGTCTCTGTCGCTGAGTGCGGGTCAACAGGGCACCAGCAACGTCGTCCTGACCAGTCTGGGAGACTTCGCGGGAACCCTTCGTCTGAACGTCGATCCGGGTCCCGGAGCCGTATTCGCCTCCCTCAGCACCTCCTCCGTGACGCTGACCGCGGGCGCCACTGGCAGTTCGACGCTCACGGTGAGCACGTTCAGCAGCGCGCAAACAGCCGCAAATGGGACGCCTGGGATGCGGCGGCCATGGGTCGTGTTCGCCGTCGTGTTCGCCTTTCCTCTCGCATGGAGGCGCCGGCGGCAGCGGCTCGGAGCGCTGGCGCTCGTCGTAAGCCTGGTCGCACTGGTCAGCCTGGGGGGATGTGGCACCGTCCGCGTACCGCTGCAGCCGCTTCCGCCAGGCACCTACCTCCTCCCGGTGACCGCGACGGACGCCGCAGGCAACAGCCACAGGGCGACGCTGACCCTGATGATCACGAAGTAGCGAGGAACACCTGAGTTGCGCCTGAGACTCCACACGTCACCTCGCCTCACACGCTATGCCGCCAGCCAATCCCGGCGAACGCATGGCGCCCAAACTCTCTTTACCGCAGCAATCCTGAACCGCCGATGACCGTTTTTGAATCCGAGTAAGGGAGCGATGCAGCCGGCACCTGCTGGGTGCGCATTTCCGGATACCAGGAGTTGTCACGATGAAGATTGGCATTATCGGCGCAGGTCATATCGGGTCAGCCCTTGCCCGGCACTTCACCCAGCTGCAGCACACCGTGGTCATCGCCAACTCGCGCGGGCCGGAAACGCTTGGCGAGGTTGGACAGAAGACCGGCGCAACCCCGGTCAAGGCGGAAGACGCTCCCCAGGGCGCGGACATCCTGGTCATCACCATCCCGCTGAAGAGCGTTCCGCAGCTCCCGAAGGACCTGCTAAAGGATCTTCCCGCAAGCGCGACCGTCATCGACACCTGCAATTACTATCCGGCTCATCGTGATGGTCAGATCGCCGAGATTGACAACGGCACGCCGGAAAGCGTGTGGGTGGCCCAGCACATTCAGCATCCTGTGATCAAGCTTTTCAACAACATCATCGCCCCGAGCCTCGCTCAAGGAGGCAAACCCAAAGGCGCACCCGGCCGCATCGCTCTCCCGGTAGCCGGCGATGACACCGCCGCCAAGACCCTCCTGATCGCCCTTGTGGACCAGTTCGGCTTTGACGGCCTTGATGCGGGCTCCCTCCAGGAGTCCTGGCGTCAGCAGCCCGGCACCCCTGCCTACTGCACCAATCTCGACCTGAACACACTCCCCCGGGCGCTCGCCGAGGCCAACCGGACCGAAGCGCCGCAACACGCGCTTGCAGGCGCGAACAAGATGTTCGATCTGCTTGGTTCTGGCGCAAGCTCCCAGGAGGTCGTGGCCGCCACCCGTCAGATGTGGCCTAACCTGCCCCATGAGTAAGAGCGATTCCGCCAAAAAGGGACAAATTTGCTTTGGGCACAGGGAAGCGATGAGGCCGCACAGCCTACTTGAGGGCGCCACCACCCTCCCCACACCCCGTCTCCGCCCTCCGGCATCTAAACTGGCAACACCCCCGGAGGCTCTTGTTTGACCCAGGCCTTTTTGAATCGCGTTGCCACCGCCGTTCCTGATCACGATGTACACCAGGCGTTTGTGGCCTTTGCGGATAACCTGTTGGCCGGTGCCGCTGAACCGCGGTTGCGCGCGCTGTTCAACCGCATGGCCACGCGCTCCGGCATCGAGCACCGCTATTCCGTGCTGACGCCCAACGACGCCTCCACGGAGTTCCACATCAACGCCCATGAGTTTTACCGGACCGGCGCCTTTCCGCCCACGGGCCGGCGCATGGAGGTGTATGAGCGCTTTGCCCCGGTGCTCATGCGGCGCGCCCTGGACCGCCTCGAGCTCACCGAGGCAGAGCGGGCCTCCATCTCGCACGTCCTTGTCACCACCTGCACCGGCCTGTACGCCCCGGGGCTGGACTTTGAGGCCGTGGAGCACCTCGGCCTGCGCCCGGATGTGGAGCGCACCATGATCGGCTTTATGGGCTGCTACGCCGCTATCAACGGCCTCAAAGCGGCGCGGCACATCGTGCGCTCCGAGCCCGGGGCGCGGGTGCTGATGGTCAACCTGGAGCTGTGCACGCTGCACCTGCAGGAGACCACCGACCTCGAACAGGTGCTGAGCTTTCTGGTCTTCGCGGATGGCTGCGCGGCTTCGTTGATCTCCGCGGAGCCGCGCGGTTTTGCCCTGGACAGCTTTCGCGCCGTGCTGATTCCGGGCTCCCGCGAGCTGATCACCTGGAAGATCGGCGGCCTGGGCTTTGACATGCTGCTCTCCGGGCAGGTGCCCGGCGCCATCGGCAGGGCGCTGGAAAGTGGCGGCGCGGCGGTGCTCGGTGCGCCAGGCAAGGACGAGATCAGCCTGTGGGGGGTGCATCCCGGCGGCAAGTCCGTGCTGGATGCGGTGGAGCGCGGGCTCGGTCTGCCTGCCCACGCCCTTGGCTGCTCCCGCGAGGTGCTGGAGCGCTTCGGCAACATGAGCTCGGCGACCGTGATGTTCGTGCTGGAGCGTCTGCTGGCCGAGGCTCAACCCGGACAACAAGGCTGCGCCATGAGCTTTGGGCCGGGACTTACGGCGGAGACGATGCTGTTTCATGCGGTGTAGAGACCAACGCAAAGGGCGCGAAGAACGCCACGGTACCCCACGATTTCTTTGCGTCTCTTTGCGTTCTTTGCGCCCTTGGCGTTGGTCGTTCGAATGAGCAAAGACGCCGTGAATAGCACCGACCAGCCCGACCTGACGCAGCGCGCCGACCCGGAAGACCTGCCCGAGTGGATGGACGGCGCCTGCACCTACGGTACCTTTCGCGCCACCGTGCGCGACATCGCCGCCACCACGCGCCTCACCCTGGCCTACCGGCCCACCCTGCGCTTTGTGGCGGAGGCCACCCGGGCGCAGCCAATCGCCGTAAATCCCCTGCAGCTCGTCGATGTCGGCTCCGGGGGTGGTGATGTGTTGCGCCACATCGCGCGCTGGGGCTTTCGACACCGGGTGCCGCTCGAGCTCACCGGCATCGACCTGAATCCGCACGCCACGCGCGCCGCGCGCGAGCTTTCCCGCACCCGGGCGCTCTTCGACAGCATCCGCTGGATCACAGGCGACGTGTTTACCGAGCCCTCCACGCAGACCCCGGACCTGGTCATCAGCTCCCTGATGACCCACCACCTGCGCGACGATGAGATCGTCCATTTTCTGCGCTGGATGGAGCAAAACGCGCGCCGCGGCTGGTTCGTCTCCGACCTCCTGCGCAGCGAGCGCTCGTATGGGCTCTACGGCCCGGTGTCGCGGCTGCTGCGCTGGCACCCCTTTGTGCAGCACGACGGCCTGATCTCCATCCGCCGGGCATTTCGCGAGGAGGATTGGCTGCGCCTGCTCGCTGCGGCGGAGATCCCCGCAACCGCCGTCCGGCTCCAGCGCTGCGCCATCGGGCGGCTGTGCCTCACGAGGCTGCGTTGACCCCGGCACATGCCCCCGCCGACGTGCTGGTGCTCGGCGGCGGTCTGGCCGGGGCTGCCGCGGCGATCGTGCTCGCGCGGGCGGGCAGGGCGGTGACGCTGATCGAGCGCGAACCGGCGCCCCGGCACAAGGTGTGCGGGGAGTTCCTCAGCGCGGAAGCCCTGCCCATGCTCGCCGCGCTGGGCGTGCTGCCGGAGCAGCATGGAGCGCACCCCATCCATGCGGTTCGGCTCTGCTCAGCGGCGCGGGTCACCTCCGCCCCGCTGCCCTTTGCCGCGCAGTCGCTCACGCGCCGCTGCCTGGACGGCCTGCTGCTTGTGGAATCGGAACGCGCCGGCGTTTGCGTGCACCGTGGCGTGACCGTCCAGAGCCTAGAGCGAGGACCTGCGGGCTGGCAGGCACGGCTAAGCAACGGCGCGGAGCTCACCGCGCCGCAGGCCATTCTGGCCACCGGCAAGCACGACCTCCGCGCCCTGCCCCGTCCCGCGGGTGTGCAGGGCGACCTCGTCGCCTTCAAGATGTACTGGCAGCTCGCTCCGGCGCAGGCCGCCGCGCTCCAAGGTCACGTCGAGCTCCTGCTCTTTCCGGAGGGCTATGCCGGGCTGCAGCTCGTGGAAGGCGGCAACGCCAACCTGTGCGCCCTGCTGCGCCGCTCGCGGCTGGCGAGGCTGGGCGCCTGGCCCGGTTTTCTGGCGGCGATGTGCGCGGCCAACCCCCATGCGGCGGACCGGCTCCGGGGCGCGCAGCCGCTGCTGGACAAACCGCTGGCCATCTCGTCCATCCCCTACGGTTTTGTTCGCCGCGACGCCATCGCCCCGGACCTTTGGGCCGTAGGCGACCAGGCGGCGGTCATCCCCTCCTTCACCGGCGATGGCATGTCGATGGCCCTGCACAGCGGCCTGCGTGCCGCGCACAGCCTGCTTGCGGGCCAAACCGCCCAGAGTTTCCAGCGGTCACTTGCCGCCGAGTTACGGCCACAGATTCGCCGGGCCACCCTGCTGTCCCGCGCGCTGGTGGCCCGGCCGACCCAGCCGCTGGTATCCGCGGCGGCGCACCTTTGGCCTGCCGTGCTGGGGTGGGCGGCGCGATCCACACGGCTGTCGCAGGCTCAGGCGCCGGGCGAAGGCCGCGTGTAACGCCACACCCACCAGATCATGGGCAGCTGCAGCGGCAACCGCGTCCACAGCACCCAAGGCGGCACACGCGGGAAGGCCCCGGGGTGGCGCGCCATCCACAGGTTGGCGGGAAAGACCGCGATCAGCCACGCTACC
>CBDCLP010000005.1:0-311692 GCA_965218675.1 Granulicella sp.
AGCCAATCGCAAAGCCCACCAGACCAGCGGCCACCGCGGCGCCGGGCCCGGCGCTGGAACCGGACGAGCCCTCTTCCAGCAGCCAGGGGTTTTTGGTCTGGCCGCCGAACCACACATCGTTCAGCGCCAGGGCGCCCAGGCTCAGCTTGGCGACCAGCACGGCACCGGCGGCGTTCAGCCTCCCGGTCACCGCGGCATCTTTTTCGGGCACACGGTGGCGAAAGGGCTCGGCGCCCCAGGTGGTGGGGATACCGGCGGTATCGAGCAGGTCCTTGGCTCCCCAGGGAATGCCGTGCAGCGGGCCGCGGTATTTGCCGGCGGCGATCTCGCGGTCCGCGGCGCGGGCCTGCGCCAGCGCATGCTCCTCGGTGAGCGTGATCACGCAGTTCAGCGTGGGCCTGAAGCGCTTCAGCCGGTCGAGGTAAAGGCGCGTAAGCCGCTCCGAAGTCAGTTTGCGGGTGCGCACCCAGCCGGAAAGCTCCGCGACCGTGCTGAAGGCGATGTCCTCGTCCTTTGCCGGGAGGGGCATTTCTGCCGCCAGCGCCGGCGTAAAGCTGCCGGCCGGCGCGGTAGAGGGTGTGCCGAGGGGCTTCAGCTCCGGGTTCCACACGGTGGCGGGCGGCTCGTCGTAGCCCAGCTCGAGCTTGTGCGGTCCGGTGCGGCGCTCGTACAGGGGGGCCATGGACTGCTGCCAGTTGCCGGCCACCTCGGCCAGGTGGGCCTCGGTGTAGTCCACGCGGACGACCTTTTCGGCCTCGCGAAAGGTCGCCGCGGTCACCGCGGGACCAGCCGGGGGCGCGGTGCCAAAGGCGGGCGGCGCACCGGGGGTTCCGGGCGTTTGCGCGCCGGTCAGCTCCCTGGTGCCGGCAACCGCCGCGGCCGCCAAACCCAGGGCACCCTTCTTCAAAAAGCGTCTGCGCGTCTGGCTCATGGTTTCTTTCACCTGTTCCTGGATTTGGGCTGCGTTCCTGCACCATACAGCATGCGGGCGGGGCGCCTGCTAGGCTCTTCAGCGGAGGCTGCCTGCATGCCTATCGCCACGCTGACCCTGGAACTGGCCATCGAGCACGCGCATTCGCTCAAGGACCGGCGCCAGGTGGTGCGCTCGCTCAAGGACAAGCTGCGCCACGGCTTCAACATCTCCGTCGCCGAGCTGGACGAGGCACCCGTCTGGAACCGGGCGACCCTGGGCATCGCCGCCATCTCCGGCTCAGCCGGCTACCTGCGCGGGCAGCTGGCGCAGGTGGAGTCAGCCGCCCGGCGGCTGTCCGTGGGGCTGGGGTGCGAGATCGTGGACAGCTATGTGGAGGCCGATGTGGTGCTCCCCGAGGCCCACGAAACGCTGGCCGAGGCGGACATCTCCGCCCCCGACAGCGACTAAAGTTGCATGGCTCTCATCTGCCCGAAGTCGCAAGGTACGCCGATGCCGGCGGCTCGGGTGGTAAAATCACTTGTTACAACGATGCCTGAACAACGAGCCCGCCAACATCACCGCGACCGCGTCGCCAGCACCTTTCAGGAAGAGATCACCGCCATGCTGGAGGGTGAGCTTTCCGATCCGCGCATCGCCCCCTGCTACGTCACCGAGGTCCTTTTGGCGCCGGGCGGCAAGAGCTGCCGCGTTTATATCGCGGTCAACGGCGATGCGCAGGAGGAAGACAGCACGCTGGAAGGCCTGATGGCCGCTCGCGGCTACATCCGCACCCAGATTCGCGACCGCATGGGCGTCCGGCACGTGCCGGAGCTCACCTTTGCCATCGACCGCTCGGAAAAGATCAACGCCCGCATGACCGAGCTGCTCGGCCGCATGGAAAAGCGGCGTAAAAAACTGGAACGCAAGGCGCAGCCCACGACCACCGAGGCCGCCCATTAGCGCCGCCGCACCCAGCCCAGCTCTGGCCGTCTCCCCTGTCATCCTCAAGGGCCGGCCCCGAGCGACGGCGGAGCTGCTTCGTCTTTTTGCGTCGCCTGCGACCTTTCTGGTGACCTCGCACGCGCGCCCCGATGGGGACGCCATCGGCTCCGCGCTGGGGACCATGCACCTGCTCGAGGCGATGGGCAAACAGGTCACCGTCGCCTTTGCCGACCCCATCCCGCGCCCCTTTGCCACGCTTCCGGGAGCCGAGCGCATCGTGCACACCCTGCCCGGCGAGCCGCGCGAGGTCGCCATCGTGCTGGAGTGCGACTCCGTTCCCCGGACGGGTTTTGCCGATCTGCCCGCGGGCCTGACCGTGAACATTGATCACCACCATAGCGGGGTGCCGTTTGCCGGCGTCAACTGGATCGACCCGCACTGCCCGGCGGTCGGCGCCATGATCTACGACCTGGCCGTGGCTTCCGGGTTGCCGCTCTCGCCCGACATGGCCACCTGCCTGTACGCCGCCGTGCTCACCGATACGGTCAGCTTCACGCTGCCTTCGGTCACCGCGGCGACCTTTGATCTGGCCCGGCACCTGCTCGAAAGCGGGGCGCGGGCCGCCGCCGTTGCCGAAACCGTCTATTTTTTGCAGCCGGAAAGCAAGCTGCGGCTCCTGGGTGTTGTGCTGCGCAAGCTCCGGGTTGCGGGCGAGGTCGCCTGGAGCACCGTCACCCGGCAGGACCTGCACGAAACCGGCGCCGGCACGGAAGACACCGAGGGCATCGTGCAGCAGCTGATTGCCCTCGACGGGATTCGCGCCGCGGCCCTGCTGCGCGAGCTGCCCGAGGGTACGGCCATCCGCGCCAGCCTGCGCAGCAAAGGGGCCGTCGACGTGGCCCAGGTCGCCGAGTCCTTTGGCGGCGGAGGGCACCGCAACGCCAGCGGATGCACCCTGGACGGTCCGCTGGATGCGGCCGCCGAGCGCCTCCACGCGGCGCTGGAGGCCGCCTGCGCGCTGGCCCGGGGAGCGGCCTGAGCTTTGGTAGCCTGTTCTCGACCGCGAAACCACAGGAGCGCATGGCGGCTAAGCCGGCTTGGCTGTGTCGCTGTTTCCGGAAGTAAAGCCCAGATATCGTGACCCATTCGCTCCATCCCGAACTGCCGGTCGAGGGCCGCAGGCACCGCCTGCCGGACTGGCTGCGGGAGTTGCGCCACACGGAGTTGGGCTGCTCTCTCCTGGAGTTCCTGATCTTGGTCATCGTCACCGCGTACTTCATGCTGTTTGGCCTGGTGCCCTACTTCGGCGGCGACAAGCTGGGCCTGGTGGGCGCCGACGAGCCCCGCTACGCGCAGATTGCCCGGGAGATGCTGGCCGCGCACTCCGAGGACTGTCACGAGGTCCACGCCAGAATCCTGCCCCACAGCCTCCGTCCGCGCGCCCTGCACGCCTCCTACGAGTGCCTGGTGGGCGGCACGGTCACGCCCATCCTTTACGGCCAGCCCTGGCTGGAAAAGCCGGCCCTGTACTACTGGCGGGCGATGAGTTTTTTCAAGGAGTTCGGCGTTTCAGACTGGTCGGCGCGCCTGCCCTCGGCCAGCGGCGCCGCCGTTCTGGTCATCCTGGCGTTTCTGCACCTGAAACGCTTCCGCCCCGGCGGCCACCTGGATGCGGCGCTCATTATGGCCTCCTCGGTCGCTATCGTCGGCTTCGCCCGCGGCGCGTCCACGGACATGCAGCTGGCGGCGCCCTTCTGCGTGGGCATGCTGGGCTGGTATGCCTGGTATGAAACCGGCAAAAAGTTCTGGCTCTTCGATCTTTACTTCTTCGGCGCCTTCGCCACCCTGGCCAAAGGACCGGTCGCGCCGTTTATGGCGCTGGCCATCATCATGGCCTTTCTGGGGCTGCGCAAGGAGTGGTCCGCGCTGCGCCGCACCATCTGGCTGCCGGGCGTCCTGCTGTACCTGGCGATGGTGCTGCCCTGGTACATCGCCGTGCAGCGGCGCAACCCGAGCTTTTTCCGCGAGTTCTTCATCCAGCACAACCTGGAGCGCTTTACCACCAACCTGTACCAGCATCATCAGCCGTGGTGGTATTACGGTGTGGTGCTGATCCTCGGCATCATGCCCTGGACGGCGCTGGCGCTCCGTGCGTTGTGGGACGCGGTGGTCACCTCCGCGGCGGAGTGGAAGACCCGCCGGCACCCCATGCGCTACGTCGGGCACGTCCGGGCAGGCGATGCCTTTCCGGAGTTTCTGGTGCTTTGGGCGGCGTTTCCCATCGTATTCTTCTCGTTTTCCGGCTCCAAGCTGCCGGGCTACATCCTGCCCTCCATCCCGCCGCTGGCCATTCTCACGGGCGACTACCTGTTCCGCATCCGCCGCCGCGGCCTGCCCAACTGGCTTCTCTATCTCCACGCCGGTATTACCGGATTTCTGACCTTTGTGCTGCTGCTTTGCCCGCAATATATGGTGCACGACCGGTTGGTGCCCGCCGCGCGCACCTTTCTCTGGACGGCGCTGCTGGGTCTGCTCGCCGCGCTGGCCGTGGTGGCGGTAGTTCGCGGCTTTGGCGTTCGGCGACTGCGGGCCATTACCCTTGTGCCCATGGCGGGCTGCCTGTTCTTTTTGCTGGGGGTGAACGGCCATCTGCTGGACCTGAACTATTCGGCCCGGCCCTTGGCGCGCGAGATCGCCGCCACCGCGCCCCACACGCATCAGGTAGCCATGCTCGATGTGCGGCGTGACCTGCGCTACGGCGTCGCGTTTTACCGCAACCAGGTTATCGATCAGTACCGTCTGGACGGCGTTCCCGACGAGGCGCACGTGTTGGTGGTGCCCACCCACGAGAGTGCCGACCTGCCCCGCTGGCTGGGCGGCCGCGCCTACCGGCAAATTTTTGAATACCCCACCCAGGGGCTGTCGGTGTACAAGGTGGAGCCGCGTGCGGGAGAATAGGCAGCCTGAGGCCCCCTTCATGCGGCCCTCGCGGAGCAGGCAACAGCTTTGACTTCCCCCACAGCGACCCCGAGGCATCTTGAAGTGCTGGACCTGCGCCACTTTTCCGCCCCGGCCATGCGTCCGCTGCTGGAAGAAGAAGCGGCTCGCTGGCAGCGCCGGCTCTCCTGGGACTACCGCAACTCCATTGAACTGCTGCTGGACTACATCAACAGCCGTTCGCTGACCGGCTACGTTGCCCTGCGACGAGGGCGCGTTGCCGGCTACACGTTTGGCGTTTGTGAGGCGGCCAAGGCGGTCATGGGGGACCTGTACGCCTTTGACGAAGGCGAGCAGATGGTCAACCCGGTCAGCCAGGTGCTGCTGGATCATCTGCTCGAAACCCTGAAGGCAACGCCGGGCATCCAGCGGGTCGAATCGCAGCTACTGTTGTTTCCCGAAGGCGCGCTCCGCGAGATCTTTCTCGCGCACGGCTTCCGGTCGTTTCCCCGCTTCTTCATGCAGATCCAAACGGACGCCGGCCAGGTGCGGGGCCCCGGCCAGACCCCCGCCGGGTTTCGCCTCGAGCGCTGGCGACCGGAGGCCTACCAGGCGGGTGCCAGCCTGATTCGGGAAAGCTACGTCGGGCACATGGACTCCGACATCAACGACCAGTACCGGACCCTGCCCGGCGCACAACGCTTTCTGCACAACATTGTGAATTTTCCCGGCTGCGGCATCTTCGACCCGGCAAACTCCTGGCTGCTCTACGCTGCGGGCAGCAGCGAGTTGCAGGGCATGGTGCTGTGCTCCCGGGTGCGCAGCGATACTGCTCACGTCACCCAGCTTTGCATCCGGCCAGGCCTGCGCGGTCACGGCCTTGGCGCGGTTCTGCTCGAGCGCTGCCTTCGGGGGCTTGCCGGCGCCGGTATCGGGACCGTGTCCCTGACCGTCACGCAAAGCAACACCAGAGCGACCGCGCTGTACCTCGCCCACGGCTTCACGGTGCGGCACCGCTTTGAGGCCTGGGTTTGGGACGAGACTCGAAGCTAGGGTGTACCGACATAGCTGATACAGCTAGCTCAGGTCGTCGAGCATGGCCTGCATCTCGCTCGCGGCATGGGAGTTGCCGGTACGCTGGCAGGCGGCCATGCCCGCCGTCAGCCGCGCCTTGGCGGCCTCCGTCTGGCCCAGCTTCAGCAGGGTCTGCGCGGACATCTGGTAGGCGGGCACATAGTCCGGGCTGGTGTCGGTGATGCGATGGAACTGCTGCAGCGCCTCCTCCTGGCGGCCCTCACCGGCATAGGCCATGGCCAGGCCGTAGCGGGCGAAGCTGTCATCAGGATTTTGCGCGAGGATCTCGGAAAGGGCGGCGATCTTGTCCATACCGCTTCAGTCTAGCGACAAACGCCGGTTCGGCGCGGCCTGCACCTCGTAGAATGGAGAGATGAGTGAAGCCGTTGTGAGCCGGACCGTGAGCCAGTCGCACGCCGAGCGCACCGAAGTCATCTTTCCCAGCGAAACCAACGCCATCGGCAATCTGTTCGGCGGCCGCCTGATGCAGCTCATTGACGTTGTGGGCGCCATCTCCGCCGTGCGCCATTCGCATTCGGTGGTGGTCACCGCCAGAATGGATCACCTCGACTTCATTACGCCGGTCACAGTCGGCGAGTTCCTGATTCTGAAAGCCAGCGTGAATCGAGCCTTTCGAACCTCCATGGAGGTCGGCGTCAAGGCCATGGTGGAGGACGTGCTCGGCAACCGGGGCATGCGCCACGTGGCCTCCGCCTACCTGACCTATGTGGCCGTGAACATGGATGGCAGCAAGATTGAGGTGCCGGCCATTCTGCCCGAAACCGAGCACCAGAAGCGTCGCTTCGAAGACGCGCTGAGCCGCCGCAACCTGCGCAAAAACGAAGCGGAGCGCAGAAGGGAAATGCGCGCCACCTTTGGGCACATTTGGAACGTTTAACCGGCGCCACAACGCAGAAGCCGCACCGCAAAAAGGGAGAGCAGATGGGACACATGGGACAGGGCACGCCGGCACAACCGGGACCGCAGGCACTTCCGGGCATCCGGTACGTGGTGGCGGTGGGTTCGGGCAAGGGCGGCGTGGGCAAAACCACGGTGAGCGTGAACCTGGCAGTGGCGCTGGTGAAGCTGGGCTTCCGCGTCGGGCTGATCGACGCCGACATCTATGGCCCCAACGTCCCGACCATGCTCGGCCGCACCCGCCAGCCGGATGTGCTGCAGGGCAACATGATCGAGCCCCTGACCGCGCACGGCGTCCGCTTCATCTCCATTGGGCTGCTTTCGCCCGGCGACAAGCCCATGATGATGCGCGGCCCCATGCTCCACGGCATCATCAAGCAATTTCTGCAGCAGGTGGCCTGGGGCGAGCTGGACTTCCTGCTTATCGACCTGCCGCCCGGCACCGGGGACGTCGTCATCTCACTGGTGCAGACCGTGCCGCTGTCTGGCGCCGTGGTGGTGTCCACGGGCTCGAGCGTAGCCCTGCAGGACGCCCGTAAGGCCCTGGAGATGTTTCACCAGGTCAACGTCGAGATCCTCGGCCTGGTCGAAAACATGAGTCAGATGACCCTGCCGGACGGCACCGTGCTGGACGTCTTCGGCGCCGGCGCCACGGAACAGACCGCGCGGCAGTTCGGCCTCCCCTTTCTGGGTTCGGTCGACCTCGACCCCAACGTTCGCGAGGGCGGCGACCGCGGTCTGCCTTCCGCGCTGGCCGGCGACGAGACCCCGCGCGGCCGTGAGTTCCTGGAGCTGGCCAGAAAAGTTGTATCGCGCACCGAGCAGGCTTCGGCGCAGAATGAAGATGTGCTGGAGATCACCTAAACCCCCGCACCTGCACCCATCCATGCCCGCACAGCCCATCACAGCCCGGCAGCAGCAGATTCTGACCGCCGCGATCACCGAGTACATCGCGACGGGCGAGCCCGTGAGCTCGGCGGCGATTGCGCGCTCTCTTGGGGAGCGTTTCGCGTCCGTCAGCTCCGCGACCGTGCGCAACGAGATGGCAGAGCTCACCGAGGCGGGCCTGCTGGAGCAGCCGCACACCTCCGCCGGCCGCGTCCCCTCCGCCCAGGCCCTGCGGTTTTTCGTGCAGGAGCTGGCCGCCGGGCAAGGCCCCGGTGCGGGCCAGGGCACCACGCTTTCCACCGAGTTCCAAAGCGCCATCGACAGCAACCTGGCCGGCGTCACCGGCACCGACGCCCTGCTGGCGCGCAGCTCCGGCGTCCTGGCCGCGCTGTCCAGCGGTGTGGGGCTGGCGGTCGGCGCCCTGGCCGCCAGCGATCTGCTGGAGCATGTCCACTTCACCCGGCTGGCCGAGCGGCGGGTGCTGGCCGTGGTCGTGGGGCGCAGCGGCACGGTGCGCGACCGGCTGCTGGCGGTGGCCGAAGACCTGTCCCCGGCCCAGCTGGAAACCGCCGCCAACTTCCTCAACGAGCACTTTCGTGGCTGGCAGCTGGAGCGGGTGCGGGCGGAGATCCTGCGCCGCATCGAGCGCGAACGCACCGCCTACCAGCGCATGATGGAGGCCGCCGAGCGCCTGTGGAGCGGCGCCGTGCCCCCTGAGCCGGGCGGGCTATCGGCCGAACGCACCGTGTTTATCGAGGGCGTCGCCAATGTTGTGGGCCTCCATGCGGACCGCGCCCGGCTCCGCGAGCTGCTGGCCGCCCTTGAGGCCAAGCAGCGCGTCGCCGAGCTGCTGGCCGCCTATATCGACTCGCGCCAGGAAAGCGTGCGCGTGGTCTTTGGCCTGGAAGAACAGGCGCCGGAGCTGGCCGGCCTGGTGCTGATCGCCGCCCCGGCGCGGCTGCCGGGGTCGCTGCTGGGGACTGTCGGCGTATTGGGCCCCACGCGCATGGACTACGGGGCCACCATGGGCGCGGTAAGCTATGTGGCGCAGCACTTTGGCCGCATGCTGGAAGGCGGCAACGAGCGGAGCTGAGTCGCCACGGCCTTTCTCGCCATCTGAATGGACGACACCGGTGCCGCGGGCCAGAACAGGCCGTCAAAGGCCGCAACCATGCATCAACCGGACCGCGGAGCGCTCCATGACAGACGAAAAACAGGGGATTGCAGGCCGGTTCGCGCGCTGGGCGGGAATCGGCAACAATGAAACGGAGTTAAAGGATCTAGACATGGCAACGATGGATCAGCACGGCACAGCAACCGAGCAACCCATGGACAGCGGCAGCGCGGGGCGCGTGGACCTGGAGGCGGGCACCGAGGGCGCCTCCCCCGAGGGGAACGATTTGCAGCCGCTCGGCGCGGAGCTGCAACAGGCCCGCGGCGAACGTGACCTGCTCAGGGATCGTCTGGCCCGCCTGCAGGCCGAGTTCGACAACGCCCGCAAGCGCGAGGCCAAAGAGCGCCAGGATGCCCGCGACCGCGGCGTCGAAAGCGCCGTCGAGCCCTTTCTGGGCGTGCTGGACAACTTCGCCCTGGCGCTCAATGCGCAGGGCTCCGTGGAGCAGCTTCGCGCCGGCGTCAGCCTGATCGTCAAGCAGATGGAAGAGGCGCTGCGCAGCCTCAATGTCCAGCCCGTGGAAGCCGTCGGCGCGCAGTTCGACCCACGGGTGCACGAGGCGCTGGGCAGCGTGGAGTCCAATGAGCACCCTGACCACCAGATTCTGGAGGAGATCCGTCGTGGCTACAGGCTGCGCGACAAGCTGCTGCGGCCGGCGCTGGTCAAGATCGCCACCAACAGCGCCCAGCGCGACGCATAAGCCCCTTTCGGCTCCCAAACGCGGCGGAGTGGGTCAAACTGGCGCAAAGTTTCCCCAAGGTTGACAATAGAGCAGGCAGGTTTTCAGACAGGCAATGGCGACAGCAACGATGAAGAGGGATTATTACGAGGTTTTAAGTGTCAGCCGCACGGCCTCCGACGGGGAGGTCAAAAGCGCCTACCGCAAGCTGGCGATGCAATACCACCCCGACCGCAACCCCAACAACCCGCAGGCCGAGGAGAAGTTCAAGGAGTGCTCCGAGGCCTACGCCGTCCTGAGCGACCCGGACAAACGGGCGGCCTATGACCGCTTCGGGCACCAGGCGGTCGGCGGTGCGGGCAGCCCGTTCGGCGGCGGAACCCCCTTCGGCGGTGGCGGCTTCCAGCAGGGCGACCTGGGCGACATCTTCGGCGACCTGTTCGGCGAGATGTTCAACGTGGGCGGCCAGCGCGGCGGTGGCAGGGCCTCCCGTGCCCAGCGCGGACGAGACCTCAAAGCCGACATGAGCCTCAGCTTCGAGGAGGCCGTGTTTGGGGTCGAGCGCGAAATCAAGGTCAAGCGCATGGAAACCTGCGAAACCTGCTCCGGCACCGGCTCGGAAAGCGGCAAACAGCCGGAAACCTGCCAGCAGTGCGGTGGCCGCGGCCAGATCCGCACGCAGCAGGGCTTCTTTTCCGTCGCACGCACCTGCCCGGTCTGCTCCGGCACCGGCTCGGTCATCCGCAACCCCTGCCACACCTGCCATGGCGACACCCGGGTCCAAAAGGAGCACACGCTTGCGGTCAAGGTGCCCGCCGGCGTTGAGTCCGACACGCGCATCCGCTACTCCGGCGAAGGGGACGCCGGGCGCTTCGGCGGACCCAACGGCGACCTGTACGTCGTGCTTTCCGTCAAATCGCACGCGTTCTTTGAGCGCGACGGCGACGACCTGCACTGTTCCGTGCCCATCAGCTTCCCGCAGGCGGCGCTCGGCACGGAGCTGGAGATTCAAAGCCTGGAGGGTGCGGAATCGCTCAAGGTGCCCGAGGGCACGCAGAGCGGCCGCGAGTTCCGCCTCCGCGGCAAGGGCGTACCGCACCTGAACGCCCACGGCAAAGGCGATCTGGTCGTCGAAGTCCGCGTGGAAACGCCCAGCAAGCTCAGCAAGCGGCAAAAGGAACTCATGCGCGAACTCGCCGAAACCATGCCGGTCGCCAACGAGCCGCAATCCCGCGGACTGTTTGACAAGGTCAAGGAGATGTTCAGCTAGCGCAGAATCACAACTGTTGCACCCAGCGCCAAGGACGCGCTCTATATCAGCCCAGGCCGAAGGCCTGGGTCAAAAAAGTAGGCCCGCAAGGGCTGAAGCCCGTTCCATAGCCGACCGGGTACAGCCACGAGACTTCCGCTCTCAACGCAGCTTTCCTTGGTTGTCATTACCACGGGGAATCTGCATTCCCGCTCCAGCAGCAGGCACCGGCGGAGTGGGGCAATTCCGCCGGTCTCCCGTCTACAGCAGCGCCGAACAGATTGCCAACCCGGCAATCGCGGCGGTCTCCGCCCGCAGCACCCGAGGCCCGAGCGTCACCTTCTGCCAACCCGCCGCCTCAAAGAGCGCGAACTCCTCCGGCGCCCATCCACCCTCCGGCCCGACGGCCAGGGCCAGTTCTCGGGAGCGCTCGGCGTCGGGTGCCTGCACATCGCGGCCCAGGGGCGCCAGCGCCGCCGCGAGCGTGTTCTCCTGTTCCGTCTCCGCCAGCAACACCCTGTGCGCGGCCTGAACCCCCGCCAGCGCCGCCTTCAGCGGCTGTGGATCGTCAATCTCCAGCAGGTCGCTTCGCCGGCTCTGCTGCGCCGCTTCGCGCACAATCTTGCGCCAGCGCTCCACACGCTTCCCGGCCGCCTGACCAAGATGCTTTTCCGTGCGGCGCGCGATCACCGGCGAGATGCGCGCCGCTCCCAGCTCCGTCGCCTTTTCCAGCCCCCACTCATAGTGGTCAAATTTGATGATGGCCAGCAGCAGGTGCACCGGCAGGGCGGCGTCGGTCTCCAGCTCCTCGCCCAGCGTAAACACCACCTCGCGCTCGGACGCTGATGCAACAGTTCCCTGCCGCAGAAAGCCGCCCGCCAGCACATCGAACATCTGCCCGGGCTCGGCGCGCAGCACCCGCGCCAGATGCAGCGCCTGATCCCCTGTGAGGCTGGCGGTAGTGTCGTTCCAAGTGTCGGCAATCCAGCGGCGGCGTGTCACCTGGCCTCCAAGCGGTTGCGCATGGCGCCGTGACGCACAGCGGTGATCAGCACGCGGTCCTCCTCAATGCTGTAGCGCAAAAGAAAAGGAGGTGGCGAAAGAATCAGTTCGCGAAGCCCGGCGGTCGTCAGCGCACGCCCACGGTACGGAAGCGTGTTCAAGCTGTCTGCCGCCGAGACAATCTGGTCAGTCACTCGTTCCGCAGCGTCGATCTTGTCCTTGGCAATGTAATCGTAAATTTCCTGTAAATCCTGCGCCGCCCCGTAGCTCCAGACGACGGTCATGCAGCTCTGGCACGAGCCCGAAGGTGCTCCCTCACCTGCTCTGAGGTGAGTACGCGTCCGTCCGCCAGGTCTTGTCGAGCTGCCGCCAGTTCTGCAGCAAGCTCGGTCTGTTCCGCCAGCCACGCCGAGACGATCTGCGAAAGCACCGAATCTGTACTCAGCCCGGCACTTGCCGCCAATGCATGCAGCTTCTGTTCCTGCTCGCTCGTCAGTTGAACCAACATGTTGAAAGCCTAGGCGCAGGACCCGCACCCGTCAATGCGCAAATGGTTCGGACTGTACCTAGTGTGCTGAACTGTAACCGCAGTTGGGCTGAGCCCGTCAGCACTCGATCACATTCAGCGCCAGCCCGGCCAGCGAGGTCTCCTTATAACGGGACTGCATATCCAAGCCGGTGCGATACATCGTTTCGATGACCTGGTCCAGCGACAGCTTATGCGTCCCGGGGTCGTTCATCGCCAGACGCGCGGCGTTGACCGCCTTGACCGCGCCCATGCCATTGCGCTCGATGCAGGGAATCTGCACCAGGCCACCGATGGGATCGCAGGTCATCCCGAGGTTGTGCTCCATGGCGATCTCGGCCGCGTGCTCGATACCCGCGTTGAGCTCCAGCACCGCGGCCCGCCGCTCCTCCGGGCTTAGCGAGGCGTCCGGGGGCGGCACCAGCGCCGCGACAAGACCACCGGCGGCCATGGAGCACGCCACGCCGACCTCGCCCTGGCAGCCAACCTCGGCGCCGGAGATCGAGGCGTTCTCCTTATACAGAATGCCGATCGCCGCGGCGGCCAGAAAATAACGCAGCAGACCTTCGGTCCGCTCCGCCTCACCCAACCCGGAGCTGGCGTGGTGCAGGTAGTACCACGCGATGGCCGGCACCACACCCGCCGCGCCATTGGTTGGGGCGGTGACGACCCTGCCGCCGGCGGCGTTCTCCTCGTTCACCGCCATGGCGGCCAGCGTCACGTCGTCCAGCGGAGCCAGGGCGTCCCGCGCGCGGCCCTCCGCGTCCAAACGCGCCAGGCGGCGGGCCAGCCCCGGGGCGCGGCGCCGCACGTTGAGGCCCCCCGGCAGCGTTCCTTCTGTCGCGATGCCGCGCTCAATGGACTCCCGCATGATGCGCCACAGGGCCAGGATGGCAGCCCGCACCGCCAGCTCGGACTGCGGAGTCGTCTGCGCCGGTGGCGCCCCGCCGGGACCGTCGTTGAGGGCCAGGATGCGGCCAATCCGGTACGCAATCGAGGGCTCCGCCGCCAGCGCACGCTCGTTGGCCTCGACCATCTCCGGGATGGACAGGCCGTGGCGCAGACCCAGCGCCAGCAGCTCCGCGGCGCTGGCGAACGGGTAAGGCACATTGCGGCTGCGTGCGCCCGCGGCCTCGGCGAACTCCGCCGCCGTCAGGATGAAGCCCCCGCCCACGGAGTAGACGACCTCGGTCCGCAGCACCTGCCCTTCCCCGTCCCACGCCGTCAGGCACAGGCCGTTGGGGTGCAGCGGCTGCGCCGGGTCCGGATACATCTGGTCGCGATGGAAGCAAAGATCGGTCGCCGCGCAAAACGCGATGGGCAGGCTGCCGCCGAGATGCAGGATGCCCTCTGTTTCAATTTGAGACAGCACAGGCTCGAGCAGAGGCGGCTGCACGGTATCCGGCGCCTCGCCCAGCAGGCCGAAGAGCACGGCGCGGTCCGTTCCATGACCCACTCCGGTAAGGGCCAGGGAACCATACAGATCGACTGCGACCCGGCTCACTTTCTGCGCGTTTTCGCCCGTTAGCAGCGAATTCACGAAGTGATTGGCCGCCCGCATGGGACCCACGGTGTGGGAGCTGGACGGCCCGATGCCGATTTTGAAGAGTTCAAAAAGACTGGTGTTCATCATTTGCGCCACAGCGGGCGCCCCCGGTCATTGTAGGCGCGAAAGTGGTATATCGGTCGTCGTTTGCCGATGCTACGCTGACCGGAGATCGAGCCTCGCAGGCAGAATCAGGCGGTTTCTCAAGGCATGCTCTTCAAAACGCGCTCAGCCGCGGTGTACGGCATTGATGCGCACCTCATCGACGTCGAGGTCGACTTTTCCGGCGTCAAGCTCGAGCAGGAAAACTTCAGCACCGTCGGTCTGCCAGATGCCGCCGTGCGCGAAAGCCGCGATCGTGTGCGCTCGGCCATCAAGAACTCCGGGTTTGAGTTGCCCCCCACCCGCATCACCATCAATCTGGCCCCGGCCGACCTGAAAAAGGAGGGCTCCGGCTTCGATCTGCCCATCGCCATCGGCATCCTGGGCGCCTACGGCGGCCTGGCCAACAAGGACGTCAGCGATTTTGTGCTGGTGGGCGAGCTGGGTCTGGACGGCGGCCTGCGCGCCGTCCAGGGCATGCTGCCGATCGCGATTGCCGCCCGCAGCTCCGGCATCAAGAACCTGCTCATTCCCGCGGCCAACGCCCGCGAGGCCGCCGTGGTGGACGGCGTCAACGTCTTCCCCGTGCGCAACCTGCTGGAGGTCCGCGAGCTGCTGAACGGCGCGGCGCTCGGCACCCTCAGCGCCGAACCGCTGCGTGTGGCCAGCAAACAGCTGCTCGCCGAAGCCCAGGACGGCATTCCGGACTTCGCCGATGTGCGCGGCCAGCACATGGCCAAGCGCGCCCTGGAGGTGGCCGCCGCGGGTGGGCACAACATCCTGATGATCGGTCCACCGGGCTCGGGCAAGACGATGCTGGCCAAGCGCCTGCCCTCCATCCTCGCGCCGCTGCGTTTTGAGGAGGCGCTCGAAACCACCAAGATTCATTCCGTCGCGGGTGTGCTGAACAGGGATGAGGGCCTGGTGACGCACCGGCCCTTCCGCGCCCCGCACCACACCATCTCGGACGCCGGCCTGATCGGCGGCGGGATGATTCCCCGGCCGGGTGAGGTTTCGCTCGCCCACAACGGGGTGCTCTTTCTGGACGAGCTGCCGGAGTTCCCGCGCAACGTGCTGGAAGTTCTGCGGCAGCCGCTCGAGGACGGTCACGTGACCATTGCCCGCGCGGCGATGAGCCTGAGCTTCCCTGCCCGCTTCATGCTGGCGGCGGCCATGAATCCCTGTCCGTGCGGGTATTTCAACGACAAGAGCCGCAACTGCCTGTGCACACCGCCCATGATTCAGCGCTACGTCAGCAAGGTGTCCGGGCCCCTGCTGGACCGTATCGACATCCATATCGAGGTGCCGGCGGTGCAGTACAAGGAGCTGCGCAGCGGGTCGGCCAGCGAAAGCTCGGCCAGCATCCGCGATCGGGTGTTGCGGGCCCGGGAGCGCCAGCATGCCCGCTTTCTGGAGTCTGGCGCCCGTACCGAAGCCCGCCGCGGCACCAGCCGGGCTGTCTTTGCGAACGCTCAAATGTCGAGCAGGGATATCCGGCAGCACTGTGAGCTGGCCAGCGACGCGGAACGGCTGCTGGAGCGCGCCATGGTGCAGCAGGGCCTGAGCGCCCGCGCACACGATCGCATTCTCAAGGTGGCGCGCACCGTGGCAGACCTGGATGGCGAACCGGCCATCGCCGTCAAGCACCTTGCCGAGGCGATCCAGTACAGGACGCTGGACCGCAGCTATTGGAGCCATGAAAACCGCTGAGTTTGCCCACCTCCCGATTTCGGGATAATGGGAACGGTGCTTCCTAAAAAAGGATTGACCCCGGAGCCTGCGGCTTGTAAGGTGCAAGAGGCGATGGGAAGCAACACTGAGCTTCAGCACGGTACTTTCGTTGGGTGCTCGTTTCACCCCGTCGACAGAGTGCCACCAGCGGATTGTTTTTGAGCTGCAAGGAAAAGACATGATCGTTGATCGTGCCCACATCCGGTGAGTGTCAAGCAACCAGCGTGAGACGCATCCTGGAGCGATACAAACGCGTCTAAGAAGCAACAAGGTTCGTCGACCAGTTTTCCAGCCGACCCGCCGGTCTAGAAAGCGAACCTTTGCCCGGAAATGAACGAAGTGAATGGTGCGTTCCGGCCTTACACCCCTGAGGAGATTGACTATGCGCTCGGATCTTATTTTTGGAGCCCTGACCCACGTTCACAACCGATATCAGCTGTGTCAGCTGGCCTCCAAGGCGACACGCAAGCTGCACAAGCCGAACACCCGGTTGCAGGACACCACCAACGACGTTCTGGAGCGCTTCAAGGACACCGTGCCGATGGATGAAAATGCTGCCGCATCCGACAACGACGAAATGATGGTCACCGAGCGCCGCGCGGCCTAAACTATGCGGCTTGCGCCTTCTTTTGGCGATTTTGCTTGCCTGATTCGGGCACTCTGCTAGAATCAGGCAACACTTCAAGTCAGTCACCCGCAGAACCCCTTCCGCATTATCCTCCTCCGCATCCAGGCCTCCTCCCTTCTGCAGCGCTCGCTGGAATGTTGTCTGTTGTTCCCCTCCTGTTCCTCCCGATTGAAAACGAAAGAATCACCTTACCCACATGACTATCTCTGAACTTAAAGAAAAGAGCATCGCCGAACTCGGCAAGCTCGCCCGCGGCCTTGAGATTGCCGGCACCAGCGCCCTGCGCAAACAGGACCTCATCTTCAAAATCCTGCAGGCGCAGAGCGAAAAAGAAGGCCACATCTTCGCTGAAGGCGTGCTGGAAATTTTGCCCGATGGCTATGGGTTTCTGCGCTCCCCCGATTACAACTACCTTCCGGGGCCCGACGACATTTACGTCTCGCCCAGCCAGATTCGCAAGTTCGATCTCAAGACCGGCGACACCATCTCCGGCAACGTCCGCAGCCCGCATGAGGGCGAAAAGTACTTTGCGTTGGTCAAGATCGAGGCGATCAACTTCGAGTCGCCCGAAGAGACCCGCAACAAAATTCTGTTCGACAACCTGACGCCGCTCTACCCGCAGGAGCGGATCAAGATGGAGACCGTGCGCGAAGGCATCTCCGGCCGTGTACTCGATCTGCTCACGCCCGTCGGCAAGGGCCAGCGCGGCTTGATCGTCGCGCCGCCGCGCACCGGCAAGACCGTGCTGATGCAGTCCATCGCAAACTCCATCACGGCCAATCACCCCGAAGTTGTGCTGATCGTTTTGCTGATCGACGAGCGCCCGGAAGAGGTCACCGACATGCAGCGTTCGGTGAAGGGCGAGGTGATCAGTTCCACCTTCGATGAGCCCGCCGCCCGCCACGTCCAGGTAGCCGAGATGGTCATTGAAAAGGCCAAGCGCCTGGTCGAGCACAAGCGCGACGTTGTAATCCTGCTGGACTCCATCACGCGCCTCGCCCGCGCCTACAACACCATCGTCCCGCCCTCGGGCAAGGTGCTGTCCGGCGGCGTCGACTCCAACGCCCTCCAGCGTCCAAAGCGCTTCTTTGGCGCGGCCCGCAACATCGAAGAGGGCGGCAGCCTGACCATCATCGCCTCCGCGCTGGTCGAAACCGGCTCGCGCATGGATGAGGTCATCTTTGAGGAGTTCAAGGGCACCGGCAACATGGAGGTCATCCTGGAGCGCAAGCTTGTCGACAAGCGCGTCTTCCCGGCCATCGACATCCAGCGCTCCGGCACCCGCAAGGAAGAGCTGCTAATCCCCAAGGACGAGCTGCAGCGCACCTGGATCCTGCGCAAGGTGCTGAACCCACTGTCGCCGGTGGAAGCGATGGAGCTGCTCTCCGACAAACTCGGCAAGACGCGCAATAACTCAGAGTTTCTGCACAACATGAATTCGCTGTAGCCACTACCAAAGTGGAGGGTAAGGCGCCGGCTCACAAGGCCTGGCGCCTTGTCTCTTCTGCGGCTCACTTGAATCACAGCATCTGAGCACGAAGAGGGGTGGTGCACGATGAGCGATACGCAAAGGGATCAGACCGCAGCCAACCAGGTATGGACAGGCGAAGGGTTTCCAGCCCTGTTACGCGGCAAGGTAGCTGTTGTGACTGGGGCGGCACGGGGCATCGGGCGCGCGATCGCCGTCGATTTGGCGCGGAATGGTGCCAAGGTGATAGCGGTAGATATCGCGGCGGCAGTTTCGTCAAAAACGCAATACGCCGCTTCCACCCAGGACGATCTTGACGAGACGGGCAAGTTGCTGAGCCGTATCGGGCCAAATTCGACCACGATGATCGGCGATATCCGGCAGATTCACGACCTCCGGGCCATTGCCGACAAGATCGAGCGAGAGTTTGGCGGCATCGACATCGTAGTGGCCAATGCGGGCATTCAGACCTTCAAACCACTCCTGGAGATGGAGGACGACGACTGGCACGACACGGTGAACAACAACCTCAACGGCACCGCAAATACTGTGCGTGCGTTTGCGCCGTATCTGGTGAAGCGGGGTGGCGGTCGGCTGATCCTGATCTCCTCCATGCAGGGACGGTACGGCACAAAGAACGGAGCCGCCTATTCCGCGTCCAAATGGGGCATTATCGGCCTGATGAAGTCGGCGGCACTGGAGTTGGGCCGATACAAAGTCACCGTGAATTCAATAGAGCCCGGCCTGATTGACACGCCTTTAACGCGCAATGACAAGCGCTGGAGCCTGGCCGTGGGCGAGACCATGACGACGCCGCCACCCGAGCACCCAAGCGAAGAAGAGACCATCAAGGCACGTTTGCCCAAAGTTCCGTTAGGTGTGCCGTGGTTACAGCCGGAGCAGGTCGCCCCTGTGGCAGTGTTTCTCGCCAGCGACGCGGCAGCGATGGTCACCGGCGCCACCTACGACGTGAACGCTGGCGACTCGGCCCACGACACCGCCTAGTCAGAGTTCCGATGCGAAGCTGGCCCACGGGCCGGGCTATTTCGCTCGTACAGATGAGCTATGGAGTTCTGGCTAAGTCCCGGATTCCATTGCCGCCCGGAAGAACTGCAGAGTTTCTGCGGGAAGGCCAACAAAACAGAAGCGGGCCGATGTCACCAGCAGGTTCGATCAGAGTTGCTAGTACCCATTCGCCATAAGGTAGGCTCCCGTCAGCCACGGTTCCCCCACCTCTTCGGCGAGCGGAGCCCAGCGTCGGTTTGCGTTCTGCGCATACTTGGCCAGGACATCGGTTTCGATGTTCACCCTGGTGCCGGGCTTGAGGGTATGGAGGTTCGTGGTGCGCCAGGTGTGCGGGATGACGGCGATCTCAAGTTGTCGGGCACCGTCCGGCATGGGATCATGCAGCCGGGCGATCGTCAGGCTGATGCCGTTGATGGTGATCGAGCCCTGTTGAATGACCTGTGTCGCCAGCGCCGATGGCAGCTCCAGCGTGAGACGCCAATCGGCGGTGTCCGGGTTGGGGCCGAGCGGGAGCAGCGAGAGCAGGGTGCCGATGCCGTCAACGTGCCCCTGCACCACATGGCCGCCGAGCGGGGCACCTGCGGGGGTGGGCAGTTCCAGGTTCACGGTCCGTCCGGCAACCGCATCGCCTAGGGTGGTACGCTGCAGCGTCTCCTGCGCGAGGTCGGCGGCGAAGAGCTGCGGGTCGTCGGTGGGAATGGCGGTGAGGCACACGCCGCTGACGGCGATGCTGTCGCCCTCACGCCAGCGGCCGGTAAGGGCCGGCGCCTGAATGAGGAGCCGCGTGGCGCCCTCGCCGGCCTGAACGGAGGCGATAGAACCGGTGGTTTCGATGAGGCCTGTGAACATGGCTGCCCTTCTGTTGCTGCATGCAAGTGTACTGAGCTGTTTGTTGCCTGCACAACGCAGACCCCCCTTTCGGCTGCGCTCCGGGTCCGGTCGAGATAACGATGGGTTACACGGCGTGCGGACTCATCACCGATCAGAAGCCGGCCCAGGGGTCGTGGAGGTAGCCTGCGAGGCGGATGTCCTCGCTTTCGCCGTGGGGAAAGGTGCGGCGGGTCGGCTCGGCGAGTTGGTTTGCAAGCACCTCCGGGGGAGCTGCCCCCGCCGCAAAGGGGAGGGCGTCGGAACCCAGCTCACGGTTGGCGATGTAGAGCACGATGCGGTCTGCGAGGTCGGCGCGGAGGAGGGCGCCGTTGAGCGCGGTGCCGGCCTCGGTGAGCACGGAGCGGATTCCCCGCGCCTGTAGTCGCTCGAAGATTACTTGCAGCGTGTCGGGACTCCGGAGGGCGGGCAGCGGTTCGATCTCCAGCCGGTGCTGCCGCAGCGCGTGCAGGCGGGTGCGATCTGCCGTTTCGTCGCAGATAACAAGCAAGTCATCGGCGGCGTGGCGCACCAGGGCGGAGGTTTCCGGCAGGCGCAAGGTTGAGTCCAGAACTACGCGTAGCAGGGGGCGGCGGCGCGGCAGGCCGGTGCGGTCGGTGAGTTCGGGGTCGTCGGCCAGCACCGTACCGATGCCGGTCAGCAGGGCGTCGGCTGCATGACGGAGCTGCTGCACGTCGGCGCGGGCCGCCGGGCCAGTGAGCCAGAAGGGCTGGGCCGCGGATCGGGTCGCCGCGGGCGGGGCGAGCTTGCCGTCCCGCGAAACGGCGGCCTTGAGCGTGACCAAGGGGCGACCGTGCTGCACGGAAAAGGCGAAGGCGTCGTTGAGCCGCCGTGCGCGCTGCGCCTGCGGGTGTCCGGGCGGCAGCAGGTCAACCGCGATGCCCGCCGCCCGCAACTTCGCCAAACCGCCGCCGCGCACCAGCGGGTTGGGGTCGATAGTCGCGACCACGCAGCGGGCGATGCCGGCCACCACCAGCGCGTCCGCGCAGGGACCGGTGCGGCCGTGGTGCGAACACGGTTCCAGGGTGACGAAGGCGGTGGCTCCGGCGGCGTCATGGCCGGCCGCTCGCGCGGCTTTGAGGGCCACGATCTCAGCGTGGTCCCGCTGGTCATAACGGTGCGCGCCTTCCCCTAAGACAACGCCGTCGCGGAGCAGAACGCAGCCCACGGTCGGGTTGGGGGAGGCAAAGGCGCGGGCCTGCTCCGCAAGATCGAGGGCGCGCGCTAATGATCGCTGATCGGCATCTCTATCCGGCGGCAGGACACGCATGCACTTCCAGCATAGCCGTCGTCGGAGGTGAGCAGGTGCGCCATCTGGTAGCGGTCCGGGATGACCATGATTGAATCTGCCGGCTGCGCGGAGGTGAGGTCCACCCCGGGCAGTTCGGCGGCCTCAACCGGGCGTGCGGAAAGGCTGGTGTGATGACAGAGAGCAACCAGGAGTGAAAAAAGTGTGGCAAAAAAATGCTGCATTTTGAAATCCTGCGTTCGTCGTGATGTTGTTTTTGGCCGACGGCTAAGCATCGCCCAGATCGCCGTCGGCAAAGATACGCCTTCTGTGCCGGAAAAGTAAACAGAGGTACGGCGCATCTACAACCATCCGGTGATTGAACCGAAGCAACACATCGCTTTATTTAGCGCGCCGCGATATAGGCGAGGGTTGCCTCAGTAGGCCGAGCCTGGAGACGTTGTAAGCTGCCAAGGTTCCCCAACGAAGTCTGTTTTGTTCCTGAAGTTCGTTGCCGCTCGGGAGGAACGCAGATTCCCAGCGGGAATGACAACAAAGAGGCAGAACCGTTGCGGCCAGCAGACTGGATCAGAGATCTCTTGAGGCCAGGGATGCTTGAATCGTCAGAGAAGAGGTGATTAGATGACGGTCATGGGGCAGTACGGGGACCCTACCTTGGGGAGGGTTCATGCGCATTACTGTCCTGTTTCAGTTCAACCACGAGAGCGAGCCGGCTGCGGTCACAGGGATCGAAGGCGAGGTAACGGACATCATCATGCCCGATGTGGGAGATCTGATCGCCCACAGTGACTCCGGGTCGCCGTTTCGCGGCAAGGTGACGGAGCGACGGTTCAAGTACACGATGCCACTGGGTGAAGACGTGGACGGCAGTGTGGAGGTGACGCTCTGCCTTGATCGGACCGTGTTGCAGTGACTCCGGCAGGGCTGGCTTGGCTCCAGGCGGCTGCCAGAACGGTTCCCTTCCGGAATGACAAAAGAGAGCAGGGCGAGTTAGCTGATCAGGCTGTCCACAAAGGTGTGGGGATCGAAGGGCAGGATGTCGTCGAGCTTCTCGCCAACGCCAGCGTAGCGGACGGGCAGGCCGAGTTCGCGGGCGATGGCGACCACGATACCGCCCTTCGCGGTGCCGTCGAGCTTGGTGAGGACGATGCCCGTGACGCGGGCGGCTTCGGTGAAGAGCCGGGCCTGCTGCATGCCGTTCTGGCCGGTGGTGGCGTCGATAACCAGCAGGGTCTCGTGCGGGGAGCCGGGGATTTGGCGCTCGGCGGTGCGGCGCATCTTGTCGAGCTCCTTCATCAGGTCGGTCTTGGTATGGAGCCGGCCGGCGGTGTCGACGATGACGATGTCGGAGCCGCGCGCCCTGGCCGCGGCCAGGGCGTCGAACAGAGCCGCGGAAGGGTCGCCGCCCTGTTTGGTCTTGATCAGGTCGACGCCGGAGCGCTCGGACCAGACCTCCAGCTGCTCAATGGCGGCGGCGCGAAAGGTGTCGGCGGCGCACAGCAGCACGGAGCGGCCCTGGCGCCGAAAGAGCGCGGAAAGTTTGCCGCTGGTGGTGGTTTTGCCGGTGCCGTTGACCCCGACCATCATGATGACCTCCGGGCCAGAGGCGGGGCGATTCACGGGCACATCGACGGCGTCCAGGATACGGCGGATCTCTTCCTTGAGGGCGATCTTGAGCGCTGCGCCGTCGGCGATGCCCTGGCGCAGGGCGCGGTCGCGGAGGCGGGTGATGATCTCATCGGTGGTGACAGCGCCGATATCGGAGGCCAGCAGCGCAAACTCAAGGTCGTCGAGGGAGGCCTCGTCCACCTCGCGGGTGAGCGCGACCACGGAGGCGATCTGCGTGGAAAGCGAATCGCGGGTGCGCGTAACCGCTTCCCGCATGCGGTCGAAAAAGCTGGCGCGCCGGGCGGGTTCTTGCGCGGCTTCGCTGAGGGGAGAAGGGCGCTCGGGTTCAGCCGCTTCGGTGGGCTCGGGGGTTTTGTCGCGCTTGCCGAAGATTGAAAAGGCCATCAGGTTTAGTTTAGTGCGTTTGGTTCCCGGGCACGCGCCAAGCAATCAAGCTACGATTTGCGCACAGTCATGGCGGAGGGTGGTATAGTTAGCTCAGGTGAGCTTGGGTTGAGGCTATACTGAGCTTGGAGGTGGAGATGATTACTGCGGAATCGATTGCCGACATTCTTGGGATTGGGAACTCCGTGCACACTGTGGGCGAGTTGGAGTCCGCGGTGCTGGCCGGGCTGCCGAAGCGGGCTTTGGAGCGGCTTTCGGAGCGGCTCTACCTGGATCGGCGGGTGGCGAGTGCGTACAAGTTCAAGGTCGTGCCGCAGGCGACCTGGAAGCGGCGGCTGAAGCGCCTGTCACCTGAGGAGAGTGAGCGGACGGAGCGGCTGGCGCGGGTGCTTGCCCATGCGGAGTTTGTGTGGGATGACCGGGGCCAGGCGCGCGAGTGGATGAGCAAGCCGCATCGTGAGCTGGGCAATGTGGCTCCTGTGGAGGTGGCACGGACGGAGTTGGGCGCGCGCCGGGTAGAAGAGGTTCTGGAGAAGCTTTTCTACGGACTGCCCGCTTAGTCGTGACGGCTTACCGCATCGCGGACGCGCGCCACACGATCTTCGATGGAACGGGCGCGATGCTGCATGGTGGCCGATGGAACTCGCCGGGCAAGCCGGTGATCTATGCGGCGGAAACCTACGCCGGGGCGATGCTGGAGATGCTGGTGCATGGAAATCTCGCGCTGCCGCCGCGCAACCAGCGTGTGGTGCGGATTTCGATCCCTGAGGACGTAGTGATCGAGACCCTTTTGCCGGGAGATTTCCGCGGCTGGGATGCCGAGGATCTGAAGGCCACACGCGCCCTTGGCGACCGTTGGCTACGCGAGGGACGGACGGCGCTGTTGTGTGTACCGAGTGTGGTCACGGGCGGCCGTGAGTTCAACGTGCTCCTCAACCCCGGGCACGGAGCGTTTTCCCGGATCGAAGCCGGGGAGCCGGAACCGGTGTCCTGGGATGCGAGGCTCTTTGGCCGGGCGCTGCAGGCCGTGTGACGGTACAACAGCAAGATCACGATCGCAGCGAAGCTCCCGGCAGCTGGCGACTATACTTGCACTATGGCGATTTCGACCGGAACGACGGCCCCTGTAATGCAATTTCCCAAGACCCTCGGCGAGCTTCGCCAAAGCCAGTTCACGCCGGAGCGCGTGAACCGCACGGTGAAGGATGAGCTCCGGGACAATCTGATCGTTCGTCTGCGGGCCATTGCGCCAGGCGGCGCGCAAGAAGGCGAGCCGCTGTTTCCGGGCATTGTGGGCTACGACGACACGGTGGTACCGCAGGTGGTCAATGCCCTGCTGAGCCGGCACAACTTCATTCTGCTGGGGCTGCGTGGGCAGGCCAAGAGCCGCATGCTGCGCGCCTTGACGGGGCTGCTGGACCCCTGCATTCCCTACGTTGCGGGCTCGGAGCTGCGCGACAACCCGTACCAGCCATTGAGCAAGTTTGCCCGGGACATGATCGCCTCCGCGGGCGACGACACGCCCATTGCCTGGCTGAGCCCGATGGACCGCTATGTGGAAAAGCTGGCGACGCCGGATGTGACGGTGGCCGACCTGATCGGCGATGTGGACCCGATCAAGGCAGCGCGCTCGGGCCATGAGTTGGGCAGCGAGCTGACAATGCACTACGGCCTGCTGCCGCGGGCCAATCGCGGGATCTTCGCGATTAACGAGATTCCGGATCTGGCGGGCAAGATTCAGGTGGCACTGTTCAACATCATGCAGGAAGGCGACGTGCAGATTAAGGGCTACCCGGTGCGCCTGGAGCTGGATGTAGCGATCGTGTTCAGCGCCAATCCGGAGGATTACACGGCGCGCGGCAAGATCGTGACGCCGCTCAAGGATCGCATCGGCTCGGAGATTCGGACGCACTACCCGGAGTCGATGGACGAAGCGATCGCCATCACCGAGCAGGAGGCCTGGACGGCGCGCGCCTACGCCGACATGCCCGGGCAGACCGGACCGGCCATCGAGAACATCTTTATTCCCCACTACATCCGCCAGATTGTGGAGGGCGTTGCCTTCGCCGCCCGCGAGGACAAAAAGGTGGACAAACGCTCCGGCGTGAGCCAGCGCCTGCCGATCTCGACCATGGAGCTGGTGGTGTCCAATGCGGAGCGCCGGGCGCTGCTGCACGGGGAGTCCATGGTGGTGCCGCGGGTGGGCGACATCATCGCGGCGCTGCCGGGGATCTCGGGCAAGATCGAGCTGGAATACGAGGGCGAGATGCGGGGTTCGGACACCGTGATCCGCGAGATCATCCGGCAGTCGATCGCCTCGGTGTACGACAGCTACTTCGCGGACACAAACACCCAGCAGATCGAGCAGTGGTTCAACCTGGGCGGCACGGTGGAGTTGAATGACAAGCAGCCCTCGGCCACGGTGCAGGCCTCGCTCAAGGAGATTCAGGGGCTGTTTGAGAAGCTGACGCCGCTGAAGGTGAACCAATGGACCGAGCCCGAAGTGCAGGTGTCCGCGGCGGAGTTTCTGCTCGAAGGCATGACGGCGCACAAGCGCATCTCGCGCTCCGAGGGGCGAACGTTTTCGGCGGGCGAAAAACGGCGCCGCAATGAGGACGCCGCGCAAATGGCCGAGCGCATGCGCGAGCGCGAACGGGAAGGTGCAGGAAACCGTACGCGGCGGGGCTTTAATTAGGGGTGGATGTAGATGCAAGTTTTCGATCACACCGCGGCCAACTATGACGGCGCCCGCCGTAGATTGGTTCCCTGCTTCGACGAGTTCTACAACACAGCGGTTCGGCTGCTGCCTGAGCATACAGATCATGTGCTTGATCTGGGAGCCGGAACCGGGCTGCTCTCGGGGTTCGTGCGGGAGCGCTTCCCGGATGCGTACCTGCATATGATGGATACTTCTGAGGCCATGCTCGCGCAAGCGCGAGACCGGTTCGTCCGTGACCAGGAGACCGTGTTCGAGTTGGCGGATTACACGCGGGCCATCAAACCGCTGCGTCAGTATGACGCAGTGGTGTCGGCGCTTTCGATCCATCATCTTGCAGATGCCGAGAAGCGATCGCTCTTTGCAAGGGTATTGGGTGCGTTGAAGCCTGGAGGGGTCTTCGTGAACGCCGAGCAGGTCCTTCAACCGACGCCGGAATCGGAAGAAACAGCCAAAGTTTGCTGGTTGGACCAGGTGCGTGCCTTGGGAGCGACCGGCGAGCAGATCGCAGCGTCCCTGCTGCGACAGCGTGAGGACCGCTGTGCCACCATAACGGACCAGTTGCGGTGGATGACAGAAGCAGGATTTGTGGAAACCTCCTGCGAGTTCGAGCAGGGCAGGTTTGCTGTTCTGCTCGGAAGAACCTGATCGCCACGGCAGCGAGGAAGAGGCAACGTTGACGGCGCCTCATGCGACGGCTATGCGCGATGTGCCCTCTAAAATAATCCCATGCTGATTCCTTCAATCGATCTCCTGGGCGGGCGCATTGTGCAGCTGGTTCAGGGAGAAAGCCTGAAGCTCTCCTTTGACGACTTCGATTATTGGATTGAGCGTTTTGCGGCGTATCCGCTGGTGCAGCTCATCGACCTCGATGCGGCCAAGCGGCAGGGCGATAACCGCGCTCTGATCGAAAGCATCTGCCGACGGCTGCCTTGTCAGGTGGGCGGCGGTTTGCGGTCGGCCGACGATGGCCGGCGCCTGCTGGAGGCCGGGGCGCGGCGGGTGATCTTTGGCTCCAGCCTGTTTGGGGCGGAGCCGGCGGGCTCAGATGCGCCGCGCCGACACAGGCTCATCCGACTGGAGTTCGCGGAGGGGCTGCGGGAGGCGCTGGGCGAGGATGCCCTGTGCTTTTCCGTGGACACCAGGGGCGGCAAGGTCGCGGTGCGCGGATGGAAGGAGCAGGTGGACCTCACGCCGGAAGAAGCCATGACCTGGCTGGAGGACTTTTGCGCGGCTTTTCTGTATACCCATGTGGATACCGAGGGCACCATGCAGGGTTTTCCGTTGGAGGTCGCGGCGGTTCTGCGATCCACAACGGCCAGGCAGCTGATCTGCGCCGGAGGCATCCGGGAACTCGCAGAGGTAGAGGCTCTGGACGCCATGGGCGTGGATGCGGTGGCGGGGATGGCGGTGTACACCGGCGCGATGGAGGCCTGAGCCCGGTCTGCCGCACGGCGAGGTCATAGCACGAAAGACGCAGAGGTGGAGGCTTCCCTGCGGCCCCGGATGCGCTTAGCTTGGAGTGATGCGAACTTTTCTATCCTTCGCAGGCACGTCAACCCTGCTCCTCATCCTGGCAGCGATGCCGGTCTTTGCCCAGACGGTGAGCTCGCCGCAGCAGTTTCTTGAGCTTTGGGGCAGGTCGTGGGATGCCCACGACGTCGACGGGATTATGCGACTGCATGCGGATGACTGTGTGGAGGTGAACCGGTTCGGCGTGGTGGCCAGCGGCAAGGACGAGATCCGCCGCACGGTCACCTGGCTGCACAACGGTCCGTTCCGGAACGCACACTTCAGCGCCCCCCGGCTGTTGGATCAACGACGGCTAATGCCGGGGCTGGTGGCCTTGCAGGCGTCCTGGAAGAACCCTTCCGGACGCACCGACCCTCCGGAGGACGATGTCGTCATGACAGTCGTCCTGAGAGATTTTGGGGAGGATGGGTGGCTGGCCGAGGAGGTGGATATGCATACGGTCGCGCCGCTGGCGCCGGCCGCGATGCCCGCAAAAGCTGCGTCACCGCCCAAACCTTAAGCAAGCGCTGAGTTCCTCACTCCGAGGCGGCCTGATCCTCTGACGACACGGCGTAATAGCCTTTGCGGGCCTGCACCTTGTTGCCCTTGCCGCAGGTCATCTCGATGTGGCGGTAGGTGCCGTCGGCCTTTTTGTTGGTGGAGGTGTAGCTGAGCAGGTACTGGGTGCGCAGCTCGTCCTGGATCTGATCGAAGGCGTCTTCGAGCCGCCGTCCGCTGTTGCCGACATTGATCACGCGGCCGCCGGTTTCGCGGGCCAGCTGATCCATGTCACTGGAGCCGGTGTAGATCATCCCGGCGGCGGCATAGGACTCGCGATCGGCGATCAGGATGGGGTAGACGATGGTGTTGGCCTTCTGGGCAGCCTCGATGGCCTCCTTCAGCTTGACCTGCGAGCCGGAATCCTGGCCGTCCGTCAGGATCACCAGCACCTTGCGGCCGGTCTGGGACTGCAGCTTGTCATGAGCGCCCAGGTAAACGGCGTCGTAGAGCAGCGTGCCGCGCGGGTTCGAGGTCGGAAAGGGACCACCGCCAATGCCGGGGACACCGGCCGAGGAGCTGGCAGAGTTGATAGAGGCTTTGTCGATGGAGCGGCGAATCTCGCCGGCGGAGTTGGTGTAATCCGAGAGCAGATCGACATTGACGTCGAAAGAGATCAGAAACGCCTCGTCCTTGGGTGTGAGCACCTCGCGGAGAAAGCGCGCGCCCGAGTCCTTCTCAAGCGGCAGCACGTTGGTCTGGCTTCCGGAGGTGTCCAGCAGGATGCCGATGGTCAGGGGCAGATTCTTTTCCGCCGTCATGTTCTTGATGGTCTGCGGCTCGTGGTCTTCCGCAACCTCGCAATCGTTCTTGGTGAGGCCGGTGACGAAGCCGTTCTTGTCGCGGACGGAGAAGTAAATGTCCACCAGATTGACGTTCACTTTGAGCGTCTGCCCGGAGTGGATCGCCTCGGGCTGGGGCGGGGGCGCGCTGCTCATGGGCGGCGGGCCATCCGGACTGGGCGCCTCCTGCGCGCGGGCCAGCGGAGCGAAGGCGAGCAGGGCAACAGCCGAAAGGAGGCCAAGATGGCGAAGGCCGTGAGGGAGCATACGCTGTATTAGACGACGGATAAGCCCTCTTCGGCGACAGGCGGCCGCAGGGCGAAATGACTCGCCTCACGAAGCATCTCCCGCCTGCCTGTCAGGTGTCCCGTTCTGGCGCAACGAGGCGGGGGGTGTCTGCGTCTGACAGGGTATGTCCAGACAGCAAGAGCACTGTTAGGCTTGGCTGGTGCAGTCTTGTGCGCCCGTGCGCCGGGCCGAGCCGGGCCGACCCGGGGCGGCTCCAAAAGGAATGAGGAAAGCAATGCAGTTGGCAAGTTTCCGCGGATGGCAGAACGCAATGGGGGCAGGTCTGTTATGTGCCGCAAGCGTGGCAGCGGCACAGACGACCAGTGTGCCGGACGCGCCCACACCCCAAACGCTGCCCCGGCTGAACAGCATCACCCCGACCGCGCCGGCCATCCCGAACGCGCCTCTGCCCACCGCGCCGTCGCCCAATGCGGCCGCTCCCACGGGGGAGGCGGACAATGGAGGGGTGGTGCCGGGCAGCACCCTGCCCTCCTCGCCCGCCCCTGCACCGGCGGCGCAGGAAGCCACGAACAACGACAATGGAACGCCGATCGCCGCGCATGAAAGCGCCATTCGCGTGCAGGTGAACTTCGTGCAGATCCCGTTCACCGTCAAAGACTCGCGCGGGCAGCTGGTGCCCGGTCTCCACGCCCGCGACGTGCAGGTGTATGAAAACGGCCTCCGGCAGCAGATTCGCCTGTTCACCGTGGATCCCCTGCCGCTGAGTGTGGCGCTGGTCATCGACCAGAGCGTGACATTTGACACCATGAAGAAGATCAACGCCTCCCTCAGCGCGCTGCAGGGCGCCTTCACGCCTTATGACGAGGTTTCGATCTTCACCTACAACAACGGCGTCAACCAGCAAACCAGCTTCACCGGCGCCCAAAGTACGCGGCTCACCTATGCACTGGAGCGTTCCAAAGCGCCCGGCCGCGAGCCAAACATGGCCATGGGCGGACCGCTCTCCCAGACGACGGTGAAGAACAACCTGCCCGTGGATCCAAACACCAACGGCAACAACTCCGCCGGCGTCATCTTCCAAACGCCGGAACGCGAGTACCACACCCTGAACGACGCGATCCTGACCGCCGCGGAGACCGTGGCCAAGGCCGGCAAGGGCCGACGCCGCGTGATTTATGTGATCTCTGACGGCAAGGAGTACGGCTCCAAGGCAAAGCAAAAAGAGGTAATCCGCTTTCTGCAGACCAACCAGATTGCTGTCTACGGGACGCTGGTGGGCGACTCCGCCATTGCGGGGCTGGGCTTCCTGGATCGCATCCACCTGCCGCTGCAGATGCGGGATGATGTGCTGCCCCACTATGCGGACGCCACTGGCGGCCAGTGCGACCCGGAGTTCCGTCCGCAGGGCATCCAGAACAGCTTTGCCAAGCTTGCCGAGCAGGTGCGGATCCAGTACACGGTGGGGTATTACAGCCATGAACCATTCATCGACGGCAAATTTCGGTCTGTGGACGTGCGCGTGCTGCGGCCCAACCTGGATGTGATCGCCAAGAAGGGCTACTACCCAACGGCGGAGCCCTCCGGCCCGGGGCGGCCCGCGTCTACCGCAGCCGTTCCGGCCAGCGCGGGTAACGGCGCAACGCAGCCGTAGCGGTGGGGCTGGTTGCGCCAGGAGGAACGTCGACCGGTGCCGTTCTGGCGCTGCTGGCGGCGGTGAGTTGGGGCGGGGGTGACTTTGCCGGTGGCATGGGGGTGAAGGCTGCGGGCGGCTCCACCCGAGGCGCCCTGCGGGTCATTCTCTCCGCCCACAGCATGAGTTTGTGCGGGCTGGCCGTCTTTCTTGTGGCGAGGGGTGAGCTCGGGCTCCCCGCCTTTCGGCCGGCGGTCTGGGCGCTGGGCGCTGGCGTCATTGCCGGGCTGTCGCTGGCCGCGTTCTACGTTGCCCTGGCCCGGGGGACGATGGGCGCCTCCGCCGCAGTAAGCGGTCTGCTGGCCGCGGCCATCCCTGCCGGTATCGGTATGGCCCTGGAAGGCCGCCCCGGGTGGCTTCGTCTGGCCGGCTTTGGCGTGGCGGCGCTGGCCATCTGGATGGTCGCCGCGCCGTCGGGCGCGGGCGCGGCGCGGGAGCCGGCCGGTGTGATGGCGCTGGCGGTCGGCGGCGGGGTCGGCTTTGGGCTGTACTTTGCCGCGCTGAAGCTCGCCAACCCGCTCGGGGTGGTGCTGCCGATGGCGCTGGCGCGCGTGGGCAGCATCGTGACCTGCCTCACGCTGCTGCTGGCGATGGGGCGGCCACAGTCAGGTGCGTCGCCAGGGTGGCTCTCCAGGGCAGGGTGGGGATGGGCCCTGGGCGTGGCGGTGCTGGATACCGGGGGCAACCTGCTGTACATCGCCGCAACGCGGGCCGGGCGGCTGGATGTCGCTGCGGTGCTGGCTTCGCTCTACCCGGCAACGACGATTCTGCTGGCAGCGGCCCTGCTGGGCGAACGGCCGGGGAAACGGCAGATGGTGGGCATGGCCGTGGCCCTGGCGGCCGTGGTGATGGTCACGCTGTAGGGCGGTCATTCTCAGGAGTCGGCTGCGTCCAAGCCCGCAAACTGCAGGCCACTGCGCTTCAGTCGAGGTGACAAGCTCATCGATGAAGCGAACGTCAGCAGGACACTTTCACCGGACGGCGGCGTTAGGAGGCCGTCTGTTCGGTGACGATCTTTTCTTCGGGATCAACGGCTTTGCGGACCTGTTTGGCGGCGCGCTTGGGGTCTTCATGCTTCAGGTCGAGCCCCGACGGATCAAAGGTGGGTGCGGGGTAGGTGAGTTTGAGGCCCTGCATCGCGTCGACCAGGATGTCGGAGATGACCACATTGCGGTACCACTTGTGGTCGGAGGGGATCAGGAACCACGGCGCATGCTTGTGACTGGTGTGCTCGAAAATGTCCTGGTAGGCGTCCATGTAGGCATCCCAGAATGGGCGCTCCTCGAAGTCTGCGGGAGAAAGCTTCCAGTGCTTGTTGGGGTCGTCGATGCGGGCCTGCAGACGGCGGGTCTGTTCTTCCCGCGAGATGTGGAGGAAGAACTTGAGGAGAACAACGTTGTTATCGGAGAGGGTCTTTTCCCAGGCGTTGATGTCGTCCAGGTGCCGGCGGGCGTCCTTGCGGGAAAGCTTGCCGTGCACCCGCGGGGACAGCACGTCCTCGTAATGCGAGCGATTGAAGATGCCAATCATGCCGCGGGGTGGCGTTTGCACCTGGCAACGCCACAGGAAGTCGTGCCGAGCCTCCAGTGGGGTAGGCACCTTGAAAGACGCGACGGCGCAGCCCTGCGGATTGATGCCGGAAAAGATGTGCCGGATGGCGCCGTCTTTACCGGCTGTGTCCATACCCTGTAGCACGATCAGCAAAGCTTTGGCCTGGGACGCATAGAACACGTCCTGCAGCGCGTTTAAATGATCCAGGTTTTGGACCAGCTTGGGAGCTGCGTCGTCGGCGTGCTTGTAATCGCCTTTGGCGTTGGTCCTGGTGGAACCGAGCCTGACTTTGGTTCCGGGCTTGACCAGGTATGGCGATTTCAGCTTCATCGAAACAGCTCCATCGTCCGCTATGCGGCGTGGTGGGCGGTCGGCCTAGACGGTTGTGGTGGTTTTGGTCTCGTCCGCTGCTTTGGGCGTGACGATGTGGGCGGTTTCGCCGGGCTTGGTGGAGGCGTTGGGCTCATCGGTGATGCCTTTAACGCCTTCCTTGAAGCCCCGCAGGCCTTCCCCAAGACCCTTGCCGAGCTCCGGCAGCTTTTTGCCACCAAACAAAACTACGGCGATGACCGCCAGAAAGATGAGGTGAGTGGGTTGTAAAAGTTCGCCCATGATAGTTTCCCCCTGTGCAACGTGATGTGCTGCGCACAGCACCTTTCATTGTCTCATGGCTCGGTGGCACCTGCCCGAGTCACTTACACTCATAAGTTTTGATGCGTCCAGTTGTTGTGCGGGTGGGCAGGTGCCGGTTGCCCGGCATAGGCGTACTTGCGCCGTGGTGCCCGGCCATCCCACGATTGCGGTATATCCTGAATGTAGTTACGCACTCGCGGGTGCGCCAGATTCCCTGCAGCGCCGGGCTTCCGGAGCTTAGCCCCTTGAGGATGATGTTGTTCGAGTCCAGCCTGTTGCCTCTCCCCTGCTTGCGTCGCCTGCTGCTGCTGTGCTCCTTTTCACTTTGCGCGCTGACCCTTTCGGCACAAACGTCCAACTCCGATAGCACGGCTCCCCAGACGCCCCCCGCTCCCGCGGGTCAGACCGGCACCACGGCGGCCCCCGGCACCGCGCCGATACACAGCCGCAACGTGGCTCGTGCCCTGGCACCGGTGCGCGTGGCGACCTATGACGAAAAGTTCGAGCTCTACGGCGGCATCAACCTGATGAACGGCCAAGCCGGCCAAAACCTGCCCAAGCGCTACAACATGGGCGGCGGCGAGGTGATGGGGACCTACTGGCTGGGATCACACCTGGGCGTGGCGGGCGACTACCGCATTGGGGCGGGCACCACGGATGTCTTTCCGACCCAGTTCTTTACCTCCGGCACCCGGCTGCTGGTCATCCAGAACATCTTTTCCGGCGGCGTAAACTACCGCGGCCCCAAGAATCGCTACATCGCCGTGGACTACCACGCGCTGGTGGGCGCCACCCACGGGACCTTTGACCATTCACTGACGACGTACCCCAACCGGCCGACGACCCTGACGACCTCCGTGGTGGGGCTCTACAGCAACAGCACAAGCCCCTGGGGCGCGATCGGCGGGTCGATTGACTTCAACTACACGCCCAAACTGGCTATTCGGCTCTCGCCGGACCTGACCTTTGAGCACTTCGGGACGGAAACGCGTGAGTTTTTCGCGCTGAGCGGGGGCGTGGTGTACCGGTTCGGGAAGCGGACGCGGTAGACGATCCCGAGGTTAAGAGACCAACGCTAAGGACGCGAAGAACGCAAAGGTACGCCACGGATCTCGTTGCGTACCTTTGCGCTCGTTGCGCTCTTTGCGTTGGTCTTCAGAAGTTCTGAGCGAGAAATTCCGGTGACACGGGGTTTTCATAAACCGAGTAATCGCGCGTCACCACGGTGAGGCCGCTGGGGGAGACAAAATACTTCTTTTTGTCTTCTTCAGGATCGAAGCCGATCACGGTGCCATCCGGGATGTTGACGTTGCGGTCGATGATGGCGTGGCGGATGCGGCAGTGTCGCCCGATATTGACGTGCGAAAAGATGACCGAGCCGTCCACATCGGCGTAGCTGTTCACCCGGACATCGTGCGACAACACAGAACTGCGCACCGTGGCGCCGGAGACGATGCAGCCTGGCGAGACGATGGAGTTGATGGCCGTGCCGGTACGCCCGGGCTCGCCGAAGACGAACTTGGCCGGCGGGTACTGGTAGGCGCGGGTGCGCATGGGCCAGCCACGGTCGTAAAGGTTGAAGACTGGCACGAAGCTCGCAATATCCATGTTGGCTTCGTAGTAGGCGTCCAGGGTGCCCACATCGCGCCAGTAGAGCGCCTGCTTTTTGTTCTCGTCGACGAAGTTGTAGGCCTGCACGCGGTAGCGGCCGAGCAGTTTGGGCAGGATGTCGTGGCCGAAGTCGTGTTTGCTGTCGGGGTCCTCGGCGTCGCGCATCAACTCGGGCAGCAGCACGTCGGTGTTGAACAGGTAGATACCCATGGAGGCGTCCACCATCTCCGGATTGAAGGGCGACCGCAGATCGGTGGTCTTGGGCTTTTCGACGAATCCTGAAACCTCGCCGTTTTTTTCAATCTGCACGACGCCAAAGGCGGAAACCTCCTCCGGGTGAATGGGCAGCGTGGCGAGGGTGACATCCGCGCCGGTATCGCAGTGATGCTGCATCATCAGCGCGTAGTTCATCTTGTAGATGTGGTCGCCGGAAAGGATCAGCACATACTTGGGTTCTTCGGCGCCGATCGAGTAGATGTTTTGAAAGACGGCATCGGCGGTGCCCTGGTACCAGCTTTTGGAGACGCGCTGCATGGGCGGCAGGATTTCAATGAACTCGCCGAGTTCGGTGGCCACCACCGAGCCCCAACCCTCGCGGATGTGACGGTTCAGGCTGAGCGCCTTGTACTGGGTGAGGATGTAAACCGAGCGCAGGTCGGAGTTGATGCAGTTGGACAGGGTGATGTCAATGATGCGGTACTGGCCGGCAAAGGGAACGGCCGGCTTGGCGCGATCGCGCGTGAGTGGAAATAGCCTCTCGCCGGCGCCTCCGGCGAGCAGTACACCCAATGTATCTCTCATAGTACGGCCACCTCGGTTCAATTCCCTCTGACGCCAAAACGCTGGGATGGGGACGCCCGACTTTAGCACACGGTCTTTGCTGCACAGCGAAGGCCGAGGCGATAAGCCGCCTCAGGAGGCCATGTCGTCGCCGTCATTTCCGGCGTCTTCTTCCGTGGTGATACGCAGGCTTTTCAGAAAGCTGAGGTCGGTGCGCGTAAAGGGGCCTTCGACGGCCTCTTCGCGCCCCTCGTCCTCGTTTTTGTCGACCTGGTTGAGGCCGATGGTCGCTTCCAGCATCAGCAGGACATCAAAGCCCTGATCCCGGATCTCGCGTACCACTTCCGCGATCTCTTCCGACTCACTTACCGACTCATGGATGGCTTCGCCGAGCTTTTGGATAAGGTCCTTTACTTGCTGGTTCAACGCCACCTCCAGTGTTGGACGGATTGCGACCGGATCGCAATCGGGATGCCCCGCTACAGCGTTGCGGGATCGCAGTGGTGGGTTGGACCACTTCTGATACAAGGGTACGCCGATTGGGGGCTGACGCAAATGCCATAAAGGAGGCATACGACCCCACGCCTAGACCTGCGTATGGTGATCGGCCCAGGCCTCTTCCAGACGGTGTGCCAGATCGTCCACGGGCTTTGCCTGCTGTTGCCGGCTCCAGACCAGAAATCCCGCAGCCGCGGCACAAAGCCCACCCATGGTCCAAATAAATTGCTTCATTGACGATTGCGCTCCTGAAAGGAAAAAGTGCTCCAGCACGGGAAGTGCCGTACCTGCTTCCGCGTTTGGATGCAGATGAAACCGGTGAGGGTGTGCAAACGGCGGAAACGATGCCCTGATTTGCGTACACTTCTGAGGTGGACAGGATAAAGCTGGGACGGGCGCTGGGCTACGGTACGCGACATGCGGCGCGCACGCTGGTCGCCGTAGCCGAGGCCGCCGCGGCGCCGAAGGCGCAACCTTCTGCAGCGCCCGCAGTCGTGTCACCGGAGCCTGCACGACGGGCTGTGGCCTCCGAGCCGCCGCGGGCACCCGTGCCCGCGACGCGCCCGAGGAAAGCAGCCCCTGTGCGAGCTGCCAGCCGCAGCTTGTGGGCGCCGCTGGCCGCCTTTTCCGGCGCGCTGTGGCTTCGGGTAACGGGGCTGTTTTTCGGGCTGATCGCGGGCATCATGGCCAGTGCCGCCTGGCGCGACCGCGAAGCCGCGCGCGCGGGCGGGGCTGACCCGGTGGCGCATCAGCACTTTTGGCTGTTCGCCGGGTTCACGGCGCTGTTTGCGTACTTTGCCGTCAGCGGCTTTCTGCGCGCCGGCCAGCGGGAGCGGCAAGGGACAGGACGACCTCAATCCCGATGAAACGCGTCTCCTTCGATCTCGCCTCCGGAACACGGTTTCCGAAATATGATTTTCGGAATACACCCGCAGATGCTCGTTTGCTGGTTCCCGACGAGCAGATCGTATTTCAGGCCGGGACAGCCTGGTTGGACGATCCGGAGAAAGGGATTGACTTCTTCGACGCTTGTGCGTTTGCAGCATTTCTGGCCAACGCGGACGAAATCATTTCCTTCAACGGTCGCGTCTATGACCTCATTCTGCTGGAACGCCTGATCGATCCCGATGTGGCATTACGAATATGACGCAAGCCACACCATGACTTATACCGTTGGTCCGGTACCGACACGCTTGAAGCAAGGATTCGCAGATTGAGGCCGGAGTCGGCGCACTTGTTTAGTGAGGTGCACGATAATCGAATCCGCGAGTATTTCCCGGAGGGTGTCCCTGAATGGAAGTATTTTGCCGATCATCAAAAGCTCAAGCTTGCTGGGACTCACACGGATGCGCGAATGGCGCTTGAGCTCTTCCGAGCTTACGAAGCGACGGGCATGACGGACTTTTCGTTCCGAGATGACGCGGAGAGCTACCAAGCGTTCCTTCGAAGCATAGGCTTTGGTAGCCTGAGCTAGACCGGCCAACCGAAGGTTGGCGCTCAACGCTCTGGAGTAGACCATGGCTCTTACAGATCAGTCACTTGTAGATCAACCGCTTGCCGACAAATCGCTGCGCCGCACCGCGCTCCACGCCACCCACCACGGCCACAAAGCCCGCATGGTCGACTTCGGCGGCTGGGATATGCCGGTGCAGTATGCCGGGCTGGTGGCCGAGCACATGGCCGTGCGCACCGGAGTGGGCCTGTTCGACGTCAGCCACATGGGCGACATCCAGCTGCGCGGGCCCAACTCGCTCGATGCCGTGCAACGGCTGCTGATGAACGATGCCAGCAAGCTCGCCACAGGCCAGGCGCACTATTCCGCGATGCTCTACCCCGACGGAACCTTTGTGGACGATGTGGTGCTTCACAAGCTGGGCGAAAACGACTTTCTGATCGTCATCAACGCCGGTACCCGCGACAAGGACGTGCAGTGGGTGCGGCAGGTGATCGGCGGCATGAGCGGCGTGCATGTAATGGATGTCAGCGACTACTACACCCAGCTGGCCATCCAGGGGCCCCGCGCCAAGGACACGCTGCAAAAGCTGACCGGGACGGACCTCGCGCCGATCAAGAACTACTGGTTCACCTGGGGGCAGGTGGCCGGCTGCCACAACGTGCTGATCGCGCGCACCGGCTACACGGGCGAGGACGGCTTTGAAATCTACATCCCGGCCGACGAGCTGACCAGCTCGCGCGTGTGGGGCGAGGTGCTCGAGGCGGGCGCGGAGTTCGGCATCCAGCCCTGCGGCCTGGGCTCGCGCAACACGCTGCGGCTGGAAGCGGCCATGGCACTTTACGGGCACGAAATCTCCGACTCCATCAACGTGTTCGAGGCCAATCTGGGCCGCTATTGCAAGCTGGACAAGGGAGCGGACTTTGTTGGCCGCGAGGCGCTGCAAAAGGTCGCCGACGCCGGCGGGCCCACCCGGCGGCTGGTGGGGCTGGAGATGGTGGAGCGCGGCATCGCGCGGGATGGCTATCCGGTGCTGGCGCTCGGTGGCGAGGTAATTGGGGAGGTGACGTCGGGCTCACCCGCGCCCTTTCTGAAGAAAAATATCGCGCTGGCGTATGTGCCGGCGGACATGACCGCGCCGGGAACGGAGCTGGCGGTGGAGATCCGTGGACTGCCGGTGAAAGCGGTGGTGGTGCCCACGCCGTTTTACAAGCGGCCCAGGCCCGGCGCGGCTGCCGCCACCACACCCGCTACGGTGGCAGAGCCGCCCATCATCACGGCGCCACTCTCGTAGGGAGCCCTCAATGAAGACTGTCATTGTCGTCCTTGCCATGGCCGTCATGCTCCATGCGCCCACGCTGTGCGCGCAGCAGCCCCAGGCCGCCGCAGCGCGGCCGGAGGACACGGAGGTGTACCAGCCGGTGCCGCCCAGGGTGACGCCAGGCGCGGTGGACAGCGCGCCGTCCTCGGACGCGGTGGTGCTCTTTAACGGGGAGGACCTGAGGGAGTGGGTCTCCGCGCAGGACCATACACCTGCCCGGTGGACGGTGGCCGACGGCATTCTGACGGTGGACAAGCACTCCGGCTCGGGCAATATCGAGACCAGGCGGCGCTTCCACAACTACCAGCTCCACCTGGAATGGCGCATCCCGGTGAACGTCACAGGATCCGGCCAGGCACGCGGCAACAGCGGCGTCTTTTTAGCCTCCACCGGACCGGGTGATGCCGGCTATGAACTGCAGATTCTGGACTCGTATGAGAACGCGACCTATGTGAATGGCCAGGCAGGCAGCCTTTACAAGCAGGCCATTCCCCTGGTGAACCCGGCGCGCAGGCCCGGCGAGTGGCAAAGCTATGACGTGGTGTGGACCGCGCCGACCTTTTCGCCCGAGGGCTCGCTGCGGAGCCCGGCCTTTGCGACAGTGCTGTTCAACGGTGTGCTGGTGCAGAACCACTTTCAGCTGGGGGGCCAAACCCGATACATCGGCAAGCCGTTCTACAAGGCCTTTGATGGCGCGCCCATCAAGCTGCAGGCGCACGGGGACAAAAGCGAGCCGGTCAGCTTCCGCAACATCTGGGTACGGGCGCTGCCCTGAGGCGGGGCGCAGCGGTGCTGGCCTCGCCGATGCGGCCTTGGCCGCACCCGGGCCGATGCAAAAGCACGACGGAGCCGTTCAAGCGAGCAGCTTTTCAAGGGCCTCGCTGACAACGCTGTTCAGCTTGCGGCCGCGCTCGGCGGCATATTGCGCTGCCTGACGATGGAGTTCCGGGGAGACGCGTACGTTGAAGGTGCCCTTGAACGGCGTGTCAGGAGCCTTGCCCTCCCCCTGACAGAAGGCAAGGTATTCGTCGACCGAGGCGGCGAAGTTCTCTTCCAGGGAGCGTACATCCTCCCCTCCATAGGTCACGGTGTCGCGAATGCCAAGCAGGGTGCCGTGCAGCAGGTGGTCCTCCGCGCTGTACTCCACTGAGCCGCTATAGCCCTTGTATGCCAGTGTGCTCATAGGTGCCCCTCCTGCGTGAGGAATTTCAGTGCCGCCCTGACCTGGTAGGCCTTCAGGATGCTGCCCGGATGCGGCTCGTGCATCATAAGGACCGCGCCGGTGGATGGATGGATGAACTTACGGGAAGACCCATCGCCGCTTCTTGCCAGGTAGCCGAAGGAATCCATGATGGCAGCGAGTTCGCTCCAGGTGAAATCGGCGGGTTTGGCCTGCAAGCGGGCCAGGGCCTTTGCCGACCTGGACATAAGACGAGTCTATTGAGAGCAGGCGCAAAAAGCAACTGAAATCAGTCACTTCCTGCGGGCTGCTTCTGTACAATCAGACCTTGGAGATTCGAACCATCATGGCTTACCCAAACATCTATCGCTACGCCAAAAGCCACGAGTGGCTGCAACTGGACGGCGAGAACGGCACCGTGGGTATCACCGACTATGCGCAGCACTCGCTGGGCGACATCGTCTTTGTGGAGCTGCCCAAGGTGGGCCAGGAGATTGAGGCCGGGTCGACCTTTGGCTCGGTGGAGAGCGTCAAAGCCGTCAGCGACCTGTACGCCCCCATTTCGGGGACCGTGACCGAGGTGAACGAAACCCTGAACAGCGCGCCGGAAACGCTGAACACCGACGCCAATGGCACGTGGATTCTGAAGCTGACCGTGACCAACACGGATGAAAAGAATGCCCTGCTGAGTGCGGCGGACTATGAAAAGTTTGTGGCGGAAGAGCAGGGGCACTGATGCTGTTCCATGGGGCCACCCCAGCCCGCGACAGAAATACGGAGGCGGGCGCTGTTGTCTTCTCTGGGCCTGTTCTTCGTCACTGGCGGCTTGTTGAGCCTTTTCGCAGTTCATCCGTAGTGCTTTATGAAAGGACGCGTGCATGCGTTATTTGCCCAAGTCGCCCCAGGATCGTGAAGAGATGCTCGCCGCGATCGGCGTGGACTCCGTAGACGCCTTGTTTGCTTCCGTGCCCGAGGAATACCGCCTCACCCGCGATCTCGCGATCCCCCGGCAGCAGTCTGAGTCGGAGATCCTGGAGCGCTTCAAAGCCTATGCGGCCAACCTGGCCTCCGGCGACGCAAACGAGCTGGCCAGGCTGCCCAGCTCGCAACGCTTTGCCAGCTTCCTTGGCGCGGGGGCTTACCGGCACTACCGCCCCGTGGTGATCGATGCGCTGGTGCAGCGCGGCGAGTTCCTGACCAGCTACACCCCCTATCAGCCCGAGATTGCCCAGGGCACCCTGACCGCCATGTTTGAGTTCCAGACCATGATCTGCGAGCTCACGGGCATGGAGATCGCCAACGCCAGTATGTACGACGGCTCCACCGGCGCCGCCGAAAGCGTGCTGATGGCCTGCCGCGTCACCGGCAAGCTGGGCTGCGTGGCCGCGCGCACCGTGCATCCGGAGTACCGCGAGGTGCTCAGGACCTCCACGCAACATCAGGGTATCGACATCGCCGAGTTCGGCTATGACGCAAAGACCGGCCGTGTCGACCTCGCGCAGCTCGAAGCCTCCATTCAGGACAACACCGCCGCCGTGCTGATTCAGTCGCCCAACTTCTTCGGGGTGATTGAGGATGTGGCCGCCATCGCCGAAGTGGTGCACCGCAAGGGCGCGCTGCTCATCGTCTCCATCGCCGAGGCGGTGTCGCTGGGCATTGTGAAGCCGCCCAGGGAGGCTGACATCGTCTCGCTGGAGGCCCAGAGTTTTGGCGTGCCTGTGGGCTTTGGCGGCCCGTACTGCGGCGTGATTGCGTGCAAGGAGAAGTTTTTGCGCCAGATGCCCGGGCGCTTGGTGGGCGAAACCAAGGACGTCAACGGCAAGCGCGGTTTTGTACTGACCCTGAGCACCCGCGAACAGCACATCCGCCGCGAAAAGGCGACCTCCAACATCTGCACCAACCAGGCGCTGGTAGCCATGATGGTCACTATTTTTATGACCGTGTACGGCAAGCAGGGCCTGCGCGAACTAGCCGAACAGAACCTGGCCAAGGCCGCGTTTCTGCGCCGGCAGCTGCTCGAGGCCGGGGCAACGACGCTGTTTGATGGCTCGCCGCGCTTTCATGAGTTCGTGGTCAACGCCGGCGTGCCCGCCGAGCAGCTGAATGAAGAGTTGCTGGCCAAAGGCATCATCGGGGGCCTGCCGCTAGAGCGCTGGTATCCGGAACTGGGCGAAAATGCCGCCCTGTGGTGTGCCACGGAGCTGACGACGCGCGCGCAGATGGAGGCCGCCGCGGAGATTCTCAGCGCGGCCGCAATGCAACACCATCAGCCGGAGCTTGTGGGGGCGCGATGAAGCCGTCCACCCTGGGTGCGTTGATAGGAGCCCTGGCCGGCTTTGTCGCCGTGCTGATGTTGAACCTGCTCACGTTCTTCTCACCCCTGGTGATTGCGCTGCTCTTCCCGGGCCGGATCTTTCTCAAATACTCCAACGGCATGAACCCGTTTGGGCATATGATCTTCGACACCCTGGCCTATTTCACCAACATTGTGCTGTATGCCGCGGTCGGCTTTGGCCTGGGCAAGCTGCTTTTCCCGCGAGATCAGGCACCACCGGAGGAGAACCATGACGGACAAGCATAGCTACGCTGTGACGGTCACCTGGACCGGCAATCTGGGCACGGGCACCACAGGTTACAAGCATTACAGCCGCGACTTCGCCCTGGAAGCCGGGAGCAAACCCACACTCGCCGGCACCGCGGACATCGCCTTTCACGGCACCCCGGGGCGGTGGAATCCGGAAGAGCTGCTGGTGGGAGCGCTTTCGGCCTGCCACAAGCTCAGCTACCTGCACCTTTGCTCGGTCAGCGGCGTTGTGGTGACCAGCTATCTGGATCATGCCGAAGGCACCATGCATTTCGATGCGGCCACCGGCGGCGGTCATTTTGAGCGTGTGGTGCTGCGCCCGGAGGTCACCCTGACCGCAGACTCCGACGTCGACAAGGCACGGGAGTTGCACGCGCAGGCTCACGCGATCTGCTTTATCGCGAGCTCGGTCAACTTCCCTGTGATGTGCGAGCCGGTGATGCTGCAGGGAGCCGCGCCCGCCGAGGCCGTCAGCCATGGACGTTAGCTCGCTCGAAGGGCAGGAGCTCACCGCCGTGGAGTTCGTCGCGGATTACGTGCGTTTGCGCTTCGACGGCCCCATGCTGACCCTGTACGCCTGGCCGCACGTGTTGCTGGCCGACTTTTCCATCGCCTTTGGCGAGCCGGAATACCGCAACGCCCTGTGCGCGCAGATCGGCGAGATGGTGGCAACGGCCAAGCTGGAAGAGATGGACTCTCTGACGGTCGAGTTTGAGTCCGGCACCGTCATCGCGCTCAGCCTCCGCGAAGAGGACCTGGACGGCCCGGAAGCGGGCAGCTTTTCCTCCGACGGCAGCGGGGTCAGTGAGGAAGAGTTCTGACGCAGCTCTGACCGCAGCTACCCCGAAAACATCGCACACCGGGAGCGGGTGCGTCGCAGCTGCCTAGGTTGGCTCTGGAATGGGCCTTGAATCCTCATGAATGTACTTGCCCCAAACCCAGGCTTCGGCCTGGTGGAGGGCGCGCCTTTGGCGCTGGTACAGCAGCTGATTGCTTTCCTGCTGTCCTTCCCGAAGGCCATCACTCAGGATCCTGTTCCGCCGATCACCACGCCCAGGGTGCGGGCCAGGATGCGCATGTCCAGCATCAGGTTCCAGTTCTCCACATAGGCCGTGTCCAGCGAGATGTAGCTGTCGAAGGAGGGGTCCTGCCGGGCTTCGATCTGCCACAGGCCGGTGATGCCGGGCAGCACGTCCAGCCGGCGCAGGTGGGCGAGATCGTACTTTTCGACCTCGGCGGCCAGCGGCGGCCGCGGCCCGACCAGGCTCATGTCGCCCTTCAACACGTTGAAGAACTGCGGCAGCTCATCGAGCGAATACTTGCGAAGGCGGGCGCCGATCCTGGTGATGCGCGGGTCGTTCTGGACCTTGAACAGCACGTTGTCGCGCTCGTTCATGTGCGCGATCTCGTGCTTGATGCGGTCCGCATGGGGCACCATGGTGCGGAACTTGAAGCAGCGAAAGACGCGACCCTTGCGCCCGATGCGCTCGGCCCGGTAGAAGACCGGCCCCGGGCCGTCCAGGCGGATCAGCACGGCAATCAGGACCATGACGGGCCACACCACCAGCAGCGCCAGCGAGGAAAGCAGGATATCGATGCCCCGCTTCAGCACAAACGCGCTGCGGGGAAACTCGCGCCGGTGCAGCGGAATGGTCGGAAACTGGCCGACGTACTCCACGCGGGCGTTCCAGGCCAGGCCGTCATACAGATCCGGCACCACACGCACCCCGATGCCCAGGGCGCGCGCCTCCTCCACCACGTTCACCACGGTGCGCTTTTCCGCAGGCGTGGAGAAGTAGATCTCATCCACAAACAGGGAGCGGGCCACGGCCACGCAGTTGCGGATGTTGCCCACCACCTGCGAGGCTTCCCGGTCATGGCCGCCGTCCAGCGAAATGAAGCCCTTGAAACGGAAGCCCATGTGCGGCAGCGCTTCCAGGTGGTTGCGCAGCGCATGGCCCACCCGGCCGTCGCCGACGATGAGCACGTTGCGGACCTCCATCCCCAGCAGGTAGCGGCACTCGCGCAGCTTGCGCCACAGGGCCCGCCGCAGCATCAGCAGCGGCATGGTGAGAAACACCGTCAGCAGAACGGCCAGGCGCGAAACGGCATAGCCCCGCGTGAGATAGAGCGTTCCGCAGAGCAGCAGGCCGGCGGTCAGCACCGCCTGCACGGTCATGCGCTGCTCATGTAGCCCGCTGAGGCTGTCGCCGGGCCGGTACAGCCCAAAGATGCGCGAAACCAGCACCAGATACAGGCCAAACAACAGCAGCATGCCAAAGGAGGGCAGGTGAGTCGCGTGGGTCAGGTTCCACACGATGCCGGGTTCGCTTTCCGCCGCGCCGGCCAGTCGCAGATGCAGCGCCAGCAGCCCCGCCAGCACGGCCGTCGCCACATCCAGCAACGCCCACACCACCACGGAGATGGAGGGCCTGGCGTCCGGGCCGCGGTCTCCGTCAAACACCCTTTCGCGACCGCCCCCAGGGCGGCCTTTGCCAGAGACTACGACCTGTTCGAAGAAGTCAGGTGTGGGCATACCCTGGGCCACTGTGCTGCAACCTAATCGCTTTGGGGGTTACTAAAGTTTAGTCCAGGAACTCGGCTGGTATCAATCTACCACTCGCCGCCCGGGGCGGACCGGCGCCCCGGAGCTCCGCTCAAAGCGGCATCACCAGCTGGTCCAGCTCCAGAAACTCCCGCAGTACCGGGTCTTCTGTAGCCCGCATCTCGTCGGGCGTGCCGAAAAAGCGGGCGCGTCCCCCGTGCAGAAACAGCACGCGGTCGGCGAGGCGTTCCGCAAAGCGCATGTCGTGCGTCACCACGATGCTGGTCAGGTGGAGCTGCTTCTTCAGGCGCTGAATCAGGTCGCCGAGCAGATGCGCCATCAGCGGGTCGACCATGGTGGTCGGCTCGTCATACAGCACCGCCGCGGGCTGGGCGGCCAGGGCCCGGGCAATGGCCACCGACCGCTTCATGCCGGTGGACAGGTCGCTGGGCAGGAGGTCTTCCATCCCGGCCACGCCCACCATCTCCAGCATGCCCTTGACCACCTGCAGGATCTGCTCTTCGCCCATGTCGCCGCGCTCGCGCAATGGAAAGGCGACGTTTTCGCCCACCGTGATGGAGTCAAACAGGGCGCCATTCTGAAAGACCATGGTGACCTTGCGCCGGACCGGCCGCATCTCCGCTTCCGAAAGCTGCGTGATGTTCTGTCCGGCCACCAGCACATCGCCCGCGTCGGCCTTCAGAAAGCCCATCAGGATCTGCAGCGAAACGGACTTGCCCACGCCGCTGCGCCCGAGAATGCAGAGTGTTTCGCCGGAGTTGACCGAAAAGCTCACGTCTTCCAGCACACGGAAGTCGCCAAAGCTCTTGGACACATGCTCAAAGGCGATGTAGGGCGTCGCGGTGGCGGCGAACTCGGCGCCGGCAAGGCCCAGGCCTGCGGAAAAGCTCGACTCTTCGGCCGCGGCCTCCGCTTCCGCCTCGTTGTGCTCGGCCGCCGCGGCCATGAATTCGGTGACAGTTGCTGACACGTCCAGCGACACCTCCGCGGTCAGGCTATCGGCCTGGTCTGCACGGGCCGGGGCGGTCTGACTGCCGTGCTGGCGACTGTGGGCCAGTTCCCTGGCCCGGACGCTTTCCCCCGATGTGCCCTCTGGCGGCTCACTCATGTGCCTAGTATGTCAAACTGACCCGCCTTCCAGGGCCTCGTCCTGCGCCAAAGCCGCGGCAAACTCCTCCGGCGTATTGAGATTGGCAAACCAGTGTTCGGGTCCCCGCCGCTGCGCTGCGGGCGAAGCGGGCTCGAGGGCAATCTCCGCATCACAGGGCAGAGGCAGCAATCCGGCCTCCGGTCCAAAACCTTCCTGCACCGCGAGCTGGCGCGCAGCCTCCGCGAGCGCGGGAAAGAGCTTGTACTGCCCCCGGTGCAGCGCGACGGTGAGAAACGGCCGGAGGTCGCGGTGCACCAGCGCGAGCGTCGGCTGCGGCGCGCTGTCCACATGGGCCATCAGCACACGGGTGCCGCGCTCCACAGAGCCGGGCAGCGCCTGCTGCACCCACCGTTCCAGCAACGCCGCGGGAACAAACGGCACGTCAACGGGCAGGAACAGATTCCACTCGAAGCGGCTGTGCCGCAGCGCCGCTTCCATGCCGCCCATGGGTCCGCAGCCGGGGTGAAGATCCGGCACCAGCGGCGCATAGGCCGCCAACGCGGGCCTGTTGCCCAGAACGAAAACCCCCGCGCACACCCGCTGCAGCTTGCTGACGGCGTGGAGGATCAGGGGCTTGCCCGCAAGCGCAAGCAGGGCCTTGTCGCGGCCCATGCGCGAGCTTTGGCCGCCGGCCAGCACATAGCCGCCGACCTCGGGCGCCCGCGGGGCGGCCATGCGCTAGGTTCCGACCTCGCCCAAAAAGCGCACGATGGACTCAATGCCGAGATGGAAGTTGTGCAGGTTGAACTTTTCGTTGGGCGCGTGGAGGTTGTCGTCGGGCAGGCCGAAGCCCATCAGCACCGTGGGGATGCCCAGCTCGCGCACGAAGTCGCCGACAATGGGAATGGAGCCGCCGCCGCGCACAAACACGGTGCTCTTGCCGAAGACGGTGGCCATGGCCTCCGTGGCCGCCCGCACGCAGGCGTTGTTGGTGGAAACCACGATGGGCTCGCCGGAGTGGATCAGGCGCACCTCCGCAGTCACGCCCGCGGGCACGATCTCTTCCACGAACGCCTTGTATTTGGTGAAGATGTCCGCCGGCTGCATGCCCGGCACCAGCCGGAAGCTGATCTTGGCCGTGGCCCGGGCGGGGATGACGGTCTTGGCGCCGGCCCCGGTGAAGCCGCCGGGTATCCCGTGCACGTCCATGGTGGGGCGGCTCCAAAGGCGTTCGAGCACGCTGAACATGGGCTCGCCGGTCAGCTCGGGGGAGCCGACCTCGTCGCGGCGGAAGGCTTCCTCGTCGAAGGGCAGGCTGCGCCAGGCTTCTAATTCAGCTTTTGTGGGCTCCTCGAGGCCGTCGTAGAAGCCTGGAATGGCAACCCGGCCATCGGTGCGCTTCAGCTGCGCGATGATCTGGGCCAGGGCGATAAAGGGGTTGGGCGCCGCGCCGCCGTACATGCCGGAGTGCAGATCCGTTTTAGCCCCGCGCACCTCCAGCTCCGTGTAGATCATGCCGCGCAGCCCCACGCACAGGGTGGGCAGGCCGGGCGCGAACATTTCGGTGTCGCTCACCAGCGCGCAGTCGGCCCGCAGCCGGTGGCCGTGCTCGCGAACAAACGCGGCAATGCCCTCGCCGCCCACCTCTTCCTCGCCTTCCACGATCACGCGGACGTTGACGGGCAGGGTGCCGGTGCCGCGCAGCAGGCTTTCCAGCGCTTTGACGTGCATCCACATCTGGCCCTTGTCGTCGACCGCGCCCCGGGCATACAGGTTGCCGTTGCGCTCGGTGGGCTCAAAGGGCGGCGAGGTCCACTCGTCCAGCGGCTCCGCCGGCTGCACGTCGTAGTGCCCGTAGAGCAGCACCGTGGGCCTGTTCGCGCCGGCTTCCAGCCACTCGCCGTAGACCAGCGGATGCCCCTGCCGCGTTGCCGTGGAGGTTTCGATGAGGCCAACGCCGTGCATGCCCGCCTGCCGGAGACCCTCGGCCACGAACTCGGCGGCGCGGCGGACGTCGCCGGCGTGCTCGGGCGCGGTGGACACCGAGGGGATGCGCAACAGCTGCTTGAGTTCCTCCACAAAGCGAGGCCCCTGTTGCCGCGCATACGTCACTGCCGCTTCCGTGCCCGCTGTTGCTGTAGCCGTCATGGGGTCATTCTACCGAGGCCACGGTGTGCGCGGCGGCGCCCTCAATCAGGCGCGGACTGCCCTGCGGCCAGCCGGTCTCGGCACGCGACAGTTCAGGGCTGGGCTGTCCCGGCGGCAAGCCGTGCAGCGCAGCGTGCGCGTGCAGCTCGGCCTGCGCCTGGACCAGCCGTGCGGTCAGGAAGCGGCGCTGCTCCTCCGCCTGCCGCCGCTCCATCGACCTGCCGGTCTGGACTCCGCCACGAAAACCGTCCTTGATGCCCACCCTGTAGCCGACGAACAACGCAATACCGGCAATCACGATGGCAAGCACCGTTGCAAATACGTCCACGTTCCTCGCCCGGCCCCGTAACAGGGGCGTTTCCGCCACAGTACCCGCTTTGGCGCACAGAGCGGAAGCCCTGTCGTCGACAGTCGACAGCTTCGCGCCCGCTGCTATTCTGCGAGGGATGCAGAAGCGGGAGATGCGGCGTTGATTGAGCTTTGTTTTTCGATCCTGGCAGCGGATTTCGCCCGCCTTGCCGAAGAGATCGCCACTGCCGAACGGGGCGGCGGCAGCTTGGTCCACGTGGACGTCATGGACGGCCATTTCGTGCCCAACATCACCTTTGGTCCGCCGGTGGTCAAGGCCATCCGCGCGGTGACGAAACTGCCCCTGGACTGCCACCTGATGATCGAGGACCCGGACAAATTTGTCCCGGACTTTGCCGCCGCGGGCGCGAACATGATCGCGGTGCACTGGGAAGCGTGCCGGCACCTGAACCGCACCCTCCAGTTAATCGCCGATCACGGCTGCCAGCCGGCGGTGGTGATCAACCCGGCAACCCCCGTGGACTTCCTGGTGGAGGTGCTGCCGATGGTGCACCATGTGCTGGTGATGAGCGTGAATCCGGGCTTCGGCGGGCAGGCGTTTCTGCCCCGTGCCGTGGAAAAGATCGCCCACCTGCGGCGCCTGCGCACCGAGCGGGGGCTGCGGTTCCGCATCGAGGTGGATGGCGGGATTGCTCACGACACGGTGGCCTCGGTCGTCCAAGCGGGAGCGGACATGCTGGTGGCGGGCTCGGCTGTATTTGCCCCCGGCAAAACCGAGAACAACGCCAGGGCTCTGCTGGCTGCAGCGCGGGCGGCCGATGAGATCCGAATCTAGGTGCGAGGCCAGAGGCGGGGCGGGCGCGTTGTGAGGCCTTCGAGGGACCTGCGGTTCGCCGTAAGCTCTGCGAAACGCCTAGAATATAGAGATGTCGGCTCCCCCCGGGGCCGGCGGCAGGGAGTCTTCTTTGATGCACGCAGCCAAGCCACAGTTCTTTCCCACCCGCCGCGCAGGCTGGGCCGCCGGTGCCGCCCTGCTGCTGAGCCTGGGTGCCACCCCCGCGATCTTTGCGCAGCAGGCAGCGACTGACGCGCAGACCCCGTCCGCGCAGACCGCGCCGCCGGCCACCGACAACGCCCCGGCGCCCAAGCGGCACAAGTGGATCGTCAAGGACGAGCCCACCTCCGCCAGCAATGGCGGGGTCGAGGTCAAAAAGGCAAAGGCACCCGCCCCGGAAAAAAAGACCAAAGCAAAGGTCGCCAAGGAAGACCGCGTGGTGCAAACCAAGGACACCCGCGCGGAGCTCCGCCGCGAGCAGAAGTACAACCCCCTGATCGGCCAGGACGCCAACCTGCCCGACAAGCAGCTCTATGACAAGGCGCTGCTGCAGGAAAAGAAGGGCCACTATGACGTGGCGCGGCTCGACCTGCAAACCCTGCTGAATACCTACCCGGACTCGCAATACCTGATGCGGGCCAAGCTGGCGGTCGCCGACTGCTGGTTCAAGGAGGGCGGCTCGGCCGCCATGGCGCAGGCCGAGCAGGAATACGGCGACTTCATCACCTTCTTCCCCAACCAGCCCGAGGCCGCCGAAGCGCAGATGCGCATGGGCGACATCTACCTGAAGCAGATGGACGTGCCGGACCGCGACTATTCCAAGGCCCTGAAGGCCGAAGACCAGTACCGCACCATGCTGAAGACCTACCCGGACGCCCCCAAGCCGCTGCTGAAGGAAGCCAGCCAAAAGCTGCGCGACGTGCAGGAGGTGCTGGCGCAGCGGGAGTTTGATCTGGGCGCTTTTTATGCCAGCCATAACAACTTTCCCGCGGCCATTGCGCGTTACCAGACCGTGGTGGCCACCTATCCCCTGTTCAGCCACATGGACGACACGTTGATCGGCATCGGCGATGCGTATGAGGCGGAGGCCCGCATCGTGCGCGCGCAGCCCAACATGCCGGAAGCACCCAAGGCCAAGCTGGAACAGGAGTACGACGGCAAGGCCGCGGCCGCCTACCGGGCCGTGGTCACAGAGCATGCCGCGGCGCCGCACGCCGAGGATGCCAAGGAGCGCCTCGCCGCGATGAACCTGCCCATCCCGCAGCCGACCGCCGAGCAGATGGCGGCCAGCGACGCGCTGGAAGGCAGCCGCGCGCAGTACAACCTGCGCAAACGGCTGGAACTGATGTTTGTCCGTAAGCCGGACACCGTGACCGCGGCCCAGGTGGGCGCGCCGCCGCTGGAAGATGCAAAGCCGACCGTGGCCCCGACCATCGTGCACGAGATCGAGGCGGACTACCTGACCGCCTTCAATCCCAGGGCCGCACAGCCGGCCAAAGAGGCCGCCGCCGCCAGCGCGGAAAACACTCCGACCCCGGCGCAGCCCACGCCCACACCGAACCCTGCCGGCACCGCGGCGCCCTTGACGCTCTCTGACGTGGGCAACGCCACCGCCGGCGAGTCCACCACCAACACCGTCACGGAGACCAGCCCGGCGCCCGTGGGCGGCGGCGGCACCCGGGTCGGCAACAGCGGCGCGTCGCTGGGCGTGGATGTGCTCACCCCCGGGGCGACGACCGGAACGCCGGTTGGCGACCGCGCCAGCGACCTGAACTCCGCAACCGGCAAGCCCGACCCAAACTACGGCATCATGGCCCCCAAGCCAGTCAACAACACGCCTCTGCCCGCGGCCGAGGCCGCCGCGCCGGCACCGGATGCGGTGAACGAGGCCCAGGGTCACCCGCAGCCGCCGGCGCAGGTGAAAAATCCCCACCAGAAAAAGAACCCCAGGCCGGAGTTCGACAAGAACGACGAAAGCTCCAGCAAACATGGGAAAAAGAAAAAAGGCTTGGACAAGCTGAATCCGTTTTAGGGAAGGTCTGATCGTCATGCCGGTCGCAACGGCCCGCTTTTCTTGTTGTCATTCCCGCAGGAAATCTGCGCTTCCTCCCTACGTCGCCTGATCCCACCCAACCCGAACCTGCAAGGAGGCAGCGCTATCCCAGGCGCTGCCTCCTTGCTTTTTGCCCCACGACCGGGAGGGGAACCTCGCCCGGCAACGAGCAAGCGGCACCGGCGAACAAATTTGCGTTCAAAATGAGGAACCGAATCGTTTGCCCTGGCGTAAGGGAAGCTGTACCCGAACTGTTGCGACTGGCAGGCCCTAACGATTCTCCGCAGCAACACTCTTCCCGGTTTCGCGCAGCTTCCAAGAAAGGCACTATGCAGATGCTGGTCACCGCAGCCGCGCTTGCGGCGCTCTACGCCCCAGGCGCCGCAGCACAGGTAGCCGGCGGCGCTGCCTGCCGCCCCGGGCACGCCGCCAGCCTCCGTGGGACGGTGCGCGACAGCAGCCTGGCGCTGATTCCCGGAGCCGCGCTCACCGTGGACGGCGGCACTTCGCTGCACAGCGGCGCCGATGGACGTTTCGCCGTTCCCTGCCTCAGCGCGGGCAAGCACACCCTGGTATTCAGCTCCCCGGGCTTTGCTTCGCTGTCGGTCGACGTGCATCTGCCGCACCCGGGCGAGGTCCTGCTGACCCTGCAACCAGATACCGTGCAGACCAGCGTGGAGGTCAACGCTGATGGCGATCAGGCGGCCGCCGGCGCGACCAACGGCCCGACTGAGACCCTTTCCGGCAGCCAGCTGCAGTCGCTCGCCGACGATCCGGACGACCTGCAGCGTGAGCTGCAACAGCTCGCCGCCAGCACCGGCGCCAGCCCGGCCAACGTCACCATCTCCGTGGACGGCTTTCAGGACTCCAGCAAGGTCCCGCCCAAAAGTTCCATCGCCTACATCAAGGTGAACCCCGATCTTTACTCGGCCGAGTACCGCGAGCCACCCTTCGAAGGCGGCCGCGTGGAGATCTACACCAAGCCCGGGCAGAGTGCCTTCCACGGCGCGCTGTTTGCCACCAACGGCAGCCCCTGGATGAACGCCCGCGACCCGTTTTCTGTTTCAAGAGCGCCGCTGGGCAAGCAGCGCTACGGCTTTGAGCTCACCGGGCCCATTCGCAGGCAGGGCTCGGACTTTGCGCTGGATCTGGAACACCGGTCGATCGACAACTTCGCCGTGGTCAATGCGGTCACGCTGGACGCCGCCGGCAATCCGCAGAACGTCATCGCAAACGTACCCACGCCGCAGCGGCTGTGGGAGGGCCAGGCGCGGGTGGATTGGCAGCTGGGCGCAAAGAACACCTTTATCGCCAGCTACAGCCCCAATGTGAACAGCCTGCAGAACCTCGGCGTGGGCGGTACCAACCTCGCCGAGACCGGGTACAGCAGCGGTCAGTATGAGCACGTGCTGCGCTTCACCGACATCACGGTGATCTCCGCCAGGCTGATGCACGAGGCGCGCGTGCAGCTGCGCTGGGATGGCGAAACCGACGTGCCCACCTCCACCGCGCCGCAGCTGCAGGTGGCGGGCTCGTTCACCAGCGGCGGCGCCACCACGGGCAATCAGCGCGTGGCACGCTTTGTCCCGGAGATCGACGACGATGCCATCCTGACCACCGGCAAACACACGCTCAAGGTCGGCACGCAGTTCAATCTCTACCACGACCGCCTGCAGTCCACTACCGACTTCAACGGCACCTACACCTTTGGCGGCAGCGACACCGCGCCGGTGCTCGATGCCCATGGCGCGGTCGTCGCCGGGCAGACCGAGACCATTGCCGGCATTGAGCAGTACCGCCGCGCGCTGCTGCACCTGTCCGGCGGCACGCCCACCGCGTTCACGGACGTCACCGGCACGCCGGCGATCAGCTTTTACGAGGTGACCAACGCCCTCTACATTCAGGACGACTGGAACGTGGGCAAAGGGGTGCACCTTTCGAGCGGTGTGCGCTACTACGTGCAAAGCCTGCCGGGCGTCTTTAACGGGGCCACGCCGCGCCTGGGTGTGCTGTGGTCCCCGACCAAAAAGGGCACATGGACGCTGCATGCCCACGCCGGCCTGTTTGTGGGGCGCACCCCGCCGCGGGTTCCAGCGGAGATTCTGCGCGCCGACGGCACCGACCGCGTCTTTAACCTGGTGTACAACCCCGTGCTGGGCGACCCGCTCACGGCCGCCACTTCAATCCATACGGCGCGCGCCTTTGCGCCGCATTATGGAGTGGACAACTACTCGATCCAAAACATCGGCGGCACCCGCAGCCTCCCCGGCGGCTGGAACCTATCCGCGGACTATTACTTCGGGCGCCTGTGGAATGAGGTGCGCTCGGTCAACATCAACAGCCCGCTCAATGGCGATCCGCTGGGGCCGCGCGCGCTGGGCATCCCCAACCTCAACCTGCTGCAGGCCAACAACAGCGGCCAGGGACGCGCCAATGTGGAGTTTCTGGGCATCGAGCAGCACAAGCTCAAGTTCGCGCAGCTGTTCTTCGGCGGCGTCCATGCCGACCTGCGCGACGACACCGACGACAACGAGTTCTTCACGCCGCAGAGCGCCTTCAGCGATGCCGGCGAGTTCGCCTACCGGACCGGCGATGGCGTGTGGCAGCTCTTCGGCAACGGCACCTTTACGCTGCCGGAAAAGGTGAAGCTGAGCGGCAATTTCCACGCCTCCGGCGATGCGCATTACAACATCACGACGGGCTTTGACAACAACGGCGATGGCGTCTTCAACGATCGCCCGCAGTATGCCGCGCCGGGCACGCCGGAGTCCGTCAGCACGCCCTTTGGCCTGCTGGTGGCCACCGGCGGCGTGGCGGTGTTTCCGCGCAACCGGGGCGTCATGCCCTGGCAGTTTTATCTGGACACCAACCTGCAGCGCGCCTTTGTGCTCACCCGCAACGCCAAGGCGGAGCACCAGCAAACGCTGACGGTGAACGTCCGCTCCGCCAACGTGCTCAACCACACCAACGTCACCTCGGTGGGCGGCGTACTCGGCTCGCCGCTGTTCACGGTGCCCTACGCCGCGGATAACGGGCGCCGGGTGGAGGCGGGGCTGCGCTATAGCTTTTAGGTGTATGCAATCCTGATTGACACAGGGATGTATCGCCGCCGAACATACTCTTGGAGGACCTGCCTATGAACGTTTCGCTGACGCCGGAGTTGGACGCATTCGTGGAAGCCAAGGTCGCTTCGGGCCGGTACGGCTCCGCAAGCGAGGTGGTAGGTGAGGCACTTCGTCTGATGGAAGAACACGAAGATGGGCGCGCACGTGAGCTTGCGCGCTTCCAGAGGGAGATTCAGAGGCGGCTGGATTCGCTGGACCGAGGGGAAGGGATCCCGGCCGAAGAGGCGAAGGCGCAAATGCGCGAGTTCTTTGCACGGCGTCGGCAACAGCCCCAATGAGCCAATGCAATATCGTTCCTGCTGCGCTCGACGACCTTAAGGAGATTGGGGAATATATCTCTTTGGATAACGTCGGTGCGGCTGAGCGCTGGGTCAATCGTCTTTTCGCCGAAATAGAGTTTCTCGCGGAAAGCCCCGGCCTTGGACACTCACGCAAGGAGCTTGGTTCTCCTTCCATTCTGTTCTGGCGTGTAGAGGCTTATCTGATTCTGTACCGAGTCCTGCAGGATGGCATCGAAGTCGTCGCGGTGACGCAGGGCTCGCGAGACCTCCCGCGCCTGCTCCGGGAGCGCGATTTGTAGAGGATTCTGAGCGGAACCTGTGTTGTGCGCTACGCTTGAAAGCGTATGAGTTCCGAACTTCCCAAGGCGTACGACCCTGCCGCGATCGAAGAAAAATGGGCGCGGTACTGGATTGAAGAACAGCTCTTCTCCGTCGCGGCACCCGCAGCGGGCCAGCCCGCAGCCAAGAGCTTTGTGCAGCTGTTGCCGCCGCCCAATGTCACCGGCCGCCTCCACATGGGCCACATGCTCAACCAGACGGAGATGGACATCCTGGCCCGCTGGCACCGCATGCTGGGCGAGCAAAGCGTGTGGGTGCCGGGCACCGATCACGCCGGTATCGCCACGCAGATGATGGTGGAGCGCCAGCTCAAAGCCGAAGGCGGCCCCACGCGCCAGCAACTCGGCCGCGAAGCCTTCACCGAGCGCGTGTGGACCTGGAAAAACCAGTACGGCGGCGCCATCACCGAGCAGATGCGGCGGCTGGGCGACAGCGTGGACTGGCAGCGCGAGTACTTCACCATGGACGAGCGCCTCAGCGTCGCCGTGCGCGAGGCCTTTGTGCGGCTTTACAACCAGGGACTCATCTATCGCGGCGCCTACATCGTCAACTGGGACCCGCAGCTGCAAAGCGCTGTCAGCGACCTCGAGGTCGTGCATGAGGAACGCCTCGGCAAGCTGTATGAGATTCGCTATCCGCTGGCCGACGGCTCCGGTTCCATCACCATCGCCACCACACGCCCGGAAACCATGCTGGGCGACGTCGCCGTGGCCGTGAACCCTTCCGACGCGCGCTACACCGGCATGGTCGGCAAGAGGCTCACGCTGCCGCTGCTGGGCCGCGAGATCCCGGTGGTCGCCGATGACTGGGCTAACCCGGAGTTCGGCACCGGCGCGGTAAAGGTCACGCCGGCGCACGACCCCAATGACTTCGCCATTGGCCAACGGCATCACCTGCCTAACATCACCGTCCTGAACGAGGCCGCGCAGATCGACCTGCCGCCCGAGGCGCTGGCCGACACCGCAGTCTCCAGGAACGCCAAACGAAACTACCAGGGGCTGGATCGCTATGCCGCACGCGAGCGCATCCTTGCCGACCTCGAGGCCGAAGGCGCTCTCGTCGCCGTGAAGGACCACGCCATGGCCGTGGCAACCAGCCAGCGCACCGGCGCCACCATTGAGCCGCGGCTCTCCATGCAGTGGTTCCTTGCCGTGAACAAGCAACCGGTAGCGAACGGCGAGCCCGCAGGCGAGAGCATTGCCGCGAAGGCCGTCGCCGCCGTGCGCGACGGCCACGTCCGCTTCACGCCGGACAACTACGCCAAGACCTACTTCGAATGGATGAATAACCTGCATGACTGGTGCCTTTCGCGGCAGCTGTGGTGGGGGCATCGTATCCCGGCCTGGTATTGCGGCGCGTGCGGCAAAATGTCCGTCACCGTGGACGCGCCCGCGGCCTGCGCCGGCTGCGGCATCACCGACATCCGCCAGGAGACCGACGTGCTGGACACCTGGTTCAGCTCCGCGCTGTTGCCCTTCACCGTCTTTGGCTGGGACGGCAGCAACCAACTCACACCGGATCTCGCCGCGTTCTATCCCACCGATCTGCTGGTGACCGGCTTCGACATCCTGTTCTTCTGGGTGGCGCGCATGATCATGCTGGGCTGCCACCTGATGGCCGACGTGCCGATGCCCGACGGCAGCCGGCGCACGCTGGCCGACACCGTGCCCTTTCGCAATGTCTACATCCACGGCCTGATTCGCGATGCCGAGCGCCAGAAGATGTCCAAGACCAAGGGCAACGTCATCGATCCGATTTCGATCATCACGCAGTTCGGCACCGACGCCGTGCGCTTTACGCTCGCTTCGCAGGCCTCGCCGGGCACCGACATCGCCTTCAGCGAGGCCCGCACCGAGGGCTATCGCGCCTTTGCCAACAAGATCTGGAACGCCGCGCGCTTTATGGCCATGCAAATCGAGCGTGGACGGGAAGCCGGCTACAAGGTGCAGTTGCATGCGCCACTTGCCAACAGCGGCACGTCGCCCATGTCGCTGCCCGAGGATACGCCGCTCGAAACCCGCTGGATCTTCTCGCAGCTGCACGCGGTCGCCGCCGCCGTCGAGCGCGCACTGGGCAACTATCGCTTCGACGAGGCCGCGCAGGCTGTGTACCAGTTCTTCTGGGGCGAGTTCTGCGACTGGTACCTGGAGCTTTCCAAACTGCGCCTCGACTTCACCGCGGAGCCGAACCCCGCCACCGCGCTCACGCTCGGCGCGCTGGTCAGCATCTTTGAGGCCGCTCTGCGCCTGCTCTCGCCCTTTATGCCCTTCCTCACCGAAGAGCTGTGGCACGCGCTGCACGCGCAGGTGGACCGGCCCGTCCCGGCCAAATCCATCGCGCTCACCCGCTACCCGCAGCCGGCGGACTTCCCTGCCGAGCCCGCGGCCGTGGACGCCATGCACACGCTGCAGGAGCTTGTGGTTACCGTGCGCGCCCTGCGCAAGGAGATGGGCGTTCCGGAAAAGGAAGCCGCGCCCATCCAGGTGCACGCCGGCAACCGTGTCGCCGCGCTTGTGGACGCCAACCAGGATCTGCTCGCGAAGCTGGCGCGCGTCAGCGCCGTGGAGCTCGCAGCGGAGCCCATCAGCGGCAACGGCGCCCGCTCAGCCGCGCAGTTCGATGTGGCCGTCGTCTACGAGCGCCAGGTGGACGTGGCCGCGGAACGCGAACGCCTGCAAAAAGAACTCGGGAGACTCGAAAAAGGCCTTTCCGCAGCGGAAAAGCAGCTGGGCAGCGAAAGCTTCCTGGCCAAAGCCCCCGCGCACATCGTGGACGGTTTGCGGAAACAGGCAGCGGAAACTCGCACCCTCAAGGAGAAGGCCGAGGCGGCGCTTGCGGCCCTGCCTCCGGTGTAGCCTGGCCGCCTCTTATGAGGCTTTTTTGTTGTCATTCCCGAAGGGAATCTGCGTCTGCGCCTGCACACCTGCAGGCGACTCGCTTTATCGGAGCCGGCTGTCCAGCTGATCCGCCTTGGCCGCGGTCTCGCGAATGATGCAGGGCAGGTTTTCTGCCCCCTTCGCCTTGCTGCACACAAAGTCCCGATGTTGCAGCCATTCGCGCTGGTCCGTGCGCACGTCCGCCTGCTTTTGCGGATTGTGCTGCGCACGCATCTGCAGTTGACGGTAGTCGGCATCCACGCGCTTGTCCTCGTGTCGCATCTCCCCCTGGTTGCAGGCAAATCTCTGGCTGCTGGAGCCGTTGGCCTGCGCCAGGCAGGTCTTGTACGCGGTCGACTGCGCGGCGGCTGCAACGGGGAGGACGGCGACAAAACACGCGGCAAACAGAGGAAGTCGGTTCACAGGCTGCACGCTCCTTGCGCATCGCAACCCTGCATGCGCTTCCTTCTTCAGAGGCCGGCAGGTCCACCTCGGGTTGCTGCGATGGCTGCTGCCCGGAAGCAAACGCTCCAGGGCACCTCTGTCCTGCGGGGAGGCGTCCAACCCTTCCAGGAGAATGCAATCATGGCTGGACAGGACCAACCGCACACACAGCACAAGAGCGACGTGGCATCAGACGCAATCGACATGCAGGTCGCAGAACACCCGCAAAGCTGGGATAAAGGCAACGACCCTAAGCTGGACGGCGACACCGATGGCGCCCAGACCGCCGGAAAACGCGCCTTTTACGCCAACCAGAATACCGGCCTGCCGCAGGCCGTGTCTGAAGGCACCGCCGACATCGGGGCGACGGACATCTCTATGCCCAGCAAAGGCGGCCACGGCGCCAGCAACGCAGCCGGCAGCGAAGAGCGCAAGCAGCAGGAGAAGGTCATCAACAGCTAAGCTCGGGAAGCAAGTCCTTGCAATCGGGATTGCAATGGTTGCAAGGACCCTTCGATCGACGAGCCGCCCTGCTACTCTCCGCCGCCTTCCTTGTACATGCCATCGATCTGGTTTTTGTATTTCTCCGTGATCACGCGCCGCTTGAGCTTGAGGCTCGGGGTCAACTCGCCTTCCTCAATGCTCCACTCTTCCGGCACCACCGTGACCTTTTTAATCGTCTCGTAGTGCGCCAGGCTCCCGTTCACCTTTTCGACCACGCCCTGGTAGAGCTTCTGCACCTTGGGATCCTTGACCAGTTCGGGCCGTCCACTGACGGTGACACCGTTCTGCTTGGCCCACCCTTCCAGATTCTTGAAGTTCGGTGAGATCAGCACACTGACAAATTTTTTGTTGTCGCCGATCAGCGCAGCCTGTTCAACGAGGCCATCGGCTTTGAGCTTGCTCTCGATCGGCTGCGGCGCGACGTACTTGCCGCCGGAGGTTTTCATCAGCTCCTTCTTGCGGTCCGTGATGGACAGGTAGCCGTCCTCAAACTTGCCGATATCGCCGGTCTTGAACCAACCGTCCCCGGTGAATTCCTTCCGGGTTGCCTCCTCGTTCTGCCAGTACCCCTGGAACACCGAGGATCCGCGCACCTCCAGCTCGCCATCCTGCGCCAGCCGCGCTTCCATGTTCGGGATGACCTTGCCCACGCTGTTGGGCCGGAAGTCGTCCAGCGTACTGCGCGCGATCACCGGCGAGGTTTCGGTCAGGCCGTAGCCCTCCACGATGCGGATGCCCGTGCTCAGGAACCAGTCCGTGGTTTCCTTGCCCAGCGGCGCGCCGCCGGAGACATACAGCTTCACGCGCCCGCCAAAAGCCTCCTTCACCTTGCCAAAGACGAGGAAATTGGCGATCTTCCAGCCAAGGGAGGACGGCGTTCGCCCCTGCGCGATCTCCTCCTTGTGCCTGCCACCCTGCCGGAGAGCCCAGTTCAGCACCCGTTTCTGAAAGCCCTTCGCGCGTCCCTCTACCGCCTGGCGCACCTTTTCGAAAACGCGCGGAACGGCAAGGAAGATGGTCGGGTGCACGGCCTTCATCGCGTTCGGGAGGTCGTCGAATTTGGGCAGGTAGGCGATAATCGCCTCGTGCGCATACATCGCATAGTCCAGGTGCCGCGCTAGGGCATGGCTGAGCGGCAGAAAGGAAATCGAGCTGTCGCCCTTGACGATGTGCAGCCCGTCAGTCGAGTGCCGCAGGTTCGAGGCCATGTTGTGGTGCGTCAGCGCTACACCCTTTGGGTCGCCGGTGGTCCCTGAGGTGTAAATGATGGAGGCCAGGTCCTCCGGCTTCACCGCGTGCATCAGGGCGTCAAAGTCCTGATCCTGCGTTTCCAGCTCCGGGGCGCGCTTCAGGATAGTGGAAAGCGGCTCGGCACCGGTGTACTCACCCTCATCCCAGACCACCACGTGCTCGATGGTCTTGATCTGGTCGGCCACCTTGAGCAGCTTGTCAAACTGGTCCTTGCTGGAAAGAAAGATCGCCCTGGCGCCCGAATCGTTCAGGATGTAGGCCATCTGCTCGGGCGTCAGCGTCTGGTACAGCGGCACGTCCGCGGCGCCGATGGACAACACCGCAAAGTCGATCACCGGCCACTCCCAGCGGTTCTCCCCCAGCAGGGCGACCCGGTCTCCCTTGGCGATGCCCCAGCTCTGCAGCTGCTCCGCCACGGCCCGGACACGGCCATACATCTGTTTCGCGGTGATCGGCTTCCACTCCCCGCCGGCCTTGAACTGCGCAACGGTCTCGTCACCACGCGCGGCCACCCGCGCAAACACATCATTCAGCGTTGAAAGCTCCAGCATCGTGCTCCTCACCTTTGTGTTGCCTGCCTGGCAGCAGAAAGTCGTCGTCTGTTCCTTGATTGGATGCAGTCTTCGCTGCCACCCTCTGCCTTGAGCAATGGGTGGCTTGGATCCCGGCAGCACCCCTTCAGCGTCCGCCGGAGTTCCCCGCCCCGGCGGCGGCATTGGCCGTTCGTGGGTAGTAACCTGCCCGCGTCCGGACCTGGAGCTTACCGTAGCCTTTGGCCTTGGCTTCCACATGAATCTGTCGATAGCCTCCCTGCGAAGGCGGGTTGGTGCTGCGGTATTCAATGGTGTACTGCTGCCGGATGTCCTGCGCGACCTCTCGCGTGATGCCGTCGACCTCCTTCAGCGAGTGTGGGAAGTACGCCTGCCCACCCGTCTGCTGCGCCAACTCAGTGAGCACCTGCTTGGAGTGCCGCATCTCGCTGCGCGTGGTGTCTTCGCCAAACAGCAGGCCAATACAGTAAATGGCCGGGCCGTCCAGCTCCTGCACGCGCCGGATTGCCTGCTCCAGCGTGGCGCTCGAGGCGTTGTCATCGCCATCGGTCACAATGAGCAGGACCTGCTTGGGGCGTTTGCCGTTCTTGGCCAGGTAGTCCGCCGACGCGATCACCGCATCGTAGAGCGCGGTTCCGCCGCTCGACTTGATATAGCCAAGCCCCTGTTGCAGCTTTCCGATGTCGCTCGTAAAGTCCTGATCGATATAGGCTTCGGAGCTGAAGTCGACCAGAAAGGCCTCGTCCTTGGAGTTGGAAAGCCGCACCAGGTCCAGCGACGCCGCATCCACCGCCGGCCGTTTGTCGTACATGGAGCCGGAGCTGTCGATCAGAATGCCCAACGACACCGGCAGATCCTCGTGCCGGAACCCGAGAATGGTCTGCGGCACCCCGTCCTCGTACACGCGAAAGGCATCCCTGGGCAGGTCTTCGATCTCGCGGCCGCCGCTATCGAAGACCGAGGCGTTCAACCGGATCTCGTAAGCCTCAGTGCGCAGGGTGTAGCGGCCGCCCTCTTTGGAGACAACGCCCGGGGCCGCCTGTTCACCGCCTTCGCGCGGCGGCACCTGGGCTTTGGGCAGTGTGGTCGAGCTATCCGGGGACGGAACCGGGTCGCTGTCCACCGCCGGCGGAAGCTGCGGATTCCGCGCCGAAGACTGCCCCTCATGCGGGGCACTCCCCTGTGTCGCCGACGATGTTGTTCCACCCTGCCCGGCCATGGACACAACGTGAAGCAGACACACTGCCAGAAGGGCAAAGAACCAGCCAAAGGGCCCGTTACTGCGACGGCGCATAGTACCCCTCGCGGCTGTGCACCGTGAGCTCCGGTAGACCCGGAGGGGGCATCAATCGCACATTCAATTTACGCCACGCGCCGTTGCGGCGGCGATCCGTGGGCGTGTAGCCAATCACATATTCATTGCGCAGCTCTTCGCTGATGCGCTGCGCGATGTCGCTCAGATCCTGCACGTCGCGCACCACAAACAAACGGCCGCCGGTGACGTCGGAGAGCGAATGAAGCAGCTCCGGGCCGTTCTGCTCCTCCACCGTCGGGGCGTACGCATCGAAGATGCCGACCGAGTAGATCTGCACCTCGCTTTCGCGCACCGCCCGCGTGAGCTCCCCCTGGGTGTAACGGCTGCGGTTATCGCCGCCGTCAGAGACCACCAGCAGCGCCTTACGGGCATACTTGGCGTCGCGCAACTTGTTCACGCCAAGGTAGATGGCATCGATCAGCGCCGTTCTGTTCTCCGGGCGCAGCATCACCATGCGCGCCTCCACATCCTCCACGTCGGAGGTGTAGTCCACCAGCACGGCAGGGCGGTCGTTGAAACCGACCACGAAAAACTCATCCTGCGGGTTGCAGGTGTGCAGAAACTCGCTGAGCGCCTTGCGCGCCCGCACAAACTTCGATTGCATGCTGCCGCTCAGGTCAAAGACGATGCCGATGGAAAGTGGCGCGTCTTCGGTGGCAAAACTCTTGATGACCTGCGGGGCGTTGTTGTCAAAGAGCTGAAAGTTGCTCCGCTCCAATCCGGTCACCAAGCGGTTCTGCGGATCGGTCACCGTTATGGGAACCAGCACAAGGTCGGCATTGACCTGAATCGCCTGCCCCTTGGAAGAGGTCGCCTTTGTCGCCACGTCGGCTCCACTGACAGGAGGCCGGCTGTCCTTTGGCGCTGAGGGCGGGGGGGTCGCGGTATGCACGGCATCCAGAGGACTCTCCTGCGCGTGCAACGGAGCGCTGCAGGCAACCAGCAGGCTGAGCAGCAGAATCATCGACCGAGGCAGCCGGTACATTCCGGCCCAGTTGTCCATCATGGCCCCCAACATCGCTCCCCATGGTGCCGGAAGTGGCTCGTGCGTGCCACCTAGATTAATCCCAGCCCTTCTTCGCCGTCTATTCCCTTCACGGTTGGTTGACCACAAATGCTTCATCTGGCGGCAAAACCCGGGCTCGTCAGTTGCGGTCAACCTCTCCGTACAATACAGCCTATGGCTCGTCTGTACCCTTTTCGCGCTCTTCGCTATGACACCAGCCGCGTTCGCATGGCAGACGTTGTCACGCAGCCCTACGACAAGATCACCCCGGAGATGCAGGCCCGCTACTACGCCAAGAGCCCCTACAACCTCATCCGGCTCGTGCTGGGTGAGCGGGAAGCGGCCGATTCGGACAGCAACAACGTCTACACCCGGGCTGCCGAGACCTATCGCAACTGGCGACGCGAAGGCATCCTGCGCGAAGAGGACGAGCCCGCTCTTTACGGCTACTCCCAAACCTACACCGTCCCCGGCACAGGCACCATCCAGGAGCGCCGCGGCTTCATTGCGCTCGGGCAGCTCTACGACTACGCCGAGCACGTGGTCTTTCGCCACGAACAGACCTTTCCCAAGCACAAATCCGATCGCCTGGCGCTGTTTAAGGTGCTGCGCGCCTACCCGGAGCAGATTTATATGCTCTACTCCGACCCTACCTTTACCGCGGAACACCTCCTGTTCGATAACGCCGAGGGGCAGCCTCGTCCCGCCGACCTCGAGATCGTTGATGAGTACGACGTCGTTCACCGCGTCTGGAAACTCACCGACACAGACCTTATCGGCAAAGTTCTGGAAAACATGAGGGACAAACAGCTAATTATTGCCGACGGCCATCATCGCTACGAAACCTCGGTGGCCTACATGCACGAACGCGCCGCGGCGCTGGGGCGCAGCGCGCAACCGGATCAGGGCGACGCGGCTCTCGGGTCAGATCTGCCCGCACCCGCTTTTCCGGAGGCCGCGATGATGATGACCTTTGTGAACATGGACGCGCCCGGGATTACGATCCTACCCACGCACCGGGTTATCTTCGGCCTGCCCAGCTTCAACGGGCGCAGCTTTGTCAGGGACGCGGAGCGGCTGTTTACCGTGGAAGAGATCCCCAACACCCCCGATGGACACTACCCGGGCAAGCGAGCGCTGCTTGAACGGCTCCACGCCACCCCCGGCGTGGCCTTCGTTGCCGCCACGCGCGAGGGCGACTTCCTGCTCACCCCCAAACCAGAGGCCGCCGCACCTTTGCTTGCCGGCCTGAGCCCGCGGCAGGCGCAGCTGGATGTGGTGCAGTTGCATACGCTTGTGCTGGAGCAGTTGCTGCATCTGGACGAGGACACCGTGCGCGCCGGCAACCATGTGCGATACCTGCGCGACGCCCACGACGCCCTGGAACAAGTGGGCTGCGGCAATGCCGACCTCGCCCTCCTGATCAAGCCGGTCACGCTGCAGCAAATGAAGGACATCTCCCTCCATCTCGAGGTGATGCCGCAGAAATCTACCGACTTCTACCCCAAGCTGTTGAGCGGGTTGGCCATATACGCCCTGGATTAGGGCACCTCCTCTTCAAGTAATAGCCCTGCCGGTGCGCATCTTCCCACCGATGGGGCATGGTCAAGGCCTGCGCCGCAGGGCAACACTGAGAAGGTCTGCCAGCAAGCGGCCCACGTTCTGAAAATCAGTTCGTGGGAGCCTTTGCGGCCGCAAACTGCCCATGCGACGACCTGACCGTACGCCAATGCCCGCTGACGTTTGCCTCCAACTGCCGGAGATCATCTCCGCGCTGTCGTTCGCACTGGACCTGACCGAAGGTGCCGTCCCGGGTCATGGGGTACGCAGCACCCTATTGGGAATGCGCCTGGGAATGGCGATCGGTCTGCCGCAAAGAACGCTCGGCTCGCTGTATTACTCCCTTCAATTGAAGGACATCGGCTGTTCCAGCAACGCCGCCCGCATGGCTCAGCTCTTTGGGGGCGACGACCGGACCGCCAAGGCCGTCTCCAAACTTACAGATTGGACAGGCCTGCTGAGCTTCTTTTCGGGCAACAGCTCCCCGCGGGAACGGCTCGTCAGCCTGGCCGACGGCCTGTGGGCTGTGCCGCACAACGCCCGAATGCTCTGGGACGTTGTCATGCCGGGGGCCGGACGGGGCACGCGTCTGCAACGCATCGCCCAGCTGGGAAAAGACCGGGAAGTGAACACGCGCGAGATGATGGACCTCCGCTGTGACCGAGGCGCTTCCATCCTGCATAAGCTGGACATGGGCGAAATGGCCTGCGAGTCTGTCCGTCATCTTGACGAACACTGGGATGGTAGCGGCTACCCGGCGGGCCTGTCGGGAGAAGCGATCCCGCTACTGGCTCGTATCGCAGCGATCGCCCAAAACCTGGACGCTTTTGCCTCGGCCCACGGCATCGAGGCCTCGCTCCGCACCTTGCACCGGCGCAGCGGAACCTGGTTTGATCCGGAACTGGTGAGGGCTACCCTGGCCCTGCACAAACAAAAGATCTTGTGGAAAGACTGTGAACCGGGCTGCCCTGTGGAACGGACGCGCCTCCACGCGGTGCGGCTCTCCCCGGAGATTTCAGTGAATCTCCAGCCCGATCAGATCGATGCCATCTGCGAGGCCTTTGCCGATGTGGTCGACGCCAAAAGTCCCTTCACCTTCCGTCATTCTGTGGGTGTGGCGGAGGTGGCTGCCGCGCTCTCGCAGGAGATTGGCCTTTCCCAACCGCGTCAAGAGCTGCTGCGCCGGGCTGGCCTGCTGCACGATCTCGGAAAGCTGGGCGTCTCCAACTCCATCCTGGACAAGCCAGGCAAGCTGACGCCTGAGGAACGCGAGATCATTGCGGGGCACCCGGAGATGAGCCGCACCATTCTGAGCCGGATCACAGGTTTTGAGGACCTGGCCCGCATCGCGGGTGAACATCATGAAAAGCTGGACGGCAGCGGCTATCCGCACGGCCTCACCGCGGCGCAACTTTCCCTGGAGTCGCGCCTGTTGACTCTGTCCGACTGCTTTGCAGCTATCGCCGAGGATCGTCCCTACCGTGGGCCTGTTCCCCTGCCGCAGGTGTTGCAAATTCTCCGCAATGAGGTTCCGCACAAGCTGGATCCAGATCTTTTTTCGGCACTGGAAGCCGTGGTAGCGCGCTGGGGCGATGCCCTGCCGGCCGTGTTCGAGCAGACGTCGTCGTCGACGGGAAGCTGTGTGCTCGTCCGCGCGGAAGCGACGCCGCCGACGCCTCAGCACGCCTGAACAGGGGGCGCAGGTCTGATGACGCAATGCACTCAGGTCAACACGACAATTTTGCCGCCCGCGGTGTTCTGCTCCATGGCCTGGTGCGCCTCCCCGATCTGGTCGAGGTGAAAGACCCGGCCGACCTGCAGGTGAAGCTTGCCTGCCGCGACTTGCCCGGCCAGCTCACTCAGTGGCGTTTGCATGAAGTCGCTCGCGCCTCCACCATAAACCGTCAGGCACACGGCGGTGGGAATGGCCTCCATGGGGCTGAACTCGTCAAAACTCCACTTGCCGCCGACGATGCCGGTCATGCACACGATCCCACCCTGCCGGGTGCACCGCAGGGAGTCCTCAAGCGTCGTAACGCCGATCATCTCCAGAACCTTGTCGAAGCCGCCTGGGTGCGTCCGGGCAACCTCTTCGGCGATCGCTCCCGTGTCGATGAAGACCTCGTCCGCCTCGGAGGTCTGCAGCAGTTGCTTTCGATCCGGCTAGCGAGTCGTCGAGGCGACGCGCGCCCCGAAGTTTCTGGCGATGGCGGCTGCGGCGAGCCCCACCGAGGTGGTCCCGCCGCGCACCAGCAGCGTCTCTCCCTTGGCGAGCCGGAGCGCCTTGAACGATGATCCCCACGCCGTTTGCAGCATCTCCGGCATGGCGCCGAGGACCTCCCACGGCAGCTGCGTGTCGATCTTCTGGACCTGGTTCGCTGGAACGCAGGTGTATTCGGCGTAGCCGCCATCGATTTGCCGGCCAAGCCCGCCCATCGCGGTCGCCACCGTATCGCCGGCCTGAAACTCACCGCCGGGCGCCTGCTCCACGGTCCCAGTGGCCTCGATACCAAGAATGCGTGGGAACTGGACACCCGGAGAATGCCCCTGCCGGGTTAACAGCTCGGACCGGTTCAGGCCGAAAGCTCTGACGCGGATCAGCACCTCTCCCGGCTTGGGCACCGGCACAGGCCGCTCTTCCAGCTTCAGCACCTCGGGCCCGCCGGGTGCGTGCATCACCACAGCCTTCATGGTCGCCATGCGCTTGCCTCCCTGCTCTGCTCTGGTGGATGCACCAGAACCCGCGTCGAGGGGCCTGACCCGAAGTCCTTACCGGGAGATGCCCTCCAGCGGGGAACTTGCAGTGGCATAGAGCTTTTTGGGCATCCGGCCAGCCAGAAACGCCTCACGTCCGGCCTCTACCCCTTTGCGCATGGCCGAGCTCATCAGCACGGGGTTCCGGGCACCCGCTATGGCGGTGTTCAGCAGCACGGCGTCAAAGCCCATTTCCATGGCCAGCGCCGCATCGCTGGCCGTGCCCAGTCCGGCGTCGACCACCAGCGGCACCTCGGTCACCAACTCACGCAGCATGCGCAGGGTGTAGGGATTGGCAAGGCCCAGACCGGTCCCGATGGGGGCGCCCAGCGGCATCACCGCAGCTGCCCCGGCATCAATCAGCCGCTTCGCAAACACAATGTTATCGCTGGTATACGGCAAAACGGTAAAGCCGTCCTTTACCAAAACGCGGGTAGCTTCCACGGTGGCCTGCACGTCCGGGTACAGCGTCGCCTGGTCGCCGATCACCTCGATCTTGACCCAATCCGACAGCCCGACCTCCCGCGCCAGGCGCGCCGCCCGGATCGCCTCCTCTGCGGTGTAGCAGCCCGCCGTGTTGGGGAGCAGGAAATAGCGCTGGGGGTCGAGGAAGTCCAGCAAAGACTCCTGCGAGCGGTCCAGATTGACGCGCCGAACCGCAACCGTCACCATCTCCGCCCCGGAGGCTTCGATCGCTGCCCTGGTTTCGGGACCATCCTTGTACTTGCCTGTGCCGACGATCAACCGGGACCGGAAGCGGCGCCCCGCGATGACCAACTCATCTGCTGCTGCAGCCGCAGGTGCCGCCGTTTGGTCTAAAAGCATCTCCGCCATAATCCGATTCTACGCCGCGGGCCTGCGCGAAAACACAAACGGCCCGCCCCGAAGGACGAGCCGTTATGCGGTGATCTGGTGGGATTGACTTGAGGGCATCCGACTCGGATGGGCCTCGACGGGGACTTCACTGTTCAAGAAAACAGACCGTCAGGTCTAGAGCGCGGAGCTCTAAGCCTCAGTCACCTCACGTGTAGTAAAGCAACAACTGGAACAATCAGATTTCATAGGCTGGACCATCCTCCTTTCCCGTGTATGAACAGCATATTGGGCTCGTCCCGGAAAGTCAAATGCAGACATTTATCCTCGGTTAACGAAAACTTGGTATCCTCGGTTTCGTTCCTTCCATGACCAAGTCCTTGATTCCCGTCTGTTGTCTTGCGCTCTGCCCCGCCGTCCTCCCCGCACAGCAAACGGACGTGCCCTCCGTGTCCTTCGAGGCCCAGGGCCCGCCGTCACTGTCTTTTCGCACTCCTAGACCAGCCGCTGGCTCCTGTCCGGCCAGGCCAACATCGTGTTTCAGTCGCACCCCCGGCTTTCACTCGCCCTACGAGGGAACCAACTCGCTTCTGGCCCGCGGCGAATACAAGACCTCGCTGGTGGGAACGCTCTTCACCGGCTATCAGCTCAACCCGCGGCCGCGCTTTGCGACCGACGTTCTGTTTGACCTCGAATCAGCGGGGGGCCGGGGCATCTCGGAGGCGGTGGTGCTGGCCGGCTTCACGAATTTGGATGTGGTTCGCAACCCGAGTCTCGGGCCCAAGCCCTATGTCGCGCGCTTTGAGCTGCACCAGGTGCTCGGCCTTTCGTCGGAGCTGGTGCAGGGTTCCCGTACACCGTTTTCACTGGCGACGCAGGTGCCCGCCCGTCGCTTGGACCTGCGGGCCGGCCTCCTGAGCCTGCCCGATGTCTTCGACCTGAACGGCCCGGGGTTCTGACTCCCACCTCCAGTTTCTGAACTGGACGGCGGACAACGACGGCGCCCATGACTACGCCGCCGACACCCGCGGCTACACCTATGCCGCGATCGCCGAGTATGACGACCGCAGCTGGTCAGTCCGCTACGGCGTTGCGTTGATGCCGACAGTGGCCAACGGCATCGATCTGGACTGGAATTTGCGGCGGGCACGCGCTGACAACTATGAGCTGGAGTACCGCCAATTGCCGCTCAGCCGCCTGCTCGCCCACTTCGGCCAGAAGGACCGCATCGGCGTCGTGCGCCTGACCGGGTACGTGAACCACGCCGACATGGGCCTGTACCGCAGCGCCAACCGGGAGGCGCTGCGGCAGCGGGCCGCCGGTGTGCCCGCAGCCGTGCCGGACGTCACCGCGCACCCCCCGGGAACCACGGTGAAGTATGGTGTGGGCCTGAACTTTGAGCAGCAGCTCACCGCGAACATCCGAAGCTTTGGCCGCTTCGGCTGGAACGAGGGCCAGCATGAGAGCTTTTGCTACACCGAGGTTGACGAGACCTTTGAGGCTGGCGGCGACATGGCCGGTCCCCGGTGGGGGCGGCCCAACGACAAATTCGGCGTCGTCGGGATCAGCAACGCGATCAAGCGCGACCACCAGGCCTATCTGGCGCTCGGCGGGCGCGGCTTTCTGCTGGGCGACGGCCGCCTAAACTACGCCCGGGAGGACATCCTGGAGGCCTACTACACCGCCCACAACTGGCGTGGGCTATTCAGCGCCCTGGATGTCCAGCTGATCGCGCACCCGGGCTATAACCAGGACCGCGGTCCGGTGGCCGTTTTCAGCGTACGAACGCATGTGGACTTTTGAACGCACGTCCTTGCTGAACACCGCACGGCGCCCCTGAGGGGCCGCCTATACTGCCCCTATGTCGTCCGTTCTGCCGATGGCGCTCGCCGTTTTCCTCTTCGGCCTGTTGCTGGGCAGCTTTCTGAATGTGTGCATCTCGCGTCTCCCGCAGGGGGAAAGCCTCGCCACGCCGCGCTCGCACTGCCCGCAGTGCATGGAAACCATTCGCTGGTACGACAACATTCCCCTGGTCAGCTGGCTGCTGCTGGCGGCCCGCTGCCGGCACTGCAAGCAGGCCATTCCGTGGCGCTATCCGCTGGTGGAACTCGGCACGGCGCTGTGGTTTCTGCTGGCGTACCTGGTCACGCGGCACGCGCTGGTGGCGCTTTCGGCTGTTTCCGCCGGCAGCGAAGCCAATCTGGATCTTATTCTGGATGGCATTGGGCTGAGCCTGCTGGGCTTCGCGCTGATCGGGCTGATGGTGATGGACTGGCAAACCCACACGCTCCCGGACGCCTTTACGCTTTCTGGGATGGTTGTCGGCTTCCTGCTCGCCTGCACGCGGGCCCTATTTCTGACCACCGGCGAGGGCGATATCCACCTGCGGCCGCGCAGCAATCTGCGGATGTCCTCGCCGGGATCGTTTGCGGCGCGCGGCGATGTGTTTCTGACCGGACCGGAGGCCGAGGTGCTGGGGCGGCTGGCCGCTATTCTGGGCGCGGTGGGGCTGCTGCTGATCATTCGCGCCTCTTACAAGGCGCTGCGCGGCCGCGAGGGCATGGGCCTGGGCGATGCCAAGCTGCTCGGCATGGTGGCCGCCTTTCTGGGCTTTGGGGACGCGCTGGTCACCTTCTTTTTCGGCATGATCGCCTGCGCCAGCTATGCCGTCTACCTGCTCGCGCGGGGACGTGCCAGCGCGGCGACCAAGCTGCCCCTGGGCAGCTTTCTTTGCGCCGCCGGACTGCTGGACGCTCTGCTCGGCGGCGCTTTTCTGACCTGGTATAAGAGCCTGCTTTGAGGGCCACGGCGCCTTTCCGTTGCAGGGCGTCCCGGAAGTCTCGCTTGCTTCGGTGATGCATTTGCGGCCCGCCCGATTGATGTCGCCACCAAATCCCCCGTTGGTAATCTTGACACCCGCAGCACCCACTCCTACCCTGAATGGAGGTGGCTATGCATACCGACCCTTATCTTTGGCAGTACATCCCGCTGGCTCTGCAAATCCTGGTGGCGCTGGGCATGGCCGGCGGCATGGTCGCGGGTTCCTATTTCATCGGCAAGCACCGTCGCTCGCGCAACAAACTGGGCGCCTACGAATGCGGCATGGACCCCATCGGCGACGCGCGCGGACGCTTTTCGGTGCGCTTCTATATGGTGGCGATGCTGTTTATTCTGTTCGACGTGGAAGCCGTTTTTATGCTCCCCTGGGCTGTCATCTACCGGCGTTTACCCGCCATCACCGGGTCCCGGCTATTTGGCTTCTGGGAGATGCTGGTCTACCTCGGCTTCGTTGCCGTGGGCCTCTTTTACGTCTGGAAGAAAGGCATCCTCAACTTCGTCAACGACAAGGCCGACCTGTAAACCAACGCGATCAGGTGGGCTCGCAGCCGGCGAATCGCTGCACGTGCACGATCAGCGAGCGTCAGACCCGCCCAAGGAAATCTTTCCATGCCTGAACCGACAGATAACGCAGCCGCTCCGCCAGCCCCCGACCTGAAGAAGGCCGTCCACGGCCTGGACGCCGTGCGCGAAACGCTCGCCTCCCACCCCGTCCTCTCAGACACCCTGGAAGCCATGCGGTCGCACGCAGCCGACGCCAAATGGGACCGGCAGGAGCTAACGCTCACCGTCGCACCCGAGACCATCGTGGACGCCTGCAAGGCTGCTCAGGGCGCAGGCTACAACTTTATGGAAGACGTCACGGCGGTGGACTGGTTCCCTGCCGAGCCCCGCTTCCAGGTCTCCTACAGCCTGCTTTCGCTTCGGCTGAAGCAGCGCCTCCGCCTGATCAGCCGCCTGTCCGGGGACAACCCAAACATTGATTCCATCACCAGGGTCTGGCCGGCGGCCAACTTTTACGAACGCGAGATCTTTGATCTCTTCGGCATCCGCTTTGCCGGTCACCCTCGCCTCACCCGCATCATGATGCCGGATAACTGGAATGGTCATCCGCTGCGCAAGGACTACCCCGTGGAGGGTTACCGATGAGCCCTGTTGCCGACCTCGAACAACACAAGGCAGACGCCAACCTGAAGCCGCAAACCCTGACCACCGGTGCCACCCTCGCCCCGGTCCGCTCGGCGGAGGACGTGCTGGCGCCCGGCGCCTCCAACGCCAGCACGCTGGTACCCGGGGTTGAGGATGTCGTCGCAGACTATGAACTTCACCAGCACGGCGCCGACCCGATCGCCGATCAAACCATGGTCCTCAACATGGGACCGCAGCACCCCTCCACCCACGGCGTGCTGCGGCTGGTCCTGGAGGTGGACGGCGAACAGGTCGTCTCGCTGGCCCCGGACATCGGCTACCTGCACACGGGCATCGAGAAGACCTGCGAGGCCAAGTTTTATGCGCAGGTGACGCCGCTCACCGATCGCATCGACTACCTCGCGCCCATGGCCAACAATCTGGCCTATGCGCTGGCCGTGGAAAAGCTGCTGCAGCTGGAGATCCCGCCCCGCGCGCAGTATATCCGGGTACTCTTCAACGAGCTCATGCGCATCAACTCGCACCTGGTCTGGCTGGGCACGCACGCCCTCGACATCGGCGCCATGACCGTCTTTTTGTACTGCTTCCGCGAGCGCGAACAGCTGCTGCGCATCTTCGAAGCCGTCAGCGGGCAGCGGATGATGACCAGCTACATCCGCATCGGCGGGCTGTCGATGGAGATGCCAATCCATCTTTACAAGGACATCCGCAACTTCCTGAACGAGTTCCCCTCCAAGGTGGATGAGTACGAGGGCCTGCTGACCGGCAACCCGATCTGGCAGGGGCGCCTCAAGGGCGTCGGCTATCTGTCGCCCGAGGACGCCATCGCGCTCGGCGTAACCGGGCCGCCCATGCGCGCCTCCGGTATCGACTTCGATGTCCGTCGCGACATGCCCTATTCCAGCTACGAGAAGTTCGACTTCAAGGTGCCTGTCTCCAACGACTGCGATGTGTGGGCACGCTATGTCCTGCGCATGCAGGAGTTCCGCGAGAGCACCAAGATCGCCCTGCAAGCGCTGGATGGTCTGCCCGAGGGCCGCATCACCGCCGACGCCCCCAAGATCATCCTGCCCGACCGTGAGCAGATGAAGACCCAGATGGAGTCCCTGATCCATCACTTCAAGATTGTCACCGAAGGTTTTGCGGTACCCGCGGGCGAGGTCACCAGCTCCATTGAAGCTCCGCACGGCATGATGAACTACTACGTCGTGTCCGACGGCACCGCCAAGCCCTACCGGGTGCACATGCGCAACCCCGACTTTGCCACGCTGCAGGCCCTCGAAACCATGTGCAAGGGCCGCCAGATCGCGGATGTTGTGGCCGTGATCGGTTCCATCGACATCGTTCTGGGCGAGATCGACCGTTAGTTGGCCTGAGAAGAGAGGGTTCGCCCGCCGGCGAATCCTCTCTTCAACTCATGTGAACCAGCAGTGATGAATCAAGTGCTGCTGCGGCGATATGTCCTCTCGACCGTAATCGAGACCCGCAGCTTGCCGGCCGGAACCCTAATTCGCGGCACATAGTGCCGTCTTGCTCCGGTTGAAATGACAGTGTCTTCCGCCAAAGCTACACATGGACTCTTCCCTAGGAAGACGTATTGGCCGACGCCATCTTCTCTTCGGCAACGCGAGCGGCGGCGTGGGCCGCGTCATACTTCGCCTGATCGTCCCCGGCCTGATCCCATAACTCCTGCGCGTGTTGTTGCTCCCCACGGACCTCGTTCAGGTCGATCTCCGCCGGCTTCAACGCCTGTTCCGCAAGGATGGTGACGCGCTCCGGCAGCACCTCCACGAAGCCCCAGGCGACGAAAAAGGTATGCTCCCCCGCGCTGCCGCCGTGCAGCCGAACCTCTCCGGCGCCCAACTCTGCCAGCAGGGGAGCGGCGCCATAGAGCGCCTCAAGATACCCCGACATGGACGGCAGTTCCACCGCCGCCGCAGTGGCATCAAGCAGCACCCGCTCGGGCGTCACCAGGCGCACCGTCATTAAGCCCGCGTTGTTTCCTGTGTCTGCCATCTGTCCTCTTCGGTGTAGCTGGACCGGGAGCTAACCATCCACGCCCGATCCAGCCCGCGTCCCAGTTACGCGGCGGCCTTCATCTTTTCCGCGGCAGCCAACACATCCTCGATGCCGCCCTTCATGTAAAAGGCTTGCTCCGGGATGTCGTCGTGCTTGCCTTCGATGATCTCCTTGAACGAGCGCACCGTGTCCGCCACCTTGACGTAGGCGCCCGGGATGCCCGTAAAGATTTCGGCAACGTGGAAGGGCTGCGACAGGAAGCGCTGCACCTTGCGCGCCCGGGCCACGGTGAGCTTGTCCTCTTCGGAAAGCTCGTCGATGCCCAGAATGGCGATGATGTCCTGCAAGTCCTTGTAGCGCTGCAGGATGCGCTTGACGCCCTGCGCCACATCGTAGTGTTCCTGGCCGACAGCACGCGGCGACAGGATGCGCGACGTGGATGCCAGCGGATCCACCGCCGGATAGATGCCCAGCTCCGAAAGCGGACGGGACAGCACCGTGGTTGCATCCAGGTGAGCGAATGTGGTGGCCGGCGCCGGGTCGGTCAAGTCGTCCGCGGGCACATAGACCGCCTGGACCGAGGTCACCGATCCGCTCTTGGTCGACGTAATCCGCTCCTGCAGCTCGCCCATCTCCGTGGCCAAGTTGGGTTGGTAGCCCACGGCCGAGGGCATGCGACCCAGCAGCGTGGAAACCTCGGAGCCGGCCTGCGTGAACCGGAAGATGTTGTCAATGAACAGCAGCGTGTCGGCATGCTCCTCATCGCGGAAGTACTCCGCAACGGTGAGACCGGTCAGCGCCACGCGCAGGCGCGCCCCCGGCGGCTCGGTCATCTGACCGTAAACCAGCGCGGCTTTGGACTTCGACAGGTCCTTGAGGTCGATCACGCCCGAGTCCTGAAACTCATGCCAAAGATCGTTGCCCTCGCGGGTCCGTTCGCCCACGCCGGCGAAGACCGAAAAGCCGCCGTGCTGCAACGCAACGTTGTTGATCAACTCCTGGATGACCACCGTCTTGCCCACGCCGGCGCCGCCAAACAGACCAATCTTGCCGCCCTTCAAGAAGGGCTGGATCAGGTCGATGACCTTGACGCCGGTCTCAAACATCTCCTCGGAGGTGGACTGCTCGTCAAACGCCGGCGCGGACCGATGGATCGGGCGGTATTCCGTCGCGTTCACCGGTCCCAGCTCGTCCACGGGCTTGCCCAGCACATTCAACACGCGCCCCAGCGTCGCACGGCCCACGGGCACTTCGATGCCGGAGCCTGTGTCGGTCGCGCTCATGCCGCGCACCATGCCCTCGGTCGCCTCCATGGCGATGCAGCGCACGCGGCCTTCACCAAGGTGCTGCTGCACTTCCACCGTAACGTCGATCGGCGTGGGCACATCGAAGCCCTCGCTGGTGATGTGTAGCGCCTCAAAGATCGGCGGCATCGTCGCTTCGTCGAACTGCACGTCGACGGCCGGCCCGCTGATCGCAACTACCTTCCCCACATTGCCTTTGTCTGCCATAATCCTCGTCTCAACTCCAACGTGTGCCAGGAGGCGCAGCTACAGCGCCGCCGCACCCGACACGATCTCGATAATTTCCTTGGTGATAGCCGCCTGCCGCACCCGGTTCATCGTCAGGCTCAGCTTGTCGATCAGCTCGCCCGCGTTCTTGGTAGCGGCATCCGTGGCGGTCATTCGCGCGGCGTGCTCGGCCGCGATCGACTCCAGCATCGCATGCAGAAACTGGGTGGTCACATAGCGCGGCATCAGGTGCCGGAACAGCCGCTCCGGCGCCTGATCGTAGATGTAGTCGACCTCGGCGGTGCCAAACTTCTTCGCCTCGTTCTCCATCTCCTGATCTTCCGGCTCATGGATGGGCACACCTGCCGTCTCCGCCGCCTTGGCCGCGGCCTCTTTCTGTTCGTCGGTCATCACTTCGAGTGCGGTAACCTCATGCTCGCCCAGCTTGCGGATGGGCAGTAGCTTCTCCACCACAACGCGCTGCGAGATCACCGACTTGAACTCGTTGTAGACGACATACACCGCATCAATCTCCGCACACTGGTAGCGGGCGATGATCGATTGCGACATCGCGGAGATGTCCTCAATGTTGGCCCGAATGAGCAGGTTTGGATGCTCATGGGCCACCTCAATGGGCGCCTTACGATGGCGGATGTCCTCGATGTGCCTGGCCAGATCGTTGTCGTAAAGCTCTTCCTTGTGCTCATACGTTGCTGCCGGGTAGCGGCGCTTATAGAGCCCGATGGCCTTCTTGCCGACCGGCTCCAGGTCGATCTGTTGACCCTGAGCATGGCGCTCATCGATAAAGCGCTGGGCCGCCTTGCCAATGTTGGAATTAAATCCGCCCGCAAAGCCCTTGTCGCCGGCGATGACCACCACCAGCACGTTCTTTTCTTCACGCTCCACCAGCAGCGGATGCATGACGTTGCCGGTTGTCTCGTCGAGCAGGTCCGTGCGTCGCACCAGCGACTCAAGCACGTTGGTTAGCATCTGCGCGTATGGTCTTGCCTGCATCGCGCGGTCCTGCGCGCGGCGCAGCTTGGCCGCCGAAACCATCTTCATGGCTTTGGTGATCTGCCGCGTATTTTTGACGCTGCGAATGCGCCGTCGTAGATCCAGAACGTTTGCCATTGTCTACTGCTTCTGCGTCCCTTCGAGCCGGGCTACCCGCACCTCAAGCTCCGTAAGTTTGCCGATCACCATTAACATGTCCGCGTGAAAGCGACCCTCCAGGCTGTTCATGCGACCGTCGAGTCGGGATTCCACCCCGCCGATTCGTGCGTCAAGCCTGTTTTCCATGCCGCTTAGACGAGTATCCAACTTACTTTCCATCCCGTTCAGTCCGGACTCCAGCTTCGAGTACTCATTTCTGTTCAGCAAAATCCCAACAAGAATCGTCAACGTCGGAATTAAGACCGCAAGGAGCAGTTGCGTTTGTGGCATCCAGCAGCCTCCTCTACCCAGTATGCCCTACGCCGTGACCGCCTCCACCTTCTTGTGATCGGACAAAAAATCCGACTTATACTCGTTGATCGCATCTTTCAAGCGGTTCCGCAGGTCGTCGTCGAGCGCCTTTTTGGTGCTGATGTCGGAAAGAATGTCGGGGTGCGCGGAGTCCAGAAAGGGGTAGTAGCCCTTTTCGAAGTCCTGGATGTCTTTCACCTCGATGTCATCCAAAAATCCCTGCGTTCCGGCAAACAGGATGGCCACCTGCTGGGCTGCGGTGAGTGGCTGAAACTGTGGCTGCTTCAGCAGTTCGGTGAGGCGCTGGCCGCGGTTGAGCTGCTGCTGAGTCACCTTGTCCAGGTCCGAACCGAACTGCGCAAACGCGGCTAACTCGCGGTACTGCGCCAGGTCCAGTTTCAGCGTGGAACCGACCTGCTTGGTCGCTTTGATCGCCGCCGCAAAGCCCACACGCGACACCGACAGACCGACGTTCACTGCCGGACGCACGCCGGAGTTGAACAGGTCCGTTTCAAAGAAGATTTGGCCGTCGGTGATCGAGATCACGTTGGTCGGGATATAGGCGGACACGTCGCCGGCCTGGGTTTCAATGATCGGCAGCGCCGTCAGGGAGCCGCCGCCCTTTTCCTTGGACATCTTGGCGGAGCGCTCGAGCAGGCGGGAGTGGAGGTAGAACACATCGCCCGGATAGGCCTCGCGTCCCGGCGGACGGCGCAGCAGCAGCGAAATCTCGCGATAGCTGGCCGCGTGCTTGGAAAGGTCATCGTAGATCACCAGTGCATGCTTGCCGCTGTCGCGGAAAAACTCGCCCATGGCGGTGGCGGCGTAGGGTGCCAGGTATTGCATCGGCGCCGGTTCCGAGGCCGTCGCCGCGACCACGATGGTGTAGTCCATCGCGCCAAAGCGCTCCAGGGTTTGCACCACCTGCGCCACCGACGAGCGCTTCTGCCCAATCGCGCAGTAGATGCAGATCAGGTCGTTCTTTGCCGAGTTGATGATCGTATCCAGCGCCACGGCGGTCTTGCCGGTCTGCCGGTCGCCGATGAGCAACTCACGCTGGCCGCGGCCAATTGGAATCATCGCATCGATGGCCTTGATGCCGGTGTACATGGGCTCGGTCACGGATTGGCGATCAATGACGCCGGGGGCAATACGCTCCACGGGCAGCGTTTCCGTGGTGTTGATGGGGCCCTTGTCGTCGATCGGCTGGCCCAGCGCATTGACCACGCGCCCGATCATGGCCTCGCCCACGGGCACCGCCATAATCTTGCCGGTGCGCTTGACCTGCTGGCCTTCGCGCAGTTCGGTGTAGTCGCCCAGCAGCACCGCACCCACCTGGTCTTCTTCCAGGTTCATCGCCAGGCCGGAAACCCCATGCGGAAAGTCCAGCAGTTCGCCGGCCATGGCCCGGTCCAGGCCATGCACGCGCGCAATCCCGTCGCCCAGGGTGACGATGGTTCCCACCTCGTCCACCTGCACGCGCTGGTCGTAGTTTTCGATCTGCTGCCGCAGCAGCTCGGTAATCTCGTTTGCCCCAATGGTCGGCATGCTTTTCTTCTCTCTGCGCTTGTTGCTGCACTGGCCTGTATCAGTGGCCGTTTGTGATTGTTCTTGATTTTTACGTTTACACCGTCGCCGCGATCATGCGCTGCTTCATGGTTTCCAGCTGCCCGCGAACCGAGCCATCGTACACGGTGGAGCCCACCTTCACCACCGCTCCGCCGAGCAGCGATGGGTCGTCGCGGTAGGTGGCGCGCACCCGGGCCTCGCCGGAAAGACGCGCGATCCCCGCTTCCAGCGCGCGGCGGCCCTCCTCATCCAGCGGACGGGCGCTGATGACCTCGGCCTCGGCGACTCCGCTATCCTTGTCGGCCAGCTGCAGATAGGCGTTCACAATCTCCGGCAGCTCCGGCAGACGCTCGTGGCCGACAATGACCGCCACAAAGTTGCGCACCGTGACGCCCATGCCCGTTCGCTTTCCCAGCGCATCCAGAGCCCGCACCTTTTGCTCCTGCGGGATGGACGGATCTTCCAGCACCTCGCGCAGCAGTTGGCTTTCGCCATAGGTCGCGAGAAAGTCCTCAAGCTGCCGCTTGACCGCATCGCGGGAAAGCTTCTGTTCCTGCACAACCGCTTCCAGGGCGCGGGCATAACGCAGATCAACGACCGCCATCAGTTCCGCCCTCCTGTTTCGCCCATCAGGCGCTGGGCAAATCCTTCCACCAGCAGCCGGTCGGTCTCCGCGGAGATCACCAGCCGGCGCGCGGCCTGGTCAATGGCCAGCTCCGCGGCATGACGCTGCAGATCGCGCCGTGCAGCGGCCGTGGCGGCCTGGATCTCTGTGTCAGCCGCGGCCAGAATCTTGGCAGCTTCCTGCTCCATGGCGCCACGCACACGCTCGTCTTCGCGGTCCGCGTCCACCGCGGCGTGCTGGCGCATCTGCTCAATCTCCTCATCCAGCCTGCCCAGCCGCGCTTCCACCGCCTTCAAGCGTGCGCTGGCTTCTTCCGTGGCCGTGCGCGCATCCACCAGGTGCTTCTGGATGGCGGAGCTGCGGTCGCGAAAGGCCTTGGGCAGCGTCTTTACGACAATAAAGCCCACCCCGGCAGCGAGCAGAATGAAGTTCAGCACGGTAAAAGCCGTTGCCGCCTGGTCGGGATTCATCCCCACCATGTGGCCGAGCTTTTGCACCATGGCCGAGTGACGGAACTCCGCCTCTTCGTCCTTTTCCTGTTCCCGCTTCGCGGGAACGGCGTTGATCGGGGTGGAGCGCTCGTTCACACTCTTGCCCTGGCCTGCCGTGGAGGCCTGCGCCGCAGCCGGGCGAGCGGGGAATCCACCCCACATCGCAAAGGCGAGGAAAAGAAATAGAACGCAGCGACGAAGCGATCTCTTGTGCCGGCAGGAGCCCGTCATTGGCTCACCCTGGCGGAGCCGGCAGGCGCGGGCAGAAGGGCCTGCACGATGCGCTGCCCCAGCTCATCCACCGCGCTTTCCAACTGCTGCCGCGCGGCGATCACGGAAGCCTCGATCTCTTCTTTGGCCGTGCCGACGCGAGCCTGGGCCTGCGCGCGGGCTGCGCCCAAGGCGCGGTCGCGCTCGCCCTGGCGCTGTTTCAGCCGGCGGTCACGCTCCTGAGCAATCTCCGCGCGGGCCGCGCGCAGCTTGTTTTCATAGACCGCGGTTTCCGCCTCGGCCGCGGCAATCGCCCCACGCGCCTGCTCCACCGCCCCGGAAGTGCGGGTGCGCCGTTCGGCAAGGGTGCGCCCCAGCGGCCGCTCCACGAGGGTCACATAGGCGATCACCAGCAAAATGAATAGGATCATTGTCGGGATCGCGCCAACGATCAAAGATCCTAATGAGTGAAGTATGTTCATGAACCTTACGATTCCGTGCTAGCCACCAGCACCGAACTCCGGGACCGTCGCCCTATTTCGGCGCACGTTACCTCTGGCTAACGCACAGTTGTCTGTGTACCTTGTAGCAAAGCGATCTGAGCAAAGTCAAAGGTTCGTCCGGTAAGCGAACGAGCTTACCAGTAAACGCCCGGGATGACGGCACTCCAGCGATTCTCGGCTTGCGCTCCTCCGTCGTCCCACGATAGTCTGGGTGCATCTTAGACCCGTCCGGGTCGGGCAGGCCGCGTGATGTGGGACAGCAAACTCCGCTCCCACCTCAGGCGGCCTTTGCCGCGTCAGGCTTCGGCCTCCGCAACCTGCTGAGCCGAGCCGCGCCGCTGAAAGCGGCGGTAGCGCCCCAGCAGCGACGCCGGTCCGACCGCGTGCACGTACAGCAGATTGCCCTCGAAGCGCTGGTCGGACAGCGTGGCACCCCGCTCGAGCGCAGCCAGCACACGGCCTTCGGACTGCGGCAGCCGGAACTCCACCTCGATCAGCGGATCCGCGGTCAGCGCTGCGTCCATGGCCTCCAGCAGCGCGGAGAGACCGGTGTCGGTGCGCGCGGAGACCAGCAGCTCTCCCTCGGGGGGGCGAAAGCCCTCCGGCAGCAGGTCCGCCTTGTTCAGCACTTGCAAGGTGGGGGTGTCGCGGACGTCCAACTCTGCCAGCACGGCCTCTACCTGGGCCTTTTGCTCGCCCAGGGTGGGACTGGCGGCGTCGCGGACGTGAACCAGCAGCTCGGCACGCTCGACCTCCTCCAGCGTGGCCCTGAAGCTGGTTACCAGGGAGTGTGGCAGGTTGCGGACAAAACCCACGGTATCGGCCAGCAGCACGCGCCGGCGTGACGGCAGGGTGAGCTGGCGCAGCTTGGGGTCCAGGGTGGCGAACATGCGCTTGGATTCCAGCACATCCGCCCCGGTCAGCGCATTGAAGAGCGTGGACTTGCCGGCGTTGGTGTAGCCCACCAGCGCCACCGTGGGCACCGGTACAGCTTCGCGACGGCCGCGCTGCTGGCGCCGGATGCGGCGCACCCCTTCCAGCTGCTGCTGGATGCGGTCGATGCGCAGCCGCAGCTTGCGGCGATCGGTTTCCAGCTGCGTTTCCCCCGGGCCACGCGTGCCGATGCCGCCGCCCAACTGCGACATCGCCTTGCCCCGCCCGCCCAAACGCGGCAGCTGGTAGTCCAGTTGCGCCAGCTCCACCTGCAGCTGGCCTTCACGTGTGCGGGCGTGCCGGGCAAAGATGTCCAGGATGAGCTGGGTGCGATCGATGACGCGGCACGGCAGCTTGTCTTCCAGGTTGCGCAGCTGCGAGGGCGACAGATCGTGGTCAAACAGCACCAGGTCCGCCGAGGTGGAGCGCACCGTGGCCTCGACCTCTTCGAGCTTGCCGGCACCCAACAGGGTCGCCGGATCGGGCTTGTGGCGCCGCTGGATCAGCAGCGCGGCAATTTCCGCGCCGGCCGAACGTGCCAGTTCCTGGAACTCGGCCAGCGAGGCGTCGAAGTCCACGTCGCGGTGCGCGGCGGACAGCGGGTTGATCGGTTCACTGTCGTCCTCGGAAGCCAGCAGCTCAGCGGCCACCCGCGCCTGCCGCGCGGCAGGCGCCAACTGCGGCCGTAGCCCGGTGAACTCCACGGCAACCAGCACGGCGCGCTCGCCAGAGGCACGGCGCCGGGTCTGCAACAGCGCCTGCTCGTCGGTCAGGCGGGCGTTTCGGGAGAGGTCTGAGCCGTCGGGGATGGTGTGCTGCGACAAGGGATCTGTCCTTAGCGGACAGCTGTGGGCGTCGCTGCCGCCGGAGGATGTTCCTGCCCATTGCCCGTGCTCTGGGCGGCCCGCGCTTCGGGGCGCGCCTCAGACCGCGCCTCGGTGTGCGCCGACCTGCCGCTCACCACCGTGGAGATGGCATGCTTGAAAATCAACTGCTCCTGCGCGTTGTTTTCCAGCAGAACGGAATATTTGTCGAAAGAGCGGATCTTTCCGGTCAACTTCACCCCGCTCACCAGGTAGATGGTGATGGGGCTCTTGTCCTTGCGGACCGTGTTCAGAAACGTGTCCTGAATATTTTGCGCCGGCTTGATGTCCATATTGGCCGATCTCCTGTGTTCTTCAACGGTGGCTGGACTTCGATGACGACAGCCCGAAATGCGTTCAAAGCGTGTCCAGAGTGGGTCCCGAAGCGCGCCCGGGACTGATTCCAGCTTCTTCTCCGCCGTCTACACCCTACAGGCTTTCCCTGCCATTGCACAAGGGCGTCAGACGTGGCAGGCCTGCCCCGACGCGATACCATGAGGCCTGATGTCCGTCCGTTTTGCCCCGCCACAGGCCCCTTCTTCCGCCCCGATCCCGATGCTGGACCTCAGCCGCGAGTTCCAGGAGATCCGCGCGGAGGTCATGGCCGCTATTGAGGAAGTCTGCGCCCACCAGCAGTTCATCCTTGGCCCCGCCGCCGAGCGCTTCGAGGCCGCGGCGGCTGCGTTTTGCCATGTGCCGACGGCGCTGGGCTGCGCTTCCGGCACCGACGCCCTTTGGCTGGCCCTGGCCGCCCTGGGCATCGGCCCGGGCGACGCCGTCCTCACCACCCCGTTCAGCTTTTACGCCACGGCCAGCGCGATCCTGCGCACGGGCGCCACCCCGGTCTTCGTCGACATCGACCCCCACACCTTCAACCTCTCCGCCACCGCGGTTGCTGAGGTCCTCCGCCGGTCGCCGTTCGCCGGGCTTCGTTATGCCGCCATCCTCCCGGTGCACCTGTACGGCCAGACCGCGGACATGGACGCCTTCCGCGCCCTCGCCCGCGAACACCGGCTCCGGCTCATCGAGGACGCCGCCCAGGCCTTCGGCGCGCTCTGGAACGGGGAGCCCGCCGGCTCCCTCGGCGACGACGCCGCCTTCAGCTTTTACCCCACCAAAAACCTCGCCGCCTTTGGCGACGCCGGCATGGTCACGGCGCGCGACCCCGCCACCGCCGACCGGCTGCGCGCGCTGCGCAACCACGGCATGCGCCGCCGCTACTTTCATGACGACCTCGCGACAGAACCCGGCAAACCCGGCCCGCTCGGCTGGAACTCGCGCCTCGATGGCATCCAGGCCGCGGTACTCGAGGTCAAGCTCCGCCGCCTGCCCGCCGCCAACCAGCGCCGCCGCGAACTCGCCGCGCTGTACGACCGCCTGTTCACGCAGGCTGGCCTCGCCCTTCCCCCGCAACCAGCTTCGGAGGGTCAGACACCCCACGCGATCACCCTGCCTTTCACCGATGCCCGCGCCACCCCGATCTTCCACCAGTACGTCATCCGCGCACCACACCGCGACGCCCTCCGCGCCCACCTCACCGCGCACGGCATCGGCACAGAGATCTATTACCCCCTCCCGCTGCACCTCCAGGAAAGCCTCGTCTTTCTCGGCTACAGGCAGGGCAGCTTTCCCCACGCCGAAGCCGCCGCCCGCGAGGTTCTCGCCCTGCCCATCTACCCCGAACTCCGCGAAGACGAGGTGCGAAGCGTGGTGGACGCCGTCAGCAGCTTGATGGTTTAGGGAACTCTGATCAGGATGATGGATGGCTGGAGTTTGTTTTCACTGTATTTTGATGTAGAGAAGAAACATGCCCAGCCAGCTACCCTCTGACATCTTCCTCATCCGCCACGCGGAGAAACCTTCCAAGTCCTTTCGCGGCATTGACGCAGCCGGCCGTCGCTCCCCGCGCTCGCTCACCGTCAAGGGCTGGCAACGGGCAGGTGCCCTCGTCGCTGCCCTCGCTCCCTTTCACGGCCATGTACAGGTGCCCGGCCTTGTGACTCCCGGCTTTCTCTTCGCGTCGTCTTCTCGCATTACTGACTCCAAGCGCAACAAGAGTTCCCGCGAACTTGAAACGCTGGGACCCCTCGCCCACCGGCTAAACCTCGATATCAATCTCGACTACGACGTCAACCAGGAGTCTCAGGCCATTGCTGCTGCCCTCCGCTGTCCTGCGCCCGTCCTGCTCTGCTGGGATCATCACCGCATGGCCCAGCTTGCGCGCTACATCCCCGGCAGCCACCAGGTGCCCCGCAACTGGCCTTCGGAGCGATTCGATCTGGTGTACGCCTTCCACCGAGCACCAAACGAGGCTACCTATACGTTCTCTCAGATCGCTCTGACTCTGCTCGGCGGCGACTCCACCGCGCCCCTTTCCAAGTGAATCGCGCGCGCTCGAAGCAGCACTCTCGGAATACGGACAACCTGGTTATCATCTCGCCATGGAGCTGAAGATTCGCAGGATCGGTAACGGGTATGGGGTCATTCTCCCGAAGTCGTTGCTGGAAGCCATGGCTGTCGGCGAGGGTTCACTTTTGCAGGCGGAAAGCCGGGACGGCGTCCTTCAAATGACGCCGGTAGCCGCAGAGTTCACCCGGCAGGTTGAAGCGTTTCTACAAACGGAAGGGCAGCATCGGCGCAGCTATCGCGAACTGGCGAAGTGAGCGTGACCTATCTGCGGAGCGATGTTTTGCGTGCCGTGCACGCGCGGCTCATTCAGACCTACGGTGGCCTTTCGGGCATCCGCGATGAGAACGCCTTGGAGTCCGCCGTAGCGCGTCCCAGGCAACTGCACACCTATCTCGGGGAGGACCGCATTGCCGTCATCGCTGCTTCTTTGTCCTGGGCCATTCTGCGAAACCATCCCTTTGCGGACGGCAACAAGCGAGTGGCGCTTGCGGCATTTGTGATGGCCGTGCAGCTGAACCACCACCGGCTCACCTGCAGCGAGTCTGAGGAGACCGCGATGGTCCTTCGCAGCCGCTGCCACCATCTCGGAAGATGAGTGGACCGCCTGGGCGTTGCGTGTCGTCGTCCCGATTAGCCTGGCCGCGCTCTGACCTTTTTCGCCCGCAACGTTTACCGCCGTCGCCTCCCTTTCGCCGCCTTTTCCGGCTCGGGGTCGGGGTGGGCGAACTGGGGTGGGGGTTGGTTGGGGGGCCAGATGCGGCGGCAGATGTTGCCCTCGAGCCGCAGTGTGTCGGCGACCGTGCGTGCCGGCTTGATCAGGCCGGTTTGCGGGTTGGGCTCGGGCAGGGGGACGTCGGCGGGCAGCAGCTTGACCGTGAAGCTGGGCAGCGGACCGGCGAAGTGCGCGTCCTTGTTGTAAGGGTCGGTCTTGGGCCCGACCTCGACCGGCAGGTAGCCCGCGATGTTGTGCTGCCGGTAGGCGGTCTCGTAGCGGTGCTTTTTGGGGTTCCAGATGAAGACGCGCACCTGATTGAAGTCGTAGGGCAGTCCGGCTTTGAAGGGCGCCAGCACGGTCACGTATTCCGGGATGCTGGTCACGGTTTGCCCGTTGCTGACGATGTTGGACTCCGGGTCGTCGACGTTGGCCAGCACATAGGCGCCCACGATGCGCTGCCCTTCGGCGTAGCGGGCGAGGGCGTCAGGCACGGTGACGTCGATCATGCGTCCGTAGATCCAGCCGGTGTCGCCGTTTTTGGTCCGCACCAGCCACCAGTCTTCCATCACCGGGGGCGGCGGGCCGGTGGGCGCGGCGCTTTGGGCGGCCTCTTCGAGTTTGCGGGCCGCCGCGCCGCTTTCGCGCACCGGCAGCCTGGCGGCTGAGGGCCGGCCCGGGATGGCGGCCGCGGCGCCCGGCGGCTGCGCCTTGGGCACGGTGGCGCGCTCCAGCAGGCTCAGCGGCTCGTTTTCACCCAGGCGGAAGAAGTGCAGGGTTTCGCGGCCCGGCGCCAGGTGCAGGTAGACCTCGTCGCGGGTCACCGCATGGGTGATGACGGGATCCTTGGCGTGCTGGTCTTTCAAGGCCTCGAACTGATCGGCCACACCCTGGTCGGCGGTCAGCTTTTCTTCGATCCAGCCCACCGCGCCGTTGGGGGCGCGGACCTGCAGGAAGCGCCGCTGGTGGCCCAGCACGGTCAGCTTGTCGCCGTTTTGCACCTCGCCGGTGCGGTTGGACACGGCGGCAACGCGGTCGCGCAGGTAGGCCTGCTTGGCTGTGACGTACACCTGCTGGGGCACGACCACCTTTTTCAGGCGGCTGCAACCGCTGAGCAGAAGGGTCCCGGCCAGGGCTGTGGCCAGGATGAGGCGACGGCTGCGCAGCGGCAGGTCTTTCCCGGAGCCTGGGTTGGGGGAGGAGCGGAACAGCGGGGGTTGCATCAGCGAAAAGGTGCCTTTCACGGGAACAGCGACGCCGGCGGAGGCCGTCTCTTTTAGTGTGTCATGGCCACCAGCACCGGGGTGGTCTTCTGCGTGGAGGTGGCCGCGCTGGCCAACCCTGCCAGCGCGCCGGTGGGGGCGATGGAGTAAAGCTGCACGCCGACCTTGTCGTCATAGCCGACGCCGACCAGATAGCTGTTGGTGCTGTCGATGGCCAGGGCCGCGACGTTGGCCGGTGCCGCGTAGGGCGAGCCCGCAAGGATGCTCAGCGCGGGTGCGGTACCGGTGGCAAAGCCCGTGATCTTGCCCGTGCCCACCGCGGCCGTGTAAACGAACCGGGAGTTCTTGTCGACCACGGTGCTGCGCGGGATGCTGCCCGCGGGAAAGGTGTAATAGCCGCGGTTGGTGATGCCGGTGGAGGCGACGCCGTAGACCGTCAGCGTGCCGGTTTGCGCGACATAGGCGTTGTCCGCGGCGTCCATGGCGACGGCGAAGTCGCCGCTTTGCGCGCCGGCCGGCACCGTGGCAAAGCTCTGGTTGGGGATGCCGCCCATGCTGGTGTAACCAAAGAACGCGTCGCCCTGCGATCCAAGGGAGGCGGCCACATAGTCCGCCCGGGGCGAGACCGCGATGCCGCAGGCCGGCAGCAGCACCGTGGACAGCGTGGGCGCGCAGGACGGCGTGAGCACCGTCAGGGCACCCGAGGCCGTAAGGGCGCCGGTGGTGTTGTTGATGCTGTACTGCGTCAGGGTCTGACTCTGGGCCTGAATGGTGAACAGGTAGTTGCCGTCGGGGGAGATCCGCATGGCCCCCACCGGGTCGATCACCAGCGCCGTCCCGCCGTTGGCCGGGGTCAGGGTGCCGTCCGCGCCGATGGTGTAGGTGTAGATGCCCGGGCTGGTGTAGCCCGGCACCGAAGCCACATAGAGCAGGTTGTTGTTCGCATTGACGGCCATGGCGATGGGCACAAACGGCAGCGTCACGGTGTTCAGCCCGGCCAGCGTCCCGGCGGCAAGATTGTAGCCCGTGACCACGGGGCTGCCGGCGGCGGTGGTGTAGGCCACAAAGGCGTAGTCCACCGCGCCGGGCGGCGTGGTGCCGGTCCCCGTGCCCGTGCCGGTTCCCGTGGACGGGCACCCCGGCCTGTTCACGCATTGAAAAAAGTTGTTGCAGGCCAGCAGCGGCGTCAGCAGGAGCCCCATACCCAGGCCAAGCCCCAGCCTTCGCGCGACGGTCCCCCACCCCCGGCGCAGCCTTTGCTGTTCCCCTGCAGTCACGGTGCCACCGCCCATACCGTTCGCCATGCCGTTTTGCCTCATCCTGGTGCTCTCCCGTGTAGGACGCGTCAGCTGACTGTAGGTTTCGCAGAAAGCCCGGCGCTTCCATAGCCTCGAGCCCGCCCGAGGCCGTATCATCTATCCTTGTATGCCAAGCTTCGCCGACAGTATCTTCCTTTTTCTGCTGGCGCTCCTTCTGTTTGGGCCGAAACAGCTGCCCGTGCTGGCCCGCGAGCTTGGCAAATGGATGGGCGAGTTCCGCCGCGCCTCCAACGAGTTCAAGATGCAGATGGAAGACGAGTTGCGGGCTTCCGAGCAAACGGAGCGGCAAAAGCAGATCGTCGCCATGGAAGCCGCCGCCCCCATTCCGCCCCCACTGGAAGAGCCCGAAGAGCATCCGCATCTGCGCAGCGCCGCTCTGCCCGCGGAAACGCCAGGCACCGCAGAGCCCACTGTTGCTGAGGCCGCAGCCGAGCCTGTGCCCGTGCAGCAACCCGAGCCGGTGGTGGCCCAAACCGCCGACGGCTCCCGCCCGGTGCCGATTGCGACCGCCGGCACGCTGCACATGATGCCGCCCCCGACGGGGCTGCCCATGGGCCGCGGACGCGCGGCAGCCAACTCCAACGCGGGCAGCGGCAACGCCCTCGCTGGCCTGGTGGCCTCCATTCCGGCCGAGTCCGTCCCGGCCGCCCACGACGCGGCCACCGAGCCCCTCCCGAGCTCGCCGGCGACAGAAAGCGTGGCCCATGGCGACTGAGATCCTGGATCGCGCCCGCACCACCGTCCACAACCAGATTCACGAGCGCGCCGAGCTGCCCGGCATGAGCCTGATGGAGCACCTCGAGGAGCTCCGCAAGCGCATCTTTCACTCGCTCGGATATCTGCTGGTCGGCATGGCCGTGGCCTATGCGTTTCACAACCGCATCATCGCCGCGCTGCAAAAGCCGCTCACCGACGTCGGCCAGAAGATGACCATGACGCACCCGACCGACTCGATCAACATCCTGATCAAGTCCTCGGCGATCGTCGGCGCCATTCTGGCCGCGCCGTTCATCCTGTACCAGTTGTGGCTGTTTATCTCGCCCGGGCTGTACGCCAGCGAAAAGAAGTACGTCTGGCCCTTTATGGGCGCCACCATCGGCCTGTTCATGGCCGGTGCCTGGTTCGGTTACCGTTATGTGCTGCCCGGCGCCATGAAGGTGCTGCTGCTGGACTTCGGCAAGAACTACAACCACATGATCACCATCGACGAGTACACCGGCTTTTTTGAGGCCGTGATTCTCGGCCTGGGGATCACCTTTGAGCTGCCCATCGTCATCTTTTTCCTGGCGCTGTTCGGCATTGTGGACGCCAAGTTTCTGCTGCGGCACTTCCGCTATGCCGTGCTGGCGATCTTTTTGATCGCCGCAGTCATCTGCCCCACGCCAGACCCCATCGGCATGTGCCTGTTCGCCACCCCCATGCTCGCGCTCTACTTTCTCGGTGTCGGCGTCGCCTTTTTTGTGCACCCGGACCGCCGCAACAGGAAGCTCAAGGCCGCCGCATGAGCCGCCCTTCCACCCCTGCCGTCATTCACAACCGCCCTCCCGCTCTTGCCCTCTTCCGGAGCGCCGCGCAGAATTTCCGTCCTGCCCCGCACCTCCGTTGCGTCCCTTTGCGTCTCTTCGCGACCTTCGCGTTGGTCTTTGCCCTCCTTTCCGCTCTCCCCGCAGCCCCTCCGCTCTTCGCCGCCACGCCAACGCAGGGCGTCTCCGGCCAGCACGTGCTGCAGCTCACCGCCGAACTCCTCGCCGTCGCCCCCAAGCGTTTTAACGGCTCCGCCGGCCACCTTGCCGCCGAGCACTTCATCCGCGACCACTTCCAGCCCGAAGCCGCCAAAGGCAACTTCGTTGAAGACACCTTTGTCGCCACCACACCCGCCGGCCCGCAGACCATGCACAACCTGTTGGTCAAATATCCCGGCAAGCGCGACGGCATCATCGTGCTGGCCACGCACTACGAGACCAACTACAACCTGCGCGACATCAACTTTGTCGGTGCCAACGATGGCGCCTGTACCTCCGCCCTGCTGATCGCCATCGGCCAGTACCTGCGCGAGCACCCGCCCACCGGCTACAGCGTTTGGCTGCTCTTTGACGACGGCGAAGAGTCCGTCTCCGGCCAGTGGACCAATCCCTCCGACCAGCTCTACGGCACGCGCCACCTGGCCGCCAAATGGGCCGGCGATGGTAGCCTCAGCCGCGTGAAAGCCTTTGTACTCGCGGACATGATCGGCTGGAAGCAGATGCGCATCGACCGCGAAGGCAACTCCACCCCCTGGCTGCTGGACGACCTGGCCACCGCCGCCCGCGACACCGGCCACGCCAAGTACCTCTCCCCCACAGGGCTGGCCATCGAGGACGATCACCTGCCGTTCAAGCAGCGCGGCGTCCCGGTGCTGGACGTGATCGACTACGAGTACGGAACCCCCACCGACCCGGAAGCGTATCACCACCACGAGGGCGATACCCTGGACAAACTCAGCGCCCAAAGCCTCCAGGTCTCCGCGGACATCTTTCTGGATCTGATCCGGTTGATCAACCAGCACTGAGCTTTTCGTAGCTTTTTTGTTGTCATCCCCGCAGGGGATCTGCTGTTCCGCGCCCTTCTTCGCCATCGCCTCCCCGCATTCAAGCCCCAAGCCCGCATGACGCCCCTTTCCCACTGGATCGCCTTTCACATCGCCCTTGTTATTCTGCTGGCCGCCGAGTGGCTGATGTCCCGACGCGTGCACGATCCGCACCGCCGCGCCATCTACGCGACAATCCTGTGGGTGGCCGCGGCGCTGGGCTTTGCCCTGTTTGTTTGGCGCACCCTCCATGCCACCGCCGCCACGCAGTACCTTGCCGGCTATGCCATTGAGGAAGCCCTGTCGGTCGATAACCTGTTCGTTTTTCTGCTGCTCTTCCGGCTGTTCCGCATCCCCGAAGGCCGGCAGCAACGGGTGCTGTTCTGGGGTGTCGCCGGGGCCATGGTGATGCGCGGCGCCTTTATCGCCGCCGGCCTCGGCCTGCTGGAGCACTTCGCCTGGGTGGAGTACATCTTCGGCGTCATCCTGCTGGTCGCCGCCATCCGCCTACTCTTTCCGGAAAAGGAGACCCACGACGACACGCCGCCCGCCTGGCTGCGCTGGATCACCCGCATCCATCCTGTAAGCCCCGACCAGACCCGCTTTTTTGCCCGCGAAGACGGGCATCTGCTGCCGACGGTGCTGTTCCTGGCCCTGATCGCCGTGGAACTGAGCGATGTCGTCTTCGCCCTGGACTCCATCCCCGCGGTGCTTTCGATCACGCGCACGCCGTTTCTTGCCTACACCTCGAACATCATGGCGGTCATGGGCCTGCGCTCGCTGTATGTGCTGCTCACGCACCTGCTTACGCACTTGCGCTTTCTGCACTACGGGCTTTCGGCGCTGCTCACCTTTGCCGCGCTGAAAATGCTGGCCGCGCACTGGATCGAGATCGGCCCCGTTACCTCGCTGGTCGTCATCGTCAGCCTGCTGGCGGCGACGGTTGCGCTATCGCTGCTGTTTCCCGCGCGGCGGCCGGCCAAGGCGTAGCGCCCATCCTGCAGTACCCTGAAGGGAATGTCTTCTGCCCCCACCCTCGCCACCGAGTGCATCCCCGTCGAGACCGCCGGCGGCCGCTACCTGGTCGAGATCGGCGCCGGCCTGCTGCCGAGGGTGGGCGCGCAGCTGGATACGCTGCTGGGCGGCCGCCTGAGCGCCGGCAGCCTGCGCGCCTTTGTGGTTACCTCACCGGAGCTGGAGCGGCTGTGGGCCGCCCCGCTGCTGGGAGGCTTCGCCCACTCCCCGGCCGTGCTGCACGTCCCCGCCGGCGAGGCCCACAAGCGCCTCCCCACCGTGGAGCGACTGGCCGAGGAGCTTGCCCGGCACGGCGCCGACCGCGATAGCCTGCTGATCGCGCTGGGCGGCGGCGTGCTCGGCGACCTCACCGGCTTCCTCGCGGCCATCTACATGCGCGGCATCCGCTTTGCGCAGGTACCCACCACCCTGCTCGCGCAGGTGGACAGCTCGGTCGGCGGCAAGACCGGCGCCAATCTCGCGGCGGGCAAAAATCTCGTGGGGGCCTTTCACCAGCCCGTGGCTGTCTACGCGGACACCGCCACACTCTCCACCCTGCCCCCAGCCGAGCTCCGCGCCGGGCTGCAGGAGGCCATCAAAGCGGCCATTCTCCGCGACCCGGCGCTGTTTCGCTTCCTGGAAGACCGCCGGGGGGAGGTGCTCGGCGGCGATCCTGACGCGCTGCAACACGTGGTGAGCGCATCGGTCCGGATCAAGGCCGGCATCGTCGGCCGCGACGAGCGCGAGGGCGGCGAGCGCATGCTCCTGAACCTGGGCCACACCCTGGGCCACGCCATCGAGGCCGCCACAGGCTACACCGAGCTCCTGCACGGCGAAGCGATCGCCTGGGGCATGCTCGCGGCCCTGCAACTCGCCGAACAGCGCGGGACGGTCCAGCCTTTGGAGACATTCCGCATACGGTCGCTCCTCGAGGCCTACGGGCCGCTCAAGCCCTTTTCCGCCATCCCCGAGCGCCTGGTCGAGCTCACCGCCAGGGACAAGAAAAACCGCGGCGGCGTTCGTTCCTTTGTGCTGCCGGTGGGCATCGGCGACGCCACCGTGATGCACGACGTCACCGACGCAGAGCTCCTGGAAGTCGCCGGAGCGATCTGCCGCGAGGCCTCGACCCGATGACCGAAGCTCCGATCAACCCCGGCGCTCGCCCCGCCCAGGCAACGACCGAAGCCAGTGCCGCCGGCGAAGTTCAGCAGCTCTTTGACACCATCGCCCCCTCCTACGACCGGCTCAACCACCTGCTCTCCTTCGGGCTGGACCGCCTGTGGTGGCGCCGCACCGCCCGCGTCTTCCGCGCCGTGCTCGCCCGGCCCGAGGCACGCGTGCTGGACATCTGCTGCGGCACCGGCGACCAGACCGGCGCCCTGCTGCGGCGCAGGCCAGAGCACGGGGAGCCGGTGATCGGGCTGGATTTTTCCCCGCAGATGCTGGCCCGCGCCCGCACCAAATACCCCAGCGACCGGGTGCGCTGGATGGAGGGCGACGCCATGCACCTGCCCTTCCCCGATGCGAGCCTGGACCTGGTCACCGCCGCCTTCGGCTTTCGCAATCTTGCCAACTACGCCGCGGGGCTCGCCGAAATTGCTCGCGTCCTCCGTCCGGGCGGGCAGATCGGCATCCTGGAGGCCAACCAGCCCACCGGCCTCCGCGCGCTGCTCTACAACAGCTATTTCCATCGCATCCTGCCCGTCATCGGGGGGCTGCTCTCCGGCCAGCGCGCGGCTTACCGTTATTTGCCCGCCTCCGTGGCGCGGTTTCCGCGCCCGCCGCAGATGCTGGAGATGCTCGCCGCGGCGGGCTTCGCGGACGCGCACTGGGACGGCTACCTGCTCCAGGCCGCTGGCCTGTACCGCGCCCACAAGCGGTAGCACGCCCGGCGTTTCCGCCCCGCCACCGACGATGTACTCTCGAAGACGATGATGCCGTCCGAGGCCACGCACGAGCACGCCCAGCGCACGGCCATCCGTCGCAGCGCCAAGGTTTCCGCGGCGCTGAGCAGTGTTCTGGCCGCGCTCGGCATCACGCTGCTCAAGCTCATCACCGGGCTGTTTACCGGCTCGCTGGGCATGCTCAGCGAGGCCGCGCACTCCGGCATGGACCTGCTCGCGGCCACGCTCACGCTGATCACCGTGCGCATCTCCGACCGCCCCGCCGACGAGCAGCACAACTACGGCCACGGCAAGCTGGAAAACGTCTCCGCCGGTGTGGAAATCCTGCTCATGACCGGCTCGGCCGTGTGGGTAGCCTGGGCGGCCGTGGGGCGCATCGTCCACCATCAGGCACTGGCCCTCCGGTTCTCCCTTTGGCCGTTTCTTGTGCTTGCGCTGTCCATCGCCGTCGACCTCACCCGCTCGCGCAGCCTCCAGCGCGTGGCGCGGGAACAGCACAGCGAGGCTCTGGCCGCCGACGCCGCGCACTTCGGCACCGACATCTGGTCCGCCAGCGCCGTTCTGCTCGGTCTGCTGGCCAGCCTCGCCGGCCAGCGCTTCGGCATCCGCGCGCTGCAGTTCGCCGACCCTGTCGCCGCGCTGCTGGTCACCGTCATCATCCTCGCCGTGGCCGTGCAGCTGGCGCGCCGCACACTGGATTCGCTGCTCGATGCCACCCCCGCCGAGGTGCGAACCCAGCTCCGGGCCGGCCTGCTCGCGGAACTGCGCGCCATCCCGGACGTGCTCAAGGCCGAGCGCATCCGGGTGCGGCGGTCAGGTTCGGACTACTTCGTCGACCTCACCCTGGATCTGCCCCGCAATCTCACCTTTCAGCGGGCCGAACAGGTCACCTCCAACGCCACCGCGGCCGTGCAACGCTTCCTCCCCGGCGCCGACGTCGTCATCCACACCGTGCCGGTCGCCTCCATGAGCGAAAGCGTCTTTGAGCGCATTCGCGCCGTGGCGGCGCAGTCCAATCTGTCGGTTCACGATGTCAGCGTGCAGGACCGCAACGGCCGGCTCGCCGTGGAACAGCACCTCGAGGTGCCGGAAACCATGTCGCTCCGCGACGCGCACGAGGTCGTTACGCAGCTGGAAGGCTCCATCCGCCGCGAGGTCCCCGGCATCGCCAGCCTGCTCACCCACATCGAGAGCGAGGGCGAAACCATCGCCCCCAGCGCCGAGGTCGGCGCCACCTCCACCCTCGCCTCCCAGCTGCGCCAAGCCGCCCGCACCTTTCCGGAGATCCTGGACGTCCACGAGATCAGCGTCACCCGCGGCCACGGCGGCGCGGCGCTGACCGTGCAGGTAAATTGCCACTGCACCCTGGCCGACGACCTCCCCATGTCGCGCGTTCACGAGGTCATCACGGACCTCGAAAGCGAGTTCCGCCTACAGCACCCCAACATCTCCCGCGTCCTCATCCACCCCGAGCCGGCCACCGACAATCGCCGCTGACAACCCTTATTGGTTGTCATCCCGCAGGGAATCCGCGTTGAAAGCCTGCCCCCTGCAGGCACACCGCACGGGCTCGCCTGTATCCTGTTGCTGCCCATGTTGCGCTACCTTCGCATCTGCTTGACCCTGCTCGCCATGTTTTGCGCCATGGTGATTGCTGGCGGCATCACGCTGCGCCTGGCCCTGCACGCCGGCAAGGTCGCCATCCCGAACTTCGCCGGGCTTACCGTCAGTGAGGCCTCGGATGCGGCGCTGCGCAACGGCCTGGACCTGAACATTGCGAACCAGTTCCCTTCCACCACCGTCCCTGCCGGGCGCATCCTCACCCAAACGCCCGCCCCGGGCTCCGAGGTCCGCAAGGGCTGGCAGGTGCGCGTCACCGAAAGTCTTGGGCCGCAGGAGGTCAACATCCCAAACGTGGTCGGCGAGCCGCTGCGCGAGGCCACCATGGATCTGCGTCGCAACCAGCTGGACCTGGGATCGCAGCCACGGCTGGACGCCCCCGGCGACCCGGACATGGTGCTCGCTCAAACGCCGCCACCCAACGCCGGCATCGACCAGCCCCGGGTCAATCTGCTGCTGAGCTCGCTGGCCGAGGACGCCTCCACCGCCTTCGTGATGCCCTCTTTTGTGGGGATGAGCTACAGCACCGCCAACCATGCAGCGATCTCGCTGGGCCTGCGCGTGGCCACCATCGGCGGCATCCCGTCCACGCCCGCATCTGAGCCCGCGCCCGCGACCCCGGGCAGCCCCGAAGCCGCCTCCGTCGCGCCCGCACCCGTCACCCCGGTCGGCCCCGTGCTCTCGCAATCGCCGGAATCCGGGCACCGCGCCCTTCGCGGGCAAACCCTGCGACTGTACTTTTACCGCTCCAGCGCGAGCAGCTCCCCCGCGACTACCACCGTGACCTCGCCCCTGAGCGCCCCCGCAGCCACGCCGACGACACCTGCGGTCCCCCGCTGATCGGACCTGCCCCGCAAACACCCTTTCCGCCCGTTCCGGGAAGCAAATCTGCTTTCCCGCCCGCGCACCTGCAGGTGAACCGCACCAGGTGTTTCGTCCCGGGCCAGGGGCACACGGGTACGCCGCCAGGCCGAACTGCCGCCCGCGCCTCTTCTGTTTCGCCCATCGCCCTCGGGGCGCCATAAACCCTTGCAGGGCTTCCCTATGACGGACGCGGATGCATCCTTAAGCTCAATCCAGGCAATTGCACACCTGACCGCATGATCTTCAACCCCCTCGACTGGCTCATCGCCGCTCTTCTCCTGTATTCCGCCGTCCGCGCGGCCCTGAACGGCTTGGTCCGCGAGGCCTTCGCCCTGGCCGGTCTTGTTGTCGCTTTTCCTCTGGCCTGCTGGTACTACCACCCGCTCGCCTTGCAGTTGAAGAACCTGCTAACCACGCCGGCGACCGCGCAGCTGGCCAGCTTTGGCCTGATCCTGGCCGCGGTCACCATTGCCGCTTCGCTGCTGGGCCGGCTGTTGCGCCGCGGCGCCCGCACCGTGGGGCTGGGCTTTCTGGACCGCCTGGGTGGGGCGCTCTTCGGCCTGCTCCGGGGTGCGGGCATCGCGGTCGCCCTGCTGCTGGCCGTGACCGCGTTTTTGCCCACCGCGCCCTGGGTTGTGCACTCGCGGCTGGCACCCTATTTGCTCCGCGCGGCGCATGCTGTATCCTTCACCATGCCCGAGAACCTGCGTCTGCGGCTGAGCGAGGGACTCGGCAGCCTCAAGCACAGCTCTCCGGATTGGATCAAGTCCGGCCCCCTGTCGCACACTAGGATCACAACACTTCAGCCTTAGCGAGGGACGCCCAAGTGAAACGCGAGCTGGAACACCTGGTGCTCGGCATGCACGCCGCCGGAATGACCTACACCGATGCGGTGCGCGAGTTCAAAAAGCGTTTCATCCTCGAGGTGCTGGCCCGCCATCGCGGCAACCAGTGCAAGGCCGCCGAAGAGCTCGGCATGCATCGCAACACCCTGAGCCGCACCCTCGCCGAGCTGGGCATGGACTCCGCCCAGATTCGCCGCGGCATGCGTCGTCCGCCTCGCTCGGTGCGCCCCGGCACGCGCCCCGAGCTGCAAATCGTCGCCACCGGGACCGGACGTTAGCCGCGGAGGCGCGTCCAAGCACACAGCCATGCGCCGCCCAGATCTCCTTCGCAAGCCTCGCCGGTCCTCCCATGGTGCCTTGGCCAGGCGGGGTTCCCTACCGGCTTGGGCCGTTCTGGGCGCGGTTACGCTGGGATTGTGGCCGGCCGGGGCGCAGACAGCCCCCGCCCCGGCCGGAGCGGAGACACCCCGCCCGCAGGTGGCCATGCCGGTGCAAACTCAGCCGGACATCTCTCCCAGAATCCGTCGTGAGGCCGAAGACGCCTACTTGAAGGGCGCCCGCGCACTCGATCGCCGAGATGTGCCGGAAGCCGAACAGCAGTTCGCCCGCGCCCAACAACTCAACCCGGCAAACCGCGACTACGCCCTGGCACTTGCGGTGGCCCGGGAACATCGCCTGACCGACCTGGTACAGCGCGCCGCCAAGGCGCACCAGCAGGGCCACGAGGACCAGGCCGACCGCCTGCTGCTCCAGGCGCGCGCGATCGATCCGGAAAACGCCGTCGTTCGGCAGCACTTCGCTCCCGATGGCACGCCCGCCGCTTTCCCCGCCGTGGTAACCAACGATGCGGACCCGCTGCGGGCGGCACGCGCAGCCGACGCCCTGAGCCTGGCCGGCCCCGTGCAGCTCCAGCCCCGGGCCGGGACGCACAGCTTTCACCTGCGCGGCAGTGCGCGCGACCTGCTCGCCAACGTGGCCTCCGCCTATGGCATCCGCGCCAACATCACCGACTCCCTCAGCGCGGCACCCGGCCTGCGTCTCGATATGGACAACGCCGACTTCCAAACGGCCCTCCATGCGGTCCAAACCCTGACCAACAGCTTTTCTGTGCCGCTGCTGCCCGACGAGCTGCTCTTTGCCAAAGACACTCCGGAACTGCGTGCCCAGTATGAGCCGCTGATCGAGGAAACGCTCTACATGCCCGGAACCACCCAGGCCGCCCTGACCGAGTACGCCAACATGGCCCGCAACGTCTTCAATCTGCGGGTGGTCAATGCTGTGACCAACTCCGGCTCGCTGGTGCTGCGCGGCGACCAGGACACGCTGACTCACGTCAATGCCACCTTCGCCGACCTGATCGACGGCGGCGCGGATGTGCTGCTCGACCTAAGCCTGTATGAGGTCGACCGCAGCCACATCAACAATCTCGGCGTGCAGCTGCCCGGGTCCATCGGCGTCTTTCCCGTCGCGGCGACGGCGCAAAACCTGATCAATGCCAACCAATCGCTCATATCGCAGGCCATCGCCAACAACCTGATTACGCTGACCGGCAACGCCTACACCGACGCGCTCACCGAACTGGAGTTTCTGCTGGCCTCGGGAACCGTCAGCAGCGCCCAGTTCACGGGGTTGCTGGGCGTCTTTGGGCACTACAATGGGCTGCCGCTGGCGGGCGTCTTTCTGGGCTCGAGCAGCACCTTCAATGCCTCCCTGACTTCGTCGGATGTGCGTCTCCTGGACACCGTGCAGCTGCGCATCGGGAGCAACGAGAATGGCGAATTCCGTGCCGGCACCCGCTATCCCATCGAGACCGGCATTTACAGCTCCAGCCTGTCGGCGGGCGTAAGCTCCGCGGTGGCGGGCCTCACCATCAACGGCACCAGCGTCGGTTCACTGCTCTCGCAATACCTTGGCTCCAGCAACGTGAGCGTGCCGCAGATCCAGTTCGAGGACCTCGGCCTGACGCTGAAAGCAACGCCCGAGGTGGAGCGTGCGGGCGAGGTCTCGCTCAAGCTCGACCTCAAAATCGAAGCGCTCGGTTCAGGGGCCATCAACACGCTGCCGATCCTGAACAATCGTCAGCTTGTTTCCACCGTGGCCATTCCCCGCGGGCAAACCGCCATCCTCGCCAGCTCTGTCAGCAACAGTGAACTGCGGGCCATCCAGGGGCTGCCCTTTTTGAGCGAAATTCCCGGCTTCCAAAGCACGGACAAGACCACAGACAAAACTACAACCGAGCTGGTCCTCACCCTGACGCCGCACGTCGTGCGCAACCGCAGCCTCCATGTCACCAGCCGAAGGCTGTTGCTGGCCGACGGTCATGACGGCGGACAGCAGTAAGCATTTGTCCCATCCGCTCACGCAAGACCCTGGTCCGAGGCCCTTCCCAAATCGCCCCGCCTTTGGTAGATTGGGTTGGAAGGGCGGGAGTAGCTCAGTGGTAGAGTGCTTCCTTGCCAAGGAAGATGTCGCCGGTTCGACCCCGGTCTCCCGCTCCAAACGCCCTTTCCTTCTGCAGTAGCGCCCGTTTCCAGGTTCGCGCGTCTTCTGCGCAGGAAACAGCACACGGGCTCAAGGCGCGGTACCCAAGTGGTAAGGGAGAGGTCTGCAAAACCTTTATGCGCCGGTTCGATCCCGGCCCGCGCCTCCAAATCTCCCAACTCCCACTCATATCCCCTTACCCCCTGCGGCTGATGCTGGGGTTGGCCTGCGGCATCTCAGCCCTGTCCCTTAAAGACACTGCCGGCTGAGCCTGCCCTCCACCACACCTGTGGCAAGAAGCTCTCGACCATGCAGCGTCAATCGGGCATGATGGTGAGAGTCCATCGGAACTCCCTACGGAACTCATCGCTCGACACCGTCAGCTTCTACGTTCGTGGTCAGATGGACAAGAAGCTATCCAAACCTTTCAGCTGGACGATCGGCCAGTGTATGGACCCGACCGGGCACCCGAGGCCCGCTAGCCGAAATCCCACAATCGGAGAGCCCGACGCCTTGCTGCCAAGCTCAGACCTGTACACCCGTGCTCAAGCCGCTGCTCACTTCGTTCGCGCGCGCCACAGCGTCACGCCCCGCGTTGGCCTCGTCCTCGGCTCGGGTCTCGGCAGCTTCGCCGCGCACGTCGAGCAGGCCACCACCATCCCGTACAACGAGATCCCCCACTGGCCGCAGAGCACCGTCGAGGGCCACGCGGGCAAGCTGGTGCTGGGCACCGTCGGGGGCGCGCCCGTAGCCGTGATGGCTGGCCGTGTGCATGCCTATGAGGGTTACACCATGGACGAGGTCACCTTTCCCACGCGCGTGCTCGGTCTGCTGGGCTGCCAGGCGCTCATCCTGACCAACGCCGCCGGTGGCCTCAACCCCGCCTACCAGCAGGGCATGCTCGTTGCGCTGAGCGATCACATCAACTTCACTGGTACCAACGCCGCGCTCGGCCCCAACGAGCCCCGTTTCGCCCAGCGCGCAGGCGCGGGCCAGCGCTTCTTTGACATGACCACGGCCTACGCGCCACGCCTGCGTGCGCTGGCCCATGCAGAGGCCGCTAAACTCAACCTGCCGCTTCCCGAAGGTGTTTACCTCGCCGTGCTCGGCCCCAGCTTTGAGACGCCCGCCGAGATTCGCGCCTTTCGCACCCTGGGTGCCGACCTGGTCGGCATGAGCACGGTGCACGAGACCATCATCGCCCGCCACATGGGGCTCGAAGTCCTCGGCCTGTCGCTGGTCACCAACATGGCCGCCGGCCTCAGCGGCGAACAAATCAACCACGAAGAGGTGATGGAAACCGGCGCCCGCAGCGAAGCGCAGTTCACCGCCCTTCTCCAGGCCGTCATCCCGCGGGTAGCGGCAACGGTCCGCTCTGATGAGCTCCCTTGACAGGGCCGCGCAGGGCCGCGCTCCATCCTGCGCCAAGGAAAGCCCATTAAACTGATCAGGTGAGCACGGCATTTCCGACGCCCCCCGCACCACACCCTACCCTCATCGGCATCGCGGGCTGTTCCGGCTCCGGCAAGACCACCCTGGCTCGCGAGCTGGCACGGCAGCTTAATGCCACTCTTTTTCCACTCGACCTCTACTACCGCGACCTTTCCCGGTTTCCGCTCGACAGCCGCGACAAGCGCAACTTCGATCACCCCGACTCCCTTGAATCCGAGCTCTTCATCGCGCACCTTCGCGATCTCGCCGCGGGCCGCCCCGTCCAGCGTCCGGTATACGACTTCCGCACCCACACGCGCGTCGCCGGTGCCTTCACCACAGTCATGCCCACACCCTTCGTCGTCGTGGAGGGTATTCTCGCCCTTCACTATCCCGAGTTGCTTCCGCTGTATGCGCTGTCGGTCTACGTCGACGCACCGCATGAGGTTTGCCTCGCCCGCCGCATCCGCCGCGACATCCGCGAGCGCGGCCGCACCGAGGCCAGCGTTCGCGAACAGTACGAGGCCGCCGTCCGGCCCATGGCCGACCTGTACATCCTTCCCTCCCAGCAGCGTGCAACGCTGACGGTGAGTGGCTGCGAATCGCTGGACTGGTCGATCGAGCAGGTCCTCCGCGTCGTCCCAGCGCACACGCCTTCCAGGCTCCCCTGAAACAGGAAGGCAGGCCGCAGCCTGCCTCTTCTCGCCGTACTACCTGTTTCTTTCGCAAGAATGCCTACTGCTGCACCTCGACGTGATGCACCTTGGCAAGCTGATTGGCCTTTTCTGTGTGTTTTTGATCCATTCGCAGGTTGCGCTCCGCAAGCGTCTTCACGACAGGAATGGACGTGCTGCCAACCTCGTCCTTGGCGTCCTGTACGCTTTGCGCATTGCCCTTGACCAGACCTTTGATATACGCGTCGTCAAAATCTTTACCGCTCAGCGCCTTCAACTCATCAAGTTTCGACCTGTCTGCGGTCTTCATGCTGTCTGCAGGGGGCATCTCCACATTCACCTTGTGGTCCACCGAGCGGATCTGCTGCTTCAGCGAGGTGTGGTCGCGGTTCACCATGTGCGCGTACTCTTTCACATCCTGGCTCGAGCTCTTCTGCATGGCCATCTGGCTGGTTTGCTTTTCAAAGTTAGAATCCTGTGCGATCTCTTCGAGGTATTGTTTGTCCTGCGAGGAAGCCTGCATCGACCCATTCCCGGTCGATTGTGCCCACCCCGCCCCCGGGGCCAGCGTCAAGGCGAAGGCAACAACAGCAGGTCCAATGAATCGTTCATAATGAAAGTTCTTCATGTGTTTTCTCCTGACGGCGCGATTACCGTATGTTTACTTGGAGGCCACTGCTGTGACAGCGTTGCCCGCCTGCTGAAGCAGGTTACGAGCCTGTACAGCACTTCAACACAAACGATTTAAATAAGTTGGACGCAACTCATTTCCCCTAACTTCTGGCCTGCCGAACAACGCAAAGGGGCAGGATCGAATCCTGCCCCTGACCGATCTGCGGCAGAAGTTATGCAGCCACAGGCTCCAGCTTGTCTGCGAAGTTTTTCGCTGTGCGCTGCGCCGCTGCCTGCTTGTGCCAGGCGTAGCCGGCGACTAACGGGAACGCAATGGTCGCCTCGGCAAACACCATCTGCTCATAGTTCAGATCTACCTTGCCCCAGGAGCTTGCCTCCTTGAGCGTTGATCCACTCAACGCACCATCGCGCGCATCGGCCACCGTGATCTGGATGGCGTACTTGTGCATGGACGCCTCCACCCCAAGAATGTCCGCGGCGACCACGATGTCCTGCGCAAAGTTCTTCGGCACACCGCCGCCGATCATCAGCAACCCCGTGGTGGGGTTCGCAATCTTGATCTGCGTCAGCTCATAGAAGTCCTTGCCCGAATCGATCGAGCACATGGGCTTGCCCTGCCGCGCATGCTGGTGCGCCACGATGCCAAAACCGAAAGAGCAATCGGAAAATGCCGGCACAAAGATCGGCACACCCTTTTCATAAGCCGCCAGGACGATGGAATCCGCGTTGCCGTTGGCCGGCGTGCGCCCGTTCTCCTGCAGGTAGCGGCCCATCTCGCGGACGTACTCGCGCGAGCTGTACGCCCCGGGCTTCATTCCGTCGATGATCTTTTTCGTCGTATCGTCGCAGATGCGCAGCTCTTCTTCGTCGATGAAGGTGTCATAAATGCGGTCAATCATGAGCTCGCGCAGCTCCGCATCGCCGGCGCCGTACTTGTACTCTTCGCCGGCCACGTAGTGACGAAAGCCCAATGCCTCAAAAAAGTCCTGGTCCACAATATTCGCGCCAGTGGAGACAATGGCGTCCACCATGTTGTTGCGCAGGAGATCGACAATCACCTTTTGCAGCCCCGCCGAGATCAGCGAGCCCGCCAGGCACAGAATCACACCACACTCCGTGTCGCGCAGCATCATGTCGAAGATCGATGCGGCCCGCGCCAGATCCCGCGAGCTGTACGCCATCTTGCTCATCGCATCCACCAGGGGTACGACGTTGTACCTGGTGATGTCGATCTGCTCGATTTGATCCTTCAAAAGCTCTTTCTTGGTCGCCATTGGTCAGTCTCCGGAGAAGCTTGTGTTCTCCCGCAAAAGGTCGCTTGAAACCGGGAATCCTTCACAGCCCGGACACATACGGTATGGCGCAAGCCAGCCACACCCTCCAGACCCACGCATACTTCACATCTCTCTGTTGCGCTTGTGCCCTTGAATCGAAGTGGAGTTTCCGGTCTCTCAAGCCGCGGGCCACCCTGCTCAACCGCCTGCCAGAAATCACTGCACAAAGTATAAGATGCGCGAAGACGAACCCGGTCTGTTCGACCGCTCCACTCTCCCCCAGAAGTTGCACCAGGGCTCCTGAAGGACCCGTGCTATTATCGAGCTGTGCCCGTTTTTGGGCACAGCGCGCCGCGAGCAGACCGGGCATTCTGAAGTTCTGGAATGACCGTCATCTGGCCAGAGACCGCGAGCGCCGCCTACCGCCCATCGGGCGAATCGCAAAGGTTTTCTCCCTGTGGTTCCGCACGTTGGTTGCTCTGGCTCAGAGGCGATCCCGACTGGATCAGCTTCGCCGTGCAGCAGCAGTGCCCGTTCCGTCCTGAATGATTGAACCCTCCGCAGTGCTGATCCAGGAACTCCGCGACCGCATCCGGCGACTGTACCGCCCTGCAGGTCCAGGCGGAGCGCCTTTTCCCTTCCAGCTTTCCAAAGGATCCTCTTGAACAACTCGCCTTCCGTCTCCCATGCCCCCAGGTCCAAGCGCTCCAAACACGGGCATAACTCCTCCAAACCACCGCAACGGCACCAGGCCAGCAAACCGGCTCCGCGGCAGCCCGCGCCGGACACTTCCAGCCTTACGCTCGAGTCCATCTTGAATCCCGCGCCGCTGACGCCGGCCCGCCACATCACCCAGGCCGAGGCTTCCGCGCTTAACTTCAACGACTTCGCCATCTCTGCCGACCTGAAGCAGCGACTCGCCACGGCCGGTTTCGTGACGCCCACGCCGGTGCAGGCTGGGGCCATTCCGCCAGCGCTTGAAGGCGACGACATCCTCGCCACGGCCTCGACCGGAACCGGCAAGACCCTCAGTTTCCTGGTCCCCATGATGGAGCGCCTGGACGAGGTCTCGGAACCCTCCGTTCGCGGCAAAAAGAACCCGATTCTTGCGCTGATCCTGCTGCCCACGCGCGAGCTGGCCATGCAGGTGCTGGAAAACTACTTCAAGCTTTGCCCGCACATGAAGCAGGACGCCGTGCTGGTTTGCGGCGGCCTGAATGAAAACCCGCAGATCGATGCCCTGCAACGCGGCCCCCGCGTTGTGGTCGCCACGCCCGGCCGCCTGGAAGACTACCTGGACCGTCGCCTGGTCAAGCTCGGCGACGTCGACATGCTCGTTCTGGACGAGGTCGACCGCATGCTGGACATGGGCTTTCTGCCCGCCATCCGGCGCATCGTGGGCGCGCTGCCCAAGGATCGCCAGACCATGTGCTATTCCGCGACCCTGGACGCGAATATTCGCAACATCGTCCGCGACTACGTGACCGATCCGGTGCGCGTGGAGATCGGCCAAACCTCCCGCCCCTCCGATCGCGTGGAGCTCCGGGTCTATACCGTCATGCAGGACCAGAAGCTCGCGCAGCTGGACCGCATGCTCGCCGAAGAGGAGGGCACCTACCTCGTCTTCTCCCGGACCAAGCACGGTGCCGACCGCATCGGCCGCAAGCTGGAAAAGCTCGGCCACAAGACAGAGGTCATCCACGGGGACCGCTCGCAATCACAGCGCACCAGCGCCCTAAAGCGCTTTGCCGACGGCAGGGTACGCGTGCTGGTGGCCACCGATGTCGCCGCGCGCGGCATCGACATCCAACACATCGCGCATGTGGTGAACTACGACCTGCCCAATGCCTCGGACGACTTCGTCCACCGCATCGGCCGCACCGGCCGCGCCGGGGCCAAGGGCGTCGCCACCACCTTTGTGACGCCGCTTGAAAAACGTGATGCCAGGAAGCTCGAAAAGGAGCTCAAGATTGAGTTCGACTGGCGCGAGTCCGATAAAAACCTCGCCAAGGAAGAGCGCAATACGCCCATCGACCTCGCCAGGCAGGCGGTCAATGACCTTGATTCCCTGCTGGCCCTGGAAACACGCTCCTGGAAGAGTGGCGGCGACGCTGCAGGCGATCCGGACAGCTCCCCTGTCCCGAGCCGCAGTCCCAGTAGCCGGCGCCCCGGGTCGGGTCGCCCAGGTGGTGGTGCGGGTCGGGGGCGTAGCTCAGGTCGCCGGCGTCGCAGCTAAACCATCCGCAGGCCAATAGGAGGGGGTGAGCTCTAGTTGAGCTCGCCCCCTCACCGTTTCATCCCGCACACCGCAGCACCGCATCCGGCTTGATCCCGCAAAGGCCCCGGAAAAAGTCGACAGCCTCCGTACAACGACGCATCTCCGCCCACACCCTAACCTTCTGTACGCAACCGCCAACATAGTTGGCGAGTTCAGATTTTGGGAGCAGCGTTATGAAGATGCAAAGCATTCAAGACCTCATGCTTACCGGCATGAGCTATGTATTGGACGCAGAACAGCAACTGAGCAAGGAAGCAGCGAAAATGGCCGAAGCCTCCGAAGACCCGCAGGTCAAGGAGATGTTCCAAAAGAGCGTCACCCAGGGAGAAAAGTACGCCGAGCGCGTGCAGGCAGCCTTTGGGAAGCTCGGCAAGCCGGTCAAGACCGAGGACAACCACATCACCGACGCCATGGTGAAGGAGGTTGAGGGCATGATCTCCAGCACGGACAAGGGCGCTGTGCGTGATGCGGCGCTGATCGTCGCCTTCAACCAGCAGCAGGCGTATCGCGTGGCGTCCTACGGCTCGCTGGCGAGCTATGCCAAGCTGATCGGCAAGCAGGACGCGGTTGCTGACCTGCAGCAAAGCCTGGAAGAGTCCAAGGCCGGCGACGAGAAGCTCACAAACATTGGTGAGCAGCGCGTCAACAAGAAGGCCGCACAGCAGCCCGTGGCTGCTTAGGCTTCGTCACTACGTCGAAAAGGCCGGCTCATTGCCGGCCTTTTCTTATGCGATCCGTCCTCTTACAGGATGCGTGAAAGCAGCGACCCTGCCATGCCGCCGAACATTCCACCGCCGGGTTGTGGTGGCGCCTGCTGGCCGTTGTTGGTCATGTGCGACAGGATCATGGGCAGCACGGCCGCGAGCGCCACTTTGGCGACGGTAGGCGACACCCCGGCGCGTTGGGCCACCTGGTCCAGAACGCCTGTGCCGCCCAGCCCATTCTGCACCTGCTCCGGCGTGGCCTGCTGCGTCTGCCCATTCTGCCACTGCTCCACATGTTGGCCCATGCCGTTGTTGCGGAACATATCCATGATGCCGCCCAGTCCGCCGGGATGCTGCGCGGCGGTTTGCAAAAAGCTGCCGGCCACGCGACCCTGCTCGCTGGCGTTCTCCGGCACCTGAATGCCCCCCTCCTGCCCGCCGTTCATTGCCTGCCCTGCCATACCCTCAATCGAATCCAAAATGCCCATGCTGTCGATCCTCCAGTTCCATTGAGATGGCATTTGCGCTTCTCGTGCGTGCAGACCCGGGCGAGATTCTGCGGCTGCCCGTCGACACAACAGGCCCACAACGGCAGAATGGAACCATGCCCTCCAAGACCATCGTTTCGACCACCGACGCTCCTGCCGCAATCGGGCCCTACGCCCAGGCGGTACGTGTCGGCGACCTCATCTTCACCTCCGGCCAGGTGGCGCTCGATCCCGCCTCCGGCAATCTGGTCGAGGGTGGCGTCACCGAACAGACCGAGCGGGTCTGCCAGAATCTGCGCGCCGTGCTGAATGCCGTCGACCTCACTCTGACCGATGTGATCAAGACGACTGTTTTCCTGCAGAACATGGACGACTTTGCCGCCATGAATGAGGTCTACGCTCGCCACTTCGCCCCGGGAAACTACGTTCCGCCCGCGCGTTCCACTGTGCAAGTGGCCCGGCTTCCCAGGGGCGGTCTGGTGGAGATCGAGTGCGTGGCCATGGCGGGCCTGAACCACTAGCCAGCCGCTGCTTCCCGCCGTCACCAGCCCGCATCCAATGCTTCGGAGGATGATATGCCGACAATTCCAACAGGCGGACCGCTGTCCGACGCTGCCATCCAGCAAGATGATAAGAAGGACGGTGCCGCAGCCGCCCGGCAGACGCGCAAGGTGGAAAAGAGCGACGCGGAGTGGCGGCAGCAGCTCACCCCGGAACAGTACAGTATCCTGCGCGAAAAGGGCACGGAGCGCGCCTTTACCGGCGCCCTGGTGAATAACCATGCGGACGGGATTTATCACTGCGCCGCGTGTGATGCCCCGCTTTTCAAGTCCGACACGAAGTTCGAATCCGGCTCCGGCTGGCCCAGTTTTTGGGATCCCGTCTCGCCCGATGCCGTGCATCTGCATGAGGACAAGAGCTACGGGATGCGGCGCGTGGAGGTCACCTGCGCCACCTGCGGATCGCACCTCGGACACGTCTTCCCGGACGGTCCGCGCGAGACCACCGGCCAGCGCTACTGCATCAATTCGGCATCGCTCGGCTTCACGCCGGACGGCGCCACGGCCGACAAACGGTAGCCGGCGTAGCGTGGACAGCGAAAAGCCCCGCAGCGATGCGGGGCTTTCTCTTTCTTCTGAAACTTTATACGGTCTGCCGGAGGACCGGTTATGCCTTCACAATTTTGCCGCTCTTGATGCAGCTGGTGCAGACCCGAATCCGCTTGGAGACGCCCTGGCTGATGCGGGCCTTCACCTGCTGCAGGTTGGGGTTCCAGCGACGGCGCGTCACGTTGTGCGCATGCGAAACATTGTTACCAAACTGCGGCCCTTTGCCGCAAAGCTCACAAACCTGTGCCATCGACCTTCTCCAAAGACAGAAACTTTTGTTCGCAGACTCCGGCTCCGGAAATCTCACCGGGCGGCTTCGCCGAAGCGCTGCCAAAGGAGTGGTAGGCACGATTGGATTCGAACCAACGACCTCTACCGTGTCAAGGTAGCGCTCTAACCAACTGAGCTACGCGCCTGCAGTGCGTACAACGAAGTGTAACCCGGGAGGGAGCCACCGCGCAACCGGGCTGCTTCGGCTGGCGGACGGAAAGAAGATGCCCTAGAAGGTGTCAGCAAAGAACAACAGCAGAAAGCCAAGGACAGCGCAACCGACAACCCTACGACGCCCCCACCTGCCCCTCCGTCTGGTGCTGCACGCGGCGCAGCACCAGCCAGGCATATTGCGCGGCGGAGATCGGCGCCAGCACCGCGATGGCCCGCAGCAGGAACAGCTTGGTCTCAATCAGCCAGGTGCTCTGCGTAACCTGCACAGTCATCACTGTGAGAATGCCCAGAATCTGCAGCAGGGTGTTGAGCTTCCCCAGCCAGCTGGGCCGGAAATCCCGCAGCGTGTTGGTTACATAGAGCAGCGTGGAGATCAGCAGAATGCCCAGGTCGCGACTGAACACCAGCACCGTGACGTAGCGCGGAATGACGCCCACGTGCGTCAACACCAGAAACAGCGTGCTCAGCAGGGCCTTGTCCGTCAGCGGGTCCAGGTAGAGCCCCAGCGTGGTCTGCTGCTGCAGCCAGCGCGCAAGCAGCCCGTCCAGACCGTCCGAAATGCCCGCGATCCAGAGCAGCAAAAACGCCAGCCGCCAGTGTCCGTCCAGGATCTCGATCACCAGAAACGGCAGCGCAAACAGCCGCAGCATAGTCAGCAGGTTGGGCGCAGCGCGGAACTGTCGAAGATCGGGCATGGGCTACACGAGCAAGTCTGCATGGTAGCCGATCGCCAGGCGTTCGCCGCCAACCTGAAGTGCAATCGTTGGTAACGAGTGAGGGCACGCCAGACGCGCTTCAACCTCGCTGCAGCGCCGCTTCCAGCGCATCGGCGGCCCGCTCTGCGCCGTGCTCCTGATGGATCTGCGCGCCCACCTCCGCTGCCCGGCGCTCCACCGGGGCCGCCAGCAGGCGCTGCAGGTGCCCGGCAACGCGCGGCGCCCGATACCGCCGGCGGCCAACGACCTCCGCAATGCCGAGCCGCCGGACCCGCGCCGCGTTGTCCGGCTGGTCCACGCCAAAAGGCACCACCAGCATGGGACGACCGGCCCGCAGAGCCTCCCCCGTGGTGCCGATGCCGCCCTGGTGCACCGTGGCCGCCGCGCGCGGAAACACCTGCGCATACGACGCATACGGGGCGGCGAAGACCTGCGGATCGCCCTCCAACAGGCCACCCTGGTCCACCTCGCCACGACGGATCTTGCCCGCGAAGTCGCCCGGCGCAAACCCCACCAGCAGCGCCCGGCGCCCGAGGCTGCGGGCCGCCTGGACGCTTTCCTCAAAGAACCGGCCCGGCGCCAGCACCGCCGAGGAGCCCAGGGTGAACAGCACCGGCGGCGGCCCGTCCGCCAGCCAGCGCTCCAGGGCGTCGCTGGCGACCCCGGGGGGCTGCACGTAGAATGGAAAGCCGGTCACCGTGACCCGCGCCGGCCAGTCCGCCTGCGGCTGCCCCAGCAGCGGCGAGAACATGGCAAGCGTGCCGTTGGGCGAAAAGCCTCCGCGAAACAGCGGGTTGCCGCGATCCGGCAGCCCCAGCTCGCGGCGCAGGCGGTCCAGCGGCCGCAACCATCGCCTGGTGCTCCAGTCGGCCAGCCGGGCAATCCACCGCCAAACCGGTGGAGGGGGCGCAACCCCGTGCAGCCAGCCCATGCCCGGATAACTGGGCGGATCGTAGGCAGAAAACAGGAGCGAGGGCGCCAGCACCGTCGAAATCCACGGCAACCCAAGCTGCCCGGCCACCAGCGGCGTGGTGAGCGTCAGCGGATGCGCGACCAGCAGGTTCGCCTCCTGGGCAACGGCCAGGGTGTCCTCATAGGCCGTCCGCACCATGGGCATAAGGAGCCCGCGCACCAGAAAACGCACCCCCAGCCCGCCCGCAAAGACCCGCCGCACCAGCTCCGGATCGGGCGCCTCCGTGGTGGCGATGCGCACGGGATGGTGCTGCAGCCCCGCGGCCTCGACCCGCGCCGCAAACAGGCTTTGGGTCGCGATCACGACCTCGTAACCCCGCCGGCGCATCGCCTGGCCGACGGCAAGGTAGGGGTGGAGGTCGCCCAGCGAGCCAAAGGTGGTGAAGACGATGCGCGGTGTGCTCACCCTGCTGATTCTAAGTGGGAGCGCCAACAACGATTGCGGCTCACGCAACCGGGCCGTACACTGAGAGGGTTCGGCTTGCCCCAGAAGCCGATCGGCACCCGCATTCGGCAGACCCCCATCCATGCTCAGGCTGACCAAAAAAGCGGACTACGGCCTGATGGCCCTGAAGTACCTGGCGGAGCACGCCAACCAGGGAGCGCAGTCGGCCAAGGACGTCGCCGAGGCGTACCACATCCCCCCGCAGCTGCTGGCCAAAATCCTCCAAACGCTCACCCGCGCCGGCATTCTCCTGTCGACCGCAGGCACCAACGGGGGCTATGCGCTGGCACGCCCGGGCAGCGAAATCTCGGCCTTTGAGGTCATCCGCGCCATCGATGGCCCCCTGTTCATCACCAGCTGCATCACCATTCACGGCACCTGCGACCTCCACGGCACCTGCACCATCAAGGAGCCGCTGCGCAAGGTTAACGACTCCATCAAAGACCTGCTCAGCGCGATCCGCATCTCCGATCTGGTGGAAACCGCGACCGACGCGCAAACCGGAACGCCCGTGGCCGGGGGCCTGGTCTCCATCGCGGTCTGAACCTCCGGCCTTCGCGCCTTCGCGAGACCATCGCGCCCTTTGCGTTCCCTCCGCGCCCTTTGCGTGAGCGCTTTTTCGTAGCCCGAACGCGGCCCAAAACTCCCTGCATCCAAACTACGAATGCTATAGTCCGAGATAGAGAGTTTGTCTTCACCCGGGCGAACCTGCGTCCGCCGTCGACCGCACCCGAGCCCCGAAAAAGAGCACACACGAGGAGCACACCCCATGGCTGAAACGCTGGGAATGAACGTAACGCACACCGACAAGCCCTTGCCCGAGGGCGTCAAGCTGCCCATCTACATGGACAACCACGCGACCACGCCGCTCGATCCGCGCGTACTCGAAGCCATGATGCCCTACCTGACCGGCATCTTCGGCAACGCCGCCAGCCGCAACCACAGCTTCGGCTGGGAGGCCGAGCAGGCTGTCGAACAGGCCCGCGAGCAGATCGCCAAGCTCATCGGCGCGACCGCGAAGGAGATCATCTTCACCTCCGGTGCCACCGAGTCCAACAACCTCGCCATCAAGGGCATCGCCGAAATGTACCGCGAGCGCGGCAACCACATCATCACCGAGGTGACCGAGCACAAGGCCGTGCTGGACACCTGCAAGAAGCTCGAAAAGCAGGGCTTCCGCGTCACCTATTTGCCCGTCAAGGGCGACGGGCTGGTCGACCTCGAAGAGCTCGAGCGCGCCATGGACGACCAGACCATCCTGGTCTCCATCATGTACGCCAACAACGAGATCGGCGTCGTCCAGCCGGTCAAGGAGATCGGCGAGCTCTGCCATAAAAAAGGCGTACTCTTCCACACCGACGCCGTGCAGGCCGTGGGCAAAATCCCCGTCAACGTGATCACGGATAACATCGACGTCCTTTCCCTTTCCGGCCACAAGGTCTACGGCCCCAAGGGCGTAGGTGCGCTGTATGTTCGCCGCCGCAACCCCCGCGTGCAGATCTCGGAGCAGCAGAACGGCGGCGGCCATGAGCGCGGCATGCGCTCGGGCACGCTGAACGTCCCCGGCATCGTCGGTTTGGGCAAGGCGTGCGAGATCGCCGGCGAAGAGATGGCCGCCGAGGCCGCGCGCGAGCGCGAACTCCGTGACTACCTCCGCAACAAGCTCGAAACCGCACTCGACTATACCCAGGTGAACGGCAACATGGACCACCACCTGCCCGGCAACCTGAACATGAGCTTCGTCTACGTGGAAGGCGAGTCGCTGCTGATGGGCATCAATGACATCGCGGTCAGCTCCGGCTCGGCTTGCACTTCGGCGACGCTTGAGCCCAGCTACGTGCTGAAGTCGCTCGGCCTTGGCGATGACATTGCGCATAGCTCGATCCGCTTCGGTCTCGGCCGCTTCAACACCAAAGCCGAGGTGGACTACGTCGCCGACAAGCTCATCGACGTGGTCAGCAAACTGCGCGAACTCAGCCCCCTCTATGAGATGGTCAAGGAAGGCATCGACCTGACCAAGATCGAGTGGGCCGCCCACTAAGCGGCCCTTGTTGGACGAGGATGACCTCCCATGCACACGTCATCCTCGTCGGCATCCCGTTCATCCCATACCTGGCTGGCGTTTCTGTTCAACAGGAGTGCTACCAGGAACCTGCGATCGGAGACCACGGTTGGCGCTCAGAGGTGCAGGGTTGGCGGTCAGAGATAATGCCGACCGTCGCCGTGGACGCCGTATCCAGGGTCCTCCGATCCAATGCCCCAGGTCGCCGAATGCATCCGTAAACGCTGGAGATGGGGAGGAGCGACCTTGCAAAAAGGACGGCTACTCACCGGCTTCGGCCTCTTGCTGTATGTCGCATTTTGGGTGCTGATCGACTTTCTTCTGCACCGGACGAGTTGGGCCGGCGGCCACGGGTGGCACCGGCTGCGGGAGACACTCCCCGGTGCCGTGTGGAGCGGGGTTTTCTTTGGCATGTTCCGACTTCTTGCGAAGCTGCGACGCGATGTCCGATCCTAGGCCAGGTTGGCGCCATGGCTGATACTTTTGCAGGATTTCCCGGGCCGAGCCGATGCGATACCCTCAGTAGAGTTACCATGCGTGCCTGTATTGCTCTTCTCGTTAGCCTGCTTTTCTTTTTTTTGCCCGTGCCGTCGGCCCGCGCCTATTCCCTGCTCACCCACGAGCAGCTGATTGACCTCACCTGGGACAGCTCCGTCGTGCCGCTGCTGCTCAGCCGCTACCCGACGCTGACCCCGGCGCAGCTCGAGCACGCGCGCGCCTATGCCTACGGCGGCTGCGTCATCCAGGACATCGGCTACTACCCCCTGGGCGACCTGTTTTTCTCCAACCTGACGCACTATGTGCGTTCCGGCGACTTTGTCGTCAACCTGTTTCGCAATGCGGGGAACGCCGACGAGCTCGCCTTTGCGATCGGGGCGTTGTCACACTACATCGGCGACAGTTTCGGCCACTCCGAGGCCACCAACCTGGCCGTGCCGGTCGAGTTTCCCAAACTGCGCCGCCGCTACGGCCACGTGGTCAGCTACGCCGAGGGCCAGCACCAGCACGTGCAAACCGAGTTCGCCTTTGACATCAACGAGATTGCCCACCACCGGCTGGCGCCGGTGCACTACCTTCGCCATGTCGGCCTGGAAGTGCCCACACAGCAGCTTGCCATGGCTTTCTACCAGACCTACGGCCTCAGCGAGGACTTCACCCAGGCACGCGGCCGACGCATCAACGTGGGCGCGTACCGTTTCGCCGTTCACCACTTCATTCCGCGCATCGCCTACGCGGTCACGCAGTTGCAGCGCCGCCACGAGCCCGCCGATCTCGACACGCCCGAGCTGCAGCAGTTGGAACGCGAGATCCGGCAAGTCGCGCAGGAGAATCGCTGGGACCTGTACCGGCGCAAGGCCGGGCTCGGGACCTACACCCTGGCCGGTTTTCTTTACATCCTGCCCAAGGTTGGTCCGCTGAAGCTGGTGGCGGTGAAGGGCCCAACCCAGGCGACTGAGGCGGCGTACATCCACTCCGTGGTGCAGTCGGAGGACGCCCTGAAAACGGCGCTCGCCCGCTTCACGCCACCGCCTTCCACCCGGCCTTCGGCACAGGCTGCGGTCGCTGCGGACACCCACTCCGAGCCGTCCCCCGGCGCTCTGCTTCCAGGCGATCCGAACGCGGCGCAGCGCACTTCCCGGGACTCCCCGGATGCGCACCATCCGCTCCAGAACCGTGATCTGGACACTGGCAAACCCGTGCGCCCCAGCGGCTATCCGCTGACCGACAGCACCTATGCCACCCTGGCGCACCGACTCGCCGCCAGGCCCGGGCAGCCGATCCCGTCGGGTGTGCGGGACGATGTGCTGGCTTACTACAGCGACCCTTCCCTGCCGTTCGCCACCAAACAGGACCCCGGCGCCTGGGCCGTTCTGCAAACGGACCTGGCCACCCTGCGCGGCATGCCCACCCGCACCGAACCCGAGCCATACCCGACTTACAGAAAGGAGAACGCACCGCCACAGGGCCAGTTCTGATCAAGTTCCGCGAAAGCCATCCCCGCCGGGAAAAGGCGCAGCTGCCATGCCGGAATGACAACAAGAAGCTCCACGTTGCGACGCAGATGATCCGAGCTTCCCTAAGCGAGAGCTGTTTACCTTCAGGTGTGGCTTAATGTCCTTCGCCCTGAAGGCGCGACATACAAGCGCAGCTATACCTGGCAGGAAACAGCTTTAGTGGACGGTAACGGAAAGATTCACGGTCTGGGCCGCGGGCGTGGTCCCGCCACTGGCCGCGGCGGTGAAGACCACCGGCACGGTGTAGGTCCCTGGCGCGGCGTTATTGTTGCTGCCGCCGCACCCAAGCAAACCGGCAAACAAGCCCAGGCTGAGCAGCAGCATGGGCAGGGTCAGGCCGGCGAGGACGCGGCCACGCCGGCGGCTCCATACCCCAAACAGCAGCATGGATAGGACCCCGGGGATCCCCAGCGCGGCAAGCAGGACGCGGGCAGCATGGAAACCCGGCCGCTCCGGAGCGAGCAGCGCGGCGGTCGTGGCGGCGTTGGTGGCAACGGTAAGCGTCGAGGCGGAGATGAGATTATTCAGGGGAATGTTTGCCGTGATGCTTGCGGGGGAGAAGGCGCAGGCGAAGTGACTCGGCAGCGGACCGCAGGACAAGGTGATCGTCCCCGTATACCCGCCCAGGGACGAGGCCGTCAGGCTCACAGTCCCGGAGCCGCCGCTGGCGATGGAGAGCGACGCGGGAGTGGACGCCGCGGTGAAGCCGGGAGCGGTAATGACCTGGCTGACTGCCCCCGACGTAGACCCCGCAAACAGCCCCATACCGGCGTAGGTTGCCGTGATGGCGTGCGTGCCCGCGCCCAGGGCGGAGGTCGTGTACGTCGCCACGCCGTTGCTCAGGGTGCCGGTGCCCAGGGTTGCGGTGCCGTCGAGAAAGGTCACGGTCCCGGCGGGCAGGCCATAGCTTGAGCTAGACGGCGTAACCGTGGCCGTCAAGGTCACGGAGGCCCCAAGGTTTGCATTAGTGGCCGACGAGCTGAGCGTCGTCGTGGTTGCCACGGCGGTCGCCACCTCGGCCACGGGCTGCACGGCGGAAGCGCTCCGGCTGTTGACCACATCGCCGGCGTACACGGCGCTCAAGGCCAGATTGCTTGCCCCGGCGGCCGGGGTGAAGGTCACCGTGGCGGTGCCGGTCGCATCCAGCGCCGCGGAGCCCACCACCTGATTGCCGTGATTGAAAAGGGTTACCAGCCCGGTCGGCGTCACGCCGCCGGTGGCGGAGGCGACGGCCACCGTAGCGGTCACGCTGCTGCCCGCCAGCACCGCGGCCGGCGCGGTCAGCTTGGCGCTGCTGGCCACCAGGGGGGACAGCAGATTGGCCGCCGCAGCCGCCGCCAGATGATGCCCGGTGGTCGTCGGGTGCAGACCGTCCCAGACCAGATAGGTGTCCGGGCTGCCGGCAACGCCCTGCGCCGGCGCACTGATGTTGCCGAAACCGTACAGCGCGGGCTGAGAGCTCACGCCCGCAAAGAGCGTGAACACATCAGGCTGATACAGGTTCAGCGTCGCTCCCATGGCGCCCTGTTTCAGCGCGTTCAGCCCGGCGGTCAGGTCCTGGGCAAAGGCGGCGGAGGCGGTATTCAGCGCGGCGGCGGTGGCGCTGCCGGCCCCGCCTGCAAACCCGCTTAAGGGGGGCAGGTTGGGGAGTATGAAATTGGTCGCGCCGGCCGCCATCAGCCGCTGCACCAGCCCAAGCTCATTATTTACCGCGGTTTGCGCCGCGGCCACGGGGTCCTGGCCGCTTGTCGCGGCCTGGAGCAGATCGTTGCCGCCGCCCCAAAGCACATAGAGCGTGGTGCTGTTCGGCAACGGGTTGGTGGCCAAGTAATTGGTTACCTGCTGGCCCATGTTGTCCAGCGTGATGGAAAGAGTCTGCCCCAAAAAGGTGCGGGACTCGGTCGTTGTGCCCGGTCCGGTGGTGGCGTCCCCAAAGGCGTAATCGGTGCCGCCATCGAGCGAGTCCTTGATGGTCACTCCGGTCCCAAACAGGGTGGCCAGCTGCTCCACCCAGACGCCCTTATAGGCCGTGGAGGCGGCCGGCTGCGTATCCGTGCCGTCGGTGAACCGGCCGTCGGTGTAGTTGAAGCCCAGGACGGGGTTGTCCGACGGGTAGCGCAGTTTGTACTGCGACTGGGTCAGGTGGGCGATGTTGCCCGTGTCGGAAAGCGAATCGCCAAAGACCACCACGGTCTTGAAACTGGTCTGCGCCACGGCAGCGGCGGGGGCCAGGGCACACAGCACAAGGAGGCACAACAAGGCACACCGGCGAAGCAGCATAGACGCACTCCAACGAGCGGATTCGATATGGCCCCCACTGTACCACCGCGCGCGACGCGGGCGGTGTGCCTGAAAGCGACGGAAAGCGGTCCCGCAACTTTCTACCCGCACCGAAACGGTCCGCGTTATCATCAAATCAACGAGGACTTTCCCATGGCTTACAGTGACAAGGTTGTTGACCACTACGAGAATCCGCGCAACGTCGGCACCCTCGACAAGAGTTCCACCGAGGTCGGAACCGGCCTGGTCGGCGCGCCGGAGTGCGGCGACGTCATGCGTCTGCAGATCAAGGTGAACCCCGAAACCCAGGTGATTGAGGACGCGAAGTTCAAGACCTTTGGCTGCGGCTCCGCGATCGCCAGCTCGTCGTTGGCTACGGAGTGGGTGAAGGGCAAGACCGTTGCCGAGGCGCTCACGATCTCCAATACGGACATTGTCAAGGAACTGGCGCTTCCCCCGGTCAAGATTCACTGCTCCGTTCTCGCGGAAGACGCGATTCGCGCGGCCATCGGTGACTGGAAGAAAAAGAACGGGGTCGCTGAAGAGGCCGGGGTCGCCGTCGCGGCGCACTAGAAGTGGTCTCTTGTATGCCGTTTGGGCTTTACGAGCCTCATGGAACCCGCTTCGACGGCGGGTTCCCTATGTCCCATCCTGAGCGGTGCCGATGGATGAGACCATTTGCCGCGTTACCCCCGAAGGTAATGCCCCCTTCGACGCAGGAGATTTCTGGTCTTCATGGGGCCAGCTTCGGTATGCTAAGGGAGAGGATGCGATGAGGACATACCAACAGGTCGTGCAGGCAGTGTATGGCGAAGCCAGACCGTCGTTCTGGTCCGGATTCGGCAGTGTGCTGAACCTTTTCGGCGCTGGCAAGCGGTCCCGGTGCCCGCGGCGGCGTGTTCGCACGGAGGCAGAGGCCCTGGCTGAGGATTGGGCCCATGTGTCTCGCGATCTGCAGCGCGCCTTTGAGCGTGCAGGCTGCAGGTGAATAGCGGCTCCGACCAGGAATTGCCCCACCCCAATGCAGTTGAGAACAGCCCGGTCAAGAGTGGTTTGGTCCAGGACGGGCTGAACGGCGTACCTGGCACCCGCATCACCGAAGCTCCTGGTTCCGGCATCCTTTCCCAGGTTCATTCGGTCGAGTTCACCGCCTACTCCGGTCCCATTCCGCCCCCGGATCTTTTGCAGCGCTTCGATGAGGTGTACCCCGGAGCAGCCAGGCAGATTCTCGAGGATTTTGTTCAGGAGTCGGCGCACCGTCGCTCCATGGAGCGCAAGATCGTCGGTTCGGAGTCGTTTAAAGAGGTCTTTGGCGCAGTCGCCGCGGGTCTGATCGGCTTGACCGGGGTCGGTGGCGGCCTTTGGCTGGCACACGAAGGGCGCGCCACAGGAGGGCTCAGCACTATCTTTGCCACGCTGGCAAGCCTGGTGGGTGTGTTCCTCTTTCAAGCCCGCAAAACCGATCCAGAACCATCCCCTGGCACGAACCGCAGCCAGGGGAAAGGAGATGCACCATGATCACCCTCACTCCGGGCACCACTGCCCCGCCCCAGGCCGAGCAGAAACACCCCCTCGCCGGCATGACACTGCTCACGGCCGAGGGCCAGCAGCCCCGCGCCAAGCAGGCCGTAGAGATTACCCGCAATGCCCTGAAACGTATCCGCGTCGCCATGGCCAAGGAGGGTGTCTCGCCCGAGGCTGGCGGCCTGCGATTGGGTGTCCAGGGCGGCGGGTGTTCCGGGCTGAGCTACAACATCCGGTTCGACACCGAACCGCGCCAGCGCGATCGGGTCTTCGTCTTCGGCGAGGGCGTAGAAACCCCGAATGACCCTTCCGGGGCGAAGCCGGTGCGCATCTTTGTCGATCCCAAAAGCTTTTTGTACCTTGCGGGCATGGTGCTGGACTTCGAGGAAACCCTGATGCGGCAGGGATTCAACTTCATCAATCCAAACTCGACCAAGAGTTGCGGCTGCGGTTCCAGCTTTTCGGCGTAGGGAAGGTCTCGTAGCTGTACCCGGCCGGCTATAAAACGGGCTTTCGGCCCTTGCGGGTGTACGGGGCCTATCCCAGGCCTTCGGCCTGGGCTGGTATAGAGCGCGCCCTTGGCCCTGGGTACAACACCCTGATCTTGCCCTGGGACACTGCCCGGGCGTACACAGAGGCTCTTTGGCCCTTTTGTTGTCATTCCCGAAGGGAATCTGCGTTGTGGGGCTGCATGCGGCGGCGAGCTATGGTTGTAGCAAGCACGGTCCTGACCGGCGAACGCGCCCTGGCCCGCCATGAAATCAGACTTCAATCTCAACCGCGTCGCGGACTTCCACGCGATTTCGGCCCAGCTGTTTGGCTTGGTAGAGCGCCATGTCGGCGTCGTAGAGCATGGTTTCGGGAGTTTCGCCCACCTGTGGCGTGCGGCTGCTAACACCAATGCTGACGGTAAGATACGGTCCGGTCGCGGAGCGCTTGTGTTCCATTCTCTGCCCTTCCACGGCGCGCCGGATATTTTCCGCGATGCGCATGGCACCGTGGACGTCGGCGCCGGGCAGCAGTACCACGAACTCTTCGCCGCCGAACCGGGCCACGATGTCGTGTCCGCGCCGTGGCTGCTCTTCCAGCACCCGCGCCACCTCGCGCAGGCAGTCGTCCCCTCGCTGGTGCCCGTAGGCGTCGTTGAGCGCCTTAAAGCAGTCCACATCCACCATGAGCAGAGCCAGGGGCCGCATGTTGCGCAGTGAACGCCGCCACTCCATCTCGAAGACCTGGTCGAAGCGCCGGCGATTGTGCAGGCCGGTGAGGCCGTCGCGGATGGAAAGCTCGCTGAGCAGAGCGTTGGCCTCGCGGAGTTGCTGCTCGCTGCGCAACAGCGCCTGCTGTGAGTTGGCGAGTTCCATGTGGAGGCGCACCAGTTCGCGGTAGCGGCGTTTGTCGATCGCGGCGGTGCCCAACGTGACCAGCAACACCAGCCCTACAGTTACCAGCAGGGCGGTTTCTCCCACGGCATTACCGCGGGCGTTGCCCCGCACCAGGGCCGCCGGCACCGGCGTCAGGACGAGCGAGCGGGTGATGAGCCCATGGACCAGGGCCATGCCCGCTCCCATGACCGCTCCCCCACCGATGCGCAGCCACTCTCCGCTGGCGGGGTCACGGTGCTCGGAGAAAGCCATCCAAACAGCCACAAACGAGGTAACGACCCCTGTCAGACCGCCCGCAATCAGCACCGTGCGCCAAACAGCGGCGATCTGCATCGAGCTCAGGGCTTCGACCCCAACCCAGTGCATCAGGCAGAACCCGAGGCCGAGCACCAGGCTGCCCGCAATCAGGCGGCCGCGGCTCAGGCTCTGCCAGGCGATCAGCCGAAAGCCCATCCACGAAATGCTGACGGCCACCAGCAGGCTGAACACCACCAGCCGCAGCGAGTACACCGTTTCATAGGGGGTACGATCTTCCAGCGCCCCGAAAAAGTGCATGGACCACATGCCCAGACCCAGCACCACCGCGGCGGCCGTAATCCACAGCCGCCGCCGCCAGAAACCCCGCGCACGCTCCAGCCGCTCCGCCAGCGAGAACGCCGCGTAGGAGGCCAGCATGGAGGCCGCGACCGCCATGGCGCGCATGGCGTGGGAGCTTTCAAGCATCAGTGGGTGCATAGTAACGTGCATGCCGCCAGCCGGGTTAGCTGATCGTTTTGTTCGCTATTCTGGCTGTGCGTCAACATGGTCTCGCTAGAATGACGGTGATGACTTACTTTTCGTTATTTTCGCTGCCGCGGCACCTCAGCATCGATGTTTCCGCGCTGGAAAAAATATTTTATGCCCAGTCACGACGATTGCATCCGGATCGCTTTGCCAACCGGTCTCCGGCCGATCAGGCACATGCGCTGGAACAATCCTCGGCGCTGAACGACGCGTACCGAACGCTGCGCGATCCGATCCATCGCACAGAATACTTGCTCGGGTTGGAAGGAGTGCAACTCGAGGAACAGTCTCGGCAGGCTACCGACACCGCCCGTACAAGGGGTGAAGAAAAGAAGCAGGTAGCTCCGGCGGATCTCCTGGAAGAGGCGTTTGAACTCAACATGCAACTAGAAGAGATGCGATTTGCGAAGCAGTCGGGCGAAAAAGACGACGCCGCCGAAGAAGATCTGCAGGCCGCCCGCACCCGCTTCACTGCCGATCTGGAAGACCTGCAAAGGCAGCTGGAAGGGTTATGGGCGAAGTGGGATGCGGCCGAGGACGCCGGCGACGACGCTGGCCGAACGGCTGCCAAGGAGGCGATGGTGGCCCTGCTGAACCGCCGGTCGTACATCCGCAATCTTGTACGGGACGTCAACGCCGCCCTGGAATAAGCGTTCACGGGTGGCATCACGGTACCCGTACCCCACCCAGCAGGGGCGTCTTTACCGGCGCCGCAGCACCCAGGAACTTGATGACGCGGTTGTCGCCCAGACTGGTGACCCAGACACTGCCGGCGGCGTCCACAGCCACCCCGAAGGTCTCCGTCAGGTTCAGGTCAGAGCCCCAGCCAGCCGCGGGTGAGATTGCCGCGCCCGGCCGCGCCGAAGACGCCCCGGACAGGCTCGTGATGCCTGGGCCGCGATAGTTGGCTACCCAGGCGGTGCCAGCGCCATCCAGAGCTACGCCGACCGGATGCAGCAGGCCGCCGCCCTTGAATCCGCCGCTGGAGAGAACCTGCCCGGCCGAGGAGACCAGACCCATGCTGTCGTCGGCATAGTTTGAGGACCATACATTGTCGCCGGCATCCACGGCGACCCCCGCCACCGCATTGCCCACGACGAAGCTGGTGAAGGTGGAGCCGTCCGGCGCTACCCGCGTCACGGTGTTGTTGCTGTTGTTGGCCACCCAGGCGTTGTTGCGGGAGTCCGTGGCCACGGCGATGGGAAAAGCGAGCTGGTCGGAGGTGTATCCGGAAGCGCCGGATTGCGATACGCCCGAGGCGTCCAGCACCGTCAGGCTACCCGGGTTGGTGTTGGCCACCCAGGCGCGGCCGTCGCGATCAAACGCGATCGCCACGGGGATGCTGACGCCGCCGGAGAAGACGGGGCCGCTCAGCATCCCCTGGCTGTTCAGCAGCGTGAGGCCGCCGTAGCCGTTGTTGGTGCCGGCGCTGCTTTCCTCGTCGGTGATCCACATCCGGTCGCCGGGGTCCACGGCTCCGCCGTAGCTCTCGTGCAGCCCGCCACCCGTGAAACCGCTGGCGGCCAGCGGCGCCCCGGAGTTCGCAAACAGGCTGGCTGCGTCCCCGAAGTTGGCCACCCAGACCCGGCCCGCGCTGTCGACCGACACGGCCGTCGGCTGGCTGAGACCGCCGCCGGTGAACGGCACGGCAAGCATCCAGTCCGCGGGCGCGGCGGCCAGGATGGGTTGGAAGCTGGTGTTTTTCGCAGCCAATGCGTACAGCGTCGCCACGTTGCTGCCCGGCTGGTTGGCAATTGCCAGCGCCGCATCCAGGGTGTCAGCCGGGGGTGTGGCGCCAGCGCTGGAAAGCTGAGCGAACAGGTTGGTACAGCCGGCCCCCGACGCGCCGGTTGCCGAGGCGGAGCAACCGTTCAGCAGGTTGGCCAGGGTGTTCAGCTTGGCGGTGGGCGCGGTGCCGTTGCTCGGGAAACCGGCCCCGGGCGCTGCGCCAGAGGCAGGATCGACCAGCAGCTGGGCGGAGGCCACGGCCAGGGCAAGCCCGCCGGTGTTGGTGGCCGTGCTGCCCAGCTGCGCCCCGGGCGTCAGGAAGGGCCGCAGCACGAAAGCGGCAGCTGCGGTAGTCAGCTCATTCAGGGTCAGCGACGCCCCGGCGGGCACGCTGCCGCAAGGCCCCAGCACCGCGAGCAGGGCGATGGCGGTGTTGGCCGGCTGCGTCCCGATCTGGCCGCCCCTGCTCACCGCGTACAGCAAAGAATCAGCAGCCGGACAACTGTAGCTGCCCGCCGCAACACGGAACGCCCCAGCCGTGTCAGTACCCACAGCGGCGGCGAGCAGCTGGGCGGGCGCGGAACCATTTCCAGCTGTTCCCGCCGCGAAGATTTGGACCTGCGCGTTGGCCAGCGCCGCCGATCCGGCGCGTACCACCCCGCTGAGGGCTGGCCCCGGAAGCGTGGCGCCGGTGGTACCGGTTGCCCCGGTGGTGCCCGTGTTCCCTGTTGCTCCGGTACTGCCGGTCGTGCCCGTGATGCCAGTGCTGCCCGTGGCTCCTGTGCTGCCGGTTGCTCCGGTGGCGCCCGTGTCTCCAGTTGCACCGGTGCTGCCGGTCGTGCCAGTGCTGCCCGGTGTGCCGGTTGTTCCCGTGCTGCCCGTGGCTCCCGTAATCCCGGTTGAGCCGGTGCTGCCCGTAGCTCCAGTGGTGCCCGGTGCTCCCGTGCTCCCGGTAGCTCCAGTCGAGCCCGTGCTGCCCGTAGCTCCAGTCGATCCCGTGCTGCCGGTAGCGCCAGTCGATCCCGTGCTGCCGGTAGCTCCAGTCGATCCCGTGCTGCCCGTAGCGCCGGTCGATCCCGTGCTGCCACTGCTTCCCGTTGACCCGCTGCTGCCGGTGCCGCCCGCGTTGCTCAGCATCACCCCGGAGCCGCAGCCTGCGAGCATCAGCAGCAGCAACACGAAGCCAAAAGGCCGATAGCACGAGACAAGACGCATCACTGAGCCGGAAAGAGAAATTCCTGTGGCCTAGTCTAGCGATGAAGGTAAGGACGTGTGAATGCCTCGAAAGGGGCATTGGCAGCGAAGGCCCGCAGTGCGCTCAACAGCGACTCGCGAGCCGCCTCGGGGGGCAGCCCGCCTGCAGGCAGCTCTACCCGCAGCAGCAGCGGCACCGGCGGCGGCCCTCCCCCCAGCACCTCCCCGGCTCGAACAGGGCTGTACACCAGCCCCAGGTGCGGCGGCCCGGTCAAGTACTGGCCGCAGCCGGCCGGTGTGCACAGGGTCGAGGCCTCCATGTACTCGGAAACTCCATCGTTATAGACAGATACACTGAAGCTCGTCGACCCCTCGGCGGTCTTCAGGGGCAGGGCCCCCTGCCACAGCGCATCCTCGCCGCGGGCCACGTGGCAGAGCAACGTATCGTGCGCCCCCAGGGTGGGCGACGCCCCGACCTGCACCGCCATCGGCTGCCCGGGTGCGGCGTACTGCGCCCAGTTGAAGAGAACCTCGCCCGTGCTCAGGGTCTCGGCCCAGCGGCGCTGCAGGCGGTAGGGCCCGATCGACGCCGGCAGCCCGGCCAGCACGATGGACGGCCGCGGGCCGCGCCTCAAACCGCGCGCCAACGGGATTGCCGTGATCAGCACCAGGGCCGCGAAACCGGCCGCAAGTGCCCACGATGGCAGGCTCCGCCGCTTCGGGCCCGGGCTGGCTGGCGCCACCCACGGGGTCGGGATCCGCAGCTCTTGGCCGGGGCTGAGCCGCCGAATCACCGCAAACAACAGCATGCCAGCCACGAAAAAGAGCGTCGCCCCGATGCCGTAGTCGGCCATCTCCGCATGCGGCTGAAGAACAGGCCAACGCAGCGCAAGAACGTAATAGACCACCAGAACACACAGCCGCAGCAGGTTGAACGCATAGCCCAGCAGCACCGCCCCCACCACGGCCAGCGCCCACGCTCGCGCGCGAAACCGGTACAGGTACCCCGCCACCAGCGCCAGCAGACCCAGCGTGACCGAGCCGCGGATACCATTGCACCCCGGCGCAATGAACATGCCGAAACTCGGCGTAAACATCAGAGAAAGCTGGTCCGGTGTGAGCCGCTGCCCCAGCGCATGCGCCAGGCCGCGGGCCACCTCCGCCGAGGCATGCTGCAGCGGCAGGTCGACCAGCCTGTTGAAAATGTGTGGAACGGGGTTGACCAGCAGCATCAGCCCCAGCGGAAACAGGGCCGAACGCCACAGGCGCGTGCCGCCAAACAGCAGCACCACCCCGCTGGCATACGCAAACGCCACCAGGGAGTGCGGCGGCAGCGTGAGGGACCAGGACCGGCTCAGCACCAACTCCAGCACCATGTGGCTGCGCAGTTGCACCAGGGCGGCCGTGCCGGCGAGCAGCAGCAGCCCCCACCCGCTGCCCCGTTGCTCCCACCCCAGCCCGCGCCACACACGCAGAATCAGCACCAGGCTCACCGCCGGCACAAAGCCGCCGATAGACTTGAGCGGATCCGTGGACCAGAGCGCCCACAGCATCAGCACCGTGGGCCAGATGCTGACAACGCCCACCACGGCGAGCACGCACGCCCCCACCACATATGCCGGCACAGGCAGCGGTTTCGAGGTGGCCCGGGGGTTGCGGCTGGCCTGCACCGGGGAGCCGCGCTCGGGCAGCGGCAGAGTCGCCATGCGGAGATTCTACCTATCCCCTGCGCACACGGCGCCGGGCGGTCAGGCCGGCAGCGAGGCCGCGCGTTCGGAGCGTCCGGACAGCTCCGCCGCGCGCGCCTCCGCGTAGGCCGCCGCGCCCAGCAGCGCGCAGGTGTCGTCCAGGATGACACGCACCGGGATTGCTTCCAGAACCGGCCGCATGCGTCCCTTGTCTAGAAAGGCGTCGCGAAAGCGTCCGTTGGCCATGGTTTTCAGCACCTTGGGCGCAATGCCGCCGCCCAGGTAGATGCCGCCGGTGGCCAGCAGCGTCAGGGCAAGATTGCCGGCCTTGGCGCCGAGCGCGGCGGCGAACAGATTCATCGTTTCCGCGCAGATCTCGCTGGAACCCTCTTCGGCGCAGGAGCCGATCACGGCGTTGGGATCTTCCGCCAGCATGCGCTCGCGCAGCCACGCCGGCTCTTCCAGGCGCTGGTCGTCGCGCAAGAAGGCATACACATTGCGAATGCCGATGCCGGAGACCACACGCTCAAAGCTGACCCGGCCGTTCAGGGTGCGCTGCAAAAACTGCAGCAGCGCGATCTCCCGCTCGTTGCGGGGCGCAAAATCCACGTGGCCGCCTTCCGAGGGGATGGGCAGATGCCGGCGCAGCTTGCCGTCCCAAACCAGCACGCACTCACCCAGCCCCGTGCCCGCTGAGATCAGCCCGCGGTGGCCGACCCCGCTTGGGTCGCCGTCCAGCAGCGTAGTAATTTTGTCGTTGGGCAGTTCCGGAATGCCGTAGGCGTTGGCCTCCAGGTCGTTGATCAGAAAGATGTGCTCGATGCCGACGGTGCGCTGCAGGTCCCGCGCATCCAGGGTCCAGGGCAGGTTGGTCAGCTTCAGCCGGCCGTCGCGCACCGGCCCGGGGCAGCCGAAGCAGGAAGCGACAATCTCGTCCTTTTTTTCCGGGCCGCGCGCCAGAAAGGTGTTGACCACGTCATCCAGGCAGCGGTACTCCGCCGCCGGAAACTTTTCTTCGCGCACCTGCACCAGCCGGCCGCCCTCGAAGTTGTACAACGACAGATGGACCTTGGTTCCACCCACATCACCTGCCAGAATCATGCGCCTGCCCTGCTCCTCTTGACCCGCCGCAGCGGTCCGTTGCTCTCACGAAAGTGCAATCCTGCAAAGGTGCAGCATACGCTCTCCGGCCCGCAATGCACATCCCCCAAACGTCCGGGGACGCGGCAAGGCCAAGAGCGGCTAAATCTCCAGTGTGCCGACCTTGCGTTGGAGATTGCCGGTATCCGCAACCTCGGTGGAGCGGGGAAGCGCCGCCCCGGCTGCCTCGTCCACTTGCAGCAGCAGGCGGCCGTTCGCGGGCCGGATCAGCTGCGCCGGTAGCCGTTCGACGTCGCGCGGCCCCGTGAAAACCTCCGCCACGCGGGCCGTCTTGGCTGCTCCCCCGATCTCGAACACCACGTCGGAGGCCTGGTTGATCACCGGCCAGGTGAGCGTGATGCGCCAGGTGTCCTTCTGTGGGACGTGGTTGGCGATGCACAGACGGCCCATCTCATCGAGGCCTTCCGTATGCGGAAACAGCGAAGCCGTATGTCCGTCATCGCCCATGCCGAGCAGCAGCAGGTCGAAGGCTGGCGACTCAGCGCCTTCGAGCTTCATCGTGTTGCGCAGCACGCTCTCATAGCGAGAGGCGGCCACCTCCGGGTCCAGTTCGCCTTCCATGCGATTGACGTTGCTCGCCGGGATGCCGACGTGATCCAGCAACAGCTTTTTACACACGCCGTAGTTGGACTCCGGGTTGTCGGGCGGCACGCAGCGCTCATCCACCCAGTAGAGCTGTAGCTTGTCCCAGGGCACTGTGTTCGAGAAAGGCTGCGCGGGATCGGCCAGCAGCTTAAAGGCGGCCTGCGGCGTGGACCCGCCGGAGATGGCCACCCGAGCCACCCCGCGCCGCGCCACGGCAGCCTCCACCTTTTCCGCAAAGTTCCGCGCAGAAGCCAGCGCCAGCGCCGCAGCATCCGGCCAGATGACGTAAGTAATGGTGACAGGGGCGGGCATGGGACCTTTCGGAAAGTTCTTAGTTGCTAGTTGTTGGTTGTTAGTAGGCGCTTGTTGCTCGTTGTTCGTTGTTGGTGGGTATCTCCGGACGATCCGCCTTCACTTTTCGTTGCCGAAGACCTATGTGCTCCCTTCCAGAGCTACATAGGTCGGTTGCGGCTGCCTTCGACTACCTCACCAGCATCTTCACCAACTACGAACAACTTAGAACCAACAACGAACAACTTAGAACCAACAACGAACAACTTAGAACCAACAACCTACAACCTACAACTCCCTCACAGCTTCGCCCAGCACCGGCCATCGCGCTCCAGGAGCTCGTCAGCGGACTTCGGGCCCATGCTGCCGGCTTCGTAGTTGGGGAAGTCCTTGGGCGGGTTGGCCTTCCAGGCTTCCAGAACCGGCGTCATCAGGGCCCATGTGGCCTCCACGCCTTCGCGTTCGGCGAATAGCGTGCCGTCGCCCAGCATGGCGTCCAGCAGCAGGCGCTCATAGCCGTTGGCGGAGCTCTTGCCGAAGGCGTCCGCGTAGCTGAAGTGCATCTCCACGGGCTTTACATTGGTGGTCGGCCCGGGAATCTTGGCGCCAAAGATCAGCGTAATGCCCTCATCCGGCTGAATGCGCAGCTTCAGCACGTTTGGAAAGACCTTGGCATCCGACGAGTTGCCCTTGAACAGGTGCAGCGGCGGCTGTTTGAAGGTGACCGTGACCTCCGTGACGCGCTGGGCCAAACGCTTGCCGGCGCGGATGTAGAAAGGCACACCAGCCCAACGCCAGTTCTCGATGTTCAGCTTCATGGCCGCGTAGGTTTCGGTGGTGGACTCGGGGTTGACGCGGTCCTCCTGCCGGTAGCCGATCACTTTTTGTCCGTCCACCGTGCCCGGACCATACTGGCCGCGCGCCGTGTCCTCCACCGGAACGGGCTGAATCGCCTTCCATACCTTCAGCTTTTCTGTGCGCACGGCGTCGGAGTCGAAGCTGTCCGGTGGTTCCATGGCCACAAAGCTCAGCACCTCCATGACGTGGTTCTGCAGCACATCGCGCAGGGCGCCGGCGGTCTCGTAAAAGGGTCCGCGGCCTTCGATCCCGATCGACTCTGCCGCCGTGATCTCCACGTGGTCGACGAAGTTGCGATTCCACACCGGCTCAAAGATACCGTTGCCAAAGCGGAAGACCAGGATGTTCTGCACGGTCTCCTTGCCCAGGTAGTGGTCGATGCGAAAGATCTGATCCTCGTGGAGAACCTTGTTGATTTCGCTGTTCAGCGTGCGCGCGCTTTCGAGGTCGACACCGAAGGGCTTTTCGATGATCACGTTCACCCAACTGCCCGCGGGAGCCTCGGTCATGCCGTGCCTGCTCAGCCGCTGCGCGATGTCGGCGAAGTATTCCGGCGCCACCGCGAGATAGAAAAGACGATTGCCCTTGGTGCCAAGCTCCTTGTCGATGCCCTCCAGATAACTCTTGAGCTTCTCGAAACCGGCGTCGTCATCAAAGTTCGTGGCGAAGTAGCGTACCCGGTCCATAAACGGCTTCAGCCTGGAGTCGCCCGCATCCACGCCGCCGCCCTTCAGGATGCCGTCCTGCATATCCGGCGCAAAGGTCGCGGACAGATCGCGGCGCGCCACGCCCACCACGGCAAAGTCCTTGGGCAGCAGCCCCTGCTGCTCAAGATGAAACAGCGCCGGCAGCAGCTTGCGCTTGGTCAGGTCGCCGGAGGCGCCAAAGATCACCACAATGCATGGATCCGGCACACGTTCATTGGAGCGAATCTCGCCGCTCACGTCCCTGTCTGTCATCGACTGCCCTGCGTCCCCTGCCGCCATCCCTTATCTCCTCACAAGCTCTTCTGACCATCAGTGCACAGCACAGCGGAAGTCACGCCGACGAGCCTTCGCCTGACAGCCGGCGCCTCCGCGCTCACTACTCTTTCTTCATGGCGTGGCCGCCGAAGGCGTTGCGCATCACGCTCAGCATACGGTCGGTGAGGTTGTTTTCCTCGCGGGACCGCAGCCGCCGAATCAACGACTCCGTGATCACCGGCGCCGATACGTTGAGGTCAATAGCCTCAAACACCGTCCAACGGCCCTCGCCCGAATCCGTCACATACGGCGCGATGCCTTCCAGCGTGGGGTTGTGCTGCAGCGCGTCCGCGGTCAGGTCCAGCAGCCACGAGCGCACCACCGAGCCGTAGCGCCAGATCTCGGCGATCTGCGTCAGGTCCAGCTGCATGGATTCCTTCGCGCCCATAATCGAAAAGCCTTCGGCATAGGCCTGCATCAGGCCGTACTCAATGCCGTTGTGGACCATCTTGACGAAGTGTCCCGCGCCCGCCGGCCCCGTGCGGCCCCAGCCCTTGTCCGGCGCCGGTGCCAGCGTTTCAAAGATCGGCTTCAGATGGTCGACCACGCCTTGATCGCCGCCCACCATCATCGAATACCCCTCAGCCAAGCCCCACACGCCGCCCGAGGTGCCGACATCCACGAACTCGAAGCCCTCTTTCTGGAGCTCGTCATGGCGGCGGATGGAGTCCTTATAGTTGCTGTTGCCACCATCGATGAAGATGTCGCCCTTGTTCATCAGGGGCTTCAGCTTGGCGATGGTCTGGTCCACGGGGTCGCCCGCCGGCACCATGAGCCACACCGCACGAGGCGACTCGGTCAGGTTCTTCACCATGTCTTCCAGCGTGTTGGCCCCCACGGAGCCGGCGTCGCTGAGCTTCTTCACCGCATCGGCGGAAAAATCAAAACCCACCACCTTGTGTCCGGCGCGGTGCAGCCGTTCGGCCATGTTGCCGCCCATCTTGCCGAGCCCGATCATTCCCAGTTCCATCATTCACCTCGTCCAAAGCAACTTGTTCAGCTTACCGCGACCGCACGCGCCTGCTTGCATCCGCCGCGCCCTCTACGAGCGACCAGCATCCGGGAAATCCGTTCCCAGCGAAACATCCTTCCACTGGTCCAGTGACTCCATGGCTTCCTGCAAGTGCTTGCGGTAGCGCTCCACCGCGCTCTTGCCCAGCACCAGATGTTTGGGCGGGTTCGGTGCGCTAATGGCCTCCACCACGGCCTCCACGGCACGCTGCGGGTCGCCGGGCTGGTGGCCGGACTGCGTTTGGAAGTATTCCCGCACCTTGCCCACGGTGTTCTCATACTCCGGGATGCGCACCTTGGCCTGCACCCCCGAGCGCCCCAGGAAGTCGGTGCGAAAGGGCCCGGGTTCCACCACCATCACCCTCACGCCAAACGGCGCCATCTCGGCAAACAACGCCTCGCTCAGACCTTCCACGGCGAACTTGGTGGCATTGTAGAAACCCCAGCCAGCCGATCCGATCAGGCCGCCGATCGAAGAGAAATTGATGATCGCCCCCGACCGCTGCTCGCGGAACTGCGGCAGCAGAGCCTTGGTCATGTCCACCAGACCGAAGAAGTTGGTGTCAAACATCGGCAGATATTCGCTCGCGCGCACCTCTTCCACCGCCCCGCAAACGCCATAGCCGGCGTTGTTCACCAGAACGTCGATCTTGCCGGTGTAACCAACGGCATCGGCCACCGCCTTCGCGATGGAATCCGCGCTGGTGACGTCAAGCGGCACCGTCAAGATGCCGGCATAGCGGGTCGTCAGATCGCGCAGGTCGTCCGCCTTGCGCGCGGTCGCAATCACGGTTGCGCCCACTCCATGCAGGTATTCCGCCATCAGGCGGCCAAAGCCGCTGGAGGCCCCGGTAATCATCCACGTCTGCCCTTGCTGTTTTGTCTTCGCCAGATCGGTCATGCACCATGGGATGGCAATTCCGCGCGCGGCGATGCTACGAACAAGTGCCATGTGCCAGACACTTTACCCTGGACGGCCGCCGTCAGGGGCGCAGCTCGCGCACCCCATGCTCCCCCGCCACCAGCGCCAGCGTCGCCATGCCCAGGAACAACCCATGCTCCACGACGCCGACGATGTCCCGAATGGCGGCCGCGGTCGCCGCCGGATCCGCGATCACGCCGCAATGGCAGTCCACGATCAGGTTGCCCTCGTCGGTAATCCACGGGCCGGCGGCGTTTCGCGCAGGTCGCAGCCCAGGGTTCAGCCCCAGCGCTGCAAGCCGCCGCGTCACCAGCGGCAGCGCCAGCCGCACCACCTCCACCGGCAGCGGAAAGCGGCCCAGCTGCCCCACCACCTTGGTCTCATCGGCCACCACGATGAACTGCCGCGCCGCGGAGGCCACGATCTTTTCCCGCAGCTGCGCTCCCCCGCCACCCTTGATCAGCGCCAGTCCGGGCGCAATCTCGTCGGCGCCGTCAACGTTGACATCCAGCACGGGGGTGTCGTTGAAGTTGGTCAGCGGTATGCCCAGTTGCTGCGCCAGCGCCGCGCTCGCCTCCGAGGTGGCAATGGCCTGGACCCGCAGCCCGCCCTGCACCGCCTTGCCCAGCTCCCGGATAAAGAGCGTCGCCGTCGTCCCCGTGCCCAGACCCACCTTCATGCCGCCGGCGATCAACGCGACAGCGCGCTGGGCGGCGAGCAGCTTGGCCTCATCCTGTGTCATGCAAGCATGGTACTGCTACCTCCATCCGCACGGGCTGGCGCCTCACTTGCGTTTGCCCTTGGTTCGCATGTAAGTTCCATTGCAGGGTGGCACGAGCCGAAAGCGCGGCGACAAAGCAGCTTGCACGTGTGCCCGCCCAACACCACCGCCCCCGCTACAGAAAACCGCACAATGGAACACGCAACCCACGGCCCACCACTCCGGGCACCTCGTCCCACCCTCTTTGTGCGGCCATCAAGGTGCAACTCCGTGAAGCACGGGGCGCTTGCCTTGCTGGGCGTTTTCACGCTTTTGTTCACGTCGCCGGCGTTTGGGCAGGCGCAGGACCTGGGCGCGCTCCTGGAACATGCGAATGCGGCGCAAACGGCCGGCAATTACGCCCAGGCGGCTGGATTTTACCGGCGTGCGGCAAAGCTTTCCCCCGAAACCGCGGAACTCTGGTCCAACCTCGGCGTCATGGAGTTTCTCGCCGGACAGCCTGATCCCGCGGCCACCGATCTTCACCACGCGCTGAAGCTGAAACCCGATCTGTTCGCCGCGCTGCTGTTTCTGGGCAAGGTGGGCGTACAGGAGCGGAAGTCGGCGGCGGCGCTCCCTTATTTGCTGCGCGCGCAAACGCTGCAGCCGCAGGACGCGGAGGTGCAGCGAACCTTGGGCAAGACGTATGAGGGGCTGGGCCGGGAACCGGAGGCAGCGCTGTCCTACCGGCGCGCCACCCAGGCCGCGCCCGAAGACCCCAGCGCCTGGCTGGGCCTGGGCTCCTCCGCCTTGCAGCTCATCGCCGTCGACGGCCGCGCGCTGGCCGTCTCCGCGCCCACCTCCGCCTGGGCACGGGCACTGTATGCGGACGAACTGCTGGCGCAAAACCGGCCCGTCGAGGCCACCGACACCTACCACGCCGTCCTCGCGGCCGCGACGCCCATGCAAAAGGCGGTGCTGGCGCGCACGCTCGCTTATATGCAGTACGACCCGAGCCAGTTTCCGCTTCCCGCGAAGTCCCAGGCTGCGCTGCAGCAGCTCGTCCAGTTGACCGAGCATGCCCCCACCGGGCCGGGCAGCGACAGCACCGCCCTGTGCGCCGATGCCGACCATGGGCAGAGCGCGTCCTCCCTGACCATGGGTGCGGCCTGCGCCTTCTGGGCTAACGACTATGCGCAAAGCGCCGCGCAGGCCCAGGACGCTCTGCGACTGGCTCCGGGCGATCCTGAAGCGCTCTACTGGTCCGTCAAGGCCCATGAGCGCATCGCCGTGCAGGCCTTGTCGCGGGTCGATGAGCTTGCCCCCAACTCCACCGTCAACCACGACCTTGTGGGCGACCTGTACCGCTTCCAGCAGCAGCCCGACACCGCCCTCGTCGAGTACAAAAAGTCCCTGGCCCTGGACCCGCACGACGCCGCGGCGCTGCTGGGCGCAGGCACCATCTACCTCAGCCTGAGCCAATACGACCAGGCCGCCGCCATGGTGCAAAGGGCGCTGGCGGAACGTCCGCTCGACCCGCAGGCAAACCTGCTCATGGCCGAGGTCCTTGGCTCGCAGGGGCGCGAAGAGGAGGCGGTGCCGTATCTCGCCAAAAGCACCAGCGTCGCGCCTGAGTTCCAACCCAGGGTTCACTACCTCCTGGGCCGGGCAGCGGCCAAAGCCGGCAACCTGCCCGAAGCCATCCGGCAGATGGAAATGGCGCTGCCCGGCGACAAGGACGGCAGCACGCACTATCAGCTTTCGCGCCTTTACCGCCGGACCGGCGACCTGGCCAAGGCACAAACCGCCGAAGCCGAAGCCAAGGCCCTTGTCGCCCGGCGCGAAACCAACGCCGGGGTGGCGCTGCGTGAAAGCAAGGGCACCGCTCCATGAGCCCGGTCTTGCGCCACAACCGGGGCGGCTGTTTGCGCGTCCTCCTTTGCTTGTTCTGCCTGCTCCTCGTGCCCGGCGCGCGGACCCAGACCACCGCAGGTGGCGGTGCGGAAACCGCAACCCAGGACAGACTGGACGACCCCGGATGGTGGCCCACCAAGGGAACCTATCCGCGCAGCAGCTTCGTCGGCAACGCCACCTGCCAAAAGTGCCATGCCGGTGTCTTCCGGACGCAGATGGCAACGCCCATGGCGGACGCCGCCCGCCCCGCACACGATGCGCCGCGGCTGCACCAACACCCCTCCCTGTCCTTCGAGAATGGACCCTACAGCTATCGCCTCCTCACCTCAGGCGCCGGCGTTGACCTTTCGGTGAGCAACGGAGCGGAAACCGAGACAGCCCCGCTGAGCTGGGCCTTCGGCTCAGGTGAGCTCGGCCAAACCTACATGTTTCAGCGGGACGGCCGATGGTTCGAGAGCCGCCTCAGCCTGTACACAAGTACCGGCCAGTTGGACATCACCACCGGTCACAGCCCCCTGCCTCCTGAAAGTGTGCACGACGCACTTGGCCGAGGGATGAACAGCGCGGAGGCGGCACGTTGTTTCGGCTGCCACACCGGGGTGTCCACCACCGCCGGGCACTTTGAGCCGCAAAGCGCCCTCCCCGGCATCACCTGCGAAGCCTGCCATGGCCCGGGCGCCGACCATGCCAAAGCCATGGCCACCGGTAACCCGGGAGGCAAGGCTGCCAGCCTTTTGAATCCAGCCAACCTGAGCCCGGTCGACTCGGTCGACTTCTGCGGTGCCTGCCATCGCACCTGGGCGGATGTCGCCTTTTCAGGTGCCTCGAAGCGCGAAGTGGACGTCGTTCGTTTTCAGCCATACCGGCTGGAAAGCAGCCGCTGCTGGGGCAAGACCGGGGACGTTCGCCTTACCTGCGTGGCCTGTCACGATCCGCATGTGCCGCTCCAGCGAGACGCCGCGGCCTACGATCCACAGTGCCTTTCCTGCCACCTGCGCCAACACGAGGTCGCCACCGCCACCAAACCCGGCCTCGCCTGCCCGCGAGCCGCCGATCATTGCACGTCCTGTCACATGCCCAGGGTCACAGTACCTGGGATGCACGGTGAGTTTACGGACCACCTCATCCGCGTGGTGGGCCGCAACAACCTAGCCGCGAGGTGATGGGTGCTGCCGCGCCGCAGCCTCAGTCCGGCAGGTGTATGGAATACAGATTGCCCGTACCCACGCGAGGTTCGATGATGGGCGCGCCGCCGGGCGTGATGCCGCCGAAGAAGTAGGAGTCCACCTTGGGCGACGCCAGGTTCGACATATCCGCTACGGGCTCCGCGATCCCACCGGCCACCGGGATCCGCAGAATCGCGGACCGCGGATCGGCAAAGGCATGGAAATACACCGCCTTGCTGTCCGGGCTCCACACCGGGTCCGCCGCACTGCCGGTGGCCAGCACCCTCCACCTGCGGCTGGAAACGTCGTAAAGCAGCAGCCGTGTTTGATCCAGCGACAACGCGACGATCCATCGGCCGTCCGGCGACCACCGCGGGCTGAACAGGTCTTCCGAGCCCGGCAGCACCTGCGTTTGCTGCGTCTTAAGGTCAAGCACCTGAATATTGTGCGATCCGCCTTCTTTGCCCATCAGGTCGGCTTCGCGTCCAAAGATCAATCTGGTGCCGTCGGCTGACCAGTCCGGATCGGCCAGGTTGCGCTGATCGGCCAGCACCTTGCGTACCAGGCCGCCGGTGGCGCTCACAAGGTACAGCTGCCAGGTCTGACCTGGCTCGCGAGCCATCGCGACCAGCTGAGACTGGTCCGGGGACCACTGCGCGAGAAACACGTCCAGATTGTCGGGCGTGAGCTGCAAGCGCTCCGAGCCACTCCCGCTGAGAGCCCGCCAAAGTCGACCGTCTACATCCACCCATGCCACCCATCGGCCATCGCGTGAGTAACTTACGCGCCGTGCATGCTCCAGAAACGCGGGTGCGGGAACAAACTGCCGCAGCTTTTGATCAAAAAAACGAGTGCCCGCCGGCGGCTCCAGCCCCACAAAGAAAACGGCGTTTTCCGTGCGCGAAGGGAGGGGCGAGATGTAGCTGAGAGGACCGTTGGTGAGCCTTACCGTCGGCGCATGCGGCCCCGTGCCCACCGCCCAGATGTCGCTTCCGCTCGCGTCGCCGGACTGGAAGACATAGAAGCGGCCATCGGCCGACCAGGAGCCACAGCAAAGCGAGTGATCGAGAGGCCCTGCCAGATGCAACGGTCGCACCCGGCGCGTGGATGCGTCCAACTCCCAAAGGGAGCTGAGGTGGTTTACCGGATCAATCAGGGTAAAGCGCAGCTGCTTTTCCGAAGGCGACCATCGCAGCCAAAAAGCTCGTCCAGGGAGCGTCGCGTAGTGCGTGGACACGCCGGTCTTCAACTGCACCACATTCAGCTCGTTCCCCGTTGCATACAGAAGACTGTCGCCGTCCGGCATAAAGGTCGCATCATGGGCGAGCACATCCCCAACCCGCAGGGCGCTTGAGCCATCCCGGGGCACAATCCAGAGCGGCTGCTCTGAATCCCGGGAGCGACGTCCCCGCACAATCAACCTGGAGCCGTTCCGGGAGATGTCGGCGATCGTGGCGGAGCTCAGTTCGTCGGGCATCGTGATCGCTTCCAGGCCGGTACCGCTGGAGTCCACGGAGCCGATCTCGGGGCGGCCGCCCGCCAGAAACGAGGTGAAGATGCGAGGCCCATCCGTTACCAGCGTGAGCAGATTCTCGGAATTTGGCGGGCCGTCGTAGATTTCGCTGCTCTGCGTCAGCTGAGCGACCCGGGAGGGCTGGAAAATGCGGGCCGGACGCGTCAATCTCCAGGTCACCCCAGCGGATAGCGCGATCAGGGCCAGGGCAGCACCCAGAAGCGGACCCAGCGTCCGCCAGGACCAAGCTGCACGGCGGGTCCGCGGCAGATCGTTCACGGCCGGCGTTGCAACCGCACCAGTTCCGGCCAAAGGGGCTGCGGGCACAACTGCGACCTCCGGCAAAGAGGCCATCGCCGGAAAGCTCTGCTCTATCTCCGGTACACGCACGGGCTGCGGCGGCTCTTGTGCAGGCTCAATCACGACCGGCGCGATAAAGCGAAAGCCCCGGCGGGCAAGCGTCTCAATGTAGCGGGGGTGATCGGCGGAGTCGCCCAGAGCGTCCCGCAGCTTGCTCATGGCGGTGGCAATGCCCCGTTCAAAGTCGACGGTGGTGTGCTCGCCCCAGATCTGAAGCTGCAACTCCTCCCGGGTGACCACTTCTCCCGGTTTGGCCAGCAGCGCTACCAGCACGCGAAACGGCTGCCCCTGCAGCCGCACGCGCATTCCGAACTTGCGTACCTCTCCGGTGTGGAGATCGACCTCAAAGCTCCCAAAGGTGACAAGCTCGTGGCGTTGAAGTGTGCTCATCGACAGCGAATCCCAGAGTTCTATCCTAAACCATCCGGCGCGGGCAGTTGAAGGTGACGCGTATCTCATTCAATTGCCACGCTTTATCTGGTTACCTGAAAAACAGGCAGAAGTAAGCCCAGCACTATTGCGTACACTCCGTCGTCGGTCCGAAGCTTCGCACGCCAACATAAATGCACCACCAGATCGCTGGCACGCTGTGCCGGTGGCGGGCATTGGGTCGGAGCATAAGGAGCACCTCGGTCATGAGCAACGTTGCATCACAGCCCCGCGCCTGGTCGCGCATCTTCTGGATTTTCATTCTGGCATCCCTGTTTGCCGGAGCCACAGCCTCAGCACAGTCTGACCCGCCGATCCCGGCTGGCGACATCCGGGTGCATTACTTCCGGCCCGACGGCAACTACACCGGCTGGACCATCTACGCCTTTTTCGACACCACCGAGCCGAACAACTTTGCTGGCGGTCCGGTGCAAGTCACGGGTACTGACGACTTTGGCGCCTACTTCGACGTGGGCGTAACCGCAAACGCCACCAACGTCGGCCTCATCATCCACAAGGGCGACCTGAAGGACCCCGGCCCCAACCAGAACGTCAATCCTTCAACGCAAGGACGCGAGTTCTGGGAGATCTCCGGCAGCGCTGTGCTGAGCCCGACCCGGCCGGCCATCGGCCAGGACCCGCCCCTGGCGGCAAACCACGCCCGGATTCACTACTATCGGCCCGACGGAAACTACGACAACTGGGTTCTTTATGTTTATGGGGCCACCACGGATCCGGTGGGAGGCTTTTGCGACACCAACGAGTACTTTGCCGGCTATGACAGCTTCGGCCCCTACTTCGACGTGCCAGTCGTCCCAGGCCACCTCGGCTTCATCATCCACAACTGCTCCACCGGAACGAAGGACCCGGGGCCGGACCAGTCCCTGCAGATCCCGCAGCAATTGGAAGGCTGGGTCATCTCCGGCGATCCCACCGTGTATCTGCAGGCGCCCACGGCTGCCCAGCTTCTGACGGGGCCGTTTCACCAGCAGCAGGCGTATTGGATCGACGCGACCACCATCGCGGTGCGCTCCGCCTATGCGATCCCCGGCTGGACCTATACCCTCAACTCCAGCTATAACGCCGGCCTCAAGCTCACCAGCACAGGCCTGACCGGGGGCACCTCCATCCCGCTTACGCCCTACTCCGGCACCCTTACCCCGGAAGAGCTGACGCGCTTTCCCGAGCTCAGCACCTATGCACTTTATAAACTTCCGACGACGCTTGAACCTGCCGCGGTGCTCTCGGCGCTGAAAAGCCAGCTGGAAGTCAGCGCCGTGGCGGCGGACGGTACGCTGAAGTATGCCACCGGGTTGCAGACCTTTGGCGCCCTCGATGCGCTGCTGGCCTACACCGGCAAGCTCGGCGTGGTGTTCAACCACCCCAACAGCCGTTCCTGGTCCGACTGGCAGGATGACAGCGGCTACCCGCTGAAGATCAAAGTCTGGGCCCCCACCGCGCAAAGCCTTTCGCTCCTGCTGTTTGATCACCCCACCGACACCGTTCCGCAGACCACCGTCGCCATGCACGAGCACATGGGCGTTTGGGTGGCGGACGGCGATGGCACCTGGAACGGCAAGTTCTACCAGCTGCGCGCACAGGTCTATGTGCCTGCCGATGGGGCCATCGACACCAACACCACCACCGACCCGTACTCGGTCGATCTTTCCCTGAATGGCACCATGACCCGGATCACCGACCTGGACTCGGATTCCACCAAACCGCCAGCCTGGGACCGTCTGGCCTCGCCGGCGCTGGCCAGCCAGATCGACACCAGCATCTATGAGCTGCACGTCCACGACTTCAGCATCGGCGACGCCACGGTGCCGGCGGCCAATCGGGGCACCTATGAGGCCTTCACCAACTTCAACAGCGACGGCATGCATCACCTTCGCCAGCTCGCGACCGCGGGCCTGACCTCCGTCCACCTCCTGCCCACCTTCCACTTCGGCAGCGTCAACGAAGACAAGTCCGCCTGGAAGCTGCCGGAAGGCCTGTCGCCCAATCCGCCGGATGGCCAACAACAGCAGGCGGCCGTGGAGGCAGTGCAAAACGCGGACGACTACAACTGGGGCTACGATCCGGTGCACTACATGGCCCCGGAAGGCGCCTATGCCATCGACCCCACCCAGCGTGTTCGCGAATACCGCGACATGGTGGCAGGCCTGCATAAGGTCGGCCTGCGCGTGATCCAGGATGTGGTCTTCAACCATACCTACACCCACGGCGAGGACCCCACGGCCAATCTCGATGAGCTTGTGCCGAACTACTACCACCGCCTCGATGCCAACGGCACCATCGAAACCGGCTCCTGCTGCTTTGATACCGCCAGCGAACACCAGATGATGGAAAAGCTGATGATCGACACGGTCGTGCTGAACGCGCGGCAGTACAAGATCGACGGCTTCCGCTTCGACGCCATGGGCCTGCATTTTGTCTACAACATGGTGGACATCCGCAACGCCCTCAACGCCCTCACGCCGGAAAACGACGGCGTGGATGGCAGCAAGATCTACATGTACGGCGAGGGCTTCCAGATCGCCGAGGCAGCCAACAACGCCATCGGGCCGAACGCCAGCCAGGCCAACCTTTACGGCACGGGCATCGGCAGCTTCAACGACCGGATTCGCGACTCCATTCGCGGCGGCAACATCTTCGCCCAAGACTTCCAGGTGCAGGGCTTCGCCACCGGCCTCTTCACCGACCCCAGCACCTACACCAACCAGACCACCCCCAACGCGGACCAGCGCAGCACGCTGCTCAACCAGGCAGACCTGATCCGCCTGAGCCTCGCCGGGGCGCTGAAGAACTTCAGCTTCGTCGATGCGCAGGGGCAGCCCGTCACGGGCAGCCAGTTGACCTACGGCGGGCAGCCGGCGGGCTGGGCCGCTTCCCCGCTGGAGGACGTAAACTACTGCTCCGTGCACGACAACCAGACCCTGTTTGATTCCATCCAGATCAAGTCCGCCGCCGCGGACACCCTCGCCACGCGCACGCGCCGGCAGGTCCTGGCCATGAGCCTGATCACGCTGGCGCAGGGCGTCCCGTTCTTTCAGGCAGCTGACGACCTGCTGCGCTCCAAGGACATGGACAACGGCAGCTACAACTCCGGCGATTGGTTCAACAAAATCGACTGGACCGGCCAGGGCGACAACTGGGGCATCGGCCTCCCGGTCGGCAATGTGAACGGGGCGCAGTGGCCCATCGAGCAGCCTTTGCTCGCCAACCCGGCGCTGAAGCCCACGCCGTTCAACATCGCCACCGCCGCGGTGGCGTTCCAGGACTTCCTTCGCATCCGCTACAGCACCGGCCTGTTCCGCATGGCCACCGCGGAGGAGGTCCAGGCCAACCTGAGCTTCCTGAACACCGGCGCCAGCCAGATTCCGGGGCTGATCGTCATGAAGCTGGACGACCATGGCCACAACTACGGCGGAGCGCACCATGTGGTTGTCTTCTTTAACGGAAGCAACGCACCGGTGAGCTTCACCAACCCTGCCCTCGCGGGCATGAACCTCCACCTCGACCCTGTGCAGATTCAGTCGTCTGATAAGGTCGTACAACGTTCTACCCTGGATGAAAAACAAGGCGCCGCCACCATCCCGGCTCTCACCACGGCGGTGTTCGTCAGTGACAAGGAGTGAGGCCGACACCGAATCGGCAGCACTCTCAGACAAAACGGAAACACCCTCATCGCATTCACCCTTGCTTCACTACTTGGAGGTCACATTGAACCGAAAACTCTTAAACCTTGGCGCATCCTTTGCGATGGTGTCGGCTCTGCCGCTCTGCCTTCCCGCAAAGCTCGGTGCGCAGCTGGCGGTCACCACGGCAACCCTGAATGGCTCAGTGGAGGACGGCTCCGGAGCCATCATCCCGCAGGCCACGGTGACCATCACCAGCACCGAAAAAGGCATCACGCGCAACGTCACCAGCAACGCCCGCGGAACCTACAGCTTCACTCAACTTCCACCGTCGACCTACACGCTGACGGTCGTGGCCAACGGTTTCACGACCTATAAGCAGACCGGCATCGTGCTCGATGCCGCCCAGTCGGCAACGCAAAACGTCGCCCTGGCTGTGGGTGAGGTCTCGCAGGAGGTGGTGGTCAACGCCCAGGCCTCCCAGCTCAACACCGATAACGCCAACATCGCCACAAGCATCAATGCCAAGCAGGTCGTCGAGCTCCCGCTCAACCTGCGCAACGTCTACGGCCTCGCCACGCTCAACTCCTCAGTACAGAACGGGACGGAAACTCAGGGTCTGCTGGGCGGCGGCCCCAATGCCACCGACAATGCGGATCAGGACATCTCGTTTCTGAACTTCGGCGGCGGTTTTTTCGGCACCACGGCCTATCTGCTGGATGGCGCCTGGGACACCGACCCGCAGTGGGGCGCTGTGATGTATGTGCCCTCCGTCGATGCTGTGCAGGAGTTCAAGGTACAGAACAATTCCTTTACGGCGCAGTACGGTTGGAGCTCCGGCAATGTGATCAATGTGACCACGAAGTCCGGAACCAACGCTTTTCACGGCGACGTGTACGAGTTCTTCCGCAACGACGCGCTGGATGCCAACCAGTGGTTCTTTAATCACAACGGAGTTGCCAAGCCGAGCTTCGGCCGCAACCAGTTCGGCGGCTCTGCCAGCGGCCCCCTGTACATCCCGCACCTTTACAAGCAGAAGGAGAAGACCTTCCTCTTCGGCCTGTATGAGGGACTGCGGTTGTCGACTCCGAACAGTGCCACCTTCACGGTGCCGACCCCGGCTTTCCGCGCGGGCGACTTTTCCGCACAACTCGGCCCCCAGGGCATGATCAATATCGGAACCAGCCAGAATCCTGACAACGTGCCCGCGTTCGATGCTCTCGGTCGGCCTATCCGCATCGGCCAGATTTATAACCCGCGCAGCACGCGTGCTATTACGGCCGGTCAGGTAGACCCCACAACAGGCCTGGTCGCCACGCGGTCCGGCTTTATCCGCGACCCGATCGCCAACAACAATGTTGCTGCGCTCGGTCCCTTGGACCCGCTCGCCGTCAAGCTGCTCAGCTACTATCCCACGCCCACAAAAGCGGGCATCACCAACAACTTTTTTGGCACGGGCTCCTCACCGTCCACTTCCAACGAGTACCTGATTCGCGTCGATCACAACTTTAACAGCAACGTCAGAGCCTTCTTCCGTTACTCCTATAAGAGCGAGACCAAGACCGGCAACCCGGACTTCTGGGGAGCCGATGACCCGGCCGGTCCGGGCAACCAGCGTCCCAACAATCGCTACAACCTGGCCGCGGGCTACAGTCAGATCTTCACGCCAACGTTCACCATGAACGTTCAGGCCGGCGTCGAGGTCTGGCATGAATCCTCCATCAATCAATCCAACGGCTTCCAGCCCTCCACCCTCGGTCTTCCCGCCTACTTTGACGCCAACAGCCCGCAGTTCCCCAATATCAACATCGGAGGCGCATCGAGTCTCGGACCCCCCAATAATCAATACACCGTCAATCATGGGCCAGTCGGCAGCGTTGCGGTCGACCTCATCAAGACCGCCGGTCGCCACACGATCAACTTCGGGGGTATGTTTGTCGAGCTCGAAGATGATGAGCAATCGCAGTTCCAATCCAACATCGCATCAAACGGCGCGTTCACCAGCCCCGACCCACAAAGCTCCTTACCGTTCAACACCGGCAGCGGCACCGCCCAGCTGTTGCTAGGCTTGGTGGACGGGGGCGCAACGGGAACGAACTATAACCCAGCCGTGGCCACCCACTACTTTGGCGGTTACGTTCAGGACGACTGGCGGCCCATCCCTAAACTGACCTTGAATCTCGGTCTGCGCTATGAAGTGCAAACCGCACCGACCTACAAAAACAACCAAGCCTCAACCTTCGATCCCAACGCAGTCAATCCGGTAAGCACCGCAGCGGGATACCCCGTTCTCGGCGCTTTGCAGTTCCTTTCTCCCGGCAACAGCGGCGTTTACCACACCCGGTACACCAATGTCGCTCCCCGCATCGGCTTCAGCTACGCCGCGACGCCGCGATTTGTCTTCCGTGGAGGATATGGCTTCTTTTATCCGCCGGCCATCTCCTGCTGCTTCTTAGGCAATCCCAACGGCTTCCAAGCGTCAACCAACGTACCGGCATCATTTGACAACTTCACCACTCCCAATCCGGCTGTTTCGCTCGAGACTCCCTTTCCCAATGGCTATGTGGGTATCACCGGCAACTCCTTAGGGGGCCTGCAGCAGGTGGGCAATTACAACGGCACCGCCTGGATCAACCGCAAATCTCCTTACGTGCAACAGTACCTGGTCGGCTTTCAGTGGGGCATCACGCAGAACGATTTGCTGGATGTGAACTTTGTCGGCAATCACGGCACCCACATGATCGGCAACGGTGGTGGTGGCGGTATCTGGGAGGGTCAGCTCGACCCGAAGTACCTTTCGTTGGGACAAGCTGCTCTCGCCGAGCAGGTTCCAAATCCCTTCTACCCCCTGGTGCCCGCAGGCTCCTACTGCGGTCTCAACAACCCGACGATCACGCGCTCGCAGTCGCTGCAGCCCTTCCCACAATATTGCGGTATCGCGCAGTTGGACGACCCGCTCGGCTTCGACATTTACAACGCCCTCCAGGCGCAGTACAGCCACCGCGTTACCCAGGGCCTGACAGCCACGGTCTCCTACACCTACTCCAAGTTTCTGGATAACGTGGAAGGCAACCAGAGCTGGGCTTACACCGGCAATGGGTCACCCGCCAACACCTACAACCTCGCTGCCGAAAAGAGCGTCGACGGCTCCGACACGCCGCACAGCCTGGTCGCCAACTACGTCTACCAGATCCCTGTGGGACATGGTCGCGCCTATGGCAATCACCTGAACAAGGCCGTCAACGCGGTGGTTGGCGGATGGGAGGTTTCGCAGATCGCTTCCTTCCACTCCGGTCTGCCACTCTCTATCAGCGGGGCAAACATTGCCTCTTACGGCGGCAATCCGCGGCCCGATGTGACTGGGAACGTGCACGTCGCCAATCCCAGCATTCGTGAATGGTTCAACACTGCGGCATTTTCCTTCGCGCCTTATGGCACGTTTGGCACTGCACCGCGTTACTTCTCCTATCTCCGTGGACCCCACTACCAGAACTGGGACACCAACCTGTCCAAGAACTGGCAGTTTACGGAAACCATGCGTCTGCAGTTCCGCGCGGAGCTGTACAACACCTTTAACCACCCGCAGTTCTACACGCCCAACACGGGCTACGGTGGCTGCGACCCGAACTCAGATGCTGCGATCGCGACGGGTTCCTGCCCTTCGTCCTTCGGCCAGATCACCAACACGTTCCCGTCACGAAGCGTTCAGTTCGCCGGGAAGTTCTACTGGTAAAACGTCACTCAAACCATCTTGAAACGCTCAACCCTGTTGGCCGGGATCTTTCCCGGCCAACAGATTTTTAGCTTCGCAAAACGGTCACAACGCAAGGCGAAGACCGCATACTGTACCAGGCACCACCCGCTGCTTGGGTATCTGCACACACACGGCTCGAACCACTACGCTTCCTCGCGCGGACACGCCCGCGCATCACGGGAGTGTCCTCACCCGTCCCTTCAGGAGAACAATGCTTCGCTCGGTACCGTCCGTCCTCCGCACCGCATCCCTTTTGGCCTCTATCTCTGGCGCAACCCTGGCGCAGGCGCAGCAACTGCAGCCGACACCCTCCGGTGTCTCGGCGACCGCCCATGATATGACCCTGCAGGTGAGCGCCTTGCGCGACGATGTGCTGCGCGTGCGCCTGTGGCAGGGCAACACCGTGCCGGAAGACGCCTCCTGGGCCGTGCTGCCCGTGGCGCGCACCAGTCGCGTGCACGTGAACGCGGAGGCACACGGCTTTGCCACCGGCAAGCTCCGCATCGGCATCGACGAAAACCTGCGCCTCACTGTGTCCGACCTGGCCGGCAACGTCCTGCAGAGCGATGCCGCGCCGGTGCGCTGGGACGGCACCCGGTTCACCGTGACGAAGAAGCGCGAGTTGAGCGACCACTTCTTCGGCCTCGGTGACAAGCCCGGCCCGCTGGACCGCAGCGGCGAAGCCTACACCATGTGGAACACCGACAACTTCGGCTGGCAGGAGTCCACCGACCCGCTCTACAAGGACATCCCCTTCTTTATCGACTTCAACCACGGACGCGCGCTGGGGGTGTTTCTGGACAACACCTGGCGCACCAACTTTGACTTCGGGCGCTTTGACCCCAGCCAGTACACCTTTGGCGCCCTCAATGGCCCCATCGACTATTACCTGCTCTACGGCCCCGACCCCAAGCAGGTGGTCAAGGACTGGGCCTGGCTGACCGGGCCGACCCCGCTGCCCCCCATCTGGGCGCTTGGCTTTCAGCAGTCGCGCTACACCTACTTCCCGGAGTCCCAGCTGCGCGAGATCGCCGACCGCCTCCGCGCCGACCGCATCCCGTGCGATGTGCTTTGGCTGGACATTGACTTTCAGCACAAGAACTGGCCGTTCACGGTCAACACGGAGGCCTACCCCAACTTCCCCGGCATGGTGAAGGACCTCGCGCACCAGGACTTCAAGCTCATCGTCATCACCGACCTCCACATCGCCAAGCAGCCCGGCGTCGGCTACGCGCCCTACGACTCCGGCACCGCCGGCGATCACTTTGTGAAGAATCCGGACGGCAGCGTCTACACCGGCACGGTGTGGCCGGGCCCCTCCGTGTTCCCGGACTTCACACAGGCGCAGACGCGGCAGTGGTGGGGCACGCTCTACAAGCAGTTTGTCGCGGACGGCGTGGCCGGCTTCTGGAACGACATGAACGAGCCCTCGGTCTTCAACGTTCCGAGCAAAACCATGCCGGACGACGTGCAGCACAGGATCGACGAGCCCGGCTTCCGCAAGCGCACCGCCACGCACCTGGAGATCCACAACGTCTACGGCATGGAAAACACCCGCGGGACCTTTGAAGGCCAGCTCGCGCTGCGGCCCAACGAGCGCCCGTTTGTGATGACCCGCGCCAGCTACGCCGGCGGCCAGCGCTACAGCGCCACCTGGACAGGCGACAACAGCTCCACCTGGAACCACCTGCGCATGACCGTGCCGCAGCTGGTCAACCTGGGGCTCAGCGGCTTTTCCCTCGCCGGCGCCGATGTGGGCGGCTTCGCGGGCTCGCCCTCGCCCGCCCTGCTGACCAAATGGCTGGAGCTGTCGGCCTTCCAGCCCATCGACCGCGACCACTCTGCCAAGGGCACACGCATGCACGAGGTGTGGGTGGACGGGCCCGAGCAGGAGGCCATCCGCCGCCGCTTCATCGAAGAGCGCTACCGGCTGATGCCCTACTTCTACACCGTGGCCGAAGAGACCTCCCGCGACGGCCTGCCGATCAACCGGCCCCTGTTCCTGGAGTTCCCGCACGCGAGCCCGGATGGCGAGCCCATGGACGTCAGCGATGGCGGCAGCGAATTTCTGCTCGGCAGCCAGATGCTGATCGCCCTCAACCCCTCGCCGGAGGAGGTCGCCCCGTACACCGTTCACCTGCCCCCGGGAACCTGGTACAGCTACTGGACCGGCGAGCGCTACATCCAGCAACAGCCCGGGGGCGCGCTGGATCTTGAGCAGCGCGACCTTGTGCTGGCCCACAAGCAGCTGAGCATCACGCCCACGCTGGAAGACCTGCCCGTGTATGTCCACGGCGGCAGCATTCTCCCGATCGCTCCGCTCACCCAAAGCACCGAGGAGGTTCCGAAGGGGCCGCTGACCCTGCGCGTCTATGCGCCTTCCGAGGCCTCGGCAGCAGCCGGGGAAGCTTGCGCCGGCGATGTGTACAGTGATGACGGCCACACCTTCGACTACCGTCGGGGCGCCTATGCGCGCATCCACTTCACGTGTGCCGCAGCGGCCGATGGCTCGCTCAAGGTCACCATTGGCAAGCAGGAAGGCACCTGGCGGCCCTGGTGGAAGAACTACCGCATTGAAGTGGTGGGCTGGGCCCCGAAGCAGAAGCGGGCAACGGCCGCGGGTCACTCGTTATCGCTGACGCAGACGGGCAGCCTGTGGAGCACGGACGTGCCCCGTAGTCCGAACGGCCTGGAAGTGGAGCTCCAATAACGGCCATCCGTCCTCAACCGAGTCGGCTCCGCTGCATTCTATCCGCATTTGTGCGCTAGCAGGCATACAAGGGTGCCTTCAAGTTCCTATAACAGGACTACTGAAGTGCACCCTCATCCATTGGCCCCTCGCTTGGCGGTCACACGATGTCTGCGCTTCCGAAAGGGACACGCACATGGCTCAACTGAATGGAAAAGTGGCTTGGTTCAACAACGCAAAGGGATACGGCTTTCTTACGCATAACGGCGGACCGGATGTGTTCGTTCACTTCAGCTCCATCCAGCGGGACGGCTACAAGAGCCTGAAGGAAGGCGAGTCGGTCGACTTCGACATCGTCCAGGGCGACAAGGGTCCACAGGCGGACAACGTAACCCCTCTCCGTACCGAGGCGCAGGCCTAAGCCGGTCGAGCTTGACTTGAAGGATCCGAGCTCACCCTATCTCAAAACCAATCCGAGGCGAGCGTCTGGCTTCGGGCCAACCTGCTGAAAGTTCCCCCATGCACATCGCCTTGACCATCACCGAGATGTCCTTCCTTGATGCGTTAGGGTACGGAGCGGTCCCGGAGTGTACGCCTAGACCCGGCGCCAACCCTGCCCTGACGTCCCCCAAGAGCTTCCGCTCACGCGTCCTTTGCTGCAGCCGGGATCGGCTCCTCGGCGAGACCCGATGTGCCATTCTCCAGGGCCGGTATGACGCCACGTTCCTCAGCAGCTTTGAGGCCTGGCACACACTCTCCTCTACACGCTTCGACGTGGTCGTGCTTTGCCATACGCTGTCTCCGGGGGAGCGTCAGCTCTGGCTCGAACTCGTGCGAGCAATATCGCCTTTGGCGAAGATTGTCTTCATCGCCTCCGGGGCTACTGCGCAAGCGCCCGATTGTGATCGGGTCGTGCTTGGGCTTGCAGGGCCCGGTGCGCTGCTCAAGGGAGTCGAAGAGCTGTTGCAACCTGCCGTGCGGCTCGCCGCTTGAGCTAGACCCGTTTGCTTCCGGGTGTAGGTATGGTTCTTCTTATTTGTTGTCATCCCGTAGCGAAGCGAAGGGATCTGCTGTTCGTATCACCGCTACATCTCCAGGCAAACGGGCGTATACCTGCAGAGCAACAGTAACGAGAAGCAAGCCTCAACAAAAAAGGGGGCTTTCGCCCCCTTTCTGCGTTGCTGCCGGCACTTGCTCTACTTCTTCACAAGACTCTTAGCCGCTTCCACCACGTGCTCCGGCGTGAAGCCGAGCTTTTCCAACACCACCGGCCCCGGCGCCGAGGCTCCGAAGCGATCGATGCCGATCGCAATGCCGTCGCGGCCGATGTATTTCCACCAGCCCATCGTCGCGCCCGCTTCCACCGAGATCTTGGGCACGCCGTGCGGGAAGATGGACATCTTGTAGTCCTCGGGCTGCTCCTCGAAAATCGCAAAGCTGGGCATGGAGACGAGGGTCGCGTTGATGCCCGCCGCCTTCAGCTGCTCCCCTGCCGCCACGATCAGCTGCACCTCCGAGCCCGTCGCCACCAGGATCACATCCTTGCCGTACTCCTCGAGCACATAGGCGCCCTTGCGGCAGCCCTCAAACACCTTGTACTTGTTGGGGTCCAGCACCGGCAGGTCCTGGCGGCTCAGCGCCATAAAGCTGGCGCTCTTGCGCTCCACCATCAGGCCCCAGCAGGCGGAGGTCTCATTGGCGTCCGCGGGGCGGAAATCCGTGAGCTGCGGGATCACGCGCAGCGCCATCAGGTGCTCCACTGGCTGGTGCGTCGGTCCATCCTCGCCCAGGCCGACGGAGTCATGCGTGAAGATGTACAGCGAGTGCGAGCTTTGCAGCGCGCCCATGCGCAGCGCGGAGCGGCAATAGTCCGAAAAGGTAAAGAACGTCGATCCGAAGGGCAGCAGACCGCCATGCGCGGCCATGCCGTTCACCGCCGCCATCATGCCAAACTCGCGCACGCCAAAGAAGATGTTTCTGCCTTTGGGATCGCGGCGGAAGTTCTCTGAGTCCTTGAAAATCGTCTTGGTGGAGCTGGTCAGGTCGGCCGCGCCGCCGATCATCTCCGGCATCACCTTGCCCAGCGCTTCCAGCACAACCTGGCCGGCGTTGCGGGTGGCCACCTTCTTCTCCGCGGGGAACGTGGGCAGCTGCTTCTGCCAGTCCTGCGGCAGCTCCATCGCGGTGGTTCGCGTGTACTGCGCCGCCAGCTCCGGAAAGTCCTTCTTATAGGCTTCAAAGCGGTTGTGCCAGGTGCTCTGCTCGTGCTTGCCCTTGTCCACCGCCTGGCGCCAGTTGTTCAGCGCCTCTTCGGGAATAAAGAAGTTCTTGTCCGGGTCGAAGCCGAAGAACTCCTTGGTGGAGCGGGTGCCATCCGGCCCCAGCGCCTCACCGTGCACGGCCTTGGTGCCGGCGCGCGGCGCGCCGTAGCCGATCACCGTGCGCACACGGATCAGCGAGGGCTTCAGCCGCTCCATCTTGGCCGCTTCGATCGCCTTGTTCAACTCCTCGAGGTTGTTGCCGTCGGAGACGTACTGCACGTGCCAGTCATAGGCCTCAAAGCGCTTGGTGACGTCCTCGGTGTAGCTCAGGTCGGTGGGGCCGTCCAACGAGATCAGGTTGTCGTCATAGAGCACAATCAGCTTGCCCAGCTGCAGTGTGCCGGCCAGCGACGAGGACTCGTGCGAGATGCCTTCCATCAGATCGCCGTCGCCGCACAGCACATAGGTGTAGTGGTCCACGATCTTGTAGTGGTCGTTGTTGTACACCGCGCCGAGATGCTTTTCCGCGATGGCCAGTCCCACGGCCTCGGCAAAGCCCTGCCCCAGCGGCCCTGTGGTCACTTCGACGCCCGGTGTTTCGCCGTACTCCGGATGCCCCGGCGTGTGCGATCCCCACTGCCGGAACTGCTTCAGCTGCTCAAGCGGCAGATCGTACCCGGTCAGGTACAGCACGCCGTAAAGCAGCGCCGAGGCGTGGCCATTGGACAGCACAAAGCGGTCGCGGTCCGACCACAGCGGATCGGTCGGGTTGTACTTCATGAACTTGTGGTAGAGCAGATAGGCGATGGGGGCGCAGCCGAGCGGCGCGCCGGGGTGGCCGCTCTTGGCCGCCTCAACCTGGTCGACCGCCAGAATGCGCAGGGTGTTAATCGACAACTGATCGAGGTCCTGACCGGTCACTTTTTCAACAATGGGGGAGGTCTGCTGGTCGCTCATGCGATGGGGATCCTTCAAAAAAGGGAGTGCGGACTCGCGGGCGGTTGCGGCATAGCCCTGACGATACGATCGTGTATCTCCGCGTTGCCTAGTGTACAGGCGCGGCGTCACGGATGCGTGTCCGTGCCCACGCCACGGCATTCCGCGCTGGCGGTCAGCGAGCCCAACCTGCGCCGGGCACCTGATGGGGCCACCGCCTGCGCGATTTGCGTGAACCAAAAGCGCACCGCCCGCGTATGCTTCGGTGCATTGCCCGCTTCGTGTTCAGGAGAATGATCCCATGCCGCGTCCGCCCCGTTGCCTTCCGTTCACCCTTCTGCCGCTGCTCGCCCTGGCCGGCTGCCACATCAACACCCACAAAAACGGCGACGGCAAGGAAAACGTCGATATTGGCACGCCCTTCGGCTCCATGCAGGTGAAGACCGATAACAAGGCCAGCGGCGCGCAGACCGGCATGACTCCCTATCCGGGCGCCACTGTGGTGAAAAAACAGGGCGACGAGGACGGCGGCGCCGCGGATGTGAGCATGAACTTCGGCCCCTTCAAGCTGGAAGTTCATGCCGTGGACCTGCGCAGCACCGACCCGGAAGACAAGGTGCTCGCCTTTTACAAGCAGGACATGAGCCGCTTTGGCGCCGTGCTGACCTGCCGGGGCAAAACCGCCATCGGCACCCCCGTGCGCACCGGCGAAGGCCTGACCTGCGGCAGCAATCAGCACGAGTTCGGCGCCAGCACCCGTGAGGGCCAGCAACTGGAGCTGCGCGCCGGCTCCGAACAGCATCAGCACATCGTGGGCATTCACACCGAAGACGGTGCCACGCGCATCGCGCTGGTCACTTTGAACCTGCCGGGCAGCTTCACCCACCACCACGACGCCAGCGACCGCGAATAGCTACCCCAAAGCCGCACGGGAAAGCACCGCCGTCGGAGACGCAGAGCCGCCGCCGGAAGCGCAGAACCGCAGCGGGACCGTGCCGCATTGCTCTCCCCACCCCGCTCCGGTAGCCTTAAGATCAGGTGAACGATCGTCCCTGCATCCGCTGCCACCAACCCGTCCAGCTTGAGGACGGGCATCTGGTGTATTGCAGCCACTGTGGCGCGCCGCAGATTTTTCTTTCCGACGATCTGCAGGCCGAGCTCGCCGAGGGCACCCGCGCCTACCAGGAGCGCCACGCACCGCAGCCGCCGGAAGGGGCGCAGACGGCGGACGACCCGCAGCCCGGGGCCACGGCGCGGCCACGGCGCTGGAACTCCTTCCGCACCACCCGCGCCCCGGGCCAGCAGCCCCCCTGGACCCAGGCCGTGCACTATGCCCTGCTCAGTGCCGTGGTGGCGCTGGCGCTGGGCCTGCTCAGCCTGCTGGTGCCCCCGGCCGGCGCGCTGATGCTGCTGTGGGTGGTGAGCGCGCCGGTGGTCACCGTGGGCGTCTTTCACGCACGCGCCACCGCGCAGGCCGCCCATGCCACCGGCTTTGGCGCGCGGCTCGGCCTGCTCACCGGCCTGCTGGTCGGCGTCTGTTCCGCCGTTACCTTTACCCTTTCGCTCGTGCTCACCCGCTTTGTCTTCCACGACGCCGCGCAGCTGGACACACAACTGGCGGCCAGCTTCGCGCAACAGCGCCAGGTGGTGCTGGCGCGGCTGGGCCCGGAGGTGCAGCCGACCCTGAACCTCTTCGCCATACCCGAATACCGTGTGGGCCTGCTACTCTCCGTGATCGCCACCAGCGGCGTGCTGTACCTGCTGCTTTCCACCCTGGCCGGCGGCGTCGCCGGGCTGCTGCTGCGGCGCCGGCCCGCGGCGTAGCCCGCTGCTATCATGCAGACCATGAGCGACACCGCCACCCCAGGCACGCCCGGCCCTTCGTCGCAGACCGACGGCATCCCCCAGAACACCCCGCAGCTGCGCGAAAAGGGTCGTCTGCTTTCCGGTTCCGAGATTGAGCGCACCCTGGTCCGCCTGGCTCACGAGATCGTCGAGCGCAACCACGGCGCGGCCAATCTGGGCCTGGTCGGCATCAAGCGCCGCGGCGTGCCCATCGCCCAGCGCCTGGCCAAAATCATCGGCACCATCGAGAACCAGCCTGTCGACACCGGCGTCCTCGACATCAGCTTTTACCGCGACGACCTGTCCACCCGCGGCTCCCGCCCGGTTGTAGAAAACGGCGAGATCGGCTTCCCCATCGACGACCGCGACATCATCCTCATGGACGACGTCCTGTTCACCGGCCGCACCATCCGCGCCGCCCTGGACGCCCTCTTCGACCACGGCCGCCCCCGCTCCGTGCAGCTGCTCGTCCTCATCGACCGCGGCCACCGCGAGCTGCCCATCGAAGCCAAATACATCGGCCGCATCGTCCCCACCTCCCGCCGCGAAATCATCGAAGTCAAGCTCCGCGAAATCGACAACGACGAACAGGTACTGCTGGTGGAGCTGGTCGACGGCTAGCTCCGCCCGGCTTGCGACCTAACCCAGTGCAGCCCGGTCGCGCCTACTCGCGGTGGGGCATCGCTCGTTTCATAAATGCGTCGAAAAGTGGCACAGTGAAAACCACTTCTCCAAAGTTTGGGCTGTAGATCATGCCCTTCTTGATCAAAGCATCTCGCCTTGGCCCGAGCTTGTTGGTGCTCATTCCCATGGAACGCGCGACCTCGCCGGACCGGTGCACACCCGGTCCAAGGTCAGCCAGCGCTCGCAAATACTGCTGCTCACCTGGGGTGCTAAAGGTGAGATCAACAACGCTGCCATCGGCGAGCCGGGCTGACCTGGTGATTTTGGTCTGGTCGGTCTTGTCGTAGGGCAAACCACAAAGGATGAGCGCCTGGGCGACCTGGAAAATCTCCTCTTCGCCTCCATTCGCATCCCGGTCGATGCGAACCCTGGCGAGGGCTGCGGCCTGTAGGGTTTTGCTGAGATGATCCTCAACCTTCCGGTTACGAGACCTCTTAGGAGATGGGGGTTTGCTGGTTTTCAGGGCCTCTGGGTGACGGGTTAAGAACTCGTGCACTTGCTCTTCTAGCCGAGCGTTCTCGGAAGCGGCAAGAATTCTGGGCATTCAACCGCCTCACGTATCCGCGCTCATCCGCAATCGAGCGGGTTCCTTTTCTGTAGGTCGGTTGATCGACTTTTTAACGGCTCTCGGTCGGAACGTCGAAATTACGGTTACGCCGGCGCGTAAAGAGCATGGCGCTACGTCGATCATCTTCGCCTAAAACCATGAGCGACTACTTAAGAGATGGCGCGGGTACAGTCGGAGGCCCGCTCCCTCACGCATCCCTTCAGTCACGTCAGCTGCTCAGTTCGAGTCGCATAGGACCTTCTAGAGCCTCGATGTCTTTGAGGCTCTGGCCCGCGACACCTTGCAAATCGCCGTACATTCCCGAGGTGGCTTCCAGGACAGCCAGAAGTTCGCTGTCCCGTTTTGCCCACTGCTTGTTCATCCACTTGCGCTCCTTGTCAAGGTCGCTGCGCAGTTCCGTAAACTTCTCGGCTATGCACTCAATCCGATGTTTGAACCTCGGTCCGGTCAGATAGGCGTAAATCTGCTGCGCCTTGGTCTCCTGTCCTTCATTCGAACGTCGTGCACCGGCAAGCTCAATGACGCTCACGCGCAGGGCATTGGCGACGGGCAGGATGCAGCCGAGACTCGATACCCAGATGCCGTCCATGTGATCGAAATGCGTGACATTCTTTGGCATCGTTTGCGACACGATCACCGCGAGATCGGCATGCGCTGCCCGTTGGTCACTCTTGAGCTTGGTCAGCCAGGAATCCGACCAGGCTTTGGTCCGCTTCGATTCCCAGAGAATCCTGCCGCAGAGCTGACCGGATGGATCCCGGACATGCTGGAGCACGTCGCCGCCGAACTCGCCTTTGGCGACCGGCTCAATCAGGTCGAAAGGGAACTGGACGCGCAACTGATGTTCGAGCGCAATTTCCAGTGACTCGCCCTGTGCCTGTTGAGAGCTCTGCTCCGCTTTGCGCTTGAGGCTGTCGATCTGGGTGAGGAGTTGGGCAATTTTGTTGTCGCGGTCCTGCACCTTCAGGTCAAGGTCTGATTGCACTTCGGCCAGCGCCTTCGCACGTTCCTCAGCCCGCGCCGCCGCAATTCCTTTTTGCAGATCCAGTTCAAGCTCCCGCTCTTTGTCTTCGAGCCGCTGTCGCTCTTTGAGAAGGCTTGTCTCGGCTGCCCGTGCCAGCGTGAGCTTACGGTCCAAATCCTGGATGCGGTCCCTTTGGACAGCGGCCGCTTCTCGCTCCGCCTTCAGCTCGTCTTCCACCACCTGGCGTGCTCGGGCGGACTCCTGTTCGACGATTTTCCTTCGCTCCCCGGCGATTTGCTTCGCAACCCCGTCCTGGACGGCTTGCGCGACCGCCTGCTCCTGTTTCCTTGTCGCCGCCTCTAGCTCCGCCGCGCGCCGCTCGTTTGCTTCCTGCTGCTCTGTAACTAGCTGCTTCTCTGCCTGAAAGGTCTTTGCCTGGTCAGCGAGCTGTTGTTCGTACTGCGCGCGCGTTGCTGCTACGAGTGGTGCGGCCAGTGATTCGGTGAGCTTAATGGACTCGCCACACTTGGGGCAGATCAGGGCTGGGTCGGTCTTCGTTTGCATGTGCGCTAATGCCTCTGCGCTAGTCTAAGCTTTGCTCGTCTCCGCACTTGAAAAGTTTCCCGGGCCGAAGAGTCCAGGTTCTCTATGCACTGGACCAAGATAGGCATGAGCTGGTCTCTCACGTAATTGGAAGATCAGACGATTGGGAGATCAGACGAAAACGACAACTGAAAGCCATTTTCTTCCGGCAATTGCTCCACCTTTCGTGCCCACGTTCGCTTTTCCGCATACAGCGGCGACTTTTCCATGGCTCCGATTGGCTCTATACCCATTGCATACAGGGTTTGCAAAAGCTCCTGAACAACGGCATCTTTGTTAAGCGTCCAGGTTGAAGCGAAACAGCGCCAGAATGTCCATCCCGCTCGCTCCAGAACTCGTTGCCGCGCCACGTCATGCTGCCATCGATCAGGGCCATGGAACTCGTCTCCGTCACACTCAATAGCGAGCCGCAAATCCCCGGCTCCCTCAACCACCATGTCGATCCGATATGCACCGGCCTTCACCTGCGGCAGGACGCGGTAGCCCCTATCCTTCAACACGGAATACACCTGCCTTTCAAATCCGGACTCGCAAAGACTGAGCAGCTCGGCTCCATCACCTCGACTAGCGACCAGCGGCTTATCGAAGTAGCTAAGCAGCGTGGTGCGAAGATCAGCCGGGGAAAGCTCAGAAGCGGTGACCGAACGGACCAGGTACATACGGTCTCGCGCCCGACTCGCGGCTACATTGAAGCGCTGCTCGGAGGTTTTGCCGGAAATGGCTTTGCAGTTTGTGGGGTCCACCACAAGCGACAAGAAGATGATGTCTCGCTCACTTCCCTGGAAGGTTCGAGGATCTCCACACAGGAAACGGCGGCGCTGGAGCTCAAGCGCGTCACAACGCTCGTTGACGATCTCATCGATGAGCTTTGCTTGTTCACTCCCAAGAAGCGTTACGACGCCGATGGTCCGGTTTGCATAACTTGGATTGCTTAGGATCGATTCGATCTCGTCGGCAATGGCGTTTGCCTCGCAATCGTTTCTGTCGCGATGATCTCTTCGGCCACCTTCTACGAACAGGTCCACCAGAGGCGGATCGATCCGTTCCGAAGCCTTTGCAATTCGTAACGGAGAGATTTGGCCGCCATAAAAGGTCTGGTTGGAGTAGGTAATGATTGGGCTCACACAGCGAAAGTGCTCTCGGAGCATGACTTGGTCCGCCGCGAACACCCGGGCGGCTAGATCGTAAAGAGACATCTCGGGGGTCATCGCCGCTTTGTAGAACTGGCCGTCCAAAAATCTGTGAATCAGGTTCTGGATGCCTGAGCTCGCGATAAAAGCACCGTCTGGCGACACCTGCTTGTCGTCGCCGACAACCAGGATCTTTTTTCCTCTGAGGACAGCTGGAAGGGACCAGAGGTCGGACTGGCTTGCCTCGTCAACGATTACTGAATCGAAAACGCCAACATCAGCCGGCATCGATTCTGAAACACGATTGTGGTTCATGATCCAGCAGGGAACGGCACCTGCGGCGGTAAACATGCACTCTCGCGCATCCCGACGGTACCGGGTTGCGTTAGGTCCTGTACCTTGTCCGATTCGGGTCAAAGCGGTCGCATAGCCGGCTAAGGCCTGCAGGATGTTAGGTGTGGCGTTCTCCTTTGTCCTCAGCCAGGCAGAGTTCGCAATGATTTCCCTGTAGAAGCGCGCCAAACCCTGCTCCGCTGTCTGCCGCCGACGGCCCAGTGTCACCAATTCATGGCGTGCCTCGATTCCGTCTAGGTGAGACCGCATGCGGGCCCAGTTCCACGCCTCTCGCCAGCCAACCGGAACAACGGCATCTTCGCCAGACTGCATGACCGGTACATCGCAAAGACGGGCTGAGAAATTAGGGGCTCCCGCAATCCTTGAACGCTCCGCAGAGACGCGCACGATTGCCAAATCATTCTCTAGACCCGCAACCCGACGGAGTTCTTTCAGAATATCCGCATACTGCTGAACAATCGCCGTACGGGAGAGCTTGTCATCACCTGGCCTGCCTGTTAACCTTGCTCAGAAAGGACCCACTCTAGCCGTTTGCTTCCTAAGCCCTTTGGTTAAACTCCTTGTAAGCGAGCCCAGCCCGCCTCTATCCCGAGCGATTGCAGGGACGGCGCTGGCCTCACCTCACTGCAACCTAGAAATATTCAGCCGTCCCCAGCGATCATCCACGTGCACCGCAGCTCCCTCATGCAGCCGCATGCGGGTGGCCAGCCACTCCGGCAGCACCACCACCAGGTTGCCTTCCTCTTCATAAGAGGTCTTCCGGGTCACCAGCTTCAGCCGCTCGCCGCCTTCTCCGAGCGGAACGCGCAGCACCAACCGGTTGCCGCGCCGTTCCACCGGTCCTTCCAACGCCAGATAGTCGTTCGTTTGCATGCACGACGTTGTAGTGAGCCGTCGTAACGACTGGCTATCCCACAAGGGTGCTACAACCTCAGCGGCAGTCCGCAAGTGACTCACGTGCCGCCCGAAGTACCGTATCCACCTCAGCCTGGGTATGTGCCGTCGATACAAAGGCGGCCTCAAACTGGCTCGGCGGCAGCCACACGCCGCGCTCCAGCATCCCGCGATGGAACTTGCCGAAGCGCTCCGTATCGGCCTGCGCCGCCGCCGCGAAGTCCCCTACCGGCTGGCTCGTGAAGAACCAGGTGAACATACTGCCGACCCGGTTGGTCGTCAGAGGCACGCCCAGCTCCGCGGCGATCGCCGCCACACCCTCCGCGATGGCCTCGGTGGTTTCGTCCAGCGCCGGGTAGACCTCGTCGGCGTGCTCCAGCAGGTAGCCCACGGTGGCGATGCCGGCGGCCATGGCCAGCGGGTTGCCGCTCAGTGTCCCGGCCTGGTATACCGGCCCCAACGGCGCCAGCTGGTCCATGATCTCCGCGCGACCACCGAAGGCGCCCACGGGCAGGCCGCCGCCCAGGATCTTGCCCAGCGTGGTCAGGTCCGGCCAGGCCGGCGAGGAGCCGTCGCCGCCCAGCTCGTCCAGGTACAGCCCCTGCGCACCGCCCGGCGAGAGCCGGAAGCCGGTCATTACCTCGTCAAAGATCAGCAGCGCGCCGTGCTTCCACGTCAGCTCGCGCAGCCCGCGCAGAAAGTCCGGCGCCGGCAGCACCGTGCCGGCGTTGCCCACCACCGGTTCCAGAATGATGCAGGCAATCTGGTCGGGGTGCCGGGCAAAGGCCGTCTCCACCGCGGCGAGGTCGTTATAGGGCAGCGCCAGGGTATGCATCGCGGTCTCCGCCGGCACGCCCGCCGAGCCCGGGATGCCAAAGGTCGCCACGCCGGAGCCGGCCTTGACCAGCAGCGCATCCGCATGGCCGTGGTAAGAGCCCTCAAACTTGATCACGAACGGCCGCCCCGTGTAGCCGCGCGCCAGCCGGATGGCGGACATGCAGGCCTCCGTGCCCGAGCTCACAAAGCGCAGCTTCTCGATGGAGGGAAAGCAGTACTGCACCAGCTCGGCGAGGTCGGCCTCCGCCGCGGTGCTCGCGCCAAAGGAAGCGCTGCGGCCCGCGGCCTCGCGGATCGCCTCCACCGCCGGAGGAAACGCGTGCCCCAGCAGCATCGGCCCCCAGGAGCCAAACAGGTCCACATAGCGGTTGTCGTCGGCATCGGTGAGGTACGCCCCCGCGGCGCTGGCCACAAATGGCGGATGCCCACCCACGGCACGAAAGGCCCGCACCGGCGAATCAACGCCGCCGGGAAGAAAGTGCTCCGCACGGCGCTGGAGCTCAGCAGACTTGGTTAGGGAAAGAGGCATACATCCTTGAGTATAGAAAGCTCTTCATGGCCGAAGGCCAACGCAGAGGCCGCAAAGAACGCAAAGTTGCGCAACGGAAGCCGTGGCGTACCTTGTACACTTGGCGTTGGCATCTACACATCGGCAGCCGTGGCGTACCTTGGCGTCCTTCGCGCCCTTGGCGTTGGTCTTTACATCCCCGGCACAGGCGTCAGGTAAAGCATGAACCCCAGCAACAGCACCAGCCCCAGAAACACAATCAGCGTCCGCGTGTGCGGCGTTTCGGGCGCGTCGTTGGTAAAGCACCGCCAGGCCATGCCCGCCGCCACAAACAGAAACACCCACTGCGTGCCGCCGCGGTGATTCGTGCTGTCGGCCACCGTGAGCGCGAAAAACAGCACACACAGTCCCGCAATCATGCCTCGCTGCAACCGGCTCAGCGCCGGCGTCGCCTGCGCACCGTCGAAGCCAAATACCGGGGTCAGGTTGAACAGGTTGTACCATGCGCCGATATTGGCCAGCATCAAAAAGGTGATGCTGTGCAGGGTCCAGGCCAGAGCCAGGCAGACCACCGCCGCCGCCAGCCCATACAGCGGCCCGGCCAGCGAGATCGCCGCGACCTCCTCCCGGCTGATGCCCATGGAATACCAGCGCACATAGGCGCCCATGCCGGGAATAAACATGGGCAGCTCCGCCTTCAGGCCGCGCCGCTTCACCGCCACGAAGTGCCCGATCTCGTGAATCATGATCGACAGCGTAAAGCCCAGCGCGAACTTCCATCCTCCCAGCAGCCAGTACAGGGCGAAAAAGCCGAACAGTCCCACGAAAAACTTCAGCTTGAAGAGCACCAGCAGCGCCGACTTCAGCTTGAGCAGAAAGAAAAACAGTGGCGCAAACGGCCCCAGGCGCTTGGTCCACTTGGCCTTGAAGGCGGAGTCTTTCGCGATGCGCTCATCGAGCTGCACAAGGTGCTGTTGCACGGCGTCGGCCTGCTGCGTCTCCGCGGGCAGCCACACCAGCGCGGCGCGCCAGCGATCCCGGGCCTCGGCCCACTTGCTTTCACCCTCCAACGACTGCGCGCCCTGCGCCAGCTCGGTCAGGTGCTGGCCATAGGTCAGGGTCTGGCAATCCGGGCAGGCCAGTGTGCCGTCCGGCAGCCAGTGGCTGCAGCTGGGGCAGCTGTGGATCGGCTCAGGGGCCGCGGGTTCAGGGGGCAGGACGGCGACGTCGGACATAAGGGCCTCGTATTAGAGTACGGCGGCCCCCGGGCGGGTTCAACGGGCGCTGGCTACTGGATTTGCACCAGCTCCACATCCCCATGCCGCGGGGCGTGCGGCGCATTCTTGAGGTGCTGCGGCGCCCGCCAGTGGTCGATAAAGCTGACCTGGTGCACACAGCTGATGGTGCAGTTCGGCGCGCAGCCCTTTTCGGTCATGAACTCGCGCTCCACCCGCTCCCTGGTGTATTCCGCCACGGGGATGCCTGGGTAGCCGCGCTGCTGCGAGCAGTAGCTCACCAGCCCGTTCTCATCCACATACAGGTAGCGCCCACCCGCGCGGCAACGCCAGTCATTCGGCTTGCCGTTCGCGATGGCCTCCTGGAAGCCGTTGAAGCGCGAATACGACCGCCGCGTCAGCGAGCGAACCTCTTCCCACACCCTGCGTTCGCGCTCGCCCAGGGATTTCAGCTGGCCGGAGCCGTCATGAATGATCCCGATGGTGGACGAAAATCCCAGTTCCAGCGCGCGCTTCGAGATCACCAGCGCATCCTCCGGGTTTTGAATGCCCCCGCCGACCACCGAGTTGATGTTCACATGGAAATCCGCGTGCTCGGCCAGCATGCGCAGCTTGGCGTCCAGCACCTTGAGCGACTTTTTCGAGACCTCGTCCGGCATGAGGTTATCGATGGAGATCTGCATGTGGTCCAGCCCGGCCCGGTTCAGCCGCTCGATGCGCTCGGGCATCAGCAGGTAGCCATTGGTAATCATGCCCGCGATGGCGCCGGTGTGGCGGATGCGCTCGATGACCCCGTCCAGCTCCGGATGCAGCAGCGGCTCGCCGCCGGAGATCGTGATCACCGCCGTGCCCAGCCGCCCCAGATGGTCCACCCGCCGCCGCATCTCCGCAAGCGGCGTGGGCTTGGACACATCGTCAAACTCATTGCAATAGGTGCAGGCCAGATTGCAGCGGCGCATCGGCACAATGTGCGCCATGTACGGATGCGCCGTATCCACCAGCGCCGCGCCGATCGACTTAAGCTCACGCAACCGGCGCTCGGCCGCCAGCAAACGGCGACGGGCCGTCATGCGGCGCCTGGCTGGCGCGATGCCGGGGGCTCGGGAGGGTAGGGCAGGAGCAGAGCCCGCCGGATGCAGCGTTTCCAAGGCCATTTCACCCAGTATTTTAGCCTGTAATGTATTGCGGAGTATGCTGCGTCTATGACGCGCACCATCTCGCAAGAGGAGTTTGCCAATTCCGCACCTGATCTGCTCCAGGCTGTTGGGGACCAAACCATTCTGATCGAGCGCGACGGAAAGACAGTGGCCGCGCTTGTCTCGGCAGAAGTATACGAGGAAGCTAGGGAAGCTCGCGCAGAAAGGGCAATCCGAGCCATGCATCGATTGGGGGATTACCTCCACTCCGTAGCGACGCCCGAAGAGCTTCAGGAACTGGAGAAGGCACTTGATCGAAAAGCGCCTGAGTAGGGCCATTCTGGATACAAACACCCTGATCAGTGCTTCGATCTATCCGCAATCTGTTGCAGGTCTGGCAGTGGAAAAGGCTCTCCGCCAAGCAGACGTCCTGCGCTCTGAGGCGACTTGGCGCGAACTGGAAGTGGTGATCAGCCGGGAAAAGTTCGACCGGTACAAGCCCGGCGCTCTCAGGCGCGAATATGTTGGAGCCATCTTCAACGTGACTAAGCAAGTGGACGTGACCAGCCTGGTCCGGCTCTGCCGTGACCCGAAAGATGACAAGTTCCTTGAGCTCGCAATCGACGGACAGGCCGACTTCCTCATCACCGGCGACCTCGATCTCCTCGCCCTCCATCCCTTCCACCAGACAACTATCCTGACCCCGGCAGACTTCCTCGCGCGCTAAAGCAGACCTCCTCTGCTATGGAGAGATCTGCAGTTCTGGCGAGCCAAGACGCAGATTCCCGGCGGGGCATGACAGAAGCAAAGGCAACGGCGCTATACAGCACCACGAGAACAGCAAAGAGCCGCATACACTGAAAACAGGAGCCCCACCCCAAATGCCTCGCGAAATCACCTGGACCGACGTCTTAGAGATCGGCATTCAACTGCAGGAGCGCTTCCCCGACCTCGATCCCTACACCGTGCGCTTCACCGATCTGCACAAGTGGGTGACCGAGTTGCCTGGCTTCGCCGGCGACCCCACGAAATCCACCGAGCCCGTGCTCGAAGCCATCCAGACCGCTTGGCACGAGGAGTACGAGGACGCCAAAAACGGCTAACCCCGGTGGAATCTCCATCATCAAAACGGACGAAGGAGCCTACTTGTGAGAGTTTCCCGTTTCGCCGCCACCCTCAGTCTCGGTCTTCTGCTGTCAGGTCCGGTCTTCGCGCAGCAGACCAACGAGCAGACCCGCAAAGAAGCCAAAGCACAGGCCAGGCAGCAGGAAAAAGCCGATAAGGCTCAGGCCAAGGCCGACAAAGCCGAGAAGAAGGCGCTGGATTCAGGCAAGGTGAAGAAGGCAGCCCGCGCACAGGACAAGGCCAACGCCGCCAGGCCGGAGTAAGCCGCTTCCCTGTGCAGCTTGCCCCTTTGGTTGTCATTCCCGGAGGGAACCTGCGTTTTTAAGCTGACGCCCAACCAACGCATAGCTGCTGTACGCAGCGCCATGGGCGCGTCCTACAACAGCCCAGGCCGAAGGCCTGGGTTTATGGCCAGTGCACCCGCAAGGGCTGAAGGCCCGCCCTATAGGCGACCGGATACAGCCACGAGACTTCCTCTCAAACCCTAAGCCGCTCCCCGGCGCCGGCGCAGCACCTGCGCGGGCAGCGTGGACCCGGTCAGACGCAGCACGCCCAGCGCCACCGCGGTCCACACGCCGCTGCCCAAGGCGATGACGCCCAGATCCGCCAGATGCCCATGCGCTCGCGGCAGCCGGTACACCACCACCACAATAGCCACGGCCGCACAGATCGCCGCCACCGCCGCGCGGCCAATCTCCGCTCCCTCCAGGTGCAGTAGGCTGACCAGGCGCTTGCGGTGCAGCAACACCGCAAGGCTCGTGGTCTGGAGCAGGATGCCGATGTCCGACGCGATCGCCAGGCCGCGCAGACCCTCCGCCCGGAACATCGACCAGTACAGCGGCACCGACAGCAGGGTGATTACCGTTCCCGTGATCGCCGGCGTCCTCGTGTCACTGGCCGCATAAAAAGCCCGGGCGTAGATGCCCTGCACCGCCCACACCGCCAGGGTAATGGCCAGCACGGTAAATAGCTGCGTAGTCTCGGCTGCATCGGCGCGGTTAAAGCGGCCGCCGCGAAACAGGTCCAGCAGCCACGGCCCCAGAGCGATCATCCACGCCGAAACCAGCAGCCCCACGCTGAACAGCCGCGACACCGAACGCCCCACCGACGCTGAAAAGTCATACATCCGCCCGCTCTGAAACAGCGACGCAAAGAACGGCAGCGAGGCCAGGCCGGCCGCCGGTCCGATGACATTGAATGGCGCATTGAACAGGTACTTCGCCACGCTGATCAGCGTCACGCCGCCGCGCTGTGAGCTGGCAAAGTACTTCATAAAAATGCCGTCGAACATCACCAGCGAGACGCCCACCATCAGGGGCAGGCTCAGCCGCAGCCATTCCCGAAAGGCAGGGTCGCGGAAGTCGACCCGCGGCTGAAATCGCAGGCCGGTGCGCAGCGCGCCCAGCGTGTTCAGCAGCGTGGAGCCCACCGCCATGCCAACCAGCACACCGATGGCCAGCGAATACACGCCCAGACCACGATGCAACAGCACCGCCCCGCCGATGATTCCACCGTTGTAAAGGATGGGCGTAAATGCCTGGTAGATGAAGATCTTGCGCACCTGCAGCCGCGCGCTCATCATGCTGCCCGTCAGGATGAAGAGCTGCACCGGCAGCATCACGCGGGTCAACGACGTGCACAGGTCGTGCGTTTCTCGCGGGAAGCCCTTGTTGGCGAGCGACACGTAAAACGGCGCAAAGATCTCGCCCAGCAGAACGCCGGCGCCCAGGACCAGCAGCATGTTCGACAGGATGACGGAAAGCGCCCGGTCCGCGCCGGCCTCATCCCCCGCCTCACGGTACCGATTCAGGATGGTAACCATCGAGATGGCCGCCGCGCCGCCGATCAGGAAGTAATTCAGCAGATCGGGCAGCGTAAAGGCCGCCTGGTAGGCGTCCTGGGCCACGCCCGCGCCAAACAGGAAATTGATGTACTTGATGCGCACCAGCGCCAACAGCCCGGAGCACACAGAACTCATCATCAGCAGCACCGTCGCCGATGCCGCCGTGTGACTGCCCGTCCGGAACAGCCCCCATCCCGTCCGGCGCACTGGATCGGCTACAGGAATTCGCTGCACAACCTGCGCCAACAGCTAATCTCCGGAGAACAGGTCGCCCTGGTCCTGAGGGTCGACCACCAGGCGCAGCTTTTCCACAGCAGGCGGGCGGGCTTCCAGCACCAGCCGGGGCCGCATTACCTGCAGCGTCGGGCCGGCCTGCGCCTTCGCCTCCGTCGCGGCCGTGCGGTTTGTGCGCGGGGCGGAACGCTCCAGCAGCGGCTGCTCCAACATGGCCAGCAAGGCACAAATCTCTTCCCGCACGACGCGTAGGGCTGCCTTGCGCCGCAGTTCATCCCCGGCATCGACGGCCGTATGCGCCGGCCCGGCAGCGACGGCGGGTCCGGGCGCCAGTTCGCCCGGAGCCGGCATCATGGTCTCCGCCGCAGCCGCCTCGCGCGCCTTCGCCTCGTCCTTGAACACCTGGCGCGCACCCGGGATGGTATACCCCTGGTCGTACAGCAATGACTTGATGCGCAGCGCCATCTCCACATCGCGCTTGCGATAGAGCCGCTGCCCCGTGCCGCCCTTGTTCGGCTTCAGCTGCGGGAATTCTGTCTCCCAGAAACGCAGCACATAGGCCGGCACCTCGCACAGCCGTGCCACATCCCCAATCCTGAAGTACAGCTTGTCCGGAATCTCTGGTGCAACGTGTTTGCGAATCGGCTGAATGCCCATAGTTCTCCGCGCGAGTCAACCACACCCGTGTCCCTCAGAGTATAGGGATCACCCCCGCACACCGGAAGCGCCTTCCGCGGTGTGGTGCCGGGTTGGATACTGCGCCCGGCCGGAACCAGGGTGGTAACCCCTGCCTCAAGCTTTACTTGAGCTTTTCGCGCCGGTACCGCCCTCGTTTACCGCTGACGGGTGCCGTTGCGATGGGCGTTTCCTGCGCTGGGATGACCGGTATTGGCCTGCGCCTCCGCCTGGTCGATGGCGGCGTAGATGTCGTCCACATCCGCCACCTCGATCCAATGATTCTGGGTCACCACAAAGATCGTAGGCGTGTGCTGCAAGCCAAATTTCATCCCTTCCGCCGTGGAAGCGTTGACCTCGCGGTCGAACTGCCCGGTTGGGTCGACCACGAAGGGCATCTGCTTGCCTGCGTTCTTCATGAAGCTCTGGGTGAAGTTGCGCAGATCGTCCTGGGACTCGATGCGAACTTGCGAGGCGAACACCTCGCGCCGGTACTCCTCGGCCAGTTGCGGCGAAACCTTGGCCTTCAGGTAATCCGCAAAGATTGCCGCCTGATGGCTCCACTTGTGGCCCTGAATCTGAAAATCGTGCTCTTCCAGGGGGATGTGGTAGTGCGCTGCCGCCTGGTGCACAATCGGAAACGCATGCGCGCACGCCGGGCACTCCAGATCCTCATACTCCACGATCGCCACCTTCGCCCCGGCGGGCGGCTTCAGAAACGAGGGATCACCCTTGACCGACACCTGATTGGGCGGCACGGAGGTCTGCGCCACGGCGGCCAGGGGGGCGAGAGCAAACAACAACGCGGGAGCGAAAAAGCGCGACATACGCATAAGACGGCTGGCTTTCCTTCGGCGAGCCTCTGGGCTCTACCACTATTGAACCATTAACCTGCACCAATTCGCTACAAACCCCGGTTTTCCGCAGAAAAGCCGTAGATCCCGATGCTATTCTGCAAGCGAAGGAAAGACGAAATGCTGCCTGCCCTCCTTGCTCTCCAAATCGCGATCCTGCTGCTGCTCGCCTTCCTGCTGCTGCGTCGCTCCGCCGAAAAAAGCGCCCCGGCGCTCGATCCGCGTTTGGAGGCCCTGGCGGCCGCGGAGATCCCCCGTCAACTGGCGCAGACCGATGCCCGCGGTGAGGCGCTGGAACGCCTGCTGCGCTCCGAGATCAGTCAGTTGCGGCAGGATGCAGGTGAGGCCGCGCTGCGCACCCAGCAGACCGACGACGGGCACGCGCAAACGCTGCGCCGGGAGGTGCTGGCCAACCTCAACCTGCTGGGCGATACCCTGCGCCAAACCCTGGACAGCTTTCGCGGCGACCACAAAGCCGATGCCGAACGCCTCCGCACCGCGCTGGACGCACAGATCGCTGGTCTCTCGCAGCGCTTCAACGGCTTCACAACGGACACAGCGCGCCATCACAGCGAAAGCCGCGATGCCCTGCACACGCGTCTTCAAGATCTGTCCCGGGCACAGGCCACCGACAGCGAAACCTTGCGCGCCGCAGTCGAAAAACGCCTCGAAAAGCTGAACGAGGCCAACACCGCCAAGCTCGAAGAGATGCGCTCCACCGTGGACGAAAAGCTGCATTCCACCCTGCAAAGCCGGCTCACCGAGAGCTTCGGCCAGGTCACCGATCAGCTTTCCAAAGTGCACAGCGGCCTGGGCGAAATGAGCAAGCTGTCCGCCGGCGTGGACGATCTTTCCCGCATCTTCACCAATGTCAAAAGCCGCGGCGGCTTCGCGGAGGTGCAGCTCGGCATGCTGCTCAGCCAGATGCTGGCGCCCACTCAGTTCAGCCAAAACGTCAAGGTAAAGCCCAACACGGGTGAAATGGTCGAATACGCCGTCAAGGTGCCCACACCCAACGGCGAGGTGCTGCTGCCCATCGACGCGAAGTTCCCGCGCGAAGCGTGGGAGCGGCTGGAAAGCGCCTACGCCGAGGGCGCCCCTGCCGACATCCTCAGCGCCGGCAAGGCCTTTGAGGCCGCCATCCGCACCGAAGGCAAGCGCATCTGCGACAAGTACATCGCCCCGCCCGCCACCACCAGCTTCGCCATCATGTTCCTGCCCACCGAAGGCCTGTACGCCGAGGTGATGCGCCGCGATGGCCTCCAGGCAGAGATCCAGGGGAACTGCCGTGTCACCATCGCCGGTCCCAGCACCCTGTCCGCTATCCTGAACAGTTTCCAGATGGGGTTCCACATGCTCGACCTGAAGCAAAAAGGCGACGAGGTATGGAAGGTACTGGCCAACGCGCGCAAGGAGTTCGGCACCTTTGAAACACTGATGAGCTCCATGGAGCGGCAGGTCGGCACGGTGCAGAACACCATCGAAAAGCTCAACACACGCACCCGCGCCATCAACAGGTCGCTCCGCGACGTGACTCTGGAGGAGGCCGATCCACGCCTGGGCGAAGACCATGGGGATGGCCGCGGCAACCGGTCCCGGGAAGGCCTTCTTCCCATGCTGGTCGCCAATGAGGATTAAAAAGGCAATGCGATCTTCAGACCGCCGCCGCCGTCTCAGATCGGCGCCCGGAGTCCCGCAGGTAGCGCTTGCGCCTGCACGATACACACTCCCACGGGAAAAAGCCCAGCCAGGTCAGCAGAGTTCGTTCCAGCGGCGTGACGCGATTGATGCGGCGAAACACGGCAGGGGTACAGCGCGTGCAGAAGCGCGTCTCGCGACTGCGCGGCGGACTGGGAGACTTTTCTGCGGTCGCGCCCTGCATGCAGCCATGCTACCTGAAGACGATCTTCACTTGGCACCTCTTCTTTACACGTGGGGGACACGCCAGTATCCTTGGGCACTGGGGCTGGCGCATCCAATGCCTTCGACGAAGGCTCAAACCCAGTCTTTCCAGGATTGAAAGAGGAGACGCACACGATGGCAGCAGTGGACGAAAAGGTCAAACAGATTATTGTCGAACAGCTTCAGGTGGATGAAGCCGAAGTCACTCCCGGCGCAAGCTTCCAGGAAGACCTCGGAGCCGATTCCCTCGATGTCGTCGAACTGGTGATGCAGTTCGAGGAGGCGTTCGACATACAGATCCCGGATGAAGATGCCGAAAAGATCAAGACCGTTAAGGACGCCACCGATTACATCGAGCAGCATCAGAAAACCAAGTAAGTTCAACCAAACACTCGCGGAGGGCAGGCAAGGGAGATGGAGCAGCGTCGTGTCGTCGTCACAGGCCTGGGTCTGATCTGCGGGGTGGGCAACACTGCACCCGAGGTCTGGGAGGGGCTCATGGCGGGCCGCAGCGGTGTAGCGGAGATTACGGCCTTTGCGCTCGAAGGCCATCCCGTTCGCATCGCCGCCGAGGTCAAGAACTTCGATCCAACGAAGTTCATTGCAGTAAAAGAAGCCCGCAAAATGGGCCGGTTTATTCATTTCGCCATGGCCGCGGCACAGGAAGCGGTGGAACACTCGGGCTTGCAGATCACCCCGGAAAACGCCGACACCATCGGCGTGCACATTGGCTCCGGCATCGGCGGGTTCGACATCATCGAGCGCGAGCACACAGCGCTGATGAATGGCGGCCCGCGCCGCATCTCGCCCTTCTTTATCCCCGCTTCCATCGTGAATTTGGCCGCCGGGCACGTCAGCATTCGCTGGGGCGCCAAGGGACCTAACGAGGCCACGGCAACGGCCTGCACCAGCTCCGCGCACGCCATCGGGGACGCCTTCCGCACCATTCAGCGGGGCGATGCCGACGCCATGATCGCCGGCGGCGCGGAAGGCGCCATCACCCCGCTTTCGGTGGGCGGATTTGCGGCCATGAAGGCGCTTTCCACCCGCAACGACGAGCCGCAGCGGGCCTGCCGGCCCTGGGATCGTGACCGCGACGGCTTTGTCGTTGGCGAAGGCGCGGGCATCCTCATCCTCGAAGAGCTCGAGTTCGCCAAAGCTCGCGGTGCCAACATTCTGGCCGAAGTCGTGGGCTATGGCATGAGTGGCGACGCTTTCCACATGACTGGCATGGCCCCGGAAGGTGAGGGTTGCCGCCGCGCCATGGTCAACGCGCTGCGATCGGCCGGCATCGAGCCCGACCGCATCGACTACGTCAACGCCCATGCCACGTCCACGCCTTTGGGCGATGCGCTGGAGTCTCAGGCAATGGAAAACATCTTCGGCGAGCGTGCCCGCAAGGGCGACCTCCTGGTCAGTTCCACCAAATCCATGACCGGACACCTGCTCGGCGGCGCGGGCGGCCTGGAAGCCGGCATCAGCGTGCTCGCCATGCAGCACCAGATCGCTCCGCCCACGGTGAACCTCGAAAACGTAGACCCCGCCTGCCGGCTCAACTACGTCCCCGGCAAGCCACAGCCGGCCAGGATCGATCACGTGCTCTCCAACAGCTTCGGCTTCGGCGGCACCAACGGCTCGCTCGTCTTCCGGCGCTGGGGAGCGGGGTAGACCTTTTGTTGTCATTCCCGAAGGGAATCCACGGTTTCAGGCTACGCGTTACAGTCCCGGATACGCTCCGGCCATCCGTCCCCTGCATCAGATAACGGTGGAGGATGGAATGGCATTTTTTACGGTAGGCAAAGAGAACAGCACCGATATTGAGCTCTACTACGAGGACCGCGGCACCGGCAAACCGGTTCTGCTGATTCACGGCTGGCCCCTGAACGGCGGCTCCTGGGAGCGGCAGTCGGCCGCGCTGCTGGCCGCAGGCTATCGCGTGATCACCTATGACCGTCGCGGCTTTGGTCGCAGCTCCGCACCCAACAGCGGCTACGACTACAACACCCTGGCCAAGGACGCCTATGAGCTGATCGAACACCTCGATCTGCAGGACCTTGCCATGTTCGGCTTTTCCATGGGCGGCGGCGAGGTCGCGCGCTACATGGGCAAATACAACCATGGGCGCGTCACCAAGTGCGGCTTCCTCAGCTCGGTTGCCCCCGCGCTGCGCAAGGACGGCCAGAATCCCGAGGGTGTCGATCCTTCCGCCTTCGACCAAATGAAAGAGCAGATCGAAAAGGATCGCTTCGAAGCTCTGCAGAGCTTCGGCAAGGTGTTCTACAACCAAAGCCTGCTCTCCCATGCCGTCTCCGATGCCAAGCTACAGGCTGACTTCGTCGTGACATCGCAGTCCAGCTACCAAGCCATGCTCTTCACCGTGGACTCCTGGCTGGAGGACTTCCGCGACGACGTCAAGCAGATCAAGGTCCCCACGCTGGTGATTCACGGCGACGCCGACAAGGTCATTCCGCTGGAGGCCTCCGGCGCCCGGATGCCTGCCCTGATCCCCTCCGCCAAGCTGCATGTGGTCAAGGATGGCCCGCACGGCCTTATCTGGACGCACGCCGCAGAGGTGAACAAGACACTGCTGGACTTCCTGAAGTAACGTGACCGCAACGGCAAAAGGGGCCTGCGCCGGATTCGGTGCAGGCCTTTTATGTGGCAGCCTGTCCCCAATCAGGACCCAACCGCTGCGGTCGCCGTGCGCGCCAGCACGATCAGCACATACCAGCCAAACACCGCGAAAAAGCCCGCCGAGCGCTTGGTGCGCGCCACGATCGCCAGGCCCAGGCTCCACAGCACCGCCGTCCACAGGGTAAAGACGTCCAGCGAAGTCAGAAACGTCTTCAACGCCCCCGGGGTGTCGATGTAGTAGCCCGGGTTGCTGCCCAGCATGGCTTGCGTGGTGAAGGTTTCCGCGCTACGGCCAGCGAAGAGCATAACAGCTGCCAGAATCGCCGAGATGGCTCCCGGCAGCGCCGCATAGATGCCCACGCAGAACACCCGCCCAAAGGTCGCCGAACCGCCAAAGCCAAAGTTGATGGTCGGCCACAGCACAAGTGCGGCAATCAACGTGAACAGCAGCGTCCACAGCGGCGCGGCGTAGAAGCTGCCCTGAAACGTGTAGCGCATGGCGCCCCTCTGCTCCGGCGGCACGGTGGCCAGCTTTTCGGCCATCTTCGGGTTGAACCGAATCTCATTGTCCACCAACTGCGACCATCCCACCCTGGTCTGGATCGCCGCGGTCAGGAAGTACGACGCGACGGCAAGCAGGATCAAGGGCATCCACCAACTGGCATTTCGCCGTACATCCAGGAATGTTCGCGACGGCGCGACAAAGGTATCCGTCACACGCTCGACGGGAGAAAGGGGAGGATCCTCGGCAAATACAACCGCTTCTGGCATGGGTAACACCTCGGGCAACAGGCTGGTTTGAGCGCCAGTGTATACGCGAGGGGGAATCTACCGTCCCCGAAATTTGCAACGGGTCGTTACCCTTCGGTGGCGGTGCCCAGCGCCACCAGAAGCTGCACGGCAAAGCTCAGGCCGCGCTTGCCAGCCGGCGAGGTCGCCTGGCGCAGGATACGAAACATGCTGGGCGTGTCGCCATCCGGATGAGGCCCTTGCATACCCTGGTCCATGGCCTTGGCCAGCCGATGCAGGACCTCCGGGTCCAGCGCCGCGGCGATGCGTCCCAGCGCAATCAGGTTGCGCACCGCGTTCACAGATTCTTCCATCACCAGCGCGGAGGCCAGCTTGCCGGCGATGATGTCGCGGCCGCCGATCAACCCATGCACCAGATCCAGGATTCCCTGATCGTGCGCCGTTTGCAGCGTGTCCCAAAGACCCAGCAGGGCCTCGGCATGCTCCTTGGGCGCGGCCTCCAGCTTACGCATCAGCTCCAGATGCGGGTCAACCGGCTGCGGCGTGAATGAGATCGGATGTGCCATAAAGGTGCCTTTCCGGGGTTGTTCGTTGTTCGTTGTTCGTTCTAAGTTGTTCGTTGTTCGTTGTTCGTGAAAGCGGAGCGGAGATTCGGTCGGAAGTTCCAAGACGTTAGTCTTAGCCATTGCGAACAACTGCCAACTAACTAACAACTAACAACCATCAATTTTTACGCCGGCTCCGTCGTCTTGATCTGCACCAGCTTGTCTTTCAACCGCGTCCCTGGCAGCCAGTAGCCCTGCTTCTCCCACTTCTTTTCCACTTCTACCCCGTCGGTCGGCGTGCGCGAGCCGAAGCGGAAGTTGCGTCGTGGCAAGGGGCTCTTGCCAGTCTCGTCCAGCACGGTCATCTTTACCGCCAGCTCTTTGTAGGCGGGTGTGTGCGTGGCGCGGTCGGTGTGCAGGCTGGTCAGTTTGTTCACGGCCTCCGTCGTGGAGATCATGGGCAGATACATCTCGTGCCCCTGGACGCGTGTGGTCACCAGGACGGGCAGCTTCAACTGACCATACTTGTTTTCAATGCGTACAAAGCGACCCGTTTCCAGCCCTCGCTGCTGCGCGAGCTCCGGTGAAACTTCCAGAAAGATATTGGGGGTGATCTCCTTGATGCCGGGAACCCGATAGCTCATATTGCCCTGCTCGAAGTGCTCCAGCAGGCGGCCATTGTTGACGTGGAGATCATAGATCTCGTTGGCCTCCTCGCTTGGCGGCACATACTCCAGGGGATAAAAGGAGGCTTTGCCGTCCGGAAAGGGGAACTCCCGCGTGTAAAGCAGCGGCTCATCGGTGCCGTCGGCGTGCACCGGCCACTGCAGGGTCTTGTAGCCCTCCAGCCGCTCATAGGTGACGCCGGCCATGGTGGGAGTCAGCGCGGCAACCTCGGCCATCACCTGCTCGGGATGCGTGTAGTTCCAGCCACCGGCGCCGCCCATCGCCTTGGCGATGAGCTGCAGGATCTCCCAGTCCGGCTTGGATTCGCCCAGCGGCTCCCAAACCTTATGAAAGCGCTGAATGCGGCGCTCTGTGTTGACGAACGTCCCATCCTTTTCGAGCGACGGCGAAGCGGGCAGCACCAGGTCCGCATATTGGCAGGTTGCCGAAAAGAAGATGTCTTGCACAATCAGGAAATCGAGCTTTGACAACGCCTCGCCCACGTCGACCGCGTTAGCGTCCGAGGTAATGGTGTCCTCGCCCTTGATGTACATCGCCCGCAGCTTGCCTTCGTGGATCGCGGAGATCATCTCGCGGTTGTCCAGGCCCTTGGTGATGGGCAGCGTCACGCCCCAGTGCGCCTCAAACTTGGCGCGGACGTCGGCTTCCTCCACCTTCTGGTAGCCGGAAAACACATCCGGCATGGAGCCGAAATCGCTGGCTCCCTGCACGTTGTTGTGCCCGCGCAGCGGGTAGCCGCCGGTGCCCGGGCGCTTGAAATTGCCCGTGGTCAGCAGCAGGTTGCAGATGGAGGTCGACGTGTCCGACCCGCCGCAGTGCTGCGTCACGCCCATCGCCCACAGAATGCACACGCGCTCGGCCGCGGCGATCTCATCGGCCACCTGCTTCAACTGGTCCACGCTCAGGCCCGTTACCTGCTCGGCGCGCTCCAGCGTGTAAGGCTCCAGGCTCTTCTGGAACTCGTCCCACTTGTTCACCCAAATGTCGATGAACTCCTGGTTATGCCGGCCGGTGTCGATCAGGTGCTTGGTGACGGCCATGATCCACACCTCATCCGTGGAGGGGCTGGGGTGCAGCCACAGGTCGGCGCGCTCGGCCATCTCGTGTTTGCGCAGGTCGGCCACAATCAGCCGCTGCCCACGATGCTTGTGCGAGCGCTTGATGCGTGTCGCCAGCACCGGATGGCTTTCGCTGGTGTTCGATCCCACCACAATCACCAGATCCGCCATCTCGATGTCCGAGATCGATCCGGAATCGCCCCCGTAGCCCACCGTGCGGCTCAGCCCCTTGGAGGCCGGCGTCTGACAGTAACGGCTGCAGTTGTCGATATTGTTCGTCCCGATCACCGCGCGCGCCAGCTTCTGCATCAGGAAGCTTTCCTCGTTGCTGCACTTCGAGGAAGCAATAAACGCCAGCGCATCCGGCCCGTGCTGCGCCTTGATCTCGCTGAATCTGTCGCGCACCATCGCGATGGCTTCGTCCCATTCGATCTCGACGTAGGTCTCGCCCATACGCTTCAAGGGCTTCACCAGCCGGTCCGGCGAGTTCACGTAGTCCCAGCCGAACTTGCCCTTCACGCAGGTGGAAATGCCGTTCGCCGGTCCGTGCTCCGGCTCCACTTTCAGGATCTGCCGGTCGCGCGTCCAGATATCGAAGCTGCAGCCCACGCCGCAATAGCTGCATACTGTCTTGGTGCGCTTGATGCGCTGCTTGCGCATCTCCGATTCCACATCCGACAGCGCCAGAATCGCGGGGTAGCCCGTGGACGGCTCAATGCCCTTCACGGCCTCGATCATGTCGTCCAGCACCTTGGGCGGCAGACCCGTCAGGTAGCCCGCATGGCCCACCATGCCCTTTTCCATCAGCGCGTTGCAGGGGCAAACGGTGACGCAGTGCCCGCAACTGACGCAGCTGGTGCCCTCAATCACCTCGCCGCCATCCCACATCACGCGCGGTTCCTCGCGCTCCCAGCTGATGCTCAGGGTCTCGTTGACCTGGACGTTCTGGCAGGCCTCCACGCAGCGCCCGCACAGGATGCACTGGCTGGGGTCGTACCGATAAAATGGATTGCTGTGGTCCTGCACATAGCCTTTGGTGCGGAACTCGCGCGTCTGGTGCTGGACGTCCAACTCGGCCGTGGTGTTGTGCACCGTGCAGTTGCCGTTGTTGTTGTCGCACACGGTGCAATACAGGTTGTGGTTTTCCAGGATGCGGTCAAAGGCCTCGCGCTGGGCCACATCCGCGTGGTCGTTTGCGCTTTCCACCACCTGACCGGCCGCCACCTTCGCGCCGCAGGAGCGGGTCAACGCCCCGTTGACCTCGACGATGCAGGTGTCGCAACTGCCGATGGCGCCCATGGGCGGCAGATAGCAGACCTGCGGGATACCCGTGGTGCCCTCCATCGCTGCCTTGCGATTGATCGCATCCACCAACGGCTCGCCGATCTCGGCTGCGATCTTAACGCCATCGATCTCGATCCAGGTGTCCGGGATAAAGGCCCGCGGGGTATTCAGGAGAGGCTTGGCGTGAAACTTGGCGTGATCCATCGTACTCAAGGTAGATGCGATTTCCGGTTCTCGCAACCGCTAACGAAGCCGGAGATTGATCTTGCGGTCGTTCAATGGGCAAAATGGCTACGGCGCCTTCACCGCTTTGATCTCCACCGGCAGATTCACCCCACTCATCTCGCCCTGCACCACCAGCGGCGCCTCCCCCGGCCCATACTGCCGCAGCACGACCTCCTTGCGGTTCTGATGAAATGGGTCGTTCTCCGGGTCGCCGGCCTGCTCGAAGCGCACCTCGCGGGCATCCTTGGCCTGCAGCTTGTAGCTGCCTTCCAGCACAAAGGGCAGCGTAAAGGTCTGCGTCTCCGGGTCCACCTTTACGGAGGTAATCTCCTTGCTGTCGTCGGCATACGCCAGGGCCACGGTGCCGGCGTTCAGGCTTTGGCCGGTCTTGCTGTCCACCAGCGCCCCGCTGACCGTGTGCATTTTTGAGACCGGCACCGTGATGTCCAGACCATCGGCCTGCTGGCCGTCTTCCAGCTTCACGAGCTTCGCCGACGCCTCGCGAACCGTGTCCCCCATATACACCGGCATGGAAACCTTGGTGTTGTTCCAGGACGACTCGTTGTCGCCCAGCAGGGCACTCTGATGGCGATCCTGCACCATCAGCTCGACTTTGACGCGGTATTCGCCTGCCGGCAGACCGGCGATCTTCCAGTGCCCGTCCAGATCCGTGCTGTCAAAGCTCTCCGTCGCCCGGGGGCGCGCCCACTTGCCGTCGTCGCCACGGCGCTCCAGGCTCACCCACGCCGACGGGAACACCGTCCCATCGTCAAAGCGAATCGTTCCCCCCAGACTGGCGCCGCGCCGCAGCCGCAGCGTCACGGTGGCCACCGCGTTGGGCGATACCTGCACCGCCGGCACCGAAGCGGCGATGCGTTTCGCCACCTCCGCATCCGGGTGCATCAGCTCTTCCTTGCTGAACAGCGCAAACGGCGACAGCGCGCCCGGTGAATTGGCCACAACGTAATACAGCCCGGGGCGCACATGGTCGATGCGAAAGCTGCCATCCAGATCCGTCTGGTAGACCGTGAACGGGGCAGGCACGGACTTGCCAGGCTGCCACTTGGGCGGGTCCTTGACGTCGAACGGCTGCAACGCCACGGTAGCAAAGCGGGCCGGGACCTCAGAGCCGGCAAGATACACATGGCCCGCCACCGCACCGAAGCTGGGCGGTGCCTCCGCCTCCGGGTGCGCCGGTCGCGCTTGCCCATACCCAAAGCTCACCACAGCGGCGCAGAAGAAAAGGATGCAGGCACAGCGAAGCCGGAAGGGACGCAAACGGGCATAGGGTCTCCGAGGACGTTATACCGGAGACCACTCTGCATCCCAAGCCCTTTTCGTTCCGCCGCCGACCGGGGCCTGCAGATGGAGCCAGCCCGGCCTTGCCCGGCCTACTGGCTGTTGGGGTCCGTCGACCCGGTGCCCGGGATGCGCGCCCAGCCGCCATCGATGCCATCACTGCTCTTCACCCTGACCGAAGCTCCTGAAGTTCCCCATCACCCTAGCAAGCCGTTTGGTGCGTTGCTCTCCCACCGGCTACCTATTACCCATCCCACTTTGGGGGCATGTTCAACGCGGCGCTACTTGGCTAGACTGCCGGATAGACCGGAGGATCTGCTGCCCCGCGCGCAGACCGGTATCCAGCGCCGCATGCACCGTGCCCCAATGGCCGGCCGTATCGGTGTGTTCGCCTGCAAAGAAAAGCGTTTCGGCCTCGGGCACCGCCATCGCCCCCGGGGCATCCAGCGCGCCGCAGGGCACATAGCTGTAGGAGCCGCAGGCAAACCGGTCCGTGCTCCAGTCATAGGTGTGCGTGCTGACCAGCGCTCCCCGCACCCGCTCCGGCGCGACCCGAAAGGCCGCCGCGAGCTCCGCACAGGCCAGCTCGCCCAACTCCGCCGCGGTCTTGCCCTGCAAAGCCGCACAGCGTGGCCCGCCAGCCCAGCCCACCAGCGTCGGGACGGGCTCGGGTGCCGGGTGCCGGGTCCACCACACCGGCACCGCCCGCTGCGGCGTAAAGACAAAGCTCGCGGTCCTGAGCGCCGCGGGGTCCGGCTGCGCGGCCCCCTCCCACCAGCGCTCCCGAAACAGCAGCGTAAAGCGCACCACGTGCCCCATCGCCAGGCGCCGGGCCTCAAACAGCGCACGCGGCTCCGGCTCCAGCCGCACACTGCCCGGAGCGCTGGCGTTGGCGGCCTGCAGCACACCCAGCGGCAGCGTGACGAGGCACCGGGGCACCCGCAGGTCGGCGCCCCGGGTGCTCACTACCACGTCGCCGGGCCGCCAACGCACCGCATGGACCTCCGCGCCCAGCCGAATCTCCCCGCCGGCGCTGCGCACCCGCGTCGCCAGAAACTCGGGCAGCTGTGCGTAGCCGCCCGGTAGGTGCCAGGCGCGGCCGCCCTCCATCGCATCGTCGGCTCGCTGCTGCATGCCCACCGAACGCGCACTGATCCGCCGGGCGTCCGCTGCGTTGAAGCCTTCCACATAACCCGTGAGAACCGCCCGCTCCCCCGCCGGCCAGGAGCTGTGCTGCAGCCACTCCGCAAAGGGCACATCCTCCCCTGGCAGGTCCGCCAATTGCTCCAAAGACTCAAAAAAGTCGCTGCCCCCATCCCCTGCCGCCAGCCCGGCGCCGGGCGTTTCTTCGCGGAGCATGGCGCCGTCGCGCTCCACCGGCTGCAGCCCGGCTTCCTGCAGCAGCGCCCACAGCGCGGCCGGTTTGCCGTGGATGAACTCCGCGCCGTGCTCCACGACCGCACCCTCCGTGGTCCGCTCCGAGAACACGCGGCCCCCCACCCGCTGCCGCGCCTCCAGCACCACCACCGGGACGCCCGCCTCCGCCAGCACCCGCGCCGCGGCCAGGCCCGCCATCCCCGCCCCCAGCACCACCACCCCGTCCAGCATCTCAGCCATGCCCTGCCTTCCCAGACTTCATGCTCCCATGAAGCTCATTGCCTTGTTCCCGAAGCCGGGTGTACTCTGCCTCGCATGAAAGCCTGTTGCTGCCTTCCCCTGCTCTTGATGGTCGCACTCAGCGGCTGTGGCGGGGGCAACCATGCAGGTTGCACCCCGGTCGGCTTCAGTCTTTCCGCTGTCGCAGACCAAGGCACATCCGCACCGGACCACAGCGCCAAGGCGTCATCCGACCAACAGAAGTTCACAGCACACGCCGGAGCCTTGTACGGTTCAGGTTGCGCCACACCGCAAATCGTCGTTCCCGTCCGGGCTGCATGGGCTGTTTCGCAGCCGGCAGCCGTCCAGATTAGCAGCGCGATGGACGACACCAATGGCCTGGTCACCTGCACCGCGGTCACGGACGGCCCCGCAACCCTCACGGCCACCTACACGCAGGGTGGGATTACGGAACGGGCGAGCACCACCGTGACCTGCCGCTGAGTCCCGCCGGAGCTGCAGCTCACCGTGGCGGCGGCCCAAACGCAGCCTGCACCAGGGCCATTGCCTCCGCCGGCGTACCGACCTGCCCTTCCAGTTGCGCATCTTCGGCCATCGTCAGCATCTCGCGGAAGCGCGGGCCGGGTCGGTAGCCGGCGCGGATCAGGTCGCTGCCGGTGAGCAGCAGCGTGGGGCGAATCTCTTCCGCGCCCATCTCCGCCAGCGCTTTCCGCGCCGTCTCATACGGCCCCAGCATGCGATGCGAGCTCATCACGTCGGCGCAGTGCAGCGCCATGTGCTCCTCAAATCGCGGCAGGCGCAAAAAGCGCTTCAGCGTGGACTGCTTCATTTTGGGCACGTCGCCAAACTGCATATGGTGCTTCACCAGCGCCAAAATCTGCGCGCAGTCGTCGTTGCTGAAGCGCAGCCGGTTCAGGATGGCGCGCGCCACCGCCACCCCGATCTCCGCATGGCCGTTGAAGCGGATGCGGTCCCCGGGCTTTTGCGGGTCGGGCGGCGTAAAGGTGGGCGGCTTGCCTACATCGTGCAGCAGCATGCCCCAGGCCAGCGTGGCGGAGGCCCCGGCCGGCAGATGGTCCAGCAGCATCAGGGTGTGCACCCATACATCGCCCTCGGGGTGGTAGGCGGGCGGCTGCGCGCAGCCCTTCATCCGCGCGACCTCGGGCAGCAGCACCGGCAGCAGCCCGCTCGCGTCCAGCAGTTCAAAGCCGCGCCGGGCCGCGCCTTCGGTCAGAATCTTGGTCAGCTCGTCCCGCACACGCTCCGGAGACACCACCGTGACCTCCGGCGCCAATCGCCGGATCGCGCCCAGGGTCGCCGGCTCGATCGTGAATCCGAGCCGCGCCGCGAAGCGCATCGCGCGCAGCATCCGCAGCTTGTCCTCGGTGAACCGCCGCACCGGGTCGCCGATCGCCCGCAGTACCCCTGCCTGCAGGTCCGCGAGCCCGCCGACAAAGTCCAGCACACAGTCCTCGGCCGGCTCCCCTGCCTCGAAGCGCAGGGCGTCCAGCAGCATGCCGTTCACGGTGAAGTCGCGGCGCTGCACGTCCTCCTCCGGCCGGTCGGCGAAGGTGACGGCGTCGGGCCGGCGGCCGTCCGTGTAGCTGCCGTCGGAGCGAAAGGTGGCGACCTCCGTGGCGATCCGCTGCCCGTCCGGCCCGTCCGCCAGCACCAGCACCACCCCAAAGTGCGCCCCCACCGCCTCCGTCCGGGCAAACAGCCGCTGCACCGCCTCCGGATGCGCCGCCGTGGTCACATCGAAGTCCTTGGGCTCGCCGCCCAGCACCAGATCGCGCACACAGCCGCCGGCAAAGTAGGCCGGATAGCCCGCCTCCGTCAGCGTGTGGACGATGTGGAGCGCGGCGGCATAGCGAGGATCGGAAAGTCGTGGCACAGCGGTTTGGATGCCGGCGGCAGGCACCCGCTTCAACGGGTGTGGAACGGGCTTTCAGCCCTTTGCGGGTGTGCTGGCCTTAACCCAGGCCTTCGGCCTGGGCTGGTAGAGAGCGCGCCCTTGGCGCTGGGTACAGCCGCTGTGATTTGGCCTTAATGCAGCTGTTCCGGGATGACCGCAAACTGCAGCAGCAGCTCAAAGGGCACGATCTCCAGCGTGGCCTCGTGCGTTGCCTCCAGCACCACCGGGCAGCCAGCGCCTTCGCGCTGCGCTTCCAGCCAGCGCGCGGCGCAGACACACCACCGATCGCCGGCTTTCAGGCCCGGGAAGCCGTACTGCGGCATGGGCGTGGACAGATCGTTGCCCAGTCGCGCCGAGGTTTCCAGAAAGTTGTCATTCACGATGCAGCACATCGTGTGCACGCCGCGGTCATCGGGACCCGTGTTGCAGCAGCCGTCACGGTAGAAGCCGGTGACTGGGTCCATACCGCAGGGCTCCAACGGTTGCCCGAGTACGTTTTTCTGGCCGGAAGGGGTTTGCGCACTCGCCATAGGCAAAATTGTAGAGCGCGGAGGCCGCCTGCGCGACCCTGCCTTTGGTAATCCCGCGGTGGTTCCCATTGGCAGGCTTTGCCGCCAGTCTCAAGTTGGCAGCCCTTCGCTCGCGTCAGCCCGGATGGGCAGCGTAATCCGCATGGTGGTGCCGCGGCGGCGCCCCGTGGTGCAGGAACGCAGCAGCAGCGTGCCTCCCTGTTCCTGCACAATGCCGCGCGTCACCCACAGACCCAGCCCCGTGCCGCGCTCGCCCTTGGTGGTGAAGAAGGGCTCAAAGATGGCCTGGAGATTGGCTTTGGCGATGCCGTGGCCCGTGTCGGACACCATCACCACCGCCGTTCCACCCCGCACCCGCGCCCGCAGCTGGATGCAGCCTCCGCTCTCCTCCATGGCTTCCAGAGCGTTGCCCACCAGGTTGGCGAAGACCTGGCGTAGCGAGGGATCGTACCGCGCCTCCCGCAGGCCGGGTTCGTAGGTGGCCTTCATCTCCACCCCGTGCTGTGCCGCGCGCGAGGCAAACAGCTGCACCACCTCCCGCAGCAGCGACTCCAGATCCAGCGTGCGCCCGGGCGCCTTGCGATAAAAGCTCAGGGTGGACCGGGTGATGTGCCCCACGCGGTCCAGTTCCCGCGCCGCCACCCCGATCAGTTCCTGGGTCTGCGGCGAAAGCTCCTGCATCTGCAGCAGATAGAAGATGTTCGTCAGCGCTTCCAGCGGGTTGTTGATCTCATGCGCCAGCGTGTTGGCCATGCGCCCCGCGGCGGCCAGGCGCTCGGAGTTGATCAGCCGCGACATCAGCTCGGCGGTCTCCTGTTCCGCCGCCTTGCGTGCGGAGATGTCCTCGACCACCCAAAGCAGCGTAGTTTCCGGGCCGCCGGCCGCACCGTCATGCCGCAGCAGCGACACCGTCAGCTGCGCCGGAAAGGTCGCCCCATCCGAGCGCATCAGGCTCCGCTCCACCCGGTAGCCATTGCGGGTGCCGGCCAACAGCTCCGCCTGCAGGGTCGCGTCCAGGCCCTGTTCGGAGGGCAGCAGAAAGTCCTTCAGGCACAGGGCCGTCAGCTGCTGCAGGGGGGTGCACAGCAGCTCCGCCAACCGCTGGTTCACCAGCACAAAGTGCCCCTGCACCGTGGTGTGCGCCATGCCCACAGCGGCCTGATTGAAAGTCGCGGAAAAGCGTTGCTGGGCCAGCCGCAGCTCCACCTCGGTGCGGACGCGCTCGCGGCGCCGCTCCGCATCCAGCAGCTCCCGCTCAATGGCGGGCAGCAGCCGTTCCAGATGCCCCTTCAGCACGTAGTCGTGCGCTCCGGCGCGCATCGCACTCACCGCTGAAACCTCGTCAATGGTGCCGGAAACGATAATGAATGGCAGGTCGAGGCCGCTGGCCTGGATCATGGCCAGCGCATCCCTTGCCCCAAAGCTGGGCAGGGTGTAATCCGCGATGATCAGATCCCAGGGCTGCGGGTGCGCCAGCGCCTCGGTCAGCTGTTCCCCTGTTTCCACGCGCAGCGCGTCCACCGCATAACCCGCCCGCTGCAGGTGCCGTCGCAACAGCACCGCGTCCTCCTCGTAATCTTCAATCACGAGGACGCGCAGGGGTTTTCGATCTGAAACTACACCGACGGCGGACATTGGTTCAGCAATAACCAGTACATGCCAAGCTGCTTGGTGGCCTCGGCAAAATCAGTGAAATTGACCGGCTTGCGGATGTAGCTGTTGACCCCCAGCCGGTAGCTCGCCACAATATCTCGTTCCTCGTCGGAGGACGTCAATACCACTACCGGCAGAATGGCCGTTTTGTCCGAGGCGCGTATCGCTCGGAGCACGTCCAGGCCCTCCACCTTGGGCAGCTTCAGATCCAGCAGCACCAACTGCGGCGCCGGCTCGGTTCCGTTTTGGACGCCCTGCATATACTCCAGGGCCTCGGCGCCGTCCCGCGCGACCTTGATGCTGTTGGCTACCTTGGCCTTTTTCAGCGCCCGCAGCGCCAGGGCCTCGTGGTCCGGATCGTCTTCCACCAAAAAAATCATGCTGTCACTCATCGTTGTCTACACCTGTGCCAAGCGGCTTGATCCTGCGATCAGCTCTGCAGCGTGAAAAAGAACGTAGCGCCCGCCCCCACCTTGCCCTCAGCCCAGATCCGTCCCTGATGGCGGCGGACAATGCGTGAAACCGTGGCCAAACCTATTCCTGAACCCTTAAAATCACGGTCGCCATGCAGGCGCTGAAAGGCCGTAAACAACCGGTCGACGTACTGCATGTCGAACCCGGCCCCGTTGTCCCGTATAAAGTATACGGTCTCGGCACCTCGTTCCATGCTGCCAAACTCAATGCATGCATCCGGGGTTCGCGAGGTGAACTTCAGCGCATTGCCCAGCAGATTTTCAAAGGCCACCCGCAACAGACGCGGGTCCGCCTCGGCCACCACATTCGGCTGCACCTCAAACCGGACCTCACGACCAGTTTCGCTGGACGCCAGTTCGCCAAACGTCAGCTGCGCCAGCTGCGACAGGTCAACGCGTTCACGCTGTACCTCGGAGCGCGTCACCCGGGAAAGCTGCAGCAGCGCATCAATCAGCATGCCCATTCGCTGCACGCCCCCGCGCACACGCTGGATGTAATCGCGGCCGTCCTCGTCAAGCACCTCGGAAAAGTCCTCCGCCAGCGCCAGCGAAAAGCCGTCGATGGTTCGCAGCGGCGCCCGCAGGTCATGGGAAACGGAGTAGGAAAAGGCCTGCAGCTCCTGATTGCTCTCTTCCAGCTCGCGGGTGCGCTGCTCCACACGCTGCTCCAGCTCAGCGTTCAGCCCGCTCAGCTCCGCGTTCAATCCGCTGATCTCCGCCGCGCGCTGCGCGAGCTGCTCCTTGTCTCGCTGAGCATTGATCAGCTGCTGAAAGGCCAGCACCAGCAACACAAGATCCAGCACGGTTGCCGTCGCAAAGCTGAGATTCACCTTGCGCCGCGCCGATTGCGCATCCTGGAAGCGCCAGGCCAACAGCCGCCGTTCTTCATCTTCCACTTGCAAAATGGCGTACTTGACGCTGATGCCCCCATCCGGGCTGTCGGCCAGCACCGGCTCCAGCGCATAGGCCGGCAGCGCCTCCCGGGGATGGGCGCGACGCAGCGCCATCGCCGTTTCCAGGGCACCCAGCTTGACGCGAATCCTTTGCCGCACCACCGGAAGCCGCTCCTGCTGCGACCGGTTGTCGCCAGCCAGCGCCGCCACTTTATCCAGCGAGCTATGGACATCCCGCTGCGCGTCGCTGAAGCGGCCCTGGAACTCCGGCGCCCCGGTCAGCAGGTAGGCACGCGCCGCATTGTTGGCCGAACTCATTCCCAGGCGCACCTCCTGCGCCTGCGTCAGCGTTTCCAGGGTGTGCGCCAGCCAGCGCTGGGCATCGAAAAGGTTGGCCAACGCACGCCATGCCACCCATGCATTCAACAAAACCACCACAATGGGCAACAGCATGATCACGCGGTAACGGGTCTTCAGGGTCATACGCCCTCCACGGTAGCAGACCGATGCAAACACCCCAAAACTTCCCCGTTCCGGTTGCGTTCTGGGCCATGGCTCCCGTTGCCAATTTCCTGGTGATCGCCCAGGCCACGCTGTTCCGCGAACTTCGCCGCCCCACGGCAACCGACGCCGCGCCGACGCGACAGAACAAGCGCCGCCACCCGAACGCAGCTGCAGCATAAAACAGCAATGGCCCGCGCACGCAGGCCATCGCCAGTTCCACCCGGCAGCGCCGAAGTTCTACTTCGCCGCCAGGGCCATCTGCTGCTGATACTCCTCATACGGACCCTTGTGATCGGTGATGTGGAAGTCGGCCGGCCCGCCCTCGAAGTGCCAAATGCGCGTCCCAACCTCCTCGATCAGGTCCTGGTCGTGCGTCACCAGAAACACCGTGCCCTCATACTTCTGCAGCGCCTGGTTCAGCGCATTGATCGATTCCAGATCCAGGTGATTGCTCGGCTCATCCAGCACCAGGACGTTGGGCTTTTGCAGCATCAGCTTGCAGAACAACAGCCGAGCGGCCTCACCGCCGGAGAGCGCCTCGGTCTTCTTGTTGCCCTCTTCGCCCCGAAACAGCATCTGCCCCAGAATGCCGCGAATGTCTTCCTTGCTCGCCTTGGGATCGTAGCTGTGGAGCCACTCGGCCGCCGTGGTTCCCTTGGGGATCGCCGCGGTGTGGTCCTGCGCAAAGTAACCGATCTGCGCCTCATGCCCCCACTTCACCTCGCCGGAATCGAGCGCCGTGGTGTAGCTTTCCTCCACACCCGGTGCCCCGGCCAGCAGCGCCTTCAGCAGTGTGGTCTTGCCCTGCCCGTTGCGGCCCACCAGCACAACTTTTTCGCCGCGCATCACCGCGCCGGTAAAGTCGCGAATCACGTGCTCCACGACGCCGTCCGGCTGCGTGTAGCTCTTGTTCACTTTCTCGAACTCCAGCAGGTGTTTGCCGCTTGGCCGCAGCAAGTCAAACCGGATATACGGACGCTGGATGTTGCTCCGTGCAAGCTCCGTGGTTTGCAGCCGCTCCACTTCCTTTTTACGGCTGTTCACCTGGCTGGACCGCGTGCCGGCGCTGAACCGCGCAATAAACTCATTCAACTGCGCGATCTTCTTTTCGCGCTGCTCGTTCTGGCCCTCGATGCGGCTGCGAACCTGCGTCTTCTGCAGCACCATGTCGTCATAGCCGCCGGTGTACGTGATGATCGTCTCGTAATCGATATCTGCGATCTGCGTGCACACCGAGTTCAGGAAGTACCGGTCGTGCGAGATCAAAATCACCGTGCCGTTATACCGGTTCAGGAAGTTTTCGAGCCAGTGAATCGACTCCAGATCCAGGTAGTTGGTCGGCTCGTCCAGGAACAGCGCTTCCGGATTGCCGAACAGCGCCTGCGCCAGCAGCACGCGCACCTTCTGCCCGCCCTGCAGCTCGCTCATCCTGCGCTCGTGCAGCTCGTCCGGGATGTCCAGCCCCTGCAGCAGAATGGCGGCATTGGCCTCGGCCTCATAGCCGTCCTCTTCCCCGACGACGCCCTCCAACTCACCCAGCCGGATGCCGTCTTCATCGGTCATCTCGGGCTTGTTGTAGATGGCCTCGCGCTCTTCCAGCGCCGCCCACAGGGGCTTGTTGCCCATGATGACGGTGTCGATCACGCGATAAGCGTCGAACTCGTACTGGTTCTGGCGCAGCACACCGAACTTCTTCGGCCGCACCACAGTGCCCTTTTGCGCGTCCAGCTCGCCGGTCAGCACCTTCATAAACGTGGACTTGCCGGCCCCATTGGGCCCGGTCAACCCATACCGCCGCCCATCGGTGAACGTAACGCTCACATCCTCAAAGAGCAGCTTGGCGCCGTAGCGCATCGATACATTCGAAACAGAGATCATGTCTTTTTCCAGCCGTTTCAGTCTTTGGTTAGCGAATACCTTGCCGCTTCAGAAAGCCGTCGAACAGCGGTACCGTAAAAGAATTGTCGCCGTGTGCGGGGCTGTAAATCATACCTTTGGCGATCAGCGAGCTGCGCAAGGGGCCAATCGACGAAACCTTGACCCCCAATCGATCGGCTATCTCACCCGAACGCTGCTGCTGGCCTCCAACATCGACCATAGCAAAGAGAAAGTCTTTTTCCCGCTTCGTTAAGCGATCAAAACGCACGCGAAAAAAACTCTCGTCCAATTGTCGAATGGCGTTTCTGGTCGCCAAAGTCACATCATCCACTGTGATCGGCGATTTGCCGGCCGCGTTCCAAACCTCATAACCCCACTGCTGCACAAAGTAGGGGTAGCCTTCAGTCTTTTCGTAGATTCTGCTCAGGGCTTCGTCTTGGAAGAAAACACCCTGCGTTGCTGCGGGGACCGTGAGGGCACGGCTTGCAGCTGGGAGCTCCAGGGCACCAATCCGCGGAAACGCGAACAGCCTCTCCGCATAGGACTTGGATCGGCCGGTTAATCCCAGAATCAGCGGCAAACCCGCCGCAATCACCAGCAGCGGCAGATTGCGCTGGTTGATCTGGTGCAGTGCCATGATCAGGGCACTCAGGTCCCCCTCGCTCAGGTACTGCAACTCATCGATCAGCAAACAAACCTGGGTGCCACACTCCGCGCCAGCCTCTGCCACACTCAGCAGCACGTCGGTAAGATCCGATTCGAGGTCGCCACTGTCGGCCAGGCCACGCTCCGCCTCGACCCCGAACTCAATGTCGCCCAGCTCCGCAACCCGGATCTTCGCCCGGAAGCGTTCCATAAAGCTTTTCAGAACCCGCAGGCCGAGCTTTGTCTTTTCACGCAACACAGCCTTGGTATCGAATCTGAGCAACACCTTCCGCAGAACCGGGATGAGCAGCTCCGGTAAGGTCGCTTTTTCCCGAGCTTCCACGAGAGCGGTCGAAAATCCGCGCTCATTGGCCATCTCGCGGATGCGATTGAGCAGGACGGTTTTGCCCACACCCCGCAGACCGACCAGAACCTCACTACGAGCCGCAACCCGCGCGCGGGTCCGTTCCAACGCCACTTCCGCATCGTGCAGAACCCTTTCACGTCCGGCAAGCTCGGGCGGTTGCGTCCCAGCACCGGGCGCGAAAGGGTTTTTGAAGGCGTCCACACGAAGAGTGTAGCAAAATTATGAGTGTATAGGAACTTTCATCTAGACATGCATAACCTTTCTAGACCTACCGCATGCCGCTCGCCGCTGTCAGTGCGCGCCGCCGGCTACCTCGATTGTCGAACTGGTTACCCAGCGCGAATCACTCGACGCCAAAAAAACCGCGACCTCCGCCACATCGCCTGGCTCTCCCAACCGGCCCAGTGGAGTCATCGTCAGCACCATTTTTTCGAACTCCGACTCGCCGCCGTTTGTAAACCCGGCTGAACTTGTCCCCTCCGTCGTTACTAGCCCGGGGTTGATCGAATTCACGCGGATCTTCTTCGGCCCAAGTTCCGCCGCCAGTACCCGCGTAATCGAGTCCACAGCGCCCTTGGTTCCGGAATACACACTGTTCCCCGGAAAGCCTCGTTTGCTCACCACCGAACTGACGTTGATCACACTGCCACCCTCCTCGCCGAACAAGGGCAGAGCAGCCTTTATGGTGAACAGCAGCCCCTTCACATTGGTGTTGAACTGCCGGTCGAACTCCGCCTCGTCCAGCGACTCCACCGGCGTCATCCCAAACACACCCGCGTTGTTCACCAAAATGTCCACACGGCCAAACTGCTTTTTGGTTTCCTCGAAAAGGGTTGCGATCTCAGCGGCCTTGGCCACATTGGCGCCCACCGCCACCGCTTTGCCGCCCGCCGCTTCAATGGCGGCCACCGTGCGCTCAGCCCCGGCCTTGTCCGACGCGTAGTTCACCACCACGCTCGCTCCCTCACGGCCCAGCGCCTTTGCAATCCCCGCGCCAATGCCCTTGGACGCTCCCGTCACCACTGCCACCTTGCCCGTCAGCTTCGCCATGCTTTTTACCTTTCCATGCTTGTCGAATAGTTCGACCGCTATCGAATAGACACCCGCAACAGGTGCTTGGTTGCAAAATTTTTCATAGCTGCGCCAGTTCCCACAGGTATGCGGCCCAAACCTCACGTTGCAGCCAAAGCCGCATCCCCCGGCCCTCACGCTCCGCCGCGACCAGGCCGACGGCCTGCAACTCCTTCAGGTGATGGGAGATCGTCGCCGGGCTCAGGCTTTCATGCGCGTTCAGCCCTGAGCAGGGCAGCTTGTCTTGCGCCGCAATCTCGCGCAGCATGGCAAAGCGGCGCGGGTCGGCGAGCGCCCGGCTGATGGCCGCGACCTGATCAGCCCCCAGCGGCGTCGGAATCCGAGTTGCAGGTTCGCTTGCCACCCACTCAGTGTTTCACCCGTGCGGTCCGCAATTCAACCGGGATCTGCCCCGATAACCGCAAGAATGAGCACGGGGCCAGCCGGCCGAGATGCGAAGACCCCGGCCGACCGGCCCCTGTTGCGACTCGACGATGCCCCTGCCACCTGCCTGAAAGTTCAGGGCCCGGAACTACGTTCCCGGCCAGTGGTAAATCAAGCTTTCTACAAAACGAGACTCAGCTTCAAGATGCCGCGGAGGTACGTTGCTTCCCGGCAATCCGCATCCAGGCAAACAGGGCTAAACACAAAGCCCACGCGCTCTGCCTCGATCACGGACAGCTGTCGCCGAAAATTCACACCCTGTTTCGCATACGAAACAGGAATGGGCCCATGGTTGCGCTTGAGATCGGTTTGCTTTTCGTCATTTACTATCGAAACACCGGTTGTCGCTTGTTGCAGAGCTTTGCTTCCCCGCGCTTGCCGGGGGGAGACCAGAGTTGTCCGCCGGATCACCCGTTTTTGGGGAGACGGTCTCATGCACGGCATCGGCGGCAAGCTCCGCGCGGCTCGTATCCAATGGCAGTTGACCCTGCGCGAGGTGGAGGACCGAAGCGGCCGGCTGGCGCAGGAGTGGGGCAACCCCGCCTACCGAATCTCCGCCAGTTGGCTGGACCGCGTTGAGCGCGAAAACCGCGGACTTTCCGCCACCAAACTGATCGTGCTCGCGGTCATCTATAGCCTCACCGCCGAACAGATGCTGGCTCTGTGTCCGCCGGCGGGCGCCGGCGCGGCGCCGATGGAACACGTTTCCAGCCCCAACGCCACCTTGCTCCTCACCGAAGGTCCGCTGGAAGCGCACGCCAAGCAGTGGCTGCCGGAAAAGCTCGTCACCGATCCCCCGCCCGAGGAAACCACGCTGCTGCCCTCGGAAAGCGGCGTTCTGCCCAGCCGCTACCGCCGCGGCATCATCGGGCGCCGCGACCGTACCCTGGAACCCATGATCCGCGCAGGCTCCATCGTGCTCATCGACACGCAAAAACGCGCCATCGCCGGCCGCAAGGACTGGACCCACGAGTTCGATCGCCCCATCTATTTCCTGTTGACCCGCACGGGCTACGTTTCGGGCTTTTGCGAGCTGGACAAGAGTGCCGAATGGCTTACCCTGGTGCCCCATGCGCTCTCCTACGAGAGCAACAAGCGGTGGCGCTACAAGAAAGAAATCGAGGTCGTCGGCACCGTCGCAGGTGTCTTTATGCGCCGCGTCGCGTAGGCTCGCACCGTTTACAGCACGGCTTTCAACCGCGAAAGCTCGGGCATCTGGCTAAGCTGGTACAGCTCAAGCACGTGGCGGGTCATGTTCAAGTAGATCGCCGCCGCCCGCTGCGCGTAGTCCGGAAAGGCGCTCTGGAGATGGCCGCGGCGTTCCGCCCCCTGCAGCCGCTCGATATGCCACTGAATCTCTCGTGCGTTCAGGCGCAGCTGTTCGGCCACCACCAGCGCTTCGGGATACCACACCTGCACATGGCAGGCCAGGTCGATCAGCACGTCGCAGTTGGCCGCAAGCGCGGCCAGCCCGTCCATGCCGCCCACCAGTTCATAGATTTGCCAGGCTTCCAATGTAGTCTGCTCCGGCACATCCCCCTGCGCATCCAGTTCACTGGCCACCAACGCAAGGTTGTAGCGGTCCACCGCCGCCAGCCGCCTCAGTATGTCTTCCAGCGTCCCGGCTTGCCCGGCGCGGCCAGTGCGCCGCAAAGCCAGCGCTGCCGCTCCGGAGAGCAGGCTGAGCAGACAGCCAACGGCAAAGACGAAGAGGTGGGTGTGTGCGATCAAGGCTTCTTCCAGCTGCGTAGCAAGTACAGATCATAAGCGACACGCGCCTGCAGGTTACGCAAATGTTTTCGCATTTCCGCAGGCAGCTCCCGCGGGGCCGGCGCCTGCTGCCACAGTGTCACACTCCAGTACACAAGGCAGGCCAGATAGAGCACCATCCGGGTGTGATAAAGAGCAACATCGGTTTGTGTCTTGTACCCGGCGCCATACAGCGTATGCGCCGTCTCAATCGCTATATCCACGATGGAATACGCGCCCAGGCCATGGGCAATCCGAGCCACGTGCGTCCGCCAGGGCAGGCCCACCGTCGCGGAAAGCACCAGCATGCCCACAAACAACTCGCTCATCAGGGTGGAAGTAAAAAAGCTCCCCTTGCTGACCAGCATCTCCTGCCAGTGCGGCGTCACCGGGGCGGCAACGGCGGTCAGCAGCCCGGCCAGCCACAGGCTGCCGGCCACCAGCCACACCATGCCCCGTCGCGCATCCGGCGCCCATCGTCCCAGCGGACGAAACACGTGCGACGCGATTTCAAACACCACCGCCAGCTGCAGCACCACGTCCACGGCAATGGCCAGCGACCAATACGCGAGAAAGTACGCATACACGCCCCCATGCCGCTGCACAAGATACAGGACCGCCGTGCGAAGAACCGCCGCGGCAATGAAAGCGGTAAATACCGGGAAGTGACGCGCCCGGTGCCGCAACAACAAGACGCCGAGCAGCACGATGTTTCCCGCAAGACCAGCGGCCCAGAACAGATGGTCCAATGCACTCAGGTGCATGGCAACCCTCCGTTCTGGACCGCGCGCAGCAGCAAAGTGCCGCTATCTTACGCCAGGAAAGCTAGGCGATTCCCAGCCACACCAGCATGCTTGCAATCACCGCGCCCGTGGTCGAAGCGGAACTCGAGGTATCCGCCGTGGTGGAGCTGACGATCTTGCAGCCGCAGCCGGGCGGCACCGGATCCGTGCCGGTCACGCCGTTGGTGGCCACTGGGGCGGGGGCTGCCTGGGCGTACGCCACATTGGCAGCGGCGATCGCGGATGTGCCAAGAAGGACAGCAAGGGTAACGCGGCGGGCGAAGGGCTTGATCACGGGGAATCTCCTTTTTCTAGAGGCGCAGGGTGCGCTCACCCCGAAGACTAGCGATTGGCCCTCCAAAAGCCGATCAGTTCATCACCTCCGTTGTGCAACGGCAACGTCCCACTACAACTTTGGTGTCCACCTTCGTCACATAGCTTCACCCATAAGTAATCCTGGATCGCTTTTTGTTGTTTATAAGCAACAAGCAAAGTATTCTCTTGTCCAGTCGACCTTGTTTGAAGGAAAACCCGAAATCATGAAGGACGAAATGGCAAACGAAGTGCACCACATGCTGACCACCGTGATCCGATCCCTGGTGGACCGGCCGGATGATGTCGAAATCACGCCTCTGGTCAGCGAAAACAGCCTGACCTTCCGTGTCCAGGCCAATCCTGCGGATATGGGCAAGCTGATCGGCGTGAACGGCAGGACGGCGCGCGCCTTGCGCATCATCCTGGGCGCCAACGCCGCCCGCCTGAAACGTAATTTGAGCCTCGATATCCTGCAGGCACAGGAACCCGCCCCGCGCGCGACCCCACCCGCCACATCCGCCACACCCTAAGCGAGGGCTGTGAAGCCCATTCCATGGCAGCCGGATGACAGCAGCCGGGCTTCCCTTCTAAGCCAGGTACACCGTCTGGCAGTAGGCCTGGTCAAAGTGCTGAAACGGGCCAAACTCGCGAGCCGCTGCGGTCAGCAGCCAAAACTGGCCGCAGGCGCAAGCGATGAACCAGTCTCCCCACTGCCACAGGTTCGCATCGATCTGTTCAAAAAGCGGTCTGCGCATCGTTCCCTTCCCCGACCCTTCCAGCACCGAACCACCCTTCGGGTGCCTGGGTTGCAAAAAGCGTAAGGGGACGTCCGGCCCGACGGCAATGCACCGAAAGAGGCAGAAGCGACGCCAGGAGCTTAGATCCACAGCTCCCGACAGCTTCTCTACCGCTTACGACTTTCCCGCAGCGCAAGCGCCTACTCCGAGCGCACCGGCGCGGCGTACAGGGCACCGCCCCTGTTCCACGGGCGATTCAGTCCGCGGGCCAGCCTCAGCGCCGACTCCGCTCCGAGATCACGCTCATACAGCTCACCGTAGTTGCCCACCACCGCGACCACATTGGCGGCCCAGTGCACCGGCAGACCCAGGGCCGCGGCCGCCCCAAAACGCTGCCCCAGCAGCTGCTGTGTCGCGGGGTCGGCGCTTCCAAGCTTTGCCTGCACATTGGCGCGCATCACGCCAAGCTCTTCGGCCTGCAGCAGAGCCTGCACGGTCCACTGCACCATGGCCGTGAACTGCGAATCGCCGGCCCACGTCGCCGTCGCCAGCGGGTCCTGTCGAAAGGTTTCGGGCAGGATGGTGAACTCGGCGGCCCGGCGCGGGTCGATGGCCCGGATGTTCGCCAGCTGCGTCAGGTCGCTGGTGATCGCATCGCAGTTCCCCGTGAAAAACGCGGCTTCCATCTCACCAGCCTCGGAAAACGGATACCAGACGAAGCTGATGCCGTGCACCTCCGCGTAGTGGTGCAGACCTTCTTCGGCGGCAGAGCCGGTCAGGAAGCAGACGCGCTTGCCGGCCAGGTCGGCGGCCGTGTGCACCGCGTCATTGTTGGGCAGCAGCATGCTTTGGCCGTCAAACAGCACGGGCGCGGAGAGCGCGATGTGCTGTGCGGCGTTGCGCATGGACAGGCTGGCCGTCGCGACCACGTCCACCTCGCCCGCATCCAGCGCCCGCAGCGCAAACGGCTCGTCCGGAAAACTCCGGATCACCACCGGCGCCCCGGGCCCCAGCACGGCGATGGCGACCGCCTTGCATAGATCGATGTCAAACGCGGCGCGATTGCCGTGATCCTCGCTGCGCGAATAGTCTTCTTCTTCCTTGGCGATGCCGCACACCAACCGCTTCGCGCCGCGCACACGATCCAGCGTGGCATGCGGCGGCGCGGGCAGCGGCGGCACCGCCAAGGTCTGTTGAGGCGGCGCCTGCAGCGCCGTTTGCGCAGACAGGCACAGCGACGAGGAAAGCAGCAGCAGAGCAACGGGCAAATTCAAACGCACCATGAAACGTGGCAATCTCCGGGCCGGGTCTGCCCCGGTCAAGACGACGAGGGACTCATAATTGTGCGATGAGTCCCCCCCCCGTCTGTTCAACAACTCGTCATCTCGACTGGCGCAGAACAGCTTCACCGTCCTGCGCAGCGAAGAAACCTGCAGTTTCCGAGCGGCAACGACCGCCGCTCGGAGACCGCAGGTCCATCCGGCTCAGGACACTACGGCGTCCAGCTTCCCGAGGTCGGGATGCCCGGCGTGGACCCCGGACGCGGGTTGAAGTCCGCGGGCACCGGGTTGGGCTGACCGTGGTCGGTGGGCTGGACGTTTAGGATCGCGCACCCGTTGTTTTTGTACTGCGGCAGCTGCATGTACAGCTCGGTCGGGATTGTGGCGTAGCTGGCGGGCAGCGGCGCTTCGTTTCCGGACAGCCGATTATTGTCAAAGGCGCTGAACATATTGCCCACATACGGAACGTCATTGTCCGCCGGTTCCAGGTACTTCTGGCCGAACTGCTTGATGCCTTGGGCGCGCGCCTGCTTCTCGTCTGGCAGCTCAGCCAGCGGCTTCAGGCCGTACAGCTGGTTGATGAATTTGATGATGGAGCTGTGTTCGGTCGCCTCATGGGCCACGGCGTGAACCTTGCCAAACGGCGAGATCACGATGGCCGGAACGCGCGGCCCCTGGTCCAGCGGCTCCCCATAGGGATCGTAGTCGCGGATGACCTCCGGCGCATGGTCGTAAAGGCCGTCCGTCTCGTCATAAACGACGATAATGGCGCTTTCCGGCCAGTACGGGCTGCTCGCAATCGTGTTGACCTCCTGCGCCAGCAGCGCGCTTGAGATCTGCAGATCGGAGTAACCGGGGTGGTCGTCATTGCCCCAGAACACGGTCTTCAGCTTCGGATTGGGGTCCACCGGGCTCAGGCCTTCGATGTTGTTGTACCCGCCGCGCACATAAAAGACGCCGCCGTTGGACGGCAGTTTTTTAGCGGCCATATCGTTGAAGAAGTCCGTCAGACCATGGAGGTGCGGCGTGATCTGCGGATTGTTGGACACATAGCCGAAGTACTGCGGCCCGTTGTGGTGCGCAATGTAGTCGGCGTGCGTCGCCGTTGCGGTCGTGTCGGTGGTCTCGTGGTCGTAGCCCTGCTGATACCAGCCCCAGTTGGTCGGCATCTGGCCGCTGCCGGTCAGCTCCCGGATGTCCTTTTCGATGTCGGTGAGGTCAGTCTGCGGCTGCGAGTCCTGCTGGGTCAGCGTGCCGGCCTCCCTGCCCATAAAGCTCAACGGCAGCGTGGCGAAGGTCAGGTTGATCTGCGGGTTGGCGCTGGGTGGGTTGGCGGGCTGGCCGCTGCCGAAAAAGTCCAGCTGCGATCCCCAGAACGGGTCGCCATCCGAGACCATTGGCACCCCATTGCCGCCGATGGAACCAAAGGCCTTGGTGCTGTCTTCCGGGTGCTTCACCCATTGCGTCTGGCCGCTCTGCCCGGCGATCATCGCGATCGCATTGGGCGTGGACGCCGACAGCACGGTCTGGTGGAAGTTGTCGAACAGTGTAAAACGGTCCGCGTAGTTCCACATCACCGGTGCCGTATTGCAGTCGACATAGCCCATCACCAGCTCGCCCATCTGCTTCTGCCGCAAGGTGGGGATCTTGCTGGGCTGCCCGGCGCTGTTCAGCGTAATGCCCTCTTCCGTTAGCGCGTAGCCATCGTTCCTGGTCACACCATTTTGCAGATCGATCTTCTGGATGTAGGCCGTGTGCGAATGATTTACCGAGTCCGTGTCCGCGGGGTACAGCGGCACCGTTTGCCCATTCACGTTGGTAACGGTCTGCGGGATGCGGAACGGTGTGATGGTGCCCACCGAGCCATCCGTGTTCACGATCGGCTGCACAAACCCGGGCGTCTGCGCGGCGGGCTTGCTGAACAGCCCATCCGCCCCCGGGTACGAACCGAAGTAGAAATCAAAGGAGCGGTTTTCCTGAAACAGCACAAAGACGTACTTGACCTTGTCCTGCAACAGCTTCAACTTTTGAGCGGGCGTCAGCCGCAGCTCGCGCTCGGGCCGCACCACGCGAGCCTGCACGGCTTCGCTGGACTTCGGCGCGATGGTTACCGGCGTTTCGGCTGTCTGCGCACCGGCCAGCGCGCACGGCAGCATGGCCACATACGCCGCCACCAGCGCGGAAATCCTGCTACGAGTCTTCTGCATACACCTCTCCAGGGGAACAGCTGTGTGCACTGCGGATGAGCCAAGCCAGACGCTCCCAGCAGAATGCCTCCTTACTGAACCGCACCTGCGTCACAGGAGTGTGAACGGCGCAAAAAGACTTGCACTGCCCGCCGTTTGTTGTCACTCCCAAAAACCTGCGTCCGGAAGCTGTACACCTTGAAGCCGTCGCCGCCCAGCTGACGGGGCCACGCGATGCCGAACTCCGTTCACGGTAACAGCTCTCTGCTATGGTGCTCCCGCTTCAACGAAGCCGCTGAGCCGTGGTGGTGAACCGTTCACAAAGGCTGGATCAAGATCACATCTGCTGTACTCAGCGCTAAGGGCGCGCTCTATACCAGCCCAGGCCGAAGGCCTGGGTTCATGGCCAACCCACACGTAAGGGCTAAAAGCCCGCCCTATCGGCGACCGCGTACAGCCACGAAACCTCCGCGCTAATACGCGTCCCCACCACCCCCAAAGTCATCCCCGTGCGCCAGGTTTTCAAAGCGCGTGAAGTCGCTCAGGTAGGCCATTTGGATAGAGCCCGTGGGGCCGTTGCGCTGTTTGGCAATGATGATCTCCGCCTTGCCCTTTGCGTCCTCGTTTTCGCGGTCGTAATACTCTTCGCGGTGGATAAACGCGACCACATCGGCGTCCTGCTCGATGGACCCGGACTCGCGCAGATCGCTAAGCAGCGGTTTTTTGTCGCCGGTGCGCTGTTCCGAGCCGCGCGACAGCTGGCTGAGCGCAATCACCGGCACGCGCAGCTCCTTGGCCAGCGCTTTGAGCCCGCGCGAGATCGAGGCGACCTCCTGGGTGCGATTTTCAGGCCCCTTTTTGCCCGGGCCGGACGCGCCCGTCATCAGCTGCAAATAATCGATGATGATCAGGTCCAGTCTGCTTTCCTGCTGCATCAGCCTGCGGCACTTGGCGCGCATCTCCGCCAGCGTGATGCCTGGGGTGTCGTCCACAAACATCTTCGAGTTCATCAGGCGATCCAGCGCGGCGATCAGTTTGCCCTTGTCTTCGCGCGGGATGAAGCCGGTCTGCAGCTTGCGACTGCCCACCATGGCCTCTGATGCCAGCATGCGGCGCAGCAGGCTTTCCTTGGACATTTCCAGCGAGAAGATGGCCACAACCTTGTTGTCGCGCACCGCGCAGTTCTGCCCGATGTTGATCGCCCACGCCGTTTTGCCCATACTCGGCCGCGCGGCAATGATGACCAGCTCGCTCGGCTGCAGCCCCGAGGTCATCTTGTCGAACTCGATGTAGTGCGTGGCCAGGCCGGTGACCTCGCGGCCCTGCTCATACAGCGCATCGATGGACCCGAAGGAGCTCGCGACGATCTCCGGGATATTGGAAAACCCGCGCTGAATGGCCGAATCCGCCACCTCGGCCAGCTTCACCTCGATGTCGTTGAGAACGGTGGTCGCGTCTTCGCTCTGGTCCGAGGCCGCGGCCATGCCCTCGTTGAAGATGCCCAGCAGCTGCCGCAGCAGGCTCTTGTCCTTGACGATCCGGACGTAGCCTTCGATGTTGGGGTTACGCGGGATGCCTTCGGTCAGGTACGCGAGATAGGCCGCCCCACCGATGGCATCCAGCTCCTTGCGCCGGTTCAGGGCATCCATGACCGTGATCAGATCCACGCCATGGCCCAGCGCCAACTGGTCGGTGATGACGCGATAAATCCGCTGGTGCGAATCCAGCGCAAAATCTTCGGGCCGCAGCTTGGCCGTGGCATCCGTGATGGCCACCGCATCCAGCAGCATGGCCCCCAGAATGGTCACTTCGGTTTGAATCGATGCGGGTAAGCTCTCGGCCGCGGCGGATGGGCGCGGCATGGAAATTGCAGCCATCCCCCAAGTCTAGGCTCTTGTCATCCGCCGGCTGGCCGGGCACGGCTGCTCGGGTAGGTGAACCCTGTGCCCGGCTGTTGAAGTTTCGGAAATTACGGTGAAATCCCCGGTGAGGTCGTCACTGAATGACTACGCCGTTGCGCGCAAAGCCTTGCAGCGGGTAGGTCGGTGCACCGAGGCCGAGCGTCTGGATGACCACGCCGGTGGTGCTGGCCGCCGTGTACCAGAGGGCACCGGAGCTGTCGATCGCCATACCTTGCAGGTTCGACGCGGCCGCGGCAGAGCACTGTCCGTTGATCGGGTAGCAGGGAAACATCGAGGTCAGCGTGCCGTTCGAGACCGAGGTCGTCGACGAGGGGACGAACCAGAAGAGCTGCCCGGCGGTCTCATAGTCGGTCCAGAACAGGTTCCCCGCCCCATCCATGCCAACGCCCCCCGGATTGCTGTAAGTCGAGTTCGTGCTCGATTTGGCCGTATAGGATCCTGCTCCGTTGGCCGCCATCTGCCCGTTGGTGTAGCCGGTCTCCGTGTCCAGCTCCTGGTAAAGCGGCGCATACAGCACATCGGCGTTGCTCATCGTCACGGCACTGCCCATGTTCGCATTCAGCGCCGTGGTGTAGACGGTGGTTGCGGCGCCTCCCGCGGTGTAAGGAAAGAGAAACACCTGCGCCTTGGCGTTGCCGCTGTGGGTGACCCCCAGCACGTTCTGACGGTAGTCCACGAACACGCGCTTCACGCCGGTACTCAAGGTCGGGGTCGTATTGAACGGGGTAGAGGCATAGCCGTTGCTGGCATCGAAGCGAAACAGGAATTGCCGGTTGTCCGCCGCGTCGCGAGTCACCCAGATGTTGTTGCTCATGTCCGCAAAAACACCCGCCGCGTAGCCGTTGGCGATGGTGTAGGTATTGCCGATCGCGCCCGCCGGCCCGCCGCCGTAGGTTGGGGTGTTGATCTGGAAAAGGTTGCCGCGCGTCGCCGAATCGTTGGTGACCCAGGCCCCACCGTTGCTGTCCAGCGCCAGCGCGCTGGGGCTGTTAATGCGGGTCTGCTGCGGGCCCGCAAACACGCCCCTGCCATCGGGCCCCAGCTCGTTCAGCGCGGCAAACGGCGTTCCATTGGTGTTGCCGGCATACAGAACGTAGGCGTTGTCCACGTCGTCCAGAGCAACATCCACAGGAGCAGGCATGCCCGTATCGCCGGTCAAACCTGTACCCAGGTAGAAGACGGACAGCGTATAGGACATGTACTGCGAGCTGTTGTTGCTCAGCGTATCCGAGCTCATGTCCGGCGTGAAGAAAACCGCACGCGGCTGCAGCTTAAACAGCGGGTCTACATTGTTGGTCGGGTTGCGCGCAATGTTCAGCGCGGCCTGCAGCGTGTTGGTGGGGGCCGTGGTTGAGCCTGGCGGCGTGGCGTAGTAGAAAAGATCGCCGCAATGGCTGCTGGAGCTGCTGCCCGGCGAATACTTATTGAACTTGCCCACGGTGCCGCCGCCGGAGTCCACACAGCTCTGCAGAATATTGCCCAGCGTGTTAATCAGGGCCTGCGGCACCACCGCCTGCGAGTTGCCCGGCAGCACCGTCCGTGCCGCGCCCGTGGGAAACTGGTTGGCGCCATACGAGACCTGGTCCACCAGGTTGTAGGCGTTCGCAAAAGCGTTGCCCAAACCCGCATGCGTGCAGGTCATGGCATTGGCGCCGGCATTACCCGTTCCCGAGCAGCCCGGAGAGGTGCTGTTATTCGCCGCGGGAGCCGTGATGTTGATGAGTTGCTGCCCCGTGGAAGCGTTGGTGTCGTCGATGGTGATGAAGTTGCCCAGCGCATACGCCGCGGCCACCGTGCTCAGCTCGGAGATGTACACGTTCACGTTGTCGATCTCGGCCTTGTTCGCCAGATCGGCCGAGCAGCTGCCAATCACGCCCACCTGCAGCACGTTATTGTTCGTGGCGGTGGCCGTGTGCCCGCTGGACACCGTGATGTAGGCATACTGGCCGGCATCGCAAGTCCAGCCGGTATCGGGAAAGGTGAAGTACCCGTTGTTATCCGAGGTCGTCTGCAACAGCTGCTTGGCCGTGCCCCCATAGCTGTTGGTCGTTGTGCTCCAGGCGCCGTTGGACTGCGTTTCCATCAGCCGGATGGTGGCACCCTGGATGGGATACGCGCCCCCATGGACGTTGCCGTTGATCTTGAAACCAGCGGTGGGCGACGGTCCGGCAAGCACGCCAGCGCCGCAACCGGTCAGCAGAAGAACGCCCGCCGCCGAAACCAAACCGGCGGCGCGTACAGCCATTGCACGCAGATCAACAGACATAGCAAACACCTCAGACAGGGAAGCGAATCACGTGTGCTCACCACGGCACACACCAAGGGGGGTGCCATGGACAAAGGGGCGAGTCTCCGCGCACCTCCCGTACTCGCCACGCTTGCTGCCTTGCGCGAGACCGGGGGTGAACGGCTCCAGACTGTTATCGTTCAGGTGACGTCAGAAAAAAATCCCACAGGATGGCCGCGCACCTGCCCGAACGGTGATAACGGCATGCCACCTTCGTGTTAACCGGGCACACAAACAAGGGCAAGCCCGAAGGCCTGCCCTTGTTTTGCTTCTGTTGGTCGCTCTTCAGGTTAGCCCGCGGTCCGCTCCGCAAACACCTTTTGCGCCGCCACCAGGCCCGCGCCGAACTGCACGCCCAGCTGCGGCAGGCTCTGCACCATCACCTGCTCCATCGCGGCGATCAGGGCAATGGTGTCCATGAAGTCGAAAAAGCCCAGGTGCGCGATGCGAAAGATCCTGCCCTGCATCTCGCCCTGGCCGTTGGTGATGATGGCCCCAAAGCGGCTCTTGAGCTGCTTGACGATCACGCCGGAGTCCACGCCCTCCGGCGCGTTCACGGCCGTGGCCGCCGCGCCGGGCGACCTGGAAAACAGCGTCAGCCCCATCGCCTCCACGGCCGCGCGGGTCATCGCTGCGATCAGCTCGGCGTTGTCCACCAGCCGCTTGCGGCCTTCCGCCAGATCGCCCGCCGGGTGCTCCGGCGTCCCTGTTTGCGCGGCGATCCAGTCCAGCGAGGCCCCCAGCGCCGCAATCAACGCCACCGCCGGCGTGTAGGCGCTTTCGCCGTTCCTGGCGTTTTTGCGCTCCTTGCGCAGATCAAAGTAGTAGCGCGGATTGTAGGTAGCTTCCATGCGGTCCCAGGCGCGCTCGCTCACCGCCAGGTAGCTCAGTCCGGGCGGAATCATCACGGCCTTTTGCGAGCCCCCGATCAGCACGTCCACGCCCCACGCGTCCATGTCCATGTGCGTGGTGCCCAGGCCGGTGATGGCGTCCACCACCAGCAGCGCTTCGGTGTGCTCGTCCTTGAGCAGCTGCCCGATGGCCTGGATGTCATGCCGCGTGCCCGTGGAGGTTTCGGTCGCCTGCACAAACACGGCGCGCGTTTCCAGCCGCAGCTCCTTTTTGATGTCCTCCGCGGTGAACGTCTCGCCGTAGGGCTTCTGAACCACATCCACCGGGCAGCCGAAGGCCTTGGCCAGCGAAACCCAGCGCTCGCCGAACTTGCCCGCCGAAAGCACCAGCACGCGATCGCCCGGCGAGGTCAGGTTCGATACCGCGGCCTCCATCGCGCCCGTTCCCGAGCTGGACAGCACAATCACATCATTCGTGGTGCCCACAAACTGCTTCAGCTGTTCCAGCACGCGCTTGAACAGCGCCCGAAACTCCGGCGTGCGGTGATGGATGTCGGCCGCTGCCATGGCAAACTGCGCAGCCGGAAGCAGCGGTGTGGGTCCAGGCGTAAACAGACGCGTTTTGCGAATCATATGTTTCGATTTTACCGGGGCTTTGCGCGCCGCGCCTGCCCTTCGCCGGCCCGGTGGCAGCCGTTGTTTTCGTTTCTTGACCGGCCCTAAAGGCGATCTGCCCGGCGCGGCACAGTCGCCCTGCGCACGCGGTAAGCTGTTCTGTGACAGGAGTTTTCCATGCCCACCATTGCGGAACGCCTCAACACCGACATCACCGTCGCCATGAAGGCGCGCACCGAAGGCAAAGTCACAACCCTTCGCATGGTGAAATCCGCCCTGAAGAACAAGGAGATCGACAAGCGCCAACCGCTCACCGAGACCGAAGAGCAGGCCGTGCTCACCACGCTGATCAAGCAGCGCCGCGACTCCGCCGAGCAGTTCACCAAGGGCGGCCGCCCGGAGCTCGCCGAAAAAGAGCGCGCCGAGATCGGCATGATCGAGGTGTACCTGCCCAAACAGGCGCAGGAAGACGACATCCTGCCCATGATTCGCGGCGGCATCGAGCACGTCGCCGCCGGCAACGGCGGCCAGCGCCCCAGCCCCAAGGACATGGGCCCGGTCATGCGTGTGGTGCAACAGCGCATCATGGCCAGCGGCTTGTTCGTAGACGCCAAGACCGTCAGCGACCTGGTAAGGCGCGAGCTCGCCGGTGGCCGCCCCCTGACCCCTGAAGAGCAGCAGGCCAACGGCGGTTACGGCGGCTGAGCCGCTCCCATAGGACTCTCAGCTTTGGCGCAGCCGTCCCATTTCGGGAAAGTCGCACCCACCGGCGCTCCCCTGTAGCAGCCAGCGGCGGGCAGCGCCCGTTATGCTGAGGGGGTGCGTCTCCGTCGGCTCCGCTCCCCAACCCGCTGCGTCGCCCTGTCGGGGTGGCACTGGCCGGTGCTTGCGATGATGGCCGCACAGTGCCCGTTCGCCCGCGCGCAGGCAGGGCCGGAGCCCGCTGTCAGCCCGGGTAGTGTCACGGGGCAGGTGATCAGCCGCGATGGCGCCCTCCTCAGCGGCGCCCGGATTACGCTCAGCAACCAGCGCACCGGCGCAACCCAGCGCGCGCAGTCGGGCCCGGACGGCCACTTCGGCTTCCCTGCCGTCGCCCCGGGCACCTTTGTGCTCAGTGTCGCCCTGCCCGGTTTTACGTCGTTTACGGAGGCCGTCACGGTGGCGCCTGCCGAACAGGTCACCGCACCCCAGGCCGTGCTCACGCTGGCCACCGTCGACTTCAGCGTCGATGCCATCACGCCCGAACAGGCAGCCCTGCAGGAGCTCCACGCCGAGGAGCACCAGCGCCTCGCCGGCGTGCTGCCCAACTTCTTCGTCAGCTACAACTGGACCGCCCCGCCGCTCACCGCGCGGCAAAAGTTTGCGCTGTCCACGCACAACGTGCTCGACCCCGGCAACCTCGCCCTGGTGGGCGTCGTGGCCGGCGTCCAGCAGGCCGCCGACGCCTTTCCCGGCTACCACCAGGGCGCGGCCGGCTACGGCAAACGCTTCGGGGCGGACCTGGCCAACCTCGTCGTGGGCAGCTACATGGGCGGAGCCGTGCTGCCCTCCCTCTTTCATCAGGACCCGCGCTACTTCTTCAAGGGCACCGGCACCAAACGCTCGCGGTTCGTCTATGCCGTTTCCCGGGTAGCCATCACCCGCGGCGACAACGGCCGCAACCAACCAAACTACGCCGGCGTCCTGGGCGATCTTTCCGCCAGCGCGCTGTCCAACATCTACTACCCGGCCTCCGATCGCCAGGGCGCGACGCTGTTTCTCGAGAACGGGCTGCTCAGCCTCGCTGGCGACGCCATGAACAACGTGGTGCAGGAGTTCTTCCTGAACCACATCACCACACGCGGCAAAAAGCACTCCGAGCCACACTGAGCACAACCAGCTCTGTCGCCGCTTTTGGTGATGATTCCTCCCCTGTCGTCATTTCCCTTGGTTGTCGTTTCCCTTGTTGTCATTCCCGAAGGGAATCTGCGTTCCGTCACCCCCACCTGCATGCGCCCATCGCAAACGCACACCTGCTCGCATGCTCCCTTCAGCACCTTGCACCACAGCACAAGAAACCCGCGCCTCTTGCACCGCTGCGCAAACTCCGGGATGCACTCGTAGACTTTCTTCGAAAAACCCCCGTCCATGACAGCAGAGGGCGAGGGCGCACGTAAGGTTGATGTCTCCTGAGGGCCGCGGAACGTGCCTCTCCCCTCTTCTCGTACACGTCTTCAGCTCTTGACCGCCGCCTTGATGATGGGCAGCTCGGAAACGCCGGCCTTGATCGGGCCTTCGGTCTTCATCGCCTCCACCAGGGCCTCCGCCAGGTGCTGATCGGCCTCCGCCGCGTGGTTGATCCGCACCGGAAACAGCACCGCCAGCTGCAGCCCGCCATCGGCCAGCTGCAGCCGCGACTCCACCTTGGGCGCGGGCAGGGCCGTGCCCATCCAGGACTCCACCTGCTGGTGCTGCGCCTGGATCACGTCGCTGTAGCCCGCGTACACCTTGTTCACCGCTTCCAGCACCGCCGCCGTGGTCGCCTGTGCATCCGCGGCGCTGTTGAGCTTGGCAATCAGTTCATGCCAGGCATACTCTGTGCCCGGCATCTGCTTGTAGATCGGCGTCCCGGTCTGAAACAGCACCGAGTTGGCGAACACCGCCACGCGCCCGGTCGAGTGCAGTTCGGGCCCCGTCCCCACCAGCTCCGACATATAAAAGCGCACCAGGCCCACCTCGATGACCTCGCCGGTCACGTTGGCCACCGTGATCCGGTCGCCCACCCTGACGCCATACCGACCCACAATAAAAAAGTACGCCGCCACGCTCAGCAAAATGCTCTGCAGCCCCACCGCGATGCCCGCCGAGATGAAGCCCGCAAACGTGGCCAGCGAACTGAACTGCGTCACAAAACCGAAGATCAGCACCATGCCGGTCAGAAAGCCGATCACGATGCGGCGGATCAGCAGCAGCTGCCGCCGGCGCCGCAGGTCCGCCACGTACTTCACCGCCGCCTGATTCAGCAACCTGCCGGCCAAGGCCAGGATCCCTAACGCCACGGCGATAATCACCACCCGGATGAGCAGATGCCGCAGCATGTCCTTGTATTCCGCGTTGGCCGTGGCGCGCCAGGTGGTCAGGGTGCCGCGGGCGTTATCCAGCAGCACACCTTCCTGGCTCAGCGGCAGCGCCGCGGCCGCCAGCACCCGAAAGGTCGACGTCAACTCATCAAACTGCTTGCGCGTGTTCTGCAGGTCCTGTGCATCCGTGGTCGGCGTCGCCTGCAGATTTACCGATTGGTCGGTCAACGCCTGCCCCTGCTGAATCGTCGCCCGCAACACCTTTATGAACGGTGCGCGCAGGTCCTGCTCCTGCTTGCTCAACAGGTCCACGGCTTTGATCTGCTGGTCGATGGTGTGCAGCGTGCCCAGCAGCTGAAACAGCACACTGGCCTGTGTGGTCACGCCGGCCTCGTGCGCCGCGGTCAGGCTTTGCAGCACCGGCGGCGGCGGCGTTTTGATCGGCTGGCTCAGCAGCTCCGGAGCGGAGCGCTGCAGCCGGTCGATGTCGCCCGCCAAACCCGTCTGTCCCTGCGCTGAGGAAAAGGTCGTCACGCGCCCCAGCGCGTCCACCATCGCCGCCTGCAGCTTGATGCCGCCGTCCAACTGCTCTGCCTGTTGCTGCAGGGTGGCCCGCTGACTGCCCCGCGCTCTGGCCAGCTGTTCGACCACCGCGGCCTGCTGTGCCTGCAGGGTGACCAGTCGCGCCTGTGCCTGCGTGCGCACCGCCGCCATCCGCTCCGCCTGGCTCTGGCTGCCCTGCGGCTTCGCGAGCACGGCAGCCGAACCGGGTGTCTGAGGGGCCGCTGCCGCGATGCGCGCCAGCAGCGCGGCCTCATTCTTGGCTGCCTCAAAGGCGAGCGCCGCAATCTGCATCGCCTCGCTCTGATTCTGCTCCGCATAGAGCACATCACTCGGCTCGCCCACCTTCTGCACGGGAACCGTGGCCGTGCGATAAAACCGCAGCGCCGCGTCCAGGTGCGCGCGCACGTCCGCACTGCGCTGGGCTACGTCCACGCCGGTGCCGCTCAGGGGTGGCAACCGGTCGATTTCCGCCAGCAAATTCTCATGGGCATCGGCTCCCTTCAGCGCCGCCGACGCGTTGGGGACCGTCGCGCTGCCCGGCTTGGTCACACTTTCCGCCGCGCCCGCAGCCGCCGCCGTGGAGGCTGTCTTGCGATCAGCGACCACCCTCGCGCTGGCTGCCCCGGCATCCCCCTGCGCGTTTCCGGCCGAGCCGCTGGCGCCTGCCGGACTTGCCGCCTGGCGGGGTGTAGCTTTCGTGCCTTTCGCAGGGGAAACGGCCGGCGCTGCCCAGCAGACCGCCCCCAGGCCCATCGCCCCCAGCAGCACCGCCCCCGTGGTCCCTCGCAAAAAACGCTTTTCCAAACCCTTCAACCCTCGCAAGCGCCCAGTTGCGACGCTGTTTACAGCTTATGCCGCAGCACCCCCGTACCCCCAACCGCGGCGCCGTCCCTCATGCTGTCCTTTTGCTCCACCCTGAGCCTGCCCAGCCCTTGCATCCCTTGTGGCTCGGAGCCGAAACAGCAGATTCCTGCGGAAACGACAACAAGAAAGGCAAAGGCGAACCGTTCCAGAGTGGTGTGTCTCCAATTCGCTCAACAGGCCGTCATCTCGACCGGAGCGAAGCGAAGTGGAGAGTTCTGCAGTCTTCCGAGTTGACGAGATGTCCCTCGCTCGCTTGGAATGTGGCAAGAACCTCGGACTCACCACACCAGTTGAAGATCACATCTGCCGTACCCCCAGCGCCAAAGGCGCGCCCTATACCAGCCCAGGCCGAAGGCCTGGGTTGGGGGACAGTAGCCCCGAAAGGGCTGAAAGCCCGCCCTAGAGCCGGCCGGGTACATCCACGAAGCCCCAACCGCAAGCCCCTTCAGCCGATCTCCGCCGTCTCGATCCGCTGCGCAAGCGCCGCGGCCGCCTCCACTCGCTGGGCGCGCAGCGCTTCCAGCTCACGCCGCAGGTTAGCCAGGCTGTCCTCCTGCGCCTGCAGCTCGGCGGTGTAGCGGCGCACCAGCGCCCGCTCCTCCGGCGAGCGCTTCAGCACCGCCAGATTCTCCCGGAGCCGCTTCTGGTCCGCATCCACGGACTGCACCTTGCCTTCGACCTCGCGCACCCGCAGGTCCAGGTCCGCCACACGCTGCCTCGCATCAAAGACCGGCTGCAACTGCCGCAACATCGCGGTGTTGCCGCCGTTTTCCAGAACATACGCCTGCAGCTGCTCTTCCGTGGAGTTCGCCAGCGCAAACTGCTGCTCCAGCAGGTGACGCTGGGTCACGGAGATCTCCGCCCGGCCATGCGCGCCCACCGCCACCGCGAAGCGATACAGCCCCGCGGTGGTTTCCTCCGGTTTTGCCGTCCCTCCCAGCGTCCATCCCTCCCGGCGCGGCACCTCCACCAGCACCTCTCGCGACGCGGCGGCAGCGTTGCGCACCTCGTATCGCGCCGCCGCGACGTCCGACACTGAGGCGATCAGCACACCGTGCGCGACCTTGAGTTGGGTCACACGGTGCACCTCCGTGCTGTTCCCCACGGCAACGTGTACGGCCTGGTCGACCGCATAGGAGAGCAGCCGACGCTCCCCCGGGTGCACCGGGTCAATCAGCCCCTGGCCGGCAAACGCCCCCTTCTCCACCACGGCAAAGGAGCCCGCATCCAGCGTCAATGCGGAGCTGTTGGTCAGCCACAGCGCCCGCAGCGGCGCGGCACTCCGCGCCGACCACACCGTCACCGACCGCACCGGCAGGCGCTCCTGCAGAATCGGCACCAGCGCCGACCCGTTGCGCGGAATCGTCACCGGATCGGTGAGGTTGTAGGCAAAAAAGCCATCCCACGCCGCCGTCGTCGTCCTGGCCTCCAGCGCCTCCCGCGCCGCCTGCTCATACAGCTCCGGCAGGGGTGCAGCCGCGGCACGCGGCTGCATATTGGGGGCAGCCGGCAGCCCCGTATCCCTCATCATGTTGATGCTCCGCGGGGTGCGGCTCGGCGCCGCTACAAGGCCACCCGAGCCGGTGCCCATGGGGCTGCCGAACAGCGAGGCCGGATTGCCCCCGGCGCCGCTGCCGAGGTCGGCCGAAGCGCTGCCCGGGGGCGGTGTGGGCTGCGCCGCCCCGCCGCCCTCGCCCGACTCATGCGTTTGCGGCATGGTCTGCGCATTCTCCGCCACCGGGATCTCCGGCCGGCGGTCATACAGCGGCTGCGAGATGGGCTGCAGAAAGCTCTGCGGGCTGCCCGCAATCAGGCTCAGCCGCACCTCCTTCCAGTCCTCCCCCGTAGTATTGTCGATCACGGAAAAGCCCTGTACCGTGGCCAGATCGCCGCCAGCCCCGCGCTCCGGGTTCGCGCCGGGGCTCAGCAGCACACGGTAGGTCGACTTCCACACCGGCACCTCGGAAAGGTAGCTCACCCGCAGCTCCCGCTCGCCTGTGCCGCGGTCCAGCAGCGTCAGGTGCCGCAGGCTGTCGGTGCGATTGCGGTCCAGCAACTCCAGGTAGCTGTTCAGATCGGCCCGCAGCTCCGGCTCCAGCACCCTCACGGTCACCCGCGGCCCAAGCTCCACCGTGCGCGTCGCCCCGCTGTCCGCCACCAGCGTCAGCAGGCGCCGCGCAGGGGCTTCCCGTCCATCCTCGCTCGACGCCGGCTCCCCCGGCCGCACCTCCATCGCGAGCACCCGTCCCGTAAAGCCGGCGCCCGCGCCGCTCACCTCCACCCGCGCGCCCCGCAACGCCGTGAACAGGTCCCCCTGCGTCGGCTCCGCGCCCAGGCTCAGCGGCAGGTTCTCCATCTGCTGCGCCAGTGGCGTTGTGGACCGGTAGTTGGCCCCCAGCACGTGCCCGCCCTGGAGGTCGATCGCCGTCAGGCTTGCGAGCACGTCGTTCAGCTGCCCCGAGCTCAGCGGCAGCGTCACCGCGGCATCGCCGCGCACCCGCCCCGCATGCTCAAAGAAGCCAACCCCGTTCTTGTACAGCGAGATGTGCGTAATGCGCAGCGCCGAAGCTGCCGGCTCCGGCCGCAGACGTCCGGCCAGCACCGTCGCGCGACCCACCCTCGGCCTGCCACGATGCACCTGCGCCTGAGATTCCGGCGCGCAACACAACAGCAACAAGACACACCCCACCCGTCCACGCATACGCGCCACCTCGCTCCACTGCAGCCCTATAGACCACAGCGAGGCGCGTTTTGTTCCCGGGTGGCGAAGCCGCCACGCCTGCTGCCCCGCCACCTCATGCGGCTTGCCGGCCTCAGTGACTCAACACCCAGATTTGGCATCTCAACGACAATCGGGTTGGTCGCATCACAGAAGGGATAGGTAACTTTTTATGGGCACCATGCAAAGCGGTCTGCCGCTCGCCGGCACAGGACGCATCATCCATCGCAGCTCCGTCGGCTGGACCATCGCCTTCAGCATCCTTCTGATCGTGCTCGGCCTCGTCGCCCTGGCGCTGCCCTTTTTGGCCGGCGTCGCGATCACTGCCATTGTCGCCTGGCTGCTGCTCTTCGGCGGCATCGCCCACCTTGTGCTCGCCTTTCACGTCCGTGGCGCCGGCTCCCACCTGTGGGAAGCCCTGATCGGCGTGGCCTACATCATCGCCGGCGTGTTTCTCTTTCTGCACCCCGTCGCGGGCCTGGTCTCGCTGACCCTGTTCCTCGGCGCCTACCTCTTTGTGAAGGGCATCTTTGAGCTGATCGCCGGCTTTTCTACGCGAGGAGTTCCCGGCCGCGGCTGGCTCTTCTTTGACGCCGTGATCTCCATCCTCATCGCCGCGCTGATCTGGTCGCACATCCTCAGCGCCGCCGCCTGGGCCGTCGGCACCCTGGTTGGCGTCGCCATCCTGTTCAGCGGCATCTCCCGCTTGGCCTTCGCCTTTGCCGCGCGCCGCACCCACGCCGCACTGGCCGCTTAGGGCAGGATTACAGCTGCTGCGCTCAGCGCGCGTCCTATACCAGCCCAGGCCGAAGGCCTGGGCTGGTGGCCCGTACACCATGAGCGCTGAAAGCCCGCCCAATCAGCGGCGGGTACAGCTGCAAGGCTCCGCTCTAAATATCCAGGTTCTTCACATCCAGCGCATTCTCTTCAATAAACCTGCGCCGTGACTCCACATCCTCGCCCATCAGCGTCGTAAAGATCTCCTCGGTCGCCGCAATGTCCTCGAGCTTCACCTGCAGCAGCGTGCGCTTGGCCGGGTCCATGGTGGTCTCCCAAAGCTGCGGCGCGGTCATCTCGCCCAGGCCCTTGTAACGCTGCACCTGGTACTCCTTGCGGCCCTGTTCGATGACGTACTCGCGCAACTCGCGCACCGTTCGCTTTTCCACCGGGTCCTGCGCGCCCTTGCTGGGACGCCTGCCCGGCTTCGCCTCATCCATCGTGCCCGGAGCGGCGGCAATGGTCTCGTTCACGCCCTCCTCCTGCTCCACTTCATCGGCCTCATCCAACTCGGCCTGGGTCGGCGTAGCGGAGGTCACAGTGTCGGCCTTTTTCGCCTCTCCCTTGGCCGCAAATTCCACGTGGTACGGTCCGGTCAGCGCCTCGCCCAGCTGCGCCTGCCGGCTCAACAGCTGGCGCGACTCCGGCGCACTCGCCAGCGTCCAGTCAATCTTGCGCGTGGCTCCCTGCGCATCGGTGAAACTCACCGAATACATGCTGTGCTCTTCATCGAAGTCAACGTCGCTCACAGCCTTGAACTGCCAATTGCGCTCCAGTGCCTTGAGCCGTTCGCGCATGCGCTCCAGCTTTTCCTTGCTTTCAAAGTCGGCGCGCTTGGCCGGCTCCTTGCCCTCGTTGGCAAAGATCTCCGCAAAGGCCCGCACCACCTCGTCGTTGCGAACGCGCTTGTTGACCTTGTCGAAGAAGCTCAGGTAGTCGCCCAGCTGCCCCATGAACTTGGTCAGTTCCTTGCCTTCCAGCGTGTGGCCGGCATCGCCGTAGCGGATCACCATGCCATCGGAGGCGCGCTTGACCATCACCTGGTCGTATTCGCGGTCGTCCTTGATGTACTGCTCGAACTTGCCCTTCTTGATGCGATACAGCGGCGGCTGCGCAATGTACACATTGCCGCGCTTGATCAACTCGCCCATGTGCCGAAAGAAAAAGGTGAGCAGCAGCGTACGGATGTGCGATCCGTCCACATCGGCATCGGTCATCAGGATCAGCTTGCCGTAGCGCAGCTTGGCGATGTCGAAGTCGTCCTTGCCGATGCCCGTGCCCAGCGCCGTAATCATGGCGCGGATCTCCTCGTGGCCCAGCATCTTGTCGTAGCGGGCCTTTTCCACGTTCAGGATCTTGCCCTTGAGCGGCAAAATCGCCTGGAACTTGCGGTCGCGGCCCTGCTTTGCCGTGCCGCCGGCCGACTCGCCCTCAACCAGGTACAGCTCGCACAGTTCCGGCTTGCGTTCGGAACAGTCGGCCAGCTTGCCCGGCAGACCACCGCCGTCCAGCGCTCCCTTGCGCCGGGTCAGGTCGCGGGCCTTGCGTGCCGCCTCGCGCGCACGCGCCGCATCGATGGCCTTGCCGATAATCTTCTTCGCCACCTGCGGGTTCTGGTCCAGATACGCGCCCAGCCGGTCGTTCACAATCGTCTGCACCGCGCCGGACACATCGGAGTTCAGCTTGCCCTTGGTCTGGCCCTCAAACTGCGGCTGCGGCAGCTTCACGGAGACGACGGCCACCAGGCCTTCGCGCACATCGTCGCCGGTCAGCCCTTCGCTGTCGTTCTTGAACAGCCCCAGCTTCTTGCCCTGCGCGTTGATCGTGCGCGTCAGCGCCGTGCGGAAGCCGGAAAGATGCGTCCCACCATCCACCGTGTTGATGTTGTTGGCAAAGCTGAACACCGTGTCCGTGTAGGCGTCGTTGTACTGCAGGCTGATCTCCATGACCAGCTGGCCCTGCTCGGCCTCCATATAGATCGGCTTGTCGTGCAGCACCTGCTTGCCCTTGTTCAGGTGCTTGATGAAGCCCGCGATGCCGTCGTTGAACTTGAAGCTCTGCGTCTTGGCCTCGCCGGTCTTGGAGTCGGCCACGCGCTCGTCGGTCAGCGTGATCTCGATGCCCTTGTTGAGAAAAGCCAGCTGCCGCAGGCGGTTCTGCAGCGTGTCGTAGTTGTACTCGGTGACGGTAAAGATCGAGCGATCGGGCAGAAAATGCACCTTGGTGCCGCGGCGCTTGCTGGGACCCATCTTGCGCAGCTCGCTGATGGGATCGCCCTTGGAATAGTCCATCTCCCACGCATGCCCGTCGCGCCAGATCTCCACATCGAACTCTTCGCTGAGCGCATTCACGCAGCTCACGCCCACCCCATGCAGGCCGCCCGAAACCTTGTAGTTCGACGCGTCGAACTTGCCGCCCGCATGCAGCATCGTCAGCACCACCTGCACCGCCGGCATCACCTCGCCCGTGGGTAGCGTCTTGTTGTCCACGGGAATGCCGCGGCCGTCATCGACCACCGTCACCGAGTTATCCACGTGAATGGTGACATCGATCCGGCTGGCATAGCCCGCCAGCGCCTCATCCACGGAGTTGTCCACCACCTCATACACCAGGTGGTGCAGCCCCTGCTCGCTGGTGGAACCGATATACATCGCCGGCCGCAGCCGCACCGCCGCCAGCCCTTCCAGAATGGTGATGTTCTCACCGCTATAGCTGCTTTCGGCAGGTGGGTTGGGCTGTTGCGGTTCGGGAAGGGGGGTTTGCGTCGACAATCAAGCTCCAAAAACAGGCGGCCGGGTCACGGAAGCCTTGCAGCTTCACCAGCAGGGCAAAAGTGCCCAAAAACATTGGGGAAAATGCCGCCTGAAGATGCGTTTTCCCTTAGGTAATTTTAACACGTTAAACGGATGGGTCAGGCCAGGGGAACGGCTCCACGGAAGCTCCGCCATTGCACAAAAAGCAGTGCAGCCGCAACCGCCTCGCAGCCCCCGATCCACACCGGCACCCCTGGCTGAAACGCGCGCAGCGCCAGCGCCGCCACCACCACCTGCAGGCACCCCACCGCCATCCACCGCGCAGCCGCCGCCCGGGCCTGCCTTTCCGCGGACGGCAGCGCCCCGAGCAGTCGCGGCACCGCCACCAGCAGCAGCGGCCAGCCATACCCGAACAGCCGGGCATACCACGTGCCCAGCATCGGCGCGATCAGCAGCGAAACGCCGCCGTACAGCAGACAAAAGCGCACAAGCAGGCTGTCGCGCGCGACCTGTCGCCACGCGCGCCCCACCGCCAACAGCACCATCGGCAGCAGCCCAAAGGTGGTCAGCAGACCCAGCACCGCCTGTTGCACCGTGACCGCAGAGTACGCGCAATATCCCACGCTGCGCACCGGGCCGATATGGAGCGCATGTTGCCACGCCGGCGCCCCGCACAGCTCCGGGTACACGTTGCTCCAGGGCAGCACGCCCAGGCTGCGCACGGTGTTGGAGACCACCTTGCCCACCAGGTAGAGCCCCCCGGACATGTGCTCCGGATTGGGCAGGCTGCCCGCGCTCAGGTGCCGCACCACCGCCGTGCCCAGCGCGACGCTGCCCACCGCCACCGCGGCGCCCCGCCAGCGCAGCTGTCGCCAGCCTACGAGGAGCAGGCAAACCAGCGTCAGCGAGGTCGATTCGCGCGTCAGCGTGAGCGGCAGCATCAGCAGCGCCGCCGTCCAGATCCAACCGCACTCCAGCGTCACCAGCAGCCCCGCCAGCAGCACCGTATACAGCGGATCGGGCAGCCCCGCATAGCCCAGCAGCTGCGGCCAGAACGGCACCGCCGCCAGCAGCAGCAGCACCCATCGCGGCGCCCGGCTTCGCAACGCCAGCCAGAACACCCCGCCCGCCGTCAGCAACACCGACACCAGCGCCAGCGCGGCAAAGCCGTGCAGCACATCCCCGTGCAGCGACCCGGACAGCCAGCGCGCCAGCAGCGGGGCCAGCGGCCGGGAGCTGAAGGGCGCCGGTACCTGCTCGTAGTGACCCCGCGCCATGGCGACGTAGTGCATCACGTCGGGCAGCCCCCACGCGTCGCGGAGATCGCCGTTCGGCAGCGCGGCCCAGCCAAAGGTCAGCAGCGTCGCCGCCGCCAGCACACCCCAGCGCGCTCGCGGCCCCAGGGTCGCCACCGAATCCAGCAGCAGCCGCTGATCCAGGCTCCTGGGAGCCGGCAAGTCAACGTTCGCGGCGCCTCCGATGGATTGATCGCTGCCCAGCATGCCCTTTCACTCTATCGGTTCCCGCAAACGCTATCGGTGGGGCGCAGGCGTCGCCGTTCCACCGCGACGGGCGCCCGCCACCGGCCGCGACTCCGGCGACTGTGACGCAATGGCGTACATCGCCCGCGGAGACAGCCGCCGCGCCACGCCCCACGCAACCAAGTTCAAGGGCAGCAGCACCGGCAGCAGCTTCCAATTCCCCGTGAGCTCAACGGCCATCAGCGCCGCCATGACGGGCGCATGCGTCACCGCGGCCATCAGCAGGCTCATGCCCGCCACCGCCGTCAGCACGGGGTCTCCCTGCGGCAACAGGTGTCCCAACAACGACCCGATCGTGCCGCCGGCAAACAGCGTCGGCGTAAACACACCGCCCACCGTGCCGGTCCACACGCAGGCTGTGGTGGCCGCCAGCCGCAGCCCCAGTACCTGGAGCAGTCCGTGGGTGCCCATCGCGGTTCCTGGCAGCTCCTGCCGGCCCAGGGCGGCGCTCAGCCCCACGTCGCCATTGCCCCACACGCGCGGGTCGGCCAGCGAGCAAAGGCCCACCACAGCGCCGCTCCACAGCAGCGCCAGCGGCACCCCGCGCACCCGGCGCAGCGCCCCCAGCCACCATTGGTACACCGGCCCCAGCACGCCGAAAGCCAGCGCCAGCAGCGGCAGGATCGCCAGGGTGCGATTCCAGCCCAGCGCCGCCTCCGCCGGGTACAGCCGCGCCCGCCCCAGCATCGCTCCGCTCACCAGCCAGCCCACGCCGGAGGCCATGCCCAGCAACGGCAGCTCCTTCCATTCCACGCCCCCCAGCACAATCTCCGCGGCAAAAAAGATCGCCGCCACCGGCGCGTTGTAGGCCGTGGTCACACCGCCCGCAACCCCGCAGGCCACCAGAAAACTCAGCCCCGCTCCACTCGCCGGGTCGCGCCAAAAGCGCCACCGTCCACACACCGACGCAGCAGTCGCCGCAAACTGAATCATCGATCCTTCGCGCCCCACCGCAGCCCCGCTGCTCACCGACCAGGCCGCCGACAGCGTTCGCCAACAGTTCGGCACCAGGGGGATCTCGCCGCCGTGGTGCCGCACCGCCGCCACGTATTCCACATAATCCGCCGGCGGCCTTCCCTGCTGCCGGTCACGAAGCCGATGCACCCAAAGCACCACGCCCGCCACCGCCGCCCCGATCACCGGCGTCAGCCACCTCCGCCACGGCAACAGATGCGCCCCGGCCAACGGCGCCGCCGCCGCCGAGCCCGTCAACAGCCACTGCAGCCCGCGAAATCCCAATCGCACCAGCGCCGCCACAAACGCGCTGCCAGCCCCCATCACCACCGCAGCCAACACCAGCCGCCAAGTCCATCGCCGCACACAAACCACCGGCTGCGGCAGATGCACCGGTTCCAGGTGTTGCTCTGCCATAAGCCTCGGAGGGTTGTTGGTTCTAAGTTGTTGGTTCTACGTTGTAGGTTCTACGTTGTACGTTCTAGGTTGCGGCTTGCTCGATGTTCGTTGCTCGTTGTTCGTTGCTCGTTGTTCGTTGCTCGTTCTTCGTTGCTCGTTCTTCGTTCTTCGTTGCTCGTTGCTCGTTGCTCGTTGCTCGTTGCTCGTTGCTCGTTGCTCGTTCTTCGTTTCTCGTGAAGAGCCACGGATTTCTAACCAGGAACGCCCCTCCTCAGGCCACCAGGACCGGGGCTGCCCGGAAACGAACAACGAACAACGAAGAACCTTCAACCTACAACGAACAACGAACAACCTAAAACCTACAACCTACAACCATCCTTCACCACACCTTGCACGTCGGCGTATGCACCATCGGCTGCCCCACCTTGCAGCCAAACGCCTTTTGAAACTGCGGCATATTGCTGACCACGCCGTTGATGCGCGCAAAGCCCGGCGAGTGTGGATCGGTGATGGCGTTGACGCGCAGGCTTTCGGGGCGCGTGTTTTCACACGCCCACTGCCCCATGCCGATAAAAAATCGCTGATCCGGCGTGAAGCCGTCGATGGCGTGCAGATCCTTGCCCCGCTCCTGCATCTGCCATGCAAGATAGGCCAGCAGCGTGCCGCCAAGGTCAGCTACATCTTCACCGCTGGTCAGCTTTGAGTTGATGTGGATGTCATCGACCACCACATACTGCGCATACTGATCGCGAACGCAGTCAATGCGCTGCTCAAAGCCCTCTGCATCCGCGGGCGTCCACCAGTCGCGCAGGTTGCCCTTGGCGTCGAACTGGCGGCCTTCATCGTCGAAGGCGTGCGTCAGCTCATGGCCGATCGTTGCGCCGGTGTTGCCATAGTTGGGCGCGTCATCCAGCGAAGGATCGTAGAGCGGCGGCTGCAGCACACCCGCCGGAAAGTTGATGTCGTTCATCTGCGGATTGAAGTAGGCGTTCACCGTGGGCGGCGTCATGCCCCACTCGTTCAGATCCACGGGCTTGCCCAGCTTGTGCCAGTCGCGCGCGTCTTCAAATTCATAGGCCCGCATCGCATCGCCAAAGTAATCGTCGCGCTTCACCCCCAGCGCGGTGTAATCACGCCAGTGTGCCGGGTACCCGATCTTGTTGCGGATCGCATGCAGCTTGCGCAGCGCTTCCGCCTTGGTCTCCGGGCTCATCCAGTCCAGCCCTTCGATCTCCTTGCCCATCTCGGTCTCGATCTGGCCGGTCATCAGCTCGGTCCGGGCCTTCATGTCGGCGGAAAAGGTGCGCGCCACAAACTCCTGCCCCAGCGCCTCGCCCAGGTTGCGATCCACCGCGCGCACACAGGTCTTCCAGCGCGGCGGCTGTTGCGCCACGCCGCGCAGCGTGTGCGAGTAGAAATCAAAGTTCGCATCCGCAAACGGCTTGGCCAGGTAGGGTGCGCTCGCCGCCACAAGATGAAAGCGCAGATAGGCCTGGAGATCCTCGACCGGCGCCGTTGCCAGCTGCGTTTGCATTGCCTTCATAAACTCCGGCTGCGACACATTCAGCCTCTGCACAGCGGGCGCGCCCTGCGCCGCCAGAAATCCTTTCCAGTTCACCGCCGGCGTCAGCGCCTGCAGTTCCGGCAGGGTCATCATGTGGTAGGTCTTGTGCGGGTCGCGCCGCTCCACGCGCGTCAGCTGCGCCCTGGCGAGGTCCGTCTCCATCTGCAGGATCGCCGCGGCATCGGTCTGCGCCTTTGCGGCAGGCTCACCGCTCAGCTGCAGCATCTGCTGCACAAAGGCCGCATACTGCTCGCGGATCTTTACGCTGCGGGCATCGGTCTTGGTGTAGTAATCGCGATCCGGCAGCCCCAGCCCACCCGCGCCCACCTCCACAATGATCAGCGCGGAATTCACCGCATCCTGCCCGGTGCCCGTGCGGAAGAAGTAGTTGCCCGGCGTGTCGTGGTTCAGCGGCGCCAACGCGGCCTCGGCCTGCTCACGAGTTTCGATGGCCTCGACGCGGTGCAGCGCCGCCTGCAACGGCTTCAGCCCCGCCGCGTCGATGGCCCCTGTATCCATGCAGCTCTCAAAGTAGTCGCCCACCTTTTGCTGCACCGGCGTGCGATGTTGCGCGCTGGCGTCGGCCTGCAGGATGCCCCACAGGAACTGCTGGTTGTCGGTGGCCAGCTTGCTATACACGCTCCAGCTCGCCTGGTCCGCCGGGATCGGGTTGCGCTTGATCCAGCCGCCGCAAACATACTGGTAAAAGTTGTTGCACGGGTCCACCGTGCGGTCCATGCTGGTCACGTCCAGCGACGGCGAGTACGGCATCTTGGTCAATGGCTGCACAGAAGGCGCCGGCACCGCCTTCGGCTGCTGCGCGCCCGCCGTCTGCCCACCCAACACCGCCCCAAACACACCGCAACCCAGCCCGGCCCAAGCCAGCCAACGCAACCGACGCATGCACTCTCCCTGTGCGCCCATCCTACATCGCCCCGCGCCGCAGGCAAGACAAATCACTTGGCCGCGGCGACGTCCGGCGGCGGATAATAGGGCAGCTTTTCCTGCGTCTGATTGCCGCGTTTTATGGCGATGTCCGCAAACAGCAGCTCCGGCGTGATCGTGGTCTGGGGCAGCGGGCTGAACTGCTGCGCCACATAGGTGTCGCCGCCGGCGGCCACAATCTCCGACCGCAGGGAGCGCTGATCCAGCTCATCAAACACCGCGCCGCGCACCAGCGTCCGCTTGCCGTCCGGCGACACCCGATACAGCATCCGCGGCGCCAGATCGCCCGTCAGCGTTTCGACCTCATACACATCGCGGCCCTGGTCTTTGGCCAGCGCCAGCAGTTTGGCCCGCATCTGCTCCCTGGTCAGCGGCTTGTCGGTCTTCACCTCCAGCACGCCCGCATGCGGGTGCGCCGGTCCCCCCAGCGGCGCGCGTCCGTGGCCGTTGGACTCCGGAAAGTCCTTCACCGGCTCGCGGCTCAGCAGATAGCTCACCAGCTTGCCGTGGTTGACCACCGTGACCGGCTCGGCGCGCTCGCCCTCATCGTCCACGCGATAGGCCCCAAGCAGCGCCTTGCCGTCGTAATCGCGCAGCATGGGGTCATCCACCACGCTTAAAAACGCCGGCAGCACCGGGCTGCGCAGGCTCGACTGGTACGCGCCCACGGTGCGCGCCAGCGTGCCCATCTCCGGCCGGTCCGCCTCGATGTTGGGCAGAAAAAGGCGGTCGACCACATCCGCCGCAGCGTCGCCGCTGAACAGCACAGGGCCGTGGTAGTCCTCGGCGTCCACCACGGGGGCCTCCCGCAAAGCCTGGAAGCTCTTCAGGTCGTCCAGCGTGCGCTGCCGCAGCGCGGGCCAGCTTTCCAGCCCTTCGGCCGTGGTCGCCGTCGATCCATTGCTGCGGCCCAGCTCCATGCCATCCGCGGCCTGCCCGCTGATTGAGATATTGTCCCCGTAGCCGGAAAATCCGTGCCGCACCGCTGTGCCCTCGGTGTTCACCGTGTACCGGTTGACCACCATGGCGTGCAGCGAGGCGCTGGAAAACTGCACAAATTGCTGAAAGCCCCGCACCGCCGGATCCTGCGCATACAGCCCGCTCGCTTCCACCAAACGACGCGCCCAGTCCGCACGGTTCAGCTTCAGTTCCTGCAGCGGTTCGGTAAGCACCACGGGCTGCGCCGCGGTGAAGTCATCCGCCGTGGGCGGGTTTTGAAACTGCTTCAGCGCGGCCTGCTTGGCCGCATAGTTGCGCAGCGCCGCCTTGTAAGCCTCGTCGGTCGCAGACCACAGCGCCTCACGCAGCGCATCGGGGTCGTTGTCCCCCGGCGCCAGCGCCAGCGAACCGGTGCCCCGCGCCGAGCTTGAATCCACCTTGTAGTCCCCAACCCGCACCTCGACGCGCACAATGCGCTGCCGGTTTTCGGCCTCGCTGGTCAGCGCGCCAAAGTTCGCCGCCGCCTCAAAGGTGTGGATGTCCTCCAGCCGGTACTCCATAAAGTAGGGCCGCTGCATCCCGGGCAGCACCAGCTGCGCCTGCTCACGCTGCAACTCCGCGCACATGGCCAGCAGCAACGGATCTGTGACCACACCCTCTGCCCTGCCCGCCTGTTCGCTCTTGTTGTCATCCCGCAGCGAAGCGGAGGCATTCGCTTTTCGCGTCACATCCTGGCCACGTCCTGCGCCGCAAAGCACACAGCCCCCCACGGACGCCATCATCATCAGCACACAGCCACAGATCCCACGCCGCACTTACTCGCTCCCCTTCACATCGCTGCCCACACCCGTCGTTGCCCGCTTCATCACTGCCGGTGGCGGCAGAATCGGTGGCCGCGCCGTGCCCTGCGCCTGGCGCTGCGTTTCAATCTCGCTGACCAGCATCGCCGGCGCCACCGCGCTCACCGGCACCGTGCCGCTTTCCGCCCCGCACTCACCGTTAAACACATCAGGGTGGTCGTTGGTCGCCACGATGCGGCTCAGCGCGGCCTGCGGCGTGCCCACAATGCTCACACCGCGCACCAGCTCATCCGGCCGGCCATCCACAAACACGCGATACACCACCAGCGGGATCACCTGAAAGGCCTGCGGCGAGTTGCGCGTCGTCACCGCGAAGCCGGAGCTGATGTCCTCAAAATAAAGCCCATACGGCTTGCCCTGCTTCTTCGCTTCGGTCTTCAGCATTTCGCGCAGCTCCGCGTCGCTCACGGCTTTGGTCGAGGTCACGATCAGGTTGCCCTGGCGCCCCGTGGGCATCTTGCCCGTCTCCGCGCGGCCGTGGCCGTTGCTGCTCGCAAAGCTCGCCACCGGCAGCCGCGACATCAGAAACGTCTTCAGCACGCCGTTGTCCACCAGCTGCACCCGTTGCGCGGGCTCGCCCTCATCGTCGAACAGGTAGTGCCCGCTCAACGGCTGGCCCTTCCAGTCGCGCAGTGTGGGGTCGTCCACCACGCTCATAAACGAGGGCAGAATCGACTTGCCCAGCAGCTTGGTAAAGGTTTGCCCTTCTTCGTCGCCGCGCTGCCGCTGCCCTTCCAGCCGATGTCCCAGCACCTCATGAAAAAACACCGCCGCCGCGCGCCCGCTCAGGATGGCTGGCCCGTTAAACGGCTCGGTGATGGGCGCCACGCGCAGCTCGTCCAGGTTGTGCGCCATCGCTTCGGTCCTGGCCAGCACCGTCTTCTGGTCCGGCAGATGCCCCGTGGCATCGGCCTCAAACGTTTCCACGCGAAACAGGTCCATGCCATCGGCGGCACGCGTACGCGCCACCACCACCAGCCGCGCCACCGCGTTCGGCGCCGCTACCCTGGCGCCCTCGCTGGACACAAAATAGTCCGTCTCATGCGAGGCCTGCAGGATGGCCATGTCATAGGTGATGTCGCCGTGCGCGCGGAACAGCGCCGTAATCTCGCGCAGCCGCCCTTCCCACATCGCCCTGTCGAGGGTCAGCGGCGGCTCGGCATGCAGCACATCCTGCACCGGCTTTTCCGTGCTGAAGTCCGCGGAGGTGTCCTCCTCCCTGGCGCGCACCTGCTGCTCGGTCTTCACTTTTTCCAGCGCATCCAGGGCCTTGCCGTAGCCGCGATTGGTCGCAAACCACAGGCTGCGCTCCAGCGCCGCGCGATCATCCGTCAAGGGCAGCGGCATTGTCGTCAGCGCACTGGTTCTGTGCGTGCCGTGCGTGTTATCGAGCGCCGGCGAGCCCAGCCGCACCTGCACATCCGCCACCCGCGATCGGTGGCTGGTCGACTGCGTCACCGCGCCAAACTGCGCCGTGATGTTAACGGTCTCGGCGTCCGCCACCTGGTAGCTCAGGAAGTAGGGCTTGGGCGGCTCCGTCGAGGGCGCAGCACCCTGGGCCACAGCTGCGCCCTGAGCCACAGCCGCGCCGGTCGCGTTCACCGGCGTCATCGCCGCGCCCAACGAACCCATGGCGCGGTGCAGTTCGCTTTCCATGGCGCCGATCAGAACGGAGTCACCCCCACCCGATCCCGCCTTGGCGCCGGCCGCAACTCTGGCCTGCGCTCCAGTCGCGCAAGCCGCTCCCAGCAGACCCGCGACCACGCCGGCCGCTGCCAACCGTCCTCCACCCACACCACACAGACACCGCTTCACACGCACCGTCCAGGGCCCTCGTTCCGCGCGCTTGCCGCGCAGGGCCAGTGTAGCGGATGGGGCTCTGGCGGGGCGCTGGCGGCGCTTCAGGCAGCGGCTGCAGCATCCAGCCCCGCCCCAACCGGCGTGCAGGAGGCCGTACCTCTTTTAATCGCGCAGTTCCCGTTCGGCCTGCTCCCAGTGCTGCCGGTCGTGCCCGTGGTCCCGCCCATGCTGCTCCCAGAGCAGATAAGCGCGCAGCGCGATGTCGTGGTGCGCAGGCTCGGGCTTCTTTGCCTCCGTCGCCTTGCTCGCCTTCGCCTCCGGCGCGCTCGCCTGCACGTCCACGGTCTTTTTTGCGGCGATCTTCTGCGCAGCAGCGGTCTTTTCCGGAGCCTTGGCTGCCGTCTTTTTCACCACTGTTTCTTCGCTGCTCACTGCGGCTGTCTTCTTGCTTGCGGACTTCTTTGTTGCCATCGTCATCCCCCTTGCCCGCTCAGAATACCCGCCATCGCGTCGCATTGCCTCTCAAAAATCGTCGCGCGAAGCTTGTTTCTTCACCCGCGGGCTTCCGCACCTTGCACGTGTGCCCCGCATCGCGCACACTCAAAACCATCCCATGCGTCCACGCCCGCTGTTCCTTGCCCTGTTCGCGCTGCTGCTGTTCGCCACCTCACCGCTGGCCCACGCGCGAGAAACCGCGGCCGAGCACGCAGCCAATCTTTACGCCGCCCAACAGATCGCCGCGGCCCCGCTCCACGGCAACCTCCCCGACTACAGCCTGCCGCCCGCGGCCCTGGCCAAGGCGCAGCACCTCGCCGCCATTCGCCGCACCACGCATTTTGTCGGTGAGATCTGGGGCATCCTGCAGCTGGCGCTGCTGCTCTGGGCCGGCGCCATCGCCTCCATGCGCGACCGCGCCGTGCGCCTTGGCCGCAGCCGCTGGGTACAGGCCTACAGCTTCCTTCTTCTTTATCTCGTCGCCACAGTGCTTCTTGATCTCCCGCTCGATCTTTACGCGCAGCACGTCAGCCGCGTCTACGGCCTTTCCGTGCAAAGCTGGCCTGGCTGGGTTGGCGACCAGCTCAAAGGCCTCGCCCTCAGCTGGCTTGTGGGTGGCCTGCTCGTGATGCTGCTCTTCTGGATCATCCGCAAGCTGCCCCGGCGCTGGTGGCTGGCGTTCTGGGCCTGCACCATCCCCCTCAGCATGTTCGGCCTCTTCATCGGTCCCTACATCGAGCCGCTCTTCTTTCACTACGAGCCGCTCATCAACTCCAACCCCGCGCTGGTGCAGCGCCTCGAAGAGGTTGTCGCCCGGGGCCACATGGACATCCCGCCGGAACGCATGTTTCTGATGCAGGCCTCCAGCAAGCTCACCAGCCTCAACGCCGATGTGGAAGGCTTCGGCGGCTCCAAGCGCGTCGTCGTGTGGGACACCACCCTCCAAAAGATGACCCCCGACGAGATCCTCTTCGTCTTCGGCCATGAGTCCGGACACTACGTCCTCGGCCACATCGTGCGCGGCCTCCTGCTCAGCTTTGCCGGCAGCTTCTTTCTGCTGCTGCTCGGCTTCCACGCCGTGCGCTGGGCCATCCGTCGCTTCGGTCCGCAATGGCGCATTCCCGACCAAAGCGACTGGGGCGCGCTCGCTGTGCTGCTCCTGGCCTTTGCCTGCTTCAGCGCCGTGCTGGGCCCCTTTGCCGCCACGCTCAGCCGCGCGCAGGAGCACGCCGCCGACGTTTACGGTCAGGAAGCCGTGCACGGCCTCGTCGCCAACCCGCAACTCACCGGCAAACACGCCTTCGACGTCCTCGGCGCCACCTCGTTCGCCGATCCCAACCCCAGCCGCTGGTACGAGCTCCTCACCTACGACCACCCCGCCATCGGCCGCCGCGCCGCCTTCGCCACCGCCTACAACCCCTGGGCCCCCGGCATGACGCCCAAGTACTTTCCCCGCTGACGCTTCGCTCCCCCCCCCCCTCGCCTGATTGTCATCTCCAAGGGAATCCCACTTTTTAGTTGTCATTCCCGAAGGGAATCTGCTTCCGCCTTTGCTTTTGCCTTTGCCTTTCTGGTTGTCATTCCCGAAGGGAATCTGCTTCCGCCTTTGCCTTTGCCCTTCTTGTTGTCATTCCCGAAGGGAACCTGCTTGTTGTTTTTGCCTTTCCTTTTCTTGTTGTCATTCCCGAAGGGAACCTGCTTCTTGCCCGCTGCACAAGCCCCGCAAACCCGCCCCTACGCCGCCCTCACCGCCGCTTCCTCCACCGGCGTCGCTGGCTCCTCGGACAGCTCTTCCAGACTCTTGCCCTTGGTCTCCGGCAGCATAAAGATCGCGACCCCCAGCCCCAGCACACTCACGATGGCCGCGGCACCCTCGGCCGCGGGCAGCCCGCGCCAGTGCATAAAGAAGGGAAACGTAAACACCCCGACAAAGCCGCCGATCTTGCCCATCGCCGCCGAAATCCCATGCCCGGTCGTCCGCACCTTCACCGGAAACACCTCGGACGGGTACACAAACGTCGTCGCATTCGGTCCAAACTCCGTAAAAAAGTAGCTCAGGCCGTAAATGATCAGAAACGTCCAGACCATCTTTTCCACGTTGGGAATAATCGCCAGCAGACCAAACGTGCCTGCCATCATGCCGAAGCCCATGCACTGAATCGTCTTGCGCCCCAGCTTGTCCATGGTCAGCGCGGCTACCGCATACCCCGGCGCCGCAAACACCACAAAGATCCCCAGCTGCGTCAGCGTCTTCTGCAGCAGCGTATGGTTGTGGCCCAGGGCGTTCAGCACCAGCGGGCTGGACACCGTGTTGCCGTAATAGGCAAAGTCCATCAGAAACCACGCCGCCGAGGTCCCGATCAGCCGCGACAGGATCAGCTTGTTGTCCACCATGCGATGGAAGCCGTCCCAGAACGACACAGAATGCTCTTTCTCGTCATAGTGCGGAGCTTTTTTCAGCTTGCCGCTTTCGTCTTCCTCGTGGCCCATGGCCTTCAAAAAGCGCGGGGTCTCCTTGAGGTGACGGCGAGCACCGTACACCGCCAGCGCCGGAATCGCGCCAAACGACACCAGGATGCGCCAGATGATGTCGTGCGACACATGCGAGGCCAGCAACCCGGCGGCCAGCAGCGGCCCCACAATCAGTCCCGCGGCCTGCATCGCAAACACCAGCGTCACCAGCATCCCGCGGTTTGCCTTGCCGGCGTACTCGCTCATGATGGTCGCCGATACGGGGTAGTCCCCGCCAATGCCCACGCCCAGAACGAAGCGAAACCCGATCAGCCACCAGATGTTGGGCGAAAACGCACAGGCAATCGCGCCCGCGGCCAGCACCAGCACCTCCACGCCATAAATGCGCTTGCGCCCGATCATGTCGGCCACGCGGCCAAACAGCAGCGCCCCCAGCGCCGCGGCCAACAGGGCCGTGGACTCCACCAGCCCTTCTTCGACCTTGCCCACATGCCACATGGGCTTCAGCAGCGCCATCACAACGCCGATCACAAACAGATCATAGGCATCGGTAAAGAAGCCCATGCCGGAGATAAACATGATCTTCCAATGCTCTTTGGAGATCCCGGCGTTATCCATCTCAGTGAAGTCAGACTTGCCTGCGGTGATCGGAATAGCCATGGGCACAGCACCTCATGCCTAAGCTGGATGCCGCTGGATATTGCGCCTGAGTCAACGGCCCATGAATTTGTTTTAAACAGACCTCGATCAGGTCTGCCGGGCGCAACAACCCTGCCCTCCCTCGTTACTGCTCCCAGCCCCTTGTTCGATCCCACCTCTGTTGCTCCGCTTTTCTCCCTGTCACTCCGCAGGCAATCTGCCTTCGCCTTTCCCTCGTTCTCCTTATTGGTCAACGCGCAGATCGTGTGCCGCATGAAGTCGGGGTAGGCAGCACGCAAAGCGAACGAACGGCCTAGGGCTGTTTCCCTGTAGATGTAGCTGTGGTTCTTTAGGGCTGAAAGCCCATTACATAACAGCCTGGGGCGCAAGCCCCAGGTAGACGCGGAGGAACGCTCAAAGGGCTGAAGGCCCGGCACATGAAGGCAGGACTATAGCTGCAGGAAATTTGGCCTAATAGCTGAAAAACTCGTTCAGTCCGCGCCGCAAACGCAGACCCACCAGAAGGCACACAGCCGCAGCTCCGCCGGTCAGCATGTTCCAGTAAAGCATTGGGTGCGCCCAACCTGGGGAATACTGCAGATCCTGGCCGGTCCACAGCAGCAGCAGGGTGGCCACCATCCCAAACTGAAAGCCGAGCACAATCAAAAGCTGACCGCGACGCCGGCGACGGTCCAAAGCCTCCACCTCATCCGGCGTCAGCACACGCTCTTCAGATGGCAGCATCATGTTCGGCATTGGCGGCAACTCCTTCAAAGGTTGTTCCCTTGCATTAAACCACAAAGCCCTGTGGGTCCGTGGCCAACGTCTTCCGCCCCTTGCCGGGAGCGAGCTGGCCTGACCACCCTTCTGTCCGCTCGTCTAGCCTCGCCCGCGGCCCGCAAACGCGGCCCGAATCCTGGCTGCGCGGTCTTCCACCGACCCCCCGGCCGCATCCTCAAAAAACGCCACCGACTGCAACCCCGCAATTTCAAACCGCTTGCGGCACCGCACGTTCTGGCAGCCCAGGGAATCGTCCCGGCGAACCATGTAACTCCTGGCCTTGGCGAAACGAGCCTCCTTGGCCGCATCCGTATAGCCGGTCAGCCGCGCGCGCTTGCGGCGCACCAGCCAGCTCAGCGCGTAGTCGCCCTCCTGGTGGCAGTGCGGGCAGGTCAGCGCGTGGGTCTTCACCTCGGTGCGCTCTTCAAAAAAGTCGCGCTCGTCGCCACCGCCCTGGGGCTTGCCGTTCATTCCGTCACGGCCGCCAAGGTCAAAGCCTCCCCGGTCGCCTCTGCCTTCATTCCAACCGCGCATATGATCCTCTTGAGCCAGGAGCTCCAGCCCTGCCTTCAGCATAGTCCCGTGCGTCCCCAACCGCAGGCGCGGCCGGGAAGAGCCTGCCTCCCGCCGCCGTCCGAAGGCCCGGGGCTCAGATCCCAGGGAAACGCGGTTTCCCGCGATTCTTCTGCCAAAAACAGCGCGGAACAGCTACTCTTGAAGGGCGTCCCGCTGCCATTTGGCAATGCCCTGATCCCCTTTTCCCTCCCAGGAGTCAACCCTTGGCTGTTTTTGTAAGAAATCCCAGCGCTCCCGGCTACGACAGCGGTTTGGAGGTCAAAACCGACACACGCGCGATGACCGTGGCCACTGCCCTGTTCTTCATGGTCGGCTTCCTTACCTGCCTGAACGACATCATCATCCCGCACCTGAAATCGATCTTTGAGCTCAACTATGCCGAGGCGATGCTGGTGCAGTTCGCTTTTTTCAGCTCATATTTCCTGTTCAGCTACCCGGGCGGCCTGCTGGTGGAAAAGTTCGGCTACAAAAAAACCATGGTCGCCGGCCTGATCACCATGGCCCTGGGAGCGGGCGGCTTTGTGCCGGCCTCCATTGTGGCCAGCTTCCCTGTGTTCCTCACGGCGCTGATCGTGCTGGCCGCCGGCATGACCATCGTGCAGGTCTCGATCAACCCCTATGTCACCGTGATTGGCCCCGCCGCCACGGCCTCCAGCCGGCTCAACCTGGCACAGGCCTTCAACTCCGTGGGTACGTTTATCGCCCCCTTTTTGGGCTCCTGGCTGATCCTGCGCCACGTCGCCCGGCAGATTCAGCCCGCGCAGCTGCACTCCCTGCCCGCGGCCGCGCAGCAGAGCTACCGCGCCGCCCAGGCCTCGTCCGTGCGCATGCCCTACATCGCCCTGGCGCTGATGCTGCTGCTGATCGCCCTCGCCCTGGGTCTCATCAAGCTCAAAACGACCACGGGCGTCTCGCAGCATACCCAGGACTTCCGCCCGGGCGCCTTCGCCGAGGCGCTGCAGCGGCCGGACAGCATCTGGCGCCACCCCTGGCTGCTCTTTGGCGCCCTGGGCATCTTCACCTACGTCGGCGCGGAGGTGTCCATCGGCTCCTTTCTGGTCAGCTACATGGGGCTGCCCCGCATCGCCGGCCTGTCTGAGGCGGTTGCCGCCAACTACCTCCCCGTGTACTGGGGCGGCGCCATGATCGGGCGCTTCGCCGGCTCCGCCATCCTGCAAAAAGTCAGGACCGGCACCGTGCTGGGCATCGCCGCGGTCGTCGCCTTTACGCTCGTCATGGTCACCATGCACACCCAGGGCACCGGTCTTGTGCATCCGGTGCACCTGTTTGGGCACACCATCGATGTGCCCCGGTCGCCGGCCATGTGGTCGCTGCTCGCCGTGGGCCTGTTCAACTCCGTCATGTTTCCCTCCATCTTCACCCTCGGCATCCAGGACCTCGGCCCGCTGACCAGCAAGGGCTCCAGCCTGATGATCGCGGCCATCCTCGGCGGGGCCGTCATCCCTGAGCTCATGGGCAAGCTCGCCGATCACATCGGGGTGCAGGCTGCCTTTATCCTGCCGGCGCTGTGCTACGTCTACATCGCCTGCTTCGGCGTCGCCGCGATCCGCCGCCGCGTCGCCACCGACGCCCTGGTTCCAGCGGAGTCCTAACGCCTCGCGATAACCGCCTCTTTTGTTGTCATTCACGAAGGGAATCTGCGTTCGCTTCTGCATTTGTCCCTGCCTTTCTTGTTGTCGTTCCCGAAGGGAATCCGCTTCTGCTTCTGCCTTTGCCTTTCTTGTTGTCATTCCCGAAAGGAACCTGCTTCTGCCTTTGCCTTTGACTTTCTTGTTGTCATTCCCGCAGGGAACCTGCTTCTGCCTTTGCCTTTGCCTTTGCCTTTCTTGTTGTCATTCCCGCAGGGAATCTGCTTCTGCTTCTGCCTTTGCCTTTCTTGTTGTCATTCCCGTAGGGAACCTGCTTCTCTCCCGGGCGGCCATGAACTCCGGGGAATCGATTACCTCCCTTAAAGCAACATCAAGCTGCCGTACCCAGCGCCAACGGCGCGCCCTATACCAGCCCAGGCCGCAGGCCTGGGTTGAAGGTCCGTACACCCGCAAGGGCTGAAAGCCCGCCCTATCGTCGACCGGCCACACCTACGAGCCTTCCGTCTCGCACCGCTACGGAGCCTTCACCAACGTCAACGTCAAGAACCCCTGCGATCCGGTGGACGCTGCCACCTCCACCACCTGGGCAATGTCCGGCAAGAACATCGGCGTCAGCGTGAGCGCTCCCTGCGCGTCGGAAACCATCACCCTCTGCTGCGACGCCAGCACGGGCGCCGCGGGGCAATGCGCCACCGGGGCGCAGCTGCCCTCCCATCCCAGCACGCGCTGGTACAAGTGCACCGGCGCGCCTTCCAGCAGGTGGCCTGCCCCGTCGGTAATAAAGAGCTGGATCGGTTGAAACGCATCGTCCTTGGCAATCGCCTGCGCCGCACCCGCGGCGGCGCTGACGACCCAGTGCGCGGGGTCCACCACTCGCAGCGTCCAGGTGCTGCACACATTGCCCCACGCGCATCCCGTTACGGTCTCAACGGCACCGGCAACCGCCGCGGATACGCTGACCTGCAGCATCGCGACGCCTCCTGCCTGCGTCAAGGCATCCCCGGCCAGCACGTTCAAGCCAGTGCTGGCTGTCCAGGTCACCGGCACGGAAACCGCTCCGGCCAGGTCCTGCAGCGCTGTGAACTGCAGCGTGGAGGTGGCGCTTGCACCGGCGGCCAGATAGTGCGTTGTTTCGCTGAACTGCGCACTGCGCTCCGGGTCCGTATCGGCCAGGACCAGCTGGACCGTGGCGCCTCCGCTCACCTCGGTCGCGGTCACAACGGTGGTTCCAGGCTCGTCCCCTGCAAGGCTCGTCGTCAGCAGGCCGTCGCTGTCCGTGTACCCGAGGCACGTTTGCGTGGACTGACACAGGCCCAGCGCCACCCCGCCCTGCACCACCGTGAAAACGACCGCTGCATTGGCGATTGGGCTGACTCCATCGCTGGCGACCACGCGCACGGTGAAGCCCTCCCGCGCAAGCACCTGCGTCTCCAAACCCGCCGGCGACCCAACTGTTTCGATCAGATTGGGCATGCTGTGGTAGCTCACGGCAGCGGTGATGGCCGCTACTCCATTGGTGGCGGGGTCGAAGACAGCGATGTCCACCGGCATATCGAGCTGCGCTCCGGCAGCGGCCAGCGGGGGGGCGTCCGCGACGATGCTGGTCGCGCTCCAGCTTCTGACCCGGGCCGGCACACCGTTCACCAGCACCTGGTTGCCCTTCCGAAAGCCCATGCCGGTGATCACGAGCTGGCCGCCTCCGGTGCCCAGCGTGACCGGCGTCACCGCCGCCGCGTACAGTACGCGGGCCACATAAATGAAGTCCGGCCGGCCAGCGCCGTACTGATCGCTGACGGAAAAGCGGTAGGTCTGGTCTGTGTCAGCGGCGGTCATCTGCATCTGCGTCATGCCCGGGGCAAGCGAATTGAAAGGGGTGGCGGCGATGTTGACCGTGGGCGCCACACCGAGCGGGTCGGAGGTTGCCCAGGCCCCCATGACGGGCTGCGCCTTGTTCCCCGTGGCCGCCCCGGTCTCGTCTGTGGCCGTCACCTCCACTGTCCAGCTGTGCCCGGCGGCGGCGGCGACGCTCCACCAGGAATTGTGTCCTGCCCCGCACAGCAGACCCTTCTGCCAGCCGCTTGCGTCCAGGGTTGCCGGCGCGTCCTCTGTCCCATCCGCGCCTGGGTCGCAGCTGGAGGCCGCATCCGGCGCCGAAAAGTAGGCAGTGACCCGACCGTCGCCGTTGGAGACCGCGGACGAGTCCAGGAAACCTGCGGGGCTGCCGGAGGGTGTGGCGGGTGGGCGAACGTAGGGACCCACCGCGGCGTCCCCGGTGTAGAGCGGATTCACGGCTTCCGTAGTGAAAAACACATTGGAAACCCCATCGAGGGGAATGCGCCGAAACAGAAAAATGCCTGGAAATCCGCCGTCCGGCCAGCCGGCGTTCACGGCGGGTGTGTCGTTCACCGGCGTCGCCGCGGCCTGCTGATACACCACACCGGTGAGCGCCGAGGTCGTCTGCCAGTCCTCCATCAGGCCGTTGTTCTCCCGGCGTGTGGTGATGTTGACCCAGTCCATGCCCTGCCCGTTGGGGAAGCTGAAGGTTCCGGTGATATACAAGGAATCGTCGCTGGTGGCCTGCTTGCCCGCCGGCACGTTGCCCTGCGCAATGGGGTACAGCTGCGCCAGGGTGTTCAGGTCATCCACCCGTGGCTGGAAGGGGTTGGACATGCACTGGTAGGTGTAGTTGCCGCAGATCACATCCAGGGGGTGCATCAGCGGCCAGAAGGCGACCTGATGGCCGGAGATCGGCCCTTGCGCGGTGAAGACGTTATCGTTGGTCTGCGACCAGGACATGCCCAGCACCCGGCCAAAGGCGCGGGTCAACTGGTACTGCATCTGCGTCAGCTGCTCGGGTGCCGCGCCCACACAGCGCCCGTTCAGGATCAGGGTCGCGTGGCGAATGCTGCCGTCGTTCTGGTGCACATCGTCGATGTCCCCGACCACCGCGTTCTGGCGACAGCCGTACGGCTCACTGGCATCCTCCCCGAGCAAAAGGTCGATCAGGCTGCCGTCCGGGTCATACACAATGGCCACGGGAATGTTGTTCTCATTCGAAATCTGGAGGTCGGCAGGCAGCACCAGGGTGTTGCCGTTGAACGAGACATTGGCCGTGCTGGCGTGCTCGGCCAACTGCCCGCCCTGCTGGAACCCAATGCTCGACGTGGGCACATTCCAGACCGAGGCCGCGGCCCAAACCATGGCGTCGGCCTGGGCGTGGTCAACAAAGCTGTTCAGCGGTCCCGGATCGGTGTAGTAGTTGATCGTGCCCGTAAACCAAACCGTGTTGTACCACGGAGGCACACCCCAGCCCACCCCGGGCACGATGCGCGAGCCTCCCGCAAAGGCCTGCACGGCGCCAAGCAGGCCCAGCATCGCCGCCAGCCAGCGCAGCCCGCCGACGCCTCCCAGCCCATGCAAGCTACCGCGCCGCATCGAAGGCTCCCCCATGCGCATAAGCAAGCGGCAGACGCCCAGCGACCCTCGGCGTTCCGGACGCCGCGGCTCCTGCTCCGGAAACCGGCCGCAGCGTCTCCTCCGGCCGCCCGTCCACCGGCTGCAGGCGCACCGTCGATCCGCCATAGGACGCCTGCTGCCCCGGATAGACCACCGCAAGCACGTCGTCCAGCGGCAGGGTGCCCTCCTGCCCGGAAGGCAGTGGCACACCCAGGGGCCGGACCACCGAAGCGGCAACACGGCGCACATCCAGCAGCATGGGGGCGTTGGCGCCCTGCACCTGCACCGGAACCAGGCCCTCCGCGCCATGCACCGGCGAGCTGAAGCCTGCCGCGCTGCCCGCGTGAACAAACGCCAGCACCCGCTGCCCCACGCTGTAACGCGGCTGGCCCGGCACCCACATCCCGGCCCACTCCCGCAGCACAAACGTGCCGCCAACAGAGCCATGCACCGGGCGCTCCACCCGGAACGTCACCTCCACCACACTGCCGCGGCGCTGAATCGCTGTGATCTGCCCCACAAACGCCGTCGCCGCCCGCCCACCGAGCACCTGCAGCTCCGCCAAAATCTCATTCTTCAGCGGCGACTGCCCCATCGCCCGCTGCGCCGGCAGGCCGCCCAGCAGCAAAGCGAGGCACGCTCCCCAAACCCGACATATCCCTCGGTGCCAGCGCATGGTGAAACAACCTCCATGCGTCTTTTCGTCCAAAATTGGGACGAACTGCAGCGCTGTCCGAAGATGCGTCAGTGCGCGCGAACTTCATAGCACCTTTGGGGCAGATAAACAGGCTCGCGCGGGCGGTCGGGACCTCAGATCTCCGGATAAAATTCGAAAAAGGCCTCCACCGAGAGCTTCAGCTGCGCTTCAATCTGCTCACGGCTGCCTTCCAGGATGTGCATGGTCACCTGGGCCTCGTTGCCGTTCTTTAATTGCACGGGAGCCGCCTGCACACCCGCGACCTCCTCCGCCGGCAGCAACCGCATGCCGTACACCAGTACAAGATTTGCCATACCGGCGATGGTACACAGTGCGAAAGCAGTACAGGCAGTGAAGGGCAGGCAAGCTCCCCTGCATCCCCGGCGGGGTCGCTACAATCAAACCATCGCTATGTCTGATCAGAACCCCTGTCGTGACACCGTAATTCTTGGCTCTGGCTGTTCCGGCCTGACTGCCGCCATCTACGCCGCCCGCGCCAACCTCAAGCCCCTCGTCATCGAGGGCCACGAGCCCGGCGGCCAGCTCTCCATGACCACCCTGGTGGAAAACTTTCCCGGCTGGCCCGAGGGCATCCAGGGCCCGCAACTCATTGACAACATGAAGGAACAGGCCTCCCGTTTTGGCGCCGAGATCCGCATGGGCCACCTCGCCAAAACCGACCTCACCTGCAACCCCTTTGAACTCAACCTCGAAGGCGAGGTCATCCGCACCCGCACCCTGATCATCGCCTCCGGCGCCTCCGCCCGCTGGCTCAACCTGCCCTCCGAACAGGCCCTGATCGGCTACGGCGTCTCGTCCTGCGCCACCTGCGACGGCTTTTTCGCCTCCGGCAAGGAGATCGCCGTCATCGGCGGCGGCGATTCCGCCATGGAAGAAGCCCTCTTCCTCACCCGCTTCGCCAGCAAGGTCACCCTCATCAACCGCTCCGAAAGCTTCCGCGCCTCGCGCATCATGCTGGAGCGCGCCCAGGCTCACCCGCAGATCCAGTTCCTCAACAACACCGTCGTCGAAGAGGTCCTCGGCGTCGAAGAAAAAGACGTCAAAGGCCTCAAGCTCCACGACCGCAAAACCGGCGAACGCTCCACTCTCCCCGTCAGCTTCATGTTTCTCGGCATCGGCCACGAGCCCAACGCCCGAGCCTTTGAGGGCCAACTGGACCTCGACGCCGACGGCTACATCAAAACCGACCGCAACGTCTTCACCACGCGCCTGGGCCAGCCCCTGCCCGGCGTCTTTGCCTGCGGCGACATTCAGGACCGCCGCTACCGCCAGGCCATCACCGCCGCCGGCAGCGGTTGCATGGCCGCGTTGGAAGTCGAAAAATACCTCGAAGCGCTCGGCAGGTAAACTCCAGTTTCTCCTCCGATTTAAAAGAAGGGCGGCTCGGAGCCGCCCTTCTTTTGTGCCCTCCTGCGGCGCAAATCCCCTTTTTGTCTCCCTGGCAGCCAATTTCTTGCTTGCAATGCTGCGCCCCTTCGTTATACGTTTGCAGAAATTCACCAAAACTCAATAATCCCGGTTCCGTAACAGCACAAGCACTTGCAGTTCCCTGTCGGTTGTCACTGGTAGCGACAAGCCCTGCTTTGGGCGTGAAAGCCCTTTTGCGCCCAAATGTTCGTCACCGCACTGCTCCCCGGAGCGGCCACGGCCCCCCGTTGCCTGGAGGTTTCTGTGATTGGATCTGTTCGTCGTTCCGCCCTCGGCCTCGCCCTTCTTCCCCTGCCCCTCCTCTTGCCCTTCACGGAGCTGCCCCGCCTGCACGCGCAAACCTTTCGCGGCGGCATCAACGGCACCGTCACCGACGCCACCGGTGCCAGTGTGTCCGGCGCCGCCGTCACCGCCACCAACAACGGAACCGGCATCAAGACCGCGGGCGTCAGCACCTCCAGCGGCAGCTTTCTGTTTGAAGATCTGCAGCTCGGCAGCTACTCCGTCGAGGTCAGCGCGCCAGGGTTCGCCAGCACCAAAGTGCAGCACGTCACCGTGTCCGCCGGCACCAATTACACGTTGCCGGTCAAACTCACCGTCAGCAGCACAACGGAAACCATCGAGGTGAGCGCCGCCAGCCTCACGCTCGACACCACCACCACCACGCAAACCACCGTTCTCAATGCCAAGACCGTCGCCGACATTCCACTCAACGGCCGCGACTTCACCCAAATGGTCAATCTCACCCCGGGCTATGCCGGCTCCGGTGCGGGTGGCTACGGCTCGCTCAACGGCACCCGCGCCAACCAGATGAACTGGCAGATCGACGGCGTCGACAACAACGACCTTTGGCACAACATCCCCGCCGTCAACCAGGGCGGCGTTTCCGGCATCGCCGGCATCATCCTGCCCATCGACGCCGTCGACCAGTTCTCCGCGCAAACCCAGTCCGGTCCTGAGGGTGGACGCAATCCGGGCGGCACCATCAATCTCACCCTCAAATCCGGCACCAACCAACTGCACGGCACTGTCTATTACTTCAATCGCAACGAACTCTTTGGCGCCAAAAGCCCCTTCTCGCCCACCAAGCAAAAGGTTCGCAACTACAACGCCGGCTTTTCTGTCGGCGGCCCCTTTCTCAAGGACAAACTCTTCGGCTTCCTTACCTTTGAGCACCAGCGCTTCGTCATCGGCGAATCCGGCACCGCCACCGAGCCCTCCGTGGGTTGGCAAAACAAGGCCGAAGCCATCCTCGCCAGCAAGGGCGTCGCCGTCAATCCCGTCATGGTCGGCGTGCTCAACCAGCTTTGGGGACAAAACATCCTCGCGCAGGACACCGTCGGCGTGCCACAGAACTTCCACTCCAACGACCCCGAGTTCGGCTATAGCTGGAACGGTCTCGCCAAGGTCGACTTCCACCCCACCTCCAGGGATTACCTCAGCGCCCACTGGTTCGTCGGCCAGGGCAATCAGGTCGCCCCGGTCGGCTCGCAGCTCCTCGCCTATTACGAGGTGGCGCCCATCCACGTGCAAAACATCGCCCTGGTCTACAACCGGCTCATCTCGTCCTCCATCTCCAACCAGATCCTGGTTGGCGTCAACTACTTCAACCAGGACTTTTCCGACTACAACGCCACCTTCAACGTCCAAAGCCTGGGCTTCAACACCGGCGCGCCTCCCGGCAATGCGCCCAACATCACCATCGGCAACAGCAGCAGCACCGGCGCCGGCACCACCACGGTCAGCACCGCCTTCGACCCCGTCGGTCTCACCCCGCCCGAAGGCCGCAACGACATCACCGGCCACCTCACCGACCAGCTCTCCTGGGTCAAGGGCAAGCACGAGATGCGCTTCGGCGGCGAGTTCCGTCAGGCGCAGCTCGATGAGTTCTACAAACGCCACTCGGTCGGCTCCTTCACCTTCGACGGCACCCGCGTCGGCGGTGGCGGCTACGCCGGCGCGCTCGCGGACTTCCTCGCCGGCCAGTTTTCCGCCGCCACCATCGCCATCGGCGACCCCGAACGCCAGGTCTTCGTCAATACCTGGTTCCTCAACGCCGGCGACAACTGGCAGGTTTCGCCCAAACTCAACGTGAACTACGGCGTCCGCTACGACTACGAAGGCCCCCTGCATGAGCCCTTTCAGGACGTCTCCGTCTTCCGCCCGGCGGACACCGCCAGCAACGGCCTTGCCTTTCAGGGGGCGCAGGTCCAGGATCTCTACCAGCGCTACTTCAAAGAGATCAGCCCACGCGTCGGTTTAAGCTACGCCATCGCCAGCAAGACCGTGCTACGCGCCGGTTACGGCTGGTACTTTGACACCCCCAACCTCAACCCCTTCCTCGACAACCGCCCCGGCAACCAGGCGCCCAACGGCGTCGAAGGCAACCCCGGCGGCCCCAACCCCGTGTACAACGTGGGCGCCACCGCGGCGGCACAGGCGCAGATCACCGCCGGCGTGCCCATCTTCCCCTCGGCCATCGGCTATCCCTGCTCGGCCACCTCACCCTGCGGTGTGTTTTCGGTCAACGCCAACTTCCGGCCCTCCTACGACGAAAACTACAATCTCCAGCTGGAACAGGCCCTTTCGCCCAACGTCATCGTCCAGCTCGGCTACGTCGGTTCGCAGGCTCGTCACCTGCTCAGCCTGCTCGACATCAATCAGGCGCAGCCCGGCGTCTACGCCACCGATAGCCAGCGGCAGACCACTCGCCCTTACTTCAACCAGTACGCGCAATACGGCAATATCAACCAGCTCGAAAGCATCGGCACCTCCAACTATAACTCCCTGCAGGCCACCCTCCGGCTTGCCAACTTCCACGGCTTCTCCAGCTCCACGGTCTACACCTGGTCCCACAACCTCGACGAGGTCTCCGACTACCGCGGCACCCTGCCGCAGGACAGCCGCAACTTCAAGGGCGATTACGGCAATTCGGAGTTCGATGTCCGCAACACCTTCACCACCTTCATCTCCTATGCCGTTCCGGGCAGCCAGCATCTGAAAGGGCTCACCAATGGGTGGCAGGCCAACAGCCTGCTCAGCTTCCATGGCGGGCAGCCCTTCTCCGTACACGCCTCCGGCGACCTCAGCGGCACCAACGAGGGCAACGATCGCGTCAACCAGATCGGCGATCCGCAGGTCGGCGCCAACGGGCAACACCCCGGCGCCACCTGGATCGACCTGTTCGCCTTCCAGGACCCCACACCCGGCACCTTCGGCACCTCGCGCCGTAACAACTTCTTCAGCCCCGGTTACTCCGACGTCGACCTGTCCGTCTTCAAAAACACCAGGATCGGCGAGCACCTCACCGTTCAGCTCCGCGCCGAAATGTTCAACCTCTTCAACCGCATCAACTACGCCCCACCCTCCATCACCTTCGCCACCTGCCCCGCCTCCGGGATCTCCACCGGCGGCACCTGCACCCCCGGCCAGTTCGATCCCAACAACGGCAGCGCCACCCTCAACGACACCATCGGCGACTACAACGGAGCCCCCGGCATCGGCGCCGGCGAACCCTTCAACACCCAATTCGGCGCCAAAATCATCTTCTAACCCAACCCAAAACAACCCCCACCCAAAACAAAGGCCCTCACTCACCCGTGAGGGCCTTCTCCCTTTACCTAACTCCAAACCCAAGCCTTCTCTGCATCCCTGGCGTTAAGTCCCGACTTCCTTTGCCTTCCTTTGCGTTCCTTTGCGTGACCTTCGCGCCCTTTGCGTTGGCTGTTGCTGTTGCCTTTGCTCTTGCCTTTGCTCTTGCCTTTGCTCTTGCCTTTGCTTTTGCCTCTGCTCCCGCCTCCCTACCCCTCCAACCCCGCAACCACCTCATCCGTCTTCCGCACATACCCCATCATCGGAAACATCGTCCCCACCGCAAACGCCTGCATCTCCGCGCTTACCGTGGACATGGCATCCTCCGCAAACACCACCTCATACCCATGCTCAATCGCCGCCCGCGCCGTAGACTCCACCCCGACATTGGTCGCAATGCCACCCAGGATGATCGTTTTCACACCCCGCCGCCGCAGCGCCTGATCCAGGTTCGTCGCATGGAACGCACCCCACTGCCGCTTGGCCACCAGGATGTCCCTGCCCGGTCGGTAGCCAGCCTCCGGCACCAGCTCCGACGCCTCAGGCGGCGGTGGCGGCGCATCCGGCGGCATCATCGGCCGGTCCCCCGCGGGCCGAACAATCTCATGCAACAGCACATGCACATACACCACCGTGCCGCCAGCCTTCCGCACAGCCTCGGCCAGCTGCGCACACCGCCCCACCACCTCTTTGCCCGTGTACGGGGCCAGCTCCCGCCCCACAATGCCGTGCTCCAGGTCGATCAGCACCAGCGCCGTCTCTTTCGGAATCAACGTAAGACTCAAAACAGCCTCCATCCCTTTGCCTGCAATGAGGGCGCACCGCCCTATACTCAGAATCAACACTCACAGCCGAAGGAAACGATCCGCCAGGCTGCAGGTACCAGCGTAAGTCCTTCAGCGAACGTACTTTGACAAAAAGTACCCCCGGGGGAGGGTACGGTACTACCCCCGGGAATACCCGCTAAGCCTTCACCGCGCCTTCCAGTTCCTGCATGTCGCTCTCGGAAAGCTGCAGGTCGGCGGCCTTCATATTCTCTTCCAGGTGCTCGATCGAACTGGTCCCCGGAATCGGCAGCATCACCGGCGAACGGTGCAGCAGCCACGCGAGCGAAACCTGCGCCACCGTCGCCCCATGCTTCTGCGCAAACTGGTCCAGCTTGCCGCCAGGCTGCGCCAGCTTGCCCGCCGCCACCGGAAACCACGGAATAAACCCGATCTGGTTCTGCTCGCAATACTGCAGCACATCTTCACTCTTGCGCTGCGTCAGGTTGTACTCGTTCTGCACGCTGACAATGTCGATGAACTTGCGCACCTGCTCAATCTCGGCAACGGACACCTCGCTGAGGCCCACAAAGCGGATCTTGCCCTGCTGCTGAAACTTCTTGATCGGTGCCAGCGACTCTTCCACCGGCACCTTGGGGTCGATCCGGTGCAGCTGCCACAGGTCAATCCTGTCCGTCTTCAGGTGCCGCAGACTCATCTCCACCTGCTGCTGCAGGTATTCCGGCTTGCCCAGCACGGGCCACCGGTTCGGCCCCGTCCGCAGCAGACCGCCCTTGGTCGCCACCACCAGCCCCTGCTTGTAGGGCGCCAGCGCCTCGCCGATCAGCATCTCGCTGACATCCGGCCCATAGCTGTCGGCGGTATCGATGAAGTCGACGCCCAGCTCCACGGCCCGCCGCAGCACCTGCTTGGCGGCTTCACGGTCCCTGGGCTCACCCCAGACGCCATCACCGGTGAGCCGCATGGCTCCAAAACCGAGACGATGAATCTGCTGCTGGCCGCCTAGCTGAAAGGTGCGGGAGGTTGCTGTTGCGTTCGGCATGGTCATCTCCTATGGCAGATTGGATGCGTCCGGCTCCGGTGGACGCAAACGACCAAGGGCCACCCCATCTTCAGGGGTGGCCCTCGCATTGCCGTGCTGCGACGCAGTTACGCGGAGATTCGCCGCCGCGCCACGCCCACCGCACCCAGCAGACCGGTTCCCAGCAGCAGGAAGGAGCCCGGCTCCGGTGTCGCCGCCACCGTGTAGGTCACCCGCTCGCTGACCAGGTTGCCACCGGAGCGTTCCAGGATCTCGCTGTCGCCAAACTGATCGGTGTACAGGTTGATCTGCGCGCCATTGTTCAACATGTATGCCAGGCCGTTGCCGTCGAACTTGTAATCGCCCATGGTCGTCATAAAGAGCAGGTTGTCGTTGCTCTCAAAAACTCCAGGGTCTTCGATACTCGCGATCGGACGATCCTTGCCGTTGCCCGTGTTCGTTGTGCCCGTCACCCCAGTGATGAGGAACTGCCCCGGGTTCTGCATGGTTCCCGTTAAAACACCGGACCCACTAAAGGTATCTGTTGTGTCGCCAAAAGAGAACGTAAACGTATCCGCATGCGCTGCAGCTACGCTCAGCGTGGAAAGAGTCAACGCTGCCAGAAGGGCGCGAAAGTACCTCATGAGAAACCTCAGGGAAAAACAGGATTCTGGAACACTGCAACAGTACCACCCCGATTGGGGGATTACGATGGTTTTCTTCTAAACTTTGGTAACCACTCGGAGGCGTCAGTCGTCATGACACAGACCATGGCTCCTTTCTTCCCGTCCCGCGAGGCTTTCCGTCGTTGCGGTATCGCTGGCTGGCAAACCCCTTCAGTGCGGCGGCTCCGGCACCGAGGTGAAGGTGGAAGCCGGTAAGCCCTGTGCATTGAGCAGGTTATTCTCCATCACCCCCATCCAGCCATAGCGCACATACATGGGCTGCGGCACGGCGGGGGCGCGTACCAGCACGGTTTGCCCCTGCACCTCCGCGTCAGCTGGAACAAAATGCCGGTCCGCCCCAGCAATCTCAAATCCTGTTGCGGGTTGGCCGCGGTAGGTCAGTCCCTCGCCATGGTCGAACCAGACTCGCAGGGCTGCCGGACCGTTGGAGCCGGCCTCGTGGGTGGCCTGGCGAAACAGGGGAGAGTTGTAGGGCACCTGTTCGCCATACGCAACCGCGCGGGCGGCCGCGGCCAGGCGAGAGCCCACCGTCTGCTTGTCCGGCGGGTGGATGTTGTGGGCGAGCCCGACATCCAGCGTCACCACCATAGCCGTTTGGCTCACGGCGAGGGTTCGCCGCTGCGCATCCCGCACCGTTCCCCAGTCCTCCCCCGGCGAGTTGAAGGAAGAGATCTGCACATAGAGGAACGGCAGATTGCCCTGGGCAAAGTGGGCGCGCCAGTCGCCGATCAACGCCGGAAACAGCGTGGCGTAATACGGCGCCCGGTCGTGGGCGGTGTTGGCTTCACCCTGGTACCAGATGAAGCCGCGCAGAGACATCGGCGTAAATGGCGCGATCATGCCGTTGTACAGACCGGCGGGATCGTAGGAGACCGGATCGGGATGCCACGGGTGCGAGGGCGCCGGTTTGCCCGCGGCAGCCGCGGCCGCGTCTTCGCGCCGCTCGGCGGCCTTCACGGCGTCCGTTTCGGCCAGATGATCGGCGAAATGGGCGCGGCTGGCGAAGGCAGGCAGCAGTTCGGGATCCGTTCCAAGGGTGTCCATGGAGACCCAGGAGTCGGCCGGCGTACCGCCCCAGGTGGAATCCACGAGGCCGATGGGAATACCCTCTTTTTCGGCAAGGTCGCGGCCAAAGAAGTACGCCACCGCCGAAAACTCCCGCGCGTTTGCGGGGGTGCAGGTGGTCCAGGTAGCCGCGATGTCGTCCAGGGGGAAGCTGGAACTCCGCTTGTTCACACGCAGCAGCCGGAGTTTGGGATTGGTAGCCGCGGCGATCTCCGCGTCGCCGTTCTTGATACGGGTGCCGGGGCCAAAGCCGGCCAGCGGGATTTCCATATTGCTCTGCCCGGAGGCAAACCACACATCCCCGATGAGCAAATCGTCTATGGAGGCCGCGGCGCCGTTACCGGTGATGTTCAGCGTGTAAGGTCCGCCTGCCTTTTCCGGCGCAAACCAGAGGCTGAAACGCCCAAGCTCATCGGTGGTGGCGGGCACGGTCTGCCCGTGGAGGTGAGCCGCCAGGTGCGAGCCGGGCGTAGCCCACCCCCAGACGTGGATGGGGCGGTCCCGCTGCAGCACCGCGTGATCGGAGATCACGCGCGCGAGGCGAACCTCACCGTGGGCAAGGAGGCCGGCGAACAGGGGCAGTAGCAGCAGAAAGCGCTTCAACGATGCATCTCCTCGGAAAGGCCGGCGTAGTCTGGCTGCTCGCGCGGGGCTGCCAGGCAGGGCAGCAGCGCCGCCCCCAGCAGACCCGCCGCGGGGCCCAGCAGGGCCGGGCGGATAAAGGTTCGGTCGATCTCCATGGTTTGGGTCTGGGTGGGCGCAACCAGCCGGTAGACGACGCTGCGCTCCCGAACGGCCGCGAACATGGCAGGCGCAAACAGCGGCCACGCACTCGCGACCCCGCCCCCAATCACGATCATGGGCGGGTCGAGGGTGCTGATCAGGTTGGCGAGCCCCACCCCAAGGTAGCGACCCATGCGCTCAAAGACGCTCCGCGCCGAGGCGTCGCCGCCCTCGGCCAGCAGCGCCACATCCAGCGGGGTGAACGGCGGGGCGGAGACGAGGCGGCGCAGTGCAGGAGAGGCCTCCGGGGCCTGGGCCGCAGCCTCCGCCAGCCGCAGCACGCCATTGGCGGAGCCGTAGACCTCCAGGCAGCCGCGGCTACCGCAGCCGCACAGGTAGCCTTCCGGCTCCACCATGGAATGGCCCAGCTCCCCGCCCATACCGAACATCCCGTGCCACACCTTGCCGTTCAGGATTAGGCCGCTGCCCACGCCGGTACCCAGCGTAATCATGGCCATGGTGTCCAGCCCCGTTGCCTCCCCCGCTCCCAGCTTCCACTCGGCTATGGCTGCGGCGTTGGCGTCCGACTCCAGAACGACGGGCAGGCCGGTGGCCGCCGCTAACGCATCACGCAGCGGGAAGTTCTCCCAGCCGGGCAGGTTAGGCAGCAGACCCAGTACACCGGTGCGCAGGTTGATGGGCCCGGGGCTGCCGATACCGACGCCAGCGATCGAGAGGTCCGGCACCGCGGCGCTTGCCTCGGCGCGCAGACTTCGAACCGCGGCGGCCATCTCATCCACCGCAGATTCCGGACCGGCTGCCACGCGCGTCGCCATGGAATAGCTGCCCAGCAGCTGCATTTGCCCGTCGTACAAGCCAATGCGAATGCTGGTGCCTCCCAGGTCGATGCCGATGGTGCAGGCCGAGTTTTGTACCACGTGGTCCATGGGTCTTCCTTGCGTAGTCCTGCACAAGAGCTGCTGGTTCAGGGGTGAATCGAGCATTGCTGCCCTGGTCGGGGCGGAGGTCGTGCGTTCTCAGCGCCTCCATCGCCAAGCCTTTCCGAATCGTTGGGCGTCAACTGACGGCCGCGATGCGGAATGCGAGGAAACGATACCAGTTCCCGCTTTCCGCAGTCATGCTTAGAGTCCCGGGCGCTCCTGGGCGTTGGCGTTCACCCTCCGCCCCGAACGAACCGGATACACTGTGGGGCACCGGCATGATCGTTCCCAACAGCTCCTCCGCACAAATCACCCCGTCCCTTCAGCCCTTCGTACTCGAACCCGTTCTGGTGGATCGCATCTGGGGCACGGACGACCTTGCGCCGTGGCACAGCAACCCGGAGCCCCCCCGTCCGATCGGCGAGATCTGGCTCACCGCCGAGCAGTGCCATGCGGAAATCAGCGGCGACGCCCCTGAGTCCACGCTCGCCGAGTTGACCCGGCGGCAGCCCGACCTGCTGGGCGACCCCGAGGGCCACGGCTTCCCCCTCCTGATCAAGCTGCTGTTTCCGCGCGAAAAACTCTCCGTGCAGGTGCATCCAAACGACGCGGAAGCCCAGGCCCTGGGCATGCCGCGCGGCAAAACCGAGTGCTGGTATGTGCTTTCCGCCGAGCCCGGCGCCCAGGTGGCAGTCGGCTTCAAGGCACCCATGACCCCGGAGTCGCTCCAGGCGAGCATCGAGGACGGCAGCCTGGAAGACCATCTGCGCATGCTCCCGGTAAGGGCAGGCGACATGGTCTATGTCGATGCCGGCACCATCCACGCCATCGGACCGGGCATGGTGGTGCTGGAAACCCAGCAGTACAGCGACACCACCTACCGGTTGTGGGACTACGGCCGCCCCCGCGAACTCCACGTGGAGGCGGGCTGCGCGGTAACGCGCCCCACCACCGACGCGGGCCTGGTCGCGCCCGTGCCCATGCCCGGCTTTACCCGCCTGATCGCCAGCCCCTACTTTCTGGTGGACAGCTTTAAGCCGCACGACGGCCCGGCGGAGCCGCTTGGAAACGCAAGCAGCCTGCAAATCCTGATCGCCCTGGGCGAGGGCTGCCACCTTCTGGCCGCGAATAGGAATGAAATGCCCCTACCCTCGGCCAAGGCCGTAGTGATCCCGGCAAACAATGTCAGCTACGCACTCCGGGTGAATGCTGGGGCGCACGTTATTCGTGTGCTCCAGCCCTGAGCCTCCTTTCTCGCGCGGGACTGCCGCCGCTTTTGCGCCAAACCACGCGAACGTCCTGCCGCCAGCGCTCGTCCAGGGCGAGCAGCGTCCACTCGACCTCCGGCGACAGATACCGCAGCACCGTTTCCGTCGCCGGGTGCACATGCAGGGCCGGGGCGACGAGATAGAGCCGCGGCGGCAGCGGCGAAAGCTCCGTGCCGCGAAAGTAGCCGTGCCGCTGCAGGTCATTGCCCGCGTCTGCCTGCCCGGTTGCCGGGTCCACGGTGGAGGCATGGTGGTGACGGACGCGAATCCAGTAGTCCAGACCCTGCAGCGCGAGTTGCAGGTCGTCGGCCGCCTTAAGTTCGAGGACCGCCAGCCGGCCGTCCTCGGTCATCCCGAGCAGGTCCAGCATTCCGCGGTCGCCCGCCCCGGCGATGGCCGGCACCTGCGCATACACAAATCGCGGATCGAAGCGAGGAATGAGCCGGTCGCTGGTGCGCTGCCGTGATCGCGAGCAATCTGCCCAGTTTGCTTCCGGGTGCGGCATCTCCCGGTTGCCTCGCGTATCCGGGTCGCGATCATTGGCAAAGTTTTCCGTTGGAGGGCCCAGCGCCGACGGCGATGGGGCTAGTGAACGCGTTAGCGGCGCGAGATTTTCGCGCAGAACGGATTCGAGCCAGCGCTCCGGCACGGCGCGGTAGAGCGGGTCCTGCTGGCTGGCCATCGCCTGCTCCCGCCTGCGCAGGCGATCTGCCCCAAAGCTGTCCGCGACCATCGCTGCCGGACCCACAGGTGTTCGATGGTGGGCGGGACGGCCCGTGAAGGCGCCGATGGAGCGGCCCGGAACGTGCGCAGCGGAGCGCGGCGCACCCCGGCCGACCCGTACCTGCCGCCGCGCAAACAGCTCGCAGATCATGGCCCGCAGGTCATCCTTGGTGGTGACGGTCAGCGGCGTTTCGGAGGCGCCAACCCCCACCGTGATCTCCAGCGTGTGCGCGAAGCTCGCCGCTGCCATGGAAATGCGCGCCCGGGCGAACTCCAGACCGTGGAGCAGGAAGGCCAACTCCGCGGTGGACCGAAGGCGCTGCTCCACGCGCCGATGTTCGCCCGGCGGCACCAGGGCCATGATCTCTCGGATGGCCGCGCCAAATCGTTCGCGGGCGGCCGCGGCGTCGGGGTGGTGTACCAGACGGGTGCGGAGATTGCCCTGGTCGTCCGCATCGCGCGCGGTCAACTCCTCGCTCCGCTCGTCCAGCTCGAAAAGCTGCCACTGCGCAGCGCCCGTGTTCATCCAGGGCAGCCGCGCCAGCGTGAGGGTGCCCGCGCCGGAGGGCACGATCAGCTGTAAGCCCTTATAGGTGCGACGGCCGTCGCCGCGTTCGCGACAGTGGTGGAGCCAGAGCACCCCAAGCGTCAAAATGCCGTCGATGGTAGCCTGCGATTCCGCCGCGCCGACGCCGATGACGGCCCAGGCCTCGTTGCCCCGCAGCAGCGAGCCGCGGCTGTAGGCGGGGCCGAAGGAGCGCTCCAGGTCCATGGCCGCGCGAAAGCCCTCGGGCTGCCAGTCGGGAAACTCACGCGCCAGCACGCGCTGCAGCAGACGCAGGTATTGCTGGCGCGCCGGCGCGCGTTGGTTGGGCTCGCGCCGGGGCGCGGCAGGCAGCAGCAGCAGCGCCTTGGGCTGGCGCTGCCCGAAGCGCAGGGTGCTGAGGCGCAACGACCCGCGGCGGTCCTCAGCCGCAACGACCGTGCGCGCCAGATGGCGCTCGCTGTTCCAAAGCTGCAGCGTGCAGCGAGCGCCCTCCAGGCTGACCTGGTGCCGGGCACTTGCGAGCTCAAAGAGCGTCTTGCCGTCTTCCAGCACGACGGCCTCGGCGTGCCGCTGCAGAAAAGCGGCAAGCAGCTCCGCCAGCTGTTCGGCTGGGGGTGAGGCAATCGGTGGATCCACACAGGCTGCCGGAAGCGGAGGCATGAGGCAAAGCTAGCAGCCATCGCCGCGCAAAACACTCCCCCGGAAGCGCGATTACGGCACGTTACCTCGGTTGCATTACCAGCCCTGTTGCGTGCGCAGGTGGGTGATGTGCGCCACATGGTGGCGCGAGTGCCAGGCGTACAACAGCGTTGCCACATCGACGCGCATGGGACCGCGTTCGTTATGGCGGAAACCCCGCTCCCACTGCGCCTCGTCCAGGCTTTGCAGCACCATCACCCAGCGGGCATGGACGCTTTCGACGATCTCGAGCGACCACTCGACCGGTGCGGCCGTGTCCGGCAGCGTGGCGAAGGCCTTTTCGTCGTAGCCGCGCACCTCGGGGAAGTCCTCGGTGAGGGCGCGTCGGAGCCGGTCAAAGGCGATCATGTGCGAATCTGCGACGTGGTGCACCAACTGCCGGACCGTCCAGCCGCCTTCGCGATAGGGCGTGTTCAGCTGGTCGTCGTCCAGCCCGCGCACGGCCTCGCGAAGCTGCTCGGGCATTTCGGCGAGCACGAGCACGGCATAGGCACGGTCTTCGGGCAGGATGTTGGCGGGCGGCTGAAAGCGACCCAGCGGGTAACGCGGATCCTGATGGACGGGGTGGGTGGCTGGGTCTGCGGCGGCCGACATGGGCGTGCTCCTCACACTCTGTTTGGGGACGGCTCCGAGGCGCAGCCGAGGCTGTAGTCTAACCCGGGAGCTTATTGGAGATGCGTGGATGGCAAAGATGGCTGGGTGTTTTGCTGGTGGCGGTTCTGGGCTGTGGACGGCCCGCGAGGTCGGCGCAAAACTCTGTGGGCAAAGCAGATACCGGCTCCAAGGCACCTGCGGCGGCAACCCATGCCGGTGAGTTCGTGGGTTTTGACCGCAATGACTATCCCGGCGACCAGGCCATGCAGCGCCTGCACGGAACCTTTGCCTTTACAGGTTACTGGCTGACCAATCCGCCGGGCGAGACCGGCAACAGCTGGGTGGGCAAGCGCGCGACTCTTCGGGCACAAGGCTGGGGGTTCCTGGTGTTAGCCAATGGCCGGCTTGACCGCGAGATCCTCCAATCCGCCAAAGGGGGCGCCTCCGCCGAGCACCTTGGCCGCCAGGATGCCGCCGCGGCCGTGGCAAGCGCGCGCCGGGAGGGGTTTCCCGCCAACACCATCCTCTTTCTCGACCAGGAGGAGGGCGGCCGGCTGATCACCGAACAGGCGGCCTACCTGCTCGCCTGGACCGAAGCCGTCGCGCGCAGCGGGTTCCGCCCGGGGGCCTATGCCAGCGGGCAGGAAGTGGAAGACGACCCCGGGCAGCGGATCGACACGGTGCAGGACATCCGGGCCCGCGTCAAGGCCGGCAAGCTGCAAGAGGTGGCCATCTTTGATGCGCTCGACCAGTGCCCGCCGGCGCCCGGCTGCACCCTGCAGCCCCGTCCGCTGAGCGCCGCGCCTGACCCGGACGTCGTGGTCTGGCAGTACGCGCAGTCGCCACGGCGGCCGGCGATCACCAAAAGCTGCGCCGCGACCTATGCCCCCGACGGCAACTGCTATGCTCCGGGCTTTCCGCAACTGTTTCTGGATATGAACGCCGCGAACAGCACCGATCCCAGCCACGGCCGATGATGGCCGGGGCCGGTTCGGTGCTGTTCGCGGAGCGATCCTGCTAAACCGTGCGCTTCTTCCGTCCTGCCAACTGCAGCGTGCCCAGCAGACCGGTGCCCAGCAGAAGCAGCGAATTGGGTTCGGGCGTCACGGCGGCTGCAGCATTCTGCCCCCGGATTTCGCCCGCGGGATAGGTCGCGTCGTGGATGTTGGTGTAGGTCATGCCGCTGTTCAGGGCGGCCATCAGCGCCATTTCCGCGTCGGACGTGGAGGCATACCCGGCCAGAAAGGCGGGGTTATATACCGAGCTCAGGGACAGGTCGAAGACATGGGAGTAGCTCCCGGAGATGACCGAGGGCAGCCCCGCAAAGGGCACGGCCACGGCGGCGTTGGTGCCCTCCGGCGCGCAGCAGTGGATGTGCCCCGCGGCGGCCGGCGTGGTCAATCCGGTGAACATGACGTCGACTGAGAGATCATTGCCATCCAGAGTCAGGCTCGCAGTGCCGGACGCGGTGCTGGAGATGGGCGGCACCTGATTGGCTCCGCTCAGGGTGGCGGTGTAGATGGTGGACGCGGACGCGACAGTGACCGTGAGCGCGGCCAAAGCACAGGCAAAAACAGTGTTCTTCAACATAGGACCTCGTGCCCCTTCGGGCAAAATCTGATTCTTGGTGCCGCGCGGAGATCGAGCGCCTGCGCGCCCCCAAGTCTACGGAGTTCACCTTCCCGCACACCGCCGGTTTCATGAATCCGCTCACGCGTCCATAGCATGAAGGTTGCAGATGTGTCCTTTGCGCCGCGTCCACACCCTGCTTGCTGCGATGCAGCCCAAGCCCACTTCGCGCCCAGGAAACGGAAGTCCTGTGCGACGTAGAATGGAAGGATGGCGGCTCTTCCCTCCCCCTTTCTGCAGCCCGCGTATGACCACAAGCGCTACTTCTTCGACACGCTCGGTCTTTCCGAGCGGCTTCTGGAGCGCTGCCTGGGCGAGGCGCTGAGCGCCGGCGGCGAGTTTGCCGATCTGTACTTCGAGGCTGTCACCTCAAGCTCGCTGGGCATGGATGAGGGCATCGTCAAGACCGCCGCGCAGGGCATCAGCGTGGGCTGCGGCGTGCGTGTTCTGTCCGGCGAGCGCACCGGGTTCGCCTACACCGACGACCTTTCCCCCGAGCGCCTGCTCAAGGCCGCGCGCACCGCGGCACTGATCGCCAGCGGCCCCCAGACCGAGCGTGTGCAGGGGTTGATGGAGCGGCAAACGCCGCAGCTCTACCCGGTCTCCGGCGCCACGGTGGATGCGGCCATCGGCGCCAAGCTGGAGCTGATTGCCCGCGCCGACCGGGCCGCCCGCGCGTTTGATCCGCGCATCGTGCAGGTGCGCGCCGGGCTCAACGATGAGCTGCGCCGCATCCTGATTGCGGCCTCGGACGGCACCTTTGCCAGTGACACGCAGCCGCTGGCCCGCTTCAACGTGTTCGTCATCGCCAAGGACGCGAACGGCGAGGTCGCCCGGGGCAGCTCCGGCGGCGGCGGCCGCGTGACCCTGGACTTCTTCCAGGCGAGCAGCCCTGAGCACCCGGGAGGACGCTCCCCGGAGCACTTTGCCCAGGAGGCCGCACGCACCGCACTCCTGCAGCTGGGCGCCAAGGCCGCGCCCGCCGGCGAGATGGAGGTGGTGCTGGGCCCGGGCTGGCCCGGCGTTCTGCTCCATGAGGCTGTGGGCCATGGCCTGGAAGCGGACTTCAACCGCAAAAAAACCTCCGCCTTCGCCGGGCTGATCGGCAAGCAGGTGGCCTCCAGCAAGGTCACCGTGGTGGATAACGGCACCATGCCCGGGCGGCGCGGCTCGCTCAACGTCGACGACGAGGGCAACGCCACGCAGGAGAATGTGCTGATCGAAAACGGGATTCTGCGCGGTTATCTGTCAGACAAGCTGAGTTCCCGGCTGATGGGCATGCCCAATACCGGCTCCGGCCGGCGCGAAAGCTATCAGGCCATCCCCATGCCGCGCATGACCAACACCTATATGCTCAACGGCGACGACGCGCCCGAAGACATCCTGCGCTCGGTAAAGCGGGGTCTGTACGCGGTCAACTTCGGCGGCGGGCAGGTGGACATCACCACAGGCAAGTTCGTCTTTACGGCCAGTGAGGCCTATCTGATCGAGGACGGCGTGGTGACGGCTCCGGTAAAGGGGGCGACGCTGGTGGGCAATGGGCCGGAGTCGCTCAAGCACGTCTCCATGGTGGGCAACGACTTGGCGCTCGACGAAGGTATCGGCACCTGCGGCAAGGCCGGCCAAAGCGTGCCCGTAGGCGTGGGCATGCCGACGATCAAACTGGATCGCATGACGGTTGGCGGAACGGGGCGGTAAAGGCTTCGGTTTCGTCCTGTCCCCTTGTAGGCTCTCGCTCGTGGTCATGCGGTGCCCTTCACCCCTGTTTGGAACAGGCGAGCATCTCCCGCCTGAGGATGGCATTCATACGGGACTGATAGCCCCTGCCCTGGCCCTTGAGCCAGTCGAGCACGTCTGCATCAATGCGGGCGGTAATCTGGCGCTTGATGGGCCGATAGAACACCCCTCGCCGAGCGTTTTTCAGCTGGTCTTCGCTCAGGAACGGGACGTCGCTGTAATCGATCTCGCTCTCAGGCCGTGCCGCCAGGGCCCTCAGATCAGCCTTCTGGGCCTCCGTCAGGGGGGGCAGGGTATCCAGGGTGTAGCTAACCGTTTTCGTCCTCATAGAACCGCCTTTCCTTAAGATCTGCGCGCCGTGCGGAGATGATGCGAACCACGGTTTTAGCCTCGTTTTCCTCGCGAAGGGTGTGCGCCACCATGACCAGCAGCACGCCATCGACCATGCCGAAGGTCTGCCAGCGCTCTTCTCCGTTATCGATCCGGTCCTGAATCGATAACTGCAAGGGATCGCGGAAAACCGCCACAGCCTCCTCGAAGCTCAGCCCGTGCTTGCGCTGGTTGGACAGGTTTTTGACTTCGTCCCACTCAAACCGGAGCTCCACCACGGAGCAATTGTAATTGCAGGTTTGTAATTACCTGGATTCCAGAATCTTCACGCCACGCTTCACCGACTCCCTGGAGCCCTGACCACCGTGACTTCCGGTGCAGGAACGCAAGCGGCAAGCAGCACACCTTCCACATCGCCCCCAAGGGCGTAGCTGAGACCATGGAGGGTGCCGTTCCCGGCAGCCGCCTTGCCCCGGAAAAGGGCAGCAATGCCCTTGTTCTGGCGAACAAGGCAGGCGGTTCCGCGAACGCGGTGCATATCCGCAAGTAGCCAGCCTCCGTTCGTGTTCCGTGCTGCGGCTTCCATGCAACAGCTGCATAGAATGGAGACTATGTCCCCATCCACGCAGCTTCCGCAACAGCCCGCCGGCCTTTCCGAACCACTCGAAGCGATTGCAGAACGCATGCTGGCGCAGGCGCTGGACGCCGGTGCCGACGACGCCGAGGTTGTGGCTTATGAGGGCGACGAGTTCAATGTCCACGTGCGCCTGGGCGAGGTGGAGCAGCTGACCGAGGCCGGTTCGCGCGGCATCGGGTTGCGAGTCTTTCTGCGGGCGGAGGACGGGCAGCGGACGGCTTCCACCTCCACCTCCGATCTGAGCGAGGCCGGGGTCCGGCAGATGGTCGGCAGCGCGGTGGCGCTGGCTCGCGTCACCGGCGTAGACCCCTTTGCCGGGCTGCCGGAAGGCGAGGCTTTTGGGAGCCATGACGCCGCCGGCCAGGCACTGTTTTTCGAGGATGCGGAAGGTGTTCCCGCCCCCAAGCGCATCGCCATGGCGCGGCAGTGCGAGGCGGCGGCGCTGGGCTACGACGTGCGCATCCAGAACTCCAAGGGGGCGAGCTTTGATTGCTCGAGCGCGCGACGGGTGATGGTGAACTCGCGCGGCTTTCGGGGGGAGTACCGCCGCTCCTACGTCGGCTTTTCGGCCGTGCCCATCGCGCAGGACGCTTCCGGCATGCAGAGCGGGCACTGGTACACCAGCGCGCGCACGGCCAGGCTGCTGGACGACCCCGAAGCGGTGGGGCGCGAGGCGGCCCGGCGCGCGCTGCGGCTCCTCGGCGCGCGCCGCGTGCCCACGCAGATGTGCCCCGTGGTCTTTCCGCCGGACACCGCGCGCGGCCTGATGGGCAACCTGCTCAGCGCGGCCAACGGCGACGCCATTTACCGCAATGCCAGCATGTTTGCGGGCAAGCTGGGCGAGCAGGTCGCCGGCGACAACATCACCATGGTGGACGACGGCACCATGGTCTTCGACCACACGCTGGCGGACGGCAGCAACCTGCGCGTGGGCGGGTTCGGCACCTCGCCTTTCGATGGCGACGGTCTGCCGACGCGCCGATCCGTGATCATCGACCGCGGCCGCCTGAACGAGCTGCTGCTGAACACCTACACGGCGCGCAAGCTGGGCATGCGTTCCAACGCCAAGGCGTCGCGGGGGCTGGGCGGGGCGCCGGGCATCGGCGGCGGCAACTACTTTTTGGAGCCCGGGACCCAAACGCACGAGGAGATCGTCGGCGGCGTCAAGCGCGGCCTCCTGGTACTGAGCACCATGGGCTTTGGCGTCAACCTGGTCACCGGCGACTACTCCCAGGGCGCCAGCGGACTGTGGATCGAAGACGGCGAGATCGCCTTTCCGGTGGAGGAGATCACCATCGCGGGCAATCTGAAAGACATGTTCCGCAACGTCAGCGCCATCGGCAACGACCTGGAGTTTCGCGGCTCGGGCGCGGTGCCTACCGTGCGCATCGAGGGCATGACGGTGGCCGGCAGCTGACGCAGGCACCGTCCATGCCCCTGATCGACAGCTTCAAAGGCGGTCGATCGAAATGCCGCCGTTAGTGGTCTCAAGTTGAACGGTTGAGCCACCCCCGTTGATCTCGGTATCGATGGCATTGCGGATTCTCCCCTGCACCGTAATGGGAAAGCCGACCTCGATGCCGCCGTTCACCGTGGAAGCAATGAGATGGGCGGCGAAGTGATCCGGCACCCTGACGGAAACACCGCCGTTGGTGGTTTTGGCATACAGGCCATGGCCCTGCCAGCGGTCGCCGGCGAGGGTCACATCGATCCCGCCGTTCACGGTTTGCGCATGCACATCGCCCGCAAGGCCATGCAGCGCGAGGGCGCCGTTCATGGTATCGGCTGTGACCGCGCCGTCAATACCGGCCACGGCGATGCCGCCGTTCATGGTGTGGAGATTGGCGGCGAGATGGCGAGGCACATGCAACTTGAAGTTCACCTCCCAGCCGTGATGGCTGCCGCTCTCGCTCGGGCCCTCGGCGTGGATATCGGCGCCGGTGACAATCCGTATCTGGTGCAAACGAGCGATGGCGTCTTCGTGCGAGGAGCCCTGGGCGGAAATCCTGACTTCGAGCGCGATGTCCCGGCGATCTTCCCCGAGGATCTCGATGGCGCCGTTTTTGCCCGACACCTTGATCTGATCATTCACCAGCGGCAGGACGGCGCTGCGCACCTCGCACGCCTGCTCATTGTGGCTGAAGAACCAGCTGGATGAGGAGCTCTCGTTGCCCTGGCAGGGCGCTGTGCTGAAGTTTTGCCCGTGGGCAAGGGAGGCGGAGAGCAGAAGCAGGGCGAAGCGGACGGCAAATCGACGCATGGGGGATCTCCGGAGATGGATTCAGGGAGAGATACGCAAAAACCGGGTGACTTGGTTGCAAAATTTTTGCGACAGCTTGCCACCCCGGTGGGATGGACGGACGGACGGCCCCGCAGGAAACTAGAATGCACCCATGGCTGAGCCGTTCGAGTTCGCACATCGCGTCCCCTTTGTGCCGGAAGAGGCAGAGGCGATCCTGCGCGAAGTTCCGGCGCGGGCGGGGGTGTTTGCGCTGCGGGGCGAGCGCGCCACCGACCAGCCGTACCTGATGCGGGCCGCGGATCTGCGCCGCAGGCTGCGTCGCCTGCTGTTGCCGCCCGAGACCGTGGACGCGGAAGGGCGTCCGGTGCTGAGTAAGCGCCTAAACCTGCGCGACCGCGTCCGCTGGATCGAGTGGACGCCCACCGGCTCGGAGTTTGAAAGCGTGCTGCTGCTGTATCGCGCCAACCATGCGCTGTTTGGCGACGCCGAGGCGCGCAAGCGCCTGCGCCTGCACTGCCCGTACTTTCTGCGCGTCACCATGGGGCACGATCACCCGCGGGTTTTTGTTTCCAACAGGTTGAGCCGGCGGGCGCTGCGGGAAAGCTTTGGTCCGTTTGCCACGCGCGCCGCCGCGGAGCGCGTCGCCGAGGCCGTGGGCGAGCAGTTTAAGGTCCGGCGCTGCCACGAGGACCTAGCCGTGCACCCCGAGCACCCGGGCTGCGTGTACGGCGAGATGGGGCGCTGCCTTGCCCCATGTAAAGCCGCGGTGACCGGAGCGCAATACCGCGCCGAAGCCGAACGGGTCTTTGCCTACCTGCGCACCCGCGGCGAAAGCCTGCTCGCGGAGATCGCCACCAGCCGCGAGCAGGCCAGCGAGGACCTGGACTTTGAGGCAGCCGCCGCGCTGCATCGGCAGTGGGAGAAGGTCAAGGCAGTGGCGCAAAGCGCGGACCCGCTGGTGCGCGCCGCCGAGGAGGTCCGTGCGCTGGTGGTGCAGGCTGCGGCCCCGGCGGGCGACGCCGAGGCGGCGCCGGAAGCTGCCGTGTTTCTGCTGGAGGGCGGCCGGCTCGTCGGTCCGGAGCGGCTGTCATCGCTGGGCGTGCGCGCGGTGCGGGAGCAGACGGCGGTGGGCTCGTCGCTGTTTGCGCAGCCCCTGATGCTGAGTGCCGTGCCGGAGGCGGGCGCCGCGGCAGACCCCGGCCCCGAAAGGCCAGCGGCGCTGGGACCGGAGGATCGCGCCCGTGCGGTGCTGGAGCGCCTGCGCGCCGCGATTGACGCCCAGCCGGACCCCGAACCCACCGAGCGCGGCGATGCACTGGCCCTGTTCAAGCGCTGGTACTACCGCCCGGAAAAGCAGCGGGCCGGCGAGGTGCTGCTGCCCAACCCGGACGGCAGCTGGCCGGTGCGCCGGCTGCTGAACGCCACGGCCCGAACGGTGTTGGAACCTCCCCCAGAGTTGCCGGCCGTGGATCGCGAGGCAGCGGGCGACCCCACTGTGGCCGAAGCCGCGCGCACCCGCGTGCTGCACCCCGGGCGCGAGGACGTGGAACGCCCTCTCCCGGTGCTGCCCCGGCGCAAACGCGTTCCCGCCGCACGGGGTTCGGCGGTGGCGAGCGCACCGGTGCTGTAGGCGCGGCGGTCCCGGCATCTGGCTGAGTTCTGTGTCGCTCGCAAGAAAGGCTTTGACACGCAGCAGATCCGGAGGGGACAATCAGGTCGCATCGCGACCCTGTTATGGCCCGTTCCATCCCCAAATGGGTAACGCCTTTCCTCGTTGTGCTCCTGATGCTGGCAGGCAGCTGCCGGGCGCGAGCGCAGGACGCCGCCCTGGAAGCGCAGCTGCCCCACGAGCTCGCCGCCGATCACCTGCGGGTTGGCTCCAGCTTTGTGCTGACGGTGCTCACGCCCTGGCAGGGACCGGCGTGCCAGCTTGCGCCAAACACCCTGGTGCATGCCGATGTGCAGTCGGTGACGCGGGCGGCCAGCGGCCATGCCCTGGCTGTGGTGTTCACGCTGCAGGCGGCCGTGCGGCGACCTCCATCTGCTGCGGCTGGCGGTGACCAGCCTGCTCTCTCCGCCCCGGGTGGAAACGGAGATCGAACAGTTCCCAGGCTTCAGCAGCTTCGGCGGGAATAACAAAATCCTGGCAAACCCGTTGACCTTCGATCCAACTTCCAAGGTGCGGGACACCGCGCAGGCCGTGACCCCGACGACGGTGGTCCGCAACAAGCTGCCGCCGTCGGTGACGCTGGGCGAGGTGTGGCATCTGCCGCGCATTAAGCTGGTGCTGCCGTCCCGCATTTAGAGCTGTCAATAAGGCACAATCGAGATATGGGCAAAGTGGACGAAAGAAAGAGACAAGCTCCAGTGTCAAGCCTGATTGGTATTTGCTTTGGAATGCTTTGGGCTTTCGCCGGCAGCATGGCCCTTTCCGGGGCGATCCGAGGCGTGTTGCTGACTTCGGTCGTTTTTGTGACGACCGGTCTTGTTGTATACGCGAGCCGCAACCTGATGGCGGGCGAATCCCAAAGCAACATATTTCGCCGCCAGCCCTACATCGTCGCAGTTGTGCTGGAGGCTTTGACGATTGCAGGTGTTGTCGCCCTATTGCCGCGTTACGGAGCTGAGCGGTATCTGCTCGAAGCCATCGGCATCATCGTGGGTTTCCATTTCATCGGACTCTGGAGAGCGAGCGGATCTCCCAAGTTTCTTTGGATTGCGGCAGGTATGTGCCTTGTTTCGATAGCGTCGATTCTGGTTCAGTATGCAACAGCAGGTGTAAGGGCCGGGACGTACTGACGGGGTTTGGAAACGCGTTTGTCCTGTGGTTCGGAGCAAGTTCGGCGGACCGGACTGTTCCCCGTCCAGATCAGGAACGATAGGTCGCATTGTGTGGTGTGACTCAGCTGGACGGACTCAGATAGGGCGAACGGAGCCAAATCCGGAGTGACGTTAGCCAAGGTGGCAGCACCTCAACGATCATGACCACCGGCTCGCGGCTGACACTGCCGAAAGAGACGATCTTTATCCTCAATAGCCGTTTTCCCGTAGCTGTAGTTTGCGCCCTGAGCAACAGCAGAACTCTCCGCTCCGGCGCTTCGCGCCTCCGGTTGAGATGACAACTTCAATGTGAGGACTACACCCAAAGGAAAACGGCTCCAGAACATGCGCAATGACGCGTACCCCCGTGTGGTGCCGGTTGCGGCGGACGGTGTCGGCGGCGTGGCCGCTCCGATGGCGATAAAGCCGTTGCTTCGCTTTTGCCTCTGCCTTTCCTGTTGTCATTCCCGCAGGGAATCTGCGTACTGCCCATCGAACTATGCGGTTTCCTGTTTCGGCGAAAACTTCGCATACAGCAGCGGCAGCACATACAAGGTCAGCACGGTGGCAGTGACAAGGCCGCCGATGACCACCGTCGCCAGGGGGCGTTGCACCTCCGCGCCGCGCGAGGTGGATACCGCCATGGGAATGAAGCCGAGACTCGCCACCAGCGCGGTGATGAGCACGGGACGGAGACGATCCGTCGCGCCATTGCGCACAGCGTCCTCGGTCTTCTGGCCGCCCTCCCGCAGCGAGTTGATGTGGCTTACCATGACGACGCCGTTCAGCACCGCGATGCCAAACAGCGCGATGAACCCGACACTCGCGGAAAGGTTCAGGTTGATGCCGCGAATCCACAGTGCGGCGATACCGCCCACCAGCGCCAGGGGCACGATGAGCAGAATCAAAAACATCTGCTTGGCGTTCTTGAACGTCGCATAGAGCAGGCCGGAGATGAGCAGCAGAGACACGGGAAAAACGATGAGCAGACGCGCCTGCGCGCGCTTCTGGTTTTCATACTGACCGCCCCACTGCAGCTCATAGCCCGGCGGCAGATGGAGCTGCTGCTGGATGGCCTTCTCGGCGTCTTTGACGAAGCCGCCCAGATCGCGGCCCTCCACGTTGGTGGTGACCACCGCGCGCCGCCGCGCCTGTTCGCGGGTGATCACGATGGGCCCGCGCACCTGGCGTATCTGCGCCACCTGGTCCAGGCGCACCAGCTCGCCATTGGGCGTCTTCAGCTGCAGTTGTCCAAGCTCCTGCGGGTCGTTGCGCAGCGCGGCCGGCAGGCGAAACGCGATGGGGAAACGCTCCTCGCCCTCGATCATCTCCGACACCTGCTTGCTGCCATAAAGTGACTCGATGATCTGCTGCACATCGCTCACTCGCACGCCATACCGCGCCGCCTCGGCACGATTGATGACGACCTGCAGCTCTTCGGCGCCGGAGATGAGCTCCATCTGCGTTTCGGAGGCTCCCTTTACGTTCTTCAGGATGCCGCTCGCCCGCTTGCCGAGCTGTTCCAGCGTGTTCAGGTCCGGGCCAAAGATCTTCAGGGCGGCATCCCCGCGCGTGCCGGTGATGGTCTCGTCCATGCGCATCTCCATGGGCTGCGTGAACTCGTAGTTCACGCCGGGGATGTGGCTCAGCGCTTCCTGCATGCGATCGGAAAGCTTGGCCTTCTTTTGCGGATTCTCATCCTGCACCTTTTTTGTGTAGGAGATATAGGCATCGGTCTCGTACACGCCCATCGCTTCGGTGGCGAGATCGGGGCGGCCCATCTTGCTGACCACGTGCGTCACCTCCGGAAAGCCCATGATGATGCGCTCGATCTCGTTCTGAACGCGAATGGATTCGGCCAGCGAGATGCCGGGCATCTTCTTCGATGTAATCACCAGTGAGCCCTCGTCCAGCTTGGGCATGAACTCGGTGCCGATGAACTTGAGCGATCCCAGCGCCAGGACGACCGCAACCCCACTTGCAATGAAGATGAGCTTGCGATGCGCCTCGGCCCGCTCCAGTGAGTGGGTGTAGGCTCCGCGCAGACGATCAAACCACTTCTTCCGCTTGATCTTCTTTTTCTCATCACCCTGCACGACCTCCGCGCGGTGCCGCAGCGCCAGGGTGCACAGCGTGGGCACAACGAAAAGTGCCAGAAACAACGACCCCGTCAGCGCAGAAACCACCGTCACCGCCATGGGCCGGAACATGCGCCCTTCCAGGCTTTGCAGCGTCAGCACGGGCAGGTACACCGAGATGATGATGAGCACGCCAAAGATGATGGGCCGCGCCACCTCGTGTGCCGCGCCGCGAACGGTTTCCAGCAGCTTCTGATTGCGCTGCTTGGCTTCCTGCTTTTTGTCGTCCTTCTTTTTGTCGTCCTGTTGCTGGTCGTTCTGTTGCTGGTCGTTCTGCTGCTGGTCGTTCTGCTGCTTGTCGCCTGCTTCCGGTTTCGCCTGGTCGTCGTTGTCCTCGCCGCCGCCGCCGCTTTCCAGCCGGTGCATGCAGTTTTCGACCATCACGACGGAGCCGTCGACAATGGTGCCGAAGTCGATCGCGCCCAGGCTCATCAGGTTCACGGAGATGCCGAACACATCCATGCCGATGAAGCCGAAGAGCAGCGACAGCGGAATGGTGAAGGCCACCACCAGCGCGGCGCGCCAGTCGCCGAGAAAGATCAGCAGGATGACCAGCACCAGCACCGCGGCCTCAATCAGGTTGTGCTCCACGGTGTGGGTCGTGGCGTTGATCACGTTGCTCTGGTCGTAGAAGGGCACAATTTTGGCCGCGCCCGGCAGCTTCATCTGCGCGATCTTGTCCTTGACCTCCTGGATCAGCTTTTGGCCGTTCTCGCCGCGCAGGATGATGACCATGCCGCTGACGGTCTCGCCCTTGCCGTCGTGCATCACCGCGCCGTGGCGCAGCAGCGGCTCCGCGCCGATGGCCGCCACCTGCCTGAGCAGCACCGGCACACCGTTGGTGGTGCTCACCACGGTGTTGCCGAGGTCCTGCACGTTGGTGGCGCGGCCCAGGCCGCGGATGGTGTATTGCTGGTCGGCGTGCTCGATGTAGCTGCCGCCGAAGTTTGCGTTGTTGTCCGACACCGCCTGCAGCAGATCATGCAGCGTCAGGTTGTAGCGGCGCAGCGATTCAGGGTCCACCTCAATGGTGTACTGCTTGGTGTAGCCGCCCCAGGAGTTGATTTCGCTGACGCCGGAGATGGTCTGCAGGTCGTAACGAAGGGTCCAGTCGTTGAGCGTCTTTTCCTGCATCAGCGAAAGCTTCGGCGACTGAATGGTGTACTGGTAGACCTCGCCGAAGGCTGTGGCCATGGGCCCCATCAGCGGTTGCAAGCCCTGCGGCAGCTTGCCCTGCAGCCGGTTGATGCGCTCGGCCACCAGCTGCCGGACCAGATACTTGTCCATGCTGTCGTCAAAGATCAGCGTCACCATGGATAGCTCCAGCTTGGAGGTGGAGCGCACCATCTGCAGCTTGGGCATGCCCATCATGGTGGTTTCAATGGGAAAGGTGACCAGCTGTTCCACCTCCACCGGCGACATGCCCGGGCACTGCACCGTGACCACGACCTGGTTGTTGGTGAGATCCGGAAAGGCCTCGAGCGGCAGGTGCAGCATCACCGTGATGCCGCCCACGATGAGCGCCAGCAGGAGACCGGCAACCAGCCAGCGATTGCGCAGCAGAAAATCCATGATCTTGCCCATAACTCAGCCCTCGCCGGCGCCGCCCTTGAGCAGCTCGCCCTTGACCATGAAGGCGCCGTTGACCACGATGTGCTCGCCGGGCTTAAGCCCGTCGAGGATCTCCACGCGACTACCCACATGCCGGCCCAGCTTGACCACGCGCGCCTGAAACGTGGAGCCATCCTGCGTGACGAAAACCACGCGCAAGCCGTTCACATCCTGCAGCGCGGCATCGGGAACGTAAACAGCCGGCTGCGTCATGGCCTCATCAATGGCCGCGGTGGCAAACATGCCGGGGCGCAGGCGAAGGCCCGGGTTCGGTACCGACAGATGCACAGGTACCGTGCGCGTCTGCGGATCGAGCTGATCGCCGATGATGGCAACCCTGGCTGCGAAGTTCACGTCGGGGTAGCCTTGCGTCGTGACCGTGGCGCGGGCGTTGCGGCGCACGCGGGCAAGGTCGGCCTCGTTCACCGCGGCGGTAACCCATACGGTGCCGAGGTCGGAGACCACGAAGGCCTCATCCCCAATGTTCAATACCTGCCCCGGCGTGACCTCGCGCTGCAGCACCGTTCCCGTGCTTTGCGTGCGGATGGGAATCAGCTCGCGCTCATACAAATTGCCCGGGTTCAGGGAAGACGGCGGCACCTGCAACAGCTCCGACAGGTGTTCGCGCTCCATATGCACGTTGGCCTGCGCGTCGGTGAGATCCTGCTGCGCCTGGCGAAGCTGCTGATCGGCGCGCTGCGCCTCCTCCTGCGAGGCGACCTGGAGAGTATAGAGGTGCTGATAGCGCTCCCGGTTCAGCTCGGCGAAGCGCACGCCGGAGGCTTGCCGTTCCACCGCGGCGTAGGCCTGCGCGAGCGCGCCGGCGGTTTCATGCACGGCGTGGCTGTGCATGAGGGCAAGCGTTTGTCCCCTGTGCACGAAGTCACCCGGCAGCACCAGGACGCGCACCACCGGACCTTCCGCATAAGTGCCGATGTGGTCGGTATGCTTTTCGTCTGTGGTGACCTGGCCGGCCACGATCAGCTGCCGCGACTCGCGGTGCACCTCCACCGGCGCGATCTGGATGCCCGCATTGCCCTGGTCCGCGGGCGCGATTTTGACCGAGTCCACCGGCAGCGAGGCGTCCCCGCCCTTGCTCTTGCCGGTGGTATCGGCGCCGTTGGCCTGGTTATCCGAGCCGTTGGTCTTGTTCTGCTGCCCGCTTGTGGAGGCACCCGAACCGCCGGGCTTGCCGGTGCTTTCGCCCCCGTGGCACCCCGCCACCCCAAGCGCAACCAGCAGCGCGAGACACATGCAGGAAAGCCGTCTCATGGCTGCACCCCATAGCTGAGCTGCAGCCGCAGCGCGGCCCGCTGCAGATCGGCCTCCGTGCGCAGCGCCTGCAGTTCCACGTCGAACTCTGTTCGCTCCGCGTCCAGAAAGCGCAGCAGGTCCACACCGCCGATGCGGTAGGCCTCGGTCAGCAGATCAAGATTTTCTTTCGCCTTTTGGCGCATATCCGGCAGCAGCGTTTGCACAATGACCTTCTCGTCGGTGTAGTTTTTTTCGCTTTGGGCGATCTCCACACGCACCTGCAGCTCCAGCGTGGTCAGGGCGGCTTTGGCAGCGACCACCGCGGCGTTCGCGCGCTCGATCTCGCCCTGATTCCGATTGCGGAAGGGCAAGTCGATTTGCAGCGCTCCGTAGCCGGTGTTTGCTGTCAGATTGCGCTTGAAGCCGCCCACAAGATCAAGATTGGGAACGCCGAGGGCGTGTTGCAGCTTCAGGTTGGCTTCGGCCACGGCCACAGCCTGCCGCGCCGCGAGCACATCCGGACGCACGGCCAGCACCTGATCAAGCGTTGCGGGCGCGACCGGGGCCACCTGATCGATGGGATCGGTGAGCTCCACCCGTGGCAGCGGCGGCCGGTCCATCTGCCGGAACAGCTCCAAACGGGCCTGCGCGGCGTCGCGCTCCGCGGTGCTGAGGGCGACCTGCAGACGATCCCGCTCGATCTGCATCCGCAGCAGGTCCACGCCCCGCATGGCCCCGGCGGTCACACGCTCCTGGTCGTAGTGCACCACCCCGTCCACGGCCTGCATGTCCTGTTGCAGCAGCTTTACGCTTCCATCGAGGACCACGGCATTCCAGTACGCGCCGGCGACACGGGCGGCGATCTCCTGGCGTTGCAGCTGCTCCAGGGCCTCGGCCTGGTGCAGCGCGGCCCTGGCCGTGGCCTGGCGCTTGTGACGCTTGCCGTCGGTTTCAAAACTTTGGCTCAGAAAACCGTAGTCTTCGGTCTGGGTTGTGTAGTCGTAGTTGTCAGCCCAGGGACGGAAGTCCTCTGCCTGCAGGAAGAGCCGCGGGTTGGGCCCCAGACCGGCCTGGCGCAGCTGGCCCTGTGCCTCCGCGGTTTGCGCCCTGGCGACCTGCGCCTGCGGGCTGGACAGCGCTTCCCGCACAGCCTGCTGCAGGCTGAGCTGCTGTGCAGCGGAAGGCAACGCCAAACCCGCCGCGCCAAGGAGCAGCCCGCCGAGACCGGTGAGACCGCTCGCCAGCCGCCTCCATCTGCATTTCAAAACCGGCACGCGCACCCGGAGATCGAGGTACAAGACATCTGCCATTCCACCCCAGCCTACGATATCCGGGCACCCCCTGCCATCCTGGCCTTCAGCGTTCCTTAAGGTCCGTCGGGAACACTTGGGTTGCAACAGTTGCGTTTCCCTGGAGATTTCCATGCGCCCTCGTGGCCGAGCCCTTCTCGCCCTTGCCGGTTTTGCCGTTGCCACCGTTCTGACCGCGACGGCCGCCCCCGCGCAGCAGCCCTACCACGTCATCGACCACTGGAAGATCGGCGGCACCGGCGGCTGGGACTACCTGGTAGCCGACCCCGGCGCCCATCGGCTGTACATCACCCACGGCGCTCAGGTGGAGGTGCTGGACAGCCGCACCGGCAAGTCGGTCAACGTGATCGCCGGACTGAAAGGGACCCACGGCGTGGCGCTCGATCCCGAGGGCCGCTTCGGCTACATTTCCAATGGCGGCGCCAACGAGGTGGTGATCTTTGATCGTCAAACGCTGGCCATTGTGGGCCGCGTCCCCGCGGGAACCAACCCGGACGGCATCGTGTATGAGCCCGTGACCAAGACCGTGTGGGCCTTTAACGGACGCAGCAACAACGTCACCGTCGTCGACACCGCCAGCCGCAGTGCCATCGCCACCATCGCCCTGCCCGGCAAGCCGGAGTTCCCCCAGGCCGATGGCCGGGGCCACATCTTCGACAACATCGAGGATAAAAACAGCATCGTCAAGCTCGACGCAACGACCAGGAAGCTGACGGAAACCTGGCCGCTGCAAAGCTGCGATTCACCCTCCGGCATGGCCATCGACACCGCGCATCACAGGTTGTTCTCCGTGTGCGATAGCGGCAAGATGGCGGTGGTGGACTACAACACCGGCAAGCAGATCGCCTCGCCCAGCATTGGGGAAGGTCCCGATGCGGCCGCCTATGACCCCAAAGCGCAGCTGGCGTTCAGCTCCAACGGGGGCAGTGGCACCCTGAGTGTGGTCGATGCCGGTCATGGCTATGCCACCGTCGAATCGCTGCCCACACAACGGGGCGCGCGCACCATGACCTACGACCCCATAGCGGATCGGCTCTACCTCACCACGGCCGACCTCGGTCCGGCACCGACGCCCAGCGCGGACAGGCCTCATCCGCGGCCTTCCATCGTGCCGAACACGTTCACGGTGATTGTTGTCGGACGCTGAGTTGGCGCAGGGGAAACGCCGCGCCGATGGCAGGCGCGGGCGCGGCGCTTACCCGAACCGCACATGCACCGCTGTGCCCTCGCCGCGTGTGCTGCGAACCCGGATGGTTCCACCCGCTCCTTCAACGATGCTTTTGCAAATCGCCAGCCCCAGGCCAACGCCACCCGTTTCGCGAGACCGCGAAACATCCTCGCGATAAAAGCGATCAAAGATGTGCGGCAGCGCTTCCGGTCCAATCCCCTCGCCGTGATCGGTCACTTCGAGCTCCACACCCTGTTGCGTACCCGTGCGGAGAAAGATCTCGACCACACCTTCGCGGTGGCTATGCTGGATCGCGTTCACAGCCAGATTCGACACAACCGTTTCCACGGCTTCGGGCTGCATCGGCAACCGGACCCCCAACTGCACAGTGCTCTGCAGCCGAACGCTCCTGGCCGCGGCGAAGCTTTGCAGCGTCGAAACGACATTTGCCACGGTTCCTGAGATCTCTACAGGGGCGTCCAGACGGGGGCTCCGCTCTTCACTGCGGGCGAGGCTCAGCATTTGCCCGACCAGCGCTTCCGCGCGTTCGTTGTCGGCAAGCACGCGTTCCAGCCCGGTCCGGTACTCCGCCGGCGAGCGCTCGCGCAACATCAGCAGTTGCACGCTGGAGCGCACCACGGCAAGCGCCGTCTTGAGCTCATGGGCTGCATCGCCCACAAATCTGTGTTCCGCGCTGAAGGCCAGATGCAGCCTGTGCACCGCGGACCGCAGCGCCTCCGCCAACGGCTGCAACTCGGCGATCGCAAGCGTCTGTGGGGGTGCCTCAAACACCAGCGACTTGGACGTGATGCGGCCGGCGGCCAGCGCGAGCTCCGGGATGGGTCGCATCAACTGCCGAAGCAAAATCAGCAGCACCAGCGTGCTCGCGCCGAGCAGCAGCAAGCTCAGCAGAATGTAAAACCGCGCCGCTTCAAAGATCTGGTGCCACACCGGCCCGGTCGGCGCGCCGTACACGATGGTCACGGGCCGACGCAGACCAACGCCTGCGTTTTCGCCCCGATCGATGACCCGCAGCCCTTCGCGTTCGAGAATCCTGTACTGACGACTCCCGATTCGCAACGTCCGCACGCCATCGCCGCCTCGCGACAGCAGCAGCGGTGTCGCCGCACTCGCGCCGCCCAGAAGGCGTCCGCCCTGGTTGTAGACGGCGTAGATGTCCTGCTGCGGCAGCTTCAGTTCCGTCGGGTCGATGATAACTCTGTCTTCCGGATCTTCAGCATCCTGCACCGCCCCCAGCAGCGAATCAGAACGCCCCTGCAGCATCACGTCGAACGCGCGAAACCGGCTGCGCTGCTCATACCACAGCGATGTGCCGGCAAAGGCTGCAAAGCACAGCAACTCCACCGCAATCACGGCCAACAGAAGGCGGCGCGAAAGGGATCTAGATCGCATCATCGCCACCCAGCGCCATGAGGCGGTATCCGCGGCCTCGCAGCGTTTCCAGCAGAAAGGTCGGCGAAGCCGCGCGCACCTTGCGGCGAAGATTGGAAATGTGCACTTCGATCACGTTGGAATGGTGCTCCCAGGTGAAGTCATACATGTGTTCCAACAGTTGCCGTTTCGAGATCACCATGCGCGGGCGATGCATGAGGTAGTCCAGGATGCGGTATTCGGTGGGGGAAAGCTCGATCTCGCCCCCGCCCACACTGACGCTCTGCCGCGTGGTGTCCAGCGTCAGCGTTCCCAGCCGGAGCACCGTGCTTTGCACGCCCTTGCCGCGCCGGACCAGGGCACGGGAACGCGCCAGCAGCTCGCCGAGGTCGAAGGGTTTGGTCAGGTAATCGTCCGCGCCCGCATTCAGCAGCTCGATGGCGCTCTGGGCCCCGCTGACGGCGGTCAGGATCAGCACGGGCGTCAGCTGGTCTGTGCTGCGCAGCCACCGGAGCAGCATTTGGCCGCTGAGCCGGGGCAGCATCAGGTCAAGCAGCAGGAGGTCATACTCCGTCGTCTTGAGCAGGTGCATGGCCGCCTGGCCATCGGCAGCGAGGTCCACGGCATAGCCGGGCCCCTCGCGCAGGGCAGCAGCGACATTTTCCGCCAGCCTCCTCTCGTCTTCAACGACCAGTACCCGCATGCCCGACTCCTTCCACTCTGCAGTAGCCCATACACTTCACCGCCGTTCTCTGCGTTGAACACCTCACCGCAGCGGCGCGGTCGCCACCCCCACAAAGGAGTCTGCGCAGCCGTAGTACATCCACCACTTGCCATGGAAAAGGACGAGACCCTCCGCAAAGGTGGTGCCTGCGGCGTACTGGCCGCTTCGCTCGAAAGGAAGCTCCGGGTGAAAGACGGGCTTGGCGGTGCGCTCGAGCAGCCTCCCCGGCTGGTCTGCCGAGAACAGGGCCTCTTCGACGCTGTAGGTGCCGGGCTGCAGCCGCGTATCGCCGCCGGCTCCGGCCGCGTTCTTGGCGTTGTACAGCATCAGGATGCCCTGCGCGGTTCGCACCGGCGGCGGCCCGGTCTCCGGAAAGGCACTGTCGGCCTTTCCTGGCCTGGCGCGCAGCAGGACCAGGGGCTTGCCGGGGGAGGTTTCCACCGGGCTCCAGTGCACCAGGTCCTCCGAAACGGCGAGACCAACTTCGATTTCGCCCCAGTACATCCAGAACCTGCCGTTGATTCTCGCGGCGACGAGCCGGTCGCCGCGCCGCTCCGTGACAATGCCGGCGGACTTGTACTTCAGCTCGTCGTACCTGCCTCCAAGTGCGCCCCCAAACGCGGGTCCGTGCTTGGTCCAGTGCTGGAGGTCCGTCGAGGTGGCGACGCCGACCGAGTAGGAGTTCCGCTCGCGCGACCACTGCGTGTAGGTCAGGACGTAGCTGCCGTCCGGTGCTTCCACCAGGCGGGGATCCTCCACGCCCCCCGGCACCTCGCGGCCGCGCTGGGCGTCGTTCTCCGGGCAAAACACCGGCGTGGGCATCTGCTGGAAGTGAACGCCGTCCTCGCTGACGGCCAGCCCCAGCCGGGACACGTGGCCGCCGATGGCCATGGCGCCGGAGTTGTCTTCGGCGCGATATAAAACGTAAACCCGCCCATCCCGCACCACGGCGGCTGGATTAAAGGTGTGCAGGGCCTCCCAGGCGGTCACCTCGCCGCTGATGGGGTCCTGGAAGGTGGCACGGGGATTGGGGCGAATGACGGGTTTGTCGGCGGCACGCGTCCATGGCCCAAGCCAGGGCCGACCCCAGGCCGTCGTGGTGCCTGGTTCCGTAGCGCTGGAGCGAGCAGATTGCGCTTGGAGGCTGCCTGGCAGCCCCGCCAGCAAAAAACCGAGCACCAATGCCCGCAGAAGGGCTGTTTTGCTGCCGCGATAGGTGATACGGTGCATTCCGATCCCTCGTCTAGGAAATAACAACACGGTAAACTAGCGCAAACCACGCCACGCGAACGGAATCGCCGAGGACAAATCGCTGCCCCGACAAATCTTCGCCACAAAGTCCATCGACAAGCTCATCCAGGAGAGCGAGCGGCCTGAGCACGCGCTGAAAAAGACGCTGGGGCCGGTCTCGCTGACCGCCCTGGGCATCGGCGCCGTGATCGGGTCGGGCATCTTCACGGTGATCGGCACAGCCATCGGCGGCAACCCGGCACAAACCGGCAGCATTGCGGAGTCCCCTGTGGTGGACCTGCTGCTGGGGTTGCTCCACGGCACCACAGGCCATGTGGCGGGTCGACCGGGCGCCGGTCCGGCGCTGGCGCTTTCCATGGTGCTGGTTGCCATCGTGTGCACCTTCACCGGGCTGTGCTACGCCGAACTGGCCAGCATGATTCCCATCGCCGGCTCCGCCTATACCTATACCTACGCAATCCTGGGCGAGCTGGTGGCCTGGATCATCGGCTGGGATCTCATTCTGGAATATGCGTTCTCTAATATGAGTGTGTCCGTGGGATTCGCGGCGCATCTCGTGGATCTGCTCGACTGGCTCGGCATTCACCCCAATCCCAGGTGGCTTTCGCCGGCCTACCTTCCGTTGGGGCTGCAGGACCTGGCGGGGCATGACATTTACAAGCCCGGCTGGCACTTCGGCTTCAACATCCCCGCTTTTCTGATCGTCATTCTGCTCACGATGGTGCTGGTACGGGGCATCCGTGAATCGGCACGCACTAATAACATCATGGTGCTGATCAAGATCGTGGCCATTCTGGCCTTTGTGTTCGTCGGCTTTCACTTCATTCATCCGGCCAACTACCATCCTTTTTCGCCCAACGGCTGGAGCGGTGTACTTGCGGGTGGATCGATCATCTTTTTCACCTACATCGGCTTTGATTCGGTTTCCACAGCGAGCGAGGAATGCCGCGATGCCCAGCGCACGGTCCCGATCGGCATCGTGGCGACCCTGATCGTTTGCACCATCCTGTACGTCGCCGTGGCGCTGGTGCTGACCGGCATTGTGCCCTGGCAGACGGTGATCGGCGACGCCGCCCCGGTCGTCAACGCACTGAAACGCCTGACCCTGCAAACGGGCAGCTCCCTGCTGCACTGGACGCGGCTGTTCGTGCTGTTGGGGGCCCTCATCGGTATGGTGTCCTCCATTCTGGTCTTTCAGCTGGGGCAGGCGCGCGTGTGGTTTGCCATGAGCCGCGACCGGTTGCTCCCCGATGGCTTTTCCCGGGTTCATCCGCGCTTTCGCACCCCGGCGCTGGCCACATGGGTCGCGGGCATTCTGGTGGCCATCCCTTCCGGGCTCCTCGACGTGGGTACGCTTGCCGAGCTTTCCAACATTGGGACGCTGTTCGCCTTTGTGCTCGTCTCCATCGGCGTTCTGGTGTTGCGAAAAAAGCAGCCGGATCGGCCCCGCGGCTTCCGTTTGCCGGGGGGCCCGGTCTTCCCGGTGCTGAGCATCGTCTTTTGTGTGCTCCTGATGGCGGGCCTCCCGGTGCGCACGTGGGAGCGCTTCTTCATCTGGCTCGTGATCGGTCTCCTCGTGTACTTCCTGTACAGCCGCAAGCGCAGTGAGTTCTATCACTCCTGAGCCTGGCGCGGCTTTTGTGCATGCGGTGTCTTATTCGGCATCGGGTCTGCCAAGTTCCGGCACGGTTTCCTGAACCGGCAGGCCGCCTCGCCAGAGCAGGAAGCCAATGACCAGACCGCTCCCCAGCAGCACTAAGCTGGCAGGTTCAGGGGTTGGAGTCAGTGTGCCGTCGAGCGCTACCGCATCGCCACCGCCGGGCAGCAACACTCCGGAAGGATAGCCGAGGCAGGTGTGCGTAGCCGTGCATGTGGAGCCGCCCGCAAAGTTGACCAGCGTCGCGTCGGGCAGCAGCAGTTCGTAGATGTAACCGTGCACGGGGTCGGCGAACTGGGCCAGGTAGGCTCCGTTCACCGGCTCCGCATAGTTTGGATGGCTGAAGATCGCATCCACGGTGCCGTTCTGGCTCAGGGTGAAATAGGAGTCGGTTACCTGTCCATTCGTGACATCGACCGAGAGAAGCCCCTGGGCCTGATAACCACTGGTGAGGTCCGAGGCGAAGTTGAACTGGGTGATGCTATCAGCCAGCGCAGCCGGCGCCACAAAAAGGGAAAGCAAAGCGAGCAGAATCAAACGCACAGCACGGAACCTCAGCAGAAGGGTGGGCGATGCTCGAAAAAGCGTCGGGCGAGCAGGCTGTTGCATGCTGCTTCCGAGCTTTGTCAGCGTCTGTTCTCCTTATCGGCAGATTGCCGCGAAACTTTAGCAAAGAAATCGCGCCCGGGGGGAGGATCTTCCCACGGAGGCTCTGGCGCGGAGTTCGCTCAGCAGCCGCGGCTCGGCCGACAGACCACGCCGGCGAAGCCCGGGCGGCGACTGGCGCATCCTACGCCGTGATGTCCTTCACCTTTCTTTCCGCGAAATGGCGCAAGCTGGTCATGGCACAGTATGAAGTGCCCCCGAGCGTCCTCCGGGAACGGCTTCCGCCCGGCCTGGAACTGGATCTGTACCAGGGCCGCTGCTTTGTTTCGCTGGTCGGATTTCTGTTTGATCGCGTGCGCATTCTGGGCGTGCCCATCCCGTTCCATACGCAGTTTGAAGAGGTCAATCTGCGCTTCTATGTGCGCCGGCCCATGCCAGACGGCGGATCGCGCCGGGGCGTCGTCTTTTTAAGCGAGATCGTTCCCAAACCGGCCATTACGTGGGTGGCCCGGGGACTTTACGGTGAGGCCTACGCCACCGCGGCGACGCGCCACCGCTGGATGCGCCCCGGGGCCCAAGGTCCGCCCAAGGGCTGGATCTGGTCCACCCGCGGCCAGACCCGGGCGCACTTCCGGCGCCTCAAAACACTGCCGCCCAGCCGCAGTCTGGACGCGGACAGCTGGCGCCGATCCACGTTCGAGGTGGACTACGAGTGGAAGCACAGGGGCCTGTGGCAGAGCATGGGCGTCCGGGCCGGCAACTGCCTCCAGCCGATCGCGCCCGGCTCCCTCGAGGAGTTCATCACGGAACACTACTGGGGATACGCGCCGCGGCGGTCGGGCGGCACCACCGAGTACGCCGTCCACCACCGGCGCTGGGAGGTTTACCCCGTCCGCGCCCACCGCATCGCCTGCAACTTCGGGTCGCTCTACGGACCGGATTTCGCCGACCTGAGTCAACGAGCGCCGGACCACGTTCTGCTCGCGGAAGGGGCACCGGTCAGAATTCAATGGGGTGAACGCATCGCCTGACCTGGACGCCCTTGACTGCAAGAATCGAGAGCTGGACCTGCGACCCCACCACGATTTGAGCGTCCAATACTCAGGTGTTGCAGCTCGACGGCGCGGGAGCACATCGGCGGAGCCGGCACCGAGGATAGGATAGTAGCCATGAGAACCATCGACGTAACCCGGGGTGGCGTTCGCGTTCTGGACAGCCGCTCCACGGCCAGCCTGCTGAGCAAGGTGCTGTGGATCACCACGGCGGCGTTTCTGTTCACGGCCTTCGGCGCCTACATCGCCCCCGCCAACATGGGAGGCGGCATCTTCATCGTCTTTCTGCTGACCTTTGGCCTGATCTTCGGCATCAACGCCGCCAGCCGGCGCTCACCGGGGCTGGCCCTGGTCCTGTTCTACAGTCTGGCCACACTGATGGGCGTCGAGATTGGCCCGCTGCTGCAGGGCTACATGCACGTCGCCGGCGGCCAGGCTGTGGTCTTCCAGGCGGCCATCACCACCGCCGTGGGCATGGCGGTGATGGGCATGGTGGCCCAGATCGCCAAGTTCAATTACCAGCGGGTCGCCAACTATGCCTTCGCGGCGCTAATCGGCCTGATCATCCTGGGCGTGATCTCCATGTTCGTCCATTTCATCAGCCCGGGGCTGTACGCCTGGGCGACGCTGGCCATCTTTTCCGTCCTGCTGCTGGTGGACTTCATGCGCCTGCGCGACGGCGGTATGGGCCTGACGCCCGTGCAGCTTTCGCTGAGCATCTACCTGGACGCGCTGAACATCTTTATCGCCCTGCTGCAGATCTTTGGCAACGGCAACGGGCGGCGCAGCAGTAGCCGCTGGTCGTAAGGCCACATCGCACACTGATGAGGAGGGCTCGCTTCGGCGGGCCCTCTTTTTGCCCCCGACTACTACACTAGGCAGATGCCCCACGAAGACCGCATGGACGCCGCCGAAGTCCGCACCTGGCTGCGCGACCTGCCCAAAGCCGAGCTGCACCTGCACCTGGAAGGCTCGATCACCCCGGAAACGCTTCTTGAGCTTTCGGTGATCAACGACCCCGTTGCCCTGACGCTGGAACAGGCCCGCGGCGTGTACAGCTTCCACGACTTCCCCAGCTTTCTGATGAGCTTCAAGGCCGCGACCGATCGGCTGCACACACCGGCGGACTACGAGCGCATCACCTACAACATGGTGCGCGACCTCGCCGCGCAGGGGGTGCGGCACGCCGAGGTATACCTTTCGCTCGGCATCCTGTACCGCTTTGGGCGGCTGGATGTGGACGCCGTGATGGAGGCCGTTGAACAGGGCCGGCAGCGCGCGGAAGCCGCGTTTGGCACCACCGTGCTCTGGCTGATCGACGCCGTCCGGCACTTCGGCGTGGAAGAGGCGCAGCGGGTCTTTCGCAAAGCCGCTGCCTTGCAGCACGCGTATCCCGCAGTGGTGGGCATCGGCATCGGCGGCGACGAGGCCCGCGGCCCGGCGCAGGGCTTTCGCGAGGTCTACGCCGAGGCTCGCGAGGCCGGCCTGCACCTGACCTGCCACGCCGGCGAGTCCACCGGCCCGCAAAGCATCTGGGGCGCCCTGAACATCGGCGCCGAGCGCATAGGTCACGCCCTTTCCGCGCAAAGCGACCCCGAGCTCATCGAGGTGCTGGCCGAACGCCAGGTCCCGCTGGAGCTGAACATCACCAGCAACCTCCGCACCGGCTGCTGCCCCGCCCTGCACCAGCACCCGGCGCGGCGCTACTTCGAAGAAGGCCTGATGATCACGCTCAACTCCGACGACCCACCGTTTTTCGGGGCCAACCTGCTGCAGGAATACGAACTCGCCCACCGGGACTTCGAGTTCTCCCTGGACCAGCTGCGCGAGCTGGCCGCCAACTCCATCGAAGCAAGCTTCCTTTCCCCGGACCGCAAACTGGCGCTGCTGGGCGAGGTTGAGGTGTACGCGTGGTGAGTTCGGCAGCTGGTTGTGGCCATCAACTACGCCTTTCAGGTGGTGCTCATCAAATGGCTGGGCACCCACAAGGAATACGACAACATTGACGTGGAGCAGGTGGCGTATGACGAAGACCGGTATGCAGATCCGACCCATTAGAACCGAACAGGACCACAGGGCAGCCGTGGCCCGTATTGAAGTGCTGATGAGCGCTGTCCCTGACACCCCTGAAGGGGATGAGCTGGACGTGCTCGCAACCCTGGTGGATGCCTATGAAGCAAAGCACCATGCCCTTGACGCCCCCGATCCGGTATCCGCCATTCAGTTCCGTATGGAACAACAGCAGCTCACGCGCAAAGATCTGGAACCGTTGCTAGGCAGCCGCGCTCGTGTTTCGGAGGTGCTCACAGGCAAGCGGCCTTTGACTCTAGAAATGGTGCGCCGGGTAAAAGGTGGCCTGGGCATCTCCGCTGACCTGCTCATCCTGCCGGCACCGGCATTGGCCCAGAATGAGCCGGGTGTACGATTCCGGCCTGCGAAGGTGGCAGCTGGGGTGAAATCTGCGCATCCTCTGGCGAAGTGAAGAGAACCCCATAAAGCTCTTCGGCATCTTGCTTCATTTCCTAGTAGCGGATCAATTTGTCGCCTATGATCCTGGCTGATAAAGAGCCGTCGTTGCCTTCCGCACTGGCGCATCGGCTAAGGTCAGAAGTTTGCATGACGACTCCTCCTTGCATCCACCCTTCCGCCCTGCCCCGCCGCATCGTTCTGAGCCGCAAGGGGGCGGATGCGGCGTGGGGTGGGCGGTCGAGTCTGCGCATCGGAGACGAGCTGGTGAGCCTGCCCATTCCCGAGAGCGCTTCCCGGGCTGTCGCTGCGGCGGAGGCCGGAACCGGCCTGCGCTATCGCGATCTGCCATCTCACCCGCAGCTTGGGGCCCTGCACGCGCACCTGCGGGACATGGAGGCGGATCGCTTTGTGCATCTGGATCCCGACCTGCGGCCCGAGCTTCGCTCCCCCCATCACCGCCACGGCAGGCATGCGGAGGAGATGCTGTTTGGCCAGGTGGGTGCGGCCGAATGGCACCTGCGCCATCAGGAGGTCGGCCCCGGCGACCTATTTCTCTTTTTCGGCTGGTTTCGCGAGGCGCAGCTGGTGGGTGGTCGCTGGCAGCGCGTCGGCCCGGAAGAGCACACGATCTGGGGCTGGCTGCAGGTGGCCTCGTCGCACCGGATCGACAGCGCGGAGGCTGCCGCCGCGGTGCCCTGGGCCGCGCACCATCCGCACGTGGCCCATTGAGAGCGGTATGACCGGCACAACCGCGTGTACCGCGCCCGGCCACGGCTTTCATTTGCGCCGGAGTTGCCCGGGGCCGGTGTCTTTCGCTGGCATCCGGGGCTGACACTCACGCAGCGCTGCCATCCGGACGGCCGGCAGCCGACGCGACGCCACTGGTGCCTGCCCGGCTTCCTCCGCCGCACCGGCCTTACCTACAATCAGGTGGACGGACCCGCCTGCCCGGCCCATCGCGGGCGTTTGCACCTCAGCTCCGCGCCTATCGGGCAGGAGTTTGTGCTGCCGGCGCACCGCCCGTTTCGCGCCAGCGAGCGCAGGGCCGTTGCGGAGTGGCTCGGCACCCTCTTCCAGGGCATGGCATCTGGTTGATGGGGATGAGATGTACGGAAGTTAGCAAGTTTATCGGCTTTGCATAAGATGGCTAACTTCACTAGAATCATCTCCGATGGACCCGATTGCGAACCCGTTTGCTCCAGGCGCTGGGACCCCGCCCCCTGAGCTTGCCGGGCGCGACAAGCTGCGGGAAGACGTTCGCGTTGCCATTGCGCGCATCCGTTCGGGCAGAGCGGCCAAGAGCGTCATTCTTGTAGGGCTGCGCGGGGTGGGCAAAACGGTATTGCTGGACAGGTTGCGTGCCGATGCGGAGGCCGCGGGCGTCTTCACCGTGCGTGCGGAGACTCCGGAACGGAAGTCCCTGCCGGCTCTGCTGGCACCCCAGTTACGGCAGGTGCTGCATCGGCTGAGTCATGTTGCCGCGGCCAAGGCGCTTGCTCAGCGCGGCCTGCAGGCCCTGGCGGGGCTGGCCAGGTCGCTCAAGGTGAAATACAGCGACATTGAGGTCGGGATCGATCTCCAGCCCGAGGCAGGTCTGGCGGACAACGGAGATCTGGAAGGCGACCTGACCACCGTTTTGGAGCAGGTGGCGCGCGCGGCCAGGGATGCCAAAACAGCCGTGGTGCTGTTTCTGGATGAGCTCCAATACCTGGAGGAAGATCAGTTTGGGGCGCTGATCTCTGCCCTGCACAGGTGCGCGCAGCAGCAACTGCCGTTGACGATGGTAGGCGCCGGTCTTCCCCAGCTTTTGGCGCTTGCCGGCAATGCAAAGTCCTATGCCGAGCGGCTTTTTGATTTCCCGTTGATCGGTCCGCTGGCCGCGGACGATGCGCGCATTGCCCTGTTGAAGCCCGTGCACGCGGAAGGGGCAGACATTGAGCCCGAGGCGCTCGAAGAGATGCTTCAACTCACCCATCATTACCCTTATTTTCTCCAGGAGTGGGGCAAGCATGCATGGGACGTGGCGGCGAACAGCCCGATTCTGCGCAGCGATGTTGTGGAAGCCACCGGCAGCGCGATCGCCGCCCTGGACGAGAGCTTCTTCCGCGTGCGCTTTGACCGCACAACGCCCAAGGAGAAGCAGTACCTGCGCGCCATGGCGGAGATCGGCGGGGGTCCGCACCGCTCAGGCGAGGTCGCGGCAGTTTTGGGCAAGTCGGTGAGCACCGTTGCTCCCCTGCGGCAATCGCTGATTGCCAAAGGCATGGTGTGGAGTCCATCGCACGGCGAAACGGCGTTTACTGTCCCACTTTTTGACGAGTACATGAAGCGCATCATGCCGGGCGAGGCCTGGAAGACGGAAGGGCTATGAACATCTTGACCCAGTGGCTGCGCAGCTTTCTGCCTGCGCTGCCGGTAGACGACACGCAGCTTGCCGAAGACCTGACCCTGCGGGGCATCGCCGTCGAGGGCATCTTTCCCGCCGCGGGCGGTGGCTCGCGCTTTGAGATGGACATCACCACCAACCGCGTGGACGCCATGAATCACTACGGCGTTGCGCGCGAGGCCGCGGCGATCTACGGGCTGCCGCTCCGGCCGCTCGAGCAGGGCCTGGCCGCGCCTGTACCGGAGGACGAACCGGGGGAGCCCTTTCCGGTGCGCCTCGAGGCCGCCGACCTGTGCGGGCGCTTTACCGCGCGCGTGATCCGCGGCGTCACCGTGGGGCCCGCCACGGGGCAGATCGCGGCCTACTTCGCCGGGTTGGGGCAGAAGCTCATCTCCGGCCCCGTGGACGCGACCAACTTCGGCTGGCTCGCCATGGGGCAGCCCACGCACGTCTTCGACCTGGACAGGATTGAGGGCGGCATCGTCGTGCGGCGGGCGCGGGCGGGCGAGCGGTTGCGCCTGCTGGACGGCACCGAGCGCACCCTGACGGCGGAGGACCTGGTCGTCGCCGATGAAGCCAAAGCCCTGGGGCTCGCCGGCGTCATGGGCGGATGGGAGTCCCGCGTCACCGAGGAGACCCGCAACATCCTGGTCGAGGCCGCCTGGTTCGACCCCGCGGCCATCCGCGCCAGCTCGCGCCGCCACGGCCTCCATACCGACGCCAGTCATCGTTTTGAGCGCGGCGCGGACTTCCATGCCGCGCCGCTGGCCAACGCCCTGGTCACCCGCCTGGTGGTGGAGCAGGCGGGCGGCCGGGTCGCCGGTCCCATGACCGACGTGGTGATCCCGGCGATTGCCGCCCGAACCGCCAACCGCCCCCGCATCGGGCTGCGCGTCGACGAGGTCCAGCGATTGCTGGGCACCACGCTCGAGGACGCCGTTGACGCAGCCGGCCAGCGCACCTCCGCGCTGAACGACGGACTGATCGCGCAGTACCTGACCGCCCTGGGCTGCGGCATGGAGCCGGTCGCCGCCGAGCCGCTGCAGCCCGGGAGCGCGTTTGCGGCGCAGCTGCCCAGCTGGCGGCTGGACCTGGAGCGCGAGATCGACCTCATCGAGGAGGTCGCCCGCGTGTACGGCTACAACCGCTTCGCCAACACGCTCCCGGGGTGGTCCGGCGAGGTTCACGATCAGCCGCACAAGCAGCAGGAGGCGGCCATCCGCTCCACCCTGCGCGGCCTGGGCTTTACCGAGGCGATCTCCTCGACCTTTGTTTCCGCCGCCGACGCGCAAACCTTTGCACAGGCCGGCGAGGGCGCGGTCGCCATGGGCAACCCGCTGAGCGAAGAGGTCGGCATGCTGCGCAATTCGTTGGTGGCGGGCATGGCCGGCATGCTGGCGCGCAATTTGGCTCGCTCGTCTGCCCGCGACACCGGCAGCGTGCGCCTGTTTGAGCTGGGCACCGTCTTCACCGGCTCCACCGCTGCGGTGCAGGAGCGGCCCGGGCTGGCGCTGGGGGCCACCGGCGGCGCGCTCGCGAGCCCCTTGCACCGGGCCGACGATGCGCTCATCTTCGAGGTCAAGGGCGCTCTCGAAACGCTGCTGGCCCGCTTTGGCAACGACGTGCGCTTCGAGCCGGGCTCGTCCGCCCGTCCCCTGCCGCACTGGATCGAGCCGGGCCGCGGTGCGTATGTCCTGCTCGCGGGCGAGGTGCTGGGAGCCTTTGGCGAGCTGAGCGCGGCCGAAGGCGCGGCCCGCAAGCTGCGGCAGGGCTGCGTGCTGGCCGAGCTCCACGCCGCAACGCTCTTCCGCACGCCCCTGCGCCAGCCGGTGCTGGCGGAGCTTTCGCGTTTTCAGGCGGCCGAGCGCGATTTTTCCTTCATCTTCCCGGACACGGTCGCCTGGGGAGCGGTGGAAGCCGCGGTTCGCGGGGCCTCCCCTGCGGAGCTGCAAAGCGTGCGACCGGTGGAGATCTTCCGCGATCCCAAGGGCAAGGCCGTGCCCGCGGGCAGCTATTCCCTGCTGCTGCGGGTGGTGTTCCAGTCGGGGCAGCGCACACTGACCGAAGAAGAGCTCACCGGGTGGGCCAACGAACTGACGGCGGCGTTGACCGCTCTGGGGGGCAGGCAGCGAGCGTAACCATTGCCGGTGACTATTGGTTGCAGGCGGGGAATGCAAGGTGGTTCCCCCTGGTTTCGTCCCTGGAATCCACTGCGGGAGTCGCTATACTGCAACGGGAATCGGCGTTGCAAATGGCGATTCCGGATCAGGTGTGCGACGGGCATGGACGGCGGAACGGCGGGTGAACACGCTGGCGGCATCAGCGCGGATGAGTTTCAGGCACTCGAGGCCAAGGTGTTGCAGGCGGTAGAGATGATCCGCCGCGAGCGCGATGCCCGCACCGCCGTCGAAACCGAGCGCAACGAAGCGCAGGCGCAGGTCGCCACACTGCAGGAGCGTTTGCGTTCCCTGGAGGAGGCCAACAGCACCGCGCAAACGGAGCTGGAGTCGCACCAACACGAGCGGGACATGGTTCGCGGCCGCATGGAGCGGCTGCTGACCCAGATCGACGAACTGTTGTAAGCAGCACAGAACGGATGCAGGGGAGCACTTTGGCGGAACAGGCAGGAAAAACTGCAGCGGAAATGTCTCGGGCGGAGCTGGCCGCACACGAAGCGGGCGCGGTCGTGGTCGATATCTACGATCAGGTGTACCAGCTGCGAGGCACCGACCCCCAGCACATCGAACGACTCGCCGCGATCGTGGACGCCAAAATGCGCGCCGTTTCGGCGCATGGGGCCACGGTGGATTCCCTGCGCGTGGCGGTGCTGGCTGCGCTCAACATCGCCGATGAGCTGATGAGTCTGCGGGCCCGCTATGACGCCCTGGCCGGCAACCTGAACCAGGCACAAAACAACGTCCGCAACCGCACCGGCTCGCTGGCCGGCATGCTGGACGAGGTGCTCGACGAGCGCAAGGTCGGCTGAAGGCATCCCCGCCCTTCCCGGGCAAGATCACAGCTGCTGTAGCCAACGCCAGGGGCGCGTTCTGTCATGCTCGCAGGAACGCCACGTCTTGGCTGCCATTTCCCGAACGGAATCCGCGGATAGCAGCTGCACGGACCGAAAAATCCGCGGTGCGCACCAAAGTTTTGTTGCGCACAAACCGGCGCAACGGCATCATGGAAGCGCGATCCTTCGTGAGGCGATCCGATGCGTCTGTCCTTTTCTTCCCTGTGCGGTCTTTTGGCCGCTGCCCTGCTCTATGCTGCGCCGATGCCGGGACAAGCTCCCGCCCCGGCCAACAATCCGGCCTCGGCTCAGCCTGCCTATGCTGCCAACCCGAAGTTTCAGGCGGCCATGGTGGACGGTGCGTCACTGGCCAGGCGCAAACAGTTTGCGTGGTCTGCGGACAGCTACAAGAAGGCGAACAAGATCGCCGGCGGCCAATGTCTGGAATGCCTGCGCGGCGAATACGGGGCGGCCATGAGCGCGGGCGACTTCAAGCGAGCCGCCGCTGCTGCCGAATCCATGCTCGCGCTGGCCAATGACCCCGCTGCAAAGTCCATAGCCGAGCTGCGGCAGGCCACCGCCCTTTATGACGGCGCCGGCGAGAAACCCAAGCCCGACAAGCTGGCAGCTGTGCATGCCCTGCTGCAGCAGGCGCTGGGGAACTATCCCAAAAACGCAGCGGCGCTGTTTCTGGACGGCAAGGTGCTGGCCGGGCTGGGCAACATGAGCCAGGCCAGGGACGAGTTTGCGCAGTGCGCCAGCTGCGTGAATGCGCAGGACCCGGCCCGGCTGCGCGCCCAGCACTTTGCCCAGGATCCGGAGCTTTCGCTGCACAAGATGGCGCCGCCGTTTGTGGTCACGGCCCTGGACGGGTCGAAGTTCAACCTGGATGCCATGGGTGGCCGGGTGGTGCTGATCGACTTTTGGGCGACCTGGTGCGGTCCGTGCAATGCGGAGCTGCCCCACATGCGGCAGATCGCAAAGGACTTTGCCGGGCAGCCGCTGGTCATTCTCAGCATCAGCTGGGACGCCGATGAGGCGAAGTGGAAGGACTTCATCGCGAAAAACGGCATGACCTGGATGCAGTACCGCGACGCCGACCACAGGCTCAGCAACATGTTCGGCATCCAGTCCATCCCGCACTACTTCACCATCGACTCCGATGGCGTGCTGACCGCGGAGATCGTCGGCTCTGGTTCCGATGTTGAGGGCAAGCTGAAAAAAACTGATCGCCAAAGCCCGTGAGTCGCAAAAAGAGACAGTGGCGGAGGCCAGGGCTCCGCAGTAGCGCAGACTGGGCGTTTGGGATGCGCCGCAAGTTCTACGCCAACGACGTTGCCCAATCCGAGCTCCGAAGCGAGCAGAACGGAGCGACTTTCCGCATCTGCGATGTCGACGGAGGTGAACCGCTGTTTCTATGCCGTCGGGCGCTCCGCCTGCGGGTGCCGCGTGGTCTCCGGGGCGGAAAGAAAGTCGCCCAACTGCCCGCCCTTTGGTAGGGAACGTTGGACAACGTTCAGAAAGCCAGGGGGCAGGGCACGGCGTGTAAACAGCAGATCGTAGGTGTACTCCGGCGCGAAGCCGCTTTGCATGGAGTGGGGTGTGCCGCCTTCAAAGCGAATGGAGCGCGTACCCCGTCCGACCTCCTCTTCGAGTAGCCAGGCGCGGATCGCCGTGCCCAGCGAAAGGGCGTGAAGATCGTCCCGGTTCAGCTGCCAATCGATGTAAAGGCCATCCCTGTGCCGGCGGCCCCCCACCACCGAGATCCAGTCCCCGGCCGCGGTGCGCAGACCGCTGAGAAAGCCATCGGGCGAGCTCTGCACGGCGTCGAAGCGCCAGCGGGCAACCCAGTCCTCGACCGGGTAGCGAGAAAGCCGGTTCAGCGCAAGGTACTGCTCCAGGTTGAGGTCTGCCTTTGAATGGTAGGTGACGGCCAGCGGGTCCGCGGCAAGCCGCCGCCGCGCGGCGCGAAGGTTGCGCCGGGTGTGCGCTCCCAGCGTGGCAAGCGTTTCGTCAAAGGTGTCCAGCAGCGGCATGACCCGGCGCACCTCGCGCACACGGGACGCCACCAGGCGGATCCGGGAAGGCGGGGCAGCGACCTCGTCGACCGCAGCTTCCAGTCCAATGAGCGGACCCGCCTGGGAAAATGAGACAAGAACGATGCTGGCGCGCCGGCGTAGCAGGTGTCCAGCGGCCTCTGCCGCTACCCCGAGGCGCATGGTGTCCTGGGCGATGAGCGTGCGCCAGCCATCTTCCCCGCTGGGGACAAAGATGGTCGTCGCCAGCCCGTACAGCCGGTACTCAAACAGCAGAGCCGCCGCGCGGAGGCGGCTCTTGGGTCCCGAGGTCAGCAGGACGGGCTGCTTGGAAACGCGAGCCAGGCGTTCCCGCAGGGAGCCGGTGCGGAAGACGGGAGCTGCCAGGCGGGACTCCGCGTAGGGCGCCCGCAGCACGGTGTCGAGATGACTCATAGCGCCGGCCTGACCTGCCTGCTCCGCCAGCCCTTCCAGTTGGGGTGTACAGGCCAGCACCGACCTGTAACCCGTACGCATTTGCCATTGTGTTTTTGACGAAGCCATCAGGTTGTTACGGGCAGTCCAACAGTGGTACGGACAAGGCCACAGCGTACGATCTCCACATTAAAGTTCGGCGAAGAACCGGGGAAGCGAAGCTCAGCGTGGAGGCGCGCCCTTCGCCGGAAGCCGGTTAAGGTACTTTCGATAACGTATGGCGGCTGGCTCTGGATTGCAACGCACCTTGTGGGGAAAGGGGCTCACGCGACCGTGTGCGCTGTGCAAGCCAGCAGGGGCATGCCGGCTTCCAAAGACAGGTGCGGAGTCCCGCCCTGGCTCGGAGCCAGGCCAGGGGCGCACGCGGTGCCACGTTGGAACCAGCCGCTGGCAGCTGCAGCAATGGCGCAAATGGGCCATCGTGGGGCCTTGCGCATTGGCGCATCCGCGGGTAGCATCCGATGCAGAGAGACCGGCCTGCAAAGCAGGTGGGGCGATAACGCTGGTAGAACCAATATTCTTTGAACCAGGGGTTTGGCTCGTAGATATGGCTCGGTGTGCAGTGTCCGCCAGTCCGGAATGCCTAAAGAGCCACGGCTAAGCCCCGCTGTCTAACGACAGGTTCACCAGCGCTCAATCCACGGCCCCGCGGGTCGGTCTTTTGCTTTTTTCCTGCTGCACGGAGGCGGTGCAGCAGCCGTCCTGCAGCCTTGCAGGCGAACTTCCCCGCGTTTCCACGCGCAAGGACGGCAGCGTGAACCCTGGGCTGTGGCGCACCCTGCGCGCAGATCTTTACCGTTATAAGGCCGACACCACCCCCCGCGCGCGCCGGCAGGCCTGGCTGCGCGAGCCCGGCTTCCGCTTCACCTGGTATCTGCGCCAGGTGGCGCACTTTAGCCCGCGCAAGCGCGGCGGGGGCCTGCTGCCCTACCTGTACCATCGATTTTGGCTGAACCACTACCGCTTCCGCTATGGCTTTGATATTTCGCCCACTACGAGCATCGGCCCGGGATTCTACCTCGGGCACTTTGGCGGCGTCGTGATCAGCCCGTATGCCGTGATCGGGGCCAATGTGAACATCGCGCAGGGGGTGACCCTCGGCGCGACCAGCCGTGGGGCCAACAAGGGGGCGCCCACGCTCGAAGACCGCGTCTGGGTGGGCGCCCACGCCGTCCTTGTGGGCAAAATCACCATTGGCCACGACGCGCTGATCGCCCCCGGAGCGTATGTGAACTTCGACGTGCCGGTCGGCTCGGTGGTGTTGGGCAATCCAGGGCAGATCGTCTCGCAAAAGGGCTCCGCGGGCTACATCAACAACGTGCTGTCGGAGACCGGGGAGGCGCACCCATGAGCCAGCAGACCGGCGGGAAAAGAACCCGATGACGCCGCTGCACACCCCCCTGGCCCTGCAACTTCGCTCCCTGCACCTCGGGCGCCTGCGGCTGACGATCTATGGCGCCTGCGCCGCCGCCGGCCTGATCCTGGCGGTGATGCTCAGCGCCCGCACCGGCAGGCGTGCCGGCCTGCCGCCGGAGGCCGCCCCGGACGCCGGTCTCTTCGCCGTGGTCAGCTGTTTTGTGGCTTCGCGGCTGCTGCTCATTTTGAGCGACCCGCGGGCCTTTCTGCACTTCCCCCTGCTGATTCTGGGGCTGCCCTCGCTGACGCTGGGGGGCATGGTGCTGGCGGGGCTGCTGGTGTGGGGGTATCTGCGCCACAAGCGGCTCCCCACGCTCGCCATGCTGGACGCCTACGCCGTGCCCGGGGCGCTGTTGGCGGCCTTCCTAGAGCTTGGGCACCTGCTCGACGGCTCCGAGGTGGGCATGCCACTGCGCTGGCACTGGACCGCGCCGAACGCCTGGGGGCGGGGCGCGGCCCTGCACCCCGTGGCGCTGTACGGCATTGGGACAGCGGCGGCGATTGCAGCGCTCTGTGCGTCGCTGCTCGGCCGTGGCCTGCGCAGCGGACGTGTGGCGGCGCTGGCACTGGGGCTGGGCGGCCTCGGGGCGTTTGCGCTGGATCTGCTGTCCGTCCCGGACGATCTGTTCTCCGGCCTGCCGCTGGAGCCGGGGCAGATGGTCGCCCTCGCCGTCACGCTGGCGGGCGCCTGCCTTTGGCTGTGGCCGGCCCGCACCGCCGATGCGCCCCAGGCCATCGGCAGCAACGCCCCGGCCGACACGCAGGGGGCACAACCCATCGCCACGGAGACACGCTGATGCCATCCAAAAACATGATCCGCAAGGGCAAGCGGCGGCAAACCGTGAAGCCCGCCTACCGCGCCCACCGTGACGCGCAGCGTGAGACCGAGGAGGCGGCCCAGGCGCGTGAGCAGGAAGCCGCCGCCCCCGGGACCGCGCAAATCACAGCAGACGAGCTACCCACCCCAGCGCCTCTCGCAGACCAGTCGATTCCCGTGCTGGACGACCTGGAGCCCGAGGACGGCATTCGCAGCTTCAACGCTGCCCCCGCGGCCGCCGGCAAGCGGCTGGACGCCTACCTGGCCAGGGCGCTGCCGGAGATCAGCCGCGCGCGCGTGCAGCTGCTGATCGAGGCCGGCCAGGTGCGCGTCAACGGGGAGGCCGAAAAGGCCAGCCTGAAGCTCGAAGGCGGCGAGCGGATCGAGATCGAGGGCGAGCCGCAGCCGGAGCCGCTCAGGGCAGAGCCGGAAGACATTCCGCTTCACATCGTCTTTGAGGACAAGGACCTCGCCGCCATCGACAAGCCCGCGGGTATGACGGTGCACGCCGGCGCCGGCGACCCCGGGCACAACCGCGGCACCCTGGTCAACGCCCTGCTCTTTCACTTTCAGCAGCAGCTGTCGCGCACCGGCGGGGAGCTGCGCCCGGGCATCGTGCACCGGCTGGACAAGGACACCAGCGGGCTGATTCTTGTGGCCAAGAACGACGCCACGCACCGCCGCCTGGCGGAGATGTTTGCCGGCCGCGAGCTGCGCAAAAGCTACCTGGCGCTGGTGCACGGCCGCGTGGCCCGCGAGGAGGGTACCGTCGACCTGCCCATCGGCCGCGACCCCGTGCGGCGCATCCGCATGTCCACCCGGCGCAGCCTGGAAAGCGGCGCGCGCCCGGCGGTGAGCCATTGGCGCGTGCTGGAGCGCCTTGGCTCGCCGCAGCAGACCGGGCCCTGGGGCGATTTCACACTGCTGGAGGTGCGCATCGAAACCGGTCGCACCCACCAGATTCGCGTGCACCTGGCCGCGCTGGGCCACCCCGTGGTGGGCGACACGCTGTATGGCGCGCCGGGCAAGCTGCGGCGGCCCGCGGGCATGAACGACGGCGCCGACCCGCCCGCGCTTGGTCGCAACTTCCTCCACGCGGCCGAGCTCGACCTGCCGCACCCGCGCTCCGGGAAGCTCCTCGAGCTGCGCTCCTCGCTGCCCCCGGAACTCGAAACGTTTCTGGCCGGGCTTCGTCCGAACAAGGACACACCGGCATAAACACGCCCGGCACTTGGGCAGGGTTGCTAGCAGGATTGCTAGAATGGGGGCGAAATGAACGTGTTGTGGTTACGACTCTGCGGTGTGCTTGCCGTTGCCGGCCTTTTGATGATCCATCCTGGGCCTGTCCGCGCCCAGGCAGCGGCCCCGGCCGCAGTTCCGCAGACGGCCCCGCCCGCGCCCGCGCAAACTCCGGCACAACCCGCAGGCCAGACTCCCAGCCAGGCCCCCACCCTGCAGCCGCGCGATGAGTCCGCCCCGCCGACGCCGCAGGCACCCACCATCCAGGTGTTCAGCCGCGAGGTTAACCTGGTCTTCACCGTCACCGACAGCAAGGGTCGCTTCATCACCAACCTGCAGCAGCAGAACTTCGGCCTGCTGGACGACCAGCGCCCACCCGAGCGCGTGGTGCACTTCCGCCAGGAGACCAACCTGCCCCTGCGCGTCGGCCTGATGATTGACACCTCCAACTCCATCCGCTCGCGCTTCGACTTCGAGCAGCAGGCCGCGGTGGATTTTCTGCTGCAGATCCTGCGGCCGGCGGACCGGGCCTTTGTCGAAGGCTTCGACGTGCAGACCGACGTCGCGCAGGACTACACCAATCGCATCGACCTGCTGGACACCGGCGTCCACAAGCTGCGGCCGGGCGGCGGCACGTCACTCTTTGATTCGCTGTACAAGACCTGCCGCGACCAGATGCTGACCCTGCGCGACACCCAGCCGGTGCGCCGCGCGCTGGTGCTTGTTTCCGACGGTGACGACGACTACAGCCGCGCCCATGAGTCCGACGCCATCAAGATGTGTCAGCGCGCCGAAACCATCGTCTACACGCTTTCCACCAACGTCGGCCCCAGCAAAGACAAGGGCGACGACGTGTTGCAGCAGATCGCCGATGCCACCGGAGGCCGCGCCTTTTTCCCGACCCGCATCGAGGACCTGGCCACCGGCTTTGCCAACATCGAGCAGGAGCTGCGCTCGCAGTATTCGCTCGAATACGTCCCCGCGGACTTCAAACAGGACGGCTCCTTCCGCAGCATCTATCTCGTTTCGCTGGACCAGCGCTACCAGGTGCACGCCCGCAAGGGCTACTTTGCGCCGCGTCCACCACAGTAGCGCGAGTTCCGTCGCCGCCGCGCAACTTCGCTAGGGGAACCGCGGTCTAAACGGACATGATTTTCCTTGCGCTTCGCCTTCGGCTGCTCCCCGTGCTGCTCAGCTCCGCTTGCGCCCTCGGCCTGAGCGCCCAGGGACCGCCGCCGCCGGCCTACGACCCGGGCGCCGGTGCCGTTTCCCCGTTTGAGCCGCCCGGAGTTGCTGCCGCGATGGCGGGCCTCACCTCACAGCCCTCCACGCACACAGGTTTCACGTTTGACCGCGACATGCTGGACGGCCTGCTGGGCAACCAGGTCGCCGGCCTGAATGCCATTACGGTCCAGACCTTCCACTTCAGCGAGCCAGCCTTTTATGTGCCGGAGGCGATGAACGCCCTGCGGTCTTCGTATTACGCCGCCGGCTGGAAGCATCTGGTGGAAGCCAACGTGAACGCCCGCGAGGAGGTTTCGCCGCAAAAGCCCATCACGGATGTCTGGTTTCACTTCCTCGGCACCGAGATCGACGATGTCGCCGTGCTCATTCGCAGCTCAAGGCAGATGGATCTGGTGGAGGTTTCCGGCCACCTGCGACCGCTGGACCTGGTGCACCTGGGCGGCCACTTCGGTATCCCCAAGGTCGACCCCGAGGCGGTCATGGTCCCGGCGGCTCCCGGCAGGTAGCCACCGGCCTGCGGAGCGGTGGACCGTGTTGACCTGCCGGGAAGGCGTCACAGGATCTGAAACGGCGCGGCCTGTGGCGGCGGTGCCGTCTCCACAACCGGTCGTTGACGGAGCCGCTGCACGGCCTTGCCAAGGCGCGCCGAGGCCACAAACAGGTGCCCGGCCGTTACCGGGCCCATCACCCTGTGATGACCCACCGCGGCCAGCCCCATGGAAGCGATGCAGCCGCAGTTTGAGCAGTCCGGGTCGCCCCCAAACTGACACGGCGTAATCCGCCGCTCGAGATCCGCGGAAAGCGTTTCCGTGGTCTGCGCGAAGATGCAGGCAGCCGGGCTCGCGGGTGGCTGCGCGATCTCCCGGATTACGGCCTCGGGCATGTCCAGCACGGGATACAGCGGGCGCAGACGCGACAGCTCAGCCATCACGCTCGCCCTCTGCGCGGGACTGAGGATCTCCGGGTCGCTGGCGCCCCTTTGCGGGGTGAACAGGCTGAACCAGACCTTGTTGACCTGTGGCTGCCGGCTCCAAAACGCCAGAAACTGCTCAAGGTAGCCGGGCCGGTCGGCAATCTGTGCGGTGATGGTGCAGTGCACCGTGATGCGCGCGTCCGCAATGCTCTTCAGAATGCGCTGGTAGGTGGCGGGTTTGCGGCGCTCGTCGTGCTCCGGCTGCAGCCCGTCGATGGACACCACCACCGATAGCTTGCGGTAGCGCTGCCACTCCCCGGGAATGACGCGAAAGGCGCTCGTGACGATCTGCGTGTGAATGCCGCGCGCATCCAGCGCAGGCACCAGCTGATCGAGTTCGCGATAACGGACCAGCGGATCCCCGCCCACAATGGACAGATGCAGCGGTTTTTTCTCGTCCACAACCGCCAGGACGCGCCGCACCAGCTCTTCGCCTTGAAAATCTGACAGTTGCCGCAACTCCGTTCCACCGCCAAGGTGCGCTGCGTCAAAGGCATAACAACCCGGGCAGCGCAGAGGGCACTGCTTTGTGATCTCGATCGATAGCGACGGGGCACGTCCTGCCAGAATGGCCGCCCAAGCCTCGAAAACTTCGGATTTCTTCATGTCTCTCCAGACCTGTGCTTATTGTCGGGGTGGAAGCGCCACACCGAAGCCACCATTGGGCCGCTGGTTGTTAGACGCCCGTTCGGCCCCATTCCTCGCTAAAACACACCTTCGCAGGCCAGCCGTCGCCTCAGCGCGGTGCCGCTGGGTTTGATTTGCTGAAACAAGGCACACGCGCGTTCCCACGGAGGAGACCCCACTGGGAGAACATGCTGTTTCCATACCGTCCGATGATCTGCTCGGCTTCAGGCAAACTGCTCCAGGAAGCGGACGTCGCCGCCGTAGAGCAAGCCGATATCCGCGATACCGTACTTCATCATGGCGATGCGGTCGACCCCCATGCCAAAGGCGAAGCCGCTGATGCGGCGCGTGTCGTAGGCGGGCTCGCGGCCCAGCTCGCGGCGGCGCGCATTCACCGCTTCAAAGACGTTGGGGTCCACCATACCGCAGCCCAGCAGCTCAATCCAGCCCGAGTGTTTGCACTTGCGACATCCCCGGCCGCCGCAGAACGGGCAGCTGATCTGCACATCCGCGGAAGGCTCGGTGAACGGAAAAAAGCTCGGAAAAAACCGCGTCTTCACTGCCGATCCGAACAGCGCCTTCATGGCATGGTCCAGCGTGCCTTTCAGGTCGGAAAAGGTGATGTCGGTATCCACGCACAGGCCTTCCACCTGGTGGAAGACCGGGGAGTGCGTGGCGTCGGAGGAATCATTGCGGTGCACCTTGCCAGGGATCACCGCCCGCAGCGGCGGCCCCTGTTCCAGCATGGAGCGGATCTGCACCGGTGAGGTGTGGGTGCGCATTAGCAGGCGTTCCCGCAGCGGCTTGCTGCCCTGGTCGGCGACCACCAGCGTGTCCTGGGTGTCGCGCGCCGGGTGGTTGGGCGGGAAATTCAGCGCTTCAAAGTTGAAAAAATCCGTCTCGACCTCAGGCCCCAGCGCCACCGAATACCCCAGCCGCTCGAAGACGCCGACGATTTCGGCCATGGTCTTGATCAGCGGATGCTCGGCGCCGAGGCGCTGCGCCGTGCCAGGAAGGGTCAGGTCGAAGGACGGCTTGGGGGAGTGCCCGCGTTCAGTTGGCGGCTCGTCCAGGTCAGGCAGACGTTCAGCAATCAACCAGAGCTCGATCTGTTCCTTTAATGCATTAAACCGCTGGCCTACAGAGCGCTTGGCCTCCCCCGGTGCGGCTTTTAGCCAGGCATCCGCGATCTGCTTCAAACGTCCTTGCTTGCGGCCCATCCACTCCAGCCGGAACCGCTCGGCTTCGAAATCTTGTGCTTCAATGGTCGTCTGAGCTTCTCTGCTGAGGGCGCTGAATGCGGAATCGAGCGACGCCGCAGAATAGTCGGGCAGAGTTGGGATCATGAGAAAGCTGGTCCTTGTGATGAAAACTGCAGCGGGCCGGGCTGGTTACCGGCTCGGGGAGCGTTGCTTCACACCGCTGGTGAGTCGCTATGATTCGGCAATCCCTTCCATCCAGCCGCATGGCGAAGTTGAGGTGAACGGAAGGTCCGGCCTGCTCCCTTAACCCATTTCCGAACGGAACTTTCATCCGCTCGATGTCCGTGGTGCTCACCCACCAGAATCGGGCTGCCTTTGTGTCCCTTCACACCGCCGCTGCTTCTACGGTACCAAACGAACGCGGCGATGTGGCGTAGCGCAGTGGGCAAAGGCACTACAGCGCCCACCAGATCACCAGCGCCATCAGCAGCCCCAGCCACAGGCTGCGCTTGTCCGTGCAGGCCCATACCACCGGGTCATCGTGCATTTCGCCGCGGCTGGCCAGCATCCACACCTGGCTGAGCCACAGCAGCAGCACCGGCACCACCAGCCAAAGGCGGGCGGTGTGATGGTAAAGGGTCGTGGTCTCCGGGTTGGTGATGTACAGCGTCATCACCACCACGGCAGCATAGGCCGCTCCGGTGCCGAGCGACCGGAGCTGCTCCAGGTCGGAAACAAAATAGCCGCGGCCGTTGCTCACCGATTTGCCGCTCTCGCGCAGGCCTTCCAGTTCACTGAACCGCTTCACAAAGGCCAGCGACAGGAAGAAAAACACGCTAAAACCGGCCAGCCAGGCGGACATGGGAACGCCCGTGGCGGCGCTGCCTGCCAAAATGCGCACGGTGTACAGGCCCGATAGCACAAATACATCCAGCAGCAGCTTGCGCTTCAGGTAAAACGAGTAGGTCAGCGTGGTCACCGTGTACAGGGCCAGCCATTCCAGGAAGCGATACGGTCCGCCGGGCAGGTATTCGCCCGGTACCGCCGCCACGATGTCGCGCAGCACCAGCGCCAGCAACACCGAGGCGAGCAGCAGGGCCACCACCGCCCCCACGCCGGCGATGGCCGAAAGGTCGCCCGCCGCAAAGGGCCGGCGGCGTTTGCGCGGATGGCGACGGTCCGCCTCAATGTCCAGCAGGTCGTTGATAATGTAGGTCGCCGAGGCGCACAGCCCAAAGCTGAAAAAGGCGACCACCGCCGCCGTGATCGTGGCGACGCTCCAGGCGTGGGCCAGCAACACCGGCACAAAAATCAGGGTGTTCTTGGCCCACTGGTGCAGACGAATGGCCTTGAGCCAACTCTTCACCGTGGGGGTCCGGTCTTCAAAGCTGCGGGCCACGGTCACGCCGCCCCGCCGCAGGCCGCCGGACAGCGCACCATGCGGATTGGCGACCATGGGCGCCTCACAGGCCGAAAGCACCTCCAGGTCCGGGCGCGCGTTGCCGATGTAACAGAAGCTCTCGCCGAAGTGGGACCGAAAGGCCGCGAGTTTATTGTTGCCGGCAAGATTGGTGGCACCGTCGGAGGCCAGGACGCCGGCAAAGAAGCCCAGATACGCCGCCACCCGCTCGGCCAGCACTCGGTCCGCGGCGGTGGCCAGGTAAATGGCACGGCCCCGGCCATGTTCGGCGCGCAGCCACTCCATGAGCGGCTTGTTGTAGGGCAGGTGCTCCACGTCCAGGCTGACCGCGGAGGTCACGTGTTGCTTAAAGGCTGCCTTGCCCTCACCGATCCACCCCGGAATCTTCACCAGCAGCGCCGGATGCTGCCGGGCCATGGCCAGCACCGAATCGACCAGCGTGTCCGACTTCACGAGCGTGCCGTCCAGGTCCACGCACAGGGGCACGCCCGGGCGGAGTTCGTCTCGAGGCTCCGGGGCAACTGGCGCTGTAATGACTTGAGGCGAGGCCATGGTTCCTCCGGCCGTGGGCTGTGGGTGCGAAGAGGTCCCCTTCCACTATATCGTCCGGCGCCGCCGATTCCTTTATGGCGAAATTGTGTTACGAAACGCCCTTGGAGCCGGCCGCGTCTAATCGGCAGCATGCGCCGTCGTCTCTTGCTTCCGTCGCTGGCCCTGGGCGCGCTCGTTTTGGGCGCGGGGCAGCCACTCGCCCAGATGCACCATGTGGACACACCGGAGCACGTCACCCGGGCGCTGGGTGTGTATGAGTGGACCGGCGACCTGAAGAAGCCGACCGCGGCCCGCTTCGTTCCGGTGTCGCTGTTCATCAACGGCCACTTTGAGGATGCGGGCGAATACATGGCACGGCCCGTGCCGTTTGCCCTGGAAAGCGGCAACCTTTACACCGTGGAACGGGCCGGCGTGCCCGAAGGCGTGCTGGATCTCGAGACCGCCGAACGCGTGGTGACCGGGCGCGCGCTGGCCGACGACGACCCCGCCGGCAGCTGGTACGGCTTTGGCAAGTTCACCGCCGAGGCGCCCCCCAGGCCTACCCCGGCGCTGCCTCGCTCGACGCATCTGGCCGTGATCCAAAGCTCTTCCGACCCGAATCACCCACACCCGTCAACCCCCGAGGTCGCAACAGCGGACGCGGACCGCCCGCCCATGGCGCGCCGCACGGACGCCGGCAGCACAGCCCAGAACACCTCGACGGGGGGCGCGACTTCCGCCAGCACGGAACCGGCAAAACCGGCGGCCACTGATACAGGCAGCCGCGACGATACCGACCGGCCCACGCTGGCGCGGCGCAACCCGGCACAGGACAGCGTTCGCAGCAGCATGGGCCGGGGGAAAAAGCCGCAGGCCAGCGTGACGGCCGCCGGACCTGCCCCCGGTGACGACCCCGACCGCCCAACCCTGACTCACAACACCGCCGCCAGCGAGCTCACCAGGCCGCTGACCGGCATGCCCGCGGACATGCGGCAGGCCGTCGCCGTTTCTGATCCGGTGATCCGTGACCCGCACCCCTTCGCGCGCGCCTGGGAGGGCGCCAGCGAGCGGAGCAGCACCCTGACGGCCATGGCGGCCCTGGCCAGGCCCCGTGTTGCGGCCTATATGGCCGAAAACCGACTGGTGCCCACGCGCGGCCCGGTGGCGCTGGACACCCTGGCGGCGACCAGCACGGAGGGCATTGCTGCCAACACCGAAACCGGCGCCGGTGCTCCCCCCAAGCTCGAGCGCGGCAAGCCCACGGAGTATGGCGGCACGGCACGGCACCCGCGCCCGGCGGCAAAGCAGCCCCATGCGGCTCGCCCCCCGGCAAAAGCCGCGGGACAACCTGCCGGCCCGGCGCCGCTGGTGCTGCAGGCGGAGCAGGTTGCCGGTTTCACCCTGAGCTACGGCGGCCTGCCCACCTTTGTTTACACAGCCGCGGTCGCGGCGGTGCCGGCTGCCGGTGCACCTCCGGATGCCCAGCGGCCTGCCACGGTGTATGTGACGGTTGTGGCGCAGCGTCTGCCCTCCGGCGAACTGCAGGCAGCCCTTGTCAACGTGACCGACAGCCTGCACCTGGACCGCAACCCGCGCATGCACCTGGTCGACGCCGTGGACCCGGACGCCTCGCACCGGGCAAGCCTGCTCTTTGAGCTGCGTGGCGCGGGCAGCCGCCAGTTTGCCCTGTACCGGCTGACCTCAGCCCGGGCACAAGCCACCTTCACTACGGCGTCGGTTGAGTGAAGCGCCGGTGCGGAGGTGTGGGCCTGGGCAGAGTGACGCCCGGGCCAGCGTAACGGCATCTATGTCTGTGATGAGTGAAGAAAAGGTCAGCACGCCGTCCGATTTCGCCCCGTCCACCCCCGGAAGCCAACCCCAGATTGCCCTGCTCTTTCCCGGCCAGGGCTCGCAGGTTGTCGGCATGGGACGTGCCTTTTACGACAGCGTTCCCGCTGCCCGGGCGGTCTTTGACGAGGCCGATGAGGCGCTTGGGTTCCCTCTCTCACACCTGATCTTTGAGGGTCCCGAGGACCAGCTCCGGCTCACGGAAAACACGCAGCCAGCGATTCTCACCGCCTCGGTCGCCGTCTTTCGCGCCCTGGAGCCGCAATTGGGGGAGCGCGGCCTCGAGGTGTGCTTCGCCGCGGGACACTCGCTGGGCGAGTATTCGGCGCACGTCGCGGCCGGCACCTTCAGCTTTGCCGATGCGGTGCGCACGGTGCGGGCGCGCGGTCAGTTCATGCAAGCGGCGGTGCCCGCCGGCGAGGGTGCGATGGCGGCCATTCTGGGCCTGGACTACGACGCCATCAACGACATCTGTGCGCGGGTCTCCGACGAGCTGACCCCGCCCCCACCCGCGGACCCGGCCGACCCCGCCGACCAGAGTGCGGCCGCGCGCGAAGCGCTGACCGACCCCGCCAATCCGGCCAGCACACCCGCGGAAGCGGCCTCCCGGGTGTCTGCCGTGGTGTCGCCCGCCAACCTCAACTCGCCGGAGCAGATCGTCATCTCCGGCGGCAAGGACGCCGTGGAGCGCGCCGCGGCCCTGTGCAAAGAAGCCGGCGCCAAGCGAACGGTGATGCTGCCCGTAAGCGCTCCCTTTCACTGCGCGCTGATGCAGCCCGCGCAGGAGTGCCTCGCCAGCACGCTGGAGGCGGTGCCCTTTGAGGATCCCCGGTTTGAGGTGATCGCCAATGTAGACGCGCGCGCTATCAAACGCGGCGCGGATGCCCGCGATACGCTCATTCGCCAGGTCACCGGCGCGGTGCGCTGGGTGGAGTGCATCCAGTTGCTGAAGACCTGTGGCGCCACCCACTTTCTCGAGATCGGGCCGGGCAAGGTGCTCGCCGGGCTGAACCGGCAGATCGACCGCTCACTGGTCACGGCCAGCATCGAGGACCCGGCGGGTTTGGCCAAGGCGATGGAGCTGCTCTCCCGGTAGCTGCAAATCCGTTCATTGGCTCTGAAAGTCCATTCGTAACCGCAAAGGTTACCAAAGACTGGTTGTTCTGCATTCGGCTCTGCGGTATTGTCGCGAAAGTTACCCATTTCTGCCGCATTGCAGACGTTCGCTCTGTGGCTAACGGGGATCCGCTTGCCTTTGGCTACCTTTGCGCCGCCCAGTTCGCTCAACGCCGTATCGCGCCAACGCGTCCTCTGGGCTTCCGCGGTGCTGATCTTTGTACTGGAGTTGCTGATCCTTCCATCGATTCTGGTCGGCTATCCGGGGCCTTCACGGTACTTTGCTTCCTTGTGGGCCATCAGTTATGACCATTCCATTTCGCGGCGAATTTTGCTGGGGACGTTGCTGCGCGCCCTGCACCTGGATAACGGCAACTATCTGCTGATCTCTGTGCTGGGATGGCCGATCACGGTGGCGCTGTTTGTGATGGTGGCGGCCGCCGTCCGGCACCTCGTTCATCCCCTGGAAGACCGCACCGGCATGGCCTGGATGGTGATTCTTCTGCTGTCTCCGGTAACCACCGGCGTTCTTGTGGTCACCACCGGCGATCCCGTGCAGATCGGCCTGCTTGGCCTGTTTGCCCTGATGCTGACGGTGATCCGGCCCGGACGGAACCTGGGGATTGCCGCCCTGTGCACCTTCGCCCTTGGGGTGCTGTCGATCCTGATTCACGAGGCGACGCTCTTTTTCCTCGCGCCCGTGCTGCTGGTGCAAGCCTTTGGGATGCGCCGGGCGCCCGTCGACCGCGCGGCGCTCGCCGGTTACCTTGCTGGCGCCCTGCCCACACTGGTGCTGGTTTCGTTCTTCACCGAGCGTGGTGCCGCAGTAACGGTCGCGCCCCTGCACTTCTTGAGCCATCCCATCCGCAGCGGCTTGCCGATCCCGATGCCCAGCTTTTCTCAGCTGCTGGCGGATGAAAACAACACGCGTTTCCACCACGGCCTGACAGGTCTGGCCAAATTTCTGCGCAGCTCCTTGAGCGCCTCCTGGCTGCCGGTGTTTTTTACCTATCTGCTGGGCTATGTGCTGCCGCTGCGCCGTCGCTTCTGGGTCGCCGGCGCCGCCCTGCTCGTTTTGAATCTGCCGCTTTGGGTGATAGCCTATGACTTTGGGCGCTTCACCACGTATCTGTTCTGCTCGCTGCTGGTGATGTCCAGCCAGGCGCTGGAACACCCCGGGGGGAACCTGCTTCTGCTCTCCAGGCGAGGGCCCATCCGGGAGCTTGACCCGGCACTGATGGGAACGCTGCTTCTGCTGACCGGGCTGACCAACTCGCACACCCTGCCGATCTACATTATGCGGGGGCTGGGCAACGATAACGTGACCCTGGTGGTAACGATCCTGGTCTCCCTGGTCGCTCTTTTGCTGCTGTTCCGGTCTCAGCAAGTCGCCACCGCAGCGCCAGACGGCTAGGAACCGTCGGTATATGGCACGCGTCGATGCATGCGACCTGCTTCCGGAATCAAGGCGTCGCGACGGCTGCGTTCGGCGGCAGCCAGGCCGCCCACGCAGCCAGCGCGCGCTCACACTGCATGCGGTGCCGCTCTTTTCTGTCCCGCACCCCGCGCCGCAGTTCTTCTTCGAGCGGCGGGAGCAGGTCGAAGGTGATGTTGGCGGGCTGGAAGCGCTTGCCTTCGGCGTGGGTGATGTAGTGCACCAGCGAGCCGTGCGCGCTCGCCTGAGGCGCTGGCTGCGGGGCGAGACCGTGGGCCAGCGCCGCCGCGAACCGGCCTGCCAGCAGACCACCGGCGATCGACTCGGTATAGCCTTCCACGCCGGAAAGCTGCCCGGCCACCAGGACGGAGGGGTGGGCGCGCAACTGCAGCGTTTCCGTCAGCAGCGAGGGCGCGTGGAGGTAAGTGTTGCGATGGATCTGCCCGAAGCGCAGGAACTTGGCATTCTCCAGACCCGGAATGAGGCGGAGAACGCGAGCTTGTTCGCCAAACTTCAGGTGGTTCTGGAAGCCCACCAGGTTGTAGCTGTCGGCGCGCAGGTTTTCCTGGCGAAGCTGCACGGCGGCGTAGGGCCAGCGGCCGGTGCGCGGATTGGTGAGGCCGGCGGGCTTCATGGGGCCAAAGCGCAGGGTTTCGCGGCCGCGCCGCGCGAGCTCCTCGATGGGCAGGCAGCCCTCAAAGTAATGCGCCTTCTCCGGGGCTGCGGCCGGCTTTGGGTCATCAGGCGATCCATCCGCGGCGGCGCAGGCGGCGGTGGGGATGTGTTCCCAGCTCTTGGGCTCCACGCGCTCGGCGGTGGTCAGGGCGTCGAGAAAGCGCTCATACTCGTCCCTGGTGAACGGGCAGTTGATGTAGTCCGCCGTGCCGCGATCCCAGCGGGCGGCAAAGTACACCTTGTCCATGTCCACCGTGGACGCGTCGACGATGGGCGAGATGGAGTCGTAGAAGGCCAGGTGGTCGGCCCCGGTGAGGCGTTGGAGCTCGGCGGCGAGCGGTGCGCTGGTCAGTGGGCCGCTGGCCAGGACGGTCAGGGTGTCCGGGTCCGACTCATCCAGCCGCGTGACCTCTTCGCGGCAGATGGAGATGCGGGGGTGCGCTTCAAGCAGCGCGGCGACGCGCCCGGAGAACTCCGCGCGATCCACGGCCAGGGCGTGGCCGGCTGGCACGGCGCTCCTGTCCGCGGCCTGGAGCAGAAAGCTGCCAGCCCGGCGCATCTCCTGCTTGAGCAGCCAGGGCGCGCTGAACTCGGTCTCACTTTTGAGCGAGTTGGAGCAGACCAGCTCGGCGAAGTCGGCGGTTTCATGCGCCTCGGTCGATTTGTGCGGGCGCATCTCCGAAAGCGTAACCTCGCAGCCGAGCGCGGCCGCCTGCAGCGCGGCTTCAGGGCCGGCCAGGCCCCCGCCGATAACATGAATTCGTTTCACCGCTTCAGGATAGCGGCTCCGATGCCCCCGGCGCCGACTGCTACGGATCGGCCGAGGCGGCAGCGGGCGTCGCGGCCAGCTGTCGCAGCGCCTCGCCTTCCAGTCGCATGACGTGCCAGTCGTGCTTGATCGCCGCGCCCAAACGCCGGTAAACCGCAAGGGCCGGCTCGTTCCAGGTGAGCACATCCCACTCCAGCCGCTGGCAGCCCCCTTCCACGGCCAGCCGGGCCAGCGCGGCGAGCAGCGCCTTGCCGATGCCTCGCCCGCGATGCTGCGGGGTGACGTAGAGGTCCTCCAGCCGGAGGCCGTAGTGGCCCAGCCAGGTGCTGTACGTGGTGAAGAACAGGGCAAAACCGGCCGGCTCGCCCGCCATTTCGGCGATCAGGACACCGAAGCGCGGCGGTCCGGCCTTGGCCAGCGGCGTCGCGCCGTCGGCGGCCAGCCCCCAGCCGTCGCGCAGCAGGTCGGCCTCGGTGGCGACGACGCTGTCCAGTGCGCGCTCGTAGGCGGCCAGTTCCCGGATGAAGCGCAGGATAACGGGAACGTCCGAAGGCGTTCCGGGCCGGATCGCGACCTGATCAGCACCGGAGGGCAAGGGCGCGGGCACCTTTTCTACTTCGCCTGGCCTGCTGCGGCCGTCGCGTTGGGCGAAACGGCCTGGCGACCGGCAACGCTGGGCTTCAGTGCCACCTCAAACGCCTGCAGCTCCTTGTTGGTATTGGCCCAGCGAGCCTTGCGCAACTCCAGTGTCGCGTGTTCCAGGACGGGGTCGTCGATGTCGCGGGTGTCGTAGAACAGGTAGCCGGCGACGGTGCCGTGCGCGGGAACGGTGGTGGACGGAAACCCGAAGTCGTTTTCATCCGCCAGAATCTGCTTGTTGATGCTGGCGTGATGGATGGTGATCGGGGGCAGCGGCGCTGGCAGTGGGACCCTGGTGCCGTCCACGTTTTTCTTGCTGAACAGGCGGCGGTCCAGCACATCTTCGGTCGCGGCGTTGCGGGTGAAGTTGTCGGCGGCCACAAACAGGATGCGGGCGTCGTCCAGCGAGAGCGGCTGCGAGGTGTCGTTGGTGACGATGACGCGGATGGGCAGCAGGCCGTGGTGGAAGTAATCCAGCCGCGTTTTGGGGCGGGTCTCCTCAAGATCGCCGGGCTCGGCCGCCACGGTGATGCCGTCATGGGTGTCGTGGAGGGCGTAGGTTTTGGCGTCAGCGGCGGGAACGGGCTTGCGGGGCTTATCGCCGGCGCGGGCCGGCGCGGCCATCCACAGGAAGCCAACCAAAGCCAGAACCAGGGGACGATCGAACCGGCGCATGCTGCTGCAATGATCCTCGCTGCAATTATCCTCTTGAGGATGCGTGCAGGGCAAAGCAAGCGGCAGCCGGGCGCACCGGCGGCGCCCCCGTCCCCGGGGCTGTTCTGCGGGGCAACGCCGCCTCTTACGGTGCGGCAAGGCGGCCGACTGTGATCTTTGCCTACAGCCTTTTGCTGGGCGCGGGCCTGGCGGTGAGCTCCCCGTGGTGGCTGCTGCGCATGCTCACGACCCGGCGCTATCGGCACGGCCTGCGCGAGCGCCTGGGGCAGGTGCCGCCGGCGATCCGGGCCGCCGTGGCCGGCAAAAGGGTGATCTGGCTCCATGCCGTCAGCGTGGGCGAGGTGCTGGCGGCCGCGCGGCTGGTGCACGAGCTCGAACACACCCTGAACACGCAGGCGGGCGAGCCCACTTGGCGCGTGATGGTTTCGACGACCACCCAAACCGGCCAGGTATTGGCGCGGGAACGCTTTGGGGCGGATCGCGTCTTTCGCTTTCCGCTCGACTTCGCCGTCCCGGTGCGGGCCTGGATGCGCGCCCTGCAACCCCGGATGGTGTTGCTGGTGGAAAGCGAGCTTTGGCCGCGGCTGCTCGCCGAATGCGCCCGGCGGGGCACCCCCGTGGCGGTGGTGAACGCGCGCATGAGCGACCGCAGCTTTGCGCGCGCCAGGAGCTTCCTGCGGCTGTGGAAGCCTGTGCTGCGGCAGGTAAGGCTGTTTCTGGCAGGCAGCCGGGAAACGGCGGAGCGACTCCAGGCATTGGGGGTCGCCCGCTCTGCCGTGGCGGTTGCCGGCAATCTGAAGTACGATCTCCCCCCCCCGGAAAGCGCTCTGCTGCCGCTGCTTCGCCCTTTGCTGCAGGATTCTCTTCTGGTCGTGGCCGGCAGCCTGCTGCCCGGGGAAGAGGCCCTATTGCTGAAGATCTGGCCGCGGGTCCGCAACGAATTTCCTGAGGCGGTGCTGCTGCTGGCGCCGCGCCATCCGGAGCGCTTCAACGAGGTGGCAGGCCTGGTCACCGCGTCGGCGGTGCTGTACCGGGCCAGCCAGTTGCGCGCCCCGGCACAGGCCGGCTCTGCGCCGCCCCGGTTGCAGCCCGAGGCCGTCCTGCTGCTGGACACAGTCGGCGATCTGGCCGCGATCTACGGCTTGGCGGAGGTCGCCTTTGTGGGGGGCAGCCTGGTGCCCAAAGGCGGCCACAACCCCCTGGAGCCCGCGCGTTTTGGCATCCCTGTTCTGATGGGGCCTTCCTTTGAGAACTTCCGGGAGATTGTGGACGAGCTGCAAGCTAGCGGCGGCCTGGAGGTCGTGCCCAACGCCGAAGCCTTGGCAGCCGCGCTCACCCGGCTGCTGCGGGACCGCGTGGACGCCGATGCGCTGGGACAGCGCGGCCTGGCGGTTTTTGAGCGCAACCGCGGCGCCACCGCGCGCACCGTGGCCGCGCTGCTGCCGCTGCTGGAGCCAGCAGGCGCGTCCGTCCAGGAGGCCCGGTGAGCGCCCGCCGTCCGTGGGCTTGGCCGCTGGTTCCCCTGTACAGCGCCGCAGTAGCCGCGGGCGATCTTGCCCGGGCCGCCGGCATCGTGCAGGCGCAAAGCCTGATGTGGCCGGTGATCAGCGTGGGCAGCGTTTCCGCGGGCGGGGCGGGCAAGACGCCGGTGGCCATCGCGCTGGCCAAGCTGTTGGCCGGGCGGAGTTGGGTTGTGGACGTGCTTTCCCGGGGCTACGGCAGGACCGGCATCGGGGTCTGTCGCGTGGACCCCACAGCCCCCGATGCAGCCGCGCAGTTCGGCGACGAGCCCGTGCTGATCGCCGAGCGCGCCCGCGTCCCCGTCTGGGTGGGCAGCAGCCGCCTGGCCGCCGGACGCGCCGCGGAACAGCGCTCGCAGCTCGCCAAACCCGGCCCGTCGCCGGCGGCGCAGGGCGACGTGCGGTCTGAAGGGGACTGCAACCTGGCGCCCATGTGCGCGCACATCCTCGACGACGGCCTGCAGCACCGATCGCTGGCCCGGCAGTTTGAGCTGGTGCTGGTCACCGAGCAGGACCTGCGCGACACTCTGCTGCCGGCCGGCAACCTGCGCGAGCCGCTCTCCGCCCTGCGCCGCGCCGACGCCTTTGCAGTGCGCGAAGAAGAGCTGGAAGCCGTGGCGCAGCGGCTCGGCAAGCTTTGCGGACGCGAGGTCCCGCTGTGGACCCTGCGCCGCAGCCTGCAGTTCCCTGCTCCCCTGGGCGTTTTCGCCGCCGGACTGCGGCCGCTGGCCTTTTGCGCGCTGGCCCGGCCCGAAGGTTTTGCGGCCATGCTGACCAAAGCCGGCTGCGGCGTGATCGACACCGTGATCTTCCCCGACCACCACCGCTATGCCGAACGGGACCTCCACACGCTGGTGGAGGTCGCCCGGCAGCTCAAGGCAACGGGCTTCCTGACCACCGAAAAGGACGCGGTCAAGCTGTCTCCGGCGATTCGCGCCCGGCTGGAGGCGGCGGTTGGGCCGCTGGTCGTGGTGTCCCTGGAGGTCGGCTTCGTGTACGAGTCGCCGGTGGTGCGCACCCTGGAAACGCGGCTGCGTGCGGCCATGGCCGCCAACGACCCGGCCGAGATGCGGGTGCGTTGACCCACGAGCGGATCCTGGTGGTGCGCGTGGGCGCCCTGGGCGACGTGCTCCATGCCCTGCCGGCCGTGGCCGCCCTGCGCCGCCACGCGCCCGGGCTGCAGGTGGACTGGGTTGCCGACCCGCGCTGGGCGCCCCTGCTGGCCGACGCCGATGGCCGTGGCCCCGAGGTGACGCGGGTGCTGCTGGCGGACACGCGCCTCTGGTCACGGCAGCCCTTCAGCCGTGTCACGCTGCGGTCCATCCTCGACCTGCGGCGGCAGGTGCGCGCGGGGGCCTATGACGCCGTGATCGACCTGCAGGGCACGCTGCGCTCCGCCGTGATCGGCAGCTTCGCCGGTGCGTCGCGGTACGCGGGCTTTGTCGACCCCCGGGAGCGCGCCGCCCGCTGGCTATATCGCCGACGTTTCCAGCGCCGCGGTACGCATGTGGTGCAGCAGGAAGCCAACCTGCTGGGCGATGCGCTGGGCCTGACACTCGAGCCCACTGAACCCCAGCTGCCCCGTATCGCGGAGGCTGAGAGCTGGGCCGAGGAGCGTTTGGGCAGCTTGGACGCGGGCCGGCTGGGCGCAGGCCGGCTGGCTTTGCTGGCCCCCACCGCCGGCTGGGGCGCCAAGCAGTGGCCGGCGGAGCGCTTTGCCGCGCTGGCCCGCGCCCTGGCCGCCGAGGGCTGGACGGTGCTGGTCAACCAGGGCAGTGCTGATGATCCGGTGGCAGAGCGCGTCCTCGCACAGGCCGGCCCGGCAGGCCACGCCCTACAGTGCAGCGTGGCGCAGCTGGTTGCACTCATGCGGCGCTGTGCCGTGGTCGTGGGCGGCGACTCGGGGCCGGTGCACCTGGCCGCGGCCCTGAGCGTTCCCGTGGTGGCCCTGTTTGGCCCCACGGACCCGGCGCGCAACGGTCCCTGGGGCGCAGGGCCAAAGCGAGTCTTGCGCGACCCGGCCTCCACCACAACTTACAAGCGGACCGAGGTCCCCGACCCCGGGCTGGCGCGCCTCAGCGTAGAAACGGTGATGGACGCCGTGCGATCCATCACCATGCCTCCGGAAAAGCTCTGACGCAGTCTGATCTTGGCGACCAGTTCCGCTCGACTCCTCACTCCTCTCTCCTCTCTCCTCTCTCCTTCTGCAACAATGCCAGCATGCCCCCACGCAGCCCGCAAAGCACCTGGCAGCGCATCGCGCGACGCATCCGCGTGCCGCTGGGCTTTGCCACGGCGGCTATTTTTCTGCTGTTTGCCCGGCCCAGCGCCCGACTGATGCTGTGGAGTCTCGTGGCGGTGCTGCCCGGGCTGTGGCTGCGGGGCTATGCCGCCGGGTACGTCAAGAAGAATGCGGAACTGACGCGCACCGGACCGTATGCCTGCACGCGCAACCCGCTCTACCTCGGCTCCATGCTGATTGCCTTTGGTTTTTCGATCGCCGCGGGCCGGGTCTGGCTTGGCGTGCTGCTCCTGGGCCTGTTTCTGGCGATCTATTGGCCGGTGATCCTGTCCGAGGAGGCCTTTTTGCGCGCAACCTTTCCGGAGTTCGCCGCCTATGCCGCGGCGGTGCCCCGGCTGCTGCCCCGGTGGCCGCCGGCGCGCGTCCCGGGGACGGCCGGGGGCAGCCGCGGCCGGTTCTCCCCGGAGCGCTACCGGCACCACCGCGAGTACAATGCCCTTATGGGAGCGGCGGCGCTGTATGCGCTGCTTGCCGTGCGGCTTTGGGTGGCGCACCGGAGGCCATAGCGCCTGGATTTTTCGCTGGGGGTTGATCGACGTTGAAGCATCGCACACCCTCCCCAGCGCGGCGGCTCGCTGCCCTTCTTCTCGCCTTGCTGACCGCCTGGGCCCCGGCCCAGATCTTTTCGCCCAAACCGGCCCAGCGGCCCATCCCCGTGCTGCAGCCGCCGCAGGGGGGCTTTGTCTACCCACAGCATGAGACGCTGACCTTTTCCGTGGATTGGCGCGTATTCACAGCGGGCATGGCCGTCTTTCACCTCGACGCCAGCGGCGCGCAGGAGAAGATCTCGGCCACCGCGGACTCCATCGGCGCGGTCAACATGCTGTTCCCGGTGATAGATCGTTTTCAGTCCGGCTTCGACACCAGGACCGGCTGCTCCACGGGCTTCAACAAGCAGACCCAGGAGGGCCGCCGCAAATTCGCCTCCGAGCTCAGCTTCGACTATGCCCACGGCAAGCAAATGGAGTACGCCCGCAACCTGGTCAAGGGCACCGCCACCCGCAAGGACGCCAACATCCCCGCCTGCGTCACCGACGCACTGAGCGCCATCTTCTACACCCAGTCCCAGCCCCTGGTCGTCGGCCAAACGGTGGAGTTTCCACTGGCCGACGCCATGCGCACGGTCACGGTGGGCATGAAGGTGGAAGGCCGCGAAGAGGTCAAAACACCCGCCGGCACCTTTCAAACGGTCAAGGTGCAGGCCACCGCCGATGAGGGCGTCGTCAAAAATCGCGGGCACATCTGGATCTGGTACACGGATGATCCGCGGCACCTGCCCGTGCAGATGCAGGCCCGGCTCTTCTGGGGCACCATCACCTTTCACCTGCAATCGATTGAACTGCATTAGGCAAGCAACGCATCCAAGAAAGCCGGAGGTGTGGATGAGCAAGACACTGCACAACAACGACGAGGTAGACGCCACGCAGCCAGTGCTGTATAGCGACGAGGAACTGGTCACGGTGGCGGACTTCCCCGACCCGGCCACAGCCAACGTGGCGCGCACCGCGCTCGAATCCGCCAATATCCCGGTCTTTATGCAGGGCGAAAACGCCAACAGCCTGCTCCCCATCGCCTTTGGGGTGCGCGCCCAGGTGCGCCCGCAGGATGAAGCCGCGGCCCGCCGGCTCCTGTCCGATTTCGAGGTGCAGCCGGAGACCATGGAGTCGGTTACGCGCGCTGAAACCAGCGGCGAAACCGCCGCCCAGGGCAAAGGACGCAACGAGCTGTGAGCCGGGCACGCGCAGTCGTCTGCCTTTCCGGCGGCATGGATTCGACCGTCTGCGCGGCGCTGGCGGCGCGGGACTACGAGGCATATGGCCTCCACTTCAGCTATGGCCAGCGCACGGAAGCGCGCGAGCTGGCCTCCGCCCGGGGGGTCGCCCGGCATGTGGGCCTCAAGGAGCTGATGGAGCTCCAGACCGATCTGTTTCGCCGCATCGGCGGCTCCGCCTTGACGGACCCGGCCATCGCCGTCCCCGCCAGCGTCGCCGGCGCGCTCGCAGAAGGAGCGCAGCGCAGTGGGGGCGAGATCCCGGTCACCTACGTCCCCTTCCGCAACGCCCACTTCCTGGCCGCGGCCGTGAGCTGGGCGGAGGTTCTGGGGGCCCGGACGGTGCTGATCGGCGCGGTGGAACAGGACAGCTCAGGCTACCCGGACTGCCGGCCGGCGTACTACGACGCCTTCAACGCCCTGATCGCCACCGGCACCCGCGACAGCTCCATTCGGGTCGAAACACCCCTGATTCACCTGCGCAAGCACGAGATTGTGCGGCTTGGAGTTGAACTTGGCGCACCGTTGCATATAAGTTGGTCGTGCTATACGGGAGGCGACGAGGCCTGCGGTGTTTGCGAAAGCTGTGCCCTGCGGCTTGGGGCCTTTCACGAGGCAGGCATCCCTGACCCCATCCCCTACGCCGCTCCCGCTGGGAAACACGCTGCGGTGAGGGCCTGATCCACCACAGCGGCGGCCTGCACAGGGTCGCCGACAGGAAAGAGGATTTCTAAATGAGACTACGTTTTGAAACGATGTTTACGCGGCACGCGATCACCTCGGTCGTGATGACGGCGGCCCTGGCCACAACGCCCGTCGTTCTGGCGCAGGAACAGCCCGCCACCGTGCATGGCCACGTGCAAAACCCCGCCGGGCAGGCCATCACCAAGGGCCAGATCAAGTTCACCAAAGACATCCACGCCGAATACAAGGATGAAAAGTTCACCAACACCGTGGACCTCGACGCGGAGGGCAACTACGTCGCCAAGGACGTTGCGCCCGGCGAATACTTCGCCTACGTGGTCGTGGATGGCAAGACGCCCGATCGCCAGCAGTTCACGGTCAAATCCGGCGACAACGCCACAGTCAACTTCGACATGACCCGGGCGGACTACATCGCCAAGTTGAGTCCCGAAGAGCGCAAGGCTCTTGAAGAATATAAGGCCAAGAACGCCGAAGCGGTGGCCGGCAACAAAACGATCGCCAACCTGAATGCAACGCTCACCGCGGTACGCGCGGACATCAAGACGCCCACGCCCAACTTCGACAAAGACAACGCCGACATGAAGCAGGCGATCACGCAGCGCCCCAACGAAGGTCTGCTTTATGCCGTGCAGGGTGACGTTCTTTTGGCGCAGGGCAAAAAGCAGGCCGCAACCGACCGCGCCAATCACACCCAGCCAATGCAGGACGATCAGGTGAAGCAGGCCTATTCCAATTCCGTCGACAGCTACAAGAAGGCCGTCGACCTGATGACGGCCAGCGGTTCAAAAGCGCCCGTGACCCAGCAGGCAGCGGTGTACAACGAACTCGGCAACGCCTACGGCGAGTCCGGCAACGCCGCGGAAGCGAGCAACGCCTATGCCAAAGCCGCCAGCCTCGATCCCAAGGGGGCCGCGGAGTACTACACCAATGAGGCCATTGTGCTAGACCACAACGGCGGGGGCGACGCCGAGGCTGCCGCGGCCGACAAGGCCATCGCGGCCGACCCCAGCAAGCCGCTGCCCTACTACCTCAAAGGTCAGGCCCTGCTGGCCAAGGCCACCGTGGACGCCAAGGGCCAGATTGTGCCGCCCCCGGGCTGCCTGGACGCCTACCAGAAGTACCTGGAGCTGGCCCCCGACGGTCCCCAGGCACCCGCGGTACGCGACGTGCTCACGCAGATGGGCCAGAAGATCGAAACCCGGTACAGGGCCCACGGCAAAAGATAGACCCACCTCCACACCATTGCTCGCCTACGCGATGTCTGCGTAGCAGGTCGGCACCCTCCGCGACCTTGGCGTCGACCTTCGCGACCTTTGCGTGATAACTGCCCCGGCTGGCTACAGCCGGGGCTCTCCTTTTCCCCCCTCGCCGCATCGGAGCCGAAGATGGAACGCGTGTTGAGCTACCCGGAGGCGCTCGGCGAGGTGCTGCGCCACGCCGATACCCTGCCGTTTCCCGCACGCTCTGAGCGCCTTGCGCTCCTTGAGGCCCGCGGCCGCACGTTGGCCGAACCAATCCTCGCCGAGCGCGACCAGCCCCCCTTCGCCCGCTCCACCCGCGACGGCTTTGCCGTGCAAAGCGCCGATCTGGCCGCGAACGGGGCGGTCCTGCGGCTGCACGGCAGCGTGCGGGCCGGCGAACAGTGGACCGGCGCTGCGCTGCGGCCCGGGGAGGCCCTCGAGATCATGACTGGCGCCCCCGTGCCCGCGGGCGCCGACGCCATACTCATGGTGGAGCACACCGAAGCGGGCGCGGCCGAGGAGGTCCGTCCCCTCGCGGGCAGGCGGCTGCGGCCCGGTGAAAACATCGTCCCCGCGGGTGCCGAGGCGCGAAAGGGCAACGTGCTGGTGCCACGCGGCCGCCGCATCGAGGTCCCCGAGATCAGCCTGGCCGCCAGCTGCGGCTACTCACAGCTGGCCGTAACGCCGCGGCCCGAGGTGGCCATCGTCGCCACCGGCGATGAGCTCGTCGGCCTCGACGCGCAGCCTGCGGCCTGGCAGATCCGCAACTCCAACACCTTCTCGCTCGCCGCGCTGGTCGAAGCGGAGGCTGCCCGGGCCCTGCCGCTGCCCGTGGCGCGCGACACCCACGACGACCTCCAGGCGCGCCTGCGGGAGAGCGAAGGTGTGGATCTGCTGCTGCTCTCCGGCGGTGTGTCCATGGGCAAATATGATCTGGTCGAGGCGGCACTGCGGGAGCGCGGGGCGGAGTTCTTCTTTACCGGAGCGCTCATCCAGCCAGGCAAACCGGTCGTCTTTGGCCGTCTGCCGCGCCGCGATCCCGCGCGCGCTGCGAGCACCGGCGGCCCGTGGACCTACATCTTCGGCCTGCCCGGCAACCCGATCTCCACCGAGGTCTGTTTTCGGCTGTTTGTGGCGCCGCTGCTGCGCGCCATGGTCGGCCGGACCGAGCGCGCACCGCGCTTTGCCGCGGCGCAGCTCGCCGAGGAGGTCAAGGGCGGCGCCCGGGTCACACGCTTTTTACCCGCGACGCTTGAAGGCGACTGGGCCGCGGTGCGGGTCAGGCCCGTGCCCTGGCAAGGGTCGGGCGACCTGGCCGCCAATGGCCGCGCCAACTGCTTTGTGGTGCTGCCGGCCGAGGTCAACGCCTTTCCGCAGGGCGAAACCGTTCGCGTCCTGCTACGGTAAGGCCTGTATGAGCCCCCTTGCCCCCAGCAACGAAGAGCCGTCGACCCTTTCCCACTACGACGAAGCCGGACAGGCCCACATGGTCGACGTCAGCGCCAAGCAGCCCGGCCGCCGCGAAGCCACCGCCGCCGCGTTTGTGGAGCTGAACGACGCCGTGCTGCAGGCCCTGCCCCAGAATCCCAAGGGCAATCCGCTGGAGGTCGCGCGTTTTGCCGGCATCATGGCCGCCAAACGCACCGCCGACCTCATCCCCATGTGCCATCCTCTGCCGCTGAGCTTTGTCGACGTACAGGCGGAGGTGGTGGTGGGCGGCGTACAGATCCGGGCCACTGCAGCCACGGTGGCCGGCACCGGCGTGGAGATGGAAGCCATGACCGCCGCCTCCATCGCCGCCCTCACGGTCTATGACATGACCAAGGCGCTCGACAAAGGCATCCGCATCCGCGAGGTGCTGCTGGTGCAGAAATCCGGCGGCAAGAGCGGAGAGTGGAAGCGGGAAGCGCTCTAGTGAGAGCTGGTCGTAGCCGAGGAGCCTCTGGGTGCCGACGGCTTGGGTGCCGACGGCTTGGGTGCCGAAGATATGGCTGTTCGGAAACACCCTAGGTGCGAAGGTGCTCCACCAGGTCTGAGACCGCTTTGCGTATCGCTCTCAGATCGAACTCCGGTGAGAGCGCCTCATCACGGAAGCTCTTTGCCAATGGATCCATGCCAAAAAGAGACCGCGTCAACTTGGGGTACAGGAGCTGACTCATCAGTCGATGAGCAGCATCAGAGGCGGATCGCATCGAAAGCGAGGTCTGCTCTTTGAGATATGTGGAAAGACGGTCGTGGACCTCCGTAAACATCACGTCGAAATAGAGTCTTGCCTGCTCGGGAAAGCGCTCACTTTCTGCCATGCTAACCCGCATCATCTGGACGTTGCTCTCGTAAACCAGGATCTCCATGTAACGGCCGCAGAAGATAACAAGAGCCTCTTGCAGCTTGGGCGAGTAGTCCCCGGGCACGCCCAGCCTGCTCAGAAACAGGTTCCGCACCAGATCGATCACGGCAAGAAACAGCTTCTCCTTGCTTTCGAAATGGGCGTAGAGCGTCCGCTTGGAGGTTGAAGCGCGCGCCGCGATGACATCCATGGATGCCCTCTCGAAGCCTAACTCGAGAAACACATCCTTTGCGAGCCAAAGGATGTGTTCGTGCAGCTTATTTCCCCGTTTGTCCACAAACTCTATTGTGCATCCCCCGCCCTGCCCTCTGCATCAAGTATACGGTACGGTGTCGTATACATCAAAAGCTATAACAACGGCTGTCCTGCTTTCAGCTGATTTGGAAAGAAGGATCTCGTCCTCGCCTAACACGACAATCGGCAACAAACAAGAATAGGAGCAAAGGTTATGATCGTCCTCACCACACCCACCGGAAACATTGGTAAGCAACTCCTCAACCTTCTTCTCAGCAGTGGCGAGCAGCTGCGCGTCATCGCTCGCGACCCCTCAAAGCTTGGTGACCTGCCCAGCGAGGTGGAGATCGTCGAGGGTTCCCACGGCGATAGCGCGGTCGTCAACAAGGCCTTCAATGGCGCCGATGCCGTCTTCTGGCTGGTTCCACCGCCCAGTGTCGCGAACAGCATGGAAGCGGCATACGTCGGATTTACCCGTCCCGCGGCGGAGGCGTTCAAGACACAAGGCGTCAAGCGTGTGGTGGCCATCTCGGCTCTCGGCCGTGGAACGCAGGCAGCGGCGCATGCCGGCCTGGTCACAGCGTCGCTGGCGATGGACGATCTCCTCGCCAGCACCGGAGTCAATCTCCGCGCGCTCACGATGCCGTCGTTTATGGACAACCTGCTTCAGCAGGCTGGCGCGATCAAAGCGCAAGGCATGTTCTTTTCACCCCTGTCTGCCGATCGTAAGTTTCCCACCGTGGCCACGCGCGACATTGCCGCGGTAGCCGCGAAATACCTACTCGACAACACCTGGACCGGACAGAGCGAAGTCCCGGTGCTCGGCCCCGAGGATCTGACTTTCAACGAGATGGCATCGATCCTTTCGGAGGTGCTCGGTAAGCCGGTTGGCTTTAAGCAGATTCCGATGGATGCGTTCAAGCAGCGGCTTGCCGGCTTTGGTATGTCCCCTGCCATCGTGGAAGGCTATGCCGATATGATGGCGGCCAAGAACGATGGCCTCGATAACGCCGTAGCTCGCACGCCGGAAGCGACCACGCCGACCACCTTCCGGCAATGGGCTGAACATGTGCTCAAGCCGGCCATCCTTGGCTAACCTGGAATCACCCGGAAGCAAATCCGGTGAAGAGCTGTTGAGGAGCTTTTATGGTGGAACGCGCAAAGAACACGATGCTTCGCTCGAAAAAAGGGCCGGTAGTACCACCGCCGGCCCTTTCCGGAACGTTGGCAACCGTTGCCGAGAATTTTTCGAACTGGCCGGGGGTCATCGCAACCGGACACTGGACGTTTTACAAACCTCGTCAGATCGATGGGGTCGATTTCTATGTCGGAGATGAGGAGCTCGGTCACATTCATCTGGATGGCGACCTGCACCTTGCTACCAGCCCCAGTCTTGCAAGTACGATGATTGCGAAAGGAATCGCCCGTCCTTTTCCCTATCAGGAGGGCTGGGTGCACGAAGACATCATGAAGATCGGTGCCCCAGCGGCTATCGCACTCTTCCGCAGCAACTATGACCGCATTGTGGGACCAAGCTAATGGCGTTGTTCGTTGTTCGTTGTTCGTTTAGGCTGTCTTTCTCACAAGCAATCTGCTCCTTCACGCTGCACACCTGCAGGCGCCCCGTTCCAGGAAGGTTTGAACAAGACTTCGCGCCAGTGGCAGCCTGGAAGTAAAGCAGATTCCCTGCAGGAACAACGAGAAGGGCGGAACTGTCAGAACATGCAGCTTTGACCAGAGCTCACCTGGACAACTCACGCCATCTCCTACAACCTACAACCACTTAGAACGTACAACGTACAACCAACAACTCCTCACGCCGGATGTGCCAGCGCTACCCCGAACAGGTGGGCGGGGTCGTGGAACCAGCGGGGTGAGCCGAAACCGGCGCTGTCCAGCAGGGTGCGGAGGCTGCGTTCGGTGAATTTGTGGCTGTTTTCCGTGTGAATGGTTTCGCCGGGGGTAAAGTTCACGGCCTTGCCGTCGATGGTCACGGTCTGGGAGCAGAGACTTTCCAGATGCATCTCGATGCGGCTGTCCGCGGCGTTCCAGCGGGCGCGGTGGGCGAAGCAGGCCAGATCAAAATCGCTGCCGAGCTCGCGGTTGAGCCGCCGCAGGATGTTGCGGTTGAACTCGCCCGTGACCCCCTGATTGTCGTCATAAGCCGCGAGCAAAAATTCGGTGGATTTGTTGCGGCACGGCGCCAGATCGACGCCCAGCACCAGGGCGTCGCCGGTTTTGCGCAGCTGCTTGCGCAGGCTGCGCAGGATCGAGCTTGCCTCCGACGGGGCAAAGTTGCCGATCGAGGAGCCGATATACAGCGCAAGCACGCTCTGGTCGCGGCTGCGCTCGATGCTGTACGCCTCCGTGATGTAATTGGCGACCGTGGGCTTGACCACGAGGCCGGGGGTGCCGCTGAGCGAATCGACCGCCGCGTCCAGGGCGGAAGCACTCACGTCGATGGGCTGGTAAAGCAGCTCCTCCTGACGACGCAGGGCGGCGCGCAGCAGGACGCCCGTCTTGGCCGCGGTGCCGGCGCCCAGCTCGGCGATGGTCAGCGGACCAACGCCCTCGGAGACAATCTGGTCGGCGAACTCCTCAAAGATGCTCCGCTCGGTGCGGGTCAGGTAGTACTCCGGCAGCCGGGTGATCTCTTCAAACAGTTCCGACCCGCGTTCGTCATAAAAAAGCCAGGGCGGCAGGGTCTTCTGGACGCCAGGCGCCACCGCCAGGCCGCGCAGGGCCTCGCGCTGAACGGCGTCGCGCAGAGCTTCAGGTGCTTCGATCATCAAGAACCAAGCCTCACAGGGTCAGGGGTGTTCACAGGTCAGCGGTTTGGATGCGGGCAAAGGGGAACTCCGCTGCTTGCCGGCCTCCTGTCCAGGCTCTAGGCCCCGTTTCGAGCCAGCCGCAGGCCGCTGAACTGCCAGCGCGTTGCGGGTTGAAAGAAGTTGCGATAGGTAGCGCGAATGTGGCTGGCGGGGGTAACGCAGGAGCCGCCGCGCAGGATCATCTGCGAGCTCATGAACTTGCCGTTATACTCGCCCAGCGCGCCCGGCAGCGCCTGGTAGCCGGGGTAGCCGGTGTAGGGCGAGGAGGTCCACTCCCACACGTCGCCGTACATCTGCTGCGGCAGTCCCATGTGGTCGGGGTGGCTGGAGGCGGGCTGCGGGTGCAGGCTGCCGGTTTCCAGCAGGTTGCCTTCCACGGGCTGCGGCGCGACGGCGTACTCCCACTCGAACTCGGCGGGCAGCCTGTCCCCGCTCCAGCGGGCAAAGGCGTCGGCCTCGAAGAAGCTGAGGTGGCAGACCGGCGCCTCGGAGATGTCCTCCAGGAGCTGCCATCCGCGCAGCGTGTAGACCCGCCAGCCGGAGGCCGCGTCCGGGTCGCGGCGCCAATAGAGTGGCGCCCCCCAGCCCTCGCGCTGCACGGTGTCCCAGCCCTCGGAAAGCCAAAGCTCCGGGCGGTTGTAGCCATTGTCGTCGATAAAGGCGAGGAACTCCGCACCGGTGGTCAGGCGGGAAGCGAGGCGGAAGGGCGCGAGATACACCGGATGTCGGGGCGTTTCATTGTCAAAGGCAAACTCGTCCACGGCGGCCGGGTCGGGGGTAACGCCCATCTCCACCACACCGGGCCGCTCCGGGGAGCCGGGCGCAAAGCGCAGCCAGCGGAGTTCCGGAGCCAGGGCAGGCTCCCGCTCCCCGGCAAGCGCCGGGAGGTAGGCAGGCTGCAGCGGGTTGGTGAAGAAGGCGTGCTTGATGTCGGTGGCGGCCAATTCCAGGTGCTGCTGCTCGTGCTGGATGCCGAGCACGATGCGGCGCAGCGCCTCGTCGTCCGTTCCCTGGGCCAGCAGGCGCTCCACGGCCGCGTCCACGTGCTCGCGAAAGGCCAGGATCTGCGCCAGGGGAGGCCGCGAAAAGCTGGCGCGCAGCTTCTTCTCCGGCATGTCGCCCAGGGCTTTGTAATAGCTGTTGAACAGCCAGCGAAAGTTCGGGTCGAATGGCTTGTAGCCGGCAACGAACTCGCTCAGCACAAAGGTCTCAAAGAACCAGGAGGTGTGGGCCAGGTGCCACTTGACCGGCGACGCCTCCGGGCAGGACTGCACCATCATGTCTTCCGCGGAAAGCGGGGCGATGAAGCCGGTGGTCGCGGCACGGCCTTCACGAAACCTTGCAAGCAGGGCGGCGGTCTGCGGCTGATGAGAAAGCATGAGGTCTCCAGACAGGGTCAGAACTGGCGTTCGGCTCACAGCGAAAGACCTGTTCCGTCGTCCCGGTCCCTCCCATTGCGCTGCTTCCGTTATACGCCGATTCCGCGAACGCTCTGAGAACGACAGTAATGCACTTTGGTTTGGCCGCCACCGATTCGGTGAGGCAAAGGCGAGGGCGCCCCGCAACTTCCGGACGGGAGCGCCGTCTCTTCTTTCGACAGATCTGTACCAAAGACCTTTGGGAGGCACGAATGAGGCATGATCGACGCTGGAGCGCAGCCATGGTGGGTCTGGTGGCCCTGGGACTCTGCGGATCCGCCGCGCGGGGCCAAACCGACCCGGGCGCCGGCGGCGGCGACCACCCGCGACGAGGCGAGGCCCGCGGTATGGGGCGGGTGATGGGCGAGGTGACCGCCGTGGCCGGCAACACGCTGACAGTGAGAAACGGCGAGGGCGTCACCGTGCAGGTCATCACCACCGACAACACCCGGCTGATGAGGGACAGCGGAGTCGTCCGCATTGCCGACTTCCACCCCGGCGACGGCCTGATGGCGATGGGCAACCTGGACCCGGCCACCGGCGCGCTGCACGCCGCCGTAGTCGTTGCCGAAGACGCCGCGCAGGTGAAGGCCCTGCGCGAAAACCTGGGCAAAACCTACATCACCGGCCGGGTAAAGACCGTGGATCTGGACAACGCCCGGCTCACCGTCGAACGCGGCGACCACGTGGCCCAGACCATTGGCTTTGATGAGACCACCAGCTTCAAGCGCGTGCACCGCGGGGGCAGCGGCAGCGGCGGCCCGGGCGGCAATGGCAGCGGCGGCGAAGGTACGGGGCGCGGCCCCGGCGGCGGTCGGTTTGGTGGCATGGGCATGGGCGGCATGGCCTTGGGCGAGGGCTTTGATCGGGCCTTTGGTACTGGCGAAAGTATCACCCTGGCGGACATCCGGCCAGGAGATTTTTTGGCCGGCACCGGCGCGGTCAAAGGGGGCGTCTTTGTACCCACGCGGGTGCTGGACAGCCCGCCGGGAACGCACCGGCAGCACAGCGATGCAGGCGCGGTCGGAGCGTCCGGTGCCCGCGGTGCCCAGCCGCAGCCTTGAGAACCTCTGCTCAGCCTGCTGGCCGCTGCGGCTACGCATTTTGTTCATTCCCGAAGGGAATCCGCGGTTCGTCTCGGGTGCAATGAATTTTCAAGCCTGATCCGACCTTTCCTTAAGGTGTAGAGATTCTCAAAGAGGGCCATGCAAGACCTGGAACGCCAACTGAATCTCAAAGGCTGGGCACGGCCTCTGTCGGCGGGGCTCCTGCTCAGCGCCGTCGCCGTGCTCCCTGCCGGGGCACAGGTGCAGGGGGCTCCCCCGGGGGTTGCCGCTGCGGCACCAACTTCGACCCAGGCCGCGCCGGTGGTCACCGCCGCCGCCCAGGGAGGCACCCTGCACGGCACCGTCGTGGCCGGCGCGGCGGGCAAACCTGGCGGCGTTCCGCTGCCGGGCGTCGCCGTCACGGCCACCAACACGCTGACGGGCCGCAAATACGCCACCGCCACCGATGTGGAAGGCGCCTACAGCATGAAGATCCCCCGCAATGGCCGCTA
>CBDCLP010000006.1:0-56163 GCA_965218675.1 Granulicella sp.
AGACAGGGTCGGTGATGCTGTTTGCGGGGCGGTTTCGGCTGCCGGTGGTGCAGCGGGGGTCGGTGGGGTTGACGGGGGAGCTTGGGCGATGGGTGCGGGTGCGGGCGGAGTATGCGACGGCCTGGGCGACGCAGCTGCCCGAGACCACGGACCTGAACATCGCGCCGAGCACCCGCGAGGTCAGCTATGTGCTGCAGGGCGGGGAGGGGCACCCGGGATTGTGGACGGGGCAGAGCTTCCGGGTGCCGCTGTATACGGCGCGGCGGACGACGAAGTTTGGGCCGGTGACGGCGATTCAGTCCAACGCCAATGCGACGTACCACAGCGGAACGGCGGAGGTGGAGCTGCGGTCCTGGCATGGGTGGGGGGCGCGGGCCGGGGGGACGTTTTCCAAGGCGATCGACTACGGGCCGCTGGTGGGGCCGACACCGCGGCAGAATGGGCAGTTCGACCCGTTTGCGAATGGGTATGACAAGGGGCGATCCAGCCTGGACCGGCCATGGCAGGTGGCGGGAGCGGTGACGTACCGGAGCAGCTGGGCGGGCGGGGGCGGGGAATGGGCGCGGCAGCTGCTGGGGGGGTGGGGCGTGGCGGCGCTTGGGCGGGCGGGCAGCGGCGCGCCTTACAGCTATGTGGTGTTTGGGGGGACGCGGCTTGCGGGGGGGCATGAGTCGGTCAATGGGGCGGGCGGGGCGACGTATCTGCCGACGGTGGGGCGCAATACGCTGCGGCTGCCGATGCGCAGCAAGCTGGACGTGCGGGCGTCGCGGGAGATGGCGTTTGGGCGAGGCACGGGGAGGGAGTGGCGGCTGCAACTGTGGGCCGATGCGTTCAATGTGCTGAATACGGTGAGTCTGTCGCGGGTGGAGACGCGGGCGTTTCTGCTGGGGGAGGATGGCAGTGTGGGCGGGATGACGCCGCTGGTCTTTCAGGATGCGGCGGCGGTGGCGAGCGAGGGCATCGAAATGCCGGCGTTTGGGACGCCGCTGAGCTCCACGACCGGGCTGAGCCGGGAGCGCACGGTGGAACTGGGGGCGCGGTTGAGCTTTTGAGGCGAAAAGCTCATCCCCCACGCGCGCTGGGGCCCGGGAACCGGCGCAAGAGGCGGCCGGGCAATGCGCAGAGACAAAGCAGTAAGCTGGCGCATCCAACCCGGGAAGAACAGCAAGGGAAGTTTTCCGGTTTTCAAGGATGTGGTACGTGACGAATTTGCTGGCCACCGTGGGGCACCATGCCTATCTTGCAACCGCGGGCGTTTTGTTGCTGGGGGCGTGCGGGCTGCCGATGCCCGCCTCGGTGGTGCTGCTGGTGGCGGGCGCCTCGGCGCATGGGGCGGGCCTGAACCTTGGGGTGGTGATCCTGTGCGCGGCGGGGTCGGCGCTGCTGGGTGACAGCGTGATGTATCTGGGTGGGCGGCTGACGGGCTGGTGGCTGCTGAGCAACCTGTGCCGCATCAGCATGAATCCGGAGACGTGCATCTTTGGATCAGCGAACTCGTTTTATAAGCGGGGCCCGCGCACACTGCTGTTCGCGAAGTTCATCCCGGGGCTGAGCACGGTGGCGGCGCCGCTTTCCGGCAGCCTGAACATGCCACCGCTGCGGTTTTGGGCGCTGGATGGGCTCGGGGCGCTGCTGTATACCTCGGCGTGGTCGCTGACGGGATTTGTGTTCGCTTCGTTTTTGCGAGAGCTCCTGGTGGGGGTGCAGCGCTTTGGGCATGTGACAGCCGCGATGGTGAGCGCGGTGGTGGTGCTGTATGTGCTTTGGCTGGTGATGAGCTATGTGCGGGATACGCGCTTTACCGATGTGGAGCGCGTGGCGGCGGCGGAGCTGCATGAACACCTGCAGAAGGGGCCGCGGGACCGCATTGTGGTGATCGCGGACGTGCGGTCGCATGGCTATTACGACCCCGGCACGCAGCGGATCAAGAACTCGATCCGTGTGGAGCCGAACCGCCTGCGCGAAGAGGTTGCGGCGCTGCGGGAGTTTATGGCGCCGGAGTGCGACATCTACCTGTACTGCTCGTGTGCGCGCGACGCCACCAGTGTGCGCGTGGCCAGGGCGCTGGAAAAGGAAGACTGCAAGACCAAGGTGATCCAGGGCGGGTTAAAGGCATGGATCCGCGCCGGCGGTCCACTGGAGCCGGTGCCCGCGGCCGATGTGGAGCACCTGCCGCAGTTCCAGTAGGCGAAGCTTTGGGCCGAATCAGCTTCCGGCGTCTGCATCCTGCTCGTCTTAGGGAGGGGCTGATGAAGTCCTCGAAGTGTTTGCAGCCGGGCAGGAGACGCAGATTCCCTGCGGGAATGACAACAAGAAAAAGCAAAGGCAACAGCGGATTCCCTGCGGGAATGACAACAAGAGAGCAGAACCGTTGCCGCCGGCAGAATGGATCAGAGATCGCCTAGCGCTCTGCGGGACGTGTGCGTTTGAAAAAGCACACGCTGAGGCGCTGGTCGACGGGGCAGGTGAAGCAGAAGGACGAGGGGGCGCAGAGTGCGGGTGGGGGCGTCGTCTTGTGTTGGGGTTGAAGGAGTGTGAGGCGCATACCCCTACTATCGGCAGGAAGGCGCGGTTGGCTTAGTCCACTTTTGTGGCAGTGCCGATGGCGATACAGGGGCATGGTGTTGTGTGGCGGCCTTGAGGGTGCATTCGCTTAAGGAGGTTCGTAGCTGTACCGGGTCGGCTATAGGGCGGGCTTTCAGCCCTTGCTGGTGTGCGGGGGTCCTCACCCAGGCCTTCGGCCTGGGCTGGTATGGGGCGCGCCCTTGGCGCTGGGTGCAGCTGCTGGGATCTTGCTTTGAGGAAGGTTTGATCGAGGCCTTGGAGTTCATGCGGCCCGGGAAGAAAGCAGGTTCCCTGCGGGAATGACAACAAGAAAGGCAAAGGCAAAGGCGGATTCCCTGCGGGAAGGACAACAAGAAAGGCAAAGGCAAAGGCGGATTCCCTGCGGGAAGGACAACAAGAAAGGCAAAGGCAAAGGCGGATTTCCTGCGGGAATGACAACAAGAAAGGCAAAGGCAGGTTCCCTGCGGGAAGGACAACAAGAAAGGCAAAGGCAAAGGCGGATTTCGTGCGGAAAGGACAACAAGAGAGGCAAAGGCGGATTCCCTGCGGGAAGGACAACAAAACGCAGAACCGTTGCGACCGGAAGGCTTGATCAGAGGATCTTCAAGCCGGACTAACTGCGGGTCTCTCCACTTCGCTTCGCTTCGGTCGAGATGACGCTTGGTTGAACGAAGCCAAGGCTCACTACACTAGACCAAATTTCCTGCAGGTGTAGTCATGCGTTGATGTGTCGGGCCTTCAGCCCTTGAACGTCCCTCCGTGGCTACCTGGGGCTTGCGCCCCAGGCTGTTATGTCATGGGCTTTCAGCCCTAAAAACCCATAGCTACAACTATAGGGAAAGAGCCCTAGCGAGCGCCGCTGCCGCGCAGAACGGCGGGGACGGTTTTCAGGAGGATCTTCAGGTCGAGCGCGAGGGACCACTGATCGATGTAGCTGAGGTCCTGCCGGATCCAGTCTTCGAAGGAGGTGTTGCTGCGGCCGTTGACCTGCCAGATGCAGGTGAGGCCGGGTTGCACGCTGAAGCGGCGCAGCAGCCACAGCTCTTCAAAGCGAGAAACATCGCGGAGCGGCAGGGGGCGTGGGCCGACGAGGGACATTTCGCCGCGCAGGACGTTGAAGAGCTGGGGGAGTTCGTCGATGGAGGTGCGGCGGAGGAGGTTGCCGACGCGGGTGACGCGGGGATCGGAGCTGAGCTTGAAGACGGGTCCCTGGGCCTCGTTGCGGGTTTCGAGGAGATGCTGTTTCGCTTCGGCATCCACCACCATGGAGCGGAACTTAAACATCGGAAACCGCTTGCGGTGGTGTCCGTAGCGCTCTTGAATGAAGAAGACGGGGCCGGGGCTGGAGAAGCGCACGGCAAGGGCAGCCGCGATCATGAGGGGAGAGGCCACCAGAAGCACGACCGAGGCTCCCACGATGTCGAGGGCACGCTTGAGGGCCTTTTTGGGATCGGCCCTGGAGGTGCTCCAGGTGGTGAAGTGATGCCGGGATTGGGAGTGGACCTCCACGCGTGCATGCGTGGTTTCGAAGAGATCCTGCATGTACTGGGACGCGACGCCGACGGACTCGCAGATGCGAATGACCTGCTGGATCTCGTCGTATTTGGATTTGATGGGCAGGCCGATCAGGACGCTTTCGATGGGGTGGGTTTTGAGGATGGTTTCGAGCTCGTCCAGCTTGCCCAGGTAAAGGTCGTGATGGAGGTCGGTGCCGACGTATTCGTTGTCGACGCAGCCGTAGACCTGGAAGGGCGAGTAGCGCTGCGCGAGCTGTGCGCGCAGGAGGCCAGCGCGGCGGCCGCTGCCGACGATCAGGGTGGCGCGGACACGGAGCAGGCGCCGGGAAAGCACGGCGCACAGCAGAAAACAGAGCAGAAGCGTGGAGGAGGCGAGCAGCATGCCGAAGGTTGTGAGCACAGCCAGCGAGATGCCCTGCAGAAGGCGATGGCGGGTGAGATTGCCGATCAGGAGCAGGGAAGAGCAGGCAAACGAGGCCGAGACCAGGCGCGAACATTCATCCAGCAGGTCCTTGCCCGCGGACACCCGATCGTAAAAAGAAAGGGCCAGCCAAAGGTTCCAAACGCCGATGATGCCGCAGGCCAGCAGCAGGTGCCGAACGGTGATGGACAGGCTCAGGAGGCGGTCAAAGTCAGGATCTGTCCGCCATCCGCTGACCAGGAGCCAAACCACCGCAAGAACGAAGAGGGGCGCCAGCGCGCGCAGGTTGGTGTAAAGACTGCTGCTGCGAAGTTGCGCGCCGGTGAAGCGTTCGACCGAGGTCTGAAGGCGATACTTCCAGAACCGCTGGTGGAGCCTCCATCCCGGTTCTTCAAGGTTTACGGTTGAAATGGGCATGCGGGTCTCCACGGGAAAGTGGTGCAAGGGTCACAACTGTGATTGCGGGGTGCTCAACCGACTTCTCCTGCAGACGATGGGGGCGAAGCGTTCCGAGACTTGCAAGCGATGAGAGCTGCGATCTCGCCTGCGCGTCTGGGAACATGTGGCGGCTTCGAGCTACGACGACGAAAGAGGCGCCGTGGCGGTGCGGTGGTGTTTGAACAGCTGCCAAAGGAACAGAAAGACAAAGCGGGGATTGTGCCTGGCATAGCGTCCAAGCAGGCGTCTTGGTTCAGAGCAGAGACGGAAGAGCCATTCGGTGCCGGAACGCATCATCCAGCCGGGTGCCTGTGGTTTTGTGCCGGCGAGAAAGTCAAACGCGGCACCGACGCCAAGCAGGACAGCGGGGATGACGGCCTTGTGCGAGCCCATCCAGCGTTCCTGCTTGGGGCAACCGAGACCGACAAAGAGCAGTTGGACGCCGGAGCGCGTGATCTGGCGCACGATGGCGGTGTCTTCTTCTTCGGTCAGCGGGTGAAAGGGCGGCGACAGCGCAAAGCCGATTTCGAGTTGGGGATAGGTATGCCGCACGCGGGCGACCAGCGCGGCCAGCGTCGTTTCGCTGCCGCCATAAAAGCCGACCGAGATGCCGGCGCGCTCGGCGGCACGGAGGATGTGCTGGGTGGCATGGGGACCGTAGACACGCGATACCTGGCTGCCGCCGAGCGCGCGCAAGGCCCAGACGAGGGGCATGCCGTCCGGGTTGACGATGTCCATGGCCCGGAGCTCCTTGCGAAAAAGTGGATTGTCATAGGCCTCCATGACGACGTGGACGTTGGCGAAGACCACGGTACGGGACTCGCGACCACGGCCCCAGCGGACACATTGATCCGCGACCGAGCGGTAGTTCTCGACCGCAACGGGGGTGCCGAGAATCTGGTGCGTGCTTTCAGCTGTCTTCAAGCGTCGTTCTGCTTTCCCACACGCAAAGTCGTGTGCCTGGTCTAGGGAGGGTCTGATTATTCAAAAAAGCTTGCCTCAGGGGCTAAAGCCCGGCGTGTTATCAAGCACTTACGGCATAGCTAAAGCTATGCCCCTTCCGAAAGCCCGAATAAATCAGAGGTTCCCTAGAGCAGTTGGTAGAGCTTTTCGGGGACGGGGTAGGTGCGGTCCAGCAGAACGCAGCCGAGCAGGGGAACACCGGTGAGGGAAAGGCGGTGCACGGCGGTTTGCAGGGCGGCACGACGGGTGCGCGCGGCGCGTGCCAGCAGGACCACGGCGTCCACGGCACCGCCCTGCAGCAGATCCTCGGGAAGGGCGCGTTCGCGGCCAGCGTGCAGCAGGACCGGCTGCCCGGCTGCGCGTAACTCCGCCAGCCGCTCGGGGAGGCTGCCAGGCCCGGTGGTGGCGGCATGAAACGATTCCACGACGCACCCGCGCCACTGCCTGGCCTGGGTGCTGGCGGCGCCCTCACGCGAAGACTCAGGGTCGGTGGAGAGCACGTGAACGGGCGTCTTCAGCGAGTCCGCCAACACCGAGCCGACGGAGCTCGCCAGCCAGAGCGAGGAGGTACCGGCGCTGCCGAGGTCCAGCAGAAGGAGGCAGCTGGACGCGTTGCGCGCGAGCGAAGGGAGCAGTGTGGCCGCCAGCCGGTGCACCTCCGGCATTGCGGGCAGCGCGGCGGTCGATGGGGCTTTGGCCGCTTCGGTAACGAAAGGGGAGGCAGCTGCAACGTCGGCGAGCATACTCATGCGTGGGCTCCTTGGAAGGACGAGGTGGGGCCAAACTCAGCAAGGATCGGCAGCCCCGCAACACCGCTCAGATCGGAGGCGTTGCGGATGGTGGGATCGAAGATGTCGGCGAGGAATGCGGCGGCAAGACCAAGCACCGTGCTGACAAAAAGGCAGGCCGCGAGGACGAACAGGGTTGAGTTGACGGGCAGCGCCGGGGCGGCCGGCGGCTGGGCCACGGCCACGTTGAGAATGCCGCCCTGGTTCAACGATTCGGTCATGCGCGCCTGCTCGAGCTTGTCCACATAGAGCTGGTACACGTCCTTGTCGGTCTTGACGTTGCGGAGCAGAGCCTCCTGTTCGGTGTCCCACGCCGCAAAGTTTTGCGCGGCCTTTTCCATGGCGTTGCTTGAGTGCGAGAGCACATTGCCTTTGGCCTGCAGACCGGTGAGCTCCGCGCGAGCGTCGGCGAAGGCGGTCTCCAGGGCGACGCGGCTTGGGTTGACGCTGCTGCTGTCCTCATGGAGCGGGGTGGCGAGCTGCTGGCGGATCATGTTCTCGGTGACGGCGATCTCGCGATCCACGTCCTGCACAAGCCGGTAGTGGGCGTCGTACTTGTTGAGCAGGTCGGTGCGCTTGAGCTGCAGGCTGAGCAGGTTTGCGTTGAGCTGGTTGAGCAGTTGCGGATTGTCGCTGCGCTTTTGGTCCGTATCGAGACGGTCGGGGGTTCTGAGCAGTTGAACGGCCAGTTGCTCGGCGCGGCCGCGAGCCTGCGCCGTGTCCGCGGCGTTCTGCAGGGTGGACTGCTTGAGGGCTTCCATTTGGCGCACGGAAAGTTCACGCTGGAGGTCCGCGGATACCACACCGGTGCGCCGCGTGAAGTCGAGCAGTTTGCTTTCGCTGACCTGCAGGGCGAGCCCGTGCTCGCGCACCTGCTGCTCAAAGAAGGAGACCTGGAAGTCGGGCCCCTGCACATTGCGCTGGCGCTGCAGGTAAAGCGTGGCGAGGGTGGACAGAACGCGCCGCGAAAGATCGCTGCTGGAAGATTCGTACTTGATGGAGATCAGATCCGTCTTGGCGATAACGCCGACGTCGAGGTGTTTTTCGAGCTTGCGCACCGCCTTTTCCACCACGGCCGGCGAGCTGCCAGAGGGGACGATGCCGGCTTCAAGGACGATGGCGCGTCCGAGATCCTCGCCTTTCAGTATCTCCGCCTGGGAGTTCAGGTCTTCTTCGCGGACGCTCACGGTTTGCAGTTCGGGCGTGCTGTCGCGGCCTGTGGTCACAACGGGGTCCACGCGCTGCTTTTCGATGAGCATCTTCATCTGTGCCTGGTACTTCGGCTTGAACTGGCCGGTAAGGACGAAGGCGACCACCACAAGGACGAAGGTGACGGCAAAGATCGCCGGCTGGCGAAAGATGCGGCTGACGATTTCGCGGCGAGTGGGCAGTAGCTGTTTTGTGTCGTGAAGGTCCATACAGTTCTTCTCTCTTCAAGAGCGGCGTTCAGACGCTTCGGTCCGGTGGACCGAGGTTAAAAAGCGGCGGGCGCGAGATAGCCGCCGACGTTGGTGGTGGGCAGGTAGCGTTGCACCTTGGAAGCTTTGTTTTGCGGGACGTAGATGATGTCGCCGGGCGCCAGGGCGAAGTCTTCCGCTACACCTTTGGCGTCGAGCATTCTTTTCAGATCGATGACCCTGGACGCATAGGTTCCATTGCCTTGCGGTCGAAAGACGACGATCTCTTTTTTGCGGGCTCGCTCGTTGATCAGGCCGCCGGCTTCCGCGATGCCCTGGAGCAGAGTGATTTCGCTGTGGAGCTCGTAGCGGCCGGGCCGCCCGAGCTCGCCACTGGCGTAGAAGGACGGCACCTGAAAGTCCTTCAGGGTCAGCGAAACGCGAGGTTCATGAAGGATCCCGCTGTAGGCCTGCTGAATGAGCGCCTGAACATCGAGCACGGACTTGCCGACGACCTTGACGGGAGCGACCTCGCGCAGGCTGATGCGGCCATCGGGCTGCACCGTGACGACCTCGTTGTAGTCGGGCGAGAAGGGGAACTGAAGCTCGATGCGATCGCTCAGGTGCAGGAGGTAATCGGGCGATGGGGTCAGGCCGGGAGTGACCGACGGTTTGGCGGGGCCGAGGGGCAAGGCGGCCTCCGGGCGGGTTGGCGCGGATGTGGTCTGCGCCGCGAGGGGGGCCGGACCCCATGCGAGCGCTGCCGCGGTCAGGGCAAGCAAAGCCTTGGTGTTCATGCGGATCTCTTCTCCTTATGAGCGAAGCTGGTCTGTGTGATCAGGGCCGAAAAGCCGTGACCTTCCCTGTGGTGGTGCAAGACAGTGCCCTCGGCGGTGAGGAGCAGAAAGGGATCCTCGGACAGATCGGGTGCGGCGAATTCAGTGAGTGCGGTCTCCGGCAAGCTCATGTCCAGGCGCGGCAGGTCGACTTCCAGCATGAGGGGAGAGCCCAGGGGAGGGAGCACGGAGGACAGCACGGAAACGCTCCCGATGCCGAGCTCGGTGGTCTGCCCCAGGCCGAAGGCCGGGTCACCACCATGCGAAGGCCACCAGAAGCGGCAGGCGGCATTGACCTCGAAGCACGCTCCCCAGCGTTCCGTGTGGCAACGCTCTCGATGATGTCGTTGGGGATAGGTCGATGACATAGCGATTGACTAGCGAGAGCGTAGCCAAGCAGGTGCCGGGCAACAATAGAACGCACGACCCGGAGCACTTCGTCTCATACGCGACGAGGAGATGTCTGCATTACCTGCAGGTGACCAATGATTGCGAATTTGTCCCAGAGGTATGGCGACCTTCCACGTTAGGCTGGAGCCTCAGAACATATCAATCTACTGAGGCCTGCGCGCATGGGTAGTGTGACGAAAGACCCGAACGGACCGGCGGTGTCCGTGATGCTGGTAAACATGACAGCACTGTTCCGGGAGCTGCTCTGCTCAGCGTTTGCGGTGGATGGCACGGTGCAGGTGATTGCTTCTGTCACCGGTGCGGAGGAGCTGGCGGACGCGCTGGATGTGTGTGTGCCCCATGTGGCGCTGGTCGGCGCCCTGGGCCTGGCGCAGGAAGCGAACTGCTTTCCACTTTTGCAGGAGCTTGCATCGACCGCCCCGGGTGTACGCTCCGTCGTGATCGCACCGGCTATGGAGCGGGAGGATGTGGTTTCGTTTTTGCATGGCGGCGCCCGGGGCCTGTTCTGTGCCGCGGGCACGGGCATGTCAGTGCTGACCAAGTGCCTTTGCTGTGTTGCGGAGGGTCAGATCTGGGCAAATGCGGCACAGCTGGATTGCCTGCTCGGCTCCCTTTCCCCTGCTCCAAAGATCTTCAAGGTGACGGATGTGCTTGGGGACGCGCTGCTGAGCAAGCGGGAAGAGCAGGTTCTGCACCTGCTGGCGGACGGGATGAGCAATCGCGAACTTGCGACGACGTTGAAGCTCAGCGAACACACCGTAAAGAATCACCTGTTTCGGATCTTCGACAAGCTGGGCGTTTCCAACCGGATGGAGGCGGTTCTGTACCTGATCAGCCAAAAAAGCCAAAAGCGCACGGCCGCGCTGCCCGCAGATCATCCTGTGGCAAGAGGGAAGATGGACGGGGACGGGCTCAGGATCTCCGGCAGGGTTCAGTAAGCGGAGGAGACGTGCGCCCTTGGCGGCCGAGCCTACGACGTGCGGGTCTGGCCCTGACACAAACGACGTATCGCCGGCGGGACGTTCCTGAGTCATGCTGTCTCAAGGAGCTTTGAGAAATCGTGAGCCGTGCGTCTCTGGGTCCGTTGTTGTTGTTTGCTTTGCTGACGTCTGCAGCACTCGCGCAGGGGAACGCGACGGTTTATGTAGCAAAGACAGGGAGCGACGCGAGCAATGGGTTCACACCGGCGACCGCGAAGCTGACGATTGCGGCCGCGGTCGCAGCCCTGCCGCACTATGGCACGCTGGGTGCGGGCGGAACACACTACGGCCTGGTCAACATAGGCCCTGGGGTGTTTGTGGAGAGGGGCAATCTGGAGCTCAACCAGGGCATCTCCTACCTGGGATCGCAGACCAACGTGCTTGGGCTGGGAACGACGATTCAGCTCGCCGATGGAGCCAACGCACCTCTGTTCTCCTACACGCCGGACTGGCTTTCGAGCCAGCAGCTGAACAATGCGTATAGCCACTACATCTCCCTGAGAAACCTGGACCTGGATGGCAATAGCCGGACCAACAGGACGGCTGGATCGAACAACGATCTGGTGGATTTGCTGGGCGGCGGATACAACACGACGTTTGAAAACGTCACGTTTCAGAACGCGGGCCGCTATGGCCTTTACCTGAACGAGAAGCAGGTGAACTTTTCCTGCCACGCCTGCACGTTCAGCAACGACCTGGGTGGCGCCGTGTATGCGAACGACACCGGATCGGGAACGGTGGTGACCTTTGTGGACACGCAGCTCGATAATGACGGGCTGGATGCGATCACGATCGATACCGGGCCGGAAAACTACGCCAACGGGGGATCGTATGTGTTCATCAACCTGAAGGCCGAGGGGACGATTCCCGGTGTTCACAATCACATCATCCGGCATAATCCCAATCAGCGGAATGTATCGTTTCCGCCGATGATCTCTGTGATGGGGTCGTATGCCTACAACCTTGGTAAAGCCGATTCCCTGTTTTACGAGTCCACGGGCGTGGGCACCGAGGCGCGTTGGAACGTACAAAATGCGTTTGCGCAGATCGGCTATGCCAACGGGGTGTTTTACTCGGCGAAGTCTGGGGTGAAGTCGCAGGGCGATGCGGTGAGCCAGTTCATCTCCAATGACCCGGCGTATGCGCCGCGGCTGACGCCCGGGATGGTGGCGCCGGACATTCAAATCTCCAACGGGGTGACGATCTCGGGCGGCGGTAATCCGAACGGGGTTGTGGCTGCCAACCCGGGATCACTTTTTCTCGACCGTACCGACGGTGTTTTGTGGGTGAAGAGGACCGGCACAGGGACGACAGGGTGGGGCTGCGTGTTGACGCAGTGATGCAGTTGGCGCCGTTTCCCCTCAGACATAGCTGCGCTTATGTGTCGCGCTTTCAGCGCTTGAATTTCTGTCTGCACTTACCTGGGCCTTTGGCCCAGGCTGTTATGTGTCGCGCCTTCAGCGCGAAAGAGGTGAAGCCATACCTGAAGGTAAACAGCTGGAGCTTGAGGCAGCTGTGAGGTGGTGGGCTCAGGACAGGGCAGTTTCGCCATCGTTGCGGTTGTAGGGCAGCCAGAGGAGGATCAGGAAGCCGAAGAAGGACGGGTTATGGAGGCTGCCGCCCGCCATGGCATCGATGATGATGAAGAGGGCGACGGAGAGCAGATAAAAGCTCATGCGGCCGCCCACGCGGAGGCACGCATAGACCGTGGCGGCGATGCCGGAGAGGAAGGCGGTGAAGCCGATCCATCCACTCGCAAGGGCCATCTCGAGATAGCCGTTGTGGCTGCTGCCGGACCAGATGGCGATCTGCAGCAGGAGGTCGCGAAAGCCCTCGAAGCCGTAGCCGAGCAGAGGGACGTTCCCGAGGAGGTGAATGGCGCCGAGCCACAGGCCCAACCGACCGTCGAGTCCCTTTGCTTCGACCCCCACCTTGGTGCCGTAGATGGCCTGCGCGGACTCGGAAAGGGCGCGCGTGTCGAGGCCGTGATGCAGAAAGGCGTAGGTCCCGATCAGCACGATGGCGGCGCCGGTAGCGAACAGGCTTACGGTGTACCAGGAACGCCAGCGACGAACGCCCGTGAGGTAGCGGAGGACAAGCAGGGTGGAAAGCAGGGCTGTGCTGACCTTGCCACCGGCAAAGATGTTGACGGCGAAGAGGAAGAGCTGCGAGAGGATGCCGATTCTGCCCCGGATGATGGGGGCGAGCAGGAGGAAGAGTGCCGCATCTTCGCCGATGACGAGGAAGAAGGTGTCAAAGACCTGCATGGTGGTGCGGCCGGAATACTCGTCGATGGAGAAGAGCGGATACATGCCGGGCAACAGGACGCCGACCACGAGGCCGACGAGCAGCGAGACGACGTACCAGCGATACAGCGCGCGGAAGTACTGGCGACCAAGGCCGGACTGGTTCAGAAGGTAGCCGGTGGTGATTACGGCAAGAAAGATGATGCCCTTGACGAAGCTGAGGGCGGGATAAAACGAGCGCCAGCTGGAGCAGAGCGCGAAGATGCCGAGCACAGCAAAGCAGGTGTAGGTCGGGGAGAAGCCGTACTTGCGGCGGCGGCCGTGGGTGACGATGAGGGTGCAAAGAAAGGCGCCCAGCATGCCTGTGAGTTCGATGATGCCCTGGATGCCGGTGTCGGAAGAAAGGCCGTTCCGCACGGCGAACTTGTGCATGGAAAAGGCGTACAGAAAAGCGGCGAGGGAGACGAGACGGGGCGTCGGCTCCGCGGCGGCAGGGGCCGGGCGTTCTGGCGAGGGCGCCGGCGCGACGGGGAGGCGAGGCTGGCGTTGCGGCGGATGCGTTCGCGGCGGCGTGGAGGTCGGTTGCCTGGAAAGATCGGGTGTCAGGGTGGGCACAGGAGCTCCGGAGATCGGGTTACAGTGTTGAGCCGGCGTTACGAAAGTTGGGCATCGGAGAGGGGCTGGTGTGCTTTGGGCGGCGTGTGGAGAGCGCGGCTGGAGGTGGTGTCGAGCACATCGCGGTAGAGCTGCTCAAAGCGTTCGGCACCGGCGGTGTAGTTGAGATCGCGGGCGAAGCTCCAGCCGATCTGCGACATCGCTGAACGCTGGGAAGCAGTCAGGGTGGCGAAGTGATCGATGGCGGCGGCCATATCGCGGATCACGCCGGGCAGGTCGGAGACGGGGACCTTCAGGCCCGCGCCGTCGGGGACGAGATCGGCGGCGCCGTGATGGTCGAGCGTGATGACGGGGAGACCGACGCCCATGGCTTCCACCAGTTGGGCGGGGCAGGAGTCGCGCAGGCCGGCGAAGAGAAGAGCGTCGTGGTGCAGGTAGTGGTGGCGCACCTGCTCGCGCCCGAGTTTGCCGGTCCAGTGAACGCGATCCCCGAGGCCGCGATCGGTGATGAGGCGATGGACCTGCTCGGGTGGGAGCCCGTCGCCGATGAGGGTCAGCTGCACCGGGTGCTGCACACGCGCGAGGACATCGAGTGTGAGCGGAAGCGCTTTGCGGGGCACCATGCGGCCGATCCAGACGAGTTGCAAGGGGCCGCCGCGAGTGGTGAACTGGCGAGGGGACGGGGCAAAGAAAGTCTTGGGGAGGGCGGCATCGAACCATGGCTCCACGCGCTTGCTGCCGAGCGCCCGGGCAAGATGCACGGTGTCGGTATTGGTGGCCAGAACGCGGGTCATCTTGCCCAGCCAGCGCCGATGCAGCGGAGACCAGGGCAGCAGGCGCGTGAACCAGGAGCGAAGGCGCTCGCCGCGCTGGTGGGCGGCAAAGGCCGGCAGCAGAGGGGCCGGTGTGATCTGCCCGCCACCCACGGGGCCGAAGATGGTGGGCAGGCCGAGCTTCCAAAGCTGTGTGGGGACGTGAATGCTGGAGTAGGTGACATGGTGCACGAGGTCGAACGGGGTGCGGCGGTGCAGCCCGCGGGCCGCGCGCACGGCGAGCCACTGCCACAGCGCGTAGTGCATGCCGGTGGTGTGGCGAAAGGCGCGCGGCACGGAAACGTAGGTAAAGGAGATCAGCGGCTGGGGGTTCAGGGCGCGAAAGGCTTCAATGGGCTCGCGGCCTTCGGTGACGGTAAGGACGTGAACACGGATGTTGCGCGCAGCGAGTTCGACCGCGCAGTTCCAGCCGTTTCCCGGTTCGGTGCCGGCGTTGGGCAGGCAAGCGTAAGCAGACAGCAGGACGTGCAGCGGTTGGTTCACGGGGCGACTCCTGAGGGGGAAGCGGACGGGGCGTCCGCGCGGCGCAGGCGGCCGGTGCGCAGCAGAAGGGCCGCGGCGAGGATGGCTTGAAAGAGAATCTGCGCGAGGATGAGGCCCACGAGGACGCCGAGGAGGCCGAAGTGCCGGGCGAGGGGCTCGGCGGCGACCGCGGCGAAGAGCGTGGTGACGGCGTAGGCCCAGACGGTTGGCGAAACGTATTCGATCGCCTGCAGGCCGGCGCGCAGGGGAACGCCCACAAACGTGACGAGGTAGAGCAGGCAGTACAAGCGCAGCACGTAGCCGAAGCCGGTGTATTGGCCGCCATAGAGCAGGTGCATCCACACGGAGGGCGCAAGGCTGACGAGCAGCAGAAAGGCAAAGGTGAGCGTGCCCCAGTGGCGCAGAACCTTGCCGACGTAGCGGAGCAGGCCTGCGACACCGTGCTCGTGGAAGCGCCGTGCGGCCTCGGGCGGAACGACATTTTCCAGGCCGAGAAACCAGATGTGAGCGATGGCAACCACGTTTTGGCAGGCGCGCAGGGCGCCCGCGGCCGCGGCTCCATAGAAGATGGGCGCAAAAATGAGAATGAGGTTCTGCGAGGCCCACTGCAGCACCGCCGACGGCCCCAGCCAGCGAACGAGGGGCCAGTGGCGACGGCCCACGGCGAGGCTGGCACGGTAGCTGAACTGCATCGGCAGCCGCAGCGCGGCGCTGAGAAGGAAGCTGAGGAGGGAGGTAAGGCCGATGATCCAGAGGGCGCGGGAGACGGTGAGTTGCTGACGCCAGCCGAGCCAAAACAGGAAGGGCAGCTGGGGAAGGTAACTGGAGGCGTCGCACAGGAGGGCGAGCCGGCTGCGACGGAGGGTGAAGAAGTAACGCCGGGCGAAGTCCTGCAGGAGGTAGGCGCCGGTGCACACGGCAAGCGGCACGGCGAGCGGAGCGATGTGCCAGGAGGGAAAGCGCCAGGCGCCCGCCAGCGTGGCGAGGCCGACGCAGACGGCGCAGGCCGCCGCGAAGACGAGCGCATGCAGGGCGACGGAGCCGAAGTAGGAGGCGCGCTGCTCGGGTGGCTGCTTGGGCCCCACACTCATCATGGGGGAGATGACGGCGGCCATTTGCAGGCCGCTCATCAGCAGGACCACCGTCCAGCACAGGGCGTAGACGCCGAACTCGCGCACGCCGAGGCACCTTGCGAGCAGCAGATTGGTGGCGAAGTTGGCGCCGCTGACCAGGGCCTGGTCGGAGAGCGCCCAAAGCTCGCGGCCGCCACCCAGGCGCCGCAGCAAACGCAGCGTTGCCTCGGCAAGCTGCGGGCTCGAACGCCCCTGCGCTGAGGCTGGATCAAGGACGTTCGGCATTGGGGGCAGATCTCCTCGGGTGCTGTCCGCTGGCACCGGACACACGCAGGGGACGGGTCACAGCGGCGTGGCCTGGGACGAGGCTTTCCAGCAGCGTCGCCATGTCTGCAATTGTCGCTGCAAGTTGAAAGTGGGAACGGACGCGATGCTCTCCCGCGGAGGCCAGACGCTGGCGAAGAGCCGGGTCTGCGAGGAGGGCTTCGAGCTGGTGCGCGAGGTCTTCGGGGTCGCCGGGCTTGAACAGCAGACCGCTCTCGCCATCGACAATCTGTTCCGCGATGCCGCCCGCCCTGCTGCCGACCACGGCGGTTCCGCAGGCCATGGCTTCGAGGACGACGCAGCCGAAGGGCTCGGGCTGGATGGAAGGAGCGACGGCGATGTCGAGCGCGGCAAAGACCGGAGCGGTGTCTTCGATCTCGCCGGCGAGATGAACCACGGGCTCCAGCCCGTGCTGCGCGATCAGCGCTCGGAGACGGATCTCGTGATCCTCGTTGCCGAGCGAGGGCGCGCCCACAACGACGTAGTGACAGCCTGGAAAACGTTGCCGCAGAAGAGCGGCCGCGCGCACCAGGACCTCCTGGCCTTTGCGGTGCCACTTGATCCGGCCGACCACGCCGACCAACGTGTCGGCTTCGGGAAACCTGTTGCGAAAGCCAAGGGCGGCTGCGCGGTCAGCGACGCCGGCGGTTGGGTCAAGACCATCGTAGAGGACCTGCACCTTGCGCCGGAGTTGCGGGTCGAACTGGTCGCGCACACAGCGTGAGATGGCCACCACGGCGGAAGACAGCCCACAAACCCAGCGCTGGTAGGGGCGCCACAGAGGGCCGAACTCTTCCAGGATCTCGCGGATGTGCCAGACGTGCGGTCGTCGCGTGATCAGGGCGGCGAGCGAGGGCGAGGGGAGGACGACCGTGTTGGTGTGCACGATGTCGATGCGCAGGCGCCGGATGAGCCGGACCAGGAAGATCACGGACTGCGGAAGGGCAGCGGCAAAGCGCAGGCGGCCGGCCGTGGTTTTGAGCAGGTTGCGATCCACGATGGGAAGGCCGGGATGCACGTGGACGTGAACGCCGCGTGCCCGCAGCAGAGCGACGAGGGGACCGTCCTCCGGGAGCACCGCGTGGACCTGGTGGCCGGCCTCTGCCAGTGCGCCGAAAACGCGCTCCAGGCAACGGCTCGCGCCGTAGCGATCGGCCGTGTTGTTGACGGTAAGAATCCTCATCGGCGACGGTGTGCTCCGTACTTTGGGGGCAGTGGAGGCTGCCCGCGGACAGGCTAACCGAACGGGCTGCGATCCCCTATGACGAAATTGACTCAGGGACGATGTTCCTATGCCGGCGCCGTTTCAACCGGCATCTCCATAGCCCCTTTGATCTGTTGACGGGAGCGACGGCGCAACACAGACTACATCGGAGGCAGATGCCCGCATCGAGCCGGTGTGTGCGGCGAAGGTTGGGGCGTGGAAGGTAAGGCGATGACGCAAAGACGGTTGCTGGTTACCGGGGGAAGCGGCTTTATTGGTGCGAACTTCATCCGCGAAGCACAGGCGTGCGATCCGGAGGCCGCGATTCTGAACCTGGACACGGCGCGGTCCAAGGATGCGAGCAACGAGCACCTGCGGCAGGGCTGCGACGTGCTGGATCGCGAAGCGCTGGCGCGGCAGATGCAGATGTTTGCGCCGACGCATGTGCTGCACTTCGCGGCACGCACGGATGTGCTTGGCAAGACGGTGGGCGACTACCTTGCCAATCACGTGGGCACGGCCAACGTGATCGCGGCGATCCAGGGGACGCCGTCGGTTCGGAATGCGATCTTTACTTCCAGCCAGTTTGTGGTGGGGCCGGGGGAGCTGCCCAGGGACGATGAGGACTTCCGGCCGCACACGGTGTATGGCCAGACCAAGGTGCTTGGGGAGCAGGCGGTGCGCGCGGCCGATCTGCATTGTGCCTGGACGATCATCCGCCCGACCAATGTGTGGGGGCGATGGCACCCGCGTTACCCGACCGAGTTTTGGCGTGTGCTGAAGCAGGGCCGGTATTTTCATCCGGGCGGACGCCGTGTGATGCGCTGCTACGCGTATGTGGACAACGTGGTGAAGCAGACGTGGCAGCTGATGGACCGCGACGATGGCGCCTTTGACCGGCAGGTGTTCTATGTGGGCGACGACCCGATCGACCTGCTGGATTGGACCAACGCCTTTTCCAGGGAGCTGACAGGCCGCCCCGTGCGCGTGGTGCCCAGTTCGCTGTTGCGGGCGGTGGGCAAGGTGGGTGACGTGATCATTGCGGCGGGCGGCAGATTTCCTCTGTTCAGCTCGCGGTTTCGCAGCATGACCGAGGATTACATGACGCCGATGGCGCCGACCTTTGCCGCGCTGGGGCCATCGCCGGTCGGGCTGGAGCAGGGCGTGAAGGACACGGTGGCCTGGCTACGCTCGGAAGATCCTTTCTGGGCCTGATGCAACGGAGAAGGCAGCGGAAAGGCAGGGGCAAAACGACGTGAGCCGCATCCGAGACCTGGAAAGGGAGACGCCGTCGGCGGACGAGCGGGTCGAGGTGTGCATTGTGGGTGCGGGCGCGGCGGGCATCGTGCTCGCGGCGGAGCTGCTGCGGCTGGGCCGGCGCGTGACGCTGCTGGAAGCGGGCGGCGCGACGATGGAGGAGGCTTCGCAGGATCCGTACCGGAGCGAGGTCGTGGGGCTTGCGCACCTGGGCATTCACGAGGGCCGGTTTCGTGCCAAGGGCGGCAGCACCACGCGCTGGGGCGGTCAGATTCTGGAGATGGATGAGGCGGACTTTGAGCGCAGGCCGCACGTGCCTGGCAGCGGATGGCCGTTTCCCAAGGCGGCTCTGGCGCCTTACTACGAGCGGGCGCTGCAGCTGGAAGGGCTCCATGAGGTGCAACGCGAAGACCAGGCGGTGTGGAAGGCGCTTGGGGGACGGGCGCCGGGTCTGACGGGGCTGGAGGACTACCTTTCGCGATGGTGCCCGGAGCCGAATTTTGCCCGCCTGCACGGCGAGATGTTGCGATCCCACCCCAGGCTGGATGTGTGGCTGCATGCCAACGCGGTGGAGTTGATGCTGGACGGGGAAAACGTCACGGGGCTGCGGTGCCGGACGATCGGCGGCCGGGCGGCGACCTTTGTGGCGGAAAAGTATGTCTTTTGCCTGGGTGGAATGGAGAGCCTACGGTTCTTTTTGCAGCCACGGCAGGGGGCGTTGCCGTGGAACCGATCCGGCCTGCTGGGCAGGCACTTTCAGGATCACATCGATGCGCGCGGGGCGGAGGTGGTGCCGCTGCAGCGCAAACGGTTTCACGAGATCTTCGACAACATCTTTCTCGGGGGGCTCAAGTACCAACTGAAGCTCCGCCTGGCGCAAGGGCAGCAGGCGGGTTTGGGAACCTTGAACGTGGCCGGCAACATGATCTTTGAGACCGACGATCAAACGGAGCAGGAAAGCGTGAAAGCAACGGCCCGGCATCTGCTCAAAGGGCGATGGGCCCAGGTCAACGCCGCAGAGCTGGCGAGATTGGCCAGAAACGCGCCGACAGCTCTTCGCCAGGCCTACCGGTACAAGGTGCAGCATCGGTTGTTCAACCCGCCGCATGCGAAGGTTCTGCTGCGGGTTTGGTGTGAACAGGAGCCGCTGAGCGAGAGCAGCGTTTCGCTGAGTGAGACCCGCGATGGGCTTGGGATGCTGCGGTCGCGGCTGAACTGGTGCATCGCCGACCGCGAGCTGGAAAGCATGCGGCGGTATGTGGAGGTTGCTTCGCGGGCGCTCAGCGGCCTGGCGACCCTGCAACCGGACCCCGATCTGATGCGCGACGAGGGCGATTTTCGCCGGCGCTGCGTGGACTCGAATCACCACATGGGCGGCATGCGCATGTCGGCCAGCGCGGGCGACGGCGTGGTGGACACCAACCTGCGGCTGCACGGGATGTCCAGCGTGTATGTGTGCAGTTCGGCCGTTTTTCCGGCGTCGGGGTATTCCAACCCGACGCACACGGTATTGGCGCTGGCGGTTCGGCTGGCGGATCACCTGGCGGGCGGCTAGACCAAAATTCCTGCAGGTATCGTCCTGCGTTGATGTGTCGGGCCTTCAGCCCTTGAGCGTTCCTCTGCGGCTACCTGGGGCTTGCGCCCCAGGCTGTCATGTCATGGGCTTTCAGCCCTAAAAACCACGGCTACACCTACAGGGAAACAGCCCTGGGCGGCAGCGGCATGAAGGAGAGGGAATGGAGACGGTAGAGCTGGCGGGTACCGGGCGGTTCACGACGCGTCTTGGCTTTGGCTGCGGCAGCGTCATGGGCGTGCTTGGCCGGGGGGATTCCCTGCGCATGCTGGAGGCGGCTTTCGACGCGGGCATCCGTCACTTCGACGTGGCGCCGGCGTATGGGTATGGCGAGGCGGAGCGCTGCGTGGGAGCGTTTGCCGCGCGGCATCCGGGGCAGATCACCGTGGCCACGAAATTCGGGATTCCCGCGGCGAGCGGGAAGTCGGTGAAGGGCGTGGCGCGAAGGCTGGCGCGGCCGCTGCTGAAGGCGATGCCGGGTTTGAAGGCGCGCCTGCCCGGGGTGAGCGCCGCGGTGGCCCACACCGACACGTTTGTGAGCGGGCCCAACCCGATCTTTACCGCGGAACAGGCGCGGCGATCAATCGAAAGCAGCCTTGCCGCGCTCCGGGTGGATCGGCTCGATCTGCTGCTGCTGCACGAGGCGCGGGCGATGGACCTGAACGATGACGCCATGTTGCGCCTGCTGGAGGACATGGTCGCCGCAGGCAAGGTGGGGGACTTCGGCATCGGCAGCGAAGCAAGCAAGCTGCCGGCTCTGATCGAGAGCAAGCCGGCGTACTGCCGGGTACTGCAATGCGAGTGGTCTGTGATGGACGGGGGGCCGGCGCAGGGAGCAGCGTTTCGGCTGCACCATCGAGCGCTGACACGGCACTTCGGCTCGCTGCATGCGGCGCTTCTGAACGACACGGAGCGGCGCGGGCGGTGGACCGAGGCGTGCGCGATGGACGTGGGGGACGCCCATGTGCTCGCCGCCCTGATGCTCAAGGCGGCGATGCTCTGCAATCCCGGGAGCGTGATTCTGTTTTCGTCCAAGCAGCCCGGCAATGTCCGGAGGAATGCCAGTGTTGCCAATGACAACGGCCTGGACGAAGCGGCGATGCGGCTGTATGAGGCGATACAGGCTGAAGGGCAGGGCCAGGGGGAATGATTGGCGTTTGCCGGGGCGGGTTTCGGGCGCGGCTGAGATGAAGGCCTGGCGAGATCCGGTCTCACCAGGCGTTAGGAGCTGATCAAGTCCTTGATGTTCGTTGCCGCCCGGGAGGGAGGCAGATCCCCTGCTGGAAAGACAACAAAAAAGCAGAACCGTTGCGGCGAGCAGACTTGATTAGAGGTTCCTCAGCGCCGGTGTTCCCCTTCGCCGGCGGCGCGGGGTGGGCCCCCCGGGTTGGGGCGCGGAGCCTGTTCGCGAGAGAGGGCAGCCGGCGCCGTCGGGCGAACGTTGCCGGGCTGCGACTGAGGCCGGATCTCGGGGGCGGGTGCGGAGCGATGAATTTCAAAGGTGGGCCGCTGCGGCTGCTCCATGGGAGGGCGGTTGATCTCCGGAGCCGGGCGCCCGGCAGGCTGCGGGAAAGGCTGGCTCGGGGCGACGTTTCGGTGGAAATTTTCCGGCCGTGGGATGTTGTTCGGCGGGGTGTTTCGGTAGGGGTTCTCCGGCTGTGGGAGATTGTTCGGCGGGGTGTTGCGGTGGAAGTTTTCTGGCCGTGAGATGTTTGCCGGCGGGGCGATGCGGTCCTGGGCTGCGGGGCGGTTGAGGGACCCGGCTGGCTCCCCGGGATAGGTGTGCCGGAGCGAGCCGCCCGGAGCGGCGCCGAGCGTGGTGCCGGGCTGCGCGGGGGTCGCCGGTCGGCTGAACTGGCCGAAGCCGTTGCCCTCGGGAACGGGCTGGGGTTCAGTACCCCTGCGCTCATATGCCCTGGGTGGGTTATTTGCATACCCGGGCTGATTGAGGGTGCCCTGGCGATTCGGATTGAAGGGCCGATTGAACTCCCGGGGAGGGTTGGTGTTGGCGGGGGTGTTTGCGAGGCCGGGGCGGTTCAGATCGAGGGGCCGATGGAACTCCCGGGGAGGGTTGGTGTTGGCGGGGGTGTTTGCGAGGCCGGGGCGGTTGAACTGACCCGTGCGAGCGGCCTGCTCGGATCGGGTGCCGGGAGGGATTGCCTGGTGATCGTTGAAGGGGCGCAGATTGTCGCGCCGGTCTGCCTGGGCGGGCAGCTGGCTGGCCAGCGTGGCGGGCCGATTCACGGTGGGGGTGGATGGCATGGGGTGGAAACGTCCGTCCGCGGGGCCAAACTGACGGCCGGGGAGGGCAGCGGCGGTGTTGGCGGGCTGCCCTGGGCCGGGTTCGCGATGGGGTTCCAGGGCGGGAGTCAGCGCGCCGGGATGGTTGAAGGGGGCGCGCTCCGGCGCGGCGGCGATGCGGTTAACCTGCCCGACGGGAGCGGTGCGGAAGGCGTTTGCCGGGTGGCCGTGGTCCACGGCGAAGAACTGGGCGCGGTTGCCGGCGGCGGCGATGCGGTTTTCGCGCTGGGCGGGAACCGGGGCGTAGTGGTCCTCGTGCAGGGCGGCGAGCTCGGCGGGACGGGGCTGGATGGAAAGGCCGCCGCGACCGCCGTTGTAGCTGATGCGGTCGCTGGAGCGGGGACCGAAGGCGCGGTTGTTGTAGACCACGGTGCGGTTGTAGACGTTGTGGATGTGGTGGACGTTCACGTTGGTGACGGCGCGGTTGTAGAAGAAGTCGTGATTGTGCCAGTAGCCGCCAAAATAGCCAATGCCGATGTAGCCGAAGCCATAGTTGACGCCGCCGTAATAGCCGACGTGGCGGCCCCAATAGCCGCGATGAAAGCGGTAGTGGCCGCCCCGATAGGCCCAGTACGGTGGTGTCCAGAGGGCGCCGTAAAAGGGTGGGGCGCACCAGACACCGGGGACCCAGAAGTAGCCAGTGCTGGCGTAGTTCCAGTAGCCGGGGGTCCAGATGTCGTTGTCTTCGGGGGCGGGTGGCTGGTCGTACTCGGGCAGCGGGGGCGGGGCCTGGTCGGTTCCGGCAATGGCTTCGTCGCCGGCTTCTTCGGCGTCGTTGTAGCCCTGCTGGTCGTTGCCGGGGTTGCCGGCGTAGCTGGCGTTGCCGTTTTGTGCCTGGGGAACGGGGTAGAACTGTTCCGGCTCCTGGATGGCCGGTTCCTGAATAGCTGGTTCCTGGATGGCCGGTTCCTGGGTGGGCGGGGCCTGGCGGATGATGGGCGCGGGCTGTTGCGTTTCGAAGCTTTCGCTGCTGCTTTGGGCTGGGTAGCTTGCAGTTTGCCCCAGGACGCGGACGGGCGCGGGGGTCTGCTGCCCGTTGGTGTAGCCGCCCGCGGTGCCGCCGGTGTAGGGCGTGGCCAGGTTGGCTTCGGCGGGGTCCTGGCCGGTCTGGGCCGCGGCGGCGGTCGCCTGGATTTCGGCGGATTTGCTTTTGCAGCCGGCGGTTGCAAAGGCGAGCGCGGCGGCGAGGCCAGCGGCGGCCGTTTTTTGGAGAGCGCGATGGTGCGGTTTCGGGTCGAACATGGAAACTCCCTCCCCGCCTTGGCCTCAGCGGCCGGGCGGCGGTGATCCAGTGCACATCAGATGCCGGGCGAAGGGCCGGCGCTCCTGCCTTGCGCGCTTGCCGCACGGCACGATGGTAATGACCCAAAAGGTGAACGGAAGTCGTTCCCGGCGGCGAAGATGCTGGCGTAAAATTGCTCCATGCGCCGGGCTTCGCTGAAGCGATTTTGCCGTGGCCGCCATGATCGCGGCCGGTGAGGTTGGCCTCTCCTTGAGAGGCTACGTCCTTCTGCCGGCGAGTGCCCCGTAGGTCCCCGTCGCCTGTTCACCCGAATCGCTGCTCGCCCCTCCCTGGGCTGAGCGGGACCGCAACGCCCGGCACCAGCCGATGTTTCAGGAGATCGATGGCTACCCTTTCCACGCAGCATCCCGACACCTTTGCCGCCGCCACCACGCTGGAGGCAGGCGGAAAGACCGTGCACTACTTCCGCCTGGCGGCGCTGGAAGAGAAAATTGATGGCCTGCGGCTGGCGAAGCTGCCGTTTTCGCTGCGTGTGCTGCTGGAAAACCTTGTCCGGCGGGAGGATGGGGTGACGGTGACGGCCGACGACATCCGCTTTCTGGCCTGCTGGCAGCCCACAGCCGAGCCCAGCCGCGAGATCGCCTACATGCCAGCGCGGGTGCTGATGCAGGACTTTACCGGTGTGCCGGCGATTGTGGACCTGGCGGCGATGCGCGACGCGATGAAGGCGCTGGGCGGCGATGTGGAAAAGATCAACCCGCTGGTGCCGGTGGAACTGGTAATCGACCACTCGGTGCAGGTGGACGAGTACGGGACACGGAATGCGTATGACCTGAATGCGGCCCTGGAGTTCAGCCGCAACCGCGAGCGCTATGCGTTTTTGAAGTGGGGGCAGACGGCGTTTCGGAACTTCAGTGTGGTGCCGCCGGGCATGGGGATCTGCCATCAGGTGAATCTGGAGTACCTGGCGCGGGTGGTGTTTACGACGAGTGAGGGAGTGAGAAGTGGGGGGACGGAGGTGTCGGCGTATCCGGACACGCTGGTGGGGACCGATTCGCACACGACGATGGTGAATGGGTTGGGGGTGCTGGGCTGGGGCGTGGGCGGGATTGAGGCCGAGGCGGCGATGCTGGGGCAGCCGGTGAGCATGCTGGTGCCGCAGGTGGTGGGCTTCAAGCTGACGGGCAGGCTGCGCGAGGGGGCGACGGCGACGGATCTGGTGCTGACCGTCACCGAGATGCTGCGCAGGCTGGGCGTGGTGGGCAAGTTTGTGGAGTTTTTTGGGCCGGGAATCAGCGAGCTGCCGCTGGCCGACCGCGCCACGATTGCCAATATGGCCCCGGAGTATGGGGCGACCTGCGGGATTTTTCCCGTGGACGCGGAAACGCTGAACTACCTGCGGCTGACGGGGCGGCCGGAGGAGCAGATCCAGTTAGTGGAGGCCTACTACCGGGCGCAGGGGATGTTTCACACGGCGGCGGCCGAGGAGGCGGAGTATTCGGCGCTGCTGGAGCTGGACCTGGCGACGGTGGAGCCGAGTGTGGCCGGGCCCAAGCGCCCGCAGGATCGCGTGCTGCTGAGCGAAACGCCGGCGAGCTTTCGCAAGGTGTTGCCGACGCTGATTGCTGCCGGCGCAAACCGCAAGGCGGAGCGGCAGATGGTGCGCTGGGAGGGTGAGGGCGGTCATGTGTCGGGGGATGGCGTGGTCACGGACGGGCCGGGGCAGGCGTTTCCGGCGGTGCCGGACCGGGTAGAGGTCATCCCGACGGTGGAGGAGTCGCGACCTGCGGCGGCGGGATCGGCGCCGGGGACGAGTTTTGCAGTGATGGGAGATGCGGCGCACCTGGTGACGCCCGTGGGTAGGTTGGCGCCGCTGATGGCAGCGCACCCCACTCACCCCGATGAAAAGGCTGCCGGTGTGAATGGGGCACCCAACGTGGCGGGTGCGGGTGACTACGCCAATACGAGCGGGGTCGCGACGGCGGTGTTGGAGCCGATTCGGAGCGTGGAGCAGCGGTTTGGGGTGGATCCGGACCGGTATTTGCGGGATGGATCTGTGGTGATCGCGGCAATTACGAGCTGCACCAACACGAGCAACCCTTATGTGATGATGGCGGCGGGGCTGCTGGCGAGGAAGGCGGTGGAGGCGGGGCTGAAGACGCCGCCGTGGGTGAAGACGTCGCTGGCGCCGGGGTCGCGAGTGGTGACGGACTACTACAACCGCTCGGGGCTGATGGAGCCGCTGAACAAGCTGGGCTTTGATGTGGTGGGGTATGGGTGCACGACCTGCATTGGGAACTCGGGGCCGCTGCCGGAGGATGTGTCCAGGTCCATTGAGGAGCATGGGCTGGTGGCGGTGAGTGTGCTGAGCGGCAATCGCAATTTTGAGGGGCGGATTTCGCCGGAGGTGCGGGCGAATTACCTGATGAGCCCGCCGCTGGTGGTGGCGTATGCGCTGGCCGGGCACATTGAGCACGACTTTGAGAACGAGCCGCTGGGACGCGGGCACTATGGCGCTGCGGTGTATTTGCGGGACATTTGGCCGACGCAGGGGGAGGTGTCCGAGGCGGTGCACGCGAACATCGACTCTGCCATGTTCCGGGCGCAGTACAGCACGGTGAGCGATGGCGATGCGAACTGGCAGGCGCTGCAGTTTCCGTCGGGCGACACCTATGGATGGGAGCCGAGCTCGACCTACATCCGGCAGGCGCCGTACTTTGACGGGATGCCGGCCACGCCGAAGCCGGTGGAGGACATTGCCGGCGCGCGCTGCCTGGCTTGGCTGGGCGATTCGGTGACGACGGACCATATTTCGCCGGCGGGCAATATCAAGGCCAAGGGACCGGCGGGGGAGTACCTGACCGCGCATGGGGTGCCGCCGTTTGAGTTCAACAGCTACGGGTCGCGGCGCGGCAACCATGAGGTAATGGTGCGCGGCACCTTTGCCAATGTGCGGCTGAAGAACAAGCTGGCGCCGGGGACCGAGGGCGGGGTGACGCGACTGCTGGGCTTTGGCTCCGCGGAAGGCGAGGGGATGTCGATCTATGACGCCTCGGTGCGGTATGCCGAGGGTGGGGTGCCGCTGTGCATTCTGGCGGGCAAGGAGTACGGGTCGGGGTCCAGCCGCGACTGGGCGGCCAAGGGGCCGAACCTGCTGGGCATTCGCTTCGTGATCGCGGAGAGCTTTGAGCGCATTCATCGCTCCAACCTGGTGGGCATGGGCATTCTGCCGCTGCAGTTTCAGCCGGGCGAAGGCGTGGAAAGCTACGGGCTGACCGGCGAGGAGACGTTTACGCTAGGCGAGCCGGGGCAGCTGCGACGGATGCTGGAGGACGGCTTCAGCGCGGGCCGCAATTTAACAATAACGGCGACGACGCCGGAGGGGCAGGTCGTCGAGTTTCCGGTTACGATCCGGATTGATACGCCGCAGGAGATTTTGTACTACCAGCACGGCGGGATTTTGCAGTATGTGCTGCGGCAGTTGGCGGGGAAGGCGTAAGTCGTGATGTTGGAGGCGGGGAAGACCAACGCGGAGGACGCGAAGTACGCCAAGTTTCGCAACGGTTTTGTTGCCGGTTTGGGGGATGAGCCTGGATCGGTTGGTGCGGCTGGGAAAGGAGGGCTGCGGGCGTATGGGGCTGTTTGGCCAGAAACTGAAGCAGGAGCACAAGGTGATGCTGCAGCATGACCGCGCGGGCGGGGTGCTGCAGCCGGAGTATCACCGGGCGACGGAGGAGTGCCCGCAGCCGGAGCAGTGGTCGATGCTGGATTCGATGAGCGCCGAGGTGGAGGTGCTGGAGCTGCTGGCGACGCTGGTGACGACCTTGAAACCGAGGCTGATTGTGGAGACGGGGAGCTTTCTGGGCGTGTCCACGGAGTGGATGGCGCGGGGGCTCGAGCGTAATGCGGCGGGTGGTGTGGGCGAGCCGGGACGGATCGTCTCCTGCGAGTACGATCCGGTGGTGTATGGGCGGGCGCGGGCGCGATTTGGGCCGGGGAATCCGCTGTCGGCGTATGTGGATCTTCGGAATGAGAGCTCGTTGGAGATGCCGGTGGAGGGGACGATCGACCTACTGTTTTCCGATTCCGATCCGGAGCTGCGGGAGCGGGAGGTGCGGCGATTTTTGCCTCAGATGAGCCCCTGGGGACTGGTGGTGATCCACGATGCGAGTTCGCACCTGCGGACGGTGCGGGAAGCGGCGCTGCGGATGGAGCGCGAAGGGCTGCTGAGCGTGCTGATGCTGCCCACGCCGCGCGGTCTGGTGCTGGCGCAGGCCAAGACGGCGTTGCGGTAGGGGCGGCTTTCGCGGCAAGTCTTCGGCAAGCGCTGGCTGCTCGCATCGAGGGCTTTGCGTGGTGAGGCTTGCCTATGGCACTCTGGTGCCCTTATGCAAATCTTTGCCTTGAAGACGAGGATCTGCCGGATGTGCCTGATGGCGGCTTTGCCGCTTGTGCTGGCGGCGGGGACGCCAGTGGCTGAAGCGCAGCAGCAGGAGGAGATCCGGATCGACGCGGGGGCGGCGACACAGCCGTTGCCGCACTTCTGGGAACAGATGTTTGGCTCCGGCCGGGCAAACCTGATGCTGCGGGACAGCTGGCGCGAGGACCTGAGGGCGGTGCATGGCGTGACCGGGATACAGTATGTGCGCGGGCACGGCATTCTGGATGATGACAACGGCGTGTACACCGAGGATGAGCACGGCAATCCGGTGTACAACTTCGCCTATGTGAACCAGATCTACGAGGGGCTGCTGCGGAACGGGGTGAAGCCGGTGGTGGAGATCAGCTTTATGCCCAAAAAGCTGGCCTTTAATCCGGATGCGCTGCACCCGTTCTGGTACAAGCAGAATGTCTCGCCGCCCAAAAGCTGGGAGCGGTGGGACGGGCTGATGACGGCGTTTGCGAAGGACCTGGTGGAGCACTTTGGCGCTGACGAGGTGGCGAGCTGGTACTTCGAGGTGTGGAACGAGCCGAACATTGATTTCTGGAACGGCATTCCGCGAGACAAGAGCTATTTCGAGCTGTATGAGCACACGGCCAGGGACCTGAAGGCGGTGAGCCCGCGGCTGCGCGTGGGTGGGCCGGCTACGGCGGCGGCGCAGTGGGTGACGCCGTTTTTGCAGTACGTAAAGGCGCATAAGGTGCCAATCGATTTTGTGTCGAGCCATGGGTACGCCGATGAGGAGATCGACAACATCTTCCCCGATGACCCGACGGTGCCGCGGGATACGCCAAAGGATGATCGGGTGTGCCTGGCGATCCACAAGGTGCGCGGGGAGATGAATGCGGCGGGGGAGCAGGCCCTGCCGCTGTTTTGGACCGAGTGGAATGTGCAGTCCGATTCGCAAGCGTGGGACACGACGTTTGTGGGGCCGGGTGTGGCGAACACGGTGCGCGAGTGTGCCGATGGCTCGGTGCAGCAGATGAGCTTCTGGACGTTTAGCGATGTGTTTGAAGAGGGTGGGCCGGGGGCGGAGCCGTTTACCGGGCAGTTTGGCCTGCGGGCGGAGTACGGGATCAACAAGCCGAGCTTTTACGACTTCGCGCTGCTGCACCAGCTGGGCGACCAGCTGCTGCCGAACGAGGCGAAGAATGTGCTTGCGACGAAGGCCGAGGATGGCGGCCTGGCGGTGGCGGTGTGGAACTTGGTGGATCCGCCGCCCACCGGGGAAAAGCGGTCGCCGGTGGATGCCCATGCGGGTGTGCCGTCGAAGACGGTGGTGCTGCAGTTTGCGGGTGTGCCGGCGCGGGCGCATGTGACCGTGCAGAGGGTGGACGACGAACACGGCAATGTGTTGCCGGTGTACAACGCCATGGGCAGGCCACAATACCCGACCGACGCGCAGGTGGCGGAGATGAACCGCAGGACGGCACTGCCGGCGCCGGAGCAAAGGGAGCTGAAGGATGGGCGACTGCAGCTGAGCCTGGAGCCGGATGCGCTGGTGCTGGTGAAGGTGGAGCGGTAGGAGGACCTGTGACCGGCGCCCCTTCGAATCCGCGGCAAGAGACAGGGATGTTTCCGCTTCACGAGACCAGAAGCCGTCTCGCCCCGGTCGAGATGACACCTGTTTGGCTATGTATCGCTACGCCTAAGAGCCTGTTCACGATCTCCTAAGTAGGAGAGCAAGGAAGGCGAGGTGGATGATCTGCAAGCTGGTATTCAGTTTCCGCTCGCAGCTTTTCCAGAGCCGTCTGCATTTGTCGAGCCAGGCGAAGGAGCGTTCGACGACCCATCGCTGGGGCATGACGGCGAAGGTGTGGAGGACGCTGCATTTGGCGATCTGGACGGACGCACCCAGTCTTTGCTCGACGGCTTCCGCGCGAAAGGCTTGCCCGTATAGCCGCCATCGGCCAATAGGCTGCGGACCTGCTTGAGGTTGTCCACGCAGCGGTCCAAGGCCGCCAGGGCGCCGTTGCGGTTGGTGATCTCGGCTGTGGTCACGTCGATGGCTTGCGGCAGTGCCTGCGTGTCGACCGCGATGTGGCGCTTGATGCCGCTGACGCGCTTGCCCGCGTCATAGCCCTTCTGGCTGGCTGTGTCGGTGTTCTTTACGCTCTGCGCGTCCACGATCAAGAAGCTGGTCGTGGCGCTGCGCCCTGTTTGGCGCGGTCCTCGCCAACTGATTTTTCAAGGCCCGCTCCAGAACGCTTTTCCCGTCCGGTCCAGGCTCTGACCACTTTGCAAAGTACGAATGCACCTTGCGCCACTTCGGGAAACCCGTCCGGCAGCATCCTCCACTGGCAACCGGTCTTGAGCAGGTACAGCACCGCGCAGAACACCTCGTACAGATCCACCGTCCGCGGCTTGGTCCGCCGACGAACGCCCTCCAACAAAGGACGAACTCGCTCAAACTGTTTCCCGGCTCACATCACTGCCATACACCTTCCGACCCATCCATCCACTCTGAAAGCAATGCCGCCCCTCCGCTAGGAGCTAGATCGTGAACAGGCTCTGAGAAGAACGGGTGAGGTCGAAGTTCGTTGCGGCTCGGATTGGGGCAGAACGGCTCGCCGCCGTTGGCTCCGCGCACGCCGTGCGAACAGTTGTGAAAGTCCACGGCATGCATGCCGTCCACGCTGAGCAACAACACGTGCTGCGCCGGCTGAGGTACGCCTGTGGTTTGAGCCGCCAGGTGTGGCGCGAAAAGAAGCGAGGCCGCGAAGGAAACGCCTGATGCCAGACGAACAGCAGACTTCATAAGACCCTTCACCCAGAGTCTTAGCCCTACAACGAAGGTGTGGTACCTAGTTTGCGAGATTGGCGCGGCTTAGGGGCTGTCTGATTTTTTCCTTGGACTTCGTTGTCGTCCGGGGGGAACGCAGATTCCCTGCGGGAATGACAACAAAACTTCTAGGCGGGATTTGCCGGTTGGGAGGTGAGGTGGGGGACGGGGACGCGGACCCATTGCATGCCGGCGGCCTCCGCGGCGCGAATGCCGGCTTCGGCGTCTTCGAAGACGAGGCAGTCGGCGGGGGCGACGTTTAAAATGCGGGCGGCGGTGAGGAAGGGTTCGGGGTCGGGCTTGCCGTGGGTGTAGTCTTCGGCGCCGACGATGGCCCCGAAGTGCTCGGTGAGGCCGAGGATTTTGAGGGTGCGCTGGATGGTGAGGCGCGGGGAGCCGGAGACGATGGCCATGGGCAGGTGGCCGTGCTGCCGGTGGATGTGCGCGACGACGGAGGCGATGGGCTCGACGCGGTCGATGAGCTCGAGGGCGAGCTGCTCTTTGCGGTGGACGACGGCGGCGGGGTCCAGGGTGTAGCCGAAGCGCTCGTTGAGCATTTCCACGGTGCGCGGGAGGGGGATGCCGCCCCACTGCCAGAAGAGCTCGGTGGGGAAGTCGGCGCCGAACTCGCGGGTGGCCTGCTGCCAGCTGATGAGGTGCAGCGGCATGGAGTCGGCGACGGTGCCGTCGAGGTCGAAAAGGTAGGCTCGGAAGGGGCCGGGAGGGATGGGGAGAGGTTCGGGCATCGGTTCTAGTGTAGTGAGGAGTGAGGAGTGAGGAGTGAGGAGTGAGGAGTGAAGAGTGAAGAGTGAAGAAGGGATAAGGCGGGCTGGGGTGGCTTTGGTGTGCATCCAAGGCGCAGGGAGAGTGAAGCGAGATGGCGTATGTGCCGGATGCAGGGCGGTATCGGGGTGCGGGGTTTCGGCGGTGCGGGCGGTCGGGGATGGTGTTGCCGCCGGTGTCGCTGGGTTTGTGGCAGAACTTTGGCGGGACCGATGTGTTTGAGACCGGCCGGGCGATGGTGCGGCGGGCGTTTGATCGCGGGGTGACGCACTTCGACCTGGCCAATAACTATGGCCCGCCCTATGGGTCGGCGGAGGAGAACTTTGGCGAGATGCTGCGCAAGGACCTCCGGCCCTACCGCAATGAGCTGGTGATCTCGACCAAGGCCGGATGGGACATGTGGCCGGGGCCGTATGGGGTGGGTGGCTCGCGGAAGTACCTTCTGGCGTCCCTGGACGACAGCCTGCGGCGAATGGGGCTGGAGTATGTGGACATCTTCTACTCGCACCGGCCAACCGCGGAGGTGCCGCTGGAGGAGACCATGGGCGCGTTGGCGCAGGCGGTGCGGCAGGGTAAGGCGCTGTATGTGGGGATCTCGAGCTACAGCCCGGAGGCGACGCGGGAGGCGGCCAGGCTGCTGGCGGGCGAGGGCGTCAAGCTGCTGATCCATCAGCCGTCGTATTCCATGCTGAACCGGTGGATTGAGCATGGGCTGCTGGACACCCTGGAGGAACTGGGAGTGGGGTGCATCGCGTTTTCGCCGCTGGCTCAGGGGCTGCTGACGGGCAAGTACCTCAACGGGGTCCCGGAAGGTTCGCGGGCGCAGGGTGGTGCCGCGGGTGGGTCGTTTCTGCAGCATTTTCTCAGCGAGGAGAATCTCCAGCGGGTGCGAGCGCTGAACGAGATTGCCAGGGGGCGCGGGCAAACGCTGGCGCAGATGGCGATCGCCTGGGTGCTGCGCGACCAGCGGGTGACCTCAGCGCTGATTGGCGCCAGGAATGTCGAGCAGCTGGATGACTCGCTGGATGCGTTGAAGAAGCTGGAGTTTTCGGAAGCGGAGTTGCGGGAGATCGATCGCTACGCCACCGAGGGTGGGCTCGACCTGTGGAAGGGGGCCCGGGAGGGTACGGAGTAGCGTTGTTCGTGATGGGGAGAGCGGCTTGACCGCGTGTCGCTGCTCAGGATCGGTGCAAGGTCATGGGGGAGGCACCCGGCGATGGTGACCGCTGTGTGATTTTGGAATCAACTTTGATTGTTTGAACAAAGATCGCCGCAATCTGTTCGTTGTTGTGAACGGCCCGGGCACAAAGAAAGTAGGCTGGCGAAGTCGTCACGAGCGGGGCCGGGAAGCGATCCGGGATTGCACCTCGCTCGTTTTCATGACACGGCAAAGATACGTTGGGAACTGAAGCGGTACGGAGAACTCGAGCGTTGAACGACCAGAAAGCGACCCTTTCCCTCCACCAGATCATTGACGCGGCGGAACGCAAGGTGCAGCAGGCGGATGATCGCTTCATCGAGGCGCATCGCGGGGAAGATTGCAAGCTGTGCACGAACGGACCGCACTTCCCGTTCTCGATGGCGTTTCAACCCATTGTCGATGTGGAGGCGGGCAGCGTGGTGGCGTATGAGGCGCTCGCCCGTGGACCGAAGGGCGAGCCGGCCCAATTTGTGCTCGATCAGACGCTGCATAACAACCGTTACGCCACCGACCAGCGATGCCGGGAAAAGGCCATTGTGGTTTCCGCAGCGCTTGGCGTTCTGGAAACCCGTGCTGATTTGAACATCAATTTTTACCCGAATGCGGTGTACGAACCGAAGCAGTGTCTCGTGAGGACGTTCAACGCCGCCGAATCCGTGAACTTCCCTCTGAACCGGGTTGTTTTTGAGGTGACCGAAGTCGAAAAGGTACGCGATCAGGAACATCTGAAAAACATCATGTCCGAGTACAGGAGCCATGGCCTCCGCGTGGCGATCGACGATTTCGGGGCCGGTCACTCCGGCCTCGGCCTGCTTTCGGTGTTTCAGCCCGACATACTCAAGATCGATCAGGCGCTGATTCACGACATCGATACGCGTCCTGCCAGCCGCTCGATCGTGCGCTCCATCATCCAGGTCTGCCGTGACCTGAACATTCTGATCATCGCGGAAGGGGTGGAAAGGCCGGAAGAGATGCGGGCCTTGTGTGACCTGGGCATCTTCAAAATGCAGGGGTTTCTCTTCGGGCGGCCTGCCTTTGAGGTGCTTCCGCGGTGGCCCGCCGTATAGCAGATGTGAAGCAGGTCAACTGAGCCTCAGATTGCAAAAGGGCCGCATGGTTTTCTGTTTCCGGCGGAGATGAGAGCGGAAGCCTCGTAGCTGTCCCCGGGCGGCTATACGGCGGGCTTTCAGCCCTTATGGGTGCACTGGGCCCCAACCCAGGCCTTCGGCCTGGGCTGGTATAGAACGCGCCCTTGGCGCTGGGTCACAGCAGCTGTGATCTTGTTCCAGGAAATCTGGTTTCTTCTTTGAAGTTCGTTGCCGCCCGGAAGGAACGCAGATTCCCTGCGGGAATGACAACGAAAGACAGAACCGTTGCCGTCGAAGGACTTGATCAGAGATTCCCTAAAAGGGGATGTCTTCGTCCGTGATGCCCTGGTCGGAGTAGTCGTTGGCAGGCTGCTGGGAGGAACCGCCGCCGGAGGAGGTCTGGGCGCGGGCACCGGCGTAGTTGCCGCCAGAGCCGTAGCCGCCGCCCTGGGAGCCCGAGGAGGCATAGGAACCTGAACGCTCCGAGCTGCCGCCGCCTTCACCGCGACCGCCGAGGAGCTGCATGTCATTGACGAGGATTTCAGTTCGATACTTCTTCTGACCGGACTCCTTGTCGTCCCAGGAGCTTGTTTGAATCTTTCCTTCGACGTAGATCTGAGAGCCCTTTTTTACATAATCACGGGCGACCTCAGCAGTTCTTTGAAACATGATCAGGTTGTGCCATTCGGTTTTATCCGACCAGTTACCCTGTGCATCCTTGGCACGATCGGTTGTGGCTAAAGTAAATTTGGCCACAGGCGTCCCATTCGCCGAGGTCCGGAACTCAGGGTCCTTCCCTACGTTGCCCACCAGAATGACTTTGTTCACGCCTCGCGCCATGACTGTCTGCTCTCCGTTTCAAAGGGAAGCATAGCAGAGTGAGGCCTTTGATTCCCTGCCACGAAGGTGGGCCTTCGGGCTGGATTGTGTCCTGTTCCGGGGCAGGCCTTGGCGTTGGCGGGGGTGTCAAGAGCACGGCAAGCGAGGAAAGGGCGGGTTCGGGCGAAAGGCTGGTGGCTGCTACCCGGTCGGCTATGGAACGGGCTTTCAGCCCTTGTGGGTGTACGGGTCCTCACCCAGGCCTTCGGCCTGGGCTGGTATAGAGCGCGCCCTTGGCGCTGGGTATAGAGGCTGTGATCTCATTCTAAGGCCAGCTGCTTAGCAACTGCGCTGGCAATCTAGCCGCGGGTGCGTTCGCCGATCAGTTTGGCGAGGCCGAGGACGGAGATGAGCAGGCCTACGGGAAGGCAGCCGAGCGCGAGAATCAGCATGAGCCAGCCGCCGTTGGTGTGGGGGCCCTGCCGGGTGGTTCCACCGAAGACAGCAATCAGCAGCGCGACGCACAGGATGCCGGCGCCGAGCATGACGGAGCCGGTGATGAGCAGTTTGCGGGTATCGGGCTGCATGGTTAGCGGTATGCCGCCAGCATGGCGTACACGACGACCCCGGAGACAGAAACGTAGAGCCAGATGGGGAAGGTCCAGCGGGCGACCTTGCGATGGGCGGGGAAGCGTCCGGTGAGGGAAAGAAAAAAGGTGATCAGGATGAGCGGGAGGCAGACCACGGCGGCCAGGATGTGTGGCGTAAGCAGCACCCAAAGATAAATCTGACGGGCGACCGGGTGGGCCCGGGGGAAGAGCATATCGCCGTGCAGCACGTGATTGGTGATGTATGCGACCAGGAACACGGACGAGACGATAAAGGCGCCGAACATGGCGTTGCGGTGCTTGAAAACCTCGCGGCGGCGGATGTGGCGGAAGCCGACCAGCAGAAACACGGTGCACAGGGCGTTCAGTACGGCGTTCAGGGCGGGGAGAAAGGCCAGGTGGGTGCCGGCGACATCGGTGGGCGGGTGGTAATAGACCAGCCAGGCCAGAAACAGGGAGGCCACCGCGGACACGGCCAGGATGCCCCAGATGACCGAGGCGGGGGTGCGAAGGTTCGGGTTGGAGACGGGGGCGGTGACGGCATTCATGCTGTATTCAGTGTAGCGGGGTCTGCCGGGAAGCTTGTGACCACGCTGCGGCAGCGCAGATCCCCTTCTGCAGTGACAGAAAAAATGATTAAAGTTTCTGCCCAAACTGCCGATTAGAAAGAAAGACGACCCTGGGCGTTGAGGACCATGGCGAGCAGCAACAGGGGCAGGTAAAGAACCGAGACCTTGAGCAGGTTGCGGGCGAGGGCGCGGTTCCCGGGGGCTTCGGGGTCGCGGGTGATGCGGGCAAAACGGAGGGTGGCGTAGAGATAGAAGGCGTCCAGCGCGAGGGCAACAGCAGCGTAGGGGAGCCCTGTGGTGTGGAGCCAGGTGGGCCACAGACTGACGGGAACCATCAGGGTCGCCCAGAAGAGGGCCTGGGTGGCGGAGGAGCGGGCGGCTTCGCGGGTGTTGCGGCCGGTGGCGGTGAGCCGGATGCCGGCGTGTGCGTAGTCGGAGCGGTACATCCAGCCGATGGCCATGAAGTGGGGGAACTGCCAGACGAACAGGATGGCGAACAGGGCGACGGCGGGCCATTCGATGAGGCCTCGAGCGGCGGTCCAGCCGATCAGGGGCGGAAGCGCGCCGGGAAAGGCGCCGACAAAGGTATTGAGCGGGGTGATGCGCTTGAGGGGGGTGTAGATGGCGACATAGCCGACAGCGGTCAGCAGGGTCAGGGTGCCGGTGATGACGTTGGTGGTGAGGGCGAGATAGAGTGAGCCGCCGACGATCAGCGCAAAGCCGAGGAGCAACCCGTGCGCCAGGCCGACGCGGCCGAGGGCCATGGGGCGGGAGGCGGTGCGGGGCATGCGACGGTCGGACTTGCGCTCCAGCGCCTGGTTCAGCACGGAAGAGCCGGCGGTGACCAGCGCAATGCCCAGCAGAGCCTTGATCAGCCCGAGGTGAAAGGGGCTGATGCCTGAGGCAAGGGAGCCGAGGTAAAAGCCGCCCGCGGCGGTGAGCAGCACCATGACCGAGACACGAGGTTTGGCGAGCTCGACGTAGTCGGCCAGCAGCGAGCCACGGCGGGCGCGGGGGCGCACGCGCGCGGGGCGGGCAGCAGCCGAGGGTGTGGCGGTGGCAGGCATCCCTTATCAGGATAGCGCGGGGAGGCGCGGCCCGGTGGCTCCTGGTGTGCAGGCTTTTGTGGGGTGGAGCTTTTGTGTCCCCGGTTTTGGAAGATCGTGTGCGGGCCAGCGGCGAGGTTCCTGGCGGAGATGGTGGAGAGCATAGAACGGAGCGAGTGAGCGGCGGGTGCCATTGCCAGCCGTCCAGAGCGGGCTTATACTGCGGGCATCGGCGCGCTACCGGAGCGGTCTGGCTCAGGTTGCAGGTTCTGCGCAGGGACCCGGCGGGCTGCGAGTGAGGTGTGTCTTCACCGAAGGCAGAAGGCAAATCCGGCTCGGTACGGAGGGGGCTTCTGGCTCCCTGTCCGGTGCGCTGGCTGAAGGGGCAAGCTCGCCCGCGGCTCCGAAAGGCTTGAAAAAGAGATTTGCCGTGCGGCCTGGCGCGCTGGCGCAGGGCTTTGTGGTACGCGGCAGAGCGGCGGCTCTGGACATGCTGCACGCGGTGTTGCCCTCCGACTGCCGCATCTGCGGTGGACCCATGCTGGGCGGCACGCCCGTGCGCGTTTGCGATGCCTGCGTGGACCGGGTGCGCCAGGGGGGCGATCCGCAGGATGAGGCGCTTTGTGCGCGCTGTGGCGACGCGCTGGGGATGGAGTCGGCGCGGTTCGCGGCGGCCATGGGCGCCACGGAGTGCTCGGCCTGCCGTTTGGCGCCGCCGCCGTTTGCGCGGGCGGTTGCCTTTGCGGCGTATGACGCAGAGATGCGAGAGATGCTGCACGCCCTGAAGTTTGGGGGGCTGCGCCGGGTGGCAGAGCACGTACTGGGTGAGTGGATGGCGGCGGCACTGCTGCAATTGGACGGCGAGGCGGGCCAGGATTTGATCGTCGTGCCGGTGCCGCTGCATCGAGCGCGGGAGCGGCAACGCGGGTTCAACCAGGCGACGCTGCTGGCCGAGGCGGCGGTGAGGCGGATGCGGAAGCGGCGACCGGCATGGAAGCTGCGGCTGCACCCGGAGGCGCTTCGGAGGGTAAAGGAGACAAGGTCGCTGTATGCGTTGCGTCCAGACCAGCGCCGGCGCGGGTTGCAGGGGGCCTTTGCCGTACCGCAGCCGGAACTTGTGCGTGGGCGCGAGGTGGTGCTGGTGGACGACATTCTGACCACAGGGGCGACAGCGCGGGAGTGCTCGCGGGTGCTGCTGCGGGCGGGGGCAAACAAGGTGTGGGTGGCCACCGTGGCGCGGGCGCGGCCGGAAAGTCTGCGGGCGGTGGAGGTGAGCGTGGCGCGGTGGGATGCGGGCTGAAGGTCTGCGGGACGGGCAGGTCGCCTTGGGGACCGCTGTGAAGAGGATGTTGGGGCGGAGGTCAGCACAGAAGAGTTTTCGGGGGGCACAGCAACTCGCGAGGTGCTCGCCGGGAGTGAGGCAATGAGGCGGGAGCGGGTTTCGTTTTGAGGAAGGGCAACAAAGAGGCGCACGGAAGCAGGCACGTAGAACGGGCGATCAGGGCAGGCGAAGCGAACCGGGACGGCGGGTAGTCAAAACAGACGGAGGCTGAATGCAGTCTGGACAGGGCAAGACGAGACGCGGCGGCGGCAAGGTGCACCACACAACCCATCCGGTGCCGGGGACGGCACGGATGGAGGCCATTGAGATCCGGGCGGGGGTGTTCCGGCAGCCGGCGATGCAGACCCCCGTGCTGGTGCTGAACGCGAGTTACGAGCCCATCAACATCTGCGGGGCGCGGCGGGCGCTGGTGCTGGTGCTCAAGGGGGTAGCGCGCACGGAGGAAGAGCAGGGCACCACGTTGCACTCGCATCGGGCGAGCATGCAGATGCCCTCGGTGATCCGGCTGCTGGAGTACCGGCGCATTCCGCACCAAACGCGGGCATTGAGCCGTAAAAACATCCTGCTACGGGACCGCAACATGTGCCAGTATTGCCAGTTGGTACTGCCCGCGGCGGAGCTCACGCTGGACCACGTGCTGCCGCGCTCGCGGGGCGGGCAGTCGACGTGGGAAAACCTTGTGGCCTGCTGCAAAGGCTGCAACCGCCGCAAGGGCAACCACCTGCTGCAGGAGCTGCTGGACATGAAGCTGTTGCGGGAGCCACGACCGTTTACGCTGCACACCTCGCGGCACATCATGCGCATGATTGGGTCGGCGGACGCGAACTGGCGCAAGTATCTGTACTTTGACGAGCCGGCAGCGTGACGAAGAAAGAGTCGATGAAGGCTCAGCGATGGAGCGCACGGAAGGGGAGCATCGGGAACCGTTGCTCACCTGCTTGGGACCATTGTTTCCGATTCTCTGAGAACACTGCAGCGATGGACCTACGTGACCTGCTCGCCAGGGTGGATTCTGCTGCCCTGCATCCGGCGCTGCTCTGATTACGCCCTGGTCCAATCAGCCAGGGTGGAGTACCAGGCCGGGGTGCGCTCGATGTTGCGGTCGACGATCATCTTTTCAAACTCCGCGCGGTAGGGCCTGCTCATTTGTTCCTTCATGAAGGATTCGGGACTCTCGTTCCAAACCTCATAGTTCAGAATGCTCTCAGGATCGCGCATGTCCTGCACAAGGGAAGCCTCCACAAAAGTTTCCTCCTTCACTATGTGGGTGAAGACCTCGTTGAGTTTGGCAAGAAACTCCTGCTGTGCAGATGCAACAATGCGGAATCGAACAACGAGCGTGATTCTGTCTTTCAAGACGGTCTCCTGTGTGGTGTAACTTCCTGTTTGATGCCGGCAACGATTGGGGCTGATGGGTGAGTGATGTTTCCCATTGTGCTCCGGTCTTCATGTTGGAGATGGACCACCATCGGTGACGACCCGCGTCACTCTGGCCAGTTCGCCATGAGCTGATCGATGACCTTGTTGAGAGTTTCGGACGAAGCGCCGCTGCTCGATTGCACCGCCAGTCCTGAAGCCAATGCGGAAAGGTACTGCGCCAGAGGGCCGGGTTTCCATGTGCCGGGGAGATTGCCTTCACGCATCGCCCGGCGAAATCGTTGTTGCAACTGTCTCGTTCCTTCATTCCGAATGGAAGCGAGCTCATCCTGGACGGCGCGACTGGCTTCACTGCCGACCAGGGCTCCTTGCACCAGCAGGCAACCGGGAGGTGCATCCGCCTCTCTGCGCACCCCTGCCGTCAGCCGCAACCAGGTCTCGGCGACTTCTTTCACCGTGGGGCGGTTCAGGGCTGCGCTGTAGTCTGCCGCGTGCTGGCCAAGGTACAGGCGCAGGGCCTCCCTCAGCAGACCTTCTTTATCCCCAAAGGCGGCATACAGTGTTGGTTTACTGATCTCCATCGCTTCGGTAAGGTCCGCGAGGGAGGCACCTTCATAGCCCTGCCTCCAAAAAATCCGCATCGCTGCTTTCAGAGCGGTGTCGCGATCAAACTCCCGAGGACGGCCCGGAGAGCGCTTTTTGATGATGGTCGGCATCGCCCCTCCTCCTGCTTCTGATGCGCAGCCGCCTGCCTTCGACCCATTTTGTACCGTTGTGGAAAATTATTCTGCATCCTCGCGCAGCCTGCTCGCGTCTTTACCGTGCGGTACAAAATAAGAGTACGGAGGAAGTTTGCACATGAGCACAACACAAACGACAAAGCCTGGAATGGCCGTGGTGACCGGAGCCTCAGCCGGGATTGGTAAGGTCTATGCGGAGCGGCTTGCGAAGAAAGGCTACGATCTTTTCCTGGTGGCCCGGCGCGCGGACCGTCTGGAAGCGATTGCCAAGGACTTGTCCCAGCAATATGGCGTTCAGGTAAAGACGCAGGCGGCGGACCTTTGCGATGCGTCTCAGCTCGAAGCCGTTGCGAAGGCGATCTCCGGAAACGATCAGATCAGCTTGCTGGTGAATAATGCGGGGACATCCTTTGTTGGTCCTTTGGATAGCGCGACAGTCGATCAGTTGAATACCCTGATCAACATCAATGTGATTGCTCTTACCCGCCTGGCCATGGCCGTGCTGCCTGGCTTCAAGAGCCGGAACCACGGTGCGTTGGTCAATGTTGGCTCAGTGGTTGGTTTCGATGGCTATCCCTACACCCCGATCTATGGTGCAACCAAGGCCTATGTGCAGAACCTGTCCAGGGCCCTTCAGGCTGAGCTCGCCGGCACCGAGGTGGTGGTGCAGCTGGTCGCCCCGGCAGCAACCGTTTCCGAAATCTGGGATGTACAAGGCTTCCCCTTGTCGAACATCGATCCGCAGGTCGTGATGTCGACCGAAGACATGGTGGACGCAGCGCTTGTCGGGCTTGAGCGGAAGGAAAAGATTACAGCGCCCTCCGTCCAGGACGAGGCAGCGGTGAGCAAGTATTTCGATGCGGGATCGGCACTCTTCGCGGCGTCGCAGCAGACCGGCAAACCGGCTCCACGGTACACCAATCAGTAATGCGAGCGGGGGCTGGGATTACCAGCTCCGCTCCTTGCCGCGTGCATGAATCGCCAACTTTGGCCGTCAGGGCAGGAGAATGAGTTTGCCTCGCGCCTGCTGGTCTTCGCTGACGGCCAGCGCCGTCTTCCACTCGTCAAGGGCGAAGGTGCGTGCTACCGGAACGGAGAACCTGCCTTGTGCCGCGAGGTCCGCGAATTCCTTTAGAACGTCATAGCGTATGCGCATGGCGGGTTCCTCGAGATTGGAACGAACACCCAATGCTTTGGCGGCCGCGAAGTCACTGATCGTCATGACGCGCCTGGGGTTACCGGCGATCTGAACGAGCGCGGGCAGAGCACCACTCACCGGTGCGACGTCAAGGATCAGGTCAGGCGACGGGCTTGGCAGTGCAGAAACTCTTTCCGGTAAACCATCTCCATAGGCAGTCACCAACGCACCGAGACACCGCAGACGCTCCGCGAAAGTGCTGCCCGCGGCTGCGATGACGCGTGCTCCGCGCAACAGGGAGATTTGAACCGCGGCGAACCCAACTGTCGTTCCCGCGCCGTTGATCAACACCGTCTTTCCCGCTTCGACGCCGAGGCAGTCCAGGCTGCCGTAGGCAATCGCGACTGCCATGGGCAGAGCCGCCGCGTGGATCGCATCCAGTCCGCTCGGAACAGGCGTCCAGTGCTGCAGGATGGCGTAATCGGAGGCTCCCGCGCTGCTGGTGTTTACGAAGTCGACTGGACCGAACACAAGCTCACCGACTTCTACGTCCTTTACCTCGTCACCGACTGCATCGACGATTCCAGCTACTTCCAGCCCGATGCCACGTGGAAGATTTCCGGCGAACAGGCCACGGCACAAGGCCCAGTCGGCTGGATTCAGACCACAGGCCTGGACCTTGACGCGGACACGCTGATTTGTAGGCCCTGGCAGCGTCGTCTCTTCCAGTCGCAATACCTCGGCCGGTTCACCGTAACTTTGAAATCGAACAGTTCTTGTTGGGACGCTGGCAGTATCGGGCACTTGCTCTCCTTTGCAGGACCTTGAAGGCTTTACAGACAAGATAGGCCGCTTCGAGCGGAAGTGTCGTCGTTGTACCCGGTGGCCTGTAGAGCGGGCTTTCAGCCCTTGCGGGTGCCCTGGCATAACCCAGGTCTTCGGCCTGGGCTGGGATAGGGCGCGCCCTTGGCGCTGGAGGTGGGGGGCTGTTGCGCTCAGCTTGCGGTGCTTTGGCTTGCGGAGGAGGCGAGTTGTTGGAGTGAGTGGAGGGTTTGCGGGTTGCGGAGGTGTTCCATGAGGGCGGCGAGGGCGGTGTCGCGGCCGCATTCAAGGACGGCGGTGACGAGGTTGTCTTTAACGTAGAACGCCATGAAGTTCAGCGATTGGGGGTCGCCATCGATGACGATCTCGTCCCAGGTGTCGGCGTGGCCGGCGTAATTGAAGCGTTTGCTGAAGTGCGTGGTCCAGAAGAGCGGGATGCCACTGAAGGGCGTGGCGGGACCGCGGGCGTCGTCGGTGACGTAGGCGAGCATGGCCTCCGCGGCGGTGCGGCCGTGCTGCTCGGCGAGCCGCCAGTGCTCGATGCGGGTGCCGTCGACCGAGGCGATGTCGCCGGCGCACCAGAGGTTGGGGGCGAGGCGCAGGTCGGGGCCGATGGCGAAGCCGCCTTTCTTGCCCGCGGGCAGATTGCTGGCGTAGCCGGTGATGGGGGTGACGCCGACGGCGAGGATCACCAGGTCGGCGGGGATGTCCGCACCGGTGCTGAGGGTGACCGCGACGGGGCTGATGGCGGTGGCTTCGGCTTCGGTGTGGAGGTTGACGCCCTTCGACCGGTGGAGGTTCATCATGGCTTCGGCGACCGCGGGGCCGAACTTTTCGGCGAAGGGGAGCTTGCTGCGGGCGATCACGGTGGTGTGGAGATCGCGCTGGCGGAGGGCGCTGGCGGCCTCGAAGGCGATGAAGCTGTCGCCGAGGAGTACGGCGCGGGCGCCGGGGGTGAGCAGGGGCTCCATGCGGCGGAGGTCGTCGGGGTGGCGGATGGTGAAGACGTTGGGGAGGTCAGCGCCGGGGATCGCGGGACGGTCGGGGAGGCTGCCGGTGGCGAGGGTGAGGGCGTCGTAGGGGAGCGTTTGGCCGCCCGCGAGCGTGATCTGGTGCATGCCGGCGTCGAGGTTTGTGATCTTGTCCGCGATGAAGTCGACCTGGAGATTGCCAAGGGTGTCCTGGCCTTTGGGGGCGAAGAGGGGAAGGGTGTCGAGGGGCTTTTTGCCGGCGAGGGAGTTTTTGGTGAGCTGGGTCCGGTCGACTGGCTCGCCGGAGACGGGTTCGAGGACGGTGACCTTGCCGGCGAAGTTCTGGTCGCGGAGGTAGCTGAGACCGGCGGCGGTGGCGGCGCCCCCGCCGGCAAAGACGAGGTGCTTGCCCTGGCCGGCCGGGGCGGGCGCGGAGGCCGGGATGGGCGTGGGGTCGACGAAGATCTGCTCGCCGTCGAGGCGGACGGGGTAACGCTTGAGGTCGCGCAGGGGAGGTGGCTCGAGGAGCTTGCCGGTGGCGAGCTCAAAGGTGCCGGTGTGCCAGGGGCAGACGAGGCGGCCGTTGCAGACGACGCCCTTTTCGAGCGGGCCCTTGGCGTGCGGGCACTCGGCTTCGACGGCGAAGAGTGTGGGCTGGCCGGCGGCGATGTCATCGGTGCGCACGAGGAGGACTTTGGTGTCGCCCAGGGTGACGGTCTTTTTGGTGTTGGCAGGGAGATCCGTGAGGGTGAGGGCGGGTTGGTCCGGCATGCGTGGCTCCTGCGGGGTGTGATGCGGGTGGGGCAGGGTGGCGCGGGTGGTGGTTTGTGGCGGATGAAAGTGAATCGACGGCGGGGCGGTAGCGAGGGGGTGCGCAGTGGGGTGAGACGGGGAGGAACGCAGATTCCCTTCGGGAATGACAACAAAGGGGAATGGCAACAGATGGCTGTTGTCAGCTGGGGGCTTTGGCGGCCTGGCGCCGGTCGAGCTCGGCGCGCAGATCGCGGATGGCACGCAGGTCGGCGGGCTCGGTGAGTTCCGGTTCGACCGATGTGAGCACGCGGCGCAGCGAGGCCATGACGAAGTGATCGGTGGCGGCGTAGATGGCGATGTGGCCGACGGTTTCCTGGAGAAGTTCGGCGTTGCTGGGGGTGGGGACGATGAGGCGGAGCTCCCCGCCTTCGTCCTTGCGCAGGGTTGTGACATCGGCGCGGCGGGCGAGCAGCAGCATGGCGGAGGCGAGTTCGTCGATGCCGTTCACGGCGGTGAAGGGGTCGTTGATGCCGGGGGAGAGAGCGCGGACGACCACGTCGGTGAGCTGCTGGAAGTGATAGCGAATGTCCTGCGCGGGAGTGCGTTCGCGGTCGATGTAGAAGGCTTTCTGGGCCTTCTTGAGGTCATCGCCGTGTAGCTCGGCGACGCCCCAGGCCTCGGCCAGGGGAGAGCCGGCGAGGAGGTGGTCGCCGGGCTTGACCAGGAGATTGAAGACGCTGTCGTGGGCGCTGGCGAGCTCGAGCAGGGAGTCGAGGTCGATGGTTTGCAGGTAGCCGCTCTTGGGCACGGTCAGGCGGAACTGACGTTGCCGCCGCAGCTCTTCCAGGGCCGGGGTGGCGTGGAGCGGGGCGCCGGTATTCGAGGGATACAGCTTCGGGACGGCCTCTTCCAGGTCTTCCGCGATGACGCGGATGATGCGCGAGGCCTGGATGGAGGAGGAGACGTGGTGGATGAAGTAGACCAGCAGCACGAGGCTGGTGAGAGTGAGGCCGATGGCGACGGTGACGGAGATGGCGGGAACGAAGCCGCCGGAGAAATCCGAACCGCGGATGGCCCGGACCACGAGCACACTGTAGATGAAGGTGGAAACAAAGGTGCCGAGCAGCACCTGCGTGATGCGGTCGCGCATGAAATTGCGGAGCACACGGGAGCCGTACTGCTGCGAGGCGATGGAAAGCGCGACCGAGGCGAGCGAAAAGGTGACGCTGGCGGCGGTGATCATGGAGCCGGCAACGGTGCTGAGCAGGGAGCGCGCGCCTTCCGGGCCGCCGGTGTAGGCCCAGGCGAGGGTGGATTTCATGCCGGGGTCGAAGCGCCGGTCGATGTAGAGGAGAAGCAGAGCGAGGCCGGCGGCAAGGGCCAGCATCACCATGGGAAGAAACCAGAAGCTGGTACGAATGGCATCCAGCCAGCGACTTACAGTGGCACGCATGCAGATTCTGATGCAGGCGTGATGGGATCACAGTGGTTGAGGAGCGTGCGAACGGTGGGGCAGCAATTTCGTGCATCCGAACTGACGTGATGGAAGCGTTTGCGCTGGAAGTGGGAGACCGGTTTCTTGCGTGGCTGGCGGATCTGCCGATGGGCAAGGCGTCGCGCCTGTACGTGGTCTGCGACTTCGACGGCGACGGCCTGCCGGCCGGGGCGCTGCTGTTGCGGGCGCTGCGCGAGGCGGGCTACACGAGCGTGGAAGGGGAGTGCCGGCGCAAGGGCGAGTCGGCGTGGGGCGAGGAGATCGGGGGTCGGCTGCGCGAGCGGGCTGATGCGGAGGGCATCGATGGGCTGCTGGTGACGGACCTGGGCAGCCGCGATGGGGACGTTCTGGCCGGGGTGCCGACGCTGTTGCTGGATCACCACAGGCCGATTGGGCAGCCGGCTGGATCGACGCTGATTACAGCCTACGGTACGGGCGATGAGGCCGGCGATGGCAAGGATGTGGCGACCAGCGGTTTGCTGTGCTGGTGGTGTGCGCGGGCGCTGTGCGGGGAGGCGAAGGCGACGGAATGGCTGTGGCTGGCGGGGATTTCCGTCCTGAGTGACCTGGGCGATAAGGCTCTGTTTGAGGAGTTGGCGGCGGCCAAGGCGCGGTTTGGCGGCGGTGCGCTGCGGGATGCCACAAGCCTGCTGAATGCGCCGCGGCGGACCAGCGAGGGGCGCGCCGATGCGGCGCTGGCGCTGCTGATGAAGGCTGACGGGCCCAAGGATGTGACGAGCGGCAAGTTTGAAGAGACGTCCGAGCTGTTGCGGGCCAAGGACGAGGTGGGCGAGGCGTTGGCCTATGCGCGCAAACAGCCGCCACGGTTCAGCAAGGCCTTGCGCGAGGAGCTGGGGGCGGACCTGGTGGCCATCCGCATGCACACCGGATGTCAGGTGCATCCGCTGGTGGCGCAGCAGTGGCGCGGGCGGTTCAAAGGCAGTGTGATCTTTGGGGTGAATACGGGGTATCGACCGGGGTGGGTGACGTTTTCCGGGCGGGCCCCGGCGGGGGTGAACCTGATTGAGTTTTTGGCGCGGCATCGGCCGCCGGAGGCCGACAACAGCTATGGGCTGGGGCATAACCAGGCCAGCGGCGGAGCGCTGCCGGTGAAGGTGTGGAATCGGTGGATTCGTGAGATTGGGTTTGGGGACGAGATGGTGGTGGAGGAGAGCGAGGCGGCAGATGCACCGTCGGTGGCAGGCGACAGTGCGGTGGAGTTGGTGGAGGTTGCGAAGTAATGGAGTTCTACGATGTAGGTTCTACGTTGTATGTGGGGCGGTGGTGATGGCGGAATTGATGGAAGAGAAACGAAGGCCGGGGCGGCCGAAGAAGAGTGCGGCGGTGGCTGGGGTCGGTGATGGCTCCGAAGGAAAAACGGAGCCCTCCGCTTCGCTGCGGGATGGTGAGGGAAGAGGGGCGTTGCGGGGTGACAAGGCTAGGGTGAACGCGAAGAAGGCGGCTGGGAAGAAGGCGAAAAAGAAGGCCAAAGCGAAGCCGCCGACCAAGAAGGACGTTGCGGAAGCCGAACTGCAGCGGATGCTGACGACGCCGATGTCGCAGTGCGTGGCGCTCGAAGGGCTGCCGCAGCTCACATTTCCTGCCGAGGCCATGCGACTGGGATTTCCAGTGAAGGTGATGGGTGGGGGTGGGCTGAAGACCAGCGACGCGCGGCGCTACCAGGCCAATCCGCATCTGCGCGTGTCGCTGGGGTATCTGTGCGACGTGCTGCAATACCTGCGCAAGCATGGCATTCACATGTACAGAATGAGCTCCGACATTGCGCCGTATGCGACGCATCCGGACATGCCGCAGTTTCACAAGATGGTGCGGGAAAGTGCGAGCGATCTGGCCACGTTTGGCCGCTATGCGCGGGAGGCGGATGTGCGGTTGAGCTTTCATCCCTCGCAGTTCATTGTGCTGAACAGCGAGAACGAGAAGCTGACGGTGAAGAGCATGTGGGACCTCGATTCGCAGGCCGAGATGCTGGACGGGATGGAGTGCGGTCCCGAGGCGGTGATGGTGGTGCACGTGGGCGGGGCGTATGGCGATCGCGAGAGTGGGTGGCGGCGCTGGGCGGAGACGTGGAAGCGGCTGAGTGAGCCGGTGCGGCGCAGGCTGGTGCTGGAAAACGACGACATTCGCTACAGCGCGGCGGATGTGCTGAAGGTGCACGAGGCCACCGGCGTAAAGTGCGTGTGGGACTACCAGCACCACTGGTGCTTCAACCCGGAAGGGCTGGAGCTGGTGCCGACGCTGGAGCGATTCTGCGCGACGTGGCCGAGTGGGGTGCGGCCCAAGATGCACTTCAGCTGCGCACGCACGGAGATGCGCGAGATCAAGCGCAAAAACCGCAAGACAGGCAAGCCCGAGATGGTGCTGCAGCCGCCCATCTGGACCGGGCATGCGGATTACAACAACCCGTTTGAGAGCATCACGTTTTTGCGGTCGATCCAGCACATCGACGTGGACGTGATGCTGGAGTCGAAGTCAAAGGATCTGAGCCTGATTCGGCTGCGCAACGACATGGCACGGTATGCGCCGGAGCTGGCCAGGCGCTATGGCGTGGATGCCGCGCAGGCGAGTGAGGACGTGGGTGAGATTGTGGAGAATGTGGACGAGGCGGAGGAGATGGCCGTGGCGGAATAATCCGCTCGCAGCTGTGATGACAACGCACGATGGACCACGAAGGAAACAGCATGAAAGCCACATGGAAGCCGCATGAGGAGCACGGCAAGCTGAGTACGGAAGAGCGCAAGGAGCTGCCGGAATCGGTGTATGCCTTTTCGAAGCAGCGCAAGGAGCCGATGACGGACCCGTCGCATGTGCGCAATGCGATTGCGCGGTTCGACCAGGTGAAGGATGTGAGCGACGCGGATCGTGACCAGACCTTTGCCAACCTGCAGGCCGCGGCCACGCACTACAAGGTGGACATGCAGGTGACCAACTGGCATGAGCTGGGCAAGCGCCCGCACACGCCCAACCCTGAGCACCAACACTGAGCGCGACCCGCGAGATTCGGGCGGGGAGAATGCACATGCTGAAGCAGCGTCAAAGGGACGCCATTATTTCCCCGCTTTGTGAGGCGGGGCTGCTGTTGATTGCGGGCATTGCGGCGTTTTTTGCGCATCAACCGCTGCTGTTTGCCAGCCTGGGGCCTACGGCTTTTGAACTCGCCGAAATGCCGGAGCGCAAGAGTGCAAAGCCTTACAGTATCCTCATGGGGCATTTGAGCGGCGTCGTGAGCGGCTTTGTGGCGCTGTGGATGACGGGTGCCTGGTACACGCCGGCGGTTTCCACCAGCCACATCACGATGACGCGTGTGTGGGCCTCGGTGGTGGCGGCGATGCTTACGGTGCTGCTGACCATCCTGCTTCAGGCGCAACAACCGGCGGCGCTTTCCACCACGTTGATGATCGCCACGGGCACGATGCAGCGCCCCATCGACGGGCCGATCATTATGGCGGGCGTTTTGTTGATCGAGGTGCTGGGCGAGCCGCTGCGCCGATGGCGCGTGCGTCAGCGAGAGCAGGAACGTGCCCGGGGAGAGGACGTGGCCGGCTAGCGCGGACGCCTCGTAGCTGTACGGGTCGTTTATAGGGTGGGCTTTCAGCCCTTGCGGGTGTTACTGGCCCTCGACCCAGGCCTTAGGCCTGGGCTGGTATGGAGCGCGCCCTTGGCGCTGGGTGCAGCCGATGTCATGTTGCTTTAGGGGAGGTCTGATTGAGTCCTCGAAGGGCGTTGCCGCCCGGGAGAAACCGCAGATTCCCTTCGGGAATGACAATAAGAGAAGCGGGCCGTTGCGGTCAGCAGACTTGAATTGCGGCGAGCAGACTTGATCAGAGCTTCCTAGCGGTGTTTGGCGGCGTGGTGGACGGGTCTTGCGGCGGGTTTGGGCTTTGCGGGTGTGGTGGGGGAAGCGCCGCCGAGCGCTTTGCGTACGCAGGCGGTGTAGGCCTCCAGGAAGGCTGAGCGCTCCTCGTTGTATTGCTGCACGGTGTTGAAGTGGCGCTGCGCGGGCGGGGCGTTGAGGAAGTAGGCGGTGGTGGCGACGTGGTGGGCGTTGTCGAAGAAGAGATAGATGCCGAGGACCTTGCCGTCGAGCGCGGTGCGGTCGAAGCCGTAGATTTCGAAGCCGTTCAGCACGGGCTTCAGGGCGTAGTTGCGCTGTGTGTCTTCGCCGGTGGCGTTGATCTTGTCGAACTCGCTGATGAGTTCGGGTTTTTCGGTGCGAAAGGTGGCGGCCGGCAGCTGTTCGATCTTGACGTTGGCGAAGGGGGCGCCGCCGGGAAAGGCAAAGGCCGCGAAGACACCGTTGGCGATGCGGATTTTGACCGGGCCGGTGAGCGTTTGCGCGGCGCGCGTCATGGGCGCCTGGGGAAGCGGTGTGGTCTGGACCAGGTCCGGGCCGCCGGGAAGCCGGCAGCCGGTGTAGGGCTTCAGCGCGGTGGAGACAGAGCGACTCGTCGGCCGGGGAGCTGCCGGGGTTTGGGCCGCGGCCAGGGAAAGAGTGAAGGGGAGGGCGGCAAGCGCGGCGGCAAGGCGGTACGGCATACAGGAAGGGTATCGCAGAGCTTGCGGGCCGCCGCTGTGGCAGCAGGCCAGCGACCGAATGTCAGCCCGGCGGTACGTGGCGAACGGGGGAGGCGAAAGCGGACCAGAAAGCGGGCCGCCGAAATCGGAACTGCATCTCAGTCCAGTGATCCGCCCGCGCAGATGCCCGGAGGTGAGCGCCGCGCGTTTTGGCGAGGAGATGCAGCACATGGAAGTTTGGGGCGGATTGGAATGCACGCTGAACCGTGTTCACGATGAGTTTTTGGATCAACATACCAGGTCGGGGCATCGGGCCCGCTATCGGGAAGACCTCCAATTGATTGCTTCGCTGGGCATCCGCACACTGCGGACGGCGCTGCACTGGGAGTACTTCGAGGCGAATGGAAGAAGTTGGGCGTTTTTTGATGGCCTGCTTGGGGAGATGCAGCGCCTGCAGCTGACGCCCATTGCGGGCCTGGTGCACCACGGCAGCGGACCGGCCGGCACCTCTCTGCTCGACCCGGAGTTTCCTGCCCTGTTGGCTGCGTATGCGGGGCAGGTGGCGCGGCGGTACCCCTGGATCACGCGGTATACCCCGGTGAACGAACCGCACACCACCAGCCGGTTTTCGTGCCTGTATGAGCACTGGTATCCGCATGGGCGCAGCGTGGAAAGCTACCTGCGGGCGCTGCTGCACGAGGTGAAGGGAACGGTGCTGGCCATGCGCGCCATCCGGGAGGTCCAGCCAGAAGCGCAGCTGATCTATACCGAGGACGGTGGGACCGTGTTTGCCAGGGAAACGCTGGAAAGCTACCGGGTGAAGCGGGAAGCGCGCCGCTGGCTGGGTATCGACCTGTTGTGCGGCAGGGTGGGGGAGGATCATGAGCTGTACGCGGACTTGCGGGACCATGGATTCGGCATGGAGGAGATCCTGTGGTTTCAAGAGAACCAATGTCCGCCTTCGGTGATCGGGTTCAATTACTACCCGACCAGTGACCGTTTTCTGGACGATCGCCTTGCACTCTACCCGGAGAGTTACCGGGGAGGGGACACGAGAGTGGAGCCGCTTGTCGATATCGAGGCAGTGCGTGTGCACCCGGCGGGCATTGCGGGTGTGGGTGCGGTGCTGCGGGAGGCGTGGGAGCGGTACGGTCTGCCGGTCGCAATCACGGAAGCCCACCTGGGCGGGGGAAGCGAGGATCAGATGCGCTGGCTGCGCGAGATGTGGACCGATGCGCAGGCGGCGCGGGCGTCCGGCGTGAACGTGGTGGCGATGACGATCTGGGCGCTGCTGGGCTCTTGGAACTGGCCCAACCTGTGTACGCAGGACCTGGGCCTTTATGAGCCGGGGGTGTTCTGCCTGGTGGACGGTGAGCGTCAGCGGACGCCGTTGGCGGACTTTGTGGCCCGGCTGACGAACGGCGAGTTGCCGACGCCGGAGCTTCCCGAGACGGTGCCGTGGTGGCGACGCCCGGACCGGATTACCTTTCGGGGAGACGAGGCGTAGGCGCTGCGTGTGGCCCTGCCCTCATGGCTGGGGCCTGGCCGGAGGCTGCTTGTCAGGTTGCGGCTGATCGGTGGCGGTGGGGATGTCCTGCCCGTTGTACTTGATGGTGACGCTGGTGTGGAACTGCTTGTAGTCCGTGTAGCGCACGGTGGCCCGCATGTGCACATCCTGGGCGAGCGCGCCGTTCTGCGGGGGGAAGTGCAGCACGCCTTCGGCGCGGGTGTAGGTGGGGAACCAGTATTTGCCGTCGATCTGCTGGTAGTAGGTGGTGAAGGGCGGGGAAAGGTCAGCGTGATCGGGCCGTGTGTCCTGGGGCACGTTGAGGCCGTTGACCAGCACGATCTCGAGGTCCTGCTGATCGACCCACACCTTGCCCTGGAAGTAGCGGTGGCCTTTGACGATCTGCTTGGGAGCGACGTTGAAGACGTAAGTTTGGAGGTCGTCGACCTTTTGCTGGCCGAGATAGTTCAGGTTGTATTCGGGCAGTTGCGCGGTGGTGAGGATGAAGGGCAGGCGGTACTTGATGTCGTTGACATCGTTTTCGGTGATGATGACCTTTTCGATGGTGTTGGCGGGGGCGAAGACGACGTGTTCGACGCGCTTGCCGGCGTTGTCGAAGGAGATGTCGGTGGTCTCCTGCCAGGTGCCGTCGGGCTTGCCGGTGTCGTCGTCGATGGTCTGCATCTTGAGGACCTGGCGGAAGATGTACTGATCGCGGGCGTGCTCGAAGCGGGATTCCTGGGCACCCATGCGTTGGATGATGTCGGCGACCGTGTACTGGGTGGGCTGTGCGGGGTTTATGAGACCGAAGCCGGCGATCGAGGACTCTTTGTTCTGCCCGGGGGCGGCCGTGGTCAGCGAGGCGAGGAGCAGGGCGGGGACGAGCAGGAGATGTTTGCGCATGGGGGACCGGGCGGGCCTGAAATGGCCGCTGCAGTGAAAGACGTGCGGGGGGAGAAAATGATTCAGGGACGCGCTGGGGCGGCGCCGGGAGAAGGGTAGGTCGCGTGACCTTTGGACAAGCGAAAAAACCGCGGGCGCCGCTGGATGAGGCGGGGCTGATGGAATACGCCGGCAAAAGCCTGGGCAGCCGCATGCGGTCCGAGCGGGACCTGCGGCGGCTGATGCTGCAGCGGGCGGCGCCGGACGCGGCCGGGGCGCAGGCCGTGGATGCCGTGATCGGGCGACTGAAGGAGCTTGGCTATCTGAACGATGAACGATTTGCGGCGGACTTCACGCGGCTCCGGCAGGAAAACGAGAAGTTTGGCCGGCGTCGCGTGCAGCAGGGGTTGATGGGCAAGGGGATTGCGGCGACCACGGTAAACGAGGCTGTGGGCAAGGCCTATGACGAGGTGGATGAGGTGGCGCTGGCCCGCGCCTATGCCGAGCGCAAGCGGATGCGGAAGCCTGAGGGGGAAAAGGAGACAGCGCGGGCGATGCGGCGGCTGATGGCGGCGGGGTTTTCGACGCGGGCCGTGTGGGCGGTGTTGCGGAGTTGGGGGGCGGCGGTGGAGGAGGTGGATGTGGTTGAGGGTGGGGAGTAGTGGCGGGGCGGGCGGTCAAAAAGCAGGTTCCCCGTTCGGGGAATGACAACCAGAAGGGCGAGAACGACAGTGTAGAGCGGTTTGTGGGGATTGACTGGTCGGGGCGGGTGGATGCGGCGGGGCAGCGGCGGCACATCTGGGCGGGGGTTTGGACGCGGGGTGCCGGCGGCAAGGGGAGCGCCTGCGGCAAAGCGTCGGTACGGCTGGAGAATGGGCGGACGCGGGATGAGATGGGGGCGTGGTTGCTTGAGCTGGCCGCTGAGACGCCGCGGATGGTGGTGGGGATCGATTGCTGCTTCAGCTACCCGGCGTGGTTTGTGCGCGAGCTTGGGTGTGGGGGTCTGTTCAGCTTTTGGCGGCTGGTGGCGGAGGGCAAGGGAGAGGAGTGGTTGAACGCGTCGTGCGCGGGGGAGGCGAGTGACGGACGGTTCTGGGGCAAGCCGCACAAGCGTCCGGCGCAGTTTTGTGGGGAGGGCTACCGGACGATGTTTCGGCACGCGGACTATGACAACAAGATTGCGCAGGCCCTGGAGGGTGGGGACCCGGAGCGCGCGGCGAAGATGAAGGGCATCACGCCGAAGAGCCCGTTTCAGATCGGCGGATCGGGCAGCGTGGGCACGGGGAGCTTGCGGGCGATGCCTGTGCTGCTGCGGCTGCACGCAGCGGGCTTTCGGGTGTGGCCGGTGGAGGATGCGGCGTTGGCGCCTTCTGGCCAGGAGGAGCCGAAGCCGCTGCTGGTGGAGATCTATACGCGGCTGATGACGGGGCCGGTGGCGAAGTCGAATGCGGCGGCGCGGAAGGCGTACCTGGCAGCGCGCAAGCGAGAGGACCCGTTGTTTGCCGAGGTGGGGCGGGCGGTGCTGCGCGAGGCGGAGGGCTCCGAGGATGCGCTGGACGCGTTGATGACGACCGTGGAGATGGTGCGGCATGCGGCGGAGTTTCCGCGGTTGCGGGCAACGCGGGAGGAGGAATTGTTGCTGGAGGGGAATACGTGGCGGCCGGGGGTGGTTTAGTAATTCACCGTTGGCGTTGTGCTCTTGATTTCAACCAGTGTTCGACCTTCATCCCAGACGGTCACCCGGAAGAAGTTGTTAGGGGCGGGTATCTCTTCCGGCAGGATGCGGTACTCCACCTCGACTGAGTAGGAGCAAGGGCGTGAGTTTCCTTCAGACCAACTGTATTCACGGGAGGCCAGGTAAGTTCGAGCGGCAGAGTTCAGGATGTTCCACACGCCCTGCTGCTTGCCGCTAATCAGGGTGACGTTTGATTTGCCTTCCGAATTCACTTCAATTCGATACTGCCAGTTGCCGGCCATGTGAGCGGCTCGCGCGATGGGTGGGTAGAAGGGCATCTGGGTATCGCGGACTTGCAGCAGTCCCTTACATGGCGTCACCTCGGAGTGACTGTATTGCGGGCTGCACGCCGCAAGCACGATGCTCAACGCGAGCCCTACTCGGCTAGGGCGAGGACTAGGGCTTGGGCTCATACAACTCGCCGTCGTAAGTCATTCCCAATTCCTCCAGATCCTCGCGGGTGATTCGTTCTCGTCGAGGATCGTAGAAGTCAAGCAGCTTCTGCATTTGCCTTCGCTTGCCTTCAAGGCTGTGAGGGTTGTAGCTGTAGAAGTTCTCCTTTTGCTGCTCCATCTGGACCTCCTCCGAGGATGCTAAACCACGCAGACCAACTGCTAAACTAGTTCTCTATGCGTTCATTGTCCGGGAACCAGATTCGTGAGGATTTTCTGCGGTTTTTTGAGGGGAAGGGGCATCGGCGGGTGCACTCTTCTTCGTTGGTGCCGGCCGGCGATCCGACGCTGCTGTTTACCAATGCGGGGATGAATCAGTTCAAGGATGTGTTTCTGGGCGCGGAGCGGCGGGACTACACGCGGGCGGCGTCTTCGCAGAAGTGCGTGCGGGCGGGCGGCAAGCACAACGATCTGGAGAACGTGGGGTTTACGCGGCGGCACCACACGTTTTTTGAGATGCTGGGGAACTTCAGCTTCGGGGACTACTTCAAGCGCGAGGCGATTGCGTTTGCGTGGGAGTTGCTGACCTCGCCGGAGTGGTTTGGGATTGATCCTTCGCGGTTGTACGTCACGATTTTCGAGGGGAGCGAGACGGTTCCGCGGGATGATGAGGCGGAGTCGTTCTGGGTGGAGACGGGTGTGCCGAAGGAGCGGATCTTTGAGATGTCCGCGAAGGATAACTTCTGGCAGATGGGGGATACGGGGCCTTGTGGGCCTTGCTCGGAGATCTTTTATGACCTGGGGTTAGCCGCGAGCGAGACGGGGGAGGATAAACCCTTTCCGCAGGACGACCAGCGGTATGTGGAGATCTGGAACCTGGTGTTTATGCAGTTTGACCGGGCGAGCGATGGCACGTTGACGCCGTTGCCGAAGCCGTCGATTGACACGGGGATGGGGCTGGAGCGGATTGCGGCTGTGTTGCAGGGGAAGTTGTCGAATTATGAGAGTGATCTGTTTACGCCGTTGATCGCGGCGGCGGCGAGATTGACGGGCTTTGGTGGCGACGCGCTTTCGCCGGAGCGTGTTGAGGAGCTCGCCGTAAGCGACGAAAAGGGGGCGGCTTCGTTGCGCATCATTGCGGATCATGCGCGGGCGGCTACGTTTTTGATTGCGGATGGGGTGCTGCCCTCGAATGAGGGCCGCGGGTATGTGCTGCGCAAGATCATGCGGCGGGGGATTCGGCATGGACGGCTATTGGGGCAGGAGAAGCCGTTTTTGTACGAAATGGTGTTTGCGGTAAGGGATGAAATGATGGCGGCCTATCCGGAGTTGAAAGATGCGGCGGAGCGGGTGAGTAAGGTGGTGTTGGCGGAGGAGTTGCAGTTTGCGCGGGTGTTGGAGAAAGGTTGGAGAGAACTTGAAACAGAATTTGCCTTTGCAGTTGCTGAGAAGAGTCGACGGGCAAATGAGCTTATCGCCTCACCGCCGAATAAGAAAGTCGCAGAAATAGCCAGCACACCGTGTTCGGAGACGCAGTCGGGTATGAGAAGACAAGCTGAGGTTCTTGCCGCGGCAGGCGAACCGCTTGTCATGCAGGGGCAAACTGCATTCCGTTTGTACGAAACATTTGGCTTACCAGAAGACTTCATCGCCGACGCTGCCCGGGACACA
>CBDCLP010000007.1:0-91550 GCA_965218675.1 Granulicella sp.
ATCATTCGCCACTTCACCCGGCTCAGCACCTGGAACTACGCCATCGACCTCGGCATGTACCCGCTCGGCTCCTGCACCATGAAGTACAACCCGCGCATCAACGAGGCCGTCGCGCGCCTGGAAGGCCTTGCCGAAGCGCATCCCTACCAGCCTGAGTCGCTTTCCCAGGCGCGCTCGGCCTGATGAAGCTGCTCTCAGAGGTGCTCATCGAGATCACCGGCATGGACGCCATTACGCTGCAGCCCGCGGCCGGCGCTCACGGCGAGTTCACCGGCATCCTGCTCGTCCGCGCATACCACGAGAGCCAGGGCAATCCCCGCAAAAAGATCATCATCCCCGACTCCGCGCACGGCACCAATCCCGCCACCGCCGCCATCTGCGGCTACCAGGTCGCCAACCTGAAATCCAACGCCCTCGGCATGGTCGATCTCGCCGAGCTCGAAAAGCTGGTCGACGAAGATACCGCCGCGCTGATGCTCACCAACCCGTCGACCATCGGCGTCTTTGAGTCCGACATCCACAAGATCGCCGAGATTCTCCATGCCAAGGGCGCGCTGCTCTACATGGACGGCGCCAACATGAATGCCCTGGTCGGCAAAACGCGCCCCGGCGACTTCGGCGTGGATGTCATGCACCTCAACCTGCACAAGACCTTCTCCACCCCGCACGGCGGCGGTGGTCCGGGCTCCGGTCCGGTGGCCTGCAAAAAGATTTTGGAACCCTTTCTGCCCGCGCCAGTGATCACCACCAGGGCTGACGGCACACTCGGCTTCGACTACGACCGCCCGCAGACCGTCGGCCGCGTCAAGGCCTGGTACGGCAACTACGGCATGTTCATCCGCGCGCTCGCCTACATCCTCGCCAACGGCCCGGACGGCCTGCGCCAGACCACCGAAGACGCCGTGCTGAACGCCAACTACCTGCGCAAAAAGCTCGAAGGCACCTTTGAGCTGCCCTTCAAGTCGCCCTCCATGCACGAGGTCGTCTTTTCCGACAAGCTGCAGGCCCGCAACGGCGTCAAGACGGGCGACATGGGCAAGCGCCTGATCGATTACGGCTTCCATGCCTACACGGTCAGCTTTCCGCTGGTGGTCCAGGGCGCGATGATGATCGAGCCCACCGAAAGCGAAAGCAGGGAAGAGCTCGATCTGCTGGTCGACGCCCTGCAGCAGATCGCCCGCGAAGCCGAAGAAAACCCCGACCTCGTCACCACCGCCCCGCACACCACCCGCCTGCAGCGTCTGGACGAAACCACCGCCGCCCGCAAGCCGATCCTGCGCTGGAAAGCGCCCCCCGCCACCACCCCCGTCCAGCCCGACACCGCCGCCAAAGAGTGGTAATCGGATGGACGAAGCTGCGCTGAATCAGCTGGCGCGACAGGCTCTGGATTGTGCTTTCCGGGTGCACACGGCACTCGGCCCGGGGTTGCTGGAGAGTTCCTACCGGGCTTGTCTCGCGTATGAGTTAGCACAAACCGGTCTCAGCATCCAGACCGAGGTGCCTGTGCCGCTCATCTATCAGGGACAGAAGCTGGGGGAGGTTGGCTACCGGCTGGATATCCTCGTCGCCGGGGAACTCATCATTGAGGTCAAAGCGGCGGAGGCGATCGCACCCGTGCATAAAGCGCAGCTGCTGTCCTACCTGCGCCTGTTCAACCGTCGTCTCGGCTTACTCTTGAATTTCAACGCGATCATGCTGCGGGACGGCATAGCTCGCGTGGTCAACAAGCTTTAACGACCAACGCAAAGAACGCCAAGTTTCGCAACGGCAGCCGTGGCGCACCTTTGCGTCCTTCGCGCCCTTTGCGTTGGTCTTTCCTTACTTCGCCAAACGAATCTCCACCCACTCATCCACCCGCTCCCACTTCACATGCAGCTGGGTGCTCGTCGCCGTAGTCTTTTCGAAGGATAAAGTCATCATTTCCTGCGGTCTGGCCAGCGTCCCGGCGTGCATCGGCACGCGTCCCAGGTCCTGTTCCGGGTGGTATTCCGTCCCCCACTGGCCTGTTTGCTTGTTAAGGATCAGTTGCCAGGGCGTTCCGGGCGCTTCCGGCATGGTGTACAACGTGTATTTGCCCGCCGAGATCAGCAGATTCCCGATCTTCAGATCCGAGGCCGTCGTGAAGCTTGTTGCCGGGTTCGCCCCTGTCCGCCAGACCTTGCCATAGGGCACCACGCCGCCCATGATGGTGCGGCAGCGCACCGACGGCGCGTTGTAGTGCAGGGCCAGCGCCTTTCCCCGCAGTTCCACCTCGGCCTGCGCCGGCGGCGAAGCCAGGGGCTTGCCGTTCACACTCTGCCCATGATCTTTCACGGGTGCTTGCGGGCAGGGAGCAGAGCCTGTCTGGGCCGGCACGGCGGCGGGCGAGAGCAGCGCAAAAACGAGGGCGGCGGGGAGCAGTAACGAGCGATTCATCGCCTCCCATGCTACGCTAGAAGGCGTTCGCAAGGGCGCCCGTAGCTCAGCTGGATAGAGCAACAGCCTCCGAAGCTGTAGGTCAGACGTTCGAATCGTCTCGGGCGCACCATCTTTCTTTCCGGTATCAGGCCAGTATCTCGAAGCTTTCCCGCCCGGACGGCACACTTTTGTGCCCGGGGGCCAGTACATCCTTTAAGCGCAGAAAATGCTTTTCGTACAGGTGGAAGCTCGCCAGGGCAAGGCCATACAAGGCAGCCAGCGCCGCAATGGCCAGCAAGGGACCCTTCCAGCCGCGTTGGTGCAGGTAGTTGAACTCCGGCGCAATCAGGCCATGGAAGACGTAAAAGCCGTAGCTGACCAGGCCGAAGCTCGCCAGCAAACGATGCCGCAGAATCCGCGAAAGCGCGGACGCCTCATCCAGCGCGAGCAGCAGGACCCCCGCGCAGGCGATGCCTACCGTGGTGTAACCAATAGTACAGATGGCTGGATTCACGTCGTCGAATCCGTGGTGTCCACCGTACAGCCACATGGCGGTAGCCGTCAGGGCAATGCCGCCGGCCAGCAGGCCGCCTCCGGTGCGGTGCAGCCGTGTCGGCGAAAGCTTGCGTTCGCGCAGCCATAATGCCAGCCAGGCACCGACGAAAAGGTCGTCGCACCGGGCATAGGTGGCAAAGTAAAGATAGTGCGTGGAGGTTTCCAGGCCCGGATTGTGCACATACAAAAAGCACCGGAGACAAAGGGTGGCGAGCACAGCCAGCACGCAAAATCGCATGGTGGCCCGCCGTGTGGGCAGCACGCGAACCAGAAGTGGCCAGAGCAGATAAAACTGCTCCTCCACGCACAGGCTCCAGAGCGCACCAAACCAGAGCGAAAGATGGGGGTTGCGTTTGAGGACCATTACCGTGTGGTTTGCCCGGGCAATGTAGGGATACACAAAGTTCGCCAGGTAGAGCAGGTGCAGCCAGACCACCCTGTCATAAAAGAAGTGATGCCGAATGGCCACAAGCACGAGAAACACGCCGTAATACAGCGGAAAGATGCGCAGAGCGCGCCGAATGTAGAAGTTCCGGAAGTATTGCTTCTCCATTTTGGAGTCATGGAGGATGCCGGTAATGAGAAACCCTGAAAGAACAAAAAACAGGTCCACACCCGGCCACAAGGTCAGGGCCCACGACGACGGCATAAATAGCTGGCCGTAGTGGCAGCAGAACACAGCCAGAATGGCAACGCCTCGCAGCCCGTCGAAGGACGTATACCTGCGCGCGATCCAGGTGCGGGGGTGGTCTGAGCGCATACACATGCATCATAGCCAGTCCCGCGGCCACAAACTCTGCGGGGGAGGTCCGGGGCGGGTTGCCCCTCCCAGGCCGCGACAACCGGCCCCGGCACCCAACGGAGCCTGAACACAGGGCTCCATGCCGTGCGATCGATGACAGCTGCACAAACGTGTGGTGAGCTGGCAAGGGACCGAAGGCCCACGCGACCGGTTGACACGGCGTTCCCGTCGTATGCTAGGGAGACCATGCCCGCATTCCCGCGCGACGCCGTTCTCCTTCTCGCCCACGGCACCCCGGATCGTCTCCGGGAGATGGCCGAGTATCTCGGCAAGGTCACCGGCGGCCGCCCCATGCCCGCCCATGTCGTCGAAGAGCTGCAGCATCGCTACGCCGAAATCGGCCTGCGCGACGAGCCGCTGCCCGAAGGCCCGCCCTTGACCCGCTGGACCCTGCTGCAGGGCCGGCTGATGGCTGCGGCGCTGCAGCGGCCCGTTTACGTGGGCATGCGCAACTGGCACCCCTATATCGCCGACGTGGTGGCCCGCATGAAGGCCGAGGGCATCACGCACGCCCGAGTGCTGTGCCTGGCGCCCCAGAACAGCCGCACCTCCACGGGCCTGTACCGCCGCGCGCTGGACGCCGCCCTGCGCGACACGCCGGGTGCGCCGTTTTCCTATGACTTCATCGCCGGCTGGGCCGACGAACCCGCGCTGGTGGCCGCGTTTGCCGACCGCCTCTGGCCGGCCTGGGCCGAGGCCTGTGCCCGGGCTTCGGCCCAGGCCGGCAAGCCCGTTCGCGTGCCCGTGCTCTTTACCGCGCACTCCGTGCCCTGCCGCACCATCCGGCCAGCCACCCCGGAGGAAGCCGCCCGCGGCGCCTCCGCCCGTCCCGGCGCGCCCGTCCCCGCCGAGGGCATCCAGAACTACGGTGTCGCCGCGGAGGGCGACCCCTACCCGGTGGAGTGCAAGCAGACCGCCGCGGCCATCGCCCGGCGGCTCGCGCCCGTGGGCATGACCGAGGCCGACTGGGTCTTTGCCTTTCAAAGCCAGGGCATCGCCGGCGCTCCCTGGCTGGGGCCCTCGGTGGAGGACACCTTTGCCGCGCTCGCGGAGGCCGGCCATACCGCCGTCGTCATGCAGCCAGTCGGCTTCCTTTGCGATCACGTCGAGATCCTGTACGACATCGACATCAACTTCCGCGAGCTTGGCCGCGAGCTGGGCCTCGAAGTCACGCGCGCCGAAAGCCTGAACGACTCGCCCCTGCTCCTCAGCGCCCTGCAGCACGTCCTCGCCACCCGCACCGCCGAAGACCCCGAGCCCGCGCTCGCTGCCTGGGCCAGCGCCGCCGAGGTCCGCACCTCGCCCCTCCCCGAGCCCGCCAGCGAGCTCACCCCCGCCTAGATCCCGTGGCGACCTCCGCGCAACCTTTGCGCCCTTTGCGTTCAGCCCCGCGCAGCGGTCCACCGCCGGCCCCCACCGGAGCGCCCGCATGCCCCGCATAGCCATCCTCGGCGGCGGCCTGGCCGGCCTCGCCGCAGCCTTCGAGCTCGAACAACACCGCAAGGCCGGTGATCCCATAGACTGGCACCTCTTCGAGGCCTCCACCCGCTTCGGCGGCACCGTTTCAACCACCCGCATCGCCACACCGGAGGGCGAATACATCCTCGAAGACGGCCCCGATGGCTGGGTGACCGAAAAGCCCTGGGCCAGCGACCTGGCCAAAGAGCTCGGCCTCGGCGCCGACATCATCCCCTGCAACGAGGCCGGCAAGCGCACGCTGCTGTGGCTCGGCAACCAGCTCGTGCCCATGCCCGACCGCATGCGCCTGATGATCCCCGAAGACCTCCCCACGCTGGAAGGCTCACCGCTTTTCAGCACGGAGGCGAGGCAGGCCTACGCCAACGAGCTCGCCAGCGCAGAGGAGCTGAAACGTGCAGCGCCGGACGCAGACGAGTCCGTTGCCAGCTTTGTCGGCCGGCACTTCGGCCCCGAGGTGCTCGGCAAAGTCGCTGCCCCTCTGCTTTCCGGGGTCTTCGGCGGGGACGTCGAGCGCCTCAGCGTCCGCGCCGTCATGCCCAACTTCGTGCAGATGGAGCGCGAGCACGGCAGCCTCATCGCCGCCTTGCAGGTCAAAGCCAGCCAGCGCGGCGACAGGGCGCCACAGCCGACCTTCACCAGCCTTCGCCGGGGACTCGGCTCCCTGCCCGAGGCCATGCTCGCCGCGCTCCCGCCGGAACGCCTGCACACCGCCAACCGCGCCGCCGCACTTGGCCGCTCGCCCCGCGGCGAATGGCTGGTCCGCTTCACGGGCCCAGGCGCCCCCAGCTGCGCCATCGGCTTCGTGCCCTTCGACCACCTCCTGCTCGCCACGCCCGTGGACATTACCCGCAAGCTCCTCGAGCCGATTGACGAGGAGGCCGCCGCGCTCCTCCCCACCGAGGCCAGCTCCGCCGTCCTGGTCACCTTCTGCTGGCCCTCGAAAATTGCGAAAACCATCACGGTCCCGCGCGGCTTCGGCTTTCTCGTCCCACCCTCCCTGGTTGCCGGCCCACCGCAGCTCCTCGCGGCCACCTTTGCAGACCAGAAATACCCCCACCGAGCCCCGGACGGCGGCAGGATCATCCGCACCTTCTTCGGCAGCCGCGGCGCCGACCAACTCGCCACCGCCGACAATCCACACGTCGCCGCCACCGCGCTGGCAGCCCTGGAAGACATCATGGGACCCCTTCCCATGCCCGCCCCGGAGCTCACCACGGTCCGCCGCTGGCCGCGCAGCCTGCCCCAATACGCGGTCGGTCACCCCGACCGCATGGCCGCGCTTGACCGGCGCATCCAACAGCTCGGGAGCTTGTCCCTGCTCGGCAACGGGTATCGGGGCGTGGGCGTCCCGGACCTCATCCGCGATGCCCGCCGCGCAGCCCGCAACCTGGCTGAGGGCCTGAACTGAGTGAGTCCCCCCGTCCCGTCCCGCGCACCGTTCGAACGCTGCTCCCTGCCGTGGATCCGCACCATCCCCGGCGTGCCCTACTTCCAGACCGATACCGGGGAGGCCTGGCACCCGCTGGGCCAGAACGACGCCATCAGCTGGCGCGAGCTGAACCCGCTGTTCGGCCGCAAAGACCTGCCGGCGGTCGAAGCCTATCTGCAGCTCCTGAAAGACCACGGCGTCACCTGCATGCGCCTGATGCTGGAGTACGCGCAGGTCCGCAACCGCTACATGGAGACCCGCCCGGGCGTCTGGTCGCGCAACGTCGTGCAGTTCTGGGATGACCTGTTCGCGCTGTGCGAGCGCTACGGAATTCGCATCCTGCTCACGCCGTTCGACACCTTCTGGATGTGGATCAAGTTTCAGCACCATCCTTATAACCGGAAGAACGGCGGCCCCTTGAAGCATCCCTCGCAGGCGCTGCTTTCGCCGGAGACCCGCGACGCGATGAAGGCCCGGCTCACCTTTGCCGCCGAGCGCTGGGGCGGCTCCGGCGCGCTGTTTGCCTGGGACCTTTGGAACGAGATCCATCCCGCGCAAGCGGAGATGAGCGCCGCGCCCTTTCCCGAGTTCATCGAGGACCTGAGCCAACACGTGCGCGGGGTGGAGATGCGCGCCTTTGGCCGATCGCACCCGCAGACCGTTTCGCTCTTCGGGCCGGAGCTGCGCTGGCGAGCGGAGATGCAGATGGAGCCGGCCATCTTTCGGCACCCCTCGCTGGATTTCGCCACCATCCATATCTACGAGGAGGGCACGATCGACCATCCGCGCAACACGGTGGATGCGGCGGTCGGCATGGGGCGAATTGTGCGGGAGGCGCTGGCCGAGATCACCGACCAGCGGCCCTTTTTCGACTCCGAGCACGGCCCCATCCACACCTTCAAGGACCACAAGAAGACCCTCCCCGAGTCCTTCGACGACGAGTATTTTCGCCACATGCAGTGGGCGCACCTGGCCTCGGGCGGGGCGGCCGGGGGCATGCGCTGGCCCAACCGGCGCGTCCACAGCCTGACGTTGGGGATGCGGGTAGCCCAGCACGGCATGGCCCGCTTTCTGCCCGCGGTCGACTGGCTGCGCTTCAACCGCCGCAACGTCACAGAGGAGCTGCAGCTCCGCAGCGGCGGACGGGAGGTCGGCCCGCGTCGCCTCGCCCGCTTCGGCTGCGCCTCCCCGGATCAGGCCGTGGTCTACCTGCTGCGCCGGGACACGCTGCGCAAGGATGGGCGGGTGGACCCTGGCGCGGACCCGCTGGCCCTGGAGCTCGAGGTGCCCTCGCTCATGCCGGGCCGCTACCGCGTGCTGGCCTGGAACACGCTTGCCGGCACACTGCACGAGCAGACCGAGCAGCAGGCCGGAGGGGGGCAGCGCTTCCGCCTGCCCGCGCTCACCACGGATCTGGCGGTGGCGCTGCAGCGTGTCGGCTAACCCGCGCCGCGCAGCGCCGCACGGGCGTAGACTTACCCTATGGGGATCACACGCCAGCAAGCGCTCGACTGCTTCGCCTCCGACGACCTGATCGGCATCGGCATGGAAGCCGATGCGGTGCGACGGCGGCTGCACCCGGAGGGCGTGGTCAGCTACATCATCGACCGCAACATCAATTACACCAATTTCTGCACGGAATATTGCACCTTTTGCGCCTTCTACCGGCCGCTCAAGGGCAAGCTGGCTGCCGAAGGCTACATCCTCGACTTCGACACGATCTACGACAAGATCCGCGAAACCGTAGAGATGGGTGGAACGGGCGTGCTGATGCAGGGCGGCATCCACCCGGACCTGAAGATCGACTGGTTTGAGCGCCTGTTTACGGGCATCAAGCAGCGCTTTCCGCAGATTTGGCTGCATTGCCTGTCCGCGAGCGAGATTTTGGCCATCGCGGAGTACAGCGAGCTCGACCTGCGCACCACTATCGTCCGGCTGCGCGACGCCGGTCTCGACTCCATCCCCGGCGGCGGCGCCGAGATTCTGGACGATGAGGTGCGCAAGCGCATCGCCCGCCTGAAGTGCCGCACCGAGGACTGGGTTAGCGTGCACCGCACCGCCCATGAACTCGGCATGCGCACCACCGCGACCATGATGTTCGGGGTGGGCGAGACCGTGGAGCAGCGGGTCAACCACTTTGAGGTGGTGCGACGCCTGCAGGAAGAGACCGGCGGCTTCACCGCCTTCATCCCCTGGAGCTTTCAGCCCAACAACACCGCGCTGGGCGGCAGGGGATGGGACGAGGCGACCTCGGTGGAGTACCTGAAGACGCTGGCGATCAGCCGCATGTTTTTGGATAACATCGACAATGTCCAGAGCTCCTGGGTGACGCAGGGCCTCAAAGTGCTGCAGATGGGGCTGCGCTTCGGGGGCAACGACGTGGGCTCGGTGATGCTGGAGGAAAACGTGGTGAAGGCCGCGGGCACCAGCAACTGCACCACCGAGGAGGAGTTGCGGCGCGTGATCCGCGATGCGGGCTTCCAGCCAGTGCAGCGCGACACACTGTACCGGACGATGTTTCTGAACTGAGGCACCCCGGGGCAATCCTGCCCGTCTCTTTTTGTCATTCCCGCAGGGAATCTGCTCTTCGGCTCCGGGTCACAACCGCGGGCATACGGCACACGCGCTCTGCCTCAGTATGCTTTGTTGATGGTATCGTAAACCTGAGAAGCTCCCTCGCGACAACCCAAGGGCGCTGCCAAGCCCTCTAAGATAGTAGTTTGCGAGATCTACTGAACGCCAGGTGACGCGGTGGCCCCCCGCCGCCGTGAGCCTGCTTGCAACCAGCTTCCGCCAGGGTCAGTTCGTGTACCCTGAACTTCGTTTTTGCGCGTTTGGAGAAAACTTGGACCCTCTCAGTGCAGTGCAGTCCCCGCATGCCGGAACCCCAGTGCCGGTGCTTCTTGTCTTTTCCCACCTGCGCTGGCACTTTGTGACCCAACGACCGCAACACCTGCTGCGCCGGGCGGCTCGCTCGCGCCCGGTTTTCTTCTGGGAAGAGCCCTATCTTTACGACGCTGAGAACGCTCCCGCCGATCTGCCCGCGGGCGGCAGGTTGGAGTTCCTTGAAGCGGAAGATGCCCCCCATCTCACGGTCGTTCGCCCGCATCTGCGGGACGATGAGACCGCCGCGGACGCGCAGCGGCGGCTGCTGGATGCCTTTCTGAAGGAGCGCGCGATCGGGCGTTATGATGCCTGGTTCTACACGCCGATGGCGCTGGAGTTTGCCGCGCACCTGAAGCCATCCGTGACCGTATACGACGCCATGGACGAGCTGAGCGCCTTTGCCGGCGCTCCCCCGGCGCTGCTGGCGCGGGAGCGCGAGCTGTTTGGGCGCGCCGACGTGGTCTTTACCGGCGGCCGCAGCCTGTACGAGCACAAGCGCACGCAGCACGGCAACGTCCACGCCTTCCCCAGCTCCATTGAGGCCGGCCACTTCGCGCAGGCGCTCGAGCCCCAGGCGGATGCCGCCGACCAGGCCGCGATTCCGCACCCGCGCGTTGGTTTCTACGGCGTGCTGGACGAGCGTCTTGACCTCGATCTGCTGGCCGAGGTGGCGCGGCTGCGTCCTTCGGTTCAGTTTGTGCTGCTCGGCCCGGTGGTGAAGATCGAGGAGACGGATCTGCCCAGCGCTCCCAACCTGCACTTCTTTGGACCCAAGAGCTACGCGGAGCTGCCGTCTTATCTTGCCGGTTGGGATGCGGCGATGATGCCGTTTGCACTCAACGAGTCGACCCGATTCATCTCGCCAACCAAGACGCCGGAGTTTCTGGCCGCCGGCAAACGGGTGGTGTCCACGCCCATCCGCGACGTGGTGCACGACTACGGCGAAAGCGGCCTGGTGGCGATCGCGGCAACGCCCGCGGAGTTTGCCGCGGCGCTGGATGCTGCGCTCGGCGCGCCCGAGGACCCGGCCTGGCGCGCGGCCGTGGCGCGCAAGCTCGCGGCGGGCTCCTGGGATACAACCTGGGGGAGCATGAGCGCGGAGATGGAGAGGGCCCGGCGCGCCAGGGCAGCCAAGGCCGCGCCGCCGCTCGAGGTGGTGAGCCTGCGCATTCCTGTCGCGCCGCGCGAAACCTACGACTACCTGGTGGTGGGCGCAGGCTTTGCCGGCGCGGTCGTGGCGGAGCGCCTCGCCGTCGGCCTGGGCAAGCGTGTGCTGGTCATCGACAAGCGGCCGCACATCGCCGGCAACGCCTTTGACTACTTCAACGAGGACGGCCTGCTGGTCCACCTCTACGGTCCGCACATCTTCCATACGCAGTCGGAAAAGGTATTCAGCTACCTGTCGCAGTTCACCGCGTGGCGGCCCTATGAGCACAAGGTGCTTGCGTCGGTGGACGGCAAGCTGGTGCCGATCCCCATCAACCTGGACACCATCCACCAGCTGTATGGGCTCGATCTCGACGCGGCCGGCATGGAGCGCTTTCTGGCCGAACGCGCGGAGCCGCGGGAAGAGATCCGGTCCTCGGAGGACATTGTGGTCTCCAGGGTGGGCCGGGAGCTTTATGAGAAGTTCTTCCGCAACTACACCCGCAAACAGTGGGGCGTTGACCCTTCGCAGCTGGACAGCAGCGTGGCAGGCCGCATCCCCGTCCGCTTTGACCGCGACGACCGCTACTTTTCCGACGCTTTCCAGGCCATGCCGCTCGACGGCTACACGAAAATGTTCGAGCAGATGCTGTCGCACCCAAAGATCACCGTGGCGCTGGGCGTGGAATATCGCGACGTGATCGCGCAGTATCCGCATGCCAAAACGGTCTACACCGGGCCGATCGATGAGTTCTTCGACTACCGCTTCGGCAAGCTGCCCTACCGGTCGCTGCGCTTCGAGCACGAAACGCACGATCAGGAGCAGTGTCAGCCGGTGGGCGTGATCAACTATCCCAACGACCATGCCTATACCCGCGTCACGGAGTTCAAGCACCTGACCGGGCAGCAGCACCCCAAGACAGCCATCGTGTATGAGTACCCGATGGCCGAAGGCGACCCGTACTATCCCATCCCCCGGCCGGAAAACGCCCGGCTGTACGAGCGCTACCGGGAGCTGGCGGAAAAGACAGCCAATGTCTACTTTTGCGGGCGCCTGGCGAATTACAAATACTTCAACATGGACCAGGTGGTGGCGCAGGCGCTGCACCTTTACCGCAACATTGTGGAAGACGAGGCCGCGGCCGCGGTGCTTCCGCCCAAACGCCCGGCGGGCGCTTCCCTCCCGGCCGTGCGCTCCCATGCGGCGGTGGAGGTTGCGGCGCCAAGGTCAAGAAGTGTGAGCAGCAAGGGCGCATAGCCATGGTGCGGCGCAGTCCGCGCTGCACCATGATTTTTCGTGCATCGGTGAAGTTTTTTGAGCGCAGCTTTTACGTTCCTTGTCGTTTCTCCGCATCGGGATGATGCGACGTTTTCGCTTGGGCTCTCGATTGAGCGATGGCTCGCCGCCGGGCATCGCGTCACGGTGCTGAACTGCTTTACGCGCAGCGAGTATGCCCCGTTTTCCGATGTCGATCTGGTGCACGCAAACGACCGCACCTCCTTCGTCTCGGCCCTGCGCCGCCGCGAGGATCTCGACTGGCAACGCAGGATGGGCGGCAAACTCACACTCCACGATCTGGATCTGCTGGACGCGCCGCTGCGGCTTGCCTGCGCGGTGGACGAGGTCACCTCCGTAGAAATTCGGCCCGGCGACCGAGCCGTGGCGCGGCTCGCCGGTGCGGTCAGCAAGCTGCTCAGGACCGGTCCCGCCGGGCAGACGGCACTGCTCGCGCCCCTTGCGATCGGCGGCCACATCGACCACCGCGTGGCGCGCCAGGCCGTGCTGGACACCGTCGCGGGCAGCCAAACCCCCGTGGCCTTCTATGAAGACCTGCCCTATGCCGCGGCCGCAGGTGTGGCTTCCAGGCTGGAGGCCTTCGCCGCGGGCGTGGACGCCGATCTGGCGCCGATGTTGACCGGCGAACCCGCACCAGACCTCGATGTCGCCATCGCGCGCAAGGCACGCATGGCGGAGTGTTATGACTCCCAGATCGACTCCGAGGTCGCGGCGCGCATCGCCGTCTTCTGCGGGAACTACGCCGGCCGGGAGCGCGTTTGGGCAAACCATTTCTGGCGGGAACGCGTGCCCAGCCTGGGCCAGGAAGCGCTGCCATGACCAGCGCGCCTCCTTTTGCCCCCATGCAGCCGCTGCTTTCCGGCTCCGCCGACCCCCGCTGCTGTGCCGTGGTCGCCATTCCCGCCCGCGACGAAGAAGCCGTGCTGGGGCGCTGCCTCCAGGCGCTGGCGGGGCAGGTGGATGCGCAGGGCAATCGGCTGGAATTGCGCTGCTTTGAGGTTTTGCTGCTGCTGAACAATTGCGCGGATCGCTCCGCCGCGGTCGCCCGGGCTTTTCAGGCCGCGCATCCGGAGCTGGCGTTGCACGTTCTCGAGCGCCACTTGCCTCCGGAGCAGGCCCATGTGGGCACGGCGCGGCGATGGCTCATGGATACGGCCTGGCACCGTTTGCAGGCAGCCAGCGCCGCCACACGCTGTCTTCTTTCCACGGACGCGGACACAATGGTGGCTCCGGACTGGATCGCCCAAAACCTCCAGGCGCTCGGCAACGGCGCGGACGTGGTCGGGGGCTGGGTGGATCTTGTGAGGGACGAGTTCGCAGCGCTTCCCGCGGCGCTCCAGGGGTGCTACCGCCAGGACCGCCGCTATGCCGCCCTGGTCGCGGAGCTGGAGGATCGGCTGGACCCACAGCCGGGCGACGCGTGGCCGCGGCACCTGGATCACTTCGGCTCCTCGCTGGCGTGCACTCCGGAGGCCTACGCTGCCGCCGGGGGCCTGCCCGCCGTGACTCCACTGGAGGACGAGGCCTTTATCGACTCCGTGCGACGGGCGGGGCTGCGCCTGCGGCATGAGCCCGCGGTGCGCGTGTACACCTCGGCACGGCTCGCCGGGCGCGCCCCGGTGGGCATGGCAGGGCAGCTCCGTTTGTGGCACAACATGGACGGCCCCCGTGCTCAGGAGGTGCCGTCGGCCGCGTTTCTGCAGCATCGCTTTCGTACCCTGCGCCGCCTGCGCGAGATCTTTCGCACGAAACAGGTGGGTGATCTCCCTTTGCCAACCCGCTGGTGGGCGGAGACCTTTGCGCGCGCGCTCGCCGAGCAAACGAGCTGCCCCGAATTTCTGGCCGCCGTTTACTGCGACATCCTCATCCAGGAAAGCTTCGCTGGCCCGGCGACGGAACCGGTCACGGAGGCGATCGCCTCGCTGGGAGCCATGGTTGCGCAGCTTTTAGCTTCTAGCTGACGCAGCTTCTAGTTGACAGCTATTAGCTAAAGCTGTCTCTCTCGTTGCTTTCAGGCCGGATCCGTCCACCACCGCCACTGCCCCTCGTGGGCCAGGGACTCCCGGCCGAAGTCTGCCAGCGTGCCGTCCGGGTTGGGCTGGCGGAGGTACATGGTCAGGTCGCGCACGATGCGCTCAAAGCGGGCTGGGCGCAGCAGACCGTGCGCTCCCACGCCCGGCACCACAAGGCCGAGGGCGGCGGTGGCGGCACGTTCCACGGCCAGCCGGGTCATGTTGCCGCAGCGCACCATGCGCTGCACCCCGGCCGCATCGACCGGCGCGGGAGGCATGCAGGCTTCGGCGGTTTGGGCGGCCCGCTCCACCCACAGCACAGCCCCCTGGGCCAGCAGGTCGAGCTCAGCGAGCCGCGCAATCTGGTAGGGATCGGTCTGCCGTCCGCGAGTTTTGATCCACTCGGCAAACAGCCTGGCCAGGCGCAGGACGGCCCCGGCCTGCACGGCGGCAAACCGGATGGCGCCACCGCGAAACAGGGGGTCGCGGTAAAAATCGCCCGGGGCGCCGATCAGGTCGCCTTCTGCAATAGCGGCGCCGTTGAAGTCGATGGTGTAGCTTTCGGAGCTTTCCATGCCCAATGGCTGCCAGGCGTCGCGCATGAGGCGCACCTTGCCCGCAACGGCCGGATCCTCCATGCGTGGCAGGATCATCTGCCAGCCGTGGAACTCTGCGGTGACGATGGGCCGCTGCACAAAGGCCGCACCGGTGGCGAAGGTTTTGGCTCCCCGCAGCCGCAGCTGGCCTGCGTCTGTTTCCAGGTACATGGGGGTGGACTCCCCGGTGTTCCACACGCCAAACAGGCGGCCCTCCGCGGCGTCGAGAGCCGCTTGCCGGCGCTGCGGCTCAGAGCCAAAGGCGCTGATCAGGATCAGGGCGTTGACGTGCCCCTCATAAAGCCGTCCCAGGGCGAGGTCCGCGCCGCCAAAGGCGGCCAGCGTGCGCAGCAATGGCAGGTGCCCGCCGGGGTCGGTGCCAAGGCCCGCACCGCCGAGCGCCGCAGGCAGGGGAGCGGTCAGGAAATCATTGGCGGCTAAATGTTCCAGCGCCGCGATGGGGGCCCCGGGGCCGGCAGCCGCGCCACGGTGGAACAACTCTTCCGCGAGCTGTTCGGCGCGATCGGCGAGTGCAGGCGCGGAGATGCTGAAGCGGGTCGGCTCCATGGGAGCAGGTGGCATGTCTTTGACCATAGCTGACGGCAGGCGGCAGCAACCGCTGCGCGCAGCAGGTGGAAACGTTTGCTTGTGTGCGAGTAAAACAGCGCAGGATGCGGTTGAAGCCAAATGGTCGGGGCGAGAGGATTCGAACCTCCGACCCCCTGCTCCCGAAGCAGGTGCGCTACCAGGCTGCGCTACGCCCCGAACCGTTGCTTGCTTCGTGTGCCGGCCCGGTGTGAGTTCCGCAAGACATCAGCCCTAACAAGGGCCGAGCCGCTTTTCTCGCCGACTTACAGAGTCTAGCAGAAAGCAGCCCGGACGTGAACATCCTCTGCCGCTGGCACGGGTTGCAGCTTCCTCCCCTAAGATGGGCCGGAAGTCTGGCCCGGGGAGCTCAAAGGCGCCGCCGGTTGCGCCACGTGCGGGTGACGCAGCCGGCGATGCCCATAGGCCTCGCCGTGTCGCGAGATGGTGTTCTCGTCGAAGAGCTGGGTAGCCGGCTCGCTGAAGCTGGCGCCGGAGGGCACCAGCACGTCGCGCACATTGCGGCCGGAGGTTTCGCCCACGCGAATCTGGATGCGCGAGCTGTCGATGCCCTTTTCGGCGGTAAGGTACTGCCGCGCGTTCAGCACGCGCTCGGCCGCTGCCTCGGGCGCCTCCTCGGGCGAGCCATCGCCGATCATGACCAGACGCGCGTCGGTCTGCTGGTTCAGGGTCAGGGCGATGTCGTCCAGGCAGCCTTTGGCCTCGTTGTCCACGCGCACCGGCCGCTTGCGGTCGCGGCTGAAGCTCAGCGAACAGAGCTCCTGCGTCTCGGGGATGGCTGGCTCTGCCGGTTTGGTGACCGTGACCTTTGTCACAAAGCTGGCCCCCTGCCCAAGATCGTCGACCACGTTACAGGTGAGCTCGACGGTGGTGTTGCCCAGCCCGGCGGTGGAAAGCCGGGCGGCGGCACCGGTTCCGCTGACCACGCCGGCGGAGGCGGTATAGGAGTATGTGAGCCGGCGGTGCTGGGGGCTGTTGGCGGTGGCGCTGATCTGCACGTCCGTGCCGGAAACGACGCTATCCGGGCTGGCCGTGCAGGTGATCGAGGGCGGGTCATAGGCCTTGACCTCGAAGGGCACGATGCAGGTGGCCTGGCTACGGGCGCGGCGGCCGTTGATGACGTGGCCCGTCACGCTGTACTCGCCGGGCGCGAGGCCCGTGGTGTCAATTGTGACGTTGTTTTCGTCCGGTTTGGCCACGCCGCCCGTCGTCGCCCAGCCCCAGACGGATTTGACCTGGGTGTTCAGAAACAGTGTGCTGCCGGTGACGGTGAGGCTCTCGCCCGGATGCACCAGCGTGGGCTGCGCGGAGCAGCCGAGCTGCACGGCCTGCGGCGGCTTGAGGTCGCCAAAACGCAGTACAAGCCCGGCGGACACATTGAAGGCGTCGATCTCGCCGAAGCCGCCGGCGGTGCCGGCAGGCAGCACAAGCGGGCCGTACACGTCCTGCGCGTACTGAAAATCAGCCTGGATGGGCCGCACGGCGAGGTGGTTGTTGAAGCCCGGGACGACGTAGTCCAGCCCGATGCCGCCGGTCACGCCCCAGCCCCACTTCAGCGGCTGCGTCACCGGCCCGTTGTAGCGCGCGCCGCCGCCGAGCAGATGGACAAAGGGCACCCAGGAGCCCAGCGGCAGCCGAAACACCGGGCCCGCCTGCGCGGTGTACACCAATTGGTCGCAGGCGCTGCCCGCGCAGCCGGGGAAGTAGGGTTTGTGCTCGTTGTTGCCCGAAAAATAGCCGCCCTCCAGCTGCAGGCCGATGTAGCGATTGAAGTAGCCGCTGACGCTGACCGTGGCGTTGGGGTTGGACACGTCCTGGTACTGGAAGCCGTTGATGCCGCTGTCCACGGGGTGGAAGTAGCCGTAGCCGCCGTAGATCTCCGCCCGCGCATCAGGATGCTCGGTGCCCGCACCGCTGGCCTGCGCCGCCGCCTTCGCCGGGAGCCAAAGAGCGACTGCCGTGAGAAGTGTCAGAAGAACCGCTGGGCTTTTCCAGCAAAAACGCATTCAAACGGCTCCTTGAGCTGAGCTGTACGAGGGAATTTCTGTTTCCACCGGCAGTTTACCGCGTCGCTTCAGGTGTTCGTGGGTTTTCGAGCGTGTTGGGAGCCTCTGTGAACTCATCTGACAATCTTTCGCTCCGCCGACACCTGGACGCACCCCCGCGACAGCTCGCCGGAAACCGCATCCGCGGCAAAAGGTGCTGCCGTGTCCGCGCGACCGTTCCCCAGGGGGTCACATCTGATAGGAAAACAGCTTTGGGGAGGCGTCCATCCCACAGAAGTGGTGGATGCCCGGCTCCCGGTGCCAAGGGGCAGCAATTTGATTGAGCGTCGCAGGATCGTTGAGATGTGGCAGCGCGGCAGAAGCTCCGCGCTGGCGACGCTGGTGCGCGTGGAGGGCTCCAGCTACCGCATCACCGGCGCCCGCCTGCTGATGGCCAGCGACGGAACCTATGTCGGGGCGATCTCGGGCGGTTGCCTGGAGGCTGAGATCGTGCGCAAAGCGCAATGGCTGGTGCGCTCCGGCGCCGGTGTGCAGCGCTACAGCACGCTCTTCGACGACACCGCGGAGATCCCCTACGGCCTGGGCTGCGGTGGCACCGTCGAGGTGCTGCTGGAGCCGGCAGGCACACCGGAGTTTGAAGCCCTCATGGCCGCGTTGGCGGCCTCCCTGGGGGGCGAGCCGCGCACGGTGCGCACGGTGCTGCCCGGTGCAGGGCACCCGCTGCGGCGCGAAGTTTGCAGCGCGGACGGCACGGTGCACTTCCGCAGCCAGGGCGATTGGCCGCAGGAGCTCGAAGCCTTTGAGGAAGATCTGCAGACCCCGCAGCGGCTGTTCGTACTGGGTGCGGGCGACGACGCGCAACCCGTGGTGCAGCTGGGCGCCGGCCTGGGCTGGAGCACGTTTGTGCTCGACGGCCGGGCGCAGTGGGCGCGGTCTTCCAGGTTTCCGCAGGCGCAGCAGGTGCTTGCCGCGCAGAGCTTTGGCGACCTGCGCCTTACCTCGCAGGATGCTGCGATCATGATGACGCACAGTTACGAACAGGATCGCGCCTGGCTGGAGCAGGTGTTGCCCCGCGAGCCGCGCTACCTTGGGCTGCTGGGCTCGCGCCACCGCAGCGCGCTGCTGGTGGCAGAGGCGGCCGCGGCGCTCCGGTGGCCGCTGGAGCGGGCCTGCCAGCGGGTGTTTGCGCCGGTCGGTCTGGATCTGGGCGGCGATGGCGCGGAGGCCATCGCCCTGAGCATCGTCGCGGAGGTGCAGGCCTGCGTGCAGGGCAAGCTGCCGCACAGCCGGCGCATGACGCCGGAGACCGTGGAGCAGCAGATCGCCCAGGGCGGCGCGTCGCGCTACCTGCAAGCGCAGTGCGCCCTGTGACCACAGCCGCGGTGGTGCTGGCGGCCGGCTTTTCGCGGCGTCTGGGAAGGCCCAAACAGGAGGTTCTGCTCGGGGGCGAGACACTGCTGGAGCGGGCGGTTCGGACGGCGACGGATGCCGGCCTCGCCCCGGTGATTGCGGTGGTTCGCGAGGCGGCCTGGACGGAGCGGCTAGCCGCGCTCGGGGCTGTTATCGTGCCGAATGCCGAGGCAGCGGAGGGCATGGCCTCCTCCGTGCGCGCGGGCGTTGCGCGGGCGCAGACGGCAGCGGTCACAGCGGCGGTGCTGATGACCTGCGACCAGCCGCTGCTCCGCCCCGGGCACCTTCGCCAGCTCTGCGCGGAGCCCACGCGGGTTGTGGCTTCCGGGTATGGGGGGCGCAAGGGCGTCCCGGCTTTCTTTCCCGCCTCAGCGTTCGCAGAGCTGCTCGCCCTGCGGGGCGATGCGGGCGCGCGGGACCTGCTGCGGGATGCCGAGGTCATCCCCAATGAGGAACTGGTGCTGGATATCGACACCGAAGAGGACCTGCGCGAAGCGAAGCGGCGCATGGCGCCGGGAAGTGCTTGAAGCTGAAGCTACCGGCTATAGAACGGGCCTTCAGCCCTTCGGGGGTGTACTGGCCCGGACCCAGGCCGTTGGCCTGGGCTGGGGTAGAGCGCGCCCTTGGCGCTTCGTATAGCAGCTGTGATCCTGCTTGGGGGAAGGTCTGATTGATTCCTTGAAGTTCGTTGCCGCCTGGGAGGAACGCAGATTCCCTTCGGGAATGACAACAAAAAGGACACGGGCCGCAGCTTATTGGAAGAAGCGCCGTTCCCGATCACATGACCCCACCAAGCTGCGCAGAAACTCTTCCAGCAGGTTCGCTGCGACGTGCGACCGGAAGCGGGCCGTGGAGCGGATGTCGTCGATGGGGTGGATTTCGCGCGCGAGGGCGGCGCGTGCCCGGCGAGCGGTGTCGTCCAGCGCGTCGGCGCGCAGCGAGGCCCCACGGAGTGCCGCCTCGGTCGCATGGAGCCGCAGCGGCCGATCCCCCAGCGAGGCCGCGCCGAGCCGTAGCTGCTGCAGGGTGTCGCCGTCGAGCGTGGCGACCGCGGCCAGGGCCACCTTGGAGATGGCCTGGGCGTTGCGGGTGCCGACCTTGCGGAGATATTGCCGCGCGGCCGGGGCGGGGTGGGGCACGGTGACGCTGAAGAGCAGCTCTTCGGGTCGCAGGGCGGTCTGTTTGTAGCCGAGGTGAAAGTCGCGGTAGGGAAGCCGGCGTCTGCCGTTTTGGCTGATCAGCTCGACTTCGGCGTCGTAGGCCAGCAGGACGGGCGGGGTGTCGGCGGCGGGGGAGGCGTTGCACAGGTTGCCGCCCAGGGTGGCGCGGTTCTGGTTGGCGATGGAGCCGGTCCACGAGGCCGCGCGCACCAGCAGCGGGAGCGCGGCTGCCAGCGCCGGGTGCTGCCGGATGTCCGTGAAGGTGGTGCCTGCGCCGAGGGTGATGCGGTCGCCCGCCGCGTCAATGAAGCGCAGCTCGCGCAGGTGCTGGAGGGAGAGCAGCGACCGCGGCGCCAGCCGCCCGGTGTTGAAGGCGACCATCAGCTCGGTGCCGCCGGCCACGGGCGTGTGCTGGCCGGGGCTGGCCGCGAGCAGCCTGAGAACCTCGTCGAGCGAAGCGGGGGCCGTCAGCGCAAAGACCGCTGGATCAGACCTCATGCGGCAGATCCCCGGGGTTGGTCTGCGCACCTTGCGCTCTGAGGATCCGCGCGGCTGCGGTCACGGCCTCAAAGATGCGCATGTAGCCTGTGCAGCGGCACAGGTTGCCGGCGAGGCCCTCGCGGATTTCGTCGGGCGTGGGCGCCGGGTTGCGGTCCAGCAGGTGCTTGACGGCAAGGATCATGCCCGGCGTGCAGATGCCGCACTGGGCGCCGCCGCAGTCCAGAAAACACTGCTGCAGCGGATGGAGGTGCTCGCCACAACCCACGCCCTCGATGGTGCGGATCGCCGCGCCCCCCACCTGCAACACCGGGATCAGGCAGGAGTTGGCGAGCTCGCCGTCTACCAGCACGGCGCAGGCCCCACATTCGCCCTCGCCGCAGCCCTCCTTGGTGCCGGTCAGGCGCAGGTCGCGGCGCAGCACGTCCAGCAGACGGGTCATGGGCGGGACGGCAACGGTGGCCGGCTGCCCATTGACGGTGAAGTTCACGGTGGCGGGGCTCATGCCAGCACCTCCGTGCGGGTGTCCGGGTCCGCAGTGGGGTCCAGGTCCTCTGCGCCGCCGTGGGCTGGTGTGGTGAAGGCGGTGAGGCGCTCGAAGAGGTCCTCCGGTAGAAGCGGCACGCTGTGGAAGGAGACGCCGAGGGCGTTCTCGAGCGCGTTCAGGATGGCGGGCGCCGGGCCATCCATGGGCAGCTCGCCGATGCCCTTGGCGCCGCCCGGGCCGTGGTCGCTGGGCAGCTCCTCAAAATGCACGTGAATGTCGGGCAGGTCGGCGCTGGTGGGCATGATGTAGTTGGTCATCTGGTTGTTGCGCAGGCGGCCGTCCATGTACTCGCAGCGCTCGTAGAGCGCGTAGCCGATGCCCTGGGCGACCCCGCCCTCGATCTGCCCCCGGGCCAGCACCGGATGGAGCACCCGGCCGACCTCCTGCACGGCGTCGAATCGGGTGACCGTGGCGGTGTAGGTGGTGAGGTCCACGGCGACCTCGGCGACGTACACCGCCCAGGCGTAGTCGGGGTAGGCGTCGCCGCGGTACAGCTCGTCGTCCCAGTGCACCGGCTTCACGGGCTCGTAGTGCACCGTGGCCTGGAGGCTGCCGTGCTCGGCGAGAAAGCGCGCGGCGGCGGTGCGGAACTGCGCGGGAGTGTGGTCCGCTGGCAGGCCGGCGAAGTCCTGCAGGGTGAGCAGCAGCTTGGCCGCGGCGCGCTCCACCAGTTTGCCCACGATCATCGCGGTGCGGCTGGCCACGGTGGGGCCGGAGTTCGGCACCCGCTGCGTATCGGGCGGTGCGATCGCGACCTCGTCATAAGGCAGCCGCAGCGCGTCCGCGGCCACCTGGCACAGGATGGTGTTGGTGCCCTGGCCGAACTCGGTGGAGGAGACCAGCAGCTCGGGCCGCAGGGTCCCCGGGTCGACCTGCAGCGTGACCTCGGAGTTGAGCCGTCGCTCGCCGGAGCCGGTGAAGCCCGCCCCGTGCAGAAAGCAGGCGAAGCCGACGCCGCGTCGGATGGCTCCGTGCCGGTTCTCTTCGGCGAACCGGGCGAGCTTGGCGTGGTAGCCGTGCTCGTGCAGCGCGCGGGTGAGCAGCTGGTCCATGGGCACGGGGCCAGGCAGTGGCTGGCCTGTCGCGGTGTGGTCGCCTTGTTGGAGGAAGTTGCGCCGGCGCAGCTCTTCCGGGCTCAGGCCCACAACGCGGGCGATGCGGTCCATGTGGCGCTCGAGCGCGAACAACGATTGCGGCGCACCGAAGCCGCGAAAGGCGCCGTGGGGGGCCACGTTGGTCGCCATGGCCTTGGAGCGCACCCGCAGGTGCGGCCAGCGATAAGGGCCGGGGGCGTGGATGGTGCCGCGCGACAGCACCACCGGGGAAAGCGTGGCGTAGGCGCCGCCATCCAGCGCGAACTCAATGGTGCCGCCCAGCAGCTTGCCCTCGCGGCTGACGGCGGTGCGATGCCGGGTGCGCGAAGGGTGGCGTTTGGTGGTGGCGACCATGTCTTCGGCGCGGTCGTAAACCAGCTTCACCGGGTGGCCGGACTGCATCGCCAGCAGGGCCGCGTGGGAGCCGTTGACGGAAGGGAAGTCTTCCTTGCCGCCAAAGGCACCGCCGGTTTCGGTCTGGATGACGCGGCAGCGCTCCGGCGGCAGGCCGAAGACCAGCGACAGAGCGTGCACCACATAAAACGGGCACTGCATGGAGCCGCGGACGCACACGCCTTCCACATTGCCCGCGGCGTCGCGGAAGCACTCGGCGATGACGCCGTTGGGCTCGATATAAAGCTGCTCCTGCGCGCCGGTGGTGTATTCGCCTTCCACGATGAAGTCCCCCTGCTCAAACGCTGCTGCCAGGCCGGCTTCGGTGGCATCGGCTTCGCCGGTGTACATGGTGTAGGTCTTGAAGCAGTTGGCGCTGCCGCCGGAGGCGCTGCCCTCCCAGATGATGCGGTCGAGGTCCTCGTTGGCGACGGCGGCCTCGCTCTGCTCGATGGTGAAGACCGCCGGGAGCTCTTCGTAGTCGATGTGAACGCCCGCCACGCCGCGCAGCAGGGCGGCCCGGTCAGGGTGCGCCAGCAGCACGATGGGCTCGTCAGGATGGTTGACCGACGTCGCGGCCAGGCAGGGGTGGTCGTGGGTGAGGTGAACGATGATGTTTTCGCCGGGGATGTCCTTGGCGCGCACAATCGCGTACTCGGACCAGGGGATCTCCGGCGCAAAGTGCACGGCCAGGATGCGTCCGCGCGCGACGGTGGACCGGACGGTGGCGCCGTGCCACATGTCCGGCAGGCTCAGGTCATCGACGTATTGCGCGGTGCCCCGCACCTTGCCGCGCCCCTCTTTGCGAGGCGGCGAGGTGCCCAGAAGCGATCCCGTGCGCTGCTCCAATGCCGGCCCATCCTTTTCCGCGAAGTGTTCGGAAGAGAATAGCCGAAAGCTCGCCGGGCGTCACGAGGACGGCCTGACGGAGCCGCAGATTCCCTGCGGGAACGACAGACAAAAGGACGCATCCGTTGCGGCCAGGGGACTCCAGCAGACCTGCCGTTAGAAGTGCCGCAGTTGCTGGCGCGGCGCTTCCGCGGGCTCTGTCGCGGCGCGGATGGCTTCGGGGGAGGGCACAACGGCGGGCCGCTCGATGCGTTCGATGGAGCGGCTGACCAGGTCGCGCGAGCCCAGCCCGACGGCCAGCGAAAGCGCAAACACGATGCCGCCGAACAGGATGCCAAAGGCCAGCTCCACAATGGTGCCGCCGATGCGCAGGTGATCGAGCGCCATGGCCGCGGTGAGCACCAGCACCAGCCACTTCACGCCCAGAGACAGCACGCGGGCATACTGCAGCTGCGCATTGACAGCGCTGATCAGCACGGAGCGCGACAGAAACCGGGCGATCAGGCCGCCGACAAACAACAGCAGCACCGCGCCCACCAGGTGGGTGAGGTAGGGCAGAACAAACAGCTCCACCTGCGAGTTGGCCTGGTACGCCGCGTCGAAGCCGGTGATGCCGACGGCGATGCCCACAAGAATGAACAGCCAAAGCACGCTGCGCGCGGCGAGGGCGCTGGGGGAGTGCGCCGGGGACCAGTCGCCCAGGCTGCTGGCCGCGCCGGGAAACTGCCAGCTGGCCACGCGCTCATCGAAGTGCAGGCGCACCAGAACGGCGCGGCACAGCGCGGCCAGGCCCCATCCCAGCAGCGTCAGGAGGATAATGGCCATGAGGAACACAACCAGCCCGGGCAGAAACGCCGCAAGAACGGCGATCACGCGGTGGGTCGATTGACGAAGTGCATACTCGATCTGATATCCCATGTCGGTTCCTTTCCGGGAAGAGCGCGGTGGCGGAGGAGGAGGCGGGCGGGCGGCTCAGGGATTAAAGCGGTCCGGCCAGCGCCAGCGCGAAACCAGGTAGGGCTTTTCCTGCTCAAAGGCAGTTGCCGTGGTCTCAAGGACCGTGGAACCGGCGCCCGCGGTTTGGGTTTCCCGCAGCAGGCTTGCCACCCAGGCCAGATACAGCGGCGTCATGGAACCGAGCAGGTGGCCGCGATTCAGTGTGCGTAGTTTATAGGCCAGGGCGAAGTCGTAGACCACGCGGGCCCACAGGCTGGGCGGGAAATAGAAGCTCTCGGCGGACTGCGTGGACATCTTTTTGAGCGCAAGCAGCGATTGAGGCGGCAGCACCAGCGCCCAAATCTCGCGGAGGTTGGAAAAGGCGAGGCGGAAGCCTTCGACAAGCGCCCGGATCTCTTCGTGGTCCGCACCGCCGTGCGGCGACGGGCTGCTTGCGCGTGCACCCGGGGCGGCATGGGGGCGGGCTCGTTGCCAGAACGTCGCCCGGCCTTCAATCTCCGCAAAGATCGATCCGGTCACGGCGGGAAACAGTGTGTTCAGATCGGTTTCCTGGGGACGTGGCAGGGCGCGCTCGACCTCGTCCACCTCCCGCACGCTGAAGCCCGCCGTGGCGGCCTCCGCCACGGGCCACACCAGGCTGTTGTCCGACTGCGACGCCGCCCGGTTGGCAAGCGGAGACAGTCGCGCCAGCAGGCGATGCGAGAGCGCCGCATCCAGCGGCAAAGGGAAGCGGACCTCCACGCCGAACAGCGCGCGGGTGAGCGGGTACAGCAGCGCGGAGTTGACCAGACCCTGCTGCGGACCGACAACATACCGCGGCACCACAAGATCTGCACCGCCCGACAGCTGATGACGCATCGCCAGCAGCGCGCGCGCATCGACAGTGGCCGCGTCCGTGCCCAGCAGGATCACGCCGCTGAGGGCGCGTTCCGCACTCAAACGGGCCGCCACCGCGTAATCCGCCGCGTCCAGCACCCAATCGGAGCCGGTGCGTTGCAGGGGATACGGCACCAGGCGGGATTCCCCGTCGTCCAGCAATTGCTCCTCGATCTGGTCGGGGGAGACGATGAGCAGGGGCTCCCCGGCAAAGGTCCTCTGGATCTGCTGCAGCATCATCCCGAGCACATCGGCGGGCATGGGGGGCAGGCAGATGGCCAGGGAGCTGCCCTGGTGCGGTGGTAGGGTGCTCGCCACCGGCTGTGTTGCCGGCGGATGGACCTCGTGAAGGGTAGACATCAGTGCGCCCCCGCATCTTTCGCCTGACTTGCCGGGCGAAGCAGCGTCAACAGGCCACCGAGCGGAATGGCAAGCCAGGCCGGCCTGTTGTTGAGTTCATAGAGGAGTTCGTAGAAGGCCTTTTCGAGCAGCAGCGCGGAAAGTAAAGCGGAGCCTTCCGGTGAGGCCGGCATCAGCTCCGGCCGCGTCTGCACCGCCTCGGTATAGCCGGCGAGAAAGGCGCCTGCGCTGGCGTTTTCCCACAGCTCTGCCCAGGGGCGCAGAATGTCCATGGTCTCCGGACGGCGCTGCGTAGCCCTCTGCAAGCCAGATTGCGCCGCATAGCTGAAGCTGCGCAGCATGCCCGCCACGTCGCGCAGGGGCGATTGTTTTTCGCGGCGCTCTTCCAGGGTGCGCGCGGGCTCGCCTTCAAAGTCGACCGGCAGAAAGTCCGAGCGCGAGCGCAGGGTCTGCCCCAGATGGTAGTCCCCGTGGATGCGGATGCGCTGGCCAAAGCGGGCGGGGTCGCCATCGAGCCCTGCCAGCAGCGAGCGCAGGGCCGGCATCGTCCCGGTCAGCGTCTTCGCGTCATCTTGCAGCTCGGCGGGCACGGCGTCCATGCCGCCCCCCAGCGTTTTCAGCGCGCTTTCCGCCTGCGCCAGCACGCGCCCCTGCTCCACGGCCAGCAGGTGCACGGTGAACGGCTCTGCTCCAAAGGCCTGGAGCTCGGTGGGCGTCGCGAGCGCGACGTGCATCTCGCCCGTGCGCCGTCCCAGCAGATGGGCAGCGTCAAGGAAGAAGCCGGCGTGCTCGCGCGCCTCGTCCGGGATGGCATTGGCGGCGCCGAAGTGGGGTGGCTGCCCCGTGGAGCTGGGCGGCGGGCAGTTGGCGACGGACTCGAAGTAACGGCTGAGCTCTTCCAGCGTCCAGGCCCAGCCATCGCCCTCGTTGGGCGCGAAGACCTGCAGAAAGGCGAGCGTGGTGCCGTCGTCGGTGCGATGCAGATCGCCCAGGTAGGCCGGGATGTTGGCGAAGTGCGCGACCTCGGTGAGAAAGCGCGTGATCTCGACATCGGGATTTTCGCCGGGCCGCAAACGCCGGAACAGCTTCAGGATGGCCGTCTCGCCGAACAGGATGGAGGTGTTGCTCTGCTCGGCCGAGCCCACGCGCGAGGGCAGCTCCAGGAGTTCGCGGCCGTCCAGCGTGCTGGCTTTGCTGGCCGCGATGCTGGCCGCCGAGCTGCCCAGTTCGATGGCCACCTCCGAGCCTTTGGCGATCATCTGCAGCAACGCCGCGCGGAACTCCGCGCTGCTGGTGGCGTCATACAGCGTCACGGGACCGCTTTCGCGGTTGAGCGTGGCAATCACGGCGGAGGCGGAGCGCTCGCGAACGGCCTCGGCCTCCGCGTCCGTGGCCATGGCCAGCGGCAGCTGGTATACATCCGAGGAGCCATCGCCGTAGAGCACGTTCACCGTGGCCAGGGCCGCGGCGGTCTCCGGCAGCGGCGTCACGCTGGTCAGGCGGGTGGACAGGATGCTGCGCGATTTGCCGCCAAACCAGCGCCGCTGCGCGATAAAGCCCGGCAGCACCTGCTCCAGCAGGGCGCGGCTGCTCTCGTTCAGCAGCGCACCGAGGCTACCCGCAGGCATTGCGGCGACCTGTCCGGCGCGCTCCGCCAGCACGTCCGCGGGCGCTTCCACCACCGGCGCTTCGGGCACGTCCACGGCCTCCTGCATCTCCAGCCAAAGAAAGCTGTATGGCGCCAGTGTCAGCGCGTAGGGCGTTTTGTCCACCAGCGGAAAGGGCACATAGCCGAGCATCTCCACCGGCTGCCGCCCGGCGTACTTGGTCAAATCCAGCTGCACGGGCTGCGCGAAGCGGGAAAGGTTGGCCACGCACAACACGGTCTCGCAGTGGCCGTCTTCAAATTCGTAGCTGCGCACATAGGCCAGGATTTTGCGGTTGGCGGGATGCAGAAATTCGAGCGTGCCGCGGCCAAAGACACGGAACAGCTTGCGCAGGGCAATCATGTTCTGTGTCCAGTGCAGCAGGCTTGAGGGATCGGCCTGTTGCGCCTCCACGTTGATGGCCTGGTAGCCCCAGATGGGGTCCATGATGACCGGAAAATAGAGCTTCGCGGGCACGGCCTTGCTGAAGCCGGCATTGCGGTCGGAGTTCCACTGCATGGGCGTGCGCACGCCGTTGCGATCGCCCAGGTAGATGTTGTCGCCCATGCCGATCTCGTCGCCGTAGTAGATGATGGGTGTGCCGGGAAAGCTGAACAGCAGCGAGTTCAGCAGCTCGATGCGGCGGCGGTTATTGTCCAGCAGCGGCGCCAGGCGGCGGCGGATGCCGACGTTGATGCGCATGCGCGGGTCGGCCGAGTAGGCCATGTACATATAGTCGCGCTCTTCGTCGGTGACCATTTCCAGCGTCAGCTCGTCGTGGTTGCGCAAAAACAACCCCCACTGGCAGTTGGCCGGGATGTCCGGCGTTTGCGCCATGATGTCGGTGATGGGCAAACGATCTTCCTGGCGCACGGCCATGTAAATGCGCGGCATCAGCGGGAAATGAAAGGCCATGTGGCACTCGTCGCCATCGCCAAAGTAGGGCCGCACGTCGGCCGGCCACATGTTGGCCTCGGCCAGGATGAGGCGGTTCTCATACTCGGCATCAATAACGGCGCGAATTTCCTTGATCTTGACGTGCGTCTCCGGAACGTTCTCGCAGCTCGTCCCGTCGCGCTCCAGCAGGTAAGGAATCGCATCCAGCCGTAGCCCATCTACCCCCATATCCATCCAGAAGCGCATCGCGTTCAGCACTTCTTCCATGACGCGCGGATTGTCGAAGTTCAGGTCGGGCTGGTGCGAAAAAAAGCGGTGCCAGTAGTACTGCCCGGCAACCTCGTCCCAGGTCCAGTTGGATTTTTCGGTGTCGGTGAAGATGATGCGGACGCCGTCATACAGCTTGTCGGTGTCGCTCCACACATACATCTCCCGTTCGGGCGAGCCCTTGGGCGCGGTGCGCGCGGCCTGAAACCACGGGTGCTGGTCGGAGGTGTGATTGATGACCAGCTCGATCATCACCTGCATGCCGCGGGCATGGGCGGCTTCCATCAGCTGCCGGAAGTCGTCGATGGTGCCGTAGCTTGGGTTGACCTCCATGTAGTTGGCAATGTCGTAGCCGTCGTCCTTGAGCGGGGACGGGAAAAACGGCAGCAGCCACAGGCAGGTAACGCCGAGGTCCAGCAGGTAATCGAGCTTGGAGATCAGACCCTGAAAGTCGCCGATACCGTCGCCGTTGGAGTCGGCAAAGGCGCGCACGTGGACCTCATAGATGATCGCGTCCTTGTACCAAAGCGGGTCGGTGGCGCTGGAAAGCTTCTTCACTCTTGCGGAACCCCTTGTGCGTCGTTCTAGAAACGGATTGGATGCAGCCTCAGGCGGAAAGTGTGGACGCCGGCAGCGCCAGCGGAACCACTCGCAGCACATGCGCCGGCAACTCAGGCCGCAACGCGACGTAGCTCCACTCGTTCCAGGTGAACCGCTGGCCGGTGAGCAGGTCTTCCACCGCGAAGTCAGCGCCCCAGGGCACGCCCAGGTACTCCAGACCGAGCTGAATCCAGGCAGTCTGTTCCGCTTTGGGATCGAGGCTGACGACCACCAGAATGGTGTTCAGGCCGTCCTCGCTGCTTTTGGAGTAGCACAGGATCTGGTCGTTCTGCGCCGGGTGGAAGTGAAGCCGTTCGTTGCGCTGCAGTGCAATGTTGTCACGGCGTGCCTGGTTGAGCTGCGCGAGCAGCGGCGCAATCGAGATCGGGTCGGTGCGGTCCCATGTGCGCAGCTGATATTTTTCGCTGTCCAGGTACTCTTCCGAGCCTTTCTTGCCGGGCGAAGGCCTGGCGGCGCGGCCTTCGCAGAGCTCATACGCGGGGCCGTAAATGCCCCAGTTGGCGCTGAGCGTCGCGGCCAGAACGGCTCGCTGCATGAACACGGACCGGCGCTCTGCGGGATCGGCGACCTGCAGCTGTTCATGCAGGATGTCCGGCGTGTTCGGCCACACGTTGGGCCGGAAAAAGTCCGCTACGGGCGGGGTTGAGATCTCCTCGAAGTATTGCTGTAGCTCGGCTTTGGTGTTGCGCCAGGTGAAGTAGGTGTAGCCCTGGGTGTAGCCCGCCTTGGCGAGGGAATACATGACATGCGGCCGCGTAAAGGCTTCGGCCAGAAACAGGATCTCCGGCGTGTCCCCATGCAGAGCATCAATACACCACTCCCAGAAGGGCAGGGCCTTGGTGTGCGGGTTGTCCACGCGAAAGACGCGCACGCCGCAGTCCACCCAGAACTTGAAGACGCCGTACAGGCCCTCCCACAGGGCGCGCCAGTCTTTGGACTCGAAGTTGATGGGGTAGATGTCCTGGTACTTTTTGGGCGGGTTTTCCGCGTACTGGATGGTGCCGTCCGGACGGCTTTTGAACCAGTCCGGATGTTCGGCAACCCAGGGGTGGTCGGGGGAGCACTGAAAGGCGATGTCCAGGGCCAGCTCCATCCCGTGCGCCTCCGCGGCCTCGCGCAGCGCGTCGAAGTCCGCCAGCGTGCCGAGCTGTGGGTGGAGGCTGGTGTGGCCGCCTTCCGCCGCGCCGATGGCCCAGGGACTGCCCACATCGCCGGGCTCGGCTGTCACGCTGTTGTTTTTGCCCTTGCGGAACTGCGTGCCGATGGGGTGGATGGGCGGCAGGTACAGGATGTCGAAGCCCATCGCGGCGATCTCGGGCAGCCGCGGGATGACGTCGCGCAGGGTTCCGTGCTCGCCGGGTTGCGGCGCGGCGGAGCGGGGAAACAGCTCATACCAGGCTGAAAAGCGGGCGCGCTCGCGATCCACCCATAGCGTGAGCTCCGCGGGATGGCGCGTGGCAAAGCTCAGGTCCGGGTAGCGCGCGGCCAGCGCAATCAGCTCGTCGGTCAGCGGGTTTTCGTAGCGCAGCGCCTGGGCCTCCCCGTAGGAGCGCAGCTGCGCGGCCGCGGCGGCCAAGCGGTCAGCGTCGGCGCCGGTGGCGCGGGCCTGCGCTTCGTCCAACAGCCGCGCGCCGATCTCCAGCTGCAGGGGAATGTCCTGCGGCTCCACCTGCTGGGTCGGTTCGTGCGGGTCGGGCTGCGCGGCCAGGCGCTTGCCGAGGTCGTGGACCCAGGTGTCGAAGTGGTCCACCCAGCCTTCCACCGTGTAAAGCCAGGTGCCGAGCCGGTCCACGGGAAAGCTCGCCTTCCACATGTCGTTGGGCAGCGCGGCAAACGGCGTGGATTGCCAATGCTTTTCGCTGCTGTGGCGATACAGCAGGCGGGCCGCGACGTGGTCGTGGCCGTCGGAAAAGATGGCCGCTGTGACCTCGACCATGTCGCCGAGGGTGCGTTTGGCCGGGTACCGTCCGCCGTTGACCTCAGGCTGGATCTCTTCGATAACGACGCGCCGGCGGCCTTCGCTCGGTTTCATACAGTGGCAACCCTTTCTCTGTCCGTGCGCTGAAATTGTTGTGGCTTCGCCGCGGCCCGGAGGAACCGAGAGCGCCCGGAAGCATCCAATGCCGCAGCGACCTGCGCGGCACATCAGCAGAGCCCCTGCTATGGGGATGCACCCTGTCCGGGGGTGGTTGGATGTTGGTCCGGGGTTATAGCCAGGCGCAGAGTCAAGGAGAAAGCACGTTGCCAGAACGTTCAGCACAGCCCCAAGAGGCTCCTTTGCATGCAGGAAAAATCGAGGATTACGCCCTGATCGGCGATTTGGAAACAGCCGCCCTGGTGAGCCGCGACGGCTCCATTGACTGGCTGTGCTGGCCCGCCTTTTCTTCGCCGGCCTGCTTTGCCGCCCTGCTGGGCACGGCGGAAAACGGCTATTGGCGCATCAAGCCCAACGGCGATCTCCGGCCCTGCAAGCGGAACTACCGGGAAGGCACGACGATTTTGGAGACTCGCTTTGAGAACGAGCAGGGCGAGGTGCTGCTGACCGATTACATGCCCCTGCGCGGCAAAAACTCCGACATCGTGCGCAGGGTGCGCGGTCTGCGCGGCCGGGTGGAGATGCGCATGGAGCTGGTGCTGCGCTTTGACTACGGCCTGACCGTGCCCTGGGTGACGGCCAGCGACCATGAGCTGCGTGCGGTGGCCGGACCCAATCTGGCCGTGCTGCGCAGCCATTGCGCCACGGGCGACCCGGTGCCGCTGCATGGCGAGGGCCTGACCACGGTGGCCGACTTCACGCTGGAGCCGGACCAGGAGGTGTGCTTTGTGCTCACCTACGGCGCGTCAAACCAACCGGTGCCCGAGGCCATCGACCTTGATTTGGCTTTGAAACAGACCGAGGAGTTCTGGAAGGAGTGGTCGACGCACTCTACTTACAAGGGCCCCTATAGTGAGGCCGTGCTGCGCAGTCTGATCACGCTGAAAGCACTGAGCTACCGCCCCACGGGCGGCATTGTGGCGGCGCCCACGGCTGGTCTGCCGGAACAGATCGGCGGGGAGCGGAACTGGGATTACCGCTACTGCTGGCTGCGCGACGCGGCGTTTACGCTGTTGATTCTGATCCTTGCCGGCTACACGGAGGAGGCGGTGAGCTGGCGGCTGTGGCTGCTGCGCGCCATCGCCGGCTCCCCGGACCAGCTGCAAACCCTGTACGGCATCAATGGGGAGCGCAATCTGCTGGAATGGACGGCCGACTGGTTGCCCGGGTATGGGCATTCCAAACCGGTGCGCATCGGCAATGCGGCCTCCAACCAGTTTCAACTGGACATCTTTGGCGAGGTGGCCGCCGCCCTGGGCCGCACGCCCAGCGCTGAAGATGATCTGAAGACGCCGGCCCTGGACCTCCAGGTCGCGCTCACCAATCACCTTTGCCATATTTGGCCTGAGCCCGACGATGGCATCTGGGAGGTGCGCGGAGGGCGCAAGCAGTTTGTGCACAGCAAGGCGATGGCGTGGGTCGCCCTGGACCGCGCCGTGCGGCAGCACGAGCAGTTTGACGGCAAGGGCGATGTGGACAAGTGGCGCGAAAACCGTGACCAGCTGCATGAGGAGATTCTGGAAAAGGGCTTCAACAAGGAGCTGAACTCATTTGTGCAGAGCTACGGCTCAAATGCCCTGGATGCCTCCTGCCTGCGCATGCTGCTGGCCGGCTTTTTGCCGCCGGACGATCCCCGCATGGTGGGCACCGTGGATGCCATCCAGAAGCACCTCACCCGGGATGGCCTGATCATGCGCTACGACACCAGCAAGTCCGACGATGGATTGAAGGGCAGCGAAGGCGCTTTTCTGGCGTGTAGCTACTGGATGGTGATCTGCCTTCATCTGATCGGCCGCAAGGACGAGGCGCGGACCATGTTTGAGCACCTGCTGACCCTGCGCAGCGATGTGGGTCTGCAAAGCGAGGAATACGACCCCGTGGCGGGGCGTATGCTGGGAAATTTCCCGCAGGCGCTTTCGCATCTGGGCCTTGTGCATGCGGCGTTTACGCTTTCCGACCAGTGGAAGCCCCTGGTTGTGGGCAGGGAGCAGCAGTAACGCGAGACAACCCGCTGGTTTGCGTCTCCCTCTATCAGGGAAAGACTGTGGGCATCCTGGAGTGTGTTCGGGGCAACGGTGCCCCGTGCCCTCCACCCTTTTTTCAAAACTGCTGAGGAGCCAATCCGATGGCGCGTATTCCCAGCTCAACCTACCGGTTGCAGCTCCATGAAGAGTTTGGCTTTGACGATGCGGCCGCGATTGCACCCTACCTGCAGGCGCTGGGCATCACGCATGTGTACAGCTCGCCGTATCTGCAGGCCGCGCCGCACAGCCGGCATGGCTATGACGTTGTGGATCACCACCGGGTGAATGAAGAGCTGGGTGGTGCCGCGGCGCACGAGCGCTTTTGCACCAGGCTGGGCGAGCTCCACCTGGGGCAGGTGCTGGACATCGTGCCCAATCACATGAGCCTGGGACAGCAGAATCCCATGTGGTGGGATGTGCTTGAAAACGGCAGCAACAGCCGCTATGCCGGGTTCTTCGACATCGACTGGAACCCTTCCGAAGAGCGGCTGCGCGACAAGGTGCTGGTACCGATTTTGGGCGACCAGTATGGACGTGTGCTGCAAAGCGGCGGTGTGCGCATCGAGCGCAAAGGGTCGAAGTTTATGGTGAGCGTTTCCGAGCAGAAGCTGCCGGTCTCGCCCGAAGCCCTTCCGATGATCCTGAATCGCGCCGCGGACCGCGCTGGCAGCGACACCCTGCGCTTTCTGGCGGCGAGCTTCGGCCGGTTGCCCTCTGCGGAAGAGTGGGACCGGTGGAAGCTGAATGCGCGCGACCGCGACAAGCGCGTGCTGTTTGGCCTGCTGGACCGGCTGTGCGCGGAGGACAAGGAGGTTTGCGCGCAGATCGATCAGGTGATCGAAGAGGTCAATGCCAGTGCCGACGCTTTGGATGAACTGCTTTCGCAACAGAACTATCGCCTGTCATATTGGAAGACCGCCGACCAGCAGCTTGGCTATCGCCGCTTCTTTGACGTGAACACGCTGATCGGGCTGAGGATGGAGCGCGAGTATGTCTTTGAGGAGACCCATGAGCTGATTGCGAAGTGGGTCAGGCAGGGTGTGCTGGACGGCCTGCGGGTGGATCATCCGGATGGCCTGCGGGATCCGCTGCAATACTTTCAGCGCCTGCGCAAAACGGCGCCGGATGCATGGATTCTTGGCGAAAAGATTCTGGAACCGGGAGAGTTTTTGCCGGAAAGCTGGCCCATTGAGGGCACCAGCGGATACGACTTCATGAACCAGGCGATCGGGCTGCTGGTCCAGCCTGCGGGGCTGCTGCGGCTTGGGGAGCACTACAGGGCTTTCACCGGCGATGAGACGACCTTTCCCGTCACCGCGCATGACAAGAAGCTGAATGTCACCCAGGAAGCGCTGGGTTCTGATGTAAACCGGCTGGCCAGCCTTTTGGTGGAGATCTGCGAGAGCAACCGGGATTATCGCGACTTCACGCGTGCTGAAATCCGTCGCGCCATCCGAGAGTTCGCTTCGTGCTTCGCGGTGTATCGGACCTATGTAATTCCGAGTCGCAAGGAGATCACGGACGAGGATCGCACGATCATTACCGAAGCTGCGCAGTGTGCCAAAGACAACCGGCAGGACATCGACGGACAGCTCTTCGACTTCATGAGCGAGGTGCTGCAGGGCAATGTGACGGGGGAAAAGGAAGCCGAGTTTGTGTATCGCTTCCAGCAGTTCACCAGCCCGGTGATGGCCAAGGGCGTGGAAGATACGGCCTTCTACTGCTACAACCGTCTGTTGGCGTTGAATGAGGTGGGCGGCAACCCGGCGTGCAGCGGTTTTTCCGCGGCAGAGTTCCACCGCTACAACACCACCATGCAGGCCACGTTTCCGTACACCATGGTGACGCTGAGCACCCACGACACCAAACGCGCCGACGATGTGCGTGCGCGGCTCGCTGTGCTGAGCGAGATCCCCGATCGCTTTGCGGAAAAGGCAACGCAGTGGCACGATCAAACCTCTGGCTACCGCGGTGACGCGGTCGACACGGGCACGGAGTGGTTTCTGTATCAGACGCTGGTGGGTGCATGGCCGATCGACATCGACCGGCTAAAGAACTACATGCAAAAGGCCATGCGCGAGGCCAAAGTCAACACCAGTTGGACCAATAACAACGGTGAGTATGAGCAGGCGTTAACCGAGTTTCAGGAACGCCTGCTCCAGGACAAGGAGTTCACGGCGGACCTCCAGGCGTTTGTGGGCGAGGTGTTGTTCGCCGGTCGCGTGAACTCGCTTGCGCAGACGCTGTTGAAACACACGGCGCCCGGCGTACCGGATCTGTACCAGGGGGGCGAGTTGTGGGACCTGTCGCTGGTGGACCCGGACAATCGCCGTCCCGTGGACTACGCGCTTCGGTCCAGGCTGCTTGCGGAGATGGAACACCTTTCCGCCGCCGAGGTGTTGGCTCGCATGGAAGATGGATTGCCGAAGCTGTGGGTGATTCACAAGGCGTTGACACTGCGGAAAGAGCATCCGGAGTGGTTTGGCGCGGAGGCCTCCTATGGGCCCGTGGAGAGCAGCGGGCCAGAGGCGGAGCGGCTTGTCGCGTATCGACGGGGCGAGGACCTGATCACCGCCGTGCCGCGCTGGATGCACGGTGGGGCATGGCCCGCGGCGTCGCTCACCTTACCGCAGGGGCGCTGGAAGAATCACCTGACCGGTGAGGTGATCAGCGGAACAGAGGTGCCGGCGCAGGCTTTGTTTCGTGAGTTTCCGGTGGCGCTTCTTGTGCGGGATGATGCAGGTCAGGCATAGCGATTTTGCAATGTTTGCGCGCCTACGAGGCGCCATTTTGAGGAGATAACGACTGATGCACGAATTCAAAGTGTGGGCACCACGCGCAAAAACCATGCGCCTGCTGATCCAGGGCAGGGAGCCGCTGAAGATGGAGGGGCCGGGCCCCCGGGGCTGGTGGAAGCTGAAGGTCGACGATGCCCAGGCGGGAACGGATTATGCCTTTCTGATCGACGACGACCCAACACCGATCCCGGACCCGCGCAGCGGATGGCAGCCGGACGGTGTTCACGGCATGTCGCGTGTTTATGACCAGCATGCCTTTCAGTGGTCTGATGGCGGCTGGCACACGCCACCGCTGGCCAGCGGCATTATCTATGAGTTGCACATCGGCACCTTCAGCAAGGAAGGGACCTTTGACGGCGCCATTCCGCATCTGGAATACCTCGCACAGCTTGGGGTCACGCACGTTGAGATCATGCCCGTGAATGAGTTTGCCGGCAATCGCGGCTGGGGTTATGACGGGGTGTACCTGTTCGCGGTCTTTGAGCCCTATGGCGGCCCCGACGGCCTGAAGCGCTTCGTGGATGCCTGCCATGCCCACCATCTCGCGGTGGTGCTGGATGTGGTGTACAACCACTTCGGTCCGGTGGGCAATTACACCAACCGCTTTGGCCCGTATCTGACGGACAAATACCACACGCCCTGGGGAGCGGCGGTGAACTTCAATGAGAGCGGCAGCGATGAGGTGCGCCGCTTCTTCGTGGACAACGCCCTGATGTGGCTGCGTGACTTCCATTGCGACGGCCTGCGGCTGGACGCAACGCATGAATACATTGATCGCTCCGCGGTGCACTTCATGGAGCAGCTTTCGGCGGAGGTGCAGCGACTGGGCACGATGCTGGGCAAGAAGTTCGACCTGATCGCCGAAAGCGATCTGAACGATCCCAAGTTTGTGCGCCCCATTGAGGCGCACGGCTACGGCATGGATGCGCAGTGGAGCGACGACTTCCACCACTCGCTTTTCACCCTGCTGTGGAACGATCCAGGCCGCGGTTACTATGACGACTTCGGCAGCATGGATGATCTGGTGAAGTCCATCAAAGGCGCGTTTGTGTATGACGGGCAGTATTCCCGGTATCGTCACCACTCGCATGGGCGGCCCGTCAATGAGCTTTCCGCGCACCGCTTTCTGGGCTACATCCAGAATCACGATCAGGTGGGCAATCGCGCCACGGGCGAGCGCCTGGAGCACTTGGTGGGGATGGAGGCTTCCAAGGTGGCGCTGGGCCTGGTGCTTACGGCGCCGTTTGTTCCCATGCTGTGGATGGGCGAAGAGTTTGCCGCTTCCGCACCCTTTCTGTACTTTGCCGATCACGAAGAAGAGGAGATGCGCAGGCTTGTTTCCGAAGGGCGCAAGCGCGACTTCGCGGCCTTTGGCTGGGACGAGTCGCAGATTCCGGACCCGGAGGCGCCCGAAACCTTTGAGCACTCCAAGCTGGACTGGGACGAGGTGCAGGAGGGCCGCCATGCCGAGATGCTGGCCTGGGTGAAGCAGCTGATCGCGCTGCGTCGCGCCACCGTGGACCTCAACGACGGCGACTTCGGCCACATCAAGGTCTCCTGCGTTGGCAACGAAAAGGTGCTGATCATGCGCCGCGGCTCCGTGCGCGTGCTGATGCATCTGGGCGACGACGTGTGGAAGACCAAACTGGAGGAAAACGAAACGCTGCGCCTCGGCTCCTCGCCGGAGGTGCAAGTGCAGGGAGGAGAGATCGCGCTGCCGAAGATGAGCCTCGCGATTCTGATTCAGGAGAGCAACGCCGCGTGAGCTCTCCGGTGATCAAAACGATCAGCAGCCGCGAGGTGTATCGCAACGCCTGGACCCGTGTGCGCGAGGACATCATCGAGCGCGCCGACGGGCAGCGCGGCGTGTATGGAGTGGTCGACAAGGATCCGGCGTGCATCGTCCTACCCCTGGAGCGCACACCGGAGGGCGACTTTCTGTGGCTGGTTCGGCAGTATCGCTACACCGTCAGTGGGACGTATTTCGAGCTGCCGCAGGGCGGATGGGAGCAGCCCGACGCCGACCCGGAGGAGATGGCGCGCGGCGAGCTGCGCGAAGAAACGGGCCTCCGTGCCGCGCGCATGACGCTGCTGGGCAGCCTGTGGATCGGCTACGGCGTGATGCGTCAGCTGCACCACACCTTTTTGGCTGAAGGGCTCACGCCGGGCGAGCACGACCGCGATCCGGAGGAGCAGGACATGACCGTGCACCGGGTCGCGGTCTCCGAGTTTGAACGTATGCTGCTGGACGGCCGCGTGATGGACAACTGTTCCGCGGCGGCCTGGGGACTGTACCGGGTGTGGCGCGACGCGCACCCTCAGGCGGACGGCACCACCCGGTAAGCGCTGATCTGCTCTCCATACGAACCGAAGCGGTCGGCGGCGCCCTCTTCCGGTGTGAGCGGGAAGGTCTCCTTCCACAGGTGCTGGACGCCTGGCGTGGCGTCCAGCAGCGCGCCCAGCTCGGGGTTTGCGTAGAGCAGTAAGATCTCGCGCGGCTCGCCCTGCGCTGCCTGCTGCACATGCGCAAGAAAGCGCCGCATGATGGGGGCGGCGAAGGGGTGATAGAGAAACAGCAGCAGGGGCCCCGGGGGAAGCGCGGCGGATGTGGCGTCGGCGGTCAGCACCTCGGCGGCCACGGCGCCCTGCCGCCACGCTGGGTGAAACGCTGCAAGATTGCGCTGGGCGATGGCGGCCAGCTCCGGGGAAAGCTCAACGCCCAGCACGCGGCGAAACGGAAACCGCAGCGCAAGCAGCAGCGCGCGTCCTTTGCCGCAGCCGATGTCCACAAAGGTGAACTGATCCCAGGGCAGCTGCAGGCGCTCGAGGGCAGCCGTGAGGGCCGAGGGTGAGATGCCGTAGTAGCCCGTCGCCCAATAGGCCGCATCCTCGGTGTGACGCTCCGCGGTGAGGGCCTCGCCCCACAGCAATCCGCCGGTGTCGACGCCGTGGGCCAGGTCGAACGGATGCGGGCGCGGGTCTTCGTGTTCGCGGCCGGGGATGGCTTCTCCACGCAGAAGAAGACGTGCACGGTAGAAAAGCTCCTGAGCGAAGCCGCGCCAGCCGCGGTTGGCGATCCAGTGGCGGGCTCGGCGCAGGTAGGCCAGACGTTTTGCCATCTTTATGGTGTGATGCGGAGTGGCGCCCGCGGACCCTAGTTGACCATCTTGCTGCGCCGGGTCATGTAGTCCTGCAGCAGGTAGTTGCCCAGGGTCTGCGGCGTGGTGAAGTAAGCCTTGCCGCGGCACATGGCGCTCATTTTCTGCACAAACTGCACCAGCTGGAAGTCGTCCGCAAGCATAAAGGTGTTGATCATGATGCCGGCCCGCTTGCAGCGGCCAACCTCTTCCAGGGTTTCGGAGATCACGATCGGGTCCAGGCCGAAGGCATTTTTGTAAATGCGGCCGTCTTCAAGCGTCAGGGCGGAGGGCTTGCCGTCCGTGATCATCACGATCTGCTTCATGTCCTTGCCGGACGAGCGCAGGATGCGCTGTGCGATGCGCAGGCCTTCGCGCGTGTTGGTGTAGTGCGGCCCCACCTTGACACGCGGCAGCTGCGAGATCGGGATCTCTTCGGCGGAGTCATGGAACAGCACCAGCGAAAGCTGGTCGCCGGGGAACTGCGTGCGAATGAGGTGGCTCAGCGCCATGGCGACCCGCTTTGCCGGCGTGAAGCGGTCCTCGCCGTACAGGATCATGGAGTGCGAACAGTCCAGCAGCACCACTGTGGCGCAGGAGCTCTGGTAGTCGGCCTGCTGCACATGGAGGTCGCTGTATTCCAGGTTCAGGGTGCCGCTGCCGGTGGGCGCGCCTTCGCGGGCGAACACGGAGTTCAGCGTGGCGCCGATGTCCAGGTTCAGGGTGTCGCCAAACTCATAGGGCTTGGAGGAGCCGTTGGTTTCCACGCCGGCGGCCTCATAGAGCGTGTCATGGCGGCCAAGGGAGCTCTTGCCCAGCGGCCCCAGCAGATTCCGCAGGGCCTTGAAGCCCAGGAAGTCCATGCCCTTGTCGGTGACCTCGAAGCGCGCATCCTCGGTTTGGCCTTCGCCCTGCTGCCCCTGTCCCTCGGCGGGCTCTTCGGCGTTCAGAAAGGCTTCGTCCTTCATGCGCTGGATGATCTTTTCCACCAGCTCCTGCTTGCCTTCTTCGGGCAGCTCTTCGTATTTGTCCTGGGCATCCTCGTCCAGCAGCTCGCCTGCGTCCAGGGCCTGGCGAACCGCTTCGCGCAGGTCGTCCATGGAGTTTCCCCCGTTGTTTTGGAAGGGCGAGTAGGGGTCCTGAAAGCCGGAATCCAGAAAAAAGTCGCTCAAGGCTTCCATCAGATCTTCAAGATCAAAGCTCGTGGAAAGATCGCCGGTGAACTTTGTGTAACGGGTGAGCTTCATGCGCTTTTCTGGCCCTCTCTGTACAGATTAGACGGTCGGGAGCGCGCGCGGTCGCAAACGGGCGGGTGGACTTGCGGGTGAGCAACACGGCTGCGTTTTTGCGCGCTGGAGACGGTCGCAACCCGCGGCTCATTTTGGGGTATAAGAAGGTGCCGGCATCGAGCGAATTCGAGCTCAGGTTTGCAACCCAAACGGCAGAAACGGAACCTTACCACATATGAAGACTTTTCGCGTAGCCACAGCTTTTGCGTCCCTGATGCTGGCGTCCAACCTGTTGGCGCCCGTCATCTCGCATGCCCAGACCGCCGGGCAGGATATGCACAACGCCGGAACCGACACCAAGGACGCCGCGACAGACACCGGTCATGCGGTAAAGCACACCACCAAGCGGACTTATCACAAGACCAAGCGGGGTGCGGACACGGCCGCGGACAAAACCAAGAGCGGCACGGATACGGCCTACGACAAGACCAAGGAAGGCACCACGGTCGCCGCCGACAAGACCAAAGAAGGTACGGTCAAGGCCTATGACAAGACCAAGGAAGGCACCGAAAAGGTTTTTGGCTTTGGCCATGAGAAGAGAACCGCGGCCCATGACAAGGCTCACCAGACGCGCATGGACGCCAAAGACAAGGCCATGCAGGAGCGGCAAAAGGTCGGCGACGCCACGCACTAGGGTGTAGCTGCTTGAATTGAGCCCGTGGCGCTTCGGCGCCCGGGCTTTTTCTTGCCTGGTTTACGCCTGGAGTTTGCTGGAGTGTGACCGCGGCAAGAGGGGTCCTTGGGTTGCGGCGCTCAGCTTTTCAGCAGGTCAGGGTAGCGCTCGGCAACCTGCCCGATGAGCTCGCCGAAGAGCGTGTTCGCCCAGGCAAACCAGGCCCGGGTGTAGGCCTGCGAGCTGGTGACCTTGTAGCTTTCGTGGATGAAACCGGTGCCCGCCGAGCCGGAACGCAGCAACTGCAGCATGTGGGCCACCTCCTCACGCGAGTCGGAGGTGAGGGCGTAGATGATCTGGGACATGGGCCAGATGCTGTCGCGCCCGATGTGCGGACCGCCGATGCCTTCGCCGGCGGGACCGCGGAAGAACCAGGGATTGCTTTGGCTCCAGACGAAGCGCCGGGTGCGCCGGTACCTCCCCGGGTCGGGGGAGGCGGCGAGGTAGGGAAGGCCGAGCAGGCTGGGAACGTTGGCGTCGTCCATCAGCACCTCCCCGCCGAAGCCGTCCACCTCATAGGCCCAGATGTCGCCGGCGGGGGTGTGCGCGATGCCGTACTGTTGCAGCGCCGTGGACACCTCGCGGGCCAGGCTGGTGGCGCTGTTGGCCAGTGTGGCGTCGTGCAGGAGGGTGTTGGCCATCTCGGCCAGCTGATGCAGCGAGGTCACGGCGAAGAGGTTGGACGGGATCAGAAAGGGCAGCAGGCAGGCGTCGTCCGAGGGCCGGAAGCAGGAGGCGATCAGGCCGACTGGACGGGCCGGGTAGCCGATGCCGTTGACCAGCGAATCGGTGGGGTTGGCGGCTTCGCGCTGGAAGCGGTAGGGGCCTTCGCCGTCGCGGCGCTGCTGCACGCGCATGGTGTGGACGACGGCGGTCATCGCCTCGCGCCAGCGCTGGTCAAAGGGCGAGGCGTCGCCGGTGGCGCGCCAGTAGCCGTGCGCCAGGCGGATGGGGTAGCAGAGGGAGTCGAGCTCGTATTTGCGCTCGCCCACGCCCTGTTTCATCTCGGTGGCGTCATGGCGGCTCCACTCCAGCGGCGGCGCGAGGAGGTCGGCCATGAAGGCATTGGCGTAGGTGTCGATCAGCAGGCAGCGTGTTTGGCGGCGAATGACGCCGGCGATCAGTTGCCGCAGCGGCTTGTCCTGGGCGGTGAAGGGCAGGTAGGGCCACACCTGGGCGGAGGAGTCGCGCAGCCACATGGCGGCGATGTCGCCGGTGAGCACGGCGGTATCGGGTTGGCCCTCAAAGGTGCCCGGCAGCACGGTGGTGTCGAGCGTGTTCGGGAAGCAGTTGGTGAACAGGGTGCGCAGCACGGGGTCGGCGATGCGCGGGCTGAGGCTGGCGATGTAGGCTTCCACGGCCTCGCTGCGGAAGCGGCGCTCCCCCGCGGGTGGCCGATGGCCGGAGGCGGCGGTCCAGGCGGTGGCGGCGATGTTTCCAAGGGCGTCGCCGGAGGCCAGAAGGGCGCTGAAGGAAAGGCCTGCGCGCACGAAGCCGCGCCGGCTTAGGGCTCGGGGCTGTGCTTGTGATTCTTGCGGCGAATGCGGCGGATCTGTCACGCGAGGTGTCCCCCAGCTCTGAGGTCGAACTGCCAGGGTGCAGTCTTTCATCGAGCGGAGGACGGGTGCAAGCGTGAGCGTTCGCCTGCGGTGTGCCGCTTCCAAAAGCTGAGTCCCTGCGGGAGTGGACAAAAAGAAAAGCGGCCGCTTTTTAGTGGGGCCCGAAGCGGTAGACGATGCCGATGCCCACGCGCAGATTGTTTTGCCGCTTGTTGACGCCGTTCACGGCCTGGGAGTGGACCCAGTCGACTTCCAGGGGCACCGCGGCGAAGTGCGGCTTCACGAAAAGCTCAAGCCCGGCGCCGGCCTGGTAGGCCAAATAGGTGTTGTTGGACTGGTACACGAAGTAGTTCGAGCCGACGTGCGAGGCCCCCACGAGAATTTGTCCATAGGGGGTATAGCGTGAGGGGGTGCGGTAGGTGTAGCGCGCGCCGATGAGGTAGTTGAGCACGCTGAGCTGCTCGTCGGTGCCGTTGACGGCGCCGTTGCGGGCGTAGGAAAGGTCGATGACGGCGCCGAGCTCCGGACGGAAGGCGCGGTGGATCTGAACGCCGCCCCCTTCCATCCAAAAGCAGCCACACTGGCCCGGGGGCGCGTTGGCCTTGGTGCCCTGCGCCTGGACGGCGATCTGCAGCGGCGGCGCCTGCCCCATCTCCAGACCAAAGGGAGCTGAAGCCACGCTTTGCGCCCGGGGCGCCGCGGTGGCGGTGCAGAGCAGAAGCGCAGCCATCAGTTTCAGTGAGCGTACAGGGTTCATCGAGAGCCTCATGAGTCAGGTGCGCCTAGTGGACGTTCAGGGTGACGGTGGTGGAGCGTTGCAGGGAGCCGCTGGTTCCGGTGACGGTTAGCGTGTAGCTGGTGGGGGCAGGGCCGAAGTAGCCGCCGCCGCAACCCGTCAGCGGCGCAACCGCACCGAAGGAGGCGAGGCAGAGCAGCAGCATCAGCAGGCCCCTGGGCAGCCGTCGCCGAACCCTGCGCAGGCCGAGCAGCGGCAGCAGGCTGGCCCAGGCCGCGGCCGCTTCCAGGCTCTTGATGTGCTGTTGCCGCTGCATGGCCGTGAGGGTTTGGGCAAAGGTCTGCACGGTCATGGTGGAGGTGGTGCCGCCGGCGCCGGGCGTGAGGGTTCCGGGGGCGAAGCTGGCGGTGAAGCTGGCCGGCAGCCCCGTGACCGTCAGCACCACCGGTGCGCTGTAGGCCACCTTGGCCACAGGGTCAATGGTGATGTTGAAGACGCCCTTCTGCCCTGGATCCGCGCCGACCGTGGGGATGGTGCTGCCGAGGCTGTAGTCGGCGACGCTCTGGGTGACGGTGCCGGAGGTCGACGGCGCGTAGTTGGCGTCGCCGCTGTAGCTGGCCGTGATGTTCTGTGCGCCCGCGGGCAGGTCCCTGGTGCTGAGCGAGGCGCCGCCGCTGGCGTTCAGCTGCGCCGTTCCAAGAACCTTGCTTCCGCTGAGGAAGGTCACCATCCCGGTGGGTGCGGTGTTCGGGACGGTGCCCGGCACATTGACCGAAAAGGTGACGGACTGGCTGATGATCGCCGGGTTCAGCGAGGAGGTGAGGGTGATGGGGGAGACAGCGGGTTGCACGGTCTCCGTGAGCGCCGCCGAGGTGGCGCCGTCGAGCGGGCTGCCGGTGGCGGGAACGAACTTCGCGGTGATGGTGTGCCCACCCACGGGCAGGGACGAGGTGCTGAGCGTGGCCACCCCGTTGCTGACCGTGCCGGTTCCCAGAACGGCGGTGCCGTCGTAGAAGGTGACGGTGCCGGCGACCGGTGAGGTGGAAGTGGCTGTGATGCTGGCGCTAAAGGTGACCGGGCCGCCCAGGGTGGTGGTGCCCTGCGAGGCGCTCAGGGCAACCGCGGTGGCGTTGCCGCCGACGATGTCCGTCACCGCGGGGCTGGTGGCCGGGGCGAAGTTGGCGTCGCCGTTGGCGGTGGCCGTGATCACGTCTGTCCCGGTGGGCAGGGTGATGTCCCTGAGCGTGGCGACGCCGTTGGTGATGGTGGCCGTCCCCAGGGCGGTGCTGCCGTTGAAGAAGGTGACGGTGCCGGTCTCGCCCGCGGGCACGGTCTCGGTCAACGTCACGGGCGTGCTGCTCGGCGCGTTCATCGGGGAGACCGTGGGCGCGGCCAGCGTCGGCGTCGCCTTGGTGACCTGCAGCGTGCCGAGGCCGGTGCTGCCGCTGTAGTTGGCATCGGGGGCCTGCGTGACCTTGAGATCATGGCTGCCGACGCTGAGGCCAGCGGCGGGCAGGTTGGCCGTGCAGGTCAGCACACCGGCCCTGGCGGTGCAGCCGGAGGCTGGCACGGTGACGGTATGGCCCTGGTCGTCAGTCACGGTGATCGCGCCCGTGGGGGCCGCCGCGCCGGCGTAGGGAATGGTTGTGGCGACTGGCGTGGTCGCGGCACCGTAGCTGCCGGTCCCGGTAGCGGTGTCGCCGGTGGTGGCGGGGGCCTTGTTGATGACCACCACGCCGGTGCCCGTGCTGCCGCTGAACTGGGCATCGGCGGCCTGCGCGACCGTGACGGGGTTGCTGCCGACAGGCTCGCTTGCGGTGGGCAGGTTAATGGTGCAGCTCAGCAAGCCTTTGGCCGCCGCGCAGGTGGAGGCCTGCACCGTCAGCAGGTTGCCGAAGGTATCCGCGAGCGTGATCGCTCCGGTGGGTGCGGCGCTGCCCGTGTAGGGGATGGTGACCGTGACAGCGGTGGTCGGGGCGCCGTAGATGCCGGTGCCGCTGGCCCGGTCGTTGCCGGTGGCGTCCGCCCTGGTGATGAGGATGGCGCCCGTGCCCGTGCTGCCGCTGTAGTTGGCGTCAGGGGCCTGCGTGATCGTGACGGGGTTGCTGCCGACGGGGTCGTTGGCCGTGGGCAGGTTGACGGTGCAGGTGAGCTTGCCATTGCCGGCGCTGCAGGCCGAAGCGTCCACCGTGACGGTGTTGCCGTTGGCGTCGGCTACGGTGATGGCGCCGGTGGGAGCCGTCTTGCCGGTGTAGGGAATGGTGACGGTAACGGGTGTGGTGGCGCCTCCATAAAGGCTGGTGCCGGAGGCGGTGTCGGCACTCGTCACCGGCACCTTGTTGAGGACGATGTCCCCGGAACCCGAGCTGCGCTCGTAGTGCGCATCCGCGGCCTGCGTGATGGCAACGGGATTGCTGCCGACCGGCTCACTGGCGGTGGGGAAGTCGGCCGCGCAGCGCAGCACGTTGCTTGTCGCCGCGCAGGCTGTGGCCTGCACGGTAAGCGTGTTGCCAAAGCCGTCGGTGAGCGTGATGGCGCCGGTGGGAGCCGTAGGGCCGTTGTAGGGGATGGTGAGGGTGACCGGTGTTGAAGCGGCCCCGTAGGTGCCGGTGCCGCTGAGGGTGTCCGCGCTGGCGGTCGCCGCCTTGCTGAGGATGTTGGTGCCGGTGCCGGTGCTGCCGCTGTAGTTGCTGTCGGCGGCCTGGCTGACGGTGAGCGGGTTGGGGCCGATGGCCTCGCTGGCGGTGGGCAGGTTGAGCGTGCAGGTCAGACGGCCGGCAGCGGCGCTGCAGGCGGAGGCCTGCGCGGTGACCGTGTTGCCGAGGCTGTCTGCGACCGTGATGGCACCGGTGGGCGCAGCCACGCCGGCGTAGGGGATCACCACGGTGATGGGCGTGGTGGGTGCGCCGTAGCTGCCGTTGCCGTTGGCGGTGTCGTCCGTGGTGACAGGCGCCTTGACGATGGAAAGCGTGCCGGTGCCGGTGCTGCCGCTGTGGTTGGCGTCCGCGGCCTGGCTCACGGTGAGGGCGTTGCTGCCGACCGGTTCATTGGCGGTGGGCAGGGCAGCGCTGCAGAGCAGTGAGCCGTTGAGGACGCTGCACCCTGAGGGTTGGATGTTGACGGTGTTGCCCAGGGTATCGGCGACGGTGATGGCACCGGTGGGCGCGGCTGCACCGCTGAAGGGAATGGTGACGTTCACGGTGCTGGTCGCGGCGCCGTAGGTGCCCTTGCCCGTGGCTGTATCGTTGCCGGCGGCGGCGGTCTGGCCGATGGTGACGGTACCGTTGCCGCTGCTGCCGAGATAGTTGCTGTCCCCGGCCTGGGTGATGGTGAAGGGGTTGGCGCCCACGGGTTCGTTGGCGGTGGGCAGGTCGGCGGTGCAGGTCAGGGTGTGGCTGGCCGCGGTGCAGCTGGCAGCGGTGACGGCAACCGTGTTGCCCAGCCCGTCTGCGAGCGTGATGGCGCCGGTGGGAGCCGCCGTGCCCGCGTAGGGAATGGTGAGGGTGATGGGGGTGGTCGGTTCACCGTAGGTGCCGGTACCGGTGCCCGTGTCGCCGGTGGTCGCTGTGGCCTTGCCGATGGTGAGTGTGCCGGCGCCGGTTGTCGCGGCATAGGCTGCATCCGCGGCCTGCGTTACGTGGAGGCTGTCGGCGCCGACGGGGAGATTGGCCGAGGGCAGGGCGACGCTGCAGGTGAGCACGCCATTGGCGGTCGAGCACGTCGACGCAGGCACGGTAGCGCTGTTGCCCGAGCCGTCGCTGACTGTGACCGCGCCGGCGGGCGCGGAGGCGCCGCTGTAGGGAATAGTCACCGTGAGGGGCGAGGTCGCGTCCCCGTAGTTGCCCGTGCCGGTGGCGGTGTCGCCCGTGCCGCCGATCAGGTCGGTGACGGTGAGGGTGCCCATGCCGCTACCGGCCGGATAAGTGGCGTCCGCGGCCTCGTTGGCCTGGATGCGGTAGCTACCAACGCCCAAGGTGGAGGTGGGATAGCTGGCCGTGCAGACGCGCGGGCTGGCCCCCGTGCTGCAGGTCGCCGCCACCGCACCCGCGGGGGAGCCGATCACGTTGAAGGTCACGGCGCCGGTGGGTTCAGGCCCCGTGAACTGGATGGTGGCGGACAGGTCGGCCGTGGCCTGGCCGAGGGGGATCAGGACGTTGCTGACGGTGCTGCCGGTGGTCAGCACCGGGCTCACCGGGGTGTTGGCGTCCGGCGTGATGGTCAACAGCGCGGTGGCGGCGCCCTGCGGGTACGAGCCGTCTGCCGCTTCGGTCGCCGTGATGACGTAGGTGCCCGCCGCCAGCGTCGCCGTCGGGTAGGCAGCCGTGCAGGTCAGCGGCGAAGGACCCGCGGTGCAGGTGGCGGCCACGGGTGTGCCCCCGGGCAGACTGAAGGTCAGGCCGCCAGTGGGAATGGGGCCGTTGTAGGTGATCTGGGCGGTGAGCGTGGCCGTCGGCGTGCCCGCGGCGATCTGCACGTTGGCGACGTTGCTGACCGAGTCCAGCAGCGGGCTCACGGTGCCCGTTTCCACCGTCAGCGTGCCGGTGTTGCTGCCGGCGATGTAGTTGGCATCGGCTGCCTCGGTGGCCGTAATGGTGTAGGTGCCGGCGACGAGCGAAGCGGTGGGGTATGAAGCGGTGCAGACCTCAGAGGCGGCGTCCGCGCTGCAGGTGGCCGTTACCGGCGCGCCGTCCGCCACGGTGAAGGCGACAGCACCGCTGGGCGGGGTGACGCCGCTGTAGGAGATGCTGACCGTGAGCAGCGTGCCAGGCGTACCCTGCGTGATGGTGACGTTCTGCACGCTGCTTGCGGGGCTGCCGATGGGGCTGACGGTGGCCGCGGAGATGGTGAGCGTGCCCGTGCCGGTGCTGCTGCTGTAGTTGGGATCTGCGGCCTGCGTCACCGAGATCGCGTTGGCGCCCAGGGGCTCATTGGCAGAGGGCAGGTTCAGCACGCAGGTGAGCGTCTGGTTGGCGGCCTTGCAGCTGGCGGCCGGGCTCGTGGCCGCGTTGCCAAGCGCATCGGTGACGGTGATGACCCCCGTGGGAGCCGCCACGCCCGCGTAGGGGATGGTCACGGTGACGGGGGAGGCCGGCGCTCCGTAGGTGCCCGTGCCGATGGCGGTGTCAGAGGTGGTGGCGGCCGCCTGATGGATCGTGAGGACGCCCGTGCCGGTGCTGGCGGCGTGGCTCGCATCCGCGGCCTGCGCCACGGAAAGCGGGTTGCTTCCTACTGGTTCATGGGCCGTCGGCAGGCTGGCCGGGCAGACCAGGGTATTGCCCGAGGCGGAGCAGACCGAAGCTGCAACCGTGATGGCGTTGCCGAAGCCATCTGCCACCGTGATGGCGCCGGTGGGCGCGTTGGCCCCGGTGAAGGGGATCAGCACGGTAACCTGTGTCGCGGGCGCGCCGTAGAAGCCTGTGCCGGTGGCGGAGTCGTCGCCGCGGGAGCCGGCCGGGTGGATGGTGAGCGTGCCCGTGCCGGTGCTGCCGCTGTAGTTGCCGTCCGCGGCCTGCGAGACCGTGAGCGGATTGCCGCCGACGGGGTCGTTGGCGGAGGGCAGCGCCGCGGTGCAGGTGAGCGCGCCGCCGGAGCTACCGCAGCTCGCCGCGGGGATCGTGACGGTGTTGCCGAGGTTGTCTTGGACCGTGATGGCACCGCTGGGCGGCGCTGCGCCCGCATACGGGATGGTGACCACGACCGAGGTGGTCGCCGCGCCGTAGGTGCCCGAGCCGTTCGCCGTGTCGCCGGTGGTCGCGGGGGCCCTGGCGATGGTGATGGTGCCGGTGCCCGTGCTCCCGGTGTAGTTGCCGTCGGCGGCCTGGCTGACGGTGACGGGATTGCTGCCGACCGGTTCCGTCGCGGTGGGCAGATTGGTGCTGCAGGAAAGGGTATTCGCTGCGGCGGTGCAGCTTGAGGCCGGCAACGAAACGGTGTTGCCGTGGGTGTCCTGCAGGGAGATGGCGCCCGTTGGCGGTAGGCTGCCCGCGTAGGGGATGGAGATGGTCACAGGCGTTGTGGCCGCGCCATAGGTGCCGGAGCCGGAAGCGGTGTCGCCCGCCGAGCCGCCTGCCTTGTTGATCGTGACGGTGCCGGAGCCGGTGCTGCCGCCGTAGTTGCTGTCGGCTGCCTGGCTGACCGTGACCGGGTTGGCGCCCACCGGCTCATTCGCCGTGGGGAGGTTGGCGGTGCAGGTGAGGAGGTGATTGGCAGCGGCGCAGCCGGAGGCGGAGATCGAAACGGTGTTGCCGTGGGTGTCGGTGAGCGTGATGGCGCCGGTGGGCGTGGCACCGCCGGCGTAGGGGATCGTTACGGTGACGGCTGTGGCTGGGGCGCCATAGATGCCGGTGCCGCTGGCGCTGTCACCCGTGGTGGCGGCCACCTTGCCGAGGGTGAGCGTGCCGGTGCCGGTGCTGGCCTCGTACAGCGCGTCGCTGGCCTGGCTGACGGTGAGCGGGTTGCTGCCCACGGGCTCGTTGGCGGTGGGCAGCGTGCCCGCGCAGGTCAGCGTCCCGTTGCTGCTGGTGCAGGTGGAAGCGGCGATGGTGACCGACTCGTTATGCGTATCGGCGACCAGGATGTCGCCGGTGGGCGCCGTGGAGCCGGCGTAGGGAATGGTCACCGTGATCGGTGTGGACGCCGCGCCGTAGACGCCTGAACCCGTGACGCTGTCAAGATTCGACGCGGCGATCTTTGCCACGTTGACGCCCACGACGTTGGAGGTCGCGCTGTTGAAGTTCGCATCGCTCCCGTACACGGCCTTCACCGACGCGGTGCCCACCGGCAGCGCCGTGGTGGAGAACGTGGCCACACCCGAGGCATCCAGCGTGGCCGTGCCCAGCAGGGTCGAGCCGTTATAAAAGCTCACGGTGCCCGTGGGAACGGTGCCGCCGCGCGTGGAGAGTGTGTTGGTGAAGCTGACCGCGTGGCCGTAGGTGGAGTACGCCGTCGAGCTGGTCAGCACATCGGTGTCCACCGGGGCCTTGCTGACGGTTTCCGTGATGGCGTTCGAGGTCGCTCCGGCGAAGCTCGCATCCCCCGCGTACACGGCGGTGATCGTGACGGTGCCTGCGGGAAGGCTGGACGTGGTCAGGGTCGCCACACCGGTCGCGCTCAACGTCCCGGTGCCAAGGGACGTGCTGCCGCTCATGAAGTTGACGGTGCCGGTGGGATAAGCGCCGTTCACCGCCGCCAGCGTGTTCGTCAGGGTCACGCTGCTGCCAAAGGCCGGGTTGGCGTTGGAGGTGGTGAGCACATCGCCGTAGCCGCTGGCCTTGCTGACGGTCTCGGTGATGGCGTTCGAGGTCGATCCGGCAAAGCTCCCGTCACCGGCAAACACCGCGGTGATGGAATCGGTGCCGACCGGCAGTGCTCCCGTGGTGAGGGTGGCGACCCCGGCGGCGTTGAGGCTGCCGGTGCCGAGGGCTGTGCTGCTGTTATAAAACGTCACCGAACCCGTGGGATACACGCCGTTGACGGGGGCCAGCGTGTCCGTGAGGGTCACGCTGCTGCCAAAGGCAGGGCTGGCGTCGGAGGTGCTCAGCACATTGCCGTAGCCGCTGGCCTTGCTGACCGTTTCCGTGATGGCGTTTGAGGTCGCATTGTTGAAACTGGCATCCCCCGCGTACACGGCGGTGATGGAACTGGAACCGACGGGCAGGGACGCGGTGGTCAGGGTCGCCATGCCGCTGGCACTCAGCGTTCCGGTGCCCAGTAGCTTCGTGCCGCTCAGGAAGCTGACGTTGCCGGTGGGGTACACGCCGTTCACCGCCGCCAGCGTGTCCGTGAAGGTGACGCTGCTGCCAAACGCGGGGCTGGGGTCAGAGGTGGTGAGCACGTCACTGGGGATGCTGGCTTTGCTAACCGACTCGCTGACTGCGTTGGAGGTCGCTGTGTTGAAGTTGCCATCGCCGGCATACACCGCCGTGACCGAGCTTGTGCCCACGGGCAGGGAAGCGGTGGTCAGCGTGGCTACGCCGTTGGCGCTCAGCGTTCCAGTGCCCAGCAGCGTGGAGCCAGCGTAGAAGTTGACGGTGCCGGAAGGAGAGTTGCCGCCCACCGCCGCCAGGGTGTCCGTAAAGGTGACGCTGGAGCCAAAGCTCGGGCTGGCGTTGGAGGTGGTGAGCACATCGCTGGCGACCGGGGCCTTGCTGACGGTTTCGGTGATGGTGTTCGAGGTCGAGCTGCTGAAGTTGCCGTCGCCGGCAAAGGTGGCCTGGACCGCATCAGAGCCCACCGCCAGCGCCGTTGTGCTCAGGGTGGCCACGCCTTTGGCCAGCGTCGCCGTGCCCAGGGTGGTGCCGTTGCTGGTGAAGGTCATCGTTCCGGTGGGAAACACGTTGTTGACCGAACCCAGCGTGACGGTGAAGTTCACGCTGCTGCCAAAGGCGGGGTTGGCGTTGGAGGTGGTCAGGACGTCGCTGTAGCCGCTGGCCTTGGCGACGTTTTCCGTGACGCTGTTGCTCGTGGAGTTGCTGTAGTTGCCGTCGCCGGCATAGCTTGCCGTGACTGTGTCTGTGCCCACGGGCAGCGCCGTTGTGCTCAGGGTGGCCACGCCGGAGCCGTTCAGGCTCGCTGTGCCCAGCACCGCGCCGCCGCTGGAAAAAGTCACCGTGCCTGTTGGCGCAACGCCACCCACCGTGGGGAGGTGCACCGTAAAGGTCACGCTGGTTCCAAACGACGGGCTGGCATTATTGGTGGCCAGCGTATTGCTGACGCTCGCCTTGCTGACAAACTCGGTGATCAGCGGCGAGGTCATGCCGCTGTAGTTGCTGTCGCCCGGGTAGATTGCCTTGATCACGTCGGAGCCGACGGGCAGCGTGCTGATGGTCATCGTGGCCACGCCGTTGGCGTTCAGGGTGCCGGTGCCGATGACCGTCGAGCCGCTGTAAAACGTGACGGTGCCGGTGGGCGCGGTGCCGCCCAGAATGGCCAGCGTGTCGGTCAGCATCACCGGGCTGCCAAAGCTGGGCGCCAGGTTGGACGAACTCAGCGTGTCCCCATAATTGCTCGCGGGGTTCACGACCTGGTTGATGCCCGAAGCGACCGAGGCCGCAAAGGTCGAGGTGCCGGCGTAGCTGATGGAGATCGCGTGGGTGCCAGCCAGCAGCGTGGAGCTCGTTAAGGTCGCCTTGCCATTGCTGTCGAGCGTGCCCGTGCCCAGCACGGCGGAGCCGTCAAGAAAGCTGACCGTGCCCGTGGGCGTGCCGTAGGGGGACGACACCGTGCCGGTGAACGTGACGCCCGCGCCAAAGGTGGACGGGTTGGTTGCCGAACTCACGCTGCTGGTGGTGGGCGCGGGCGCCAGGGTCAGCGTCCCTGTGCCGGTGGCCGCGTTGTAATTGCCATCCGCGGCGAAGCTGGCGGTGACCGTGTTGTCGCCCGCGCTGACCCCGCTGGCGGTGGGATACGTGGCGGTGCAGGTTTCAGCGTTTGTGCCGGTGGTGCAAACGGCCGTCCCCACCGCACCGGAGCCCACCTTGAAGGTGAGCGTACCCGTGGGCGCCACGCCTCCCCCGGAGACCGTGGCCGTCAGCGTCACCGACTGGCCAAGCGTGCCGTTGACGTTGGGTACGCTGACCGTGGGCGTGCCCGCCGTCCCCGTGCCGCTCAGGTTGATGGTCTGTGTGGAGCCGGCCACATTGGCGGAGTTGTCCGTGGTGACCATCGCGCCGCTGATCGAGCCGGCCATTGTCGGCTGAAAGGCGATGACTTCAGTGCAGGTGCTGCCGGCAGCCAGCGTCGCCGGGGCGGAGGCACTGGACAACTGCGGGCACGTCGAGGTCCCGGCAAAACTGAAGTTGGTGGAAGTGCTGGGATTGGCTCCGCTGGCGGGCGGCGACAGGGTTAGCGGCGCCGTTCCATCATTTTCCAGCGTCACCGTCTGCGTGGCGCTGGTCTGGCCAACCGCCGTGTCAGGGAAGCTCAGCGCATACAGGCTGCGGGTGTACACCGCGAGCGTCGAGTTGTTGTAGACCGTGTAGAAGTTGCCGTTGGGCGTGATGGCAAGGCTGTCCGCGCCGGGCACGGCCACAATTGCCGGCGTCGCGCTGTAGTTTCCGGCGGCAAAGCGCAGCAGGTTGGAGGCGCCCACGCCCGAGGTGTTCGGCGTCGTGGTGGTGACGTACAGGTTGCCGGCCGCATCTTCGGCAATGGCGTGCGGCGCCACCAGCGGCGCGCCGCTGTAGAGCGTGATCAGCGTATTGGCGCCCGCCGGCAGTTCATACAGAATGTTGTTGTTGTAATCGGGCGCAAAGGTGTTGCCGGCCGCGTCAGTTACAGCGCCGACAAAGCGCGCCGCTGCAGGCGCGGTGGCGATGACGCTGACGGTGTGCGTGCCGGCGGCAACCTTGAGGAACAGATTGCTTGGCGAGCCCTGGGCGCCCCCGCTGTAAGAGGTGGGGTACAGGTTGCCGGCGGCATCCACGCTCAGGTGGTCGTCGGTGTCGTAGCCCACGGGAATGGCCACCGGCGTGCCCGTTCCGCCCACCAGCTCATACATATTGGTGTCGCGGTTGCAGGTGTAGTACAGGTTGCCGGCGCCATCCACGGCCGTTCCCACGGGAGAGCAGCCGCCTGTGGTTGTAAGCACCGTGGCCGTCGTGGAACCCGCCGCGAACTTCAGGATTTGGTTGGCAGTGCTGTTGGCGACAAACACATTACCCGCGGGGTCGACGGTGATGCCGCGGCCTTGGCTCAGCGTTGTGCTGATGGTGTTCAGCAGCGTCACCGACTGATACGCGGCCAGCGGCGCAGACCCAACGCCGCCCAGAAAGCTGGAAGCCAGAACCGTCCCCGCGCTGTTGGGGAGATTTACCGCACCGACGCGCGAGCCGGAGGCCAGCGGCTGAAACTGCACCACCACCGTGCAACTCGCGCCGGCGACGACATCGGCCCCCTGGCAGGTGCCCCCGGGAGCGATCGTGAAGTCGTACCCGGTAAGGCCCTGCGTAACGGCGGCGGGTGTGCCGAGCCTGGTCGCGGAGCTCGTCAGCAGGGTGAAGGCCACCGTCATCCGGGTGGGGCTCGCGGGGCCCACCGAACCGAAGTTGAGGTAGCCCGGGCCCACCGTGAGCTTGGTGCCCGCATTTTGCGTGCCGGCGTTCAGGTAAACATCGCCCAGGCTGTCCACCGAAAGCCCGGTGCCGCTGTACTGGTAGAAGTCTGAAAGCGTGTAGGCATCGGTTCCGCTCGGGACCGCCTCGAGCACATCACTCGCCCCTTGGAGGAATAGATTGCCCGACCTGTCCACCGCCAGCCCGGCGATGCCGCTGAGCCCGTTGATGGTCTGCGCGGTCTTGGTCCCGGAAGGGCTGACCTTGTAGATCTGCGTTGTGCCGCTGTTCAGAAAAACATTGCCGCCGCTGTCGACGGCCAGGTATTTGGGCGCGACAAATCCGCTGGCCAGGGTCGTCTGGGTATAGCCGCTGCCCGCAACAGTCTCCTTGTACAGCACACCGGAGGTCCCGTTGACGATGTACACGTTGCCCGCGGTGTCCAGGTCGGGGGAAACCGTGCCGGTAAAGGGTCCGAAGCTCGTGGCCAGCGCATAGCTCGTGCCGGAGCCGGTGTACTTTGCGACGCCGGTGCCTGTGCCCACAACGAGGTTGGCGCCGGTGCTGTCCACGGCGATACCGGAGCCGGCGCCGCTGGCGGTGGTGAACAGCAGGCTTTCCGTGTAGCTGTTCGCCGTTGCGTCGAACGTCTCTTTGTAGACGTTGCCCGTGGAGGTCACCACATACACGTTCTGCGCGGCGTCCACGGCATTGCCCACCGCCGAGGTCAGCGCGTTGCCAAAGCCCGTAAGCGCCCCGGCCACCCGCGCCGCCGGCGTGGCCGCCACGCTGGCCGCGGCAGGCCACAGCAGAACGGCCAGCAACATCAGCAGTGTGCGGCCAGCCGCGGTCCCCCTCCGCGACCTCAGGCCCCCGCCACTTTCGGCGGCGTTGCGGTGCAGAGAGGAAGCGATGCGGCGAAAGCTGGGTCCAGCCTGGGCGTTCATCAACGTGGTTTCCTTTAGCGGCAGCTGTAGCGGTGCATGGTGGCCAAAGCCGGGCCTGCGGCGGGGAGGCTCTGTGCAGGCGAGGACAACACGGGACCCTGTCCTGCGCGGAAGGCGCGGCTCATCGCCAGCCAGCCCTCAACGAGGTGTACCTGGACCTTCGCCAGCCGGGACGGCATGGCAGACGGTTTGGAGCATCGGTAAGTAACGCGTGTCGGTAACATGACCATGGGCACTGAAATGAACGTATTCAAGACAGTTGCCGCGTCCCATCCCACGACGGGTCGCCGCGATAGCACGACAGTGCTAGGCCGCTCCCACGCTCGGGTGCCCTGACGAGTTCCTGGTCTGGAGGTCTGTACGGAACAGACGCCCCTGCGCCCGTCGCGGTGGACCCGAGGGCCTACGGTCTCGCTGCGTCAGGGGATGCGTCGCCGCAAACCTGCTTCAGCTGAAGCAAGTGCGCAGCGGCTGTACCCAGCGCAAAAGGCGGGCTCTATGAAACGTCGGATCAAGCCTGCTGGTCGCAACGGCTTTGCTTGTTGCTGTCACCCCCGCAGCGAATCTGCGTTCCGAACGGGGGCAACGAAAGCCAGAGCTTCCCCAGGGTCACAACACTGGCTGCCGTGTATGCGGTGTACGTTTTGCTCGGAATGACGGCGCGGGAAGGCATGGGTACGCCTACGAACGCTTCGACTCAGGTAGTCATGGTGGGCAGTGAGGGACTCGAACCCCCGACCTAGTGCTTGTAAGGCACCCGCTCTAACCAACTGAGCTAACCGCCCCTCGCAGTCTCCTGGCAGGCGCGGAAGCGGCCGACCAATGAAGAGGACACAGCCGTTGGGCTTTGCTGTGCTGGAGATCAAAAACATGCAGATGGCCAATGAAAGCGCGAGCTCGCCCGCGCTTTCATTGGTTTGAAGATGGTAGCACGCTGAAACTGTCGCGGCCGGTCCTTTACATCTTGCTCAACGCACCAGCGCCGGCCTCCGCGACCGCCTGATCCTGTTCCCCCATGCCGCCGGAGACCCCGATGGCGCCGATCACCTTGCCATCCTTGCGAATGGGCAGACCACCGGCAAAGATCATGACCTTGCCGTCATTGGAGGCGTGTATGCCAAAGAACTGGTCGCCTGACTGAGAGTTGGCGCCCAGATCCTTGGTGGAAATGTTGAACGCTCGCGAAGTCCAGGCCTTTTTCTGGGCGATATCGACCGATCCAAGCCAGGCACCCGCCATGCGCTCAAAGGCCAGCAGGTAGCCACCCGCGCAGACCACGGCGATGTTCATTGGCTGGCCGATGGAGACGGCCTTCTGCGTGGCGGCGGCGATGATGTGCCGTGCATCTTCCAGGTCAAGGGTTTCATTCGTGGTGCTCATCGGGGCTCCATGGATCGAGATTGGGTGCTCGCAGGATTGGATGCGTACAAGGCTGCCGGGAGGCGGCGAATGCGGAGCAGGTTCTTCCAGGGCCGGCAAACGCACGAGGGGCGCCGCGAAAAGAACGGGCGTTTGCGGGGCAGGCAATGGCGCATCTAAGCTAATGGGCCGGAAGTGCAGACGATCGCGAGTGTCGCCCAGGACCGGGGGCCTGCTCGCATGGGGAGCCTTGATGTTCGCCTTGCTTTTATTGGTTTCTTTGCCGACCAGCCTGGTGGTGGTGGGCTGTTGCACGCTGGCGCTGGTGGCCTCCATGCTGCTTGCGAGCATCTTTGGGCCCATGCCGCGGTATGCGATTGGCCGCGGGCAGCGTTTGCCTGCGAATGATTCTGAGGACTTCCTCAACCTGCTGGAAACGCTGTGCGATGTCAAGGTAAGCCGCACCGGAACCACCGAGGTGCTCACCAATGGCCCCTGTTTTTATCCGGCGGCCCTGGAGGCCATGCGGCAGGCCGAGCATAGCATCTGCATGGAAGCCTATATCTTTCACAAGAGCGAGATCGGCCGGCTTTACCTCGAGGCCATGACGGAACGCGCGCGGGCGGGTGTGCAGGTGCACGTGCTGCTGGACGCCTTTGGAAGCGCACTGACGCACCACAGCTTTGTTCAGCCGCTGCTGGACGCCGGGGGCAAGGTGGTCTGGTACAACCGCCCGCGCTGGTACAACCTGACGCACCTGGACAACCGCACGCACCGCGAGCTGCTGGTGATAGATGGGCGGGTCGGCTTCATTGGCGGCGCCGGCGTGGCGGACCAGTGGTTCAAGGGGGTGGGCAAGTCTCCGCGCTGGCGCGACACGATGGTGCGGGTGGAAGGTGAGCCTGTGCGCAACCTGCAGGCGACGCTTGCGGAAAACTGGCTGGCCAGCTGCAACGAAATACTGGTGGGCAAGGCGTTTTTTCCGGACGCCCGGCACACGCAGCCGATTGCGGCTCTGGTGATCAACAGTACGCCCTTGCCGGGCGGGTCCACACGCGCGCGCGTCCTGTTCCAGATGCTGATCGCTTCGGCACAGGGCAGCGTTTCCATCACCACACCCTACTTCCTGCCGGACAAGGGCCTCATTGATGAGCTTTGTCGAGCGGTGGAACGTGGCGTGCGGGTGCGCATCCTGGTGCCCGGACGTAAGGCAGATCACCTGCTGACGCGCAGCACCAGCCGCGGCGGGTATGGGCCGCTGCTGCGCGCCGGCGCGGAGGTCTTTGAGTATCGGCCGGCCATGATTCACGCCAAAATTCTGATCGTGGATGGGCTGTGGGGCGTGGTCGGATCGACCAACTTCGACAACCGATCCTTTGGGATCAACGATGAGGTCAACCTGGCGGTTCGGGAAGCCGGCTTCGCCGCCCGCCTGGAAAGCGATATGGCGCATGATCTGACCGAGAGCCGGCGCGTTTCGCTGGAAAAGTGGAAACACCGGCCCGTCACCCAGCGGGCGGCGGAGTTGCTCGGATGGATCTTTGAGCGGCAGCAGTGAAGCGTGAAGGAGTGAAAGGGAGGTCGTAGGCTGGAGCGGCTGCGGGTGGCGACGTACAACGTGCATAAGTGCCAGGGCTTTGACCGGCGGACCGTCCCGGAGCGAATCCTGGCCGTGTTGCGGGAGTTGGATGCCGATGTGCTTTGCCTGCAGGAGGTGGTTGACGCTCCCGCGGGCGGCCCGCTGTGGGATCAGGCCGGGACGTTTGGCCGGGGATTGCCGGCGTACCGGTTGTGCTTCGGGGCAAACCGGCCGCTGCGGGGTGGCGACTACGGCAATATGACGCTGAGCCGCCTGCCGCTGCTGGGTTGGCAAAATATCGACATCACCGGCAAACGCGAAGCGCGCGGGGTGCTGCATACCGACCTGGCGCTCGGCGGGGCCGGTGTGCTCCACGTCTTCAACGTGCACCTCGGCACGGGATGGGCGGAACGGCGCTTCCAGGCGGGGCGGCTGATGGGCGAGAAGGTGCTCAAGCAGCCAGGATTGCAGGGGCCGCGGCTGGTCTTGGGCGACTTCAACGAATGGACGCGGGGGCTGACCACGCGCCTGTTGCGGGACAGCTTCCAAACCTTTCCACCGCGTCACGCGGCGGGGTTGGGAAAGACCTTTCCGGGCATGCTGCCACTGCTCACGCTGGATCACACCTACTTTGAAAGCCCGCTGGAGCTGGTAGAAACCAGGCTATGGCGGAGCCGAACCGCGTTGGTGGCATCGGACCATCTGCCGCTGGTGGCGGACTTCCGGGTGTCTGCGTGATCTTTGGAGCTCATCAGATCCTGCCTAGCTCAGGCGAATATAGGTGGCGTAAGTGCCATCCCCCACGGCGAAAAAAGGCCGCAGGAACAGGTCTTCTGTGCCGGGACGGCGCACCATCCACTCCGTTGAGCCAATGCGTTCGGCGCGGAGCAGGTCTTCCTGGCGCGCAGCGGGATCGGGCGCCAGGGGCATCAGCACCCAGGGTCCCCAGCACAGCGCTGCCAGCGGCGTCTCGTGAACCACATCGGCAACCGCATCGTCCTGGTGCAGCAACGCCAGCCGCAGGGAGGCGGGCAGGTGCAGATCGAGCCGGTCGCCGTCGCGCCAAAGGCGATCGACCGGAGCGAACCCCAGCCTCGGCTCTAGCGGCAGCGGCTGGCCATTGCAGGTGAGCCTGGGTGCCGCGCACCAGGCTGGAATGCGCAGGTGCAACGTGCAGCGGACCGCGCGATGGGTCGACAGGCGCAGCTGGACATGCTCGGAGGCGGGGAAATCTCCGTGCTGGGTCAGTGTGAGGTCAACCCCCGCTACGGTCCAGCGCAGACTTGAGGGAAGGTACTGTGTCAGCCAGACCTCGGGCCGATCGTTGGCTTCCAGCAAGTAGCTGTTGATGCCATAGTCCGCGGCGACCTGGGTGAAGGTTCCGGCGCAGCAGGGCCAGCGGTGGGCGGAATAGATCCGTGTGCCGCTCTGGTTGTTGTCCTGATAGTAAAACGTCCGGCCGTCCGGCTGGAGAGGCAGGGCGCCGAACATGGTGTTCCACAGCGTACGCTCCACCACATCGGCGTAGTGAGCATCGCGGGTGGCCTGCAGCAGATAGCGCGACAGCTTCAACAGAGCAAAGCTGCCGCACGGGGTTTCGAAGTTGTTGTGCGAATGGGTCAGACTGCCGAGGAGCTTGCCGCTGCCGGGTTTGGAAAAGAGCTCATCCGGCGCCCAGCCCCCTGTGGCGTAGCTCTGTGCCTCGGTCATGGCGTAGCCGTTTCTGGCGGCCTCCAGGTGCATGCGGCTGCCGTCCACAAACCATGCCTGCATCGCCGAGCAGAGCGCGTTCACATGGCTGTATCCGTGCAGGCCACCCAGGACGTTGTCGCCGCGGGCCAGCGGCTCGAAAAAGCTGTCGAGCATGTAGGCCCGGGCCATCTGCCGGTACGACTCACCAGCCCCGGCGGCATACAGCAGGTAGAGATTTTCCGGCAGCGTATAGCTTTCATCCCAGCCATACGATTTGTCGCGGTCCTTGCGCCAGTTGCTGCGGTTTCCGCGGTCCAGCGCTGCACCCGGAAGGCTGGGCAGGGCACAACGGTGCACCCTGTCCAACACCGCAAAGGCCTCCGGGGACCGCAGTAGCGTGTGCGCGTCCAGCAGACCGTAGTGCAGCTTGTCCAAGGTGTAGGCGGGAAAGCGGGTGATATCAAAGAAGCTCGGCGTGATGGACTGGCCAAGCAGTTCCTGCAGCCGGGCCGCTCGCTCCAGCCCGTCTGTGCTGTGTTGCGCAACGGCCATGCGCGCGATGGCCGAGGTCCACTGCCCAAAGCAGTGCCCGGGCGCGAAGCCGGCGTCGCCCGTATGCCAGTTGTAAGTGGGCAGGTATTCGTACCACCCGCCGAGGTTGCGCCCCGGTGCAGGGCGACCGCCCATGGCGCGAAACGGCTTGAGCAGCGCATCGTCGTCGAAACCGTCGAAGATGGCCTTTGTGTTCTGCTGCTGTGCCAGCGGGACGCCACCCGTGATGTTCACCTGCGCGTAGGTCGGCGGCTGCAGCGGTTCCAACGCGCTGTTGAGGCCAGATTGAGCCCTCAACCTGGGTGTGGCGCTGGAAACAGCGGTGCTCCCCGCAAGCACCATAAAGCTGCGACGGCTGACGCGCATGCCAGTCAAGGTACACCCACCGCCACACCCTGCGATAGTGGAACGGATCGGATGCTTTAGCGGGTGTGGGCGCTGGAACGCTGTACCGCCATTTTCCGACTCGCGAATCTTTGGTGCTGGCTTTATACCGCAAAGAGATTGCACAGCTTGTAGCGCTTGCACCCGCATTGCTCGCGAAACACTCTCCGGTCCAGGCGCTGCGGCTTTGGTGCGACAGGTTCGTGACGTTCGGGAAGATGAAGTACGGAGTCGCCGACATCGTCCATGCGGCAACATCGGCTCAGGACCGGGAGGAACACTACGGGCCGATGCTCGACGCTGTTTGCCAGATCATTGCAGCCTGCGAACGCTCCGGCAACCTCCCTGCCGGCACCAATCCAGAGGATTTGCTGGTCCTGCTTGGACTGCTGTGGCGCGTCTCTCCAACCGCGGCCGGAGAGCAACGCGTCAGACGGCTGCTGGCGCTTGCCTTCCGTGGATTGGGAATGGCCGATCCCTCGGAGAGGCCAACGCAAAGCACGCCAAGAGCGCAAAGGTGCGCCACGGGCGTTGTTGCGAAACTTGGCGTTCTTGGCGTCGTTCGCGTTGGTAGCCTGCAGCTATACCTGCCGTTGATCGCCGACTTCGCTCGGGTAAACTTCAAAGCAGTTCGGGCCAGGCGCCTGCATCTACCATCAGAGCTGTGACAGAGCCCTCAGCCAAGGCGAGCCTGTGCGAACAGGCCAGGAGAACGTGTTGGGAAATCGCTACTATAACGGCCCGGTCTCAGATCATTTTGACGGTGAACGCTTCTTCAACCCAGGGTTGCGTCCGTCAGATAAGTCCTTGCTCAATCTGCTGACCTGGCGTCTTGGCGGACGGCGCACACCGTGGCCGGAGCGGGTATTCGCTGTCCCGGCGATCGTGCCTGATACCCGCGTGCAAGAGCTCAGGATCACCCTGGTGGGGCACGCTTCGCTGCTGATTCAGTGTGCGGGCGTGAACCTGCTGGTGGATCCGGTGTGGTCCGAGCGGGCCAGCCCTTTCCGCTTCGCCGGTCCGCGCCGGCACAACCCGCCCGCGATCCCATTTGAGGATCTACCGCCGATCCATGCCGTGCTGATCACGCACAACCACTACGACCACCTGGACGTGGCAACCGTGAAGCGACTTTGGCAGAACCATCGGCCGCAAATTTTTACCCCGCTCGGCAATGACACGATCCTGCAGGTGATTGCGCCCGAGCTGGAGGTGACCACGGGCGATTGGTGGGACCGCTTCGAGCTGCCAGGCGGTCTGACAGCGACGGTCACGCCCGCCTACCACTGGTCTTCGCGCGGCATGGGGGACTACCGCATGGCGCTGTGGGGTGGGTTCTTCCTCCAAACGCCGCAGGGCAGCGTGTATCTGGCTGGCGACACGGCGATGAGGACAGGCGCAATCTTTGGCGAGATGCGCGAGCGGTTAGGGTCGCCGTTGGTGGCGGTACTGCCCATCGGGGCGTATGCGCCGCGATGGTTTATGCAGACACAGCACGCCAACCCGGCCGAGGCGCTCAAGATCGCGGAGATCGTCGGGGCGGAGCATCTGCTGGGCGTGCACTGGGGCACCTTTCCGCTGACCGACGAGCCGTTTGATGAGCCTGAGCAGATGCTGAGGCGCGCCGCGCCGCGATACCCCGGGCTGCAAACGATCGCGGCGATGCGGCCCGGGACGGTATGGGATCTGCCTCGCGTATGACCGGGTGTGAGCCGTGCACGCAATCACCGACACGCAAATTCCTTACGGGAAGGACAACAAGAGACGGCGAAGCCGTTACAGGTGATGGCTGACGGATTTGCTAATGCTTAGCGCGAAATTACAGCTGCTGTATTCAGCGCCAAGGGCGCGTCATATACCAGCCCAGGCCGAAGGCCTGGGTTTATGGCCAGCACACTGTCAAGGGCTGAATCCCGCCCTATAGGCGACCGCGTACAGTACGAGACTTCTTCCGCTCTAGCGCCGGAAGAAGTCCTTTACCTGCTGCACAAAGGCGTCGCGGCCGATGTCGGAGATGGCCTCGGTGAGGGGCAGTTGTTTGGGGCAGGCCTGGACGCAATTCTGGGCGAAGCTGCACTCCTGGACGCCGCCGTCGCCGGCGAGGGCGCGCAGACGCTCCTCCTTGAGCACGGAGCCAGCGGGGTCCATGTTGAAGAGCTTGGCCTGCGCGATGGTGGCGGCGCCGACGAAGTTGGTGACGTCGTTGAACTGCGGGCAGACCTCCATGCAGATGGTGCAGGAGATGCAGTTGGAGAGCGGGTAGCGCTGCTCCTGAATCTGCGGTTGCTGGCGGGGCCCGGGGCCGAGGTCGTAGCTGCCGTCGATGGGCACCCAGGCCTTGACGCGCTTGAGGTTCTCAAAGAGCACGGAGCGGTCGACGGCGAGGTCGCGGACGACAGGGAACTTGCTCAGCGGGGCCAGGGTGATCGTCTGGTCGGGGCCGAGGAGTTTGTCGACCAGCGCGGAGCAGGCCATCATGGCCTTGCCGTTGATGCGCATGGCGCAGGAGCCGCAGATCTCCTCGAGGCAGTTGGCATCGTAGGCGATGGCGGTGGATTCGCGGCCGTCGGTGGTGGTGGGGTTGAGCGCGATCTCGCCGAGCACCGAGGTGATGTTCATGTTGGGGCGATAGGGGATCGCGAAGGATTCGGTGCGCGCGGGGGCGTCGGGGCTGGCCTGGCGCGTGACCTTGACGGTGAAGGTGCGCGTGGAGGCGGGGTGACCGGGGGAGGTCACCTCGGCGCGGGTGGTGTCGGGCTTGATCTCAACTGCGGTTGCTGCCATTTCGTTCCTCCTCGCGGGCGTGCACCTCGCCGTCTGGCTCGGTGGTGGGGTGCAAACCCTTTTCGCGTACTGCCTGGCGCCGGCCGTCGATCCAGGCCCCGTACAGCACGAAGGCGCCATAAAGAACCACTGCCAGGACCGTCAGGATGATGGCCACCGTGGTAAAGCTGAAGCGCATGGGGCGACCTTTCGCTGGGGCGGAACGGTGAAAGACAGGAGAGCTAGTCCAGGTTGATGCCCTTGCTCTCGATTGCCTGTCGTGCCGCGGCGATACCGGCCTCCTTGCTGGCCGGGTTGTCTCCTACAAGCTGTTTCTGTTTCTTCTTGGAGGAGTAGTTGTAGACAAACATGCCCGTGATGACCGAAACAAAGGCGATGACCAGGGCGACGTAGATGATGTGCGTGAGGGTGTAGGGACCGATGCCTGTCATGGGTGTTGTGATGGCGGGGAAGGCCCTGGGGGTAGCTGTGGTTGTGGGTGCTCGTCTGCGTTGTCTGACAAGGCTTCTTCCATTCCTGGATGAGCCGAGAGATGTAGGAGCTTTTTGCGCCACATCCCCGGCCCCATACGGTAGGGCCGCAACCGATCACGCCAGGACTCACCGGCTGTGAGAGAGTAGTGTTTCTGATCGCGCCAGCTGGATGTTTCGGTGTGCCCGGCGGCGCGGAGCAGATCAAAAGCTTCCCTATAGGTCAGCGCATAAAGTTCCGGTTCGTTCGATTGCACCCGCCACGCATACACCAGCAGCAGATTGGCAACGTCTGCATACTTCCCGTGCAGCGAAAACCGCTCATCGGAATGAGCCTTGAGCTGTACAGGACATGCAAAAAATGCCCTACCTCCCTCCTCGCGTTCGAGATAGGCGATCAGATCCACCCCGCGGTCACGAATAGGCAGCGCGACCTCCACGCCGTCTTTCAGCATCTGGGAGATCAGGTAGTGCCGTCCTGCAAGTTCGATGATTTGCGTGTCAACCATGATCAGTTACGCCGCGGCGTCGTACCTCCGGGGGCGGGGTTGGATGTACTGGGTGTCGACGGCCTCATATTCGATAGCGGGCGCACCGTCCTTGAAGAAGGCCTTGGTGGTTTTCAGGAACTGGTCGTCGTTGCGGTCGGGGAAGTCGGGTTTGTAGTGGGCGCCGCGGGATTCGTCGCGGAGGGCGGCGCCCGCGACGACGACGCGGCTGAGGTGGAGCATGTTCCAGAGCTGGCGGGCGAAGGCGAAGCTGGTGTTGGCCCACTGGCTCTTGTCGGAGAGGTTGATGTTGCGGAAACGGTCCTGCAACTCGACGATCTTGGCGTCGGCTTCGGCGAGGCCTGCGTTGTAGCGGATGATGGTGGCGTGGCGGGTCATGGTGTCGCCGAGCTCGCGCCAAAGGCGGAAGGGATTTTCGGTGCCCTGGTTGTGCAGTAGGCCGTGGTTGAGCTCGGTCTGGCGCTGAATCTCAGCTGCGTGGCCGCCATCGCTGGCCTGCGGGGCTAGGGACTTGGCGTACTCCAGGGCGCAGGGCCCGGCGACGAAGCCGCCGTAAATGCAGCTGAGCAGGGAGTTGGCGCCGAGGCGGTTGGCGCCGTGAATCGAGTAGTCGGCCTCGCCGGCGGCGAAAATGCCGGGGACGTTGGTCATCTGATCATTGTTCACCCAAAGGCCGCCCATGGTGTAGTGCATGCCGGGGAAGATCTTCATGGGGACCTTGCGGGGGTCGTCGCCAACGAACTTCTCGTAGATCTCGAGGATGCCTTCGAGCTTGTGCTGGCGCGCCGGCGGCAGGTGCGAGACGTCGAGGTAGACCATGGCCTGGCCGTCGATGCCGAGGTTTTCCTGATACACGATGCGATGGATGGCACGGGTAGCGATGTCGCGGGGGACCAGGTTGCCGTACTTGGGGTACCACTCCTCGAGGAAGTAGAAGCGTTCGGGTTCGGGGATGGACTGCGCGGCGCGGCGGTCCTTGGGATCGCGGGGGACCCAGACGCGGCCGCCTTCGCCACGGGCGGATTCGGACATCAAGCGGAGCTTGTCCTCGCCGGGGATGGCGGTGGGGTGGACCTGGATGAACTCGCCGTTGGCGTAGGCCACGCCCTGCTGGTAGACGGCCGACTGGGCGGAGCCGGTGCAGACGACGGAGTTGGTGGACTTGCCGAAGATGGCCCCGATGCCGCCGGTGGCGAGGATGATGGCGTCGGCGGGGAAGCTGCGGACCTCCATGCTGCGGAGGTCCATGGCGCAGATGCCGCGGCAGGCGCCGTTGTCGTCGAGCACGGAGCTGAGGAACTCCCAGCCCTCGTACTTGGTGACCTTGCCTTCGGACTCGAAGCGGCGGACCTGCTCGTCGAGCGCGTAGAGGAGCTGCTGGCCGGTGGTGGCGCCGGCGAAGGCGGTGCGGTGGTAGAGGGTGCCGCCGAAGCGGCGGAAGTCGAGCAGGCCTTCGGGGGTGCGGTTGAAGGGCACGCCCATGCGGTCGAGGAGGTCGATGATGGCGGGGCCCTGCGCGGTCATCTGTTTGACGGGGGTCTGGTTGGCGAGGAAGTCGCCGCCGTAGATGGTGTCGTCGAAGTGCTTCCAAACGTCGTCGCCTTCGCCCTTGAGGTTTTTGGCGGCGTTGATGCCGCCCTGGGCGCAGACCGAGTGCGAGCGCTTGACGGGGACGATCGAGAAAAGGTCGACGGTGCCGCCGGCTTCGGCGATCTTGATGACGGCGGAAAGACCGGCGAGGCCGCCGCCGACGACGATGATGCGTGGTGTTGTTGCTGCTGCCATGCTTAACCCTTCAGGTGAACGATTAAAACGCAAATGGTGACGACCCAGGCCACGGTGCTGACCAACCCTACGGTTGCGCTCACACCGACGAATTTGTTGATGCGGGGGAGCCTGGATGCAGGCTCGGCCTTACGGAACCTATCGAGCACCTTCTCAGCCTGCGTCCCGCTGATCCAGAAACGGGAGTAGGCCTTGGATCGCCGTGTTCTTGGAACGCCAACTCTCCACGACATCTTCAGAAACGTCCACCTCGCTACCGCAGTGCCACCAGCCATCAAAGCCAGACTTCCATATCCCCAGAACGCGAGTACATGCGTCCAGGCGCTTCCCATTTACCGCACCACACAGGGCTGAGCCGGAATTGTGGGATTGGCGGAGAGGCCGGCCAGGCCTCCGCTTACGACGATGATGCCTGGTGTTGTTGTCATTTGTTTCTACCTGCTGACGTCCTGCGGTAAAACTGAATGAACGAGGTGCATCGGGATGTGCTTGAACTGATCGGTGGTTAGCCCAAAGCAGACTAGGCAAGCAAGCATAGATGTGGTCGCGAGCCTTGCTTTCCATCGCAGTGAGCTTTTTGGAAAAGAGGCGCGGTGGAGCTGGAAGAGCTCGGAGCTATAGCGACTGGGATTGCTCCGCTCTATACCCCAACTGTCCATATTCACGTGCTGATGAACGCGTTCGAGCTCCTCTTCCATTCGCCCTTCGGATGAGTGAGCAAAGACTGCTGAGAGGAGCCCCGCTGCTACCAGACCGCACTGCAGTGTGGAAAGCATTCTTTACCGAACCTCGCCGGGCTGGGTTGGGTTGGTGGTGCCGGGCGCGGCTGTAGCGGGGGCGGGTTGGATAACGCCGGCGGGTTGGGCGGGCATGACGTCGGCGGGGGCGTTGGGGTACTTCCAGACGACGGCGTACATGCTGATGAAGCCCATGACGCAGAGGGCGGTGCCGAGGGCTCCCCAGGCGTAGCCGGATTTGCGGCGGGCGCGGACGCCGGGAGTAATGCCCCACTTGGCGCAGAAGAGCCAGCCGCCGTAGGCGAAGTGCCAGCAGGTGGCGACCATGGCGATGGAGTAGACCGCGAAGATCCAGGGGTTGGAGAGCACGACCTGCACCTTGTGAAAAGCGGCGCCGGGGTGTTCGGGGAGGGAGACGCCGGTGAAGCGCTGCGTCCAGACGTGGTAAACGATGTAGGCCAGGGCGATGATGCCGCTGACGCGCTGGGCCACGTAGCCCCAGTTGCCGGCCCAGGGATAGACGTTGACGTTCGAGCGGCCGCGCCACCAGATCCACATGCCGTAGCCGGCATGGTAGGCGAGCGGGATGAAGATGAACGCCCACTCGAGGATGCGGACCAGCGGGAGGCCGTTGAGGAACTTGACCTGCTGGGCGTAGGCGAGGGGACCGTTCCAGGTTTCGAAGTTGGAAACGATGTGCTCGATGAGAAAGGCGCCGATGGGGATGATGCCCGAGAGCGAGTGGAGCTTGCGCAGCAGAAAGCTGTGGCCTTCGCCGGCGCGGAGCGGCTGGACGCCTTTGCGCTTGCCTTGCTGGGCGTTGTCGGGCGGCGCCATGGGGGCAGCTGCGGCCATGCTGGGGAGCTCCTTGAAAGCTGCGCCGCGGGGCCTTTGATGGCAGGCGAGCGGTCAAGGTTGATTATTCCGCCCGGAAAAAACGGGCGTCAAGGCAACGGAGGTGGGAGTGGGCGGTTATCGCTGAGATTGTGCGATGGTGTGGGTTTGGCGGCAAAAAGGGAAGGAAAGCAGATCCCCTGCGGGGATGACAACAAGAGGGGCAACGGCAAGAGCAAACGCAACGGCAAACGCAGATTCTCTTCGGGAATGAAGCAAAAAGGGAGGCGGGGGCTCTCAGAGAGTCGCGACGAACTCGTAAAAGCTTTGGCGCAGGACCGGGATTGTGGAGCGCCAGTCGCCTGCCATGGCCTGGAGCCCGGCTTGCGTGTAGCCGCTGTCCGGCCTGGGGCGGAGACGCAGAAAGGGCGGGAGGCTGTAGCGCATGGCCAGCCAGTTGACCCAGAGCCGGGCGATGCGGCCGTTGCCGCCCGCGAAGGGGTGGATGCGCACCCATTCGGCATGGGTCCAGGCCCAAAGGTCGAGCAATGTGCTCAGTTGCTGCTCGTTGGGCAGGGAGGCGGGTGGGATCAGGGCGTCCAGGGCCGCGACCGATCGTTGGAGGCCGGCCTGGAACTGCTGGAGCTGGACCCCGACCGCTTCCGCGGCGGCGCCGAACCGGTCACCGAGCTGGACTTCGACGTCTTCCAGGCCCGGTTCACCACGGAAAGCGCCCACAAAGGCGGGGTCGGGTACGGCAAGCCCGGTCAGCAACTCGCGGTGCCACTGTTTGGCAGTGGCAACGGTGGGCTGCGAGCGTAGTCTCGCGGAGATTTGGGCCGCCTGGAGAAGATGAAGAAGATTGGCGCGGAGTTGGGGACTGTCCGTGTCCCAATCAGCCATGCAGGCTGTCGAGGGTGCTGGTTTGGAGGGGTGCCTGGGCTACGGGGACGCTGTCTTGTGCGCCATGCCCTGCCCGGATCACGGTGCCTTCCAGGGGATCCTGCAGGGTAGCTTCTGCGTCGGCGAAGGCGGCGATGGATTCCCTGAAGTCCGGGTCACGTTGTCGGTATTTTCGCAGGCGATCCAGGCTTTCGCCGAGACTGCGCTCCCTCGTGCCCTGGCGGTGCAGGTAGTCCCGCACGGCATCGTTGAGCAGCTGGTTCATGGGGCGGCCTTCGATACGGCTGAGGTCTTCGAGGGCGATGCGTTCTTCCGAGGGAAGACGTAAGGTAAAGGCCGCGTGTGGCATAAGGCTTAGCGTAGTCCCTTCGGTGGAATGACGTCAATACTTTGTTTTGATGTCAGAACTGCGACTTGGATGCATTGGCGGGAGGGAGCTGATCCACTTGCCGGAGGAGGTCGCGGAAGGCGTGACCGCGGTGGCTGATGGCCCACTTTCCCTCGGGCGGGAGCTCGGCGAGGGTGAGGCCGCGGTTGCGCAGGAGAAACAGGGCGTCGTAGCCGAAGCCGTTTTCGCCCCGCGGTGTTTGGGCGATGTCGCCTTCGAGTGTGCCTTCGGCGCGCAGAAGGATATCGCCATCGCGGGCGAGCGCGAGGGCGCAGACGAAGCGTGAGCCGCGGCCGGCGCGGCCTTCGGTGGCGGTGTTGACGTCGGCGAGCAACGAAAGCAGGCAGCGGTTGTTGCGGGCGTCGCGGTCGAGGGAGCTGCCCGGCTCGAAGTTGAGGGCGTCGGCGAAACGGGCGGAAAGGACGCCGGGGCGGCCGCCGAGCGCCTCGACTTCCAGGCCGGAGTCGTCCGAGAGCACGAGGAGGCCGGGACGGGCGAGGCTGTAGGCCCTGACTTTGAGCGCGGCGTTGCCGGCGAAGGTGGGGGCGTCCTCGGTGGGCGCGGGGAGGTCGTGGAGATCCGGGAGCGGCTCGACGAGGAAGCCGTGGCGAGCTGCGCTGGCGGCAAACTCGCGGAGTTTGCCGGGGTTGGTCGTGGCCACATACAGGGTGGTCGGCATACCTTACTCAGTTGCGCCGGGTGCCGGATGCAGTTGCCAGGCGGGAAGAGGAACGCCCAACGCGCGGGAGCCTGGCTGGGGGAGAGCAGAAAATTGAAGCCTGGCGGGGCCCTCGAACGTCTTAAGGCTCAGTTAAGGTCCAGTTCACTCCGAGGTAGGTATCTGTTGCAGGTTCAACATCGATTGTGGCGTCCAGGGAGATGCTGGCGTGACAATCTTGCAGTAGTGATAGCCGTCGCTGGTCTTGGGCTGTTGGCACCTGTCGCGTGGACGCAAACGGCCAAAGCCGCCGATGTGGCGGGCTTCAGCGTCGCCTACCGTCCGGGGTTGCTGGGCCTGGAGTCAGGGAGCGACGCGCCCACGGAACTGGCGAGCGCCGATCTGGGGCTGCCGCCTGAGAACCGGCGAGCGGAAGGAGATCTGCCCCTTCCGGAGGCTCCCGTGCCGCAGGACGCGGAGGCCGGGGAGCAGGGGAAGACCGGGGTCAAGCCGCAAACGCCGGTGGGACCCGATGGCCGGCCGATCCGGCCGGAGACCGGGCGCATCTTTGGCATCTTCCCGAACTTCGTCGCCGTTTCGGGCGGCACCAAGCCCAAGCCGGCGGGCTGGAAGACGGACTTTCACCTGGCCAACAAACAGGCCTACGATTACAGTTCATTCGGGTTTCTGCTGATCAGCTCCGGATTCGCATATGCCGAGGACTCGCACCCGAGCCTGAACACCGTCAATGGCGGAGACGCCATCTTCTGGGCCTATCTGTGGCGCGGCTTTCTGGACAAGACCGACGGCACCTACCAGGGCACCTTCTTCTTCCCGGCGCTGCTCCATGAAGACACGCGCTACTACGCGATGGGCACGGGCCCGGTAAAGAAGCGGCTGCTGCATGCGGTGGCCTCCATTGTGGTGGCGCACAACTATGATGGGAAACCCATCTTCAATCTGGCCGGGCAAGCAGGACGGGCGGGGGCGCAGGCTGTTTCCACCACCTATTACCCTGCGGGCTCGGAGAGCTTCGGGGTGCTCGCGCAAAAGTTTGCGTATTCCAACATGCGCAATGTGATCTATGCGGTGGTGCGGGAGTTTTCGCCGGATGCCCAGGCGCGCGTGCACATTGGGCGCAGGAAAGACACGCCCTGAGAGCGTATAGGCTGGCCTGGCTTTTTGGTCTACAGCAGGTCTACGCTTCCACGCTCTGGACGATGCCTTTGGCGCGCAGGCCGGCTTCGATCTCGGCGAAGTAGTCCTTGACGGCGCCCTGGGTGCGAATCCACTCCACATAGCGGCCGATGCCTTCTTCAATGGAGACCGTTGGTTCGTACCCGATGGTGCGGGCGCGGCTGATATCGGAGATGAGGGAGCGGATCTCGCCGGGGCGGAACTCCCCGCGGGCCAGCGGTTGGAGGTTAATGCCGAGCTGGCCGGCGATGATGTTGGCGAGGTCACGGACCGAGGTGGCACGGCCGGAACCGACGTTGACCGGCAGGCCGTCAAGCTTGTCGGATTCCATGAGCAGCAGGTTGGCGCGGGCGATGTCCTCGACAAAGCAGAGGTCGCGGGTTTGGCCGCCGTCCTCGTACATCACCGGGGGCTGGTTGTTGAGCAGCCGCGTGCAGAAGATGGCGATAACGCCGGTGTAGGGGTTGAACAGCGACTGGCGGGGGCCATAGGTGCAGCTGTAGCGCAGCGCGACGGTGGGGATGCCGGTCTGCTTGCCCCAGAGAAGAACCAGCTTTTCCTGGTCGACCTTGGTGAGCGCGTAGACGGTTTCGCCGCCGCCGGGCGTGTTTTCCGGCGTGGGAATGGAGGTTGTCGGCTTGCCGCACAGCGGGCAATGGACGCTGAAGTCGCCGGCGCGGAGCTGCGCGGCCGGCCGCAGCAGGGGGACGACGTGGCCGTGCTCCGGGCAGAGCGCGGCGCCTTCGGAGTAGACGGCCTGGGAGCTGGCGACGACCACCTTGCGGACGGGCAGGCGCTCGTCGCGGATGATTTCGAGCATCTGCGCCGTGCCGAAGCTGTTGACGAGCACGTACTTGGCCATTTCGGGCATGTAGCCGCCATAGGCCGCTTCGTGAAAGACGACGTCGATGTCCTGGAGCGCGGCGCGCATGGTGGCGGCGTCCTGGACCTCGCCCTGCACGAACTCGGCGGCTGGATTGATCCAGGCAGGTTTGCCGTGCTTGTGCGTCTGGGGTTCGAGGTTGTCGAGGATGCGGACGGTGTAGCCGTTGGCGATCAGAAGGTCGACGATGTGCGAGCCGATAAGGCCGGCGCCGCCGGTGACCAGGGCGCGCTTGGAGTGTGAAGCCATCACCGTTGATGGTACCCGAAGGCCGTGGGGGGAACCTCCGAGGTTACTCCGCAGTTTTCTGTTCGTGTTGCGAGACTTCGAGGAACGAGCGGTGTTACCACTCCGAAAGCACCCTGCACCAAGGATTTCCCATGCGAGCTCCGAGCGTTCTGCTTGCCTTTTGTCTCGTTCTTGCGGGTTGCGGGTCCAGCCCCGCACCCAGCTTCAGCCTGGCGGTCACTCCCGCAACGGTGGCGGTTCAAAATGACGGCGCTCCGCAGGTCATTACCGTTGGCCTGAACCCGCAGAATGGCTTCGGCGACGCGGTGAAGGTTGTGCTGAGCGGACTGCCCGCGGGCGTTGCGGCGTCGCCAGCCGCGGCGACGGTGCAGCCGGGCAAGCTGGTGCAGATCGCGCTGACCGCAAGCGGCGCCACGGTGGGCACGCCCTCCACGTTGACGATCAACGGCAGCAGCGGCTCCCTTACGGCAGACGGCACGGCCAGCCTGACCGTGACGCAGGCTTTGTCCAACGTCAGCCTGAGCGCGACAGCCTTTGATTTCGGTGGCAGCCTGGTCGGGAGCAGCCTTTCCAGAGCGGTGATCAAGATCACGAATACGGGGCCGGCAGCGGTAACGCTCAGCCCCGTTCTGAGCGGCGATGCGAGCTTTGCGCTGGTTCCCGGCCAGTCCTGCGGGGCCTCGCTTGACGTGGCGCAGAGCTGTTCGGAGACCGTCGTGTACGCTCCCTCCGCGGCCTCCGGGGCAACACCCCAGACCGGGAGCCTGGATCTGGGGCTGGGCAATGTTCCGGCCGGCACGGGCCATGTGGTCACTCTGACGGGAGAAGCGGCGGCGCTGCCCAAGGGAACCGTCACGAGAACCGGCAATCCGCTGGTCGCGCTCTACACCGTCGTCCTGCCCTTTCCCGGGACTGTGGCGGTGCATTTTGGCGCTGATACCAGCTACGGCCGGCAAACCTCCGCGGTGACCACCACCGCCAACGGCCAGACCGCGAGCATTCTGGTGGCGGGCATGCCCCAGAACACGACCTACCATCTGCAGGGAGTGGTGCAGCTGGCCAACGGCGTGACGGTCACCGATACCGACCAGACCTTTGCAAACGGGGCGGCCACCGTACCGGCACAGCTGACGAGCACCGTGACCGCGGGCAAAACGCCCCAACCCGGCGTGGAACAGATGAGCCTGGTTGGCGGGACCTATGGGCTGGTTGTGAGCGATCTGGCGGGCAATGTTCTTTGGAGCTATGTGCCGCCGGACGCCAACGCGGGCTATCAGGTGGAAGGCGCCAAGCTGCTGCCCAACGGACATTTTCTTGTCACCATCGGGCAGGGCTCCTCGTTTGCGCTGGAAGGCAATCCTTCGCCCGCCAATCTGGTCCGGGCGATCCGCGAGATCGACCTGGCGGGCAACATCGTGCGCGAGATCACCATCGAGGACCTGAATAACGAGCTGCAGGCGGCCGGTTACAACCTGACGCTGCAGCAGTTCCACCACGATGTGCTGCCGCTGGCCAACGGGCACTGGATCGTGTTGTCCAACACCTTCCGCTTCTTCGATGGGCTCACAGGCATTCCCGGAACCTCGGCGGTGCTCGGCGATGTGGTGATTGACCTGGACCAGAACCTGCAGCCTGTGTGGGTTTGGAACGCGTTCGACCATCTCGATGTGAACCGCCATCCCATGCTCTTCCCGGACTGGACCCATGCCAATGCGCTGTTGTATTCGCCCACGGACGGCAATCTTCTGCTCTCCCTGCGGCACCAGAACTGGATCGTGAAGCTGGATTACAACAACGGGGCGGGCACGGGTGACGTCCTGTGGCGGCTGGGGGAGGGAGGGGATTTTACCCTGCTTGGCGGCACCGACCCGACGGACTGGTTCTACGCACAGCACCTGCCTGGATTCTTCACCACGACCACGGCCGGCCTGTTCACGCTCGGCGTCATGGATAACGGCGACGACCGGCAGTTTCCTCCGGGCGTGAGCTGCGGTCAGAATGGCGGGCCCGCTTGTCTGTACACCACCGTTCCCGTGCTGCAGGTGAATGAGGGGAAGAAGACGGCAACGCTGATGTTTCATCAGGATCTGGACCCGAGTCTTTATAGCTACTTCGGCGGCAACACGGAGCTGCTGGGCAACGGCGATATTGAGTATGCCCTGGCTGGTATCGGAACAGGATCGGACATCTTTGAGGTGACACCGGATGCCAGCGCGCCGCAAACAGTCTGGCATCTGCATGCCACCAATGCCAATGCGTATCGCGGCTACCGCATCCCCAGCCTGTATCCGGGCGTGCAATGGTGAGGCGGGCCCCGCAGAGCGCAACGTAGATTGGATTACCAGAGGGCTATGACCATGCCGCGGCGCTGCCGCGCAAGTGTAAGAAGCAAGGACGTTTGGGGGAGGTGTTTTCGCCGGACATTCGCTTTAGACTGGGGGCCATGTACCGCTTGTTGTTCTTGTTCTGGCTTTGTACGGCTTTGCCTGTGGCATGGGCTCAATGGGAGATCGAGCCATCCCAGACCACCGCGGACCTGCACGGCATCCATGCGGTCAGTGCGGAGGTGGCCTGGGCCAGCGGAGATCACGGCACCATCCTCCGCACGACGGACGGCGGCGCGACCTGGCACCCGTGTGCGGTGCCCGAGGGCGGGACGGAACTGGACTTTCGTGGCGTTCAAGGGTTTGACGCGACCACGGCCGTGGTGATGTCTTCGGGCAAGGGCGAGCTTTCACGGGTGTACAAGACGGTCGACGGCTGCAAGAGCTGGACGCTTGCGCTGCGCAACCCTGACCCGGAGGGCAGCTGGGACTCCATGCAGTTCCAGTATCGACCGGGCAAGCCGCCGGAACCGGGGTATTTCGCCTATGGCGTGCTGGTGGGACACCCGGTGAATGGGGAGTTTGTCATCTTCACCTCCAAGGATCACGGCAGCACCTGGCAGGCACTGCGCGAGGACGAGGCCTTTACGCCGGGACCGCCCGCGGTGGCCCGGCAGGGGGAGTATCCGTTTGCGATCAGCAATACGGCCCTTACCGCGGTGGCGGACGAGGACAGCTTCGCATTTGTGACCGGAGGGGAAGGCGGGCCGCGGCTGCTGTTTCCGCAGGGCCAGCGCTTTGATTACAACTACACGGCCATGCGCTACAGCTTTTCAACGCTGGAGCTGCCCATGCCCTCCGGCAGCTCCGGGGGGGCGGTGTCCATTGCATCGCGGCGCGTTTCGTCGGATCGAGTGGATCTGATGATCGTGGGGGGCGACCCCGCGAATAAGGCTGCTGGTAGCGCAGTGTTTGTGCATCATGGCGGTCCCACGCTGAATTTGAAGAAGCTGGTGAGCCGGCGTGCCGTTGCGGCGGAAGTGCCACCGCATGGTTTTCGGTGTGCCGTGGCCTTTGACGCCGCCTCGGACAGCTGGATCACCGTCGGCCCGAATGGGACGGATGTGTCGCACGACGATGGGCGCACGTGGGTGCCGATGGCAGTCAGCCCGGCGGATGGGGCTGATGCCGACAAGAACTGGCAGGCGTTGTCCTTGCCGTTCGCTGTGGGCCCGAATGGCCGGATCGGCAGGCTGCGCAGCACAGGAGGTGAACTTCGCTCCAGTCGATAGTTTTGCGGTTTTGGGTAGCATGGGGAGATGACGGTGCATACCGAGTACCTCACCTTCAACACCCGCAGGCAGTACGAGATGGTGCACATCACCGACCAGGTCGAGGCCATTGTGCGGCGCTCCGGGGTCGAGGACGGGCTTTGCTTTGTCTCGCCGATGCACATCACAGCGGCGATCTACGTGAACGATCACGAGAGCGGCCTAATCGAGGACATCAGCGTGTGGCTGGAAAAGCTGGCCCCGCGCTGGCCAGGCTACAAGCACCATCAAACTGGGGAGGACAACGCCGATGCGCATCTCAAGGCGCTGCTGCTGCATCACGAGACCACGCTGCCGGTGACGCGCGGGGTACTGGACCTGGGCACGTGGCAACGGGTCTTTTACGCCGAGTTCGACGGCCAGCGTCCCAAGCGGGTCATTGTCAAGGTATTGGGCGAGGAACAGGTGCGATAGCCGGGCAGCGCGGCCGGCGACGGAAACGAGCGCTACGGTCACAAAGCCGCGGCGTTCGGCTACAGTACATCTGAGGGAATTCTGGAGGAACGAGATGGTAAGGGATACAAAGGACGAGTCCGCCATCGGACTGGCGGTTGTGGGCTTACTGGTTGTGCTGATGGCGATTTTTCTGGGTGAGGTCACCGGCAACGTGCAGCCCAAGAAGCCGTTGGAGATGACACACCCTGATGTTGCCTCGCCGGGTCTGCATCTGGGCCGATAATGACCTCGCCCCAGCACGCCATGTTCGCCCCCACGCAGCGTATCCACTTCATTGGGATCGGCGGGATCGGCATGAGCGGCATCGCCGAGATTCTGCTCACGATGGGTTACAGCGTTAGCGGCTCAGACCTCCGTCCCAGTCCTGGGACGGAGCGTTTAAGTTCTTTGGGAGCGGCGATTTCCGTCGGTCACGCGGCTGAAAACGCCGTCGGGAGCGATGTGGTGGTGACCAGCTCGGCCGTAGCCCGCGACAACCCGGAGGTGCAGGAGGCACGTGCGCGCAAGATCCCCGTCATTCCGCGTGCCGAGATGCTGGCCGAGCTCATGCGGCTGAAGTACGGCATCGCGGTCGCGGGCATGCACGGCAAAACCACCACCACCAGCATGATCGCGGCGGTGCTGGCCGGCGGCGGGCTCGACCCCACGGTGGTGGTGGGCGGCCGTGTGGATGCTCTTGGCTCCAATGCCCGGCTGGGCAAGTCACACTTCCTGGTCGCGGAGGCCGATGAGAGCGATCGCAGCTTTCTGCGGCTGTCGCCCGTGCTCTCCGTGGTCACCAACCTCGACCGCGAGCACATGGAGGCTTACCGCGACATGGCCGACGTGGAAGACGCCTTTGTGCAGTTCATGGATGAGGTGCCCTTTTACGGCGCAGTCACGGCCTGTATTGACAATCCGGCGTTGAAGGCGCTGTTGCCGCGGGTGACGCCGCGGGTCATCACCTACGGCGAGGCGCCGGATGCGGACTTCCGGCTGCGCCCGCTCCCATCCACCCCGGGCGTACACGCCACCTTTGCGGTGGAGGCCCGCGGCGAGACGTTGGGCCCCTTCCACCTGCGCGTACCGGGCCGGCACAATGTGCTGAATGCCACTGCGGCGGTGGCGATCGGGGTGCAGCTGGGGCTGGCGCCGGGGGCGATCGCCGAGGGGCTGGACAGCTTCCGCGGCGTGGACCGCCGCTTCCAAACCCGCGGGCAGGTGCGCGGGGTGACGGTGGTGGACGACTACGGCCACCACCCCACCGAGATCCGCGCCACGCTGCAGGCCGCCCGCGAGTGCGGCTTTGCCCGCGTCCTGGTGCTCTTCCAGCCGCATCGCTACACCCGCACCCGCGACCTGATGGATGAGTTTGCAACGGCCTTTGGTGACGCCGACGCCGTACAGTTGCTGGACATCTACGCGGCCAGCGAGGCCCCCCTGGAAGGCATCACGGGGGAGGTTCTGGCCAAGCGTATCTGTCGGGAAAATGGATCAGAGGTCGCCTATGCCGCCTCCATGACCGACGCCGTGGAGCGGCTGGCGCGCGCTGCCCGGGAAGGTGACATGATCCTCACGCTGGGGGCCGGCAACGTCTCGCAGGCGGGGCCTTTGCTGCTGGAAGCGCTCGAGTTGCAGGTGTAGGATAGTGGCATGGCAACCAACCCAGTAAGGCTTGCTATCGACGATTTGCCCTCCCATGTGGCGACGCTGAAATCAGAGTTGCGGGAAGGACATGTTATCGAACTGGTCAGCGGGGATGAGGTGGTGGCTGAGATGCGCGCTCCGGTCCTCCAGAGCGCTCAAATAAGCTCGCCCCAGGATGAAGAAAGGCAACGGCCGCCCATGCCCGATTTTATGGCGCGTATGAAAGCGACATGGGGTGACCGGGTCTTTGACGACTCAACCAAGTGGATTCGGGAAGATAGGGACGCGGGATTTTAAACCTGCGGGAACTCGCAACTGCTCCCTGTTTCTGTCGTCTTGTCGCCCGTGATTAGCTACCTCGATACCAGTTTTCTGCTCAAAGCCTACTTGCCCGAGATCGGCTCACATCAGGTGAGCACCTTCCTTGGCGAGACACCAGTCGTCCTCATTACTGCACTCACCGACCTCGAAATTTATGCGGCGATCTATCGTAAGCTGACTCTTCCGGAAGCTGATCTCGTGATCAGGACGTATCAGGAGGATCGTGACGCCGGGCTCTATCAAGAGGTCGCCATGTCCGGCACCGTGTACGTCCTAGCCCGGCAGCTCGCGAAGGAGTTTTGCGGCAGGGTTCGCATGCGTTCGCTCGATCTCCTTCACCTGGCCACCGCGCTTCATCACGACGTCAGGGTTTTCGCGACCTTTGATGAAGATCTCGGAACGGCCGCCATGGCCGTAGGTCTGTCCGTAATTGGGGCACGACCCTAGGCCGGTACACCCCAAATGGGGATGGCGCGGGGGTGCCCGTGGCAGGCTATAGTGGCAGGAGCGATTCTCCGCGGCCCTGCTCGGGCTCGCGGCTTATGAAGTTGGTTTACAAACGGAGCTCGGCAGCAACGGCCCTGGCGGAGTCGGAGGAGATTGACGCCTCCGAACCGACAGCGGCCGAGCCCTCACCCGCACCTGCGGGCGCGCTGCATCGCGTGTACCCCCCGACGCAGACCACCGCGGAGGACCCCACGCCGGAAGAGGAGTATGTGCCGCAGCGGGGCTCCTATGGCATGCGCCTCCACGGGGGCATCCCTCGCGGCCTGGCCGGCCGGATCGTGCTGGGCAGCGGGGCGCTCCTGCTGTTGGGGGCGGTCACGCTTACGGTCGCGGAGGTCAGGCAGTTTCTGCTGCACGATCCCCGGTTCACCATCACCACCTCCACGGAGATCGCCGTGGAGGGCAACGAGCACCTGTCCCGTACCGACGTGCTTGGGGTGTTCGGCTCGGACCTGGAGCGTAACATCTTCCGGGTGCCCCTGGCGGAGCGCCGCGCCGACCTGGAACGGCTGCCGTGGGTGGCCCATGCCACGGTGGAGCGCCTGCTGCCGAACCACCTGCGCATCCACGTCACCGAACGCACGCCGATCGCCTTTGTGCGGCAGGGCGCGCACATCGGCCTGGTGGACGCTGACGGCGTTCTGCTGGACATGCCCCCCGAGTCGGCGGGCGACCCCCATTACTCCTTCCCGGTGCTGACCGGGCTTGCCCCCAATGACACCCCCGAGCTGCGCCAGGCGCGCATGGAGGCTTATCGTCGCTTCATGGGCGACCTGGATGGCGCCGGTGGCGGTCCGCGGCGGTCCGCGGCGGTCAGTGAGGTCGACGTCACCAACCCCGAAGATGTCAAGGCGCTGATCACGCTCGACGGCGCCGATGTGCTCGTGCACTTCGGCGATGAGGACTTCCTGAAGCGCTTTGAAGCCTTTGCCGAGCACCTGCCGGAGTGGCGTCGGCAGTATCCCAGGCTGGCCTCGGCCGACATGCGGTATGAGCGCCAGGTGGTGCTGGAAATGCAGGGCGCCGCGCCGCCGCCGGTGCCGGCCGAGGGTGCTTTGAGCGCCGCGGCGCCTGCCAAGGAGGCCTCCCCGGCGGCAAAATCGGCGCAGCGCCCGGCAGTGGTCCGGCACCCGGCGTTGGGCAGGTCGGCAGCCAACGAACGGTTGTTCCGCGCGCTGGCGGCGCAAAGGGCGGCACAGGGAAAGAGACAATAGAGGCAGCAAGGGCAGGAAGGCGGCAAACTCGGATGAACGGCAAAGATCAGAACCTGATCACGGTGCTGGACGCGGGCACCTCCAAGAGCGCGGTGCTGGTGGCGGAGGTGGGCGAGGGCATCCGTTACCGCGGCCATGGGATTGAGGCCTCCAAAGGCATGCGGCGCGGCATGATTGCCGATCTTACCCCCGCCGCCGAGGTCATCGACAAGGCCGCGCTGGCCGCCGAGCGCGCCACCAAGGCCCCCATTGAGACCGCGGTGGTGGGCATCGGCGGACCGCACATCCGGGGCATGAACTCCCAGGGCGGCATCAGTATGGGCAGCCGCATGAAGGAGATCACCCGCGAGGACGTGCGCTCGGCCATAGACCGCGCCCGCTCCGTGGGGCTTGCGCCGGACCGCGAAGTCCTCCACTTGCTGCCGCAGCAGTTCATTCTGGACGACCAGGGGGGCATTCACGATCCGGTGGGCATGGTGGGCAACCGCCTGGAGGTGAATCTGCACCTGTCCACCTGCTCCGGCTCCGCCGCGCAAAGCGTGGTGACCTGCGCCAACAAGGCCGGGCTGGAGGTCGTGGACACCGTCTTTGAGGGCATCGCGAGCGCCGAGGCCGTGCTGCACCCCGACGAGCGCGAGCTGGGTGTCTGCCTGGCCGACATCGGCGCCAGCTCCACCGAGATCGTCGTTTATTTCGAAAGCGCCGTCGCGCACACGGCGGTGCTGCCCATCGGTGGCGACCACTTCACCAACGATCTGGCGGTGGGTCTCCACGTCAGCGTCGACGAGGCCGAGATGCTCAAGCGGCAGTACGGCCATTGCGTGGTCACGGCGGTGCCGCAGCTGAACGAAATCGAGATCGGCGGCGAACTTTCCACCGGCGGCGGGGGCCCGCGGATGATCCGGCAGCGCTTTCTGGCCGAGGTTCTCGAGCCCCGCGCCCGCGAGCTGCTCACCATGCTGCGCGACAACCTGCGCTCCGGCGGCGTGCTGGAGGCCATGGGCACCGGCTGCGTCTTCACCGGCGGCGGCGCGCTGCTGCCCGGTCTGCTGGACCACGCCGAAAGCCTGCTGCGCGTCCCGGCGCGCATCGGTTACCCCGTGCCGCTGCCCGGCATGCCCCAGGAGCTCGCCCGCCCGGAGTTCGCCACCCTGATCGGCATGCTGCTCTACACCCACCGCACCCAGATCCGCAAAGCCAACGAGGAACAGGGCCTGATGCAGAAGATCCATGGGCTGTTTAAAGGCAGTTTTTAGGGATCTGAAGAAGCCTTCAGAGGGCGTAGCGCCACCGTGGCGAACGTGTAGGACGCGCCTTTGGCGCTGGGTTCAGCAGCTGTGATGTTGCTTGAACCGTCCAGGGCCGCATGCCTTCCCACACTGCCCTTTTTCTATCAGAACCTGCCCTATCAGTCGCCCGTCCGGGATCCATCGCCGAGAGTGGAGGCACGGAGGCGTTGCACGTCCTGCATAGGAGGGAAGCCAAAGAAGCGGCGATATTCCCGGCTGAACTGCGACGCGCTTTCATAGCCAACGCGCTGGCTTACCGTGCCTGCATCCAGCGGCTCGGCCAGCAACATGCGGCGGGCCTGCTGCAAGCGCAGTTGCTTTTGGTATTGGAGCGGGCTCATGGATGTTACGGCACGGAACCAGCTATGCATGGCTGAGGGGCTCATATGCATCTCGCGAGCGAGCTCTTCCATCCTGATTGGCCGCGCCGCGTTGCGTTGTAGCCATGCCAGGCCTGCAGCGACGCGCTGGACCTTGCCACTGTCCGCAACCATGCGGCGCAGAAGGCCGCCCTGTTCGCTCAGCAGGAGCCTGTAGAAGATCTCTCGTTTGATCAGAGGCGCGAGAACAGCGATCTGGCCGGGTTTCGTCAGAAGCAGCGTGAGTCGTGTGACCGCATCCAGCAGATCCTCCTCCATGCAGCCGACCGCGAGGCCAGGACGCAAGGGCGGAGCGGTCTCATGCGGCAACGCCGCCTGACGCATGAGCGAGGCAAGCTCCTCGAAGTCGAGCACCAGGCTGAGCCCAAGAAAGGGTTTGGTGCGGGTGGCTTTCTCAACCTGTCCCACAAGCGGCAGGTCAAGCGAAACGAGCAGATATCGGTTGGGGTCATAAAGGACCCGCTGCTGGTTCAGCAGGATGGACTTGGCGCCCTGCGCGACAACGCAGAAGACGGCCTGGTCCAGCGAGTTCCGCGGCACATCCGTCTTGGTGTATCGGGTAAGAAACAGCCCCGCAATCTCCGTTGCGTGAGATCCCTCTCGAGGACAGATCTTTTCAATAAGTTGAGCCAGTGTGGGCTGCATGCGGTTGAGTTCCTCCTTCATTGGACGCTAGCAACGTCAGTTGTCGATCCTAAAATCTGGCGTAATAGGCAAAACATCTGTCGGATCGTTCAATCCGGCATCAGCGCGCTGCCCATCCAAACGCTCAGGCAAAGGAGCAGTGAATATGGGGCAGCTGGACGGAAAGATTGCGCTCATCACAGGTGGCAGTGAAGGCATGGGCTTCGACACGGCAAAGGAGTTTCTGCGCGAAGGCGCGTTTGTGTTTATTACTGGACGGAGAAAGCCCGAGTTGGACAAGGCTGTTGCGGCGCTTGGAGAGGGTGCGGCGGCGATCCAGGCGGACGCCGGAAAGCTGGAAGATCTTGACCGGATGTATGCCGAAGTTGCTGAGAAAAAAGGCAAGCTTGATGTGGTGTTCGCCAACGCCGGCGTTTATGAGCCAATGCCCTACGACAAGGTGACGGAAGACTTCTACGACAAGTGTGTCGATATCAATGCCAAGGGCGTGTTCTTTACGATCCAGAAGGCGATCCCGCTGATGGACAAGAACGGCTCATCATCCTGAATGGCTCCTTTATCGGGAGCTCGGGCTACCCCGGCATGGCGGTTTACGGCGCTACCAAGGCTGCTGTCCGTAGCTTCGCGCGAACCTTCACCGCGGAGTTGAAGGGCACGGGACCGCGCGTCAATGTCCTCAGTCCTGGACCGATCGACACGGCAGGTAATGCATCCACGCTCGGCAGCATCAAGGAGATCCGCGACTTTGTCACCGGGATGGTGCCGCGTGGGCGCATCGGCCAGGACAGCGACATTGGCAAGGCAGCCGTGTTCCTGGCATCCGACGCGTCGAGTTTTGTCGCTGGGGTCGAATTGTTCGTCGATGGCGGGGTCAACGCAGTCTGATCAACGCAGCAGCGCTTCAGGCCGGCAGCGTCGCTGCGCTTTGCACGGTGCCGGCCTGCACCACCTCGGCTGCAATCTCACGCAACTCCGGCAGCACATCACCCAGAGCGATCGGCGCCGCGCCACGCTGCCCCAGGGCGAAGTACAGCGTGCGATACAAGGCATACATCCGCTCATAGATGTACCGGCTTTCTGGCCGAGGTGTGTACTGCTTGTGGCTGGGGCACATCCTTTCCTGGCCTTCGGCGATGGAGGCGAACACGCCCGCGGCCAGCCCCGCGAAGATGCCCGAGCCGATGCTGGTCGGTGAGCTTTCCGGCACCAGCACGGGCTTGTTCAGCACATCGGCATAGACCTGGTTCAGCACCGCGTTGTGCTGCGGGATGCCGCCGGCGTTGATCACGCGTTCAATGGGGACACCGCCTTCGGCCATGCGTTCCAGGATGATGCGCGTGTGAAAGGCCGTGCCTTCGATAGCCGCAAACAGCTCATCCTGCGCGGTGTGCAGCAGGTTCCATCCCAACGTCACGCCGCCCAACTCGCTATTCACCAGCACGGTGCGGTCGCCGTTGTCCCAGGTGAGGCGCAAAAGGCCCGTCTGCCCCGGGTGGTAGGCTTCCAGCCCCTGCGAGAGCGCCTTCACATCCGTTCCCGCACGCTTTGCGATCGCTTCAAAGATGTCGCCCACCGCGGACAGCCCGGCCTCCACGCCCACCAGCCTGGGGTCCACGCTGCCGGGCACCACGCCGCACACACCTTGTATGAGCCCGGCGCTTTCGCCCATGGCAATGATGCACGTGGAGGTGCCGACCACGTTGACCACATCGCCCTCGCGGCAGCCGGCGCCAATGGCGTCCCAGTGCGCGTCAAAGGCCCCCACGGGAATGGGGATGCCGGCGCGCAGACCCATCTTCTCCGCCCACGCCGGTGCCAGATGGCCGGCCAGGTGATCGGAGGTCAGTACCGCACCGGCCATCTTGTCCCGCACGCCGTCCAGCAGCGGGTCCAGCGCCGACAGGAACTCCTGCGGCGGGTACCCGCCCCACTTCGGGTTCCACATCCACTTGTGCCCCATGGCGCACACGCTGCGCTGCACCGCCCCGGGATCGCGCACACCGCACAGCGTGGCGGCCACCATGTCGCAGTGCTCCAGCGCGGAGGCGAAGCGCTCGCGCTTGTCCGGGTTGTGGCGCAGCCAGTGCAGCAGCTTCGCCCATCCCCACTCATGCGAGTACACGCCGCCGCACCACGCAATGGCTTCCAATCCGCGCTCGTGCGCCAGCTGCGTGATCTGCTGCGCCTCGCGCAGCGCACGATGGTCGCACCACAGGTAGTAGTCGTCCAGCGGCTGCATGGCCTCGTCGACAAAAATCACACTCGACCCCGTGGTGTCGATCGCCAGGCCTTCCACCGTTTGGCCGTCGACGCCCGTGGCGGCCAGCACCTCGCACATGGCCTTCACCAGGGCGTTCATCTGGTCCTCGTGCGACTGCGTGGCGAAGTCCGGATCGTCCCGCGTCCGCTTCAGCGGATAACCTGCCGACGCGGTGCCAAGCCGCCCCTTTTCGCTGTCCAACAGCGTCACCCGCGTGCTCAGCGTCCCAAAGTCCACCCCAGCCACAATCGCCACAAACCCACCCCTTTTTTGTCTATCATTCCCGCAGGGAATCTGCTTCTTGCCTGTTGTTGTCATTCCCGAAGGAAATCTGCGTCTCGCTTCTACGCACCCGGAGGCTGCCCGCCCGGCACTGCCGCGTTTCCGCCCGCGTCTGTTCCCGGCGCCGTCGCGTGCTGTCGGCTATCGCCGCGCTGCAACTCCGCCTCGGCCTCCTCTTTACGCCCCAGGTGCGCCAGCGCTAGCCCGCGAAAGTAGTGCGGTGTGGGATAGTTCGGATCGCTCTGTTCGGCCCTGGCGAGGTAGCTTTCCGCTTCGGCGTATTTCTTCGCGCGCAGCGCCAGCTCGCCCATGCCCGTCAGCGCCCCGGCGTGCTCCGGCGCGCGCGCGAGCACCTTGGTGAACATGGCTTCAGCTTCGGCGTCCTGGTGCGCTTCCAGCGCCATCTGCCCCAGCTCGAAGTACGACTCGGTCTGCCGCGGCTGCAGATCCAGGGAGCGTTGCAGCGCCTGCCGGGCCTCGTCTGTCTTCTGCTCGCCCGCATACACGTGCCCCAGGCCGAACCACGCCGACGCGTCCTCCGGCCTCAACGCCAGGTACTCCTTCAGGTAGCGCTCCGCATCGTCCAGGTGTCGCGCGGTGGTGGCCAGCCGCGCCATCGCATACACCGTCTTGGGATCGTGCGGCCGCAGCGCGTTGGCCGCGGCCAGCGCCTGTTGCGCGATCGGAACCTGCCCCAGCGCCGTCGCCTCAATGCCGAAGTCCAGCAACAGCTCCGGCTCCCGCGGCACCTGGGTGATGGCCCGCTCCAGCACCTCCATGGCCTGCTCGGGGCGCTGTTCCCGCACGTCCGCGAGCGCCCACGCTGTCGCCGCCGTCGTCTCGCCCCGCCGCGCCGCTGCATCCCCGGGCGAGGCCGTCAGCGCCGCCTCAAAGCGGTCCATCGCCTCGCTGTAGCGCTTCTGCCCCAGCAACGCCTCCCCGTCCGCCACAGCCTGGCTGCGCGAAGCCTGCGGGGAGCCGGGGGCGCGCTGCACCGCCGGGCCCTGCCCCAGCGACGACGCGCACAAGCAGCCCAGCAGAAGACCTCCCCGCAGGAGCGCGCCTCCCCTGAAGCCGCCACCGCCCGCCAGCCGCCGCGACGCGCTCATGGCTGTCGAGAAGCCGCGGGAGAAGCCGCGGGAGAGGCAGCAGGCGACGCGGGGGAGGGAACTGGCGACTGCGCCCGCGCCGCCCTGGCCGCGGCTTCCTTGTCCTGAGCCGCCTGCTCATCTGAGACCTGCTTGAGATGAGCGAGCGCGTCCTTGGCATCCGCAGGCCGATTCAGCTTCTGGTAAACCCGTGCTAATTGGTACCAGGCGCTCTTCTGGATGAAAGCCGATGGATGGTCCTTAAGCGATTGTTCCAGCCATTGCGCTGCTTCTGCACTTTGACCGGTTTCCGCCAGTCCGAGCCCCAGGTAGAAAGATGTCGGAGACGCAACCGCATGGACTGCCTGCGCACGCCGGAGCAGGGCCACTCCCTCGGCAGGCTTCCCCCGTTCCACGTCGATCTTGCCAAGGTTATACAGGGCAATTGAACTATTTGGATTGAGGGTGAGTTCCTTCTGATACGCCGCCATCGCGTCATCAAACCGGCTCACCTTCTGGTCCTCTGTACCAAGCTCGTCCAGCAGCTCTGTATTCTCGGGTTCCTTTTTCAGCGCCGCTTGAAACTCCATAATGGCCTTCTCAGGCTGCCCCGTATCCTCGAAGCTCTCGGCCAGAGCTCTGTGCACCAATACGGAATCCGGCTCCTGCGCATAGAGCTCTTGATAGGTTGCCTCAGCTACCAAGCTGTGCGCGCGCGCCCGGTAATAGAGCAGGTTCGGGTCCTTCGGGCTTAAGGCGACCGCTTGATCTAACGGCCCAGTTGCATCCTCCGGGTGGCCTGACCCAAGCTCGACAATGCCCATCCATGTTAATGCTTCAACATCACGCGGGTTTAACGCGATCTCCTGCCGCAGAGAAGCGGCTGCATCATCGGACCTTCCGGCCTGATATTGTGCAATGCCCAGAAACATGTGCGCTCCTTCCAGCCTCGGACTGACCGATGCAGCCTTACTCAGGGATATGATCGCCTCTCCGCTTAAGCCCTCCCGCAACTGCACCAACCCGAGGCCCAGCAGAGCCTCACCGGACTGTGGGGCCTCCAGAGTGGCTTTGCGAAAAGCCGCCTCCGACGCATGCAGATCACCGCGTCGCAGCGCTGAAGTACCCTGCTGCAAAAGCACACTCAAGGGATTAGGGGCTTCCTGCGCACCTACGGCTCGCAGACACAACAAACCACATACCCCAAATTTCGCCACCAGGAGCCATCTTTGCTTAACAAATACATTCACGTGAGTGCCCTATCTGTGATCATAAATGCACGTGAAAACAGAAGAGGATGGCGCTAGCCATCCCCTTCTGAGCTGACGCATTCGGTCGGTTAGAACTGAATGCGCTTCTTGGGCTACTGGATGGTTACCGACGTGTAAGCACTTTCTGGCTGATGGTATTGTCCATTGCTTGGACCTCCGAAAAAGCCTGCCTCAAGCTGATGATCTCCAACGCTTAGGGTTCCTGGAAGTGTGAAGGAGGCGCGTCCCTGAGAATCGAGGGTGCCTGTTGTATAGCTCGCGGAATCGATATAGAAAACAACGTTACCAGCCGCTCCTTGACTTGAAAGCACTGCGGTACACACGGTTGTCTGTCCCGCGTTTAAGTAGGATTCCTGACAGCTGAACTGCATGGCGCTCGCAACCGCTGCGCTCTCTAGTGCGATGATTGCTGCAACCGCTAATTTCATCATTACCATGATTACTCCTCATTCTTTGCTCCACTGAAGGAGAGGGTTGAAGAAATGTTACGCCCGCATGATAAGCCTAGGCACAGAGGCCACGCAATGCTTTCCCTCAAGTTTTCAATATGACGTGCAGGTCTTGGCTGTCATCCCATTCTAGAGCACAGGGCAAATATAAAGGGACGGCCGAGGCCGTCCCTTTTGGGGTTAAGAGACGCAGTGGTTAGAACTGAATGCGTCCCGTGAGCTGGAGGACACGACCGAAGTTCCCCGTGGACGTGGGGTCGTCGATGGTGTAGCCAGGTACGCCAAAGCCGCCGTCATACGGTTGCAAATCCGGTGTGCCGAAGATGTGCCGGTTAAAGGCGTTCAGCATTTCCAGCTTAAGAATCAGCAGCGTCCCTTCGGTGATGGGTGTTTTCTTCAGGAAGCTGAAGTCTTCGTTGTTGTAATGGTAGTTGCGAACCTCGCCGGTCACGCGCGGCACATTGCCGAACAGGAAGCCGCCGTTGTCTGCCGTTGGACCGGTAGTCCGAACTGCACGCAAGCGCCGATTGTTCGCATTGTTTTGATCATAGAAGGCAGGGTTGGTCTGCAAAGTGGCGTATGCAGGATTTTCCGGCGCTCCCGTGTTGGCTGAGATGGACTGCCGCAGGCCATTGAACTCCGAATCGACGTTGGGGTCGGGAACGAAGCTCGTTGCCGCTGTAGCTGTTGCAGGTGTGTGTTGCAACACGAATTGCCGGAAAGGGTTGATCTTGCCACGCCGTGCCGGGCTGGCGAAGCTGGCATTTTGAATGCGTGTGAACTCGATGAAGTTATCCCATCCCGGAATGCCGTTGGCTCCGCCAAAGGACTCTGGTTCACCTGACTGGTAGCGGAGAATGCCGCCGATCTCAAAGCCGCTAATCAGCGATCTTGCGATCGGGTTGCTGAAGTTGAGGAATGGCTTGCCCTTGCCGAATGGCAGCTCGTACAGGAAGCTCGTCACGAAGGTATTTGGAATATCCTGGATTGAAAGGGACTTCTGACTTTTAGAGTTGAACGGGTCCTGCTCCTGCGCTACGCCACCGTTGGTGCCTGGCAGCGCCGAATCGGCGTTAGTGATGGATTTGGACCAGGTGTAAGAAGCTGTGAGTGACAGGCCCTGTCGCATGCGCCGCTCAAGCGATGCGATGAGTGCCTCATAGGAGGAGTGACCGACGTTCTGGATGCAGCAGTCCGTCGCAATGAATCCGTACTGCGGGAAAGGACGAAGAGCCTGCTGGACCTGGCCGTTGAACGCAGTGTAAGGAGCGGTGACGCCGTTCGACGTCAGGTCGTGGCTGACCAGCGCATCGCCTCGTGAGAAGTTGCTCCTTGGCATGTTGTTGAGATTTTCGATACCGGATTTCAGGTGCGAGCCTGCTGATCCGATATAGCCCAGTGTCATGATCAGATCTTTCGCAAGCTCCTGCTGAATCTGCAGGTTCCATTGGTTGATCTGCGCAGGACGGCCGTAGGAAGGCTTGATGTAATTGCTGAAGGAAACGGGCGCGTCCGCATTGCCGTTATCCCAGAAACCAGGGTCTAGATTGGTGCCTGCAATGGAGGGCTTGACTCCGCCGTCCAGCGCGAACGCCGGGTCGAACCCGTTGCCCGTCTGAATGGTGGGTGTGATGTAGCCCGTGGTCTCCCCGTTGCCGAAATCGTTGTACAGCAGCGGAGCGTACAGTGTCGCAAAGCCGCCCCTTAGCGCGAACTTGTTGTTCAGCGAGACGGGGGAGAACGCAAATCCGACGCGCGGTGCGATGTCCTTGTAGTAAGTATCTGCCCAGCGGGTATTGCAGTTCTGGCAGTTGGTCGTGCCAAAGACCAGAGCGCCGGGCAAGCCGTTCTTGGGATCGATAGCGGTGGGATCGAAGTTAGAAGTGTTGTTGTGCGCCTCGCGCCGCGGCACATCTACGCTGTAGCGAAGACCCAGGTTGAGAACAAGGCTGTTGTTGACCTTGAAATCGTCCTGCGCAAACCCGGCCGTGTAGGTGGAAAGCCACTTGGCGATGTGAAAGGGCAGGGTAGAGTTCGCGTTATCGCCGGCGCCTAATAGCAGGCTGGCGAAGCCGTTGCCGGTGCCGCTGTTGAAATTGCCGGTTTGCGTCGCACGTGTTTCGCCACCCTGGAAGCTCAGATAACCGTTCTGGGCACCATGCGCGAAGGTGGAGTATTCCTGGTACCGCCAGTCGACGCCGAACCGTAGGCTGTGGCGTCCCTTTTGCCAGCTCACAACTTCATTAACGCGAAGGCCGTTGTCGATGTTATCGTCATCCTGATTTTTGCTGAGGCTTGTGAAGCCGCCAACATCGACGCGAGGAAAACCAATGGTGAACGGCGTCCCGAGTTGGGTGTTGTAGTTGGTGCCGTCCTGCGACCAAATGCTGCCGTTGATCGAATTGGAGCGGTTATAGCCCAGGTTTAGATGGTTGAGCACGGTTGGGGAAAATGTGTGGTCCCAACCTGCACGGCTGAAGTGTGTAAGAAAGTCTTGCGTCTGGACTGCCGGGTCGACGGGACCCGGGAAGGTAATGTTTTGTGGGTTGTCGCGCTGATTCTCACGGGTGCTGTAGGAGGCAAACAGCTTGTCGCTCTTGCCCACGTTCTGATCCACACGAATTGTGTATGTGGTGTTGAAAAGAGTCGACGAAGAAGCCAGGGTGTAGTTCCCGCCAAGGGCCGCGGTGGTGGGTGCGGGGTAAAAAGCGGCTATGTTCTGGCCGACTTTGCTGAAGCGGCTTGCCGGGATGATGTTGCCGGGGAAGGCGGTCCGGCAACGGATGCCGTTCACCGTACGCGTAGTTGCGGGATCGAAAATCTGCCCGTTCAGAATGGGAGTTCCGTCGCAGGGATTGATTTGTCCGTTGGTTCCGTTGTTCAGCAGAGCAGAAAAGTCGCCGGCGCGCTCCGCTACAGTTGGAACGCTGCTTGTCGCCGTCCCGCCCCCGTTGCGGCGGTACTGCTCCCAGGAGAAGAATCCGAACGTGCGGTCGCGACCGTTGTAGATATGCGGGATCACGAGGGGAGCGCCGGCGTTAATGCCGTAATCAAACTGGCGATCCAGCGCACGCTTATACCTGTTGGCATCTGCCGTGTCCCCAATCGAGTTGTAATAGGCCTGGTAGCCATTCTTGAACCAGTTATTCGCATTCAGGGCTTCGTTCTGAAAGAGGCCATATGCCGTGCCATGAACGTGATTGGTTCCGCTCTTGGTAACAAAGTTTTCAATGCCGCCTGAGGTGTGACCGAACTCTGCCGAGGGGGTCGAGATGGATACCTTGAACTCGGAGATCGCCTCCACCGACGGTGATTCTTCGTCGAACGAGGAGCCGTTTTCCGAGCGCGTCTGGTCCGATCCGTCTAGCAGCACTTCATTGCCGAAGTTCTGGCCGCCACCGATTTTGGAGATGAAGATTCCGTTGGCGTTGTTGCCGGTTCCGGGACCTGCCGTACCAGGGATAAGAAAGACGAAGGATTCCGGCGAACGCATGGCGCCGACGCCGCCGAGTGCAAGCGGCAGATCGACGACCTGGCGGTCCGTAATCGTCCCGCCTACATCGGAGGACTCCGCTTCCACCGTCGGTGCGTTGGCATCGACCGTCACCGTTTCGGTGGCGCCGCCTGTCGACAGGTGTACGTCAAATGCAGTGACCGTCTGCACGCGCACCTCGACACCCGTGCTCACCTGCTGACGAAATCCCGGCGCATTTACCGTGATCGTGTAACGTCCGAGGTCGATGGATGGAAAGCGGTAGGCGCCTGAGCTGGTCGAATTGACGTTATAAATCGAGCCGGTCGCCTCATTTTTCGCGCTGATCTTTGCATTCGGGATCACGGCGCCGCTGGGGTCGAGGACGTTGCCGGCGATCTGCCCCTGGTTGGTCTGTGCATGCCCTGGAAGGGCGAGTGGCCCTAGCAGCGCTGCTGCGAAGGTCATCGACACTCGCATGGACGTTCGTTTGTTCATGTTGCCTCCTGAATACAACAAGGGCGACCCGCCCTTTGCAGGCAGAATCGCATGCACAGGCGGCCTGACGGCGGCAGCC
>CBDCLP010000008.1:0-329917 GCA_965218675.1 Granulicella sp.
CTGGGCTACCGGTTGGTGGTGGTGACGAATCAGTCCGGCATCGCGCGCGGGCTGTACAGCACCGCCGAGTTCGAGGCCCTGATGCACTGGATGCGGGCCGTTCTGCGCGCTGAGGGTGTGGTGCTGGACGCCGTGTACCACTGCCCGTACCACCCCACACACGGCCTGGGAGCGTGGCGGCGGGAGCATGAGGACCGCAAACCCGGCCCGGGGATGCTGCTGCGGGCCGCGCGCGATCTGGCCCTGGATCTGCGACGGTCCGTGCTGGTCGGGGATCGCTGTTCCGACATCGCGGCGGCCAACGCCGCGGGGCTGCGGGAGGCGTTTCTGCTCAGCGGCACCGAGGCGGCGGGGTGTGCCGGGCGGTATCGGCCCGTGGGGACGCTTGCCGAGGTGACGGCCTGGCTGGAGAAGAACGGCGCGGGGGATTAGAACAGTGGAGCGTCCGCAAAGCGGATGCCGGCGGCGTCCTTGGCCGAGACCAGCGGATGCGGTTGCGGGAGCCGGTCGAGCGGCCAGGGGATGGCCAGTTGGGGGTCGTTCCAGAGGACCGTGTGCTCGCCGCCTGGATCATAGGGCCGGGTGACCTTGTAGAGGACCTCGGCGGACGGTGAAAGCACGAGAAAACCGTGGGCAAAGCCCTCGGGGATCCAAAGCATATCGATGCCGCCGCCGGCGTTGCGGGCGTTGAGCTCGACGCTGACGTGCTGGCCGAGGGTGGGGGAGTTTTGCCGCAGGTCCACAGCCACGTCCCAGATTTTTCCGGAGATCACGCGGACCAGCTTGCCCTGGGGTTGCCGGTGCTGGAAGTGGAGGCCGCGCAGCACGCCCCCCCGGGAAAAGGACTGGTTGTCCTGGGCGAAGCTGGCGGGGAGCCCGATACCGGAGAATTTGGTTGAGTTGAAGGTTTCGGCGAACCAGCCCCTGCTGTCTTCGTGGCGTTCCGGCGAGATTAGCTGGACGCCACCCAAACCCAGATCTGTAAGCTGCATCGAACAAAAGTATAGCTGCGCTCAGTAAGCTCTGATGATTCCTGAAGTTCGTTGCCGCCCGGGAGGAACACAGATTCCCTACGGGAATGACAACAAATGGCAGAACCGCTGCGACTAGTGGCTCGGCAAGAAATCGCTAAAGGCTTGCACGGTTTTGCCGATAAAGCAGGAAGTGGAGATTGAACCGGCGGGCGACGGGGAGGGTATCCCTTGCGGTGATCTCGAAAAGTTCCGGCGCAGAAGCGGGAGGAAGGCGGTAAACTCTAGGCACGATTCACGTTCGTTGCTGCTGCATTTTCCGAGCTATCTCACTGCGGAGCCTGATCTCCTGGAAACACGGGGGACGAGTTCCAAAGCAACGGCTCTGAGCCCGCTTGCCCGGCTCAGCCAAAAAACATCGTTCTCCCGCTGAGCATTGCGGAGGACGAGGAGAGCAACGCCCCGGCATGGCTGAGCAATGGCATTCCCCCGAAGCTGAAGCGGTCTCGCAGCAACTCTTCCACGAAGCGGGAATGCCGGGGATGGTCTATCGCCCGCACAGCCCCACCGCGGCCCCGGAAAGTCCGGAGCGGCTGCTGCGCTATCGCTGGGGCAAGCGGACCATGGATCTGGTGCTGGTGCTGCTTTGCCTGCCGGTTTTGTTGCTGATGATCGCGTCGGTTGCGCTGGCGGTGCGGATGACCTCGCCGGGGCCGATTTTCTTTTCCCACCGGCGCATTCGCGGGCACGGAAGGTTCTTTTCGATGTGGAAGTTTCGCACCATGTGCGTGAACTCCGCGGAGGTGCTGGAAACCTACCTGGCGGCCAACCCCGAGGCCCGCGCGGAGTGGCGCAAGACGCACAAATTGAAGCATGATCCGCGCGTGACCACCGTGGGGGAGTTTCTGCGGCGGACCAGTCTGGACGAGTTGCCGCAGTTGTGGAATGTGGTCACTGGCTCGATGAGCCTGGTGGGGCCTCGGCCGATTGTGGCCGCCGAGGTGGAGAAGTACGGGGAGTTTTTTGCGGATTACTGCATGGTCAAACCCGGGGTCACCGGCCTTTGGCAGGTTTCCGGACGCAGCCAGCTGAGCTATCCGGAGCGGGTGCAGCTTGATCGGCAGTATGCGCACAACTGGAGCCTTGGGGCCGACGTGCGCATCCTGGGGCGGACGTTGTCTTCGGTGGCCAACCAGGACGGTGCGTACTGAGGGGGAGCCCTCGCGAGCGTTTGCGATACTGGGTGCAGGATGCAGCGTGGAAGCAGGAAAAACCGCTGGCTGGATGTGGGGGTGGGCGTCCCGGCGCTGAATCTGCTGGCGAGTTTGCACCGGCGAAGGCCAGCACCTCGGGAGGTGCCGCGGCGTGTTGGGGTGATGTGTTCGCCGGCGCTGGGGGACACGCTGCTGTTTTCGGGTGCGTTGCAGGACCTGCGCGCGGCGCTGCCGGAGGCCCGCATCACGCACCTCTGCATGGCCCAGAACCAGGCCGCGGCGGAGCTGATTCCGGGAGCTGATGAGCGTCTGCTGATCAGCCTGACCGAGCCCTGGGCGACGGTTCGGGCTCTGCGGGGGAAGCGATTCGATGCGCTGCTGGACTTCACGGGCTGGCAGCGGCTGACGGCGCTTTACACGTCGCTGTCCGGGGCGCGCTACACGGTCGGTTTTTACACCCCGGGGCAGCGCCGCAGCCGCGGTTATGACCGCGCGGTGGAGCATCGGGCGGACCGGCACGAGACCGGCAACTTTCGCGCCCTGCTGCTTGGTTCCGGCCTGCCCGTAAGCTGGGGCCGTGCCCATGCACCGGCGCTGGTGGCCACGGTGCCCACCCAGATGCCCTTTGCAGGCGAGCCGGACCTCGTTGCGCTGCATCTGTGGGCCAGTGGGCAGCGGTCGCAGCTGCGCGAATGGCCGGTGGAGCGATGGATCGAGTTGGCAGGGCGGCTTGCCGGGCCGCAGACGCTGTTTGTGGTTACCGGCGGACCCGGCGACCGGGAGCGCATGGAGCCGTTTGTCGCCAGATTGCGCGGGAAAGGGCTGCGCGCCGCGGCCTTTGTGAGCCCGGACGGCTTCCGTACGCTCGCGGAGGTGCTGCGCCGGAGCTGTCTGGTGGTTTCAGTGAACACGGGCGTGATGCACCTGGCGGCCATCGCGGGGGCGCGCACGGTGGCGATCAACGGGCCCAATCGCAACGGCCGCTGGGGGCCGGTGGGGCCGCGCGCGGTGGGCGTGGAAGCGCCGGGGGAGGGCTGCGGCTTTTTGCATTTGGGGTTCAACTTCGACGGCAACGCCGAGGACTGCATGGAGCGGACCACCGTGGACGCGGTTGCGGCGGTGTGCGAGCAGCTGCTGGCAGCCACGGGCGGCGCGGCTGCGGAAGCGGCTGGGCCTGCGACTTCGCAAGCGACCGGGCGCGCCCCTGCGCCCGCGCTGCACATGGCAGGGCTGTGATGGAGCGGATGCGCGAGATCATCCGCGGAAACCTGGCGCGGAGCCTGCGCCGTTGTGGGGAGGAGGATCGCCTGGCCGCGGCGCTGCCGGTGGTCTGCGGCGGCACCCTGGCCAGCCACTGCGAGGTGGAGCGCCTGGACGAGGCCGGCACCCTGCACCTGCGCGTGGACGGCGAGGACTGGCTTTCCCCGCTGCTGGGGATGCGCGAGGTGATGCGGCACGAGCTGCAGCGGGTCGCGGGGGTCGCGCTGACCGGGTTACACTTTGTGCAGCCGGGCGCCGCGCGTGGCGGGGCCCCGGGGCCGCCCGCAGAGGCGAGGCGGCAAGGCGCTCCGGGCGAGCAAAACCGGAACCGCTATGCTCGAACAGATCGCCCAAGGAGACCCGCATGAACGGGCAAGCCGAGACCGTGCGTGTCTCGATGGAAGAGGTTCGCCACGTGGCCGAGTTGGCGAATTTGGAGCTGACCGCCGAGGAGCTGCCGCGCATGGCGCGCGATCTCGACGCCGTGCTGGGCTACATCGCGCAGTTGAGCGAGCTGGACACAACCGCGACGGCGCCGATGGCGCAGGTCGCGGAGGCCCTGGGCATTGCGCCGCAGACGTCGGGTGAGGACCTGCGCCGGGATGAGGTGCGGCCCTCGGTGGACCGCGCCGAGGTGATGGCGCAGGCGCCGGAGACCGATGGCCGCTTCTTCAAGGTGCCCAAGGTGATTGAACGCTGAGCGGTTTGGCGCCGCCATTTAGGGCAGGGTGTGATGAAGTCTTCAAAGTTCATTGCCGCCTCGGGAGGAACGCAGACTTCCTGCGGGAATGACAGCAAAAAAGGCAAGGGCAAAGGCAGACGCAGATTCCCTGCGGGAATGACAGCAAAAAAGGTAAAGGTATGACGGAAACGCAGAACGATCTCCAAACCCTTTCGCTGGCCGAGGCCCGGGCTGCTGTGGCCGAGGGCCGCACCACGGCGGTAGCGCTGGCCGAGGCGCATTTTGCCCGGATCGCCGCCGAGGACACCGAGCTGGGCTGCTATTTGGCGCTGAGCCGGGAGCGGGCCCTGGCCAAGGCCGAGCAGGTGGACGCCGACGCCCGCGCGGGCAGGCCCATGGGGCCGCTAGCGGGCGTGCCGGTGGGCATCAAGGATGTGCTCGCGACCCGGGGCACGGAGACGACGGCGGGGTCCAGGATTCTGGCCGGCTGGCACCCGCCCTACGACGCCACGGCGGTCACACGGCTGGAGGCGGCCGGCGCTGGTGGTGCTGGGCAAGCTGAACTGCGACGAGTTTGCGATGGGGTCCTCGAATGAGAACTCCGCTTACAAGCCGGTGCGCAACCCGAGGGCGCCGGACAGGGTGCCGGGTGGGTCCTCGGGTGGATCGGCGGCGGCGGTGGCGGCGGGGCTGTGCGTGGCGTCGCTGGGCACGGACACGGGCGGGTCGATCCGGCAGCCGGCGGCATTTTGTGGGGTGGTGGGGGTGTTGCCCACCTATGGCCGGGTGTCGCGCCATGGGCTGATTGCGTTTGGCTCGTCGCTGGACCGCGTGGGGCCGCTGACGCGCTCGGTGGCTGACGCCGCGACGATGATGCAGGTGCTGGCCGGGCCTGATCCGCTGGACGCCACGGCCTCCCCCGCGCCGGTCCAGGACTACGCTGCGGAGCTGGGCAAGGGTGTGAAGGGCCTGCGGATCGGGGTGCCGGCGGAGTATTTCGAGGAAGGGCTGGACCCAGAGATTCGCGCGGCGGTGGAACGCGCGCTGGACGGCCTGCGCGCCGCTGGCTGCACGGTGGAGCCGGTGAGCCTGCCGCATACCCGCTACGCTGTGCCAACCTATTATGTGATCGCGACGGCCGAGGCCAGCTCCAACCTATCGCGCATGGATGGGGTGCGGTTTGGGCTGCGGGCGAGCGAGGCAAACACGCTTTCGAGCTTGTACCGGCGCACGCGCGACGAGGGCTTTGGGCCGGAGGTGAAGCGGCGCATCCTGCTGGGCACCTATGTGCTTTCTGCGGGCTACTACGACGCGTTCTACCGCAAGGGGCAGCAGGTGCGGACGCTATTGACGCAGGATTTTCTGCAGGTCTTCAGCAAGGTCGATGCCCTGGTGTGCCCGGTGACGCCCTCGCCGGCGTTCCGGTTTGGCGAAAAGACGGACGACCCGCTGCAGATGTATCTGGAGGACATTTATTCTGTGGCGGCGTCGCTGGCCGGCATTTGCGGGGTGAGCGTGCCGGCGGGCGAGACGGCCGCGGGCCTGCCCGTCGGGGTACAGGTGCTGGGCAGGCACTTTGACGAGGCGACCGTGCTGCGGGTCGGCGCGGCGATCGAGGCCGGGCAGCTCGGTTAGGGGTGGGGGCCTTGTAGCTGTACCCGGGCTTCTATAGGGCGGGCTTTCAGCCCTTGCGGGTGTGCTGGCCATACCCAGGCCTTCGGCCTGGGCTGGTATAGGGCGCGCCGTTGGCGCTGGGTGCGGCGGCCTGGTCTTTGCCCCGGGGAAGGTCTGGTTTGTTCCTTGAAGTTCGTTGCCGCTCGGGAGGAACGCAGGTTCCCTGCGGGAATGACAACAAGAAAGGCAAAGGCAGAAGCAGGTTCCCTGCGGGAATGACAACAAGAAAGGCAAAAAACAGAAGCAGATTCCCCTGCGGGAATGACAACAAGAAAGGCAAAGGCAGAAGCAGATTCCCTGCGGGAATGACAACAAGAAAGGCAAAGGCAGAAGCAGATTCCCTGCGGGAATGACAACAAGAAAGGCAAAGGCAGAAGCAGATTCCCTGCGGGAATGACAATACAAAAGAGCTTAACCGTGGCGGGCGAGCAGGCTTGATCAGGGGTTCCCGAAAGCTTACATTTGCTCGCGCAGCCACCAGGCTGTCAGGGAGACCAGAAACCAGGCCGTGGTGGCGGCGCTGAGGGTGATTGCCAGCCCGAAGCGGGGCAGTCCCAGCCAAACGATGGCGGCAAAGGCCATCAAGCCGAAGGTGCCGGCGGAGGCGCCGACCGCGTGCGCGGCGGCGAGCGAGCGAGCGCGCCGGGTGCCGTGCAGGCCGGCCTTCCCCTTGCGCTGCTCTTCCTGCTTTTCCACAAAGCTGCTGCCCGGCGGGTAGATGCCCGGGAAGGCGAGGAACAGGCCGCCGATGACCGGGCCGGCCCACTTCGCGGTGAGCGAAAAGACCAGGGTCAGGGCGCAGCCGAAGAGAAAGCGCGTCAGGTAGGCGGTGGGTTTCGTCTTTGTGAGCTTGCTGAAGTCACATCCGATGCGCACCATCTTGTCAGCCCCTCAACCAGACGGCCCAAAGGCCGAAGGCGACCAGGCCCCACACCGGCAGCAGGGCGACGGCGCCCACGAGCGCCTTGGGCTTGTAGCGCATCTGAACGAAGCTGACCAGGGTGGCGAAGACCAGGTAGGCGACGGCGCCGGCCAGCATGGAGCGCAGTTCCAGGGTGGTGTAAAGCAACCCCTTCTTATGCAGCGTCATGATGACGGTGGCCAGCGCCACGGCGGGCGCGGCGGCGGTGATGCCGGCCAGGCTTTTGGGTTTGATCACGTCGCCCATGATGGCAAACAGGCTGACGACCACACCGCCGATGAGCAGGCGAAGGAGCAGATCCAAGATCAGGCCTTTCCGGCTGCTTGCATGCCTTGTTGGATGAGAGAGCGGGCCTCGTCCGGCCCGGCCCAGGCCAGCAGGCGGGAGGTCTTGCCCTGCAGCCTGTGGTAATTGATGAAGAATTGCTCCAACTGGGTGAGCACCGGCGCGGGAATATCTTCCAGGGCCTTGATGTTGCGGTAGAGTTGGGTCGCATCCGCCACTGCCACCAAGCGGTCGTTGCGTTCGGTGCGGTTTTGAACGGTCTGCTCGGTCTTCATGACGCCCAGCAGGCGGGTGAGCAGGACGCAGCCGGGAAAGGCCGGGGCGTCGATGAGGACGAGTACGTCGAGGGGGTCGCCGTCGCCACCGATCGTGTGCGGAACGAAGCCGAAGTCGAAGGGGAAGACCATGCCGACCGGCAGCGCGGCTTTCAGCACAAAGACGTGCTGCTCGGGGTCGTAGCTGTATTTGTTGCCGCTGCCGCGGGGGGTTTCGATGACCACCTGGAGGAGTTCGGTGCCGGGAGGTGCAACACCGGTCTGCGCGCCTGCGGGTTTGGCGCGGAAGGGCTGTAGATCGACGGGGTTGCTCAGCCCGGGCAGCTGGCCTGCGGGTTGGTTCTGATCCGGTTCGGACATGGGTGACTTCCTGGCGTGCGGTTTGCCCCATGAGATGCCCGATTGGAGCGCGGCAGGGGAGCGTGAGAGCCTAAAGACATGCCCTGGTCTCGGAGCGGCTGCCTCCTTTTGATCGTTGCGCCAGCGCTGACGGCCCAGACCGCGGCCACTGTGGGCGTCCAGGGCGGCAAGAACAAGTCCGGGCAGGGCGCGCCGGTCCGGCAGAGCGTGACGGTGACGGCGATCCGGGGCCTGCCGGGGATCGTCGACCAGGCTTCCAGCGTGGCGGTGCTTTCGAGCGCGCAGCTGCAGGCGGCCCCGGGTCTGGCGCTGGATGACCGGCTGCATCAGGTGGCCGGGTTTCAGCTGTTTCGCCGCACGAGCTCCTGGACCGCCAACCCGACGACGGAGGGGGTGAGCCTGCGCGGGCTGGGCTCCACGGCCGCCAGCCGCACGCTGGTGGAAAGTGACGAGGTGCCGCTGAACGACCCCTTCGGCGGTTGGATTCACTGGGACGAGATCCCCAGCCTGGCCATTCAGGACGTGGTGCTGGTACGCGGCGGCGCGGCGGACCTGTACGGGTCCAGCGCGGTGGGCGGCGTGGTGGAGGTCGACCCCGTGCTGGCCGAGGGGGGCGCGGTGCACGTGGCCGCGGAGGCGCTGGGAGCGACGGAGAACTCGGCCGAGGGCGATCTGCTGGTGACCGCGGGCTCGCGCTTCGGGTCGGTGCTGCTGGCCGGCAGCGGGGTGCGGACGGGCGGGTACATCCCGCTTGCGCCGGGTCTGCGCGGCCGCGTGGATGTGCCCTCGAATGTGGGGGAGCAGAGCGGGCGCGTGGAGCTGCGCAGCCCGGCCCGGGGGAGCGGCGATACCGTGTTTCTGCGCGGGGATGTGTTGAACGAGGAGCGCAGCAACGGGACGCCCGACCAGACCAACGGCACGCGGCTGTGGCGCTATGCCGGGGGTGGCGACCTGACCCGCGACCAGGCGCATGGGGCGCTGCGGATCTTTGGCGACCGGGAGGTTTACCGGCAGAGCTTCTCGGCCATCGCGGTGAATCGGAACACCGAAACCCTGACGCGGCTGCAGCGGGTGCCGGTGGACGAGTTGGGGTTTTCGCTGACCGGTGGGAGAGCCTTTGCGCATGGGTGGACGGCGGGGCTGGGGCTGGATCTGCGCGACATTCGGGCGACGGATGCGGAAAGCCCGGTGAGCCGGGGCGCGGTGGCCTCCACCACAGCCATCAGCGCGCACCAGCGCGAGCTGGGCGGGTATGCGGAGGCGATCTGGCAGCCGGGGAAGTGGTCGGTCGCGGGATCGGTGCGGGTGGACAGCTTTCGCACCTTTGACGGGCGGCAAAGCTCGACGCTCGCGCCTGCGGTGATCGCGGAACCGGAGGTCGCCGAGCTCGTGGCCAGCCCGCACCTGGGGGTGGTGCGGCAGCTGCGGGGCGGCTTGGCGCTGTCCGCGAGTGGGTTTCGCGCCTTTCGCGGGCCGACGCTGAATGAGCTCTATCGCACCGGCCAGGTGGGCCAGCAGACCACGTTGGCCAATCCCCGGCTGCTGGCGGAACGGGCCACGGGCTTTGAGCTCGCGGGTGAGTTTGCCGATCTGCGCCTGCGCGGAACGTCGGTGGGGCACCTGCGGGCAAGCTACTTCTGGACCGAGGTCAACCGGCCCGTTTCCGCCGTGGCGCTGGCGCAGACCCCGACTACACAGACGCTGCAGCGGCAGAACCTGGGGCAGATTCGCAGCCGCGGCCTGAGCCTGGAGGCCGGCACAACGCGCTGGCGGGGCCTGGACGGCAGCGTGGGCTACCAGCTGGCGGTGGCCACGGTGACCCGCTTCAACGCGGCCTCGGCGGTGCAGGCGAACCTGCTGGGCAACTGGATTCCGCAGGTGCCGCGGCAGATGGTCGTGGGTAGACTGCGCTGGGCGCATCCGGCGTGGGCCGACTTTTACGGTATCGTGAGCTACACCGGGAGCACCTACGATGACGCCGCAAACCAGTATGTGTTGCAACCCTATGCGCGCGTGGATGTGTCCGCGGATCGTGCGCTGTGGCGGGGGCTGAGCCTGTATGCGGGGAGCCAGAACGTGCTGAATCGCGCTATCGAGGCTGGGCGGACGCCGCTGCTGACCCTGGCGTCGCCGCGCCTGGTGCAGGGGGGATTGCGATGGGAGTTTCGCCGATGAATCTTGTTCGGAAGGGCGCTGGGCGACTGCCAGGACCGATGATGCTGGCGCTGTGTTGGATTGTGCTGGGCATGGGCGCGGTGAGCGCGGCGGCGCAGGTGCCGGTGTACGGCTACCGTGTCGTGACCCGGCTGCCACACAGCACGGCGAGCTACACCGAAGGCTTTTTCTACAAAGACGGCCTGTTCTACGAGGGCACGGGGCTTGCGGGCAGGTCGCAGGTGCTGGTGTACCGGCCCGCGACGGGGGAGGTGGTGAAGACGGCCACGATCCCGCCGCAATACTTCGGCGAGGGCATCATCGACTGGGGGCCGTACCTGTACGAGTGGACCTGGCAGTCTCACGTGGGGTTCATCTACGACCGCAGGACGCTGCGGCAGGTGCGCACGTTCACCTACGCGGGCGAGGGCTGGGGCATGACCCGCACGACGCGCGAGATCGTCACCAGCGACGGCTCCGCGATCCTGACCTTTCGCGATCCGCGGAGCTTTCAGCCGGTGCGCTCCATTGTGGCGCACGACGGCCCGGTGCCCATCACGATGCTGAACGAGCTGGAGTTCGTTAAGGGAGAGATCTACGCCAACATCTGGCACACCGACCGCATCGCGCGCATCGCGCCGGCGGATGGCCATGTGATTGCCTACATCGACCTGAGCGGGCTGCGGCCCGCGAGCACACTGGGCAATGCCGAGGCAGTGCTGAACGGCATCGCCTATGACCGCGAACACAACCGGCTGTTCGTGACCGGCAAGCAGTGGCCCACAACCTTTGAGATTGAGCTGCTTGGACCGAAAAAGCTGCGCTAAGCGCCAAGGGCGCGCTTTCTACCAGCCCCAGCCGAAAACCCGGGTCAGGTCAGTACGCCGCGAGTGCTGAAGGCCCTCGCAACAGGAGACAGGGTGCAGCTACGCAGTTGCACGTCCCAGTGCCTTGCGCGTGTGAACTCGCGAGGGCATCTTTCACGGCAGAACTCCGTTTGCGGGCTGCACGGCAGGCGCTGACGTTTCAGCCCACTCCGCCTGGCCGCGGGGAAGGAAGACGGACAGGATCGTGCCGCGGTTCTCAGGATCTGTGCTGGAAGCGAGCTCGATGGTGCCGCCGTGCTTTTCCACAATGCCCTTGGATACCCAAAGCCCCAGACCGGTGCCAGCCTCCCCTTTGGTACTGAAGAAGGGCTGAAAGAGTTGTCGCTGGACTTCGGGCGAGACCCCAAAGCCCCGGTCCTCGATCGTGATCAGGGTTCCCGGGTGAAGCGTTTCGCTGGAATCTGTCGGGTTGGTACTGTTGAAGGCGCGGGTACGCACCACAACCGTTTCGCCCCGCGGCGAGGCCTCGGCCGCGTTGGCCAGCAGATTGGTGAAGACCTGCCGGAGTTCCGCGGGAAAGCCGGAAACCACTGCGGGCTGCTCCAGGTCCGCTTTGATGCGGACGCCGATGTCGCGGAACCGGCGCTCCAACAGCACGAGGACGCTGTTCAGCAGGCTGGCGATATCCAGGGCGACCGGGGTGCGCGATTCACGGTACATGCCCAGCAGCGCGCGGCTGATCTGGGTGGCGCGGCTCAGTTCACCCTGCGCCATCTCCAAAAACTTGCTATTCTCCTCCGCCGAGGTCCCGGTGCGGATCAGGTAGAGCAGATTGGCCACGGAATCGAGCGGATTGTGAATCTCGTGGGCGATCGTCGCTGCCAGACGTCCGGCAACGGCCAGCTTTTCCGAGGCCAGCAGCGCCGCCTGGGTTCGGCGTTGCTGGGTGCTGTCACGCAGCGCCAGCACGACCCCGGCCAGGTCCCCGTTGCGTTCATAGATGGGCGCGCTGCTCTCGTCCACGGTGAGTTCGGTCTGGTCAGGACGCCGGAGCAGATACGCTTCCGTGGAGTGCAGGGCCCGTAATTCGCGGCGCACGGCCGCGATGGGCGATTCCGGCGATTGATGGGTCGACTCACCCACCAACGGAAAAACCCTGGCGAAGCCTTGCCCGCGTGCCTCCGCCTGGGGCCATCCGCTCAGGCGTTCCGCGGCTGGATTCATCAGCTCGATGCAGCCGTCCAGGTCACAGACGACCACCGCCTCGCCAAGTGAGACCAGTATGGCCCGCAGGCGCTGCTCGGAGTCGTAGGTCGCCTGCGCGTGCTTGCGGAGCGCGGTCAAGGTCTGTTGAAAGGCATGGCTGACGCTGTTCAGCTGATCCCGGGCAAAGATGCCAATCAGCAGGCCGACGATCAGGATGGAGCCGATCAGCGCTTCCACGGTGTGGCGCAGTTCGCGGTGCCAGCGATCCACGGCCAGGGTGCGGCGGCGGCTCTGGTCGGCAATGATGGACCGGACCAAAAGGCGCATGGGATCCATGCGTGCCTTGGCGCGAAGATTGATCCCGGGATCGCGGGTTTCACTGCCTGCCTGGACCGAGGCAATGATCGGCTCGGCGGTGGAGCGCACCCATTGCTGGTGCTGCAAGCGCAGCGCGTCCAGCTTGGCCGTACCCGCACCCTGTTGTTTCAGGCCCTCGTCGAGCCTTCGGATGCTCGCTCGAAGCGGCTCGGCCGCGTACTCATAAGGCTGCAGAAAGATTTCGTTGCCGGTGGTCTGATAGGCGCGCAGCCCCGTTTCTTCGTCCACCATGTACGCCGTGACCAGCGTGGCGGTTTCGATGTTGCTGTCCGCCAGTTGAATATGGGCAACGGCGCGCTGCGCGTCCAGCAATTGCCACGCGAGCGCGGCAGCCACAAGGGCCAGGGCAACGATCGGCAAAAGCAGCGTGCGGCGGAGGGCGCGATTTAGCTGATTTAGATTCAAAGGCGTACCCGGTTTAGGCGCCGAAAAGCTTGTTCAGCTTTTCCAAGAGCGCTGGCGCGCCTTCGCCCTTGGTCATGTAGATATCAACGAGCCCGGTAACGTCCGCGGGGACGCCAACATACGCAGAAAGCAACAGAATGGGAATTTCAGGTTTTTCCGCTCGCATGCAGGCGGCGATCTCCCCACCATGCATCCCCGGCATGGAGTAATCCAGCACAACCGCCTCCACAGGTTGCGATCGAAACAGCGAAAGCCCTGCAGGTCCGTCAGAAGCCGTGAGGACCTGGTACCCGGAGCGCTCCAGAAGCACCCGACGCACATCAAGCCCAATGTGCTCGTCATCGACGCAGAGCACGAGGCGGCCTGTTTGCGGCATGCGACTCTCCTTCAGCCCAATCTCTGTGCAGAGGATACCACCCGAAAGTCACCGTTTCCGACACCAACCGTGCTACAGAAGTGGCATTCAGGGTCACCGGATCAGGGCAACCTCTTGCCGGCAAACCACTGCACCAGCGCTGGCAGTAGCGGGAAATACAGGGCAAGCACGATCCGTTCCGGCGGCTGGCCGGCCTCCGCGGCGGCTCGCGCATACGCCTGCATCTGCGGCAGGTACTTCGCCTTTTGCTCCTTCAGAAACAGATGGCGGTTCCGGCCGCCGAGCGCCGCGGTTTTGTAATCGACAATCCACAAACAGGACTCCTCAATGGTGCTGCCCGGGGTCGCGGGGGCGAAAAAGGTCCTGTCGGCTCGGAGCCTCCCACCGGCGTTGCTCCCCGGCGCGGCGATCACCGCAACCTCGTTCCGGGCCGCGGTATGAGCGGAAAGAAGCCAGACTCCCCCAGGGTCCCGGAGCGCGCCAGCCAGGGCGGACCTGGCCCGGTCGGCATCCGCGCGAGCCTGTGTCGGGGACAGGCCCTCACTGCGCAGCGTGGCGACGAGCCGGGGCGTCCAGCTGCCGGTCTCCTCGAGGAGGCTTGCCGGCGTTTGCCCCGCGGCGAGGCGCTGTGCCAGCAAATCGAGAAAGCGGTGAACGGCGTTGCCAAAAGCGCGTGCGGCAAAAGAGCCATCCGGCCGCGCAAACCCGGTTTCATGGCGCAGGCTGGCCGCTGCCGGGTAGGGCAACGACGAAGCGGGGTCGCGTTGCAACCGGGCCTTGAAGTTGAAGGCAAGCGGCAGGTGCCGCGAGGCACTCGCTGTGGCCGGTGCAGGTGCGGGCGGCCCCGCGTCGACCTCCGGCTCGCCCGCGGCAGCCAGCGCCAGACCGGAGGGGCTGCTCGGGGAGGGCGCTTCCATCGTAATTACGTTCGCCTCTGGTGCTGCGGGCGCGGGCTCGATCTCCAGGGCGGTGCAAACGGCTGGCCAAGCCGCGCGCAGCAGGCTGCCTGCTGGTGGCAGGCAGGGTGTGCCGTCGCGGTTGCGGCCGATAGTGCCGAAAAGGTGCAACTCTTCCTGGGCGCGCGTGCAAGCGACATACACGAGCCGGCGGGCCTCCGCGGCCTCCCGTTGGCGCTGCCGCTTGCCCATCCATTGCCGCAGACGCGTGGCCGATTCGCCTTTGCCCTGAATGGGTGCGACCAGAAAGTCGGCGGAATGGCCCTCGTGATCGAACTCCAGCCACTGCAGAAAATCCGGATCGCCGCGTCCTGAGCCCCGTTCCATCGCCGGTACAAGCACCAGATCCCATTCCAGGCCCTTGGCCTTGTGAATCGTCATTAGCTCAACCGTGCAGTCGGCGTCAACGGCCGGCTCGGCATACAGGGTGACGAGCCGCCGTCGCAGCAATGCGAGGCTCAGCGGTTCTGCGCCGGTTTCGAGCTCGTGCAAGAGGTGCAAGAAGCGCCGGGTGTTGGCGCGCTCGTGAGAGCGCAGCGGAGCGTCGCCGCCCAGCGTGTCCCAGGTGCGTTCCACCTGCAGGCTGAAGGCGGTGCGTCCGAGTCCGGCGACGGCCGCGTGCAGCACGGGCCAGCTGCGGGCCAACAGCTCCTGGCCCAGGGCGCTCAGCAACGATGCACGCTGCTCGACGAGTTGCAGGACGGTAGCGTGTCGCGTGTCACCCTGCCCTTCGCCAACCAGCATAAGCAGGTCAGAAAGGCTGAGTCCGCACAAAGGGGAGCGCAAGACGGCCAGCCAGGCCGCACGGTCGGCCGGATGCAGCAGGGCCCGCGTGAGCATCAGGAGGTCGAGTATCTCGGGGCGCTCCGCCAGCGACTCGATCTCGACTGCCCGGTAAGGGAGGGGGCCGCGGCCCCGGTCGCTGCGAAATTCTCTGAGGATGGGAGCGAGGTGCGCCCGATTCCGGGCCAAGACGGCGATCCTGGCCGGCCGGGTTCCGCTGCCTGCCTCTGATCGGCGGGGCCACGCTTGCTGAAAATGCTCCAGGACCTCGCGCAGACGCTGCGCCTGGTCGGCTTCGACGGCGGGAGGCTCTTGCCCGCCTGTGGGGTCTTGCCCGATGCGAGACTGGTTGCCGTGCGAGGCCTCGTGGGCGAGTTGCCAGTGCAGGGCAGGCGAGGTCGTTGCGGCGCGGGTTGGGCTGGCAGCCACGAAGGGCACATCCGAGCTGCCCTGCTGCTGCGCAAGCGCCTCCGGGGAGGGCAAAATCTGCTCGAAGACCGTGTTGAAGTCCTCGACCAAGTGCGCCTGGGAGCGAAAGTTGGCGGTGAGCCGGAGGCTTTGGAGACGCACCTGTCCGAACTGGCCGGAGCGCATGATCCGCAGAAATCGCTCCACCCGGGCTTGGCGAAATTCGTAGATGGACTGCTTGGGGTCGCCGACCAGGAAGATGGTCTGCGTCGCTCCGTCCCAGCTACTGGTCAGGGCTTCGATCAGCTCATACTGCCCTGCGGAGGTGTCCTGCATCTCGTCCACCAGCAGATGCCGGAGGCGTGCGACTGAGGTGGCGAGCAGATCCGCGGCGGCGGCCTCGGAGCGCAGCAGGGAACGGGCGACCAGGGCAACCTCGGTGAAGTCGCAGCTGCGCCGTTCCGCAAAGACCAGCTGCAGCTCGATGAGGGCCTGGCGCAGCACGCGGCACAGTGATTTCACCGCCCGCCATTGATCCTCCGGGTACCGGGCTTCAGGCAGATTACCCAGGTCGCAGAGGACCTCGTCGAGACCGGGAAACAGCGAGGCGCGGCTGCGAAAGGCCGCGATAAGACTCCGCAGCTGCTCCTGCTCCGATTTCGGCAGCTCAAAACCAAGGTCACGCGGGCTGAAGCGGCTTCTCCAGCGGCCTGTGCCGGTCAGCAGGAGGGAGCGCAGGGCCACCCAGCGCTCCAGGTCTGCGGCTTTGGGCCGCAGTGAGGAAGATCCGGTGGCAAAGGCGCCAAGCGGGGAGGGCGCTTCCCCGGAGCTGGGATGGAGGCTCCACTGGCAGGCAAGGGAAGCGGCGGAGGCCAGCAACTCCGGGCCGATGAGCGCGGAGCAGCGGGCAAGCTCGTCCTCGATGAGGTGTTCCAGGGTGCGCTGCAGCTGCGGCAGGACCTCGGCGTCCAGGGTCGCGTCCGTGAGTTGGGCGGCTCCGAGCGGCAGCAGCTCACCCCATTGTTCGCGCTGCCGCAGCATCTCGGCGAGCAGGCTGGTGAAGTCTCCGAGATCGGCGTCGCGATGCAGCAGGAGCCAGTCCAGGTCGTCGGAGAGGGCGCGGTCGGGACCGCCGAGGTGCAGCAGTGTGCGCTCGGCGGCGGCCTGGTAGAGCGGTGCCCCGTCTTCAGTCGGCGTCAGGCCGGCGATAACGCCAGAAAGCAGGGGCAAGCTCCCGGCCAGTTCGGCGCAGAAGCTGTCGATCGTGCGTATGTTCAGTTGCTGTGGCGAGGCGAGCAGGTGCCAGCCCAGGTCCCGGTCGCGGCGCAGCACGGCTTCCGCCACTTGCCGGGTTTCGCGGTCAAAATCGCTCGCATCTTCGGCGAGCGCGTCGTTTTCGGCGGCGGCCGCAAGCTGCATCAGGATGCGGCGGCGCATCTCTGCATCCGCTTTGCGGGTAAAGGTGATGGCAAGCACCTCGGAGGGCTGTTCCACGCCGCCAAAGGCCAGCAGCTTGAGGTAGCGCTGGATCAGAAGGCCGGTCTTGCCGGAACCGGCGGGCGCTTCCACGATGCAGGAGGTCTGGATGTCCAGCGCGGCCTGGCGCTGGGCCGCGTCCGCGACCGCGGACCGGGAGGGTTGCGGCGGCGAAGAGTTCCGCTCCCAGAGTTCGGGAAGAGAGTCTTCGTCGAACAGCGAGGGCATCTGTAGCAGCTTAGCCAAGCTCGCTCCCTTCCGCTGCCTCATCGTCACCTCCCACGGTGAGGGTGCTGGGGTCCAGGCGGCAAAGGGCGCGATGGGCGCAGTATCGGCAGGTGTTCGGGTAGCTTTTGGGATCGACGCTGGTGTCGCCGGCGGCGAAGGCCTCCGCCAGGGCGGTCAGTTCGGCCCGCCAGGCCTCGATTTGGGTTTGCGGCTCCATCAGCCGGTTGTCGCCCTTGCGAGGAAACAGCCCCGCTTCGCTGGACAGACTGATCCAGCTCATCTTGTCGCCCCGCCGCACGCGGCCAAAGGCGACGCCCTTTAGCTGCTCGGGCTCCGCGCAAAGGGCATAGGCCGGCAGCTGCGGCAGGTCAGGCCGGGCGTCCAGCCAGTCCCGGCTGCTCAGTTGCGCCGAGCTCTTGTAATCGATAAAGATGCGGCCCCCTTCTACCTCGTCCACGCGATCGAAGCGAAGATTTAAGCGCAGTGGGCCGAGTTCAAGGAACTGCTGCTGTTCCTGGGCGAGCACGGCAAAGGGCGCCCGCTCGAGCTCCTTGTCCAGCCACAGGTCCAGCAGACGATGAAAGCGGCGGCGCACGGTGTCGAGAAAGCTGGCTGCCCACCTGTCGCGGCCGTCGCTGGGCCCGTGCCTGGCCAGGGCCGCTTCGGTGGCGGCGGCAATCAGGCTGCGGCGGGTTTCGGCGGGCAGCGCACGCAGCTGGGCGTGACTGCCGAGCGCTGCCCACAGGTGCTGCAGCGCCATATGCAGCAGGTTGCCGGTCTCGCGCGCACCCAGCCCCAACTGCCGCGACGGCGGCTCATCAGCCAGCAGGCGCAGCGTGGCAAAGGCGCGGAATCCGCAGGCGGCCTGCAGTTCCAGTACGCGCGCGCCGCCACGCACTTCAGGGGAGGGCAAAGGCGGCAGGGCGGCTGGTTCCGGCGTTCTTTCCAGCGCGAGAGCTGCCGGCTGCGAGCCGGCTGCAAGGAGCGTTTCGGGGGAAAACGGGGCAAAACTCAGCGCGCGGGCGAGTGGCGTCATCTGCACCTCGCCAAATCGGTTCTCACGCGGTGCGAGGAGGGTCAGGGACGCGCTGGCCAGGGCGAGTGCGTCCAGCGCCGTTGCAGTCCGGGACACAGATGAGGCAGCGTCCGTCAGGCCGGCGGCCCGTTGCCTCGCCTGCGGCAGCAAAGGATGCGGGCGGGACAGGGCCGGGAGGTTGCGGTCCGTTGCGTCGAGCAGAATCGCGTGATCAAACCAGAGGCCAGCCGTTTCCGCGAAGGTGAGAATTTGAACCGGAGCCGCAGCGTAGGTGACCGGCGCGCGCCGACGCCGTGCCTCTGCCTCCAGCATGTCGAGCATCTGGGCGAAGCTGGGACGGCTGCCGTCGATCTGCAGCGTGGCCAGCAGATCGAGCAGGGCATCCCACCCCTCCGTCGCTTGAAACTCCGCAGGAGAAAGCGTTCGCTGCCCCGGCCAGCCCGCGGCGCTAAGCAGCCGGCGAATCTGCTCGGTCCAGTCGGCATAGGTGCGTCGACCCGCCAGAAGGTCGCTTTGGAAAACCAGCGCGGCCAACCGGCGCAGCTCCGGAAAGCTGGCTTCGGGCGGTTGTTTGCCGGTGTGCAGGAGGTCGACAAAGCTGGCGAGGTCCAGGGCGGGGCGCACCAGCGGCCAGTTGCGCAGCGAGTTCAGCTCAAAGCGGGCACGCATTTCGAGTGCATCTGTCCATCCGAAAAAAGGGGACAGCAGCAACTGGCCGAGCCGCTCGATGGGGAGGGGTTCCACGGTCCAGCGCAGCAGGCTGAGCGCGTCCGCGAGGATGGGCAGGGTTGCGAGGGCCGGTGGCGCGCTGAACTGCCAAGGTGTCGACGACAGGTCCGCACCGACATGTTTAAGCTCGGGAGCGAGCAGATGACGCAGCTGCCGTTCCAGCTCCGGCCGCAGTGCATCGGCGTTCTCCGCGATGACGGCGAAGTGTCCTGGGTGTGCCGGATCGGCGCGACGTGCCGCCTCGGCAAGGAGCCGGGCTGCCACTTCCAGCTCTTCCGCCTCGCTGGCGGCAGCGCCCGCCTGCTTCCGGCCGAGCCCCGTTGCAGGCTGCCTGAGGGTGAGCTGAACAACTTCAGTTCCGGCGTCGCGGAGGGCGTTCAGCAGCACGGCCTGGGCCGGCGTTTGCTCGGCAAAACCCAGGAGATGTACCGTGGCGGGAGCGGGGCAGCTGCCCGCCCGCAGGTGCGCGGCCAGGGAGCTTTCCAGCAGCGAGGGTGGGAGCAGGCGATGCTGCTCGCAATGATCGCGGAAGCCGCTGGCCCAGAGGGCAAAGGTGCGGGCGTCGCCCGTGTCGGCCTCGGCACGCAGGCGGCCCTCAAAGCCGTGGGCGGCAGCCAGCTGGAAGGCCGTGCGGGATGTGGCGGCCAGCTCGCGCAGGCGTGCAGCAGTACCCGCATCGGGGGTGCGATCTTCCACGATGTCGGCCCAAATCTGCTCTTCCTGCAGGCGGTTCAGGAGCACTCGGTCCTCCACGCCCTCGACGAGCAGGTCGGACCAGAGTGCAGCCATCCACTCGTCCCGGGCATGAAGGCGCGGCTCGGCGGCGTTGGACATAAGTTGAGGGCCGGGAACGGTGGCCAGGCGCGCGCGCAGCACCTGGGCGGAGTAGGCGTGCGGCACCAGCAGCAGCTCGCCGGCGGCGAACAGCGACATCAGCTCGGAAGGGGAAACCTCGCGCGGCACAGTTTCAGTTATAAACGCGATTCACCAAATCTTCGCCTCCACTTTTGGGGGATGAGGCGGGAAAACGGTCCCGGGTGGGCCGGTCCATGAAAGAAAGAAGCAGCATGGTGGGCACCAGCAGCGCGGGAACGGCCATGGCCAGGCGCAGTGAGCCGAAGTGCGTGGAAACCACGCCCATCAGCCAGGGAAACAGGGCCGCCCCGAGGCCGGAAACCGCCAGGACCCGGCCGGCGGTTCCCGGCGGCACACCGCGGCGCAGATACAGGCCAAAGGTGGAAGGGAAGACGGGCGCCAGCGCCAGGCCGAGCAGGACGCAGATCAGGGCGAGGCTGCCGGCGCCCGAACTACGCGCCAGCGCCACGATGAGCCCAAGGCAAAGCAGCAGGCTGAGGCGCTGCACCAGGCGCTCGGAAACGCGGCGCATCAGCGCGGAGGCCACGACGCGTCCCGCGGTCAGCGCCGCCCACAGCACCACAAAGCCGGATTGGCCCGCCAGGATATGGCCGCCGGCGAAACGAAGCGAAAAGGTGGTCAGCCAGCCGGTAAGACAGGTTTCCAGCCCGCCATACAGAAACAGGAGACCTCCATACAGCAGGGAAAGCCGAAGCGTAACCGGCACGGCTTCGGTTGCGTCGGCGGGTTGTGCCGGGAGGATGCGGTGGCCCCGGCTAGAGAACAGCAGCGTCCCACTGAGGGCAAACAGCGCGGCAAGCCCCAGCACGGGACCGCGCCAGCCAAGGCGGGGCAGCAGCGCCGCCGCGATCAGGCCGGTAGCCACGGCGCCAAGGCTCCAGAAAAAGTTCAGCAGCGCCAGCGCGGAGCCGGCGTGGTCCGCCCACCGCTGGCCGGTCAGGATGTTGGTGGAGGCAATGATCTCGCCCAGGCCGAGGCCGGTAAGGAACAGCGCGGGCAGGGCGATCGGCAGCCCGGGCGCAAGGGCAAAGCCGGCAAAGCCCACTGCGGCCAGCGCGTGGCCGGCAAGCACGCCCAGCCGCAGCCGCCGCGGCACCAGCGCACCGCCGGCAAAGGCGCCCACGAACTTGGCCAGCAGCAGCAGACCGCCGCGCCCGTCGGAAAGCTGCCACTCCCGCAGCAATTGCGGCAGCAGTGGACCGAGCACCACAGTGCCCAGGCCGGCCAGCAGGAAGCTGGTGGCCAGCAGAGCGGTTGCGGGATACGTCTGGCTGGTCGAGCCAACCGCGTGGCCGCCGACGGGGCTGTTTGCTGCTGTGCGTGACATGGTGAAAACCCGCGCGAATGAAAGCACGGACCCTTGGCCCGCCCAGCCTATGATAGAGAGGTGAGGCGATTCCTGGCATTCCTGGCGACCCGCAGCCGGCATCGGCTGGCCATCTCCCTGTGCCTCTGCGGGCTGACCGCGGTGGTCGGGTGCAGGCGTCAGGAGCAGAAGGCCGCCCCCGCCAGCGATGCGGAACAGCACTTTGTGCGCGGGCAGGTGGTGGCCGTGGACGCCCCGGCGCAGTCGATCACGCTGGCCCACGAGGCCATCCCCGGCTTTATGCCGGCGATGACCATGGAGTACCGCGTCGTGGACCGCTCCGCACTGGGCGAGCTTCACCCGGGCGACCGGATCGGCGCGGAGCTGGTCAGCGACCGCAGCCCGGACGGACCCACCAATCTGCGGCTGGTCGATGTCGACGTCCTGGCGCAGGCCCGGCCGGACTACCGCCCCGCCGTGCAGTACCACGTGCCCGCGGTGGGCGAGGCCGTGCCGGATTTTACGCTGCTCAACCAATCCGACCGGCGGATCAGCCTGGGGCAGTTCAAGGGCAAGGTGCTGCTGCTGACCTTTATCTACACGCGCTGTCCGCTGGCCGACTTTTGCCCGCGCATGAGCCGCAACTTCGCGGAGATTGACAAGGCGCTCGCCAAGGACCCCGCGCTGTACGCCAAAACGCACCTGCTTTCCATCAGCTTCGACCCGACCTATGACACCCCCAAAGTGCTGCGCAGCTATGGCGGCGCGTATACGGGGCGTTACTCGCAGGAGACCTTCGGGCACTGGGACTTTGCCGCCCCCAGCGAGGCCGAGTTGCCGAAGATGGAGCAGTGGTTCGACGTGGGCGTAACGCCGCAGGGCAAAACGCTGCAGCACTCGCTGGCCACGGTGATCGTCGGGAGGGATGGCAAGGTGCTGGCGTTTTACCCGACTAACGATTGGACGGTGAGCGACGCGCTGGTGGTCATCCGGAAGGCCGCGTCCTGAAGCAGGGGTTACCGCGGCCGGGCTGTAGACAAAAGGGTGCGGGGTGCCCTTGTAAACAGCAGCGAAACGCACCGCACCGGCTTTTGCGACGACGGCAACAGCAAGCCACAGGAGTTGCTACACTGAAGGCCATGCTTTTGCAGCAAATCGTCTTCACCCTTGATGCGGAACTGGAAAAACTGCGCAGCCTTCGATCCATCGTCTCAGGGCTGAGCTCCAGCGGCTATGACGACCTGGAGGGGCAGCGCGGGCGCTCGACCCAGGAGACTCTTACTGCCGAGGCCGTTCCGCCTCACACCACTGCGCAACCGCAAACCGTCACCAGGCTGAAGCCACGGCGCGCGCCGGTGCGTCGCGGCCCCAGGGCGAAGACGCCGGCGGCGCCGAGCCACGCTTTGGCTGCGGGCAGAACCCTGCCGAGCGCGCCCGTGGTTGTGAAGCGGGACGCCCTGTTGAGCGAGCAGGCCCGGCGCCTGCAGGTGCGTGAGGCGCCCAAACGGGCCGAGCCAAAGGAAGAGTTGGGCAGCCTCGGTGCGATGATCCGGGCACTGCGGCCCGGAGCCACAGCCTGAGGCCAACCGGTCCTGATCGGCGCATCTGCTTCGGGGACACTCCGATCACGCCTGCCGGTCGCAATGCCCCGCTTTCTTGTTGTCAATTCGCGCAGTGAATCTGCTTTGAGGGCGGAACCTCACAGCTGATCCGGTCTGTTATAGGGCGGGCTTTCAGCCCTTCCGGGTGTCCTGGCCATAAACCCAGGCCTTCGGCCTGGGCTGGTATAGAACGCGCCCTTGGCGCTCTGGTACCGAGCGCGCTCTTGGCGCTGGAAACAGCAGATGTGGTCCTACCCTGGCCTGCACCTGCACCTGCAGACGATCTGCTCGAAGCCCAAATTGCCGTCGCGGAGTTGAGAAAAAAGGTGCTGCCACTTTCGTTGTAGACCGGCGCAGGCGCACGCAAACGGCGGATAAGATGCTTGCAGGGTGCTGTCCCCCATGCTGAGCCGATATCGCCTCCCGCTCGCCACGCTGTTGCTGGTGGTGAGCCTTGTGTATGCGAACTCCTTTGGCAACAGCTTTCATTTCGACGACTTCCACACCGTAACCGACAACCCGGCAATTCGCTCGCTGGGTAACCTGCCGCGCTTCTTCACGGACGCCACCTCGTTCAGCGTGCTGCCGGCCAACCAGACGTATCGGCCGGTGGTATCCGCGTCGCTCGCCCTGGACTACGCGCTGGGCCACGGCTATAACCCGTTCTGGTTCCATCTGAGCAGCTTTATCTGGTTTTTGGTGCTGGTGGCTCTGCTGTTTTTCTGGGCGGAGGACCTGTATCAGAAGACGGCGCCCAGCCCGCGCAATGCTTGGCTCGCGCTGGGGCTGGCGGCCTGGTTCGGCCTCCATCCCGCGATGGCCGAGACCGTGAACTATGTGATCCAGCGGGGCGACCTGTATTGCACCCTGGGCTGCGTGGCGGCGCTGGTGCTGTATGAGCGCTTTCCACAGCAACGGCGCTGGGGCTGGTATCTGCTGCCCTTTGCCGTGGCGATGCTGTCCAAGCCGTCGGCCGTGGTTTTCCCATTGCTGTTGCTGCTGTATGTGGCGCTCTTTGAGCACGGGGGCGAAGGGAGCCGGAGACGCTGGGCGCTGGGCCTGCGGGCCGCCCTTCCGGCGCTGGGGTTGACGGCAGCTCTGCTGGCGCTCGAGGCGGCCATGACCCCGAAGAGCTACGCCCCGACCATCCTTTCCGTCGCCGCCTACCGCCTGACGCAGCCATTTGTCTGGCTGCGCTATGCCGGGGCGCTGTTTTTGCCGCTGCACCTGAACGTGGATACCGACCTCCAGCCCTTTGCGCTGGGCGCCGCCGCTGTCGCCGGGCTGCTGTTTGCCGGCGCGCTGCTCCTGGCCATTGCCCTTTGCCTGCGACACCGGCGACTGTATCCCATTGCCTATGGACTGCTTTGGTTTGTTCTCACGGAACTGCCGACCTCGCTGTATGCGCTGAGCGAGGTGGAAAACGACCACCGGATGTTTTTCGCCTTTCCCGGCCTGATGCTTGCGGTGGTGTGGGCGCTGGCGCTGGCGTATCGGGCGCTGATGAAGGGCCTGCGCGAGCGAGCGCCGGCCTGGCGGCGGGCGTTGCCCTACGCGGCTGGCGGGCTGTGTGGCCTGGCGCTGTGCGGCTATGCCGTCGGCGCCCATCGCCGTAACGCCGTGTGGCACGACGAGGCGAGCCTGTGGGCGGACGATCTCGCCAAGTCGCCGCACAACGGCCGCGGCCTGATGATCTACGGCCTGACCCGGATGAACGCCGGCGACCTCCGCGGCGCGCTCGCGCTCTTTGACCAGGCGCTCCTCTACACGCCCAACTACCCCACGCTGGAGATCAACCTCGGCGTGGTCAACGGCCTGCTGGCCAGGGTGGGGCATCCCGCGCTGGCCGGCGTGGCCGAGCAGCATTTTCTCCGCGCCGTGGCGCTGGCGCCCGCCGACGACCTGCCTCATACCTTTTTCGGTCGCTGGCTGCTGCAGCAGGGGCGCTTGCCGGAAGCCGAGGCACAGCTGCAAACGGCCGTGCAGCTGAACGGGCAGCGCCTGCTGCAGCGTGACCTGCTGCTGGAAGCCGAGGCCGCCCAGGGCCAGGCCGCGCAGGCCAAACTGCTGGCCGCGAGCACCCTGCGCCTGGCGCCAGGGGACGCCGAGGCCCGCAGGGTCCTCGACGGGGCTGGTAGCGCCGGTCCCGGGCAGGCCGCGGCGCACACCGCGTCGGTCTACGTCAATCTGTCACTGGTGCTGAGTCAGGCAGGCGAATACAGGCGCAGCATCGAGGCGGCCCGGCGCGCGGTGGCGCTTGATCCGCAGTCAGCCGAGGGCTGGAACAACATCGCGGCCGGCAACGAAGCGCTGCACCGCTGGGACGAGGCCGTGGCGGCCGCGCAAAAAGCCATCGCGCTCCGTCCCGATTTCCAGCTGGCGCGCAACAACCTGGCCTGGTCGCTGGCCCAGCAACAGGCCACCCGGCGCTGAGGCAAACTCGAAGCTGCTGTGCCCAGCTGCAGCTGACCGAGCGGCGCGGGTCGGGACCTGCGTTTTGCGAAGAACTTATGCGGGCTCCTGTTGCGTAAGACAGTGCAGCGCGCCGAGGCCCCAGATCATGTCGGTGCAGTGGATGCCGGTGACGGTGCGGTCGGGGAAGCACTCGGCCAGGGTGTTCAGCGCGACACGGTCGTTGGGGTCGTTGAAGGTGGGCACCAGCACCAGGCCGTTCGCGATGTAGAAGTTGGCATAGCTGGCGGGCAGCCGCTGGCCCTCAAACAGCACGGGCGCGGGCATGGGCAGGGTGCGGATGTGGAAGGGCTGGCCGTCGCGGTTGCGGGCCTCGCGCAGGCGCTGGAGGTTTTCCGCCAGGGGCAGGTGATTTTCATCGGCGGTGTTCGGTTCCACGGCCGTGACGATGGTGTCCGGCGCGACGAAGCGGGCGATGTCGTCGACGTGGCCATGGGTGTCGTCGCCGGCGCAGCCGCGGTTCAGCCAGAGGACCTGCTCGATGCCGAGATAGCGGCGAAAGGCCAGCTCCAGCTGCGCCTTGCTGACGCCCGGGTTGCGCTGTTGCACCTCGGAAAGCAGGCACTCCTCGGTGGTGAGCAGGACGCCCTCGCCGTTGGTGTCGATGGAGCCGCCTTCGAGCACGAGCCGGTGCTCGGTGCCGTCCTCGAGGGTAACCGTGGGCGCCACCGAGGACAGGGCGTAGAGCTCGGCGACGCGGGAGGGGATCTGGTCGTCGTTGTGCCAGTTCGGGTACTTGGCCCAGGCGTTGAAGCGCCAGTTGGTGACCGTCAGCGGCCCGCTGCCATTCCCCGCCTTGACAAAGATAGGGCCGGAGTCGCGCAGCCAGATGCGGTCCGTGCGCCAGGGGTGGAAGTGCAGCCGGGCGAGGTTGGCCCCCTGCCGCCGCAGCATGCGCGTGGCTCGCCGTTCGGCGGCAACGTCGTTGACCAGCAGGTGGACGTCCTCCACGGAACTCAGCCAGCGAACGATCTCGCAATACACCCAGGGGATGGGCTGGAACTTGCTTGGCCAGTCCTCCGGATTGTGAGGCCAGGCCAGCCAGGTGGCGGCATGCGGGGCCCATTCGGGGGGCATGCGGAGGTCGGAGGCGGGGGTGAGGGACGCTGGCACCCGCCTATGCTACATGCACCGGGACCCGGATGCAGACCGCCGCTACGGCGCTGGCGGCGGCGGTGCTGGGGGAGGGGGTGTTCCTGGCGCCGGCGGCGGAGGCGGCGTGCCTGGAGGAGGCGGCGTTCCCGGGGGAGGCGGCGGCGCCGGTACGGTCTGGCCGAGAGCCGGGGTGCCGGGCGCGGTGTAAAAGGAATAGCTGGCGCTGTAGGGAACACGGGCCGTCGCGGCCAGGTGCTCGGCATCGCAGCTGAACGGCGGTGGCGGGGCGCCGCCGTGGGTGTTGTAACGGCGCACATAGCTGACGCCGGACAGCTCGCCGGGCGCCGGTGGCGTGTCCGGCTGCACAGGCAGGGCGCGCAGCAGCAGCCACGGCGCATCCGCGGGCGTGCTGCCGGGCTTGCTGTGGAGCACCATGCCGCGGACGGCGCTGCCGTCCACCGAGGTCCAGGTGGGGCCGGCTGCGTGCTGGCCGGCGGGGCGCCCGGTCGCCAGGTTAAACAGCTGCGCTTCCGGCGCGGTCAGCTGCCAGCGGGCGCCGGTGGCATCCTCGCTGCAGGTGTAGATCTGCACGCCGCGAGCCTCGAAAATTGTCACCAGCGTGGCCGACTCCGGCGGCAGCGTCAGGTCCTGGGGAGGAGGTGGCGGCGGCGGCGGTGGCCGATGCGATCCCGGCCTTGGCGTCTGGGCGAACAGCGCGATGGTAAGCAGATAAGTGGCGGCGAGCATGCTGGCCCTGTTGGATGCGCCCGGGACGGTCTCGGATGGAGATAAAGATCGTCCGTGGGTGGCGAGCCGGGGAGCGGCTCAGTCCAGAAAGCGGCTGGACAGGCCGCCATAGGCGTCGATGCGCCGGTCGCGCAGAAATGGCCAGTGCTGGCGTGTGATTTCGACCTCGCCGGGATCAAGGTCGGCGTAGAGGATCTCCTCCTGGTCGTGCGAGGCCCTGGCGAGGATGCGGCCGAAGGGGTCCGCGATGAAGCTGCCACCCCAGAACTCGAGCCCCGGATTGGGACCGACGACGAAGTCGCCGGTCATGCCCACGACCTCGTTGACGGTGGGCGGCACGCGATTGAGCTGGCCATCGATGAGGACATCCCCGAGCTCGTGGCCGACGCGATTCACCGCGCAGACGTAGACGCCGTTGGCGATGGCATGGGCGCGCTGAATGGTCTGCCAGGCGTCGTATTGGCGCTCGCCAAACTCGGCCTTTTCGGCGGGGTGCCAGCCAATCGCGGTGGGGTAGAAGAGGACTTCGGCGCCTTTCAGGGCGGTGATCCGCGCGGCCTCGGGGTACCACTGGTCCCAGCAGACCAGGGTGCCGATGTTGCCGGCGCTGGTGCGCTGGGATTGGAAGCCGAGGTCGCCGGGCGTGAAGTAAAACTTCTCGTAATAGAGCGGATCGTCCGGGATGTGCATCTTGCGGTAGATCGCGGCGATGTTGTCGGGATTGGGGGAGGCGAAGTCGAGAATCGCAGCCGTGTTGTGATAAAGCCCCGGCGCGCGGCGCTCAAAGAGGCTGGCGATCACAACGAGTTGGAATTCGCGGACGACCGCAGCCAGCGCGGCCGTGGAGGGGCCAGGAATGGACTCCGCGATAGCAAACAGGGCATGGTCTTCGCGCTGGCAGAAGTATTGGGCGCGAAACAGCTCGGGCAGGCAAATGAGCCGGGCGCCGTTTTGGGCGGCTTCGCGGACGCGGTCGACGGCCTTGGCGAGATTCGCCTCGGGGTCGGCGGTGCAGGACATCTGGATCAGGGCGACGCGGGTGGGCTTGGGCATGGGGTCCTCAGGCGATTAGGTGCGGCAGGTGATTGCGGGTCGCGAAGGCGAGAATCTGCTTGTCTCGAGTGACCAGGGTGAGGTTCTCGACGCGCGCTGTAGCGATGATGATGTGGTCAGCAGGGTCTTTGTGGACCGGTTCGGGCAGGTTGACCGACTCAATCGCTACCTCAGGAGTAAAGGCGAGCAGGCTGTAGCCGGGCAGTGCCAAAGCCTGCTGTGTCCAGGGGCGGATATCCGTATTGAGGCTGAGTTTGCCGTCCCGGACCAGCATGGCGGTCTCCCAAACCGAGTAGACGGAGAGGAAAAGGTTGCCACTGGCCTCAGCGGCCTGCAAGGAGGGCAGCGCCGCCGCCCGAAGTGCGCCGGAGATGCCGAGGTAGCGTAGCCAAATGTGAGTGTCCAACAGCAGGCCGGCGGGCCTACTCGTCGGCAACGGTCCACTCCCCACCCGTGGGGCCGATGATGTCACCGACTTCGATCACCGTGCCGCGCATGGCGCCATACAGCGACGAGGGCTGGTCCTGCATGGGAACGATCTGTGCAATGGCGCGGCCGCGGCGCAGAAGGGTGATCGGCTGCCGCCGCTTTTCCACCGTAGAAACGACCTCTGAAAAGCGGGCTTTTGCTTCGGCAATGGAAAACGCTGGGATGGTTCTCGCTGTGTCGTGCTTTTGTTTGGCGGCAGAGCGACTGCTCATATGGTCACCTCAACGTGACCAAGTTTAGCATTTGTCCTCTTACTTTTCGCAAGCCGGCGAGTGCCTGGTGAGAAATAGAGCAGGCGAGGCGGAGCGCAGCCCGGGCTTGCCAAAAGATTCTGCTACTTTTTACATAGGGCGTCATCGTCGTTGGCCCTCGATTTCCGTAGCGCGTAGCGTCAGCCATCTTTCCCGCGGCAGAGGAACTGCCGAGCCAAGGAGTGTCATGTCGAGCGAATACCGGGATTTTCTGGAGTTGTCGTATGAGGAGTTGGAGGAGCGCAATCTCCAGGCCAAGGATCAGCGAAAGAAGCGTGTCGATCCGGGCAAGCTCCAGGAAGAGCGGCTGAAGTACCTGACCGACGAAAAGGGTGTCAAGGCCGTGACGGTGGTGTTTTCCGACCTGGAAGGCCGGTTGCACCTGCTGGACTATGACAAGAAGTTCCTGGTGAAGAGCTACGACAACCTGACCTTTGATGGCTCGTCGATTCGCGGCTTCACGGCGCAGCGCGAAAGCGATCTGCGGCTGGGGCTGGACTGGAGCGCGTTCTACTGGACGCCGGCCGACATCTTTGGCGCGGGCAAGTGCCTGGTCTTCGGCGAGGTCATCGACAAGAACGGCGCTCCCTATGCCGGCGATGTGCGCGGCCTGCTGAAGAGCTTCGCGCAGGACCAGTTCAAGACCAACGGCTACACGCTGAACGCCGCCAATGAGATTGAGGGTTTTCTGTTTGACGGCCTCGATGCGGAGCGCCGCTTCATCGAGACCGGCAAGTTCGAATACACCAACAGTGGTGGTTATTACCATGCGCTGCCGGGCGATCCCCTGCGTGAGTTCATCGATACCTCGGCCGAGGTGCAGCGTGCGATGGGCTTTGAGAATGAAAAGGATCATCCCGAGGTCGCGCCCTCCCAGTTTGAGATCAATTACACCTATGGCGATGCGGTGGCCGCGGCCGACCAGATCCAGCTCTACAAGCTGGTGTGCCGCCAAGTGGCCACGCTGATGGGCATGAGCGCGAGCTTTCTGCCCAAGCCCGTCACCGGCGTCAACGGCTCCGGCATGCACACCAATGTGTCGGTGACCAAGGACGGCAAGAACCTGATGTGGGACCCGAACGGCGAGGAGAAGATCTCGCCATTCGGGTGGGACTTCGTGGACAAGATCCTGACCGCCGGCAACGATATCTGCCTGCTGCTGAACGCCAGCGTGAACGCCTATCGCCGGCTCGATCCGCACTTCGAGGCGCCCAACCAGATCAAGGCCTCGGCGACGGATCGCGGCTCCATGGTGCGCATCCCGATCGGCAACGAGAAGTCGGCGCGCGTGGAGGTGCGTTCGGTGGGCCCGGATGCGAACCCGTACATGGTGCTGCATTCCATCTTCAAAACCGGCCTCACCGGAAAGAAGAGCGATATGGCCAACCTGCGCCAGGCGGAACGCTACCTGCCAGACAACATCTACACGGCGCTGGAGGATTTCCGCAAAGCCGAATGGACCACCGAGCTGCTGGGCGCGGATGTGAAGCAGCGCTACGCGGACCTGAAGCAGGCTTCGGCAGACCGCTGCGCCCGGCTGCTGGGCACCATCGTGAAGCCGGCGGAGATCCAGTTCCACCATGATGTGTACAACCAACTCCTTTGGGGGATGTTCTAGGACCTCCTGAGCAGCGGAAAATGAGAGCGCCCAGGGTAAGGGCGCTCTCATTTTTCGGGGGTTTTATGCAGCGAGGCATGGAAGAGCAGGCTTATGCAGAGGCGCGGCGCATTCTGCGTACGTTACTGATGGGGATGGACCCCGAGAATCACACTCGGTTGTCGCCGGAGTGCGTCGTCATGCAGCCTGAGGTCAAGACAGCCCTGGCGCTCGGTGCGGAGGCTCTGAAAGAAGCACGGTCGATAGAGAGATGGCGGGAAAAGCGGACAAACAAGGGTAAACCGGAGGGTGTGGGTCAACGAGCGCACGCCTCCTACTCGCCACCTGCAAACCAGCGCAACTTGAAGCATGCTGGCCAAGGGTGGAGCAGGCAGGAAGACACTGAGCTGACCACGTCTTTCCATCAGGGCCAACCTTTACACGCGATCGCTTTGGTTCATGGAAGGACTGACCGGGCGATCGAAGGGCGTCTGGTCAGGCTCGGTTTGGTGGCGAGCAGGCAAGAAGCACGAAGCGCTGTCTAGGAGGCTCTTCTGGCTATTGAGCAGGGCAGTGCTTCAATGTGCAGCTATGCCAAAGAGGAACGGATTGATAAGCGGTGCACCAAACCGTTCGAAGTCCCGCGTATTTCGGGTCGCTATAGTAAGCTCACGGGCCAAAGCTGTGGCGGCGATCATGGCATCCTGGAGTTGATCGGCGGCTGTCTTCCGCATGAGGGCTGCTGTGATCCTGGCTTCCAGGGCGGTAAACGGCAGGATCATGAAGCTTTGCTGCAGTGAAGTGACCCACGTTTCGATCTCTGCGGCTTTGGTCGAATCGCTTTGACGCGTTCTTTCGACGCCGGCCTGCAGTTCATAGATTGTGATCGCGCACAGACACAACGTTGGGCTTTGCGCATACCAGGCCACGACGGCCCCATGTGGGCTGGCCTTCCGCAGCTCAGAGATGATGTTTGTATCCAGCAGGATCATGCAGTGCGGACGCGGCGACGCTTCAGCCTTTCTGCATGACGGTCGGGAATCTCGAAGTCTGGCGCAGACTGTAAAAGCTTTAAGAACTCTTCGTTGGTAAGATGCACTTTAGGCAACTCCGGCACAGACTCCGGAGATGCCCGCTTCCATTCCTCGATTCTGGTGAGCAGGTCTGTATGTAAGCTTGACTCTGCATCGACCTTCGGCTTGGCAGTTATCCGGGAAGTAACGACTCGGTCTTTGGACTCTACTGTCTGCACTACGCTCATCCTCCGCTCTCCTGACCAGCCTGATGGTAGTTTAGCGCTGTGTGGTGTTAAGAAGAATCGGTACAGGAGAAGCATTTCAGCGGCGCTTGCGTTTCAGGATGCGCGAAGGTAAAGCAGCATCTCTCAGCTCCGGCCGGGAGATGCTGCGTTTGGGACGATGTTCCTTAGTTACGCGATGCCCATGCCGCCGGTGACGCCGTAGATTTCGCCGGTGATGTAGCTGCCCTCCTGCGAGGCGAGCAGGACGTAGACGGGGGCCAGTTCGACGGGCTGCCCGGGACGCTTGTAGGGTGTGTTGGCGCCGAGCTTTTTGAGCTTTTCTTCGCTGCCATCCGCTTCCTGCAGCGGCGTCCAGATGGGGCCTGGCGCGACGGCGTTGATGCGGATGCCGTGTTTTTCCATAAAAGGCTCGCTGAGACCCTTGGTGAAGTTGGCGATGGCCGCCTTGGTCATGGCGTAGTCGAAGATGCTGGCCGAAGGCTCGTAGCCCTGCACGCTGGTCGTGTTGACGATGGAAGCGCCCGGCTTGAGGTGCGGGAGGGCGGCTTTGGTGATCCAGAAGAGCGCGTAAACGTTGGTCTTCATGAGCATGTCGAAGCGCTCGGTCGTGGTCTCCTCGATGCCCTGGGTTTTGCCCATCTTACCGGCGTTGTTGACGAGGATGTCGAGGCCGCCGAGCTCCCTGACGGCATCGGCGACGAGCGTTTGGCAGAAGCTTTCCTGCGAGATGTCGCCGGGCAGCAGCACGGCTTTGCGGCCGGCATCACGGATGTATTTGGCGACCTCTTCGGCGTCTTTCTGCTCTTCGGGCAGGTAGCTGATGGCGACATCGGCGCCTTCGCGGGCGAAGGCGATGGCGGCGGCGCGGCCGATACCGGAGTCGGCGCCGGTGAGCAGGGCCTTGCGGCCGGCGAGCTTGCCGGAGCCCTTGTAGGAGAGCTCGCCGCAGTCGGGCTTCTGGCTCATGTTGGCCTGTTCGCCGGGGGCGGGCTGGATTTCAACGTCGGAGGGCGGACCGGGGTATTCAGAGCGAGGGTCCTGCGGTGTGATCAGATCGGTGGGCATGCGTGCTCCTTGTTTGGCCTGGCGCGACGATGGCGCGCGCGAACTATTGTGATGCGAGGTGTGGCTTTCCGCGCGGAAGTTCCAAGCGCGGCGCGGCAGTTGGCTTTTGCGCGATGAAAGGCTCTGTTCCCTGACAAAGGGCCGCATCGGCCGCGCTGTCAGTGCCGGGGAGGGCGGTATGATGGCAGGGTTCAAGATTCCTTTCAGAGGTTGGTTGCAGAATGCGCAAGAAAGTAACGATAGTGGGCGCCGGCAATGTCGGGGCGACGGCGGCACATTGGATTGCAAGCAAGGAGCTTGCTGATGTGGTGCTGATCGATGTGGTGGAAGGCGTGCCGCAGGGCAAGGGCCTGGACCTGTTGGAGGCCATGCCGATCGAGAAGCGGGACTGCTCGATCTTCGGCACCAACGACTACGCGGACACCCGAGACTCCGACGTGATCGTGATCACCGCGGGCATTGCGCGCAAGCCGGGCATGAGCCGTGATGACCTGTTGAATACCAACTTCAAGATCATGAGCGATGTGGTGGGCAAGGCCGTGGAGGCCTCGCCGAACGCCATCCTGATTATCGTCTCCAATCCGCTGGACGCGATGGCGCAGACGGCGTTTAAAAAGGCCGGGCTGCCGCGCGAGCGGGTGATCGGCATGGCCGGTGTGCTCGACTCGGCGCGCTTTCGGACGTTTATCGCGGAAGAGCTGAAGGTTTCAGTTGAGAACGTGACGGCTTTTGTGCTGGGCGGTCATGGCGACACGATGGTGCCGTTGTCGCGCTATTCCACCGTCGCTGGAATACCCATCACGGAGTTGATCGAAGCTGGCCGGCTCAAGGAGTTGGAAGCGCGCACAGCCAGTGGTGGTGCCGAGATTGTGAAGTACCTGAAGACCGGATCAGCGTACTATGCGCCCTCGGCCGCCGCGGTGGAGATGGTCGAGGCCATCCTGAAGGATAAGAAGAAGATCCTGCCCTGCGCGGCCTATCTGGACGGGGAGTATGGCATTAAGGGCTTGTATGTGGGCGTTCCCTGCAAGCTCGGTGCCAAGGGCCTGGAGCAGATCATCGAGATCAAGCTGACCGAAGAGGAGCAGGCCGCGTTGAACAAGAGCGCGGAGGCCGTGCGTGAGCTTTGCACTGTGATCGGCGTGGCCTAGGAGCAGGTCTGATCAAGTCCTCAAGATTCGTGGCCGCCCGGAGGAACCGCAGATTCCCTACGGGAATGACAACAAGAAAAGCGCAGCCGCGGCAGTCCAGCGGCATTGCGCCGCGGTTGTAAACTGATGCGATGAAGTCTGGGGATGGTGGGCAGGGGGAGCTGGGCTTGCTGGCGCAGCGAAAACCCACCTACCGCCTCATTCAGGTCCTGCGCGCGCTGGCGGCTTTGATGGTGGTCGCTCACCACGCCACCATTGTGCTGTTCCAGCGCGATCACCTGCCCGCCCCCAACTGGATTGCGGGCAGCTCCGGGGTGGACATCTTTTTTGTCATCAGCGGCTTTGTGATGACGATCTCCTCGGCTCCGCTGCGCTTTGCGGCGCACCCGGCCAGGACGTTTTTGCTGCGCCGTTTGGAGCGCATCGTCCCACTCTATTGGCTGGTGACCACGGCAAAGGTGGTCGTGCTTCTCCTGGTGCCTGCGCTGGGCCTGAACGGCCTGGGAAGTCTGGCGCACGTCATCGCTTCGTACCTTTTTTTTCCTGTGCTCAACGGGGAAGGCCGGCTGGAGCCGGTGGTGGTGGTGGGCTGGACGTTGAACTTTGAGATGGCGTTTTACCTGCTGTTTGCCATCGCGCTTGCGTTTCGCCGGCGGCCCGTTTGGGTGCTGTCCCCGCTGCTTCTGGCCTTGCCGCTGCTGCCGGTTCACTGGATGGTGCATCTGCCTGTGAGTCTCTGGTTTTACTACAGCACGGTGCTTTGGGAGTTCATGTTTGGCATGTTGCTGGGCTCGGTGGCGCATCGCGTGCGTCACCTGCCGCAATGGCTGGGATGGGTGTGCGTGCTGAGCGGGCTGCCTGTTTTGCTGCTGCTCAATGGTCCGGGTACGAGCTTTTGGCGCGGGTGGCAATGGGGTCTCCCCGCGCTGGCGGTGGTTGCTGGCGCGGTGATCCTGGAGCAGCGATGGGGTGCATGGAGTCCACGCTGGTCGCTTGAGCTCGGGGATGCGTCGTACTCCATTTATCTGATTCACACCTTTACGTTGCCGGCGCTCGCGCCGCTGCTGCTGCGGTGGCCGAATCGCTGGGGTTGGCATTGGCCGACCGAGATCCTGCTGGCCATTGTTGTGCTTGTGGCTGTTTCCGCGCTGGCCGGCGATGCGGTGTACCGCGTGGCCGAGCGCCCCATCATGCTGTGGTTCAAGGGGCGCAGGCGGACGGCCTTACCGGCGAATGCGTGATAAAAACGCAGGAAAGCCCCGCCTTGCGGCGAGGCTTTCGGCTGAATATTTCAAAAGCAGATTCCCTTCGGGAATGACAACAAAGAAAAGGAACGGCAGAAGAGCTAATCCTGTTCGATGGTGACTGATTCGAGGACGACATCCTTGCGCGGTTTGTCCGAGGCGCCGGTGGGCACTTTGCTGATCTTCTCGACCACGTCGTAGCCGTCGGTGATCTCACCAAAGATGGTGTGCTTGCCGGTGAGCCAGCTGGTGTCGGTGACCGTAACGAAGAACTGGCTGCCGTTGGTGTTGGGGCCGGCGTTGGCCATGGCGAGTTTGCCGGGCTGCTTGAAGCTGTGCGGGCTGCCTTTGGTTTCGTCGGCGAACTTGTAGCCGGGGCCGCCCATGCCGGTGCCTTCCGGGTCGCCGGCCTGGATCATGAAGTTGGGGATGACACGATGAAAGATGGTGCCGTCATAGAGCTTGTCGCCCTTTTTGGAGCGCGAATTCCACTCCTTGGTGCCCTCGGCGAGGCCGATGAAGTTCTTTACGGTTTCAGGAGCCTCCTGATCGAAAAGGCGGGCCTTGAAGGTGCCCTCGGAGGTCTTGAACACTGCTGTGGTTGACATGAAATCTCCTTGTCTTGCCGTGCTACAGGAGATTGGATGCAGACGCAGGCGGCACATGCCTCGCTGGGTCCGAGGTGCTCCTCAAGTAGCTAGGGCTGAGGCGGTGCGGCGACGGGGTGAGAGGGTGCCGGGGCCGGCGGCAGGGGCTCCGGAGGGATGGGCTGGCCGGCGGGGAGAACGGTGACCTTGTTCAGCATGACGGGCGTAAGCGGCTTGTCGGCGGCGTCGCGCTCCACGCGGGCGATGGAGCCCACCACCAGCACCGAATGTGGATCGCACTGGCCGAAGATGGTGTAGCGGCCGTTGAGCTCGGGCCGGGCGAGCTCGGTGATGAAGAACTGGCTGGAGTTGGTGTTGGGGCCGGAGTTCGCCATGGCCAGGCGGCCCGGAACGTCGAAGCGCAGCGAGGGCGAGATTTCGTCGGGGATGTAGAAGCCGGCGTCGCCCATGCCTGAGCCGAGCGGGTCGCCGCCCTGGATCATGAAGCCGGGGATGACGCGGTGAAACTGGGTGCCGTCATAGAACGGCTTGCCGGTGACCTGCTTCTGGGTGGCGGGATCGGTCCAGGGCTTGGTGCCGGTGGCCAGGCCGATAAAGTTGGCCGTGGTTTGGGGCGCCTCCTGGTCGAAGAGCCTGCAGGTGAGCCGGCCCATGGAGGTGTCAAACAGCACGGTGGGCCCCGTGGGCACGGCCGCCGGCGCGGTGTGGGCCGTGGCGCTGGGCGCGTCCGGCAGGGGCGCGGAGGTTTGCGCGAGGCACGGCACCGCGACGGTCAGGGCAAACACGAGCAGGGAGGGGCGAAGGGCAGAGCAAACATTGATCACAACCTCTCAAGGGTAGCGCCGACAGCGATGTGTCGCAAAGGCAGGGATTGCCGCATCTGAGCTACCGGGACACAACCTCCCAAGGAGAGACATGATGGCAAAGCAGGCAATCTGGGCGATGTTGAAGGCCAAACCCGGCAAGGAACAGGACGTGGAGGCCTTTTTGGCGCAGGGTGCGCAGATGGCCGGCGACGAGCAGGGAACGGTCACTTGGTACGGCGTGAAGATGGGCCCGGGTATGTACGGGGTCTTCGACACCTTCGACAACGAGGCCGGTCGCGATGCTCACTTGAATGGCGAGATCGCCAAGGCGCTGATGGCCAAGGCACCGGAGCTATTTGTCAGCGAGCCCCGCATTGAGAAGATGGAGATTCTGGCAAGCAAGTAGGGGAACCGCAGGCTTGCGCTACAGGCCCGGCGCGCCTTCAAGTGCGCCGGGAGCCGCCTCGTTCCGTTGGCGTGGCCGAAACGCGGCGGCGAACTCGATTGCCGCGGCTGTGGCGACCAGCACGGAGATGTCGCCATAGATGCGCAGCTCCAGGGCCTGCCCTCGCCAGAGCAGCAGCAGAATCCACAGGGGAAGGACGGCGACGCAGCCGCGCAGCGTGGGCTGGCGAAGGCGGTTGCGCCGTAGCCAGATGTACGGCAGCAGAAAGGCCGAGGCGCTGAGCAGGTTGGGCCAGTGGACGGGGTTGGACAGCTCATGGAGGTTGCGGCCGAGGCGGGAGCCGGCCTCGGTGGGGTTGGCCGCGTACTTGTGATCGAGGCTGACAACGATTGCCACCCAGATTGCGGTGAGCACGGCCAGCCGCAGCAGGTCCTTGCGGGTCACCGAGCGAAGGGTGAACCTGCCCGTGCGGAAGCAGGCGGCGGCCGCGAGCATGAGGACGAGAAAGGCGGAGGTTTCGCGGTTCCAGGTGGCAAAGGGGAAGAGCAGAAGCAGCGCCCAGAAGCGATTGGACAGGACGAAGAACACGCCCCAGCCGAGAAAGGCCAGCGAAGGCAGATCATAGATGAAGCCGTAGGGCACGGTCAGGGTGTAGTCGAACAAACAAATCACCAAGAGCAGGGCCGCGGGCAGCAGCGGCACGGCGGCGTCGGGCTCAGCCCAGCGATAAAGCGCCAGCGCGGCCCAGCCGCTGAGCAGCATGCAGACAAGGGCGGTCAGCTCGGTGAAGAGCAGGGCGGGCGTCCCTGTGCCTTTGTGCCCCTCCGTGAGGCGCTGGAGAAAGCCGGAGTGCATGGCCCAGCCCAGGGGATAGCGCATCAGCTCGCGCGCCTGAAAGGGCATGCGTTCGGTGCCCGCGACAAAGGCCGGGAGCCTGAGATAGGAGCGGGCAAAGACCACGTAATACTGCGCAAAAAACGCCGCCGCTACCACCAGAATGATCGGCGGGTAACAGGCTGCCAGGCGGAGGCGGAGAGACGCGGCAGCGGGCGGCCGCGGTGGTTCAGGGGTCACAATGTTTTGACGGTAGCATGCGGCCCCGCCCGCCTTTACGCGGGTGCGGCGGCAACTCGGAACGGGCTCCGTGCCGTCCGATGGTGTGAGGTGAGTTATGGCACAAGGTCTTGATTCGACAAAAACCGGCGCGCGTCCTTCCCATGAGTCCGTGGAGGAGACGGGCGGCGAGGCCACGACGGTCACGGAAACTCCTTTGGAGCACGCCGATCATTCGGCCATGGAGAGCGCCAAGCGCGCCCAAAATCGCATTCATGCCGATGAGGGCAGAAATCCCGGCACGCAGATCTTTACCAAATAGGTCCTGCGACGGGCAGCCCACAGGATTGACTTGAAGGAAACGCAAGAAAGCCCCATCTCACGGTGGGGCGTTCTTGTTCCTGAAGGTTGCTGCGGCTGCGTTGCTGCTCAAAGCATCCAAACCTGCATGTCCCTGTTGGAACGAGCCCGTACGGAAGGCAACAAATATCTGAACCCGATCCCGACCAGCGTGGGCGGCCCCGGGATGATCTTCAAAGTGTTGCCGCTTTACTTCAGCAACCGCTCGGAAACCGAGCCACAGTCGCCGCTCGGGCCTTTTCACACCGATGCGCAGCGTTATCGGCAGCCGCCTGCCAGCGGTTTGCGCGTGACCTGGTTTGGGCACTCGGCGTCCTTGCTGGAGATTGACGGCGTCCGTGTGCTGGTGGACCCCGTCTGGGAGCAGCGGGCCAGTCCGTTTGAGTGGATGGGACCCAAGCGCTTCTTTGCGCCGACGCTGCCGCTGGAGCAGATGCCGGAGCTGGACGCGGTACTGATCTCGCATGACCATTACGACCATCTGGGCGCGAAGACCGTCGCGCGGCTCAGCCGCCTGAATGCCACGGCGCGGGCCAGGTGGGTCACGTCGCTGGGTGTGGGCAAGCGACTGCGCAAGTTCGGCGTCGCCGCGGACCGGATCCAGGAGCTGGACTGGACACAGAGCACGGACGTGGCCGGGGCCGAGCTGGCGGCTGGGGTCCGGGTGACCGCGTGGCCGGCACGGCACTTTTCCGGGCGCACGCCCTGGGATCGCTTTTCCACGCTGTGGAGCTCGTTTGTGATTGAAGGGCCGAAGCACCGGGTGTACTTCGGGGCGGACTCCGGGCCCTGGCCGGGCTTTACGGAGATCGCGGAACGCTACGACGGCTTCGACCTCACGATGCTGGAGATTGGCGCCTACCATCCGCTCTGGGGCAACATTCACCTGGGGCCGGACGGCGCCGCGGAGGCTTACCGGCAGATGGGCGGCCCGGGGCGGGCCGGCGCCCTGTTTCCGATCCACTGGGGGCTGTTCAACCTGGCGCTGCACGGGTGGCGCGAGCCGATCGAGCGGCTGAACAGCATCGCCGCGGGGGAGGGCTGGCGTCTTTGGCTGCCCCGACCGGGCGAGCCGACCGAGGTGGTGCCCGGCGAGGAGGCCCAGTCCCGCTGGTGGACCGAGGCTGCGCCCTCCGCGCTCGGAGAGCGCAACCGCGCCGTCCAAACCCAAGCCTAGGTTGCCGAAAGGGGGACATCCCACCCTCGTGGCAGCTGTTCGCGTGAGATTCCGCTTGTTTCCCGGAAGCGAACCGGGTAGAAGGGGAGCTGCGCCGGGAAATCCGGAAAGACGCCCTGAAAGGTGGGAAGAAACAATGGCGGCATCGGCAGGTGGGCAGGTAGCGGTTCGCGAGGTAATGGATATTCGCCAGGCGGCGGAATACCTGGGCATCAGCGGCGACACGCTGTACCGCTACGCCTCGGAAGGATTTGTGCCGGCGTTCAAGCTCGGCAACCGATGGCGCTTCCGCAAAAGCCTGCTGGACGGCTGGATGGATGAGAAGAGCGGCGTAAAGGCGGCGCCGGCTGTTGAGGTGGTCGAGGCCGGTGCGCGGAAGCCGGTGCGCCGGGCACGCTAGACACGGACGTCGACGCCTTGCGGCGCTGCCTGACATCGGAAATGTTGAAGCCGGCATCCCACAAGAACGTAGCGCGCCATTGTTGATTCGTGCGACCGACGGCGCGGGCGGAGGGGTTTTCATGCGTGGATCAATGCTTTGGGTGCCTGTTTTGGCGATGACGCTGCCGTTAGCGGCGCAGCGGACAATTACCTGCTCCTCACGCGACGGGCAACGGCACTTTTGTCCCGCAAACACGAGCAACGGCGTCGTTCTGCTGCAGGAACACAGCGACGGGGTTTGCCAGCAAGGGTCCACGTGGCACTACACGCGGCGCGGCATTTCCGTGAACGGCGGCTGCAGCGCCGACTTCCAGGTTGGAGGCAATGCTGGAAACAGCAACGCAAACGGCGGCTACGGCAACGCGTACAGCAATGGCCAAAACGGCAATTCCGGTAATGGCCAAAATAGCAACTACGGCAATGGCAATGCTGGCAACGGCCAGAACGGCAGCTATGGCAACGGCCAGAACGGCAGCTACGGCAACGGCCAGAACGGCAGCTATGGCAACGGTCAGAACGGCAATTCCAGCAACGGCCAGAACGGCAGCTATGGCAACGGGCAGAACGGCAATTCCGGCAACGGCAGCTATGGCAACGGGCAAAACGGGTACTCCAACAACAACAACAACCGTCAGAACGGCTACGGGAACAATCAAAATAACCGCTACGGCAGCCGGGGCCAGTCTGCTGCCGCGATACCGGCTGGAACGCAACTGGATGTCCGGTTGGAGCAGACCGTTCGCGCCGCCGATGTGAATCAGGGCGACCTGATTCCTGCAACGCTGGTTCATGATCTCCAGGCCAATGGTCATGTGCTTGCGCCCGCAGGCACGACCGTTCAGGCGAAGGTGGTCTCCGCGCAGGGATCGCCGCTCGATGTGCGGTTGGATTCGATGACGGTGAACGGTCAGGTCTACCGTTTGAGCAGCAGCTCGATCCATAGCGCAAGGGACAGCCAGAACGGCCAGGGCGACAACAACCAGAGTGCAGGACAGGAGCTTGGCTCCATTCTGGGATCGCTGGCGGGGGGAGGCCAGCTTCGCAGCGGGTCGGTGTTCAGCTTCCGACTTACAAGCGCCTCGCGTCCCCAGCCAGTAAATCAGTAGCCAAACAGGCCTTCGCTGTATGCGGGGCCTCCTAAACGGGCCTGTTCGTATGCAGAAAGCGTCGGCTGAGCCATAGGCGCACCGGTTCATCGTAGAAACGAAGCAGTGTCCAGGCGATGGAGATCGCGGTGACGACCAGCAGCACGCCGACGGGGGCTGCGGATCGCGGCGGTACCTTGTTCTGCACCACCCAGGCTGTGTAGATGTAGATCAGTGGGTAGTGCGTGATGTAGAGCGGGTAGGAAAGACCGCCCAGGAACTTGCAGACGCGATAGGACGGCCCCTGGCGAAAGTTTTCCCCCGCGCCCATCGCCACGATGACGGGAAAAAGGACCAGGATGCAGAAGCTCTCGTAAAGGCCGTTGACCCACAGGTGCCGCGGTCCGCCGAAGCGGGGCAGGGCGAGCGCCACGATGAGCAGCAGGCTGCAAAGCTCAAAGGCACCGCGCACATGGAGCCGCCAACCGGAGCGCATCAGCAGCATGCCGGCCAGGAACGGATAGCAGAGCCGCGCAAAGCCGATGTGAAGCTGCCGTGCGTCCAGCGCCCAGCCGCCGATGGCATCGCCCCGCGGGCCGAAGATCAGGTATTGCGCCAGAAAGATCGCCGCCAGCAGCGCCAGCCCGGAGAGCACCCTGCGCGAGGCGCGGCGCAGGCCGAGGGCGTAGGCGAGGTTGGCGATGTACTCGAAGAAGAGCGACCAGGCCGGACCGTTGAGCGGGTGCATTTCGTCCCAGCCGCGGATGTCCATGGAGACCGGCAGCGGCAGAAGGGTACAGCCGAGCAGCATGACCAGAAAGACCTGCCAGGGCGGCGTCCTGGCGATCAGGGGGAAGACGGGCCCCTTTTGCAGGTAGAACAGCGCCGCGCCGATGAGGCTGCCCATGATGACCATGGGCTGCAAACGGATCAGCCGCCGCTTGTAGAAGTCCCACTGCGACATGCGGCTCCAGCGGTCGTCATAGGCGTAGGCGATGACGAAGCCGGAGAGCAGAAAGAAGAAGTCCACCGCGAGGTAGCCGTGGTTGATGATCTGCCGGAAGCGATTGTCGTTGGCGTTGGCCTCAAAGGTATGGAAACAGACGACCATGACGGCGGCAACCCCGCGCAGGCCGTCGAGGATTTCGTAGTGCGGCTTTTCCCGTAGCGGTGAAGCGTTTGTCTGCATGGCGGTGCTGCCCAGCATACACAGGCGAGGGGAGATCGGTCGCCGTCTCATTTCAGGCGCGCTGCAGGGTGATGCTGGTGATCTCCGACGGGCAGTTCAGCCGGAAGGGAAGGCCGACCGTGCCGATACCTCGGTTCACATAGAGCTGCAGGTGGTCGAAGCGAAACAGCCCGTCGACGTACTTTTTGCCCATGGGCGGCAGCACAAGCGGCCCGATCAGGGGCAGGCGCAGTTGGCCGCCGTGGGTGTGGCCGGAGAGCATGAGATCGACCAGCGGAAAGCGCGGGTGGTGGCGGAAGATGTCGATGTAATCCGGCTCATGGACCATGAAGATAACAGGGGCGCGCGGGTCCTTGGGGATGGCCAGGTTGGGGTCCGGGGTGCGGGTGCCGGCGTCGTCGGAGCCGGCGATGTAGAGCCGCTGCATGTTGCGGTCGAGCGGCAGGTAGCTGTCCACCAGTACCGGCGTGCCGTGCGATTCAAGCTCGTGCACGACGAGATCGGCGTCCACGCTGACATCATGGTTGCCCAGGATGGCGACGCGCTGCGGGGCCTTGAGGCCGGACAGGATTTCGGCGGCCAGACCGGCGGCACGAATCGCAATGCGGCGAGGACCGGGGCCGCGGCTGATGAAGTCGCCGGTGAGCAGCACCATCTCCGGCTGGAGGTTGTTGACCCGGTGGACCACCTGTTCCAGATAGCTGGGCTCGGTGAACTCTTCCAGGTGAATGTCGGAGATCTGGGCGAGGCGCATGCCGAGGAAGGCGTCGGGGAGATCGCGGAGGGCGAAGGTGCGATGCGTGACCTCGATCTCATGCCGGCCATGGGTGCCCGCGTACAGGCCGACGCCCAGCGCGGCGGCACCGGCACCGGTGAGAAAGGCGCGGCGCGTGAGGTCGTTGGTAGTCCTTGCGGACACGGGCGCGAGTTCAGCGACGGGCATAGTCCATTCTACCGAGGTGAGGTGGGATGTGGTGTGCCCCAAACGAGTCAGGGGGGACCATGGGAGCGGCAAAGCCGATTTATGATGGGAAGATGCTCCCAAGGGTGAGACGAAGCCAGGCCATGCGGGTTGCGGCCGCGGCCGGAGCCGATGCGCTGCTGGTGACGCACGGCCCGGATGTGCGCTGGTTGACGGGCTTTACCGGCTCCAGCGGAGCGGTCGCGCTGCGTGGCGGAAGGGCGGCCCTGTTTACCGATGGGCGCTACACCAGCCAGGCCAAGGCCGAGGCGCCGGACCTGCGTGTGATGGTGGGCAAAAAGAGCGCGCTCACGCTGGCGCTGGCGTGGCTGCAGGCGCGCGGTGCCACCCGGGTGGCCTTTGACGCGCGGCAGACCACCGTGGCGGCCCTGGAGGCCATGCGTGCGGCCCTGCCGAAGGCGATGGGGGCGGCCCGCCGGAGCTTTTTTCTGCCGCTGGAGTCACCCGTGGCCGGGCTGCGTGAGATCAAGGATGAGGACGAGGTCGAGCGGTTGCGCCGTGCCGCGGATCTTGGATGTGCGCTGTTTGCGGGTGTGCTGGAGCACGTCCGGCCGGGCAACACGGAGCTGGGCGTCGCGCTGGAGTTGGAATATGCCGCGCGCAAGGCAGGTGCGGAGGCCATGAGTTTTGACACCATCGTTGCCAGCGGGCGGCGCAGCGCCTTGCCGCATGGGCGGGCCACGACGCAAAAGCTGCCCCGCAGCGGCTTTGTGACGCTGGACTTCGGCGTGGTGCTGGACGGCTACTGCTCCGACATGACGCGCACCGTGCACCTGGGCCGCGCGAGCCGGCGCGAGCGGGACGTGTATGATGCGGTGCTGGAAGCGCAGGAAGCTGCGGTGGCCGCCGTTGGGCCTGGCGTGACCAGCGCGGCGGTCGACAAAGCCGCGCGCGGCGTGTTGCAACGGGCCGGGTTGGGCAGGTGGTTTTCGCATTCCACCGGGCACGGCGTGGGGCTGGAAATCCACGAAGGGCCTCGTCTGGCGGCGTCGGTGCATCAGGAACTGCGCCCCGGCATGGTGGTCACGGTGGAACCCGGCGTATACCTGCCGGACGAGTTGGGTGTGCGCATCGAAGACATGGTGCTGGTGACCGAGACCGGCGGCGAGGTGCTGACCGCGGCGAGCTCCAAGGCGTGGACGAAGCTGTAAAGAGTTGTTGGTTGTTGGTTGGTTGGGAGTGGGATTGGCGATGGGTGAAGGGGATTTGAGGGAGCTTCGGGATCTGATTGAGTTTCTGAAGGCGAGTGGTGTGGCGGAGTTTGACATGGAGCGGCCGGAGCTCAAGGTGCGCCTCACGTTTGGCGGCCAGGGGAGCGCGGCTGCGCCGGCGCCGGTTGCGGCGTTCGATTACGCCCAAATGGCGCGTCTGATGGCGGCTGGCATGCCGGCCGCGGCAGCACCGGCAGGTGAGGGCGCTGTCCCGGCGGCAGCGGTCGCAGAGGCGCCGAGAGCCGCAGTGCCCGCCGCCGCGGCGGTGGATGAGGATGAGGGCTTGCACATGGTGAAGTCGCCGTTGGTGGGCACGTTTTATGACGCGGCCTCGCCCGGCGCCGAGCCCTTCACCAAGGTGGGCGACCGGCTGGCCGCGGGCAAGGTGATGTGCATCGTGGAAGCCATGAAGATCATGAACGAGATCGAGGCCGATGTGGCCGGCGAGGTCGTCAAGGTCTATGTCAAGCCCGGGCAGCCGGTGGAGTATGGGCAAAAGCTGTTTGGGGTGCGGGTGTAGAGCGTCACCATGGCCTGGGTCAGGGACGCAGATCCCCTTTCGGGGATGACAACCAAAGGGCAAAGGCAAGAGACGTCAGGCAGTAGCTGCCACAGGAGCGCATGTTTCATAAAGTTCTGATCGCCAACCGGGGAGAGATTGCATTGCGGGTCATCTCCGCCTGCAAGGAGATGGGCCTACGCACGGTGGCCGTGTACTCGGAGGCCGACCGCAACAGCCTGCATGTGCGCTTTGCCGATGAGGCGGTGTGCATTGGGCCGCCGCGCTCGGCGGACAGCTACCTCAACGTGCCCAGCGTGATCTCCGCGGCGGAGATCACGGGCGCGGAAGCGATTCATCCGGGCTATGGCCTGCTGAGCGAGAACGCCAACTTCGCCGAGGTGTGCCGCGCCAGCAACATCAAGTTCATCGGGCCGCCGCCCGAGGTCACGCGCATGATGGGTGAAAAATCCACCGCGCGGCAGACCATGAAAAAGGCCAAGGTACCCATCCTTCCGGGCTCTGATGGCGTGATTGAAAGCGAGGCCGCGGCGCTGGAGTGGGCCAACGAGGTGGGCTACCCCGTGATCCTGAAGGCGGTGGCCGGCGGCGGCGGGCGCGGCATGCGCATCGTTCGTCTCAAGGAGGATCTGCCGGCGCTCTACCAGCAGGCCTCCACCGAGGCGCTCAACGCCTTTGGCAACGGCGAGCTGTACATGGAAAAGTTTATCGAGAGGCCGCGGCACATCGAGTTCCAGGTGCTGGCCGACGAGCACGGCAACGTGATGAGCCTGGGCGAACGCGAGTGTTCCATCCAACGCCGGCATCAGAAGCTGATCGAAGAAGCGCCCAGCCTGCAGGTGAGCCCCAAGCTGCGTGAGCAGCTCGGCAAGACCATCGAGCGCAGCCTCAAGGAGATCGGCTATTGGAACGCCGGCACCATTGAGTTTCTGATGGATGAGGACGGCTCCATCTACTTTATCGAGATGAATACGCGCATCCAGGTGGAGCACCCGGTGACGGAGATGGTCACGGGCGTCGACCTGGTGAAGGCGCAGCTGCGCATCGCCGCGGGCGAAAAGCTGCACGACATCGTGCCCGAGCGGCCAAAGATCAACGGCCATGCCATCGAGTGCCGCATCAACGCCGAGCACCCGGACACGTTTATCCCCAGCCCGGGCAGAATCACGGTCTATAACGTGCCCGGCGGCAACGGCGTGCGGGTGGATACGGCGCAGTATGCCGAGGGCGTGGTGCCGCAGTATTACGACTCGCTGATCGCCAAGCTCATCTGCCACGGCAAGGACCGCGAAGAGGCCATGGACAAGATGCAGCGCGCCCTGAGCCAGTTTGTGGTGCAGGGCATTCACACCACCATTCCGCTGCACCAGCGCATCTTCGCCGACCCGGAGTTTCGGTCGGGCCTGTTTGATACGAAGTTTATGGAGCGGTTTCTGGCGCGCGAGAAGGAAGCGCGGGAGATAGTGTTGGCGCCGGCAATCTGAGCGAACGAGATCCGAACAGGGTAAGCAAAGCCGGAAGCGAAGATCGATGACCAAAAAAAAGGCGAGGAAATCTGCTGCGAAGAAAGCCACGGTCGCGTCGTCGGATGCGATGGGAGGGATCGCAGCCCTGTTCGCGGCCGCGAGCGCCGACATGGGCGATGAATTTGTGCTGAGCGATTTGCAGGCGCTCATGACGTCGCTGAGTAGCCCTATGACCAGCGACGGTCTGAGTGAAGAACAGGCGGTGGCAAGAGCTGAGGCGCAGGAGCTGGCCTTTGAGGCGATGGAGACCGGCGACGCGACCGAAGCGCGCCAATTGGCCCAACGCGCCCTTGGTCTGGACCCGGATTGCGTCGATGCCCTGGTCTTGCTGGCGGATCTGGATGCACAAACACCGCGGGACAGGATCGAACGGCTGCAGCAGGCCGTGGTCGCTGGCGAACGCTGGCTGGGAGCAGAGTATATCCGCGAGAACACGGGGAGCTTCTGGGCGCTGCTGGATACCCGGCCCTACATGCGCGCCATGGCCGGCTTGGCGGTGGCCTTGTCCAGCGAGGGTCTCACGCCGGAGACCATCGCGACTTTTACGCGCATGCTGGAACTGAACCCGAACGATAACCAGGGCGTGCGCGATTTGCTGCTCGGCTTGTATCTGGAGACGGGCGACTCAGAAGGAGCGAAACGCCTGTTGCAACAGTTCAAAAACGATGCCTCTGCGACCTTTGCGTGGGGGCGCGTACTCGAACGGCGACTGGCCGGAGACCAGAAAGGCGCGGGCGAGGCGCTCAAGAAGGCGCGCCGCACCAACCCTCATGTGGAGTTGTTCCTCACGGCGCAGAAGCCGTTACCGGAGGATTTGCCGGCGATGTACTCACCGGGCAGCCAGGAGGAGGCGATACTGAGTCTGGATTGCCTGAGTGCAGCCTGGGGCGCGCATCCGGCAGCTACGTCCTGGCTTCTTGATGAGTTGATGGCGGGGAAGAAGCCATCGGCTTCCGGCAAGCGTGGAGCGAAGAAGAGTGCGAGGGCAGACAGGCTGCAGTAGATCCCCAGCCAATGGAATCTACTGACCCGCGACCGAGCCACGTGTGGGTGAGGCACCCGAGCAAACCCATGGTGGGGGAATTGATACAGGGCTGAAGTTAGCGCTCCACTGCCGTGAGCGTAAACTTGGGGCGATGGCCGCTCGTCTTTTAGAACGGATGGGATTGGGGACGACTTGAGGCGGCTTGGACGGTTGCTCGCGTATGTGCGCCCATATGCGGGGGAAACGCTGCTGAGCGTTTTGCTGATGGCCGCGGTCGGGGCCATGCAGGCGTTTCGGGTCATCCTGATCAAGCCCATTGTGGACAATGTGCTGAGCCCGGTAGCCTCGCCGGCGCGGGTGCTGGTGTTTACCATCCCGCGCACCAGGGTGCACATTGACCTGCAGCGCTGGCTGCCGCCCTCGTTGCACAACGCCTGGACGGTGGTGGCGCTGGCGCTGGTGGCCTCGGCCGTGGTGAAGTCGGTGTGCGATTACGCCGGAACGCTGCTGGCCAATCGCGCCGGCTTTGGCATGGTGACCGACCTGCGCAACGACCTGTATGAGGCGCTGCTGCGGCGGTCGGCCAGCTTCTTCCAGCGCCACACCACGGGCACGCTGGTGTCCACGCTGATCAACGACGTGGAGCGTGTGCAGACCGCCATGTCCACTGTACTGAGTGACTCGCTGCAGCAGATTTTCACGCTGCTGTTTATGATCGGCGCGGTGATTCTGGTGGGCGGCAGGATGGCCTGGATCCTGCTGCTGTTTGTGCCGGTGATCGTGATTTCGGCGCGGCGCATCGGGCGCAGTGTGCGCCGCACCACACGCCGCGGGCAGGACAAGCTGGCCGAGATTCAGAACATCGTTCACGAAACCATCACCGGCAACGGCATCGTAAAGGCCTTTGGGATGGAGCTGTGGGAGATGAACCGCTTTCGGCAGGCGGCGCGGCGGCTGCTCAGCGCCAATATGCGGGCCGTTGCCGTGCAGTCGATCTCCTCGCCGCTGATGGATGCGCTGGGGGCTGTGGCGATTGCGTTGCTGCTGGGGCTAGGGCGCGAGGTCATCGTGCACCACGGGGGCACGGCGGGAAATTTTATTGCGTTTCTGGCGGCGGTAATCATGCTCTACGACCCCGTCCGCAAGATGCCGCTCTACTACAACAGCTTTCAGCAGGCCCTGGGCGCCAGCCAGGAGATCTTCCGCTTCACCGACGAGCAGGACGAGGTGCCGGAGCGCCCGGGTGCGACCACGCTGGGCAGCTTTTCGCGCGGGGTGGAGTTCCAGGATGTGCGCTTCGCTTACGGGCAGGAAGGGGAGCGCCGCGAGGTGCTCCAGGGCGTTTCGCTGACGCTGCGGCGGGGCGAGGTGGTCGCGCTGGTCGGGCCCAGCGGTGCGGGTAAATCCACGCTGGCCAACCTGCTGCCGCGCTTCTATGACGTCACCGGCGGGGCCATTCTGGTGGACGGCCATGATATCCGCGAGGTCACCGTGGCCTCGCTGCGCCGGCAGATCGGCAAGGTGACGCAGGAGACCGTGCTGTTCAACGACACGGTGCGCAACAACATCGCCTATGGCCGCCCGGACATCCCCATGGAGCGCATCGAGGCCGCGGCCCGGGCGGCGCTGGCGCATGACTTCATCCTGCAGCTGCCGGAGGGCTACGACACGCTGATCGGCGAGCGGGGGACGCGGCTTTCCGGCGGCGAGCGGCAGCGGCTGGCCATTGCGCGGGCGCTGGTAAAGGATGCGCCGATCCTGGTGCTGGATGAAGCGACCTCCGCGCTGGATGCGGAAAGCGAGGCGGCGGTGCAGGCGGCGCTGGCCAACCTGATGCGCGGGCGAACGGTGCTGGTGATCGCGCATCGGCTGTCCACGGTGCGGCGGGCGGATCGCATCGTGGTGCTGGAGCATGGCGGCGTCAGCGAGGTGGGGTCGCATGAGGAGCTGCTGGCGCGCGGCGGCACCTATGCGCGGCTGTATGCCCTGCAGTTTGGCGAAGAGCCGGCCGGGGCGGACTGGGCCGGCTCGCTGGCGCTGGCCGCCGAGGGCCGTGGCTAAAAAGTGGTAGCGCCGGGGGTGAACTTTCACCCACGCGACGCCCGGGCGGCGAGTACACTAAGCCCAACAGCAAGCTATGGCAGGCATTCTGTTCATCATCTCGGCGCCGAGCGGGTCAGGGAAGTCCACCCTTGTCTCCGAGGTGCGGCGGCTTGTGGAGGGCCTGGACTTTTCCATCAGCTACACCACCCGCGAGCCGCGCGGCTCCGAGGAGGACGGCCGGGAATACCACTTCATCACGCGTGAGCAGTTCCTTGAGCGCGCCCATCGCGGCGAATTTCTGGAGTGGGCGGAGGTTTTCGGCAACTTTTATGGCACCGCCTCGGCGGCGCTGGATCACGCGCGCGAGCAGGGACGCGATCTTCTGCTGGACATCGATGTGCAGGGGGCGTTGCAGGTGATGCAGCGCACGCCCAGGGCGGTTTCGATTTTTATTCTTCCGCCCAGCCCCCAGGTGCTGGAGCGCAGGCTGCGCAACCGCAGCCAGGCCGAGGGCGTAACCCAGGAGGCCGTGATTGAGCGCAGGCTTTCGCAGGCACGGCTGGAGCTGTTGAAGCTGCGTCAGTACCAGTACGCGCTGGTCAACGACGTGCTGGACGTCGCGGCCTCGGAGATGCGGGCCATTGTGCTGGCGGAACGGGGCCAGGCAGGACCGGACGAGCAGGAACTCGCCGCGCGGTGCCGGACGGCGACCCTGTCCGCCCATCTCACGGCCGCGCTGGAGAACTTCGAAGTGGAGCTGGCCGGCTCGCGGTAAGGCCGGCCTGGTTACGAAAGTTTCGTAACAAACTACGCCAGCGGAGCAGCTTTCCGGCTAGGATGCAGTCAAACCCAGCTTCACCCACAACTTTAGAGGTCATCATGGTCAGCACAGGTCCAAACGATCCGTCGCAGAATAAGTACAGCCTCGTCAAAGGCGCAGCCCGTCGCGCCCGTCAGCTGCAGAACGGTGCGCCGCCGCTCGGTGTTTCCACGTCCATGAAGGCCTGCAGGGTGGCGCAGGACGAGATTCGCGGCGGTCAGGTAACCTTTACCCTGACGGGGAAGCGGCCGCCGGTCACACCCGCTTCGATGTAGCGCGGGAGGGGCATGGAGGCATCACCTGAAGCGAGCCTGCGGGCGTGGGTGGAATACCTGCGCGACCTGGGCGTGTACGACCTGTACCGGCGCTCCCCCAGCCCCTCACATATGCTTTCGGCAGAGGTGTTGGAGCGGCTGAAGAGCCGTCCGGCGGCGGCTGCCACGGCTTCTGTTGCAACAAAGAAAGCTGCCGTTCCAGGGCAGCCGACGGGTCGGCCCACGGCTGCTGCCGCGCCTTCCCGGCCGGCTGTCCGCATGCCGGAGAGCCAGCCGCCGGCCCGGCCCGGGGTCCAACGTTCTGTGGAGCTTCCCCCGTCCCCGGCGGCCTCCACGCCGGAGCGCACCTACTTTGCATCGGAACCGGAGGGGACGCCGCGGCTTCCTCCGGAGCTTGCCGCACCCATGCCCAAACCGAATCCCCTGGAAACCCTTTTCCCCGCGCCCGCCGCGCCTGTGCCCGCCGGGGAGCGCGCGGCGGCGCTCGATCGGCTGCACGCGGAGATCGGCGACTGCACGCGGTGTCCGCTGGCCTATGCGGGGCGGCACACCATCGTCTTTGGCGAGGGCGACCCCAATGCCGAGCTGCTTTTTGTGGGCGAGGGCCCCGGTGCCGACGAGGACGAGACCGGCCGCCCTTTTGTGGGCAAGGCGGGGCAGCTGCTCAACAACATGATTGGGGCCATGGGCCTGGCGCGCGAGCAGGTCTATATCGCCAACATCGTGAAGTGCAGGCCGCCGGGGAATCGCACGCCGGAGTTTGCGGAGGCGACCACCTGCTCGCCGTTTCTGCTCGCGCAAATCGATATTGTGCAGCCGCGGGTAATTGTGGCGCTGGGAACAACGGCGGCGACCTATGTGCTCGGTGTGCGGCAGTCGCTGGCCTCGCTGCGGGGGCAGTGGTTTGCCGCGCGGGGAGCCAAGGTGGCCGTCACCTACCACCCGGCGTTTTTGCTGCGCGACCCGCGGCAAAAGGCGGAGGCCTGGAAGGACCTGCAGCGCGTCATGGGCGAGTTGGGATTGGAGGCGGGTGCGCGCGGCGTTTAGGGCAGTCGTTTTCGGGAATCTGCTTTCCGCCTGCACCCTGCACGCGCCCGGCTAGCTCATATCCCCGGAGTCGGAAAAGTCATCACCGCCGGGGTTGTCGTCGAAGCCGCCACTGTCGCCGTTGTCGAAGGCGAAATTATCAGAGCCGGCGTTTGCCGAGCCGAAATCGTTGGCGTTGTTGTCGTCGAAGCCGCCGAAGTTGGCCTGGTTCGCACCCGCATCGCTGAAATCCTGACGGCTGGCGTCGTCGCCCGGGTTGTAGAAGCTGCTGTCGTCGCGGTTGCCCTGGTCTCTGCCGCGGTCGTCGTCGTAGAAGTTGCTGACGACGGTTTCGCCGCCGCCGCCGCCGGTGAAGCCCCGCTCGGAGCCACCGCGTCCGAAGCCGTGGAAAAGGTCTTCCATGCCTTGAAACATCATCTCCCCGGCGGCGACGCCGGCTGCTGTTTGCAGAGCGCCTTGCAGAAAACCACCGCCGCCTCCGCCGCCGAACATGCCGCCGCGAGCCGGGTATCCCTGGCTGGGGTAGGGCTGGGCCGGATAGCCGCCGGACGGGTAGGCGGGCGGCGGAGGATTGCCGCCCGCATAGCTTCCGGCGGGGGCGCCGGGGTTGTTGACCGGCTGGAAGGGGACGGGCTGGGGAGCTGCGGCGGCGACCGCGCCTTCGTTGCTGGAGCCGAAAAGGTGACTGAGGAAGCTGCCGCCACCGCTGCTCTTTTGCTGCTGCTGTTGCGCTTCCTCCAGCCGCTGGGCCAGGAGCTGGTTCTGTTGCTTCAATTCATTCAGCTGCGCTTGCGCCTGTTCCAGCCCGTACTGCTGCACCAGAACCGTCTGGACCAGCACATACTGGCTGTCCGGAACCCCGGCCAACGCCTGCTGGATGTGCTGTTCGGCTTCTGTGTCCTTGGTTTGCACGGGAGTGTTGCGAACCCGGCTGATCAGGCCGTCAATCATTTGCTGTTCCTGCGGCGTCATCGTTCAACCTTTCTGCTTTCTGTTGCCTGCTTCCGTTCGCTAGATACGATGCGTGTGAGCCATCGGTTCGCAGCCGCGGGTGTTTGTTGCCGGGGGGGAGATGCTGCTAGACTGTGCATCGTGGCACGCTTCCGGTTGGCCCTGGGTCAACCTGCGAAGGCGTGTGGTGTGGGGCTGTAGCTCAGCTGGGAGAGCGCCTCGTTCGCAACGAGGAGGTCAGCGGTTCGATCCCGCTCAGCTCCACCAAGATCTTCGGGGAGCGTCGCCGAGGGGTTCGGTGACGCTCCTTGTGCTTTGCCCGGGCGATGCCCGGCGTGGCCTCCGGTCCCAGGCTGGCGTGCCTTCAACGTGGGGCGTGTCGCTTCGCGGGCGGGGCGCTGCTTATACTCGTAGGCGGACCGATATGTCGAAACTTGAGTTTCAAACCGAAGTCAGCCAGCTGCTGCAGCTGATCGTGCACTCGCTTTATTCCCACCCTGAGATTTTTTTGCGCGAGCTCATTTCGAACTCGTCCGATGCGCTGGACAAGCTGCGGCATTTGACCCTGGTCGATGAGACGTTCAAGAGCCTGCCGTTTGATCCGCGGATTGATCTGGAGGTGGACGAAAAGAGCTATACGCTCACTGTGGCCGACACCGGCATCGGCATGAACGAGGCCGATCTGGTGGCGCATCTGGGGACGATTGCGCGTTCGGGCACCAAGAACTTTCTGTCGCAGCTTTCCGGCGACGCGCGCAAGGATTCCAACCTCATTGGCCAGTTTGGCGTCGGCTTTTACAGCGCGTTTATGGTGGCCGACCGCGTGGAGGTGGTCTCGCGGAAGGCCGGTGAGGAGCAGGCGTGGCGCTGGACCAGCGACGGCAAGACCGGCTTCGAGATCGAGGCCGCCGAGCGCGCGAGCCATGGCACCACCGTAACCCTGTTCCTGAACGAGGAGGGCAAGCAGTACGCCAGCAGCTGGCGCCTGCGCGATGTGGTCACGAAGTACTCCAACCACATCGCCTTTCCAATCTTTCTGACCTACGACAAGAGCGAGTGGAACGCGGAGGAAAAGAAGACCGAAACGACCCACACGACCGAGCAGGTGAACGCGGCCAGCGCGCTGTGGCGGCGGTCGCGTAGCGAGCTGACCGATGAGGACTACAAGGAGCTATACAAGAGCCTGAGCGGCGATCCGGAAGACCCGCTCTTCTGGTTCCACACGCGCGCCGAGGGCACGCTGGAGTACACGACGCTGTTCTTTATCCCCGCCCGGGCGCCGTTTGATCTGTACCAGGCGGACTACAAGCCGGGTGTGAAGCTGTACGTCAAGCGCGTGTTCATCATGGACGACAGCAAGGATCTGCTGCCGACGTATCTGCGCTTTGTGCGCGGCATCATCGACAGCGAAGACCTGCCGCTGAACGTCAGCCGCGAGATTCTGCAGCAAAATCGAGTGCTCACCAGCATCAAGACGGCCAGCGTGAAAAAGATCCTGTCCGAGCTCAAAAATGCCGCCGCGAACGAGCCGGAAAAGTATCTGCAGTTCGTCTCGCAGTTCAACCGGCCGCTGAAGGAAGGGCTTTACAGCGACTTTGCCAATCGCGAAACGCTGCTGGAGCTGGTGCGCTTCAAGAGCACCAGGGTAGATGGGCTGACCAGCCTGGCTGAGGCCAAAGAGCGCATGCAGCCGGAGCAGAAGAGCCTGTACTACATCACCGGCGGCACGGAAGCGCTGCTGCGCACCTCGCCGCTGCTGGAGATCTATCGCAAGAAGGAGATCGAGGTGCTGATCCTCGATGACGACTTCGACGAGATCATCTTTGCGGGCATCGACAAGTACGGCGACACAGATCTGAAGGCGGTCAGTAAGGCGTCCACCAGCGAAGATTTGCAGACCACGCCGGAGCCGGAAGAGGCGGAAGCGCTGAAGCCGCTGCTGGAAAAGCTGAAGGCGACGCTGGGCGACCGCGTGAAGGATGTGCGCGTTTCGCAGCGGCTGGCCGACAGCCCATCCTGCATCGTGAGCGATGAGGAGGAACCGTCCCTGCAGCTGCAGCAGATGCTGCGGGCCATGGGGCAGCAGGAGATGCCGGCGCCCAAGCCCACGCTGGAGATCAACCCGGACCACGAAATCGTGAAGAAGCTGCTGACGCACCTGGACGCCGCCATTGCAGAGGATGCGGCCTGGCTGCTGCTGGACCAGGCGCTGCTGATGGAAGGCCTGCCCCTGCAGGAACCCGCGGTCTTTGTGCAGCGGCTAAACCGGGTGCTGACCACCTCGATCTGAGCGGGCGGCGCCATGGGTTTGGCGTTGCGGTGCGGCGCTGCCGGGATACAATGGGGACGAGGGTGAGCAGCCTGGATGCGCGTCCCAGGGGTTTGCCGTGGGCGGGAGTAGTTCAGTGGCAGAACGTCAGCTTCCCAAGCTGAATGTCGCCGGTTCGATCCCGGTCTCCCGCTCCAATTAATTTGTGAAGGTGAACGCAAAAGGGGCGCGACCGAAGTCGAGCCCCTTTTCGACTTGTTGTGTTTGCGCCTATTTTGCGGCGTGAGCTACGGCCGCGGTCTGGGTGGCTTTGGTTTGGCTGGGCAGCTTGTGCTCTTCGAGCGCGAGCGCTTCGGGCATAAAGGTCAGGGCTTTTTGGATCTGCGGGTCCCACTCGGCGCGCACCTTCATACCGGCGGTCTGGCCGAACTGCGAGGTCAGCAGCTCTGCCTTGATGGAGGTCTTGATCCAGTCGAGGTTGTCGTTGAAGTCCTTGTCGGAGACGTCGACCTTCTGCTCCTTGAGGAAGCTCTTGAAGTCGTTCAGCAGGGCGTCATCCACCATCATGTCCTTGGTGACGGTGTGGTTGGCGAGGTAGTGCCTGGTGAAGTTGAAGAAGGCGTAGTGCAGCAGCAGGTTGTCTTCGGTGTGATTGTCTTTGATCTCAGGGATCTTCTCGTCGGGGGTGATGCCGCCGCCACCGTAGACGGTCCGGCCGGAGTCGGTCAGCTTGACCTCTTTGTTGCTGTTGTTGGCCGGCGCGGCGTCGTTGCGGACGTAGTAGTAGTCATACAACGAGACGCCGTTGTAGTTGCGCTGAATCAGGCGGCCGGAGGGCGTGTAGTAGTGGTAGGTGGTCAGCGCGAGGCCGGTGTTTTCAGAGATCGGGAAGACGGTCTGGACCAGACCCTTGCCGAAGGTGGTTTCGCCGACGACCAGGGCGCGGTCATGGTCCTGCAGCGCGCCGGAGACGATCTCCGCGGCCGAGGCGGTGTTGCGATTGACAAGGATCACGATCGGGTATTTGGCGTCGGAACCCTTGGGGGCTCGGTAGACCTGGTCCTGGAAGGCGCGACCATGCTGGGAAACGACGATCTGGCCTTTTTGCAGGAACTTGTCGGAAACCTCGACAGCCTCGTTGAGCAGACCGCCGGGGTTTCCGCGCAGATCGATGAGCAGGCCCTGGAGGTTGGGGCCGAATTTGTCCAGCGCATCCTGCAGCTCGCGGGAGGTGGTCTCCATGAAGCCATTGATGTGCACATAGCCGATGCCGGGCTTGATCATGAACGCGAGGTCGACGGAAGAACGCGCGATCTCATCACGCGTAACGTCGAAGGTCAGCGGTTTGGGCGCGCCTTCGCGACCCATGGTGATGGTCACATGGGTGCCACGCGGCCCTTTCAGCACACTGGCAACCGCAGCCGAATCCATGTTCTCCGTCGACTTGCCATTGATCGCGAGAATGACGTCTCCGGGACGAATGCCGGCGCGGTAGGCAGGTGAGCCTTCCGTGGGGGCCATCACGATGACCTTGCCGTTCTGCGACTGGATGGACATGCCCACGCCGTAGTAGTGGCCGCTCTGGTCCTCGCGCATCTGCGCGTAGGCCTTGGGATCGTAGAAGTTGGAGTGCGGGTCGAGCACGTGGAGCATGCCGGGGATGGCCCCGTCGTAGATGGCCTTGTCGGCCTTTTCGGTGTTGAGTTTGTCGGCGTAGTTGGCCTCCACCAGCGAGTACACGTTGGTAAAGGCGTGCATGGAATCGCGGAGATTGGACTCATCGGAGGCGGACTGCGCGGCGACCTTGCCGCCGATCACAGAGCCGGCGAGACCGCATACGGCAAGAAACACGGTGGCCGAAAAAAGAGCGCGGCGGGTAGGAGAAACCATCGGGACGGGAGACCTCTGCGGGGCGCTCTATAGGGACAGGGCGGGCCACCTGTATTGGACGGAGTATAGCATCGGCAGGGTAGCCGCCGAGGGGCTGCCGACCGTACCCGCGCCGCCGCAGTTGCGTAGAATAAGGAGTCGATGACGGTACGCGCCGCCGGCGGTCTAATCGATCAAAGGGCCGGTGTGGCACCGGCTGCGATTTGGCAGCAGATGGGCCTGGCGGGTAAGGGGATGGAGCGGATGAGCTTGGGACGGCGGCGCGCACGGGCGCTGGTAATGGCGGTCGCAGCCGCAACGGCGACACTTGCGGGGATGGGCGCGCCTGCGCAGACGACCGCGGGCCAGGGCGTGGCCGCGCGGCCCAGCTTTACCCTGCCCACCGGCGGCTTCAACACGCCACGGATTCCGGACCTGCCCCCGGCCAAGCCGATCACCCCGGATGGCACGGTGGTGGAAGATGTGATCGCGCGCGTGAACGATCAGGTCATCACCCGGACCGAGTACGAGCGTGCTGAACAGGGTCTGGTGCAGGAGGCCAAGCAGGAGAACTGGTCCCCGACCGAGCTGGCCGACAAGCAGCACACCCTGCTGCGCGACATGATCGACCAGCAGCTGCTGCTGAGCAAGGGCAAGGAGTTGGGCATCACCGGCGACGCGGAAACGCTGCGGCAGCTGGACGAGATGCGCAAGCGCGCCAACCTGCCCGACATGGATGCGCTGGAAAAGGCCGCAGCGGAGCAGGGCATCTCGTTTGAAGACTTCAAGCAGAACATTCGCAACCAGGTGATCACGCAGCAGGTGGTGCGCGATGAGGTGGGGCGGCGCATCGGCAGCGGCATGACGCCGAGTGCGGAACAGGCCTACTACAAGGCGCACGAAAAAGATTTTGAACAGCCCGAACAGGTGCACCTGAGCGAGATCTTGGTGCCCACGCCGGACAATGCCACCGACGCCCAGATCAGCACCGCTCAGACCAAGGCCGACGAGCTGGAAGCCAGGCTCAAGGCAGGTGGCAAGTTTGCCGAGCTGGCCAAGACCGCGTCCGGCGGACCCACGGCCGCGGCGGGCGGCGACCTGGGCGACTTCAAGCGTGGCATGCTGGGCGACGTGCTGGAAAAGGCGACGTTTCCGCTGCCGGTGGGCGGCTACACGGAGCCCATCCGCACGCGCCAGGGATTTGTGATCCTCAAGGTCGACAGCCACCAGCAGGCGGGCGTGCCCCCGCTGAGCAACGTGGAGAACCAGGTGCAGGAGGGGCTCTATATGAGCCAGCTGCAGCCTGCGCTGCGCAGTTATTTGACGCAGGCACGGCAGGATGCGTATGTCGAGATCAAGCCGGGCTTTACGGACGTGGGCTCGGCAGGAGCGGACGGGCACACCACCTTTACCGCTTACACGCCGCCTCCGCTGAAAAGGAAGACCGTCAAGAAGCAGCGTGCGGAGCAGCTCAAGGCGGAAAAGGCCGAGCAGCAGCTGGCCGCGGCTCGGGAAAAGGTGGCGGAACGGCAGCAGGCCAAGGAAGCGGCCCATGGCGGTCTGAAGAATGCAGGTTTCACTCGCAAGTCCAGAAAGATCAAGCGGGAAAAGGTGCGCTTCGGGCAGGCGCCGCGGAACGCGCTGCCCAACGGCACCGCCGAAACCACCGCCGTTGTGCCCTCGCTGGGAGCGGCCACGGAGGGCAGTGACGCCCATGCACCGGCGCCCGGGTCGGCCATTGCCGCGGCCACAGAGCCGACTGCGGCGAGCATCACCACGGGTGTGAGCGCGGAGGACGCCAATCCGCTGGACACGCAGGCGGAGGAGCCGGAGCACAAGACGCGCTTTGCGAGCCGGCAGTCGGACTCCGAAGAGAAGCGCGCGGAAAAGAATCTGTCCAAGGCAGAGGTGAAGTCGACGAAACGCCCGCCCAAGCCCACGCCGGCGCAGAGCACGGAAGAAAAGGTGGCCTCGGCCCCGCTGGGGCTATCCGATGCAGCCGCGGGCAAGACACCCAAGCCTAAAAAGCCCCGGCGCGACAAGGGCCAGCCCAAAGAGCGTTTGCAGGAGAAGCCCAAACCCGCGGAGCCGACGAACTCGGGTGTGAGCCCGACGGTGAATCCGGCGCTGGGGGCCTCTGCGGTGACCAACAGCGAGTCGGGCGTCAATACCAGCAATCCGACCCGACCGGTCTCGGGGACCTCGGACCAGACCACGCTGCCGCCGCCGAGTGCGGCGCCGGCGGGTGCGCCGCCGCAGGGCCAGCCGATCCCGGCGGCCACGGGAACGCAGTCCAACCCGGCGACTACCACCGTTCCGCAGCCGCAGTAGATCCCTAAATCCCATACAGAACGGTCACCGTGCGCGGTGGCCGTTCCAGGTCGCCTGCATGAAGAGCTTTTTTGTGGCGGATGCGCCGCGGTTTGAAAACGAGGTGGTCACCACCTTCTTTTGCCTGGCTTCCGTGGCGGTACGGGAGCGCAAAGGCGGCGGCGGCCAGTACCTTGCCCTGCTGCTGGCCGACAAGACCGGCCAGCTGGAAGCGCGCATGTGGGAGGAGTTTGCCGAGGTGCTCACCAGTTGCACCGAGGGCTGCTACGTCAAGGCGCAGGGCCAGATCTCGAAGTATCAGGGCAAGTTCCAGATCACGCTGAGCCGGCTGCGCTCCGCCGAAGCCGCGGAGGTGGAGCCGGCGGACTTCGTGCCGGCGTCGCGGTTCGAGATCGCGGCCATGGACGGGGAGCTGCGCGGCTACGTTGCCGGGTTTCGCAATCCCTGGCTGCAGCGACTGGTGCTCGGGTTCCTCGACGACCCGGAGATTGGCCCGGCGTTTCGCGTGGCCCCGGCGGCCAAACGGCTGCACCACGCCTGGCTGGGCGGGCTGCTGGAGCATGTGCTGCACCTGGTGCGGGTGTGCCGGGCGGTGGCGCCCTGCTACCCGGAAGTCAACCCGGATCTGCTCGTGGCCGGCGCCATCCTGCACGATATCGGCAAGGTGCGCGAGCTGAGCTGGCGCAGCTCCTTTGAGTACACCCTGGAAGGCCAGCTGGTGGGCCACATCGCCATCGGGCAGCGGATGCTGGCCGAGCGGATTGCCGCTCTTGATGCCGAGGCGCGGGCTGCGGCGGTTGGGAACGGCACGGCGCCGGTGCTGTTTCCGCAGCCGTTGCGGCTCCTGCTGGAGCACATGCTGCTGGCGCACCACGGCAAGCTGGAGTTCGGCTCTCCCAAGCTGCCCATGACGCCGGAAGCGCTGCTGCTGAGCGCCCTGGACGACCTGGAAGCCAAGTTCCAGACCGCGCGTGGAGAGTTCACCGCGGCGCAGGCGGCTGGGCGAGGCGCGGAGCAGACCACGGAGTGGGTGCGGTCGATGGAACGTAACCTTTTCGACTCGCGACGTTATATAGAGGTGGTGGACACGGCGCGGGAGCCTTCCGCAGCTTCCGAAACGTCGCAGCCGGTCATTCCCGCAGCTGAAGACGTGCCTGGGTTCACCCTGCGGCTGAACGAGTAGGGGCAGCGTCGTTGCCTGGCCCTGGTGCGCGTTCGGTGCATGCGCGGCGTCTTCGGCAAGGGCTCTGAGCCTCGTATAATGAGGAGCTTATGTTGAGGTTTTCGACAGCGGGGGAGAGCCATGGGGAGGCGCTGGTCGCCCTTGTGAGCGGTCTGCCGGCGGGTGTGCCGTTTGACCAGGAGTTTCTGGATCGCGAGCTGTGGCGGCGGCAGCAGGGCTATGGGCGCGGCGGCCGCATGCGCATCGAGCAGGACCGCGCGCACGTGCTGTCCGGGGTGCGGCACGGCTTCACCATCGGCTCGCCGGTGGCCATGACGCTGGAAAACCGCGACTGGAAGAACTGGGAAGAGCTGCTGCCGGTGGGTGTCGGGGATGCGGCCAGGCACAAGGCGGTGACGAGCCCACGGCCTGGCCACGCCGACCTCGCCGGAGCGTTGAAGTATGACTTCAAGGATGCGCGCTATGTGTTGGAGCGGGCGAGCGCACGGGAATCCGCGGCGCGGGTGGCCTGTGGAGCGCTTGCGAAATTGCTGCTCCGGAAACTGGGGGTGCAGGTTGCCAGCCACGTGATCCGGGTGGGTGCTGTGGAGCTCGGGCGCGAGGTGAGCTGGGCCGAGATCGCAGCCCTGCAAAAAAAAGATGAAGTTTTGCTGGCTTGTGCCGATAAAGATACTGAGGCGCAGATGAAGGCCGAGGTGGACAAGGCGTTGCGGACAGGGGACACCGTGGGCGGGGTCTTCGAAGTGGTGGTGCATGGGCTGCCACCGGGCATCGGCACCCATGTGAACTGGGATGAACGGCTGGATGGTTTGCTGGCCCAGGCGTTGATGAGTTTGCAGGCGGTCAAGGCGGTGGAACTGGGCCGGGGCGTTACAGCCGCAGGAGCAGCAGGGTCAGAGGTGCATGATGCGATTGGCTATGCCGGTAGGGACGACGGCGAACCCGAACAGGGCAACGGCGGAGGGGGGTTTACGGGCTTTCGGCGGGAGAGCAACAACGCCGGCGGGGTAGAGGGCGGCATGTCCAACGGGGAGGATGTGGTGGTGCGCGGCTACCTGAAGCCCATCTCCACGCTGCGGCGCCCGCTCGGGTCGGTTTCTTTTGACACGCGGGAAGCGACTAAGGCATCGTATGAGCGGTCTGACGTGTGCGTGGTGCCCGCGGCCGGTGTTGCGGGGGAGGCCATGGTGGCGCTCACCGTGGCGCGCCTGGTGATGGAAAAGTTTGGCGGCGATTCGCTCCGTGAGTTGCAGCGCAACTTCGAGGGCTACCGCGATCAGATCAGAGCGTTTTGAAGGTGAGCATGGCGGCAACAATCATAGAGAGCCCGCGCAAGATCTACGAGGTGGTGAAGTATCCGGACCCGGTGCTGATGCGCAAGGCCGAGCCCGTGACGGTGTTCGATGCGCAGATTGCCAAACTGGTCGACGACATGTTCGAAAGCATGTATGCGGCGCAGGGTATCGGGCTGGCGGCGCCGCAGATCGGCGTCGGCAAGCAGATCACGGTCATTGACCTGAGCTTCAACAAGAATCTGGGGGACAGGATCGTGCTGATCAACCCCGTCATCACCCGGCGGGAGGGCGACCAGTACGAGGAAGAGGGCTGCCTGAGCCTGCCCGAAATTCGCGAAAAGGTGCGACGGGCGGCCAACGTGACGGTGCGCGCCCAGAATGCGCGCGGGGAATGGTTTGAGCGGGAAGGCGATGAGCTGCTGGCCCGGGCCTTTCAGCACGAGATCGATCACCTTCACGGTGTTCTGTTTATCGACTATCTCAGCCGCTTGAAGCGCGATCTGGTGATGCGGCGCATCCGCAAGTTACAGAAGAACGGCGAATGGTAGGCGCGCGGCCGGGGCGGTGCCGGTGAAACTTGTTTTTTGCGGCACTCCGGAGTTCGCCGTCCCCACGCTCGAGGCCGTGCTGTCTGCGGGGCATGAGGTGGCACTGGTGCTCACGCAGCCGGACCGGCCCGCCGGCCGCAGGATGGAGTTGCAAGCGCCGCCGGTGAAGCAGGTGGCTGCGGAGCACGGTCTGCGCGTGCTGCAGCCGGAGCGCCTGAAGCGCAACGGGGAGCTCCGCGCGGAGCTGGAGACGATTCGGCCGGACGCCATACTGGTGGTCGCTTATGGCCGCATGATCCCGGACTGGATGCTGGCGTTGCCGCGCCTGGGCAACCTGAATCTGCACGGTTCGCTGCTGCCCAAGTACCGTGGCGCGGCGCCTATTCAGTGGGCTGTGGCGAACGGCGAGACGGAGACGGGCGTGACTACGATGCGGCTGGACGCCGGTTTGGATACCGGCGATGTGCTGCTGGAGCGCCAGGTGCCGATCGGCCCGCAGACGATGGCTGCCGACCTGTTTCCTGTGCTGGCCGAGGTCGGTGCGGAGCTGATGCTGCAGACGCTGGCAGGGCTGGAGACCGGCGATGTGCATCCGGTGCCGCAGAATCACAGCGCGGCGACCCTGGCACCCATTCTGCAGCGCGAGGACGGCCTGCTGCGCTTGCCCGAACGGCCCGCGCGACAGGTATACGACCGCTGGCGGGGTCTTTATCCTGGCCCGGTGGGTTCGCCGCGTTTCGGGGCAAGCGCTTCCTCGTACACGGGATGCACCTGCCAGACGGGGACGCGCGGGTGCTCCAGCTCAGCCCCGGGGAGCTCGGTATGAACGGAGAGACGCTCCTTGCGGGAGCGGCGAACGGCTCGGTAATTGCCCTGGACGAGGTGCAGCTGGAAGGCAAGGTGCGAATGCCCGGCGCAGACTTCGAGCACGGCATTCAGCTGCGAGCGGGGGAACGGCTTGACTGAAGCTCGCGCGCCACAGCGACCACCGCGCACCCAGGCCGCCAAGCCCCCGGTAAGTCCGGCGCGGGCGGCGGCATTCGCCATTCTGGAGCGGGTGGCCACCAGCCAGGCGCACAGCGATGACCTGCTGCACGGGCCGGGCATGGCGCCGCTATCGCAGCCGGACCGAGACCTGGCGACGGCGCTGGTCTTGGGGACGCTGCGCTGGCAGCTGGCACTGGATGCCCGGATGCGCCCGTTTCTGAGCCGGCCTGACCTGCGCCTGGCGCTTCCTGTGGAGCTTGCACTGCGGCTCGGGGCCTTTCAACTGCTGCACATGGACCGCATCCCGCCGCACGCTGCGCTGAACGAAAGCGTGGAGCTGGTGCGCGTGGCCGGCCACGCCCATGCGGCGGGCATGGTCAACGCGGTGCTGCGCAGGCTCACCACCGCGCCGCCCGTCCGCAAGCCCATGGTCGAATCCGCCGCGGCCCTGGCGGAGCGGCTGGGGCATCCGCTCTGGTTAGTGGAGGGCTGGATCGAGCAGTATGGCCGGGCGGCGGCGGAGGCGATCTGCGCCTTTGATCAGCGCGAGCCCGGGTGCGGCACGATCTTCGCCGACGAGACTGAAACCCGTCCCATGCCGGTGATGGACGCGGGCTCACGGCTGGTGGCCGAGCTGACCGCGGCCGCGCAGCCGACTGCGGAAGCGGTGTGGGATTGCTGTGCCGCTCCGGGCGGAAAGACCATTGTGCTGGGCCGCCGTCTGCCCAGGGCCAGGTTGCTGGCCACCGACACCAGCCCGGTCCGCCTGAAGCGGCTTACCGACCGCCTGCGCCGCGACCTGCCAGAAGTCGCCATAGAGCTCGAACAGGCTGACGCTTCGGCATTGCCGGATGTGTCGCGGCACTTTCCGTTGATTCTTTGCGACGTCCCGTGCAGCGGCACGGGCACGCTGGCCCGCAACCCGGAGATCCGGCACCGTGTGCAGCCGGAAGATCTGCGCCGCCAGGCGGAACGCCAGCAGCGAATTCTCCGCGGGGCTCTGCGGCATCTGGCGCCGGGCGGGCGGCTGGTGTATTCCACATGCTCGTTGGAGGCGGAGGAGTGCGGGGCGGTGGTCGATGCGGTGCTGGCCGAGGCTGACCCGGCAATTCGTCAGATCGCCATCGAACCGCTGCTGACCACGCTGGCCGGGCAGGGTATTCTCCTGACCCCCGCGGCCGAACGGGGCGGATGGGTTCGCCAGGACCGTCTACGTACGCTGCCGGGGGCCGGATTTCAGGGCGACGGCTTCTTCGCGGCGATACTGGAACGAATCTCGTTGTGAGGTCCCGGCAGATTGTCCATCGGACCAAGAACGCACTGGCTGCGTTTTCCTCCGGGGAGCTTGGCTGACACAGGAATGCCGAAATCCTTCAGTGCGTTCAGCGACTGTCTTCATTGTCAAGCGGTTTCTAGATGTCTGACCTTTCTGGCTTTGGCGTACGGAGCTTCTTCCGCCCCGAACGCGGCGTTTGCCCTGGTGCTTGCCGCTGTCGTTGGCCAGGGGGAGCCAGGCCGGCGAGCCTGGAGAGGGTTTTAGTTGGGCAGAGCGCCGATCTCCGGCATTTCGGCCATCAGTTGGGCGACGGTGCGGTAGGCCAAGCCGCGGAGGCTGCGGAAGGCCTGGTCCAGCTGCGTCCACAGCGGGTCGGCGTGGATCAGCGTGGATCAGCGCGGCGATCTGGTCGGCGATCCTTGATCTGCCGTGGCTGATCGCCAGCAGGTGCCCGAAGCCGGCCTGCACCACGGGGTCCTCGACCAGGCGCCTCTGGTTGCGTTGCGCGGTGCGCAGTTGGGTGAGCTGGCGCAGGCGCGTGACCAGGGCGCCCTGCCCCGTTGCGGCCGATACGGACTTGTACGGACGACGAGGCAACATCAACTCCACAGACGATCTCGGTCACGTGTGACCTTGCTTGTAAGTGCGACTGGGACTGTTCGGTCGTGCGTGACCGGGACGCGCGTTCCTTTGGCTGAACGACGGTGGTCTCCACCTCAGGATGAGCGGATGACGCGCGCCCGCGAAGGAGATGGCGCTCGCGCCATCTCCTTCACCGCTTTCCGTCTCATACAAACAACTGAAGCGCTGTTGTAGAGATACAAGGATGACGGCAGCGGGTACAGCTGCATGGCTGCAGATTCAAACTGGCCACTGGCGCCAGCCAGCTCGGTTTGTCGCCACCCATGCAGCCGATCAGGCCTGCACCGGACCAACCTGCAGAGCTCCACTGCTATGCGTTGCCATTCACCACGCGGGCGCGCAGAGCTCCCATGGCGAGGCGGGCGGTGATCTCGGTCCCCTGCGGCACCCCTGCCGCGGAGCGCAGCAGGCGGCCATCCGGGCCGTACACCAGGGCGTAGCCGCGATCCAGAACACGCAGCGGACTGAGGGCATGGAGGCGCGTGTGCGCGGCGTCCAGCCGGCGCCCGGCTGCCAGCGGACGGACCTGGGCGGCCCGCTCCAGCCGCGCCCGCAGCGCCCCTAGGCGCTCCCGGCTGCCCGCCAGCGCCGTGACGGGATTGCAGCGCTGCAGCCGCGTATCGAGGTCCTGCAAACGACGGAGGCGCAGGCGCAAACGGCGGTCCAGGGCGTTGAAGGAGCGGAAGCCGAGCTCATCCAGGCGCTGGCTGCGGCGGTTCAGGCCGTCTTCGACGCGGCGCAGCACCGCCTGCGCGCTGAGCCGGCCCAGCCTTTGCTGGGCCCGCAGCAGCTCAAAGCTGCCGGTCCGCAGCAGACGGGTGTGCAGGGCCGCGATATGCGCTTCCACGCGGTGCTGCGCCGCGGTGAGGATCTCCGCGGCGGCTGAAGGCGTGGGGGCGCACAGGTCCGCGGCGGCATCGGCGATGGTGGCGTCGGTCGCATGACCGATCCCGGTGATCACCGGCAGGGGCGAGGCGGCGATGGCCCTGGCCACCTGCTCATGGTCGAAGCCGTGGAGGTCTTCCCAGCTGCCGCCGCCGCGGGCCACCAGCAGGACCTCCGCCCGGTCCGGGTGTGCCGCAAACCAGCGCAGCCCGGCCACGATTTCCGCCGGGCAGTTGGGGCCCTGCACCGCGGCCGGAAAGATGAGCAGCTGAACGGCGGCGTGGCGCCGCCGGCAAACCTTGACGATATCCCGCAGCGCCGCGCCTTGAAGGCTCGTGATCACGCCGATGCAGCGCGGAAAGGGCGGCAGCGGGCGCTTGCTGTCGAAGAGGCCTTCGCGCCGCAGCTGCTCCTTGAGCCGCTGCACCTCCGCCAGCAGCGCGCCCAGGCCGGCCTGCTGCATCCACTCCACAATGAGCTGCATCTGCCCGCGGCTTTCATACACCGAGAGCTGCCCCTGCAGCTTGACGGCATCGCCGTCGCGAGGCTGAAAGCGGAGCAGCGAGACCTGGCGGCGGAACATGACGGCGGAAAGCTGGGCACCGGCATCCTTGACCGTGAAGTAGCAGTGGCCGCTGCCGGCGGGGCGCCAGTTGGAGATCTCGCCTTCGACGGTGACCCGGCCGTAGCCGCGCTCGACCAGCTCGCGCACGTGGCGGACGATGCCGCTCACCGACCAGACCTGCGGCGCGGCGGAAACCTCCGGTGCGGAGGGGGACTTGAGCTCCACGCTGGCGGGCGGGGCTGGGGAGGGAAGCCGGACGGAGCGCTCGTCCCCCGCTGCAGCCTGGAGCACAACCGCAGCGGGGGAAGAGGGGCTGGAGAGGGTCACGACCATCCCGGCAGAGTGGCCGTGGGGGGTCGGTGCTGGCGCTGCAACAGCGGCTTCGGACGCCGCGGGAGCGGGGGAGGCCTCCGGGGCGAGGAGGTCGAAGAGCCCGGGTGCTTCCGGGAGGGCGCGGCCGCGAACGGCACGGCTCCGCCGCAGGCTGGCCAGCGTTACAGGTGGGTCCGGACTCGCCACAGCTCCAGTCTATCGTGCGCCGCGCCGTGTAGGCCCCGTTTGCAGCTCGACTGCTAGGCGGACTGCAGCAGGGAGGCGGTTTCGCGCAGCAGGTCATCCGGACGGCAGGGTTTGTTCAGAAGGCGCACTGGGCGATGCATCCGGTGGGCTTCGGCGCTGACCTGGACGGCGTTGCTGGCGTAGGCGGTCAGCAGCAGCAGCCGGGTGTGCGGCAGCGCGTCCTGAACGCGCCAGCCAAGCTGCAGGCCGCTCTCATCCGGCAAGGTGACGTCGCAGAGCACAAGGTCCGGCGCAAACTCCTTGGCGCGGGCAAACGCGTCCGCGGCGGAGTACCGTGCCTCGCAATCGTACCCGTTAGCGATATAAATCATGGACAACGTGTCAGCGACCAGGCGGTCGTCATCTACAACAAGGACGCGCGTCTTCATCTCTGTTCCCCCGCGCTGAACGTGCGCAGCGATGAACGTACGGTGGAGAGGGTATAGGCAGACGTGCACAGCGCCTACAGGCAGCCGGAGGTGAACCCTTGCAACAAGCCGATGCGGATATTTTGGCAGACGGTACCTTTTGTGGCAACAAGAATTTTGAGCGGGTTTACTTGGGCCCGTGTTTCTGGTGTGCTGGAGCCTGGTGGGCTGGAGCGTAAATGCGAGCACTTTCTGTTCTGGCCGGGTTTCTATTGCTTGCGATCGTGCTGCTGGATGCCTTCCAGAGCGTTATTCTGCCGCGCCGACCGGTGGGCCGCTTCCGAATCACGCGGCTCTTCTTTTTGTCTACCTGGCAGCCCTGGCGCGCCGTGACCGGACGGCTGCCCTCCCGGGTGCTGCGCGACCAGATGTACAGCATCTACGGCCCGCTTTCGCTGCTGGTGCTCTTTTTTGTCTGGGGCGTGTTGCTCACCGTGGGCTTTGCCCTGATCTTCTTCGGACTTCACGTGGGCTTTCACGATCAAGCCCTGAGCACACCGACGCACTGGCCGCTGTTCCGTTCCTGCCTTTATGTCAGCGGCACCACGCTGTTTACGCTGGGGATGGGCGACGTCACCCCGATCACCGGTCTGGCTCGCCTGCTCACGGTGCTGGAAGCGGGCACGGGGCTGGGCTTTATCGCGCTGGTGATCGGCTATGTGCCTGTGCTCTACAACGCCTTTTCACAGCGCGAGATCCTGGTTGCCCTGCTGGACGCCCGGGCCGGCTCACCGCCCACGGCCGCTGAACTGCTGGTGCGGCACAGCTTTGACGACGGCATGCCCGTGCTGCGCAGCCTACTGGCAGACTGGGAGCGCTGGTGCGCCGAGATGCTGGAAACCCACATCTCCTACCCGGTTCTGTGCTACTACCGCTCCCAACACGACAACCAAAGCTGGCTGGCGGCCCTGGTGGCCGTGCTGGACACCTGCGCGCTGCTGATTACCATGATGGACGGCGATCGCACGCGGCAGGCCCAGCTCACCTTTGCCATTGGCCGCCACGCGCTCGTGGATCTGGTGCATGTGCTGCACCTGGAGCCGCTGGAAGCAAGGCTGCGCGACCAGCCGTTGTCCCGCCTGAACAGCGAAGAACTCATGCAGCTCTGCGAGACGCTGGAAGGGACGGGCTTTTCACCCTGCGACGACTTTGAAAGCCGCGAGCGCCTGGTCGCGTTGCGCAAGCTGTACGAGCCATATGCGTGCGCGCTGGCTGACAATCTGCAACTGAGCCTGCCCGCGTGGGCCGCGCCCTCGGCAGCGGCCCGCACAAACGATGCCTGGACCGTGGTAGCCGGCCTGCGTTCGCCGCAGATCCTGGCCCAGCGACTGACCACCCACGTCAGCATCCATGCCACTGCGGTCAATCTGGAATCGCACGACTCCGACCCCGAGGCCTGAGGCGGAAAGCTGGCGCTCAACCCCGGCGCGTCTCGACTATGAGGCCGCAGCGGAGCCTTCGTGTCGACCGGAGACCGCAGGCCGGAGTGGAGCTGTCCTCTCGACCGGAGACCGCAGGCCGGCGTGTAGATCCGCAGTCTGCCCGCCGCGATCCTTACTGGAGGCCGCCGCCGGGAGCTGCGGGCGCAGCCTGCGGGTTGAGCTTGCGCGTGGCCACCTGCGCGGCGATGCCGGGCTTGCCTTTGGGGTCCTTGTCGTGATCCTTGATCTCGGCGTAGACCTGCCGGGCCTGCTCGGTTTTGCCTTCGGCGTTGTACATGTCGCCCAGCTCCAGCTGCGCCAGGCCGGGCGGAACGGTGCTGGCATGGCCCTTGGCAAGCTGCTGATACAGCCCCACAGCCTCGGTCTGGCGACCTGTCTGGGCATAGAGCTGCGCCAGCGCCATCTTGCCCAGGGCGGCATCGTCGCCGTTCCAGCTGGAGGCGACCTTTTTGAGCGTTTCTTCCGCGGGGCCGTTCTGGCCCGCCTCCATATAGGTGAGGCCGGCGAAGTAGCGGGCCAGCTTGCCGGGTTCAGTGGCGCCATACCGCTCGGCTACCTGCACGAACAGGGCGTTGGCCTTGGACGCGCGCTCCTTGGCCGAGTTGAACGCCTTCATGCCGGGCGGCAGGGGCTGGCCGGGCCGCACCAGCGGCGTTTGGTAGACCTGGATAGCCTCGCCGAAAGCCGTCTGGGCGTCTGCTGTCCGGTGCTGGTAGATCGCGTATCCACCGGCGATGGCGAGAATGAGCAGAACCACCCCGCCAACGATCATCAGCGTCGTGCGCCGGTTGTTTTTTGCCCAGTTGAGGCTGTTTTCGGTGGCGAGCGAAAACCCATCCTGTTGCCGGCTGCCATGCTTCAATGCGGTGTTCACGTCGTCTGGTCCGTCCTCGGTCCTGAAAGGGACTGCGCACGGCGCGCGGCCGGGCATCAGTTCAGTCTAGCAAGTGTGGCCGGGGACGGCGCGGAGAAGGCAGTTTGGGGACCTCGGCGCGATGCCGCCGTTGACCAAAAAGGTTCTTCTTGCCAACCGTACAAAGGCTGGCATAGTATCTGCTCGCTATCGAACAGTGCACTTTTTTTGAAGCAACCGCGATGGCGGCAGTCTGCTTCAGGGCTCGTGTATGTGGGTTTGCGGTTCGGTTTTCAATCGACTCGCTGAACCGGTCAGCTGAGGGGTTAACAGTCCATGTCGTGGTACGCCTATTGCATTGCGGAACGTAGCGCCTTTGCCGAGCTCGCCAATCATCGTCGTCCCGTGCCCCTGGGGGGGATGCAGGGCCTGTTTGGTGGCCAAACCTTTCTTTTTCCCGCGGCCGACCTCGCGGTGATTGTTTCGGAACACCTGCCGGAGGACGCCGCCCGCCTTGCCGGGCCGGAGGCCGCCGCCGCGGCCCGGGACCATGCCCGGGTGATCGCGGCCACGTTTACGCGGTCCACGGTGCTGCCGTTTCGCTTTGGCACCTGCTTTGACGATGACGATGCGTTGCGGCGCTCCGTGCGCTCCAACCAGCGCCACTTCATGGCCAACGTGGAGCGTTTGCGCGGCAAGGCGGAGATGCACCTCAAGGTGCTGATCGACGACGTGTGCGCGGAAAAGGTCGCGTCCCTGGGTGCGCACGCGGCGGGGCAGGCCTACCTGTCGCACCTGCGGGAGTCGGCCACACGGCAACGCGAACGCCAGTCGCGGGCGCGGGCGTTGAGCGTGCAGATGCACCGTATGTTTCTTCCGCTGGAAGAAGAGATCACCTGCAAGCGTACCGATGCCGGCAAAATGCTGCTGGACATCGCCCATCTGGTCGACAAGAAAACCGTGGAGCGCTACCAGAACAAGTACTGTACGGCGACGCAGGAGCTGAAGGACTGCGCCATGCAGCTGTCCGGGCCGTGGCCGCCATACCATTTTGTGCACGCCCACCACGGCGGGCGGGCGGGCGCGTAAAGCGGTTCACCTGCAAGTCTGCAGTAGAGAAGAGCGTAGTCGCTGCGGAAAGAACAAGAATGAAGGGCTGCAGGCATGGGGCCCCGGCTGCTTGCCGGGGCCCCATGCTTTACTGTCCGCGTTCGCTGGCCTCAATGAATGCGGCGGTGCGGTCATGGAGCTCGTGCAGGGCCTGTTCGTTCACATAGACCATGTGACCGGTCTGGAAGAACTTGTACTCGATGTTGTTCTGGAGAGAGGAGGGGATGGGCAGGTGCTTCATCTCATAGGTCGCGCCGAAGTACAGGGTGCCCAGATCGAAGTAGCCGCCCATCAGCAGCGCGTGCATGTGCGGGTTCACCTTGAGGGTGTAGGCGAGGTCCGGCATGACGTTGGTGAAGGTGTCGTCCCAGTCGCTGCCCGCGTTGGGCGGGCGGTGGTGCATGTCCCACTTGAAGCCCTGTTCGCGGGCGCTGGTTTTGTAGGTCATGTCGCGGCCAAAGTGCAGCGTCTCGTGCGCGTAGGTGTTTTGCGCGGCAAGAATGGCGGACTCGATGGACTCGGTAAAGGGGTCGTAGTCGGCTTCCTTGCTGAAGGGCTGCATTTCGGGGCCCTGGAAGCGTGAATCGAGGCGGCCTGTGGTGATCTCGCTGTCGCCCTGCAGTCTTTTGGCGAACTCACCGCCGGTAAGGCGCAGGTTGGCGCGCACCCAGGTGGCCGCGGGGATGCCGGTATAGCTTTCGAGCCTGGCGGCGACGGCGGCCTTGCGGGCGGGGTCCAGGTCAGCGCCGGCCAGCAGCGCCGCGGCGTAGTCGCCCAGCGCATAACCCTCCACCTCATGCAGCCAGGGCTCCAGTTGCGCGGGCTGGTTGGGCACCTTGTGGTGGAACCAGGCGGTGGCGGCAAAGCTGGGCAGCGCGAGGAAGAAGCCGTTTTCGTTGCCGGGGTTGCCGTCCGATCCGTCGGCGGTGTCCCCGAAACTCAGGATCTGCGACAAAAAGACGATGCCGTTCAGGTCCACGCCGTGCTGCTGCAGCTTGGCCCCCAGCACCGCGTCGCGCGTGGTGCCATAGCTTTCGCCGAACAGGTATTTGGGGGAGTTCCAGCGGTTGTATTTGGTAAGAAAGCGGCGGATAAAGCGGTCAAATGCGGCGGCATCCTGATCCACGCCATAGAAGGCCTTCATGGCGTCCTTGCCCTCGACGCGGCTGTAGCCGGTGCCGGGCGCATCGATGAAGACGAGGTCGGAGGCGTCGAGCAGCGAGTACGGATTGGGGCCGACCTTGTACGGGCCACCGACGGGGTGCGCGAGGTCCGGGAGCTGCACGCGCACGGGGCCCAGCGAGGTCATGCGCAGGTACATGGTGGCCGAGCCCGGGCCGCCGTTGTAGAAGAACGTGATGGGCCGCGTGCCGCCGCCCTCCCCGGAGCCGTCCGCGCCCTTGGCAAAGTAGGCCGTGTAGAACATATGCGCGGTGGCGGGCTGGTCTTCCGGCTTGGGCGGCAGGTCCATGGCGGCATCGGGCAGATAGCGGCCGTCCATCCCCAGTTTGGCGTCCTGCGGATCGCTGTAGCCCACCGGCAGCAGCCCGGCGACGGCGGTGTAGGCGACAGATTTACCGCTCGCCAGGGTCACAGAGGCATCGCTGGTGGCGTCCGGAGCGAGCAGGCCTGGCTGCTTGTGCTCCGGCGTGGGCTCGACCGTGGTCGTGGTGGTCGTCTTTTCGCCGTCGTGCTCAGAGGCCGCATGGTGCTGGTGCTGCGCAGGGAGGGGCGAGACGAGCAAAGCAGCGAGGGCAGCCGCGCTGAGAGCACGCTGGGTCAGATGGTCCAAAGCCATGTGGGCCTGTGACTCCTTGGGAAGAGAATGTGTTTACTCTACGCCCCAGGCGGAAAAAAGGTTTCCCCGGGAGGCCTGATTGCCTGCGATCGACTCACTTTTCCAGCTCCGGGTAGGGGCCGACGCCGCCGTGCGCGATCCACGCATCCAGGTGCTGTTCCAGCACGGGCAGGGGCAGCGATCCGGTTTGGAGCACGGCATCGTGAAAGGCGCGCAGGTTGAAGCGGGGCCCAAGCGCCGCCTCGGCTTTGTGCCGTTCCTTCCAGATCGACATTTCGCCCAGGTAGTAGCTCAGCGCCTGGCCGGGCCAGGAGATGTAGCGATCCACCTCGGTTTCGATCTCATGATCGCTCAGCGCCGTGTTGTCACGGAGGTACTGTTGCGCCTCGGCGCGGGTCCAGTGCTGGGAGTGGATACCGGTATCGACCACCAGCCGGCCGGCGCGCCAGGCCTGATAACTGAGCATCCCGAAACGCTCATAGGGCGTGTGGTAAAGGCCCATCTCCGTGCCCAGCCGCTCGCAGTAGAGCGCCCAGCCTTCGCCGTAGGCGGAGATGTACACGTTGCGGAACCGGGGCAGATCCTTGTGCTCGGCCGCGATGCTGAGCTGCCAGGAGTGCCCGGGGGCGGACTCATGCAGCGTCAGCGCGGGCACCGCGAACAGACCGCGCGAGGGCAGGTCAAAGGTGTTCACCCAGTAGGTGTCTTCGCTGCCGCGGGCCGAGGTGTAGAAGGGCGCGATGGCCGCGGGCACGGGCCGGATGCCGAAGCGGTTGCGCGGCTCGTAGCCAAAAAAGCGGCTGGCCACGCCGTCGAACTCCTTGGCGACCCAGGCTGAGCGCATCAGCAGATCTTCGGGTGTTTTGGCATAGAACTGCGGATCAGAGCGCAGATAGCGCAGAAAGGCGGGCAGGTCGCCGCTGAAGTGCGCTTCCTGCATGGTGGCCAGCATTTCCGCGTGAATCCTGGCCATCTCCTCGAGCCCGATCTGGTGAATCTGTTCGGGTGTGAGCGACACCGTCGCGAACTCCAGGATTTTGGACTGGTAGTAGGCCTTGCCATCGGGCAGGTCCTCGGCGGCCAGCGAGAGCTGGGCATGGGGCACGTACTCATCGTCCCAGAACCGCAGCAGCTGTTGGTAGGCCGGAAGGATCTGTTGCGCGATGACGGTACGCGCCTCGGCTCGGAGCTGTTCCTGCTCAGCGGCGGGAATGGTGTCCGGCATGTGCGTGAAGGGCTGGTAAAACGGCGTGGCCTCCGGCGAGGCGGCGTTGGCGATGGCGGCGATGGACTTGTCGCGCCCGCCGAGCGTGGCGCGCGGCGGGGTGAAGCCCCGGGCCACACCGGCGCGCATGTTGGCGATCTCTTCACTAAAGTACCGTGGGATCGCCCGCAGCCTGCTGAGGTCGTTGCGATAGTCCGCGGCGGAACGAAACAGCGAGCGATCATCCGCGCCCATGGTCAGGTCCGACCAGAAGGCCGAGTCGGAGTTCACCGGCCGTTGGTACTCACGAAAGCGCTGCGCATTGAGCAGCGTTTCGATCTGGGCACGGTAGACGGCGAAGTTCAGCTGTTGTTCCGGGCTGAGGCGATCCGGGTGCAGTGCCTGAAGCCTTCCCATGACCGCGGTCCAATAGCGCTCGCGTTCGGCCTGCGCGGCGGCATCGACGCGGGGCAGCTCCGGATGGATGTGAGGCCGATTGTCCGCAGCCTGGTCGGTTTCACCGTTCAGGTGCTCCCGCCATTTCCACTCCGCAGTGTAGATGGCTGTAAAGGCCTGGTCTTCGGCGGTGGGCCGTTGCGCTGCCGGCTTTTGTTGCGCCGGAACGGAGGCGGAAAGGGCAAGCAGAACAGCGGGCAGAATGGCTCGATGGATGTGCATGGAGCCTTCAGCGTACCGGAGCCGGGCGACTCAGGCTGGCTGCAGGGCAGGGGGCAGCTGCTCGGTGTGGCGGGCGGTGGCGGGCAGGATGTCGACCGTGAGCACGGTGATGTCGTCGGCCTGCCCGAAGCGCTGGGCGGCCGCGGCGATCTCCGCGGCGCTTTCACGGCTGATCTGGCCGGTGCGTTCGAAGCCGAAGAGCTCGCGCTGGTGCGTGGCCTCGGGAACGCCGTCGGTCATGACGGTCAGGTGGTCGCCGACGTTGAGGGGGTAGCGGATCTCGTCGAAGTCGATCTCGGGCACAAGTCCCAGGGGCAGGTTGGGCTCGGTGCGCAGCTCAAAGCCGTTGACGTAGGGCGCGATGTGCCCGGCGTTGGCGAAGGTGAGCGCGCCGGCATCGGCGGCGATGGACAGCGCGAGGCAGGTGGTGAAGCCGGGGCCGCGGCCCTGCAGCGAGCGGTTCAGCCCGGCCAGGATGGAGGCGGGGGAGCTGGTGGACTCCGCCAGCGCGCGCAGCGTGCCCACCACCAGCGAAACCTGCAGCGCGGCCGGCAGGCCCTTGCCGGCCACATCGCCGATCACGATCAGGGTGGCGCCGGAGCGCAGGGGCAGGATTTGGAAGAAGTCGCCGCCCACCTGCTGCGCCGGATGGTACGCGGTGCCGATGGCAAGACCGGCCACCCCGGGCAGGCTTTCCGGCACCAGCACCTGCTGCACGGAGCGCGCGGCGTCCAGCTCCGAGGCCACGCGGTCCTGTTCGCGGCTGCGCAGGGCAAAGCGGCGCAGCACGATGGTGAGCACCGCGGCCAGAAAGATGACCTCGGCTACGTCGGAAAGGTTGAAGAAGAAGGGGTGGCGCCACGTGGGCTCGAGAGCGCCCAATTGAGGAAGGCCGAACGTCTGAAGGGTCCCGAGCAGGTTCATGTACGCCATGGTGAGCAGCAGAAAGGTAAGCGGACCGCGGAGAATGCGTGCGTCCGTCTGGCCTTTGCGCGTGCGTCGGTGCACAAACACAAGCATCCAGCCATAGATCGGCAACGTCAGCAGGAGACCGAGGCCGTTCGCAACCGCTACAGAGATCGTGCCGCTCGCGTTTACCGGCAGGATGATCGTGGTTAAACCGCAGCAACTCAGCGCGAAAACAAGACCGTTGCTCCATCGACCCCTCAGAAGGGCGTTCAGGAACAACAGCATCCCCGCCAGAAAGGCCACCGCCATGAGGTTGTTCAGGGTGTCGAAAATGTAGACGCTGCTCGGCCTCAGCCGGCTCCATGCGGTGAGCACATGCACCATGCCTCCGCCAAATGTCATGACGGCAAACCATAGAAACTCTCGCTCCGAGGAACGCGCCAGAAAAAGCACAAGGGCGACGCCGAAGGCGAGCAGCTCAAGCGCGGCAAGGTCGATATCGTCACTGAACTGCCAAAGGTGGGCCTGCTGCTGGTTGCTGAACTGCCTGGTGAGCAGATCGCTGCGCCCGACGAAGGCGCCGCCCTGCAACCCTCCGGAACGATACTGGCTCCAGACCGGGTCATGCCAGATGCGCAGCGCGACCAGGATGGTTTGCGGCTGCGCACGGGCCTGCGCAGGCAGCTGGACCAGGGTGGGCCGGGTGCGGAACAGCGACGGATGCGGCGGCATCGCCCCCTCCGTCCGCAGCAGCTGGCCGTCGGCGAACACCTGGTAACAGGTGGTAATGGCCGGCAGATGCAGGCTGAAGGGCTGGTCGCCCGCGGGCAGGGTCACGCGGAAGCGGTACCAGGCCGTGCCGTCCAGGTGGCGGTAGCCGATCTCGTCCCAGTCGGCATCGCTGCGGACCAGCGCCCAGTGCGAGTCGTCGAAGCCGGGCGCGGCCCAGCGCGGATCGTCACCGGGTTGAAAGAGCCATTGGCCCGCCAGCGAGGCCACCGGCTCACGATCGCTGAGCAGGGAAAAGGTGGTCTCGGCGGCCGGGGTGGCGGGCGCGGCGTCTGCTGTGTTTGGCTGCGAGGTGGCCGCGGGATGCGCCGACGGCTGTGCCGGCAGGGCCGGGCCGCTCAGCAGCCTGAGTGCCAGCACGAACGTGAGCAAAAGAAACTTCATCCAGGGTTGGCCCGAGTGTATCGAAGCCAGGGGCGGTCGCGCACAATCACCTACGCGGAAAACGGGCTCCCGGTTGCGCCTTCCCGCGAGGGCGGCGACAGGGGCCCGCACGGGCCGATGTGTGGCAAAGCTCAGGCGACCCCGGGTGAGGCTTTATAAAGGGCGCATCATAAAGGCACGGCGCGACATCACAGCGCGATGCAGGCTGCAGCGAGGGAGGCAAACGGGATGCGGGTGGGGCTGATGACGCGGGAATATCCGCCGTATGTGTATGGCGGCGCCGGTGTGCACGTGGAGTACCTTTCCCGCGAGCTCGCCAAAAGCATTGAGGTCGAGGTCCATGCCTGGGGCGAGGTACCCGCGCACGAGGAGATGCCCGGTCACGTCGATCCGCCCAACCCCAACCTCGAGGTCTTCTTCAACCAGCCCTGGGAGGCCATCACCGACGGCACCACGGCCAAGTTCAAGGGGGCGCTGGAGGCGCTGAGCCTGAATCTGCTGCAACAGCTGCACCTGGACAAGCTGGACGTCATCCACACGCACACCTGGTACGTTGCCATGGCCGGGTTTTGGGCCAAGATGCTTTACGGCATCCCGTTTGTGCTCACGACACACTCGCTGGAGCCGCTGCGGGCGTGGAAGGCCGAGCAGCTCGGCTCCGGCTATGCGCTGAGCTCGTGGATGGAGCGCACGGCGATTCTGGACGCGGATGCCATCGTCGCGGTCTCAAACGGCACAAAAGCGGACATCCTGAAGGCCTACCCGGAGGTCAAGCCGGAGCGCATTCATGTGATCTACAACGGCATCGACCTCCAGCAGTACCAGTACACGCCGGACACCTCGGCGCTGGACCGGTACGGCGTGGACAAGGGCAAGCCCTATGTTCTATTTGTGGGCCGGATCACGCGGCAAAAGGGCGTCACGCATCTGGTGGATGCCATCCAGCACCTGCCGCCCGGCACCCAGGTGGTGCTGTGCGCCGGGGCGCCGGATACGCCCGAGATCGCCGAAGAGATGCGCAACAAGGTGGAGGCCGTGCGCAAGAAAACACCCGGCAGCCAGGCCGCCGCGGTGGAGGTGCACACCCCGCCAGGCGTGGAACCCGAAGGCCACGCCATCGCCACCGGCGATCCGCTGGGCGTGGGTCACAACATCGTGTGGATTGAGCAGATGGTGACCAAGGAGGAGGCCATCCAGCTGTACTCGCACTGCGCGGTCTTCTGCTGCCCCAGCGTGTATGAGCCGTTCGGCATCATCAACCTGGAGGCGATGGCCTGCGGCGCTCCGGTGGTGGCCTCGGCCACGGGCGGCATCCTGGAGGTGGTGGTGGAAGGCGAGACCGGGCACCTGGTCGAGTTTGCCCAGGATCCTGCAACCGGATTCTCAGCCGATCCCGCGCAGTTTGCCCTCGACCTGGCGGCCAGGATCGTCAGCCTGCTGGAAAGCCCGGAGCGGGCCCGGGCCTTTGGCGCTGCCGGGCGCAGGCGCGTGGAAGCACAGTTCAGCTGGACCGCCATCGCCGAGCAGACCATTGCGCTTTATCGTGGACTGGTGGAGGCCCGCACCCGGGCGAGGTAGATTGCAGCCCCTTCGCGCGCGAAGGGCGACCTGCCCGCTCGCCGCGCATCCTATAATGAAGACCCTGGACGCCCACACGCGCGCCCCTCTCAGGAGTTCTGCCATGGCCAACTTTTTAGACCAGCTCAAGACAATGACGACGGTGGTTGCCGATACGGGCGACATCAACTCGATCAAGCAGTTCAAGCCGACGGATTCCACCACCAATCCATCGCTGATCGCAACCGCAGCGGCCATGCCGGAGTACCAATCAATTGTGGACGATGTGCTGTCGCAGGCGCGCGAGGCTCTGGGGCCGAAGGCCGATGACAAGGAGGTGGCCGCGGCGGCGTTTAAGACCCTGGCCGTCGCCTTTGGCCGCAAAATCCTGGAAATTGTGCCCGGCCGGGTCTCCACCGAGGTGGATGCGCGTCTCAGCTATGACCGCGAAAAGACCAAGGAACAGGCGCGAGACATCATCCATCAGTACGACCAGGCCGGCATCGGCCGTGAGCGCATCCTGATCAAGATCGCCTCCACGTGGGAGGGCATTCAGGCTGCCAGGGACCTTGAAGAAGAGGGCATCCACTGCAACCTGACGCTGCTCTTCGGCATTCATCAGGCGGCGGCGTGTGCGGAGGCCAAGGTCACCCTGGTCTCCCCGTTTGTGGGCCGCATCCTGGACTGGTACAAGCACGACACCGGCAAGGATTACGACCCGGAGCACGACCCCGGCGTCCATTCGGTCACGGAGATCTACCACTACTACAAGAAGTTCGGTTACAAGACCCAGATCATGGGCGCCAGCTTCCGCAACATGGGTGAGATCACCGAACTGGCCGGCTGTGACCTGCTGACCATCGCGCCCAAGCTGCTCCAGGAGCTGCAGGACACCGAGGGCACCCTGGAGCGAAAGCTCTCCCCCGCCACCTCCTCCAGCGACCCCATCGAGAAAATGCACATGGACCAGCAGACGTTTGAAAAGATGCACGAGGAGAACCGCATGGCGCATGACAAGCTCAAAGAAGGCATCGAGGGCTTCAGCGAGGCTCTCGAGCATCTGGAAGATCTGCTGGCCAAGCGTGTGGCCGAACTGGGCAAGGGCGAACCGGTAGGCGCCAAATAAGCCTGCGCTTGCAAAGACGAAAGGGCCCGGGCGACCGGGCCTTTTTGTTTTGGTGGTTGTGGCAGAGAGCGCTCGAGCGGGAGACACCCTGCTTCTGTGTTTGCTATTCCGGAAGGGAATCTGCGATGCAGGCGGTTCCATCCACCAGCGTCGCCCGCAGGTCGGTGAGGGTTCCTGCCCGCGGTTGCGCGTTACACGGCAGCAGCGTGAAGAGCGGCTGATCCACCTCGCCGGGCGCGCCCCCACCGGGTGCCACCGCGCGCAGCTTGTAGACCGCGGCAAAGGGCGGCCGGGTGAACAGGCCTTCAGGCTGGTAGGCCTCCGGCGCGCGATCCAGCACCACCGCGGTGAGTTGGTGTTGGGTGCTCAGCTGACGAAACTGCTCGAGCGCGGGCGCGTAGCCTCGCCCCAGCACAGCGTCCAGGGCGTCCATGTCCGCATGCAGCGGCTTGCCGGCAAGCACGGCATCGAAGCTGTGGTCGACGACCCAAACATCGCCGGGCGTGGCCTTCAGCGCCGATAGAAACGCCGCGCGGGCTGCGAGATTGCCGGTGGGGATCTCGGCAGGGCGGTACAGGTGCGAGGCCAGCTGCACCAACGCCAGCAGCCACAGCGCCGAGGGCAGCACCGCAGCCGTTGCGGGTGGCAGTGCCGTGAGGTCCAGAGCCGCGGCGGAGACCAGCAGGCGATCCAGCGCGATGCCCGCGAGCACCGCGATCCAGGCATACAGCGGAATGACGGCGTTGACGTTGGCGCCCACATGCGCCCGCACAAACCAGATGGCGCCACCAAGAAAGAGGGTTACCACGGCGAAGTAGGTGCCGTCGCGCTCCCGCCAGCGCACACCGGTGAACAGCGCGGCGAGCAGGATCAGGCCGCAGGCGATCGGCAAAGGCCCCAGCAGGTCCGCAAAGGGAAACATCACGGCGGTGTGAAACGACCACTGGATGACGCCGGCCGTGCCAAAGGCGTAGTAGCGGAACCATCCGCCGGTCGTGTGCTGCAGCAACGCGAAGCTGCCGGACACCAGCAGCAGATACAGCCCCATGCCGGTGAACATGCGCCGTGGCCGGCGCCACTCCATCAGGAAAAGGGCCAGGCCCAGCGGCAGCATCGTCTGCTTGGTAAGAAAGGCCAGTAGCCAAAGCACGGCAGCAACGGCCGGGTGACTTCTTCGCGTGGCCAGCACAGCGGCGAGAAAGAAAAACAGTGCCAGCGCGTCCACGCGGCCCACGTCATACCAGGCCCGCGAGTAGGCGTACAGGCACGCAAACAGGCCCACGGCAAACAGCGCCGGTCGCCAGCGGCGCCCCGTTTCAACGCGCACCAGCGCGTAGATCAGCGCAAAGCTGCCCAGCGTTGCCCCGATGGAAACCAGGCGCAGCGCGGCGTACTGCACGCCCACGAGCTTGCTGACCGCCGCGGCGACGTAAAAGAACAGCGGCGCATACAGAAAGGGCGCCCAGGTGAGGCTTGGTGGCGAGTACAGCGCCTGCCCCTGGCGCAGCCGCCACACGGAGCTGAGCATGCCGCTCTCCATCCGGTCCACCTCAAACGGGTAGTGCAGCCGCCGCCACGCCACCAGCACAAATAGCAGAACGAACAGAACGGAAAACAGCAGGGCGAGCCCGCGCAGCAGGCGCTGGAGCCCCCGGGCAGGCCACCCATTCGGGCGGCGCAACATGGGCCGATTTTACATGGCGGCTGTGCGCGCAGCTTGGGCGGCGAGAACAGGCTCAGGGTGTGGGAGCGAACGCGGCAACGCCCGCTGCCTCCGCCGGCGTGACGCCGCGGCGCAGCGGATAGGCGAAGAAATTGCTGCCGCCCAACTGCACCCAGCCCGCGGGCTTTTGCGCCGAGTTTGGAAACAGGCTCACAATGTAGCGCAGCCCCATGCCGGCCAGCGGCGCGGTGACGCTGCGCTTGTCCGGGATGCTGTTCCACACCGCGACGGGGTTGGCCCCGTTGGGTGTTTCCACCTCGCCCAGGATCTGCGTGCCGGTCAGCCGCGCCCAGTAAAAGTCGGTGTAACACGCAAGGTCGCCCATGCAGGCCACGTTGTCACCGGGCTTGAGGCCAAGCCGGTCGAGAGCCGCGGCGGCCGTGAAGATCTGCGGATCGAAGCCGGGGTGATGCTGTTCCGCCGTCGGTGTGTGGCGCCGGCGGTCTGCGAGGTATGTCGCCGCCTGGCTCAGCGCGATCCCGGCAAACAGCAGCACCAGCGCGCTTGCGACGACCTGCACCCCAGCTACGCCGCGGGTTGGCTCTGTTGCAGTGAATTCTGTCACGGGCCTCACGCGCAGCAAGGCGAAGAGCGGCAACATGACCAGGAACAGCGGCGCGGTGAGGTAGCGATCCTGCAGGTCGACAGGCAGGTAGATCGCCAGCATCAGCAGTCCCCAGGTTACGGGCGCCAGTGCCCATAGAAGGCTCCTCCAAGAGCTGCTCGGCTGCCGGTCCTTGCGTTGCCGCAGCGAGCCGCCAACGCTCAGCAGCACCGCCAGGAGCACAAAGATCTCCGGCCGCCCCAGCAGGTAGCGAAAGAACACGACAACGTTGCGCGCCAGCCGAAAAAGGTGGCCCCCCAGCCAGAGGTGCGGCTTAAGTCCCAGCGTCCACCAGCCTGGGTCGAACCACAGCGGAAACGTGCCCTCAGGATGGGCCGCGTAGCTGAAGACCGGCGGCTGCCGCACCAGCACCGCCTCCGGATGCACAAAAATACCGCCGGCGTGGCCAAGCTCGTGGTGAAACCACTCGTGCCAGCGCGAGGTCATGTCGATGAAGAAGGCGTAGTTCAGGCGCGCGGATTCGCCCGTGCTGAAGTGCCCGAGCTGCCGCGAGATCGCCACGATGTATGGCCCGGCCACCGCCGCAAAGACAGCAACGCCCAGCCCGACGCCGAGCAGTGCCTTGCCGCGTTCCGCGCGCGTGAGGGCATAAAACCCCAGAGCCGCAAACAACGCGGCTGAGGGCAAAAAGGCGAACGACTTTGTGAGATAGCCGCAGCCCAGCACCAGGCCAAGCGCTGGATAGAGCCACAAGGCTGCACGCTCCCGCAGCACGCTCAGCAGCACGCCGCCAGCCAGCAGCAGCAGGGCAAAGAGCAGCGTGTCGGCGCGCGGGGCGGCGACGGGCAGCTCGCGGCCCAGACTCAATGTCAGCAGTCCTAGCCCCAGCAGATGGAGCGCCGGCGCGGGAACGGCATACGTCTGCTCGGCAACCTCCAACGCGCGGCTGCGTGCCAGCGCGCGGGTGAAGAACACACAGGCAAACATGGCGAACACGAAGATGGCCACGTTGACGTAGCGCACCAGCACAAGTTCACGCCACAGCGTGGGGTGCACCAGCCGCTCGGCCAAGGCAAGCACCGCGGGGTAGCCGGGATTCCAATAGGCGTTCACGGCCAGCGCCGCGTGATGGGTGTTCAGGTCCTGCGCGATGTCCAGGAAGGCGGTGCCGTCGCCGTCCATCATGTACAGGTCGTAGCGCGCGTAGCCGAAGGCGGCAAGCAGCAGCAGCAACGCATACGTCCACAGCAGTTTGCGACTGATTGCGCGAACCAAACAAGTCTCCGGAGGCAGGCGGCTCCAGTATAGGTCAGCCGCTTTGCTGCAGCCGCTCCGAGCGCCGCTACAAAATATAGCGGCTCAGGTCGCGGTTCTGCACGATGGAGGCGACCTGTGCCTCCACATAGGCCCTGTCGACCGAGAGCGTGAAGCGGTCCGCGTTGCCCTCCAGCGGCGTCAGCGCGGGGAGACCGTCTGCGGGCGGCTTGCCGTCGCGTGCGGCCTTGACCAGGTCGGGGGCCTGGAAGCTGATCTCGTCGAGCACGCGCTCCATGATGGTGTGCAGGCGCCGTGCGCCGATGTTTTCGGTGGACTCGTTCACCTCGAAGGCAAAGCGCGCCATCTCGGCCAGCGCGTCCGGCGTGAACTGCAGCTCCAGGCCTTCGGTCGCCAGCAGGGCGACGGATTGCTTGACGATGGAGGCGCGCGGCTCGGTCAGGATGCGCAGAAAATCGTCCATGGTCAGCGGCTTCAATTCCACGCGAATCGGAAAGCGGCCCTGCAGCTCCGGGATCAGGTCCGAGGGCTTGGAGACGTGGAACGCGCCGGCGGCGATGAACAGGATGTGGTCCGTGGTGACAAAGCCATACTTGGTGTTCACCGTGGTGCCTTCCACGATGGGCAGGATGTCGCGCTGCACGCCTTCGCGGCTGATGTCCGGTCCGTGACCGCCTTCGCGTCCCGCGATCTTGTCGATCTCATCGAGGAAGACGATGCCCGCATCTTCCACGCGCTCCACCGCGGTGCGGGTGATCGCGTCCATGTCCAGCAGGCGCGCCTCTTCCTCCTGCACCAGGTAGTCAAAGGCGTCGACGACCTTCATGGGCCGCTTGCGGGTGCGGCCGCCCAGCATGCCGGCGAGCATGTCCTTGATGCCGTTGGCCTCGGCCTCGTCGGTGATGCCGTTCGGGTTATTGGAGATGACCTCGATCTGGGGCTGGGCGCGGTCGCGGGTTTCCATCTCCACCATGCGGTCGTCCAGCCGGCCGTCGCGGAACTGCTGCCGCAGCCGCTCGCGGTCGCGCTGGCGCTCGGTGTCGTCGCGCGTCATCACCACAAGATTCACGGGCTCACCGTTGGGCGTCAGCGACTCGGGGCTGAGGTGCTCGCGCGGCGGCGTGATCTCCAGGGTGCCCTCCGGCGGCGCGTTGTCAGGGCGCGGACGCATCTCCACGGCGGGTGCGTTGGTGTTGCCCTGCGCAAAGAGCATTTCCAGCAGGCGATCCTCGGCCGCGGCTTCGGCGCGGTCTTCAATCTCTTCGAGCTTTTCTTCGCGCACCTCATCGATGGCGATCTCCACAAGGTCGCGCACCATCGATTCGACATCGCGGCCCACATAGCCGACCTCGGTGAACTTCGAGGCTTCCACCTTGAGGAAGGGGGAACGCGTCAGCTTGGCCAGGCGCCGTGCGATCTCGGTTTTGCCGACGCCGGTGGAGCCGATCATGAGGATGTTTTTGGGCATCACCTCTTCGGCGATCTCGGGGGCGAGCTTTTGGCGGCGTGTGCGGTTGCGCAGCGCCACGGCCACGGCGCGCTTGGCCGCGGCCTGGCCCACCACATACTTGTCGAGCTCCGCGACGATCTCGCGCGGCGTCATCTCTTCCACAGAAAGCGGCTGATCCTCGGTGGTGCCGGGCAGATAAATCGCCATCAGGCACCCACCTTCAGCTCTTCGGTGACGATGGACTGGTTGGAGTAGATGCAGATATCGCCGGCGATCCGCATGGCACGCTCCACCACTTCACGTGCGCTCAGCGGCGTGTTTTCCAGCAGCGCCGTGGCGGCAGCCAGCGCATAGGTGCCGCCGGAGCCGATGGTGGCGATCACGCCGTCCGCGACCGGATCGGGCTCGATCACATCGCCATCACCGGAGAGCACATAAATGTGTTGTTCATCGGCGATGATGAGCAGCGCTTCCAGCTGACGCAGCAGCTTGTCGGTGCGCCAGTCCTTGGCAAGCTCCACGGCGGCGCGCCCCAGCTGCCCGCTGTACTGTTCCAGCTTGGCCTCAAAGCGCGTGAGCAGGGCAAAGGCGTCCGCGGTGGAGCCGGCAAAGCCTGCCAGCACCTTGTCATTGCCCAGCTTGCGCAGCTTGCGGGCGGAGCTCTTCATCACGGTGGCGCCGAGGGTGACCTGGCCGTCCGCGGCCATCACCACGGTGTCGCCACGGCGCACGCACAGCACGGTCGTGGAGCGCACACGGCGGCCCTGGGCCAGATCGAGAGGATCATTTGTCTGAGAGTTTTTACGGGTCGAGCGCGCGCGGGTTCGGCGGCTCTGGGGAGAAGTCTTCATGGGCACAGTGAGTATACCGCCCTGGGCGAGGCAGCCTGGCATTTCGCCCTCATCGGTACAATCGGCAATGAGGTGTTCTTCCCATGATGTTTCATGTGGCGCTGGAGCAGGCGGAAGATGGCTGGTTTGTGGCTGAAGTCCCGGCCCTGCCCGGTTGCGTGTCGCAGGGACGCGACGAAAAAGAAGCGCTCGAAAACGCGAAAGAGGCCATCACCGCGTGGCTTTGGGCAGAGGATCAGCTTGCCCTCTACTCCAACATGCGCGTCAGGTAAACATACGTGATGGCGCGTGTCCGCGCCTCCTGTTGCAGGCTGGCGCCTGCGCCGTGGCCACCCTCGGTGATCTCGTCGTAAAAGAACGGCTCGTGAAATTCCTCCATCTTGGCCGCGAACTTGCGGGCGTGCTGCGGTCCCACGCGGTCGTCCTTGGTGGTGGTGAAGATCAGCGGCGTGGGGTAGTGGACGCCGGGCTTGAGCTGGTTGTACGGGGAGATGCCCGCAAGAAATCTGCGCTCGTCGGGGTTGGATACGGAGCCGTACTCGCCCACCCAACTCGCGCCCGCGGCGATGTGCTCAAAGCGCAGCATATCCAGCAGCGGCACCTGGATCACAATGGCATGCCACAGGTCCGGATGCTGCGTCATCTCCACGCCCATGAGCAGGCCGCCGTTGGAGCCGCCCAGAATGCCCAGGTGTCGCGGCGTGGTGATCTTGCGCGTCACGAGGTCCTGCCCCACGGCGGCGAAGTCGTCATAGATGCGCTGCCTGTGGGTCTTCAGCCCCGCCTCATGCCAGGCGGGCCCGAATTCGCCGCCGCCGCGGATGTTGGCCAGCACAAACACGCCGCCCTTTTCCAGCCACAGCTTGCCGAGCTCCGCGTTGTAGGTGGGCGTTTCGGCGATCTCAAAGCCACCATACGCATTCAGCAGCGTTGGGTTTTCGCCGTTCAGCTTCCAGTCCTTGGGATGCACCACGAAGTAGGGAATTTTGGTGCCGTCCTTGCTGGTGGCCTCAAACTGCTCCACGGCGTCCTTGTCCGCATCGAAACGGGGCGGCTCGCTCTTGGCTTCCTGGCACGACCCCTGGGCAGCATCGCCGGCGTAGAGCGTGGTGGGCGTCAGGAAGCCGTTAACCGCGAGAAAATAGCGGTCGTCCGTATCGCTGGTCGAAGCGATCCGCACGGAGATGTTTTGGGGCAGCGGCAGCGGCTGTCGCGACCAGCCCGCGGCTGAGGGGGTGAACACATAGGCCCTGCCCTGCACATGCTCCAGCGTGGTGACCACGAGATGCGAGGCCGTCACAGCGGAGCCCTGCAGGAACTCCTGTTTGGTGGGAGCGAACACCACGGCGGGCTTGAGGTGCGCAGGATCACGGAGCACATCGGCGAGCTTCAACTCCAGCAGCGAGCCCTGCGCGAAGGTCTTGCCCTGACCCGCGGGCTGCCAGTCTTCGCGGATCTCCACCAGCAAACGGCCGTCCACGAGACCAACCAGCCCAGCCTTGGAAGGAATGGCCAGGCGCTCCACGCCGCGCGGCGTTTCGACGAAGTTTTGGAACTCGAAAAAGGTCACGCCCCTTGTGAAGGTCACCAACTGATGGTGTTGCGCATCGTGCAGCACGCTGGCGGAGGAGCCGAGCTGATCGCTGGCGGCTCCGCGAAAGACCTCCGTCGCCGCATCGAGCGGCGTCCCACGCTGCCAACGCTTCACCACAAAGGCATAGCCGGAGTTGGTCATGGTGCCGGGACCCCAGTTGCGGTCCACCAGCAGCGTGTCCTTGTTCACCCAGCTCACACCCTGCTTGCTGTGCGGCAGCGTGAAGCCGCCGGCGACGAAGTGACCGGTCCTGAGATCGAACTCGCGGTCTGTGGTGGCGTCTTCGCCACCCGCCGAAAGCGCCACCATGCAGAATTGATCGCCCGGGTACAGACAGCTTTGCCCCTTGGGCACCCACCCCACATGCTCGGCCTTGCCCAGCGCGTCGAAGTCGATGACAGTCTGCCAGTGCGGCTCCGGTGTGAGGTAATCGGCGTAGCTGGTCTTGCGATACAGGCCGCGCGGATGGTCCTTGTCGCGCCACAGGTTGTAAATCTCATCCCCACGCAGATTGGGCATGGGCAGGCGGCGCGGATCCTCCTCGGTGGCCAGCGCTTCGGCCAGAAACGGCTTGTAGTGCGGATCCGTTTCGAGCACAGCGGCCGTCTTCGCGTTCTCAGCCTTGACCCATGCCATGGAGCGCGGCCCGGACACATCCTCAAGCCAGATGTATTTGTCCGCGGCAGGGGCCTGGCTGGCGGGGTTTTGCGCCTGCGCGGCATACAGGCCTGCCACGAGGCTCGCGACCGCTATCCCCGCAGCCAGAACCGGGTGGGAACGCAATAGGACATCCGAAATGCGGGTACGGATTGAGCGCAAGAGAAAGCCCTCCAAAGTGGATAGGTTTCACCTTACCGCAACCTTGTCCGCTCTGGAGAGCCTGTTTTTGCATGGGCGCTCAGGAGTGGGTAGCCGTTGACCCCAGGGGCTTGCCCACCTTGCGCACGGCGGAGTCCACCACGGCGTAGAGCAGCTGATCGGTGTCTTGTTTGGCCGCGACCTTGATCATTTCGCCCACGCGGCGTCCAGCGGCGGCGTCTTCGGGCAACTGCAGATCCCGATTCTTGGCGGAAACCTCCGCCAACTGCGTCACCATCTCAAAGAAGGTGGCTTCGTTGCGTCCGCTCAGCAGCCAGGCCTGGTGCACCGTGGCGGTGAGCAGCTGATCGGTCGTCCAGTTCTGGGCGCCCGGCGTCTTGTTCGCAGCCGAGGGCGGTGCAATCTTGGCAGGCTGCGACTGCTGGGCAACTATCATCGTCGGCGAAAGCAGAAGAGCAGAGGCAAAGGTAATACAGAGCGTCTTTCTGAGCATAATGCGATCCTTGCAAAGCAAATGTGTTGGAGATGGTGAGCCGGGGGTCAGCCCGCCTGCGTGTTTAGCGCGGGTAGTATCCGTCGCGATTCTCGTAGTACTTGCGCTTCTGGGACTTCTGGTGCTCATGGCCCGCAAAGGCGCCAATCCCCGCACCGGCACCGCCGCCGATCAGCGCCCCTTTGAGACCGCCGCCAAAGATGGCGCCCAGAGCGGCTCCGCCCACCCCACCGATGGCCGCCCCGGTCCCTGTGCCGATGCCATGGCCGTGGTAGCGGTCGTAATCGCCGTTGTTATAGCCGTTGGTGTAATTGTTGTTGTAGTTGTTGTAGCCATTGCCGCGGTTGTAGTTGTAGTCATGGCCGTGGTTGTAGTTGCCGCCACGGCCACCCTGGTAGGCGCCGTTGTAAAAATTCCGGTGGTGGTGGTAGTCGTATTGCTGCGCGGAACCAACAGCGGGGCTGAACAGCAGCGGGGCTGCGATCAAGGATGAAGCGGCTAGACGTTTCCAAAGCATGTAGAGATCCTTTCTCTTGGTGCGCGTCAGGAAGCGGACACGGCGCCACGTGCATATAAGGGACGCGACCTTTCTTTTGATGCCGTGAAGCGCATGCGAGTCCCCCTGGGTTGTAAATCCAGCGCCTTTTCCGATCGCGTCTAACACCGAAGGAGATTGTCCAATGAACTATGTTTCGCTTGGATCGACCGGTGTGCGGGTCTCGCCCATATGCCTGGGCATGATGACTTATGGCTCGAAAAAGTGGCGTGAATGGGTGCTCCGAGAGGCCGAGGCGCGACCGTTCGTGCAGCGGTCCGTGGAGGCGGGCATCAACTTCTTCGACACCGCCGATGTATATTCGCTGGGCGAAAGCGAGGTGATCACCGGCAGGCTGCTCCGCGAGTTTGTGCCGCAACGGGACGACTTCGTGCTCGCCACCAAGGTCTTCAGCCCCATGAGCGAGGCGCCCAACGATCGCGGCCTGTCCCGCAAGCACATCCTCCACTCCATCGACCGCAGCCTCGAGCGCCTGGGCGTCGACTATGTGGACCTTTACCAGATCCATCGCTTCGATCCAGACACGCCGATCGAGGAAACTTGCGAAGCGCTCGACGAGGTGGTCAAGACCGGCAAAGCGCTCTACCTCGGTGCTTCCAGCATGTACGCCTGGCAGTTCCAGAAGATGCTGCAGTTCCAGAGGGCCAACGGCCTGGCCAGTTTCGTGACCATGCAGAATCACTACAACCTCGTATACCGGGAGGAAGAGCGCGAGATGATCCCGCTGTGCCGCGATCAGGGGGTCGGGTGCATCCCATGGAGCCCCCTCGCACGTGGGTTTCTGACCGGCACGCGCAAGCGCGATGACGGTAAGTCGGAAACCACACGCGCCAGAACGGACCCTTTTGGCCACTCGATGTACTACCGTGACACAGATTGGGACATCGTCGACCGCGTGAAGGAGGTGGCCACGGCGCGCGGGGTGACCCCCGCGCAGGTTGCGCTGGCTTGGGTGATGGGCCGTCCCGGCGTCAGTTCGCCCATTATCGGCGCCAGCAAGCCCTACCAGCTTGAAGAAGCGCTGGGGGCCCTGGACCTGAAGCTGACTGACGACGAGGTCACAAAACTGGAAGAGCTTTATGAGCCGCACCCGGTCCTTGGGCACCAGTAGTAATCCCACACAATGGGGAGTGACGTCGCCGCGCCGGGCAGCTAGTCTGCATTCAGTTTGAAGCTTCACAGCTTGCGTGTATTGCGGAGTACATGCAGCTGTGGACTTCGAGCCTTGCTCCCCCTGGCCGGATGCGGTTGCGTGTGCGGCTGTGCTTTGCGCTTCTAAACCTCAGGATGATCCGCTTGCCGTTGAGTGGTTTCGCGAGCTGTTTGCAGTACTTTGAGCTGTGTCGGCGCGAGGTGCAGATCACCTCACGCCGGCACAGATTTTTGCTGTTTGTGCTCTGTGCCAGCCTCGCTTTTCTGCTGCCGGCGCACGCCCAGCTTGGGCCGCAGGACCTGGGCAGCCAGGCCGCAGCAAAAAACCGTGCCGCACGATTTTTGGCGGGGCGGGGCGGTGCACGCTCCGCCGCGACGGGCATGGATCTGCCCACGGATGGTCCGCGTCTCAGCAATCTGGCTCGCCCAGAGGTTTCCCGCGCCGCCGCGAGCACAAACCTCGGTTCGCAGTGGACTGCCGTTGGCCCCGCAACGGTGATGTCCAGCCTTTACGGCGCCATCACCGGCCGCGTCACTTCCGTTGCGCTCGACCCGAATGACGCGACCGGCAACACCGTCTGGCTGGGAACCACCGGCGGTGGTGTCTGGAAGAGCACCAACGCGGCAGGCCCAACCGACGCTGCCACCTTCACCCCGGTCACCGACACACCTTCGGTCTTTGCCGCCAACGCGGGTACGGGGGTGCTGCCGTCACTTTCGATCGGTGCCGTGGCCGTGCAGCCCGCGGCAAATCCGGTAGTGCTTGCCGGCACGGGAGATCCCAACGATGCCACCGATTCCTACTACGGCGAAGGCATCTTGCGCTCGGCCGATGGCGGCCAGACCTGGACGCTGGCAACGGAGTCGCAGGACGGCGTCAACGGCCGGCACACCTTTACCGGGCTGGCCACAGCGGGCCTTGCCTGGAGCACCGCAACGCCGACGCTGGTCGTAGCCGCCATGTCCACCTCGCTGGAGGGCGCCGTTGTGAGCGCCGCTCCCAGTTATGCCGTTCCAGGACTGTATTACTCCCCGGATGCAGGCCAGACCTGGAGGATGGCCGTGGTGATGGACGGGGGACAAGTTGTGCAGGCTCCTTCCTCCGATGGGACGGGACAGATCGGGGCCCCGGCGACCTCGGTGGTCTGGGATGCGCAGCGACAGATGTTTTATGCGGCCATTCAGCTGCACGGGTATTACAGCTCGCTGGATGGACAGAACTGGACCCGGCTCGCGCATCAGCCCGGAACGGGGCTCACCCCGGCGCACTGCCCAGCCGGCGCTGGCGGGCCAGGCAGCCTTATGTGCCCGATTCTGCGGGGAACTCTTGCCGTGCAGCCTGCCACCGGCGACCTGTATGCCCTCACCGTGGATGTGGCAAATAAGGACCAGGGACTCTGGCAGGACCTGTGCGCCGCGGGGTCGACAGGGCAGTGCAGCACCGCGGCTCCCAGCTTTTCGACCCGCCTGGACGGTGGCGCCATGGAGGTTGGACAGGGCGCCGCGGGAGGCTCCACGCAGATTCCGCAGGGCAGCTATAACCTTGCACTGACAGCGGCGCCCGCAAGCGGCGGCGGCACCGTTCTGTTTGCGGGAACCATCGACCTGTACCGCTGCAGCCTCGCTGCCGGAGCCAGCTCCTGTAGCCTTCGCAACACCACCAACGCGGGAAACGGCTGCAACGCCTCTTCGGCGGTGGCCCCGGCCCAGCATGCGATTGCGGCCATGGTGCAGGCCTCCGGCGCACCTCTGATCTATCTCGGCAACGACGGCGGGTTGTGGCGGTCTACGGACGGCGTCGCCCAGACCGGCTCGCCGTGTGCCTCCACGGACGCGGCCCACTTTCAGAACCTCAACCCCGCCATCGGCAGGGGTGGATCGCTGGCGGAGGTGGTCGGCTTCGCTCAGGACCCCAGCCAGATCGGCACCCTGATCGCCGGCCTGGGAACGCTCGGCTCCGCCGCCAGCACCTCGGGCATTGGCTCGGCTGCCTGGCAGCAGATGTCCGGCGGAGAAGGTGGCTTTCCGCAGATCGATTCCGTGTCCCCGGCCAACTGGTATGTTGCCATCGGCGCAGGGGTCAACCTGAAGTCGTGCAACCTGGGCGTAGCCTGCTCGATGGCTAATTTCCTAGGCTCCGCCGACGTCGGTGCTCTCCAAACCTCTAGCGATGCAGCCCTGCTGGACGCTCCAATCCTGCTGGACCCTCAGGCGCCCTCCAGTTTGCTGGTCGGAACCTGCCGCGTTTGGCGCGGCCCTGCCAAGGGGGGCTCGGGCTGGAACGCGACCAGCGCTATCAGCCCCGTGCTGGATGGGGGCGCTCCAAACTGCAACTTGGCCAATGCCCTGATTCGCTCCCTGGGAGTTGGGGGGCCTACGGCAACCTCGGGCGGCGGTGGCTCCAAGGTGGTCTACGCCGGTATGGCTGGTAGCGAAGATGGAGGCGGAAGCCTCCCAGGACACCTTTTCGTTACCAAAGACGCCAGCACCGCCAACGGAACCACGCCCTGGACGGATGTGAAGGGCAGTCCTGTGCAGAACAGCTACCAGGCTTTCAATGCATCAGGCTTCGACATCTCTTCCGTGGTGGTGGACTCGCACGACCCGACCGGTGGCACTGTTTACGCGACCATCATGGGCTTTGGCACGGGACCGCACGTCTACCGCTCCCTCGATTTCGGGGCGCACTGGACCAATCTCAGCGCGAACTTGCCGAGTGCGCCCACAAACAGTCTGGTCGTGGACCCAAACGACGCGAATACGGTCTACGTAGCGTTGGACACCGGCGTTTACGTCACGCAGGCCGTGGCCAGCTGCGCCGCTACTGGCCAAAAGTGCTGGAGTCTTCTGGGCAGCGGCTTGCCCAACGCGCCCGTGACCACACTGGAAGCCGCCGCGCAACTGCCCACAGGGGACGGCCGCGTGGGCATGCTGCGCGCCGGCACTTATGGACGCGGCCTTTGGCAGCTGCCCCTGGTCACCGCGCACAACCTCACGCAACCACAGCTGAGCGCTTCTCCGGCCTCGCTCAGCTTCCTCGCTCAGCCGGTGGGAACGCAAAGCGACGCGCTTTTCGTTACGCTGTTGAGCTTCGGCAACGCGCCCGCGAACATCACCTCGGTCACGGTCACAGGCGACTTCGCCGAAACGGATACCTGTACGGGACAAACGTTGTCGCCAGGCCAGAACTGCACGGTTTCTGTCCGCTTCGCGCCCACGGCAATCAACGGGCGGTCTGGCCTGCTGACGGTCTACGGCAACGTCCCCGGAGGCCAGGTCACCGTGGCCCTTTCGGGTACGGGGAGCGCGCCCCCTGCGGTGGTGCTCACGCCCTTGCAGCTCAGCTTCGGTGCAACGCTGGTGAATCAAACAGCGGCAGCGCAGATTGTGACGATCTCGAACACTGGCGGCAATCCGGCCACGCTCCAGACACCGACCATCACCGGCGATTTTTCCATTGCAGTCAACACCTGCGGGACAAACCTGCCCTCGCAGACAGGCTGTTCCGTGTCCATCACCTTTTCTCCCAAGGCGAGTGGCACCCGCACCGGTGTGCTTACGGTAACCGACAGCGCGGGAACCCAGACCGCGCAGCTGACGGGCACGGGACAAAGCCCGGCAACGGATACGCTGGGTGCCGCCAGCCTCAGCTTTCCGGCGCAACAGGTCGGCAGCAAGAGCGCCGCCCAGCAGGTCACGCTGACCAACGCGGGCGACATCGCGCTGGCTCTGGTAACGGCTACCGTTACCGGTGGCGACTTTACGGCGACCAGCCAGTGCGGCACCTCGCTGGCCGCGCACAGCACCTGCGCTGTGAACGTCTTCTTCGTCCCCACCGCGACCGGCGCACGAATCGGAACGCTGCAGGTCACAGACCAGTTCCGCACGCAAACCGTGACGCTTTCCGGTGCCGGCGTCGCTCCACCCGGGGTGTCGATCAGTCCATCGACCGCCGACTTTGGATCCGTGGGTGTCGGCCTTACCTCCTCCGCGACCAGCGTTGTGCTCACCAACAATGGTGGCCAACCGTTGGTGCTTAGTGCAAGCACCGTTTCGGGTGATTTCAGCCTGGTATCGTCCACCTGCGGGCTTTCCCTGCAACCCGGGGAGGCGTGCACTCTGGCCGTCGCTTTCGCGCCCAGGCAGGCGGGCAAAGCAGCAGGCGCCCTCACGCTGACCGACAACGCGACAAGCGGCTCACAAACTGTCTCGCTTTCAGGCACGGGAATCGACTTTGCACTCGCTGCCAACGGGCCAACGTCCCAAACCGTGGCCAGCGGAGCCATCGCGACCTTTCCGCTGCGGCTCACCTCGCTGGCCGGGCTCAGCGGGACCGTGAACCTTACCTGTGCCGGGGCGCCGTCCGGCTCCGCCTGCACGGTGAACCCGGCACCGGCGCAGTTGGGTGGGGACGTGCTGGTGTCTGTAACGCTGCAAACGGGTCTGGCCCTCACCGGAAGGGTTAAACCGCCGCGGCCTCCGTCCCAAAATCGGATCCCGATCCTGCTCTGTCTCCTTTTCGTTCCCGTGGCCTCACCACGACGTAGCCGACGCGTCCTGGGGCGACACCTGAAAAACTGTGTGCTGCCTTTTGCATTGTTGCTCTGCCTTGCCGCGGGCCTTTGCGGGTGCGGCGCCACCAGACTCATTCCCCTGGGCGGCACGGGCGGCGGTGGAACGGGCGGTGGCGGCGCCACTGGCCAGACCGCTGCCGGCACTTACCCCCTGGTGATCACCGGAAGCTGCGCTGGCGTGCAGCACACCGTGGCCCTGACCCTGGTGGTGCAGTAAACGGCAAAGGTGGGCGATCCAACCGCCTTCCGTTCGGTCGGGACACCGACCCGTCTACATGCGCAACGAGCCGCCGCCATAACCTGCATCAGAGTGGGTCTGAGGGCGTCGCATGCAGGGTTTCACCGAACATCAGCTCCTGGGCGCTTTTCTGGCGATTGCCCTGGTGCTCCTTGTTGCTCGCGGGATGGCCGAGGTTTGCCGCCGGCTCGGTCAGCCCGAAGTGCTGGGGGAACTCCTGGGCGGGTTCCTGATTGGACCTTCGGTGCTGGGCGCTCTGTTTCCGACGGTGTACCACTCACTGTTCCTGAACCCGGCGGTTTCACTCGCCCTCGCCCTGCTCTCCTGGATCGGCGCTATTTTGCTGCTGATGATCGCGGGCATGGAAGCAGACCTCGCCATCTTGCGCCAGAAAGCCGTTCCTGGACTCCTGTCTGCCGCGGGGGCCATTGGCGCCTCCATCGGCGTCGGCGCCTGGATGGGGCTGCGACTTTTTCACCTGGAGCCGACAAACGCCTTCTTTCTCGGCCTGGTGCTGTCGGTCACCGCGGTCAGCGTGGTGGCCAAGCTGCTGATCGAGCGGGAGGCCCTGCGTCGCGACTACGCCCAGGTCATGCTGGCCGCCGGCATCGCGGGCGAGGTGCTGGTTTGGCCGCTGATCTCGATCCTTTCTTCCGTGCAGCACCGGGCCAATCCCTTTGTGGCCGGCCTGAAGGCCAGTGTCCTCGCCATCGGCTTCTTCGTGGTGATGTTTACGCTGGGCAGGCGGTTTTTGTTCTGGGCCATGCGCCGGGTCGCCGATGCCACCGCCATCCCCAACGGCGAACTCAGTTTGGTGCTCATCCTGCTGTGCGTGTCAGCTTCCATCACAGCGGCCCTTGGGCTGCACCCGCTATTGGGGGCGTTCGTTTTTGGGGTGCTATTGGGCAAGGCTCCCCGGGCAACCATGGAGCTGAAAGAGCGTATTCAGGCCATCACCATCGCCCTGTTTGCGCCGATCTTTTTCGGCCTGGCGGGCATGCGGGTCAACCTGTTTCAGCTGCGCGGCGCTCAGTCCATCCGCGCCATCCTTGTCATTCTGGTTGTCGCCGGCGTGGTGAAGATCCTTTTCGCCTATTTGGGCGCTACTGCCGGAAAGCTGCCCTTCTGGGAAGCTGCCAGTGTGGGCGTGGGTCTTAATCTCAAGGGCGGCACGGATGTCGTTGTGGCCATCATCGGCACGGATCTTCTGCTGCTTTCATCGGACCTTTATACGGTCTACGCTGTGGTGGCGATTCTCACCGTTATCCTGTGCCCTCCACTCATGAACTGGACGGCGGCCAAGAGCCGCCCGGGCACGCAGGAGCTCAAGCGGCTGAATCACGAGGAGGCCCGCAAGCTCGCCTATCTTGCCGATCGCGAGCGCATCCTGCTGCCCCTGGCCCCGGAGCTTATGCCCGCTCTGCCCGCGCGGCTGATCGCGGCCATCGCCAAGGCAAAGCATGCGGAGAACGAATTGTTCGACGTTACGGAGCTGTCGTTTACCGATGACCTTTCCATCACCCGCGCCGACACGCCGGAGGACGTGGTGCAGGCTTCCAGTGTGCTTTCGCACGCGGCCGACGCGGAGGGTGTCGGTTTGCAGCGCGTTTCCGCCGCTGACCAGGATGTCTTCAAAGCGGTCGAGGCTGCATCCGAAGGCCAACATCTCATCACGCTTGGGACCGACAATGTCAAAGCCGACGTTGCGCTCAGCTTCGGGGAGCCGCAGGACCGCATCCTGCGCGAGATCACGACCGATGTGCTTCTGACCATCTCGACCGAGCCGGATCCCACGCCCATTCGTCGCATTCTGGTGCCCATCAATGGGCTGGGCCACTCGCTTGCCGCGGCGGACGTGGCAGCCTATATCGCCAAGGGCAGCGAGGCGGAGATTGTGCTGTTCACGGTCATGGCTCCGCGCCTCGGCCCCCTGTTTTGGCGCGAACGCAAGCACCGTGACCTGTTGCAGGCGGGCTACACCATCACCCGCGAAGCGAAATCGCGCATAAGCCGGCTGGAGGTGCGGCACACCGAGCAGGTCGTGCTGGCGCCCAGTTCGGCCGAGGCGATCATGGCGGAGTTGGAGCGGCAGCCCTACGATCTGATCGTGCTGGGTGGGGTGATGCGCTCCAGCGAGATGGGGATTTCGCTGGGGCGCACCATTGAATTCCTCCTGCACACGGCCAGGATTCCGCGGGCTCTCCTACTTTCCAGGACCGTGGACGCGTAGTTCTGCTGCTAGCCAGGGAGCTGCCAAGCTTCTTTCTGTTGCAGCGAAGTTGATGACTTGGGGGAGCGGGTGGTGCAGGCGATCGCGTAAAGAATTGAGCCCGCGTGTGCGCTTCTCGCTGGAGAGACACGCAGTGCGGGCTCAAGATTGTTACGTCGTGGCTAGCTGGTTGGCAGTGCGCCCTGAACGTAGATGCCCAGCGCCGGGGCGCCTGCCAGGGCCGTGCCCAGCATGTAGGCAGAGCCGTTCGAGGGCGTCAGAAAGGGCGTAAGCGCGGCCACGGCCGAGTTCGGGCCGTTGTAGACCGCAGTCAAGCCATCGGTTTGCTCGTAGTTGCGGTTGTTAGCCGGGTTGGAGTTGCTGATCACGCGGCCAAGCACCCGGTGCTCACACTCAATGCCCATGATGGAGGCCGCGACTTTGGCGAAATACTCCAATTGGGTTGCGCTGTAGGTGCTGCCGCCAGGTTTGCTCGCCGCCTCGGCCGCCATCAGGGCGAACTCCTGAATCGCGTTCAGGTAGGCCCCGATGAACGCATTTTCCAGCGCGTCGAGGGTTGCCGAGAAGGTGGGCTGGTCCGAAAAGGTGGCGGCGGGGAAGTAAAAGATCTGGACGGGGTCGGCCGTTGCGTCTGTGATGTTCAGCAGGCTCCGGAACAGGTCCGCGTGCTGGATCTCCTGGGTCAGCGCGGCCTGGATGTACTGCACGTTGCCTTCGTTGCCGTTGGTGATGTCGTCAACGCGCCCGCCTGATCCCGCCAGCAGGAAGCTCTCCAGAACGGGCCCGGCCAGGACGTTGTAGTAGAAGGTGGTGGCGAGGTCCTCGGCGATGAGCGCGGCGGTGAAGATCTCGCGAACGGTGTCGGCGGCCTGTTCGGTAGCCTGGCTGATCCCCGCACTTTGGGCGTGAACGCCCGGAACGAGGCCGGTAGCGGCGGCGCCAAGGCCGAGCAGCCCGGCCTGGCGGAAGAAGCGGCGGCGATCCAGGCTTGCCTGCAGCAGGGAAGACGGAGCGGTGTTGGATAGGTTGAGTTTCATGCGGAAACCTCGGAGCGGCGTTGTGCGGAAAGGGAACATCGCGCCGCAAGTACCGCAGCGCGCCGGGTAAAAAGGAAAGGGACCCATTTACAGCAACGGCGTAACACTCAGGTTGGATTGCCAGAATCGAAAATCTTTGGTAACCACCCAAGTTTGCCGCCGACCTGGAACCGCACGGCTGCGGCGTGCAGTGTATCGAGCGGGTGGAAGGCCTTGTGGAGCGCGGGGCGGTGCAGGTGGTTGCGTAAAGGCTGCCGGGCCGGCGTGGCCGAACCGGTCAGCGCCGCGCTTCAGGCGTACAGGCCGATTAAGTGGGGGCGTGTGGCTGCGTAGCAGGCGCAGGCTGCGGCTTCAAGGCCCGTGCGGTTCAGGATCTTGATCCTGCCCCGATTGTGGCCGATGAGACGCTGGCGCTCAAAGTGCCGGGCGAGTACGTTGATCGTGGTTCGTCCCGTGCCCAGGATGTGGGCGAGAAACTGTTGGGTCAAGAGAAACTCGTCCTTGGCGGAACGATCCTGGACGGTGAGCAGCCAGCGCGCAAACCTTGGGCCCGCGTCATGCATGCGATTGCAGGCCGCGGTCTGGCCAAGGTGGGCCATCTGGTGCTGAACATACTGCAGAATGGCGCCGCGGATGCCCTGTGAGGTGTTGAACAGCCTGTCGAGATCGCCAAAGGACACCCGGTACGCGGAGCCGGCGATCTGGATGAGGCTCTGCGACACCGAAGGGGAGCTGCCCAGGAGATGAAAGCTGCCCGTCACGCCCTCAAAGCCAACCAGGCCGACCTCCACGACCTCGCCGTCTTCCAGTTCCACCACCTCGGAGGCGAGCGCGGTGAGCATAAAGTAGGCGTGCTGCGGCCGTTTGCCGGCTTCTGAAAGCAGCTCCTTCTGTTCAAGGTCGACCAGCGTGGCGTGGCTCAATATCTCCTTGCGATCTTTGGCGGTCAGCGACTGCAGAAGTCGGTTTGTTTCGGACGGCAAGGGACGGCTCCTCAAGTTGGCTTGCAGGAACCGCCGATGGGTGTGCGGGGCGCTGCAATGGAAACGGAACGGAAAACGTGATGCGGGCCGATGCGAACCGCGTCGGCACAGTTTTCGCCGCGGCGCACCCACACAGGAATAGACGTAAATAAATTCGCTTTGGACCCCCTTCGCAGAAGTGTTCAGCATCCTACACTTTAGAAGGCGAAGCGTTGAAGATCCAGATGCCAAAAACGCCGCTCCTGACCGGGCGTCCTATAACAGGTGTCCTGAAAACTTTCGCTTTCAAGACGTTCCTAAGCTGAGTTCGACCTTCTGATAGGCGGTGCATCGGATGTGCGCCAGAGCGGTTTCGCGCGCCTATGTGTGCTGCCAACGGGATGCAGAACTTTGCTTTCTCATTCACCTTGCGGCCCTGGGCATGTGGTGACACGTCCAGGTCCCTCAACAAGTAGGTCAGGAGAGAAAACATGTTTCTTCTTTGGTGGATTCTGGTGGGTCTGGTTGCTGGCTTTATCACGGGCAAGCTCATGCACGGCACCGGGTATGGCGCGCTGATGGACATTGTTGTCGGCGTCGTGGGCGCCATTGTGGGCGGGTTCATCATGCGGGCCCTGGGCTTTGCCGGGCAAGGTGGCCTTTTGTACACCATTCTTGTGGCGGTAGTGGGCGCGGTTCTGCTGACGCTTCTACTACGGCTGGTCACGCGCAAGGCGTGACGGGCTGCACAGGCGATCTGAGGGGAGACGGCAAGCGGCGCGGAACGCTTTTGTCGTCTCCTTTTCAGACGAATCTGATGCGAAGCTCACGGCAATGCGGGGAGTGGCCGCGGTAGCCTCGGTGTGCAAGTCGAGCCGGAAGAGACACGCCGCGCGTACGGGCCGGTTGCCGGGTACAATCGACGTTGGACTTCACATGGCCGAACCACAGCAGCAAAAGCCTGGCTCCTCCCCGATGCCGCCCGTTTCCGAGGCCTGGGTGAAGACTGAACTCGCGCGTCATCCGCAGCGCCCGTACCCCATGGACTACATCCAAGCGCTTTTTACGGATTTCAGCGAGATTCACGGCGACCGCCAGTTTGGCGACGACCAGGCGATGGCGGCGGGCATGGCCCGGTTTCATGGCGAACCGGTGCTGGTGATCGGCAACCTGAAGGGTCGGACGCTGAAGGAGCGGGTGGCGCGCAAGTTCGGCTCGCCGGACCCGGAGGGCTATCGCAAGGCGCTGCGGGCGATGAAGATTGCCGAAAAGTTTGGGCGGCCGGTGTTTACCTTCATCGATCTGGCGGGGGCAAACCCGGGGCTGGGCGCCGAGGAGCGCGGGCAGGGTGAGGCCATCGCGCGCAATCTGCTGGAGATGAGCCGGCTGCGTGTGCCAACCGTCGCCACTATCACGGGCGAGGGCGGGTCGGGCGGCGCGCTGGCGCTGGCCGTGGCGGACCGCGTGCTGATGCTGGAAAACGCGATTTATTCGGTGATCTCGCCGGAGGGCTGCGCGTCCATCATGTGGAAGGACGCGAGCAAGAAGCAGCAGGCGGCCTCGGCGCTGCGGTATACGGCGCTGGATGTGAAGCGACTGGGCTGCGTGGACGAGGTGATCCCGGAGCCGCAGGGCGGCACCCACACCGATCCGGCCCTGGCGATGCAGATGGTCGGGGACAAGCTGCAGCAGGTGTTCGCGGAGCTGAAAGCGGAGCCCCTGGACCGGCTGCTGGCCAACCGCTACGAGCGCACCCGCAACCTCGCGCAGTTCTACACCGTGGCGTAGGCTGAGAAAGACCGCCGACTCACCCATTTTCAGGAGTTCCGCAGCTGTGGCAGTACGCGACACCTACCGATCCACTGCGCCCCGGTCCATGGACTTTGCGCTGTTCGCCATTGGCCTGCTGTGGCTGCTGGCGGCGCGCGCCGGCGCGGGCAGCGCGGCGCAGGGGATCGCCGGGCTGATCCGGCTGGATGTGTTGCGACCGCTGCTGGACCAGGGTTTTCTGCTGATCCTGCTGCTTACCGGCTTCACGACGCTGAACTGGCTGGCGACCCGCAACGGCAGCGTGCGGCAGAGCAATGCGCTGCCCTGGCGTGCCACGGCGGCGGTGGAGTGGCAAAAGGGAGCGGCCTTTGGATGGGCGCTGCTGCTGATCGCGATCCTGCCCATGGCCGTGGCGGGTGACCTCCATCCGCAGTTCTGGCTGGCGGGGAGGGCGTGGGGCCTGGCGCTGCTTGCGCTGTGCACACTGTTTATCGGGGCGCTTGCAACGGAGATCGCCTTTCGCGGGTTTCTGTTTCGCCGGTTGATTGCTGCCGTGGGGCCTGTGCTGGCCAGCCTGCTGATGTCGCTGGTGTATGCCTTCATCCTCACGTCGCCGGTCAACAACACGGCGTTCAGCTTTGCGGTAGCGTTTGTGGGCGGGCTGCTGTTTTCGATCGCCTACCTGCGGACGCATGCGTTGTGGCTGGGCTGGGGCCTGCGCTTCGGCTGGCTGGCGTCGATGGGCGTGCTGTTTGGGCTGCCGCTATCGGGCTCGGTGGATTTTGCGAGCGTGGTGGCCACCGACAGCACCGGCCGGATCTGGCTGACGGGCGGCGCGTATGGGCCGGAGGGAGCTGCCTTGACCGGGCTGGTGCTGCTGGCCGGGGCGGCGGCGCTGTTTCCGCTGACCCGGGAGTACGCCTGGGAGTACACCCACGCGCCCATTGTGTCCGGCGGCTACCCGATGGACGTGGCGCCCCCGGCGGCGCACACAGCCATGGAAGCGGCGGTGGGGAGCACTCTGGTGCAGATCGGGTCGCCCTCCGCGGCGGGCTCGGCGGCAGGGGTGGAGCTGCCCACCCAGACGCGGCCGGGCGCGGCGGAGGTGGGTTCGCCGGAAGAGAACCCGGGGGGCTCTCGACCTGCGGCTGAGGAGCGGGAAGTCTTCTAGCAGCGACGGCGTTGAGGGGTAAGCGGCTTTCGTCCAGTGCGCTGTTTCAGAGCGCTCACGCCAAGGGCGCCAAGGTTTCGCGAAGGTTGCAGAAGGACTCTTCGGGAGTGCTCAGGCGCAGCGCACGGCTGTCCAGGAGCCCCGCTTCTGTGCGATCAAGGCAGGCTTCCGGGTCCTCTTGCGCGTTTCGGCGAATTGGCGCAGAATCTTGGCATTCAGAGGTGAACCATGGGCTCCCGCGCGCACGCTGCACTGGCGATCTTCGGCACGTCGTTTTTGTGCCTGCCGGTCGCCGCAGCGCAGGTGTTTGTGGTGGGGATGAAGACGGCGACCGCGGATGTAACCACGGAGTTTCAGGCCACGCATGTGAGCCTTCCGGAGCAGCCGCTGGATGAGCGGGGCCGGCTGGACCTGATCCGCAACCTGGAGGCCGAGCAGGGATTTGCGCATCGCGAACTGCCGCTGGGCGCCGGTTTGACGCTGCTGGCCAACGGCAACATGACCCCGCGCGGCACCGAATATCGCAAGATGCTCTACGAAAAAGGGCAATCGGCGGCGCCAGGGGATCGCGTGGAGATTAGCCACCTGGAGTTCAAGCCGGATCGCATTCTGGTGGACTTCAACGGCGGACCGTATGCCAAGCACCGGTTTTTGAGCCACATTTCAGTGAACAACATGCAGCTGGCTCAGCAGGGGCCAATTGCGACGGGGTGCCGTGTGACCCTGATCTTTGAGGGCGGGGTGCCGGAGGTGACCGCGGCAGAGGTCAAGGCGCTGCTGGACCCGGTGGTGGACTTCAAAGCGAAGAACAGCTCGGAAGCCTATGCCGACACGCTGCCGCCCAAGGTGCGGGACGCCATCGAGGCCCATGAGATTCTCGTCGGCATGAACCGCAAGATGGTGCTGGCGTCGGTGGGCGAGCCCAAGACCAAGCACCGGGAGCACGTCCGGGAAGGCGACGAGGACAGCGCGCTCTATGAGGAGTGGATCTATGGCGATCCGCCGCAGCCCACGCGTTTTGTGCGCTTTCAGCATGATCGCGTGGTGCGACTGGAGATTGCGGCGCTGGGCAAGCCGCTCGAGATCCATGAGCGCAATGAAACGGGCGCCAATGGCGTGCCCAGGCTGGAAACGCGCACGCTGCTGAACGGCGACGTGCATACCGGTCCCGACACCGGCCAGGCGGCGGGCAAGGCGCCCACGCTGCGGCTGCCCGGGGAGCCGGAAGAGACGACGGCGACGCCCAACGGCATGGGCCGGGTGGTGCTGCCCAAGGACACGGCCGCGGGGAAGCGTTGAGGTCCCTTGAGGCCCGTGCTTCGATGTATGATATGGCTGAGCCTGTCCGGCTCAAGTGCCTGCTCACTGTAGCCGCGGAGCGCACCAGCAGCGGAATCCTTGAGGCGGTCGTTACCGGACGTCGCACCGGACCAGGCAATCCACAGAAGAGAGACCTGAAACCATGGCCAAGATTGCCAAGACCGGTGATCGTAAGAAAGTGATGGACACCCAGAAGAGCACCGATTGCCCCAAGTGCTCCAAGCCGACGCGCATTGTGAAGCGCGTGAAGGATCGGGAGCGCGGGGTGCCGGGCGGTGTGTACATTGCCTGCTCTGCCTGCGAGTTTTTTGAGAAGCTGTAAGGGAAGTTCTGCCAGCGGAAGGGCCTGCCCCGGGAGGGGCAGGCCCTTTGTTGTTTGGGGTGGCGGCTTAGGGTCGGTCGCGGTTCGCAGGCGCGACCGTAGAAAGCAGATTCCCTTTGAGAATGACAACCAAGGGGGGCGACCGGTTCGCGTCCTCCCAGCGAGGGTGCGCTCCATAGCCGTTTCCCTCCAGGTGTAGCTGCGCTTATATGTTCGCGCCTTCAGCGCTTAAATTTCTATCGGCTATTACCTGGGCCTTTGGCCCAGGCTGTTATGTATCGCGCTTTCAGCGCGAAAGACGTGAAGGCATACCTGAAGGTAAACAGCTCTAGTTCCCCGTTGGTTGCGCTGTCCCGGGGGTGGGCTCCGCGGGGGTGAGTTGGGCGAGCAGGGCGTGGGCGAGCTCCGGGTCTGACGGGCTAACCTGCTCTACCCGGACCTGTGCCTTGCCGAACATGCCGACGCGCCGGGCGGCGGCGTAGGACAGGTCTACGATGGCGCCGGCGGTGTAGGGTCCGCGATCGTTGACGCGTACAAAGGTAAAGCGGTGGTTGCGCAGATTGGTGACGCGCAGCCAGCTTCCGAGCGGTAAGGTGCGGTGGGCGCAGGTGAGGGCGTTCATGTCGAAAGCTTCGCCGGTGGCGGTGGGCTTGCCCTGGAAGTCGCGTCCATACCAGGTCGCCTTGCCGATCTGAAACCAGTGGTGGTGCGGGCGGGAAGGCTTGGCGGTCGGGGCGACGTTCGCGGCGTTCTCGGCTTGGACGGGAGGGCTTGCGGGCACCGAGGTGGAAACGGCCAGAGCTGCGAAGAGGGCGACGAAAGGAAGGGCGCTGGTTGCGAGCACGCGGAGGTGACGCCCACTCTGACGTTCTGATTGCTTCACATGGGGCATTGTCTCGTTCTGCGACTCGTAAGTCAATGATCTACAAAGACTTGTAAGTAGAAGGCAAGCTTTCCTACCACCTTTGGGCTACCGTAGGAGCCTGGGAGAAAGCCGAAGCCATGCCGAGCAGAGACGAAGAATCCGGAAGCTTGTTCAGGGCAGAGGCGAGTTCTCAACTGCCACGAAAGTGGCAGGGCGAGCGGCCGCCGACTGTCTGGACGATTGCGGGTTTCGACCCGTCCAGCGGTGCGGGGATTACCGCGGATCTGCAAACCTTTGCGGCTCACGGGCTGTTTGGGTGTTCCGCCATCACGGCTTTGACGGTGCAGAACACGGTGGGGGTCTTTGGCTGGGAGGCAGTGCGGCCGGAGCTGCTCCGCGACACCCTGGCGCGGCTGCGGGAGGACCTGCCACCGGCGGGCGTAAAGCTGGGGATGCTGGGTACGCCGGAGCTGGCGGCCGAGGTTGCGCGGGTACTTGCGCAGGGCGCAACGGCGGCCGGGGAACGGCGGCCGGTTGTCTTCGACCCCGTGCTACGCTCCAGCTCCGGGCGAGCGCTGTTTCCGGAGGAGGCGATGGAAGCGCTTCATACAGCGCTGCTGCCGCAGGTGGGCTGGATTACCCCGAATTGGGCGGAGCTGGCTGTGCTGACGGGGCAGCCGGTCGAGGACGCCCCGGCGTGCGAGGCGGCGATGCGGGCGCTGGCGTCCCGGCACCCGCAGCTGCACGTGGTTGCGACCGGCGGGGACCAGGATGAGCCGGAGGACCGGCTGCTACTGCCAGGGGGCGAGCTTCTCCGGCTGCCGGGGCAACAAGTGGAAACCACCTCGACCCATGGGACGGGCTGCGCGTTTTCTTCCGCCCTGCTGGCGGCCCTGGTGCGGGGGGCGGCGCCAGTGGAGGCTGTGCGGAGCGCCAAGGCCTTTGTGGAGGGAGCGTTGCGGCACGCGCCAGGGCTGGGACAAGGTCGGGGTCCCATGGGGCTGCTCTGGCCGCTACAGCGTTCGGCGGCGGAGGCCCATGAGGGGTTGGTACCCTGAAGGGAGGGGACGGGATTGCCATCATGCTGAAGCTGACCATCAATGGACGTGAGCGGGAGGTGGAAGCATTGGATGATCCGTCGCCGCTCGAGACGGTGCTGCGGGCGCTGGAGTTTCGGGCGGATCGCATCGCTGTGGAGCTGAACGGGGAGCTTGCGCCCCGGACGGGGTGGGCGGAGACTGCGGTTCACGCGGGGGATCGGCTGGAGGTGGTGCACTTTGTGGGTGGCGGGCAGTGGTGACCGGGCGATTTGGCGACAGGAAAGCAGATCCCCTTCGGGGCTGACAGCAGGAGAAAGTTACAGGCTGACACGCGCAAGAGTGGCCAGCAGCCGCTCCCAGCGATCGCCGTACTCCGCCCAGCCGCCGAGGTGGGCGACGCGGGCGAGGGCTGCGGTGCGCATCGTCTGTTGCAGGTGGGGGTCGGCGGCGAGCTGTTCCATGCGCGCCGCCAGGGCGGCGGGGTCGCGGATGGGGACGATGAAGCCTTCCACGCCGTCGGTAAAAAGGTCCTCGCCGCCGGTATTGGTTGAGCAAAGCACGGGGCAGCCGCAGGCCAGGGCCTGGGCCTGCACCAGGGCGAGGCCTTCTTCGATGGAGGGCAGCACGAGCAGGTGACTGCGGCGCATAAGGTCGGCGAGTGCGGGCTGGGGCAGCGCGCCGAGAAACTCCACGTGCTCGGTCGGCAGCTGACGCAATAAAGCCTGGAGCTCGGGCTGGACATCGCCGGCGACGCGCAGCCGTTTGCGCGGATGCCGGAGCCGGGCGAAGGCCTCCAGCAGGTAGGGAAAGCCCTTGCGCAGGCCGACGGCGCCGGCGAAGAGCACGCTGAACTCATCGGCGGGCGGTGGTGCACCGGGGGTGAAGTCCCGCAGATTGACGCCGTAGGGCAGCACGTGCACCCTGGCGGGGTCCACGCCCATGGCCGCAAACGAGCGCCGCGCCACCGAGGAGGGCACGGTGATGGCGTCGGCGGCGGCGTAGATGGCCTCCTCGCGGGCGGTGTCGCGAGGATCGGAGACGCGGCGGTGGACGCCCCAGCGGCGGAACTCCTCGGCGACGATTTGCTCCTGGAAGCGCTGGTGGGTGGAACCGCGGTCGCAGACGAACAGGCCGCCCTCGCGCTGCAGGTGCTGCCCGGCGCGCAGGCTGGAGCCGGAGAGGCCGATCAGCACGTCCGGGCGCTCGCCCTGGCGGATCATATCGGCAAGCTGGTGGTCGGTCCAGCGGTCAAAGGCGAGGGCGTTGCGGAAGCCAAGCTCATCGGCCAGCCAGGGCAGGTCCAGGCCGCTGCGGCCCAGGCCGTACTCCGGAACGTGCCACCAGGGAAAGGTGCGCACCTTGCTTTGCGGCAGGCCTTCGCGCTGGAGCCGGCGCCACGGCCAGGTGGAAAAGACTGCCTGCAGATGCCCGCGGCGGTCCAGCTCGCGCGCCAGCTGGAAGTGATGGAAGACGCCGAAGACGGTCTGCAGTACACGCATGGCACGACCGCGGGGGCGGTTCGGCTCGAGCTTAGCAGAGCGCACCGGGGCATAGAGCGGCGGGGTCGCGGCGAAACCGGGCCGGAATGCCTGTATGCGACCGGACCCTTGGCACGCGCAAAGCGTAGACTGAGGCGAAGATGAGTAGTTTTGGACCTTCCAGTATGGGTGCGGGCGCGCCGCGGATGCGCTCGGCGGACTCCCCCACGCGCGGCGGCGCCGGCCGGGCAGCGGCGGCGGACGCCAATGCCAAAAAGCCCAAGCCCAAGCTCAGTGCGGTGCTGCCGGAGATCAAGGCGCTGGTGCTGCCGCGCCGCGGCCTGCTGGCGCTGAGCTTCTGCCTGATGATCATCAATCGCGCTGCTTCGCTGGTGCTGCCGATTTCCTTTAAGCCGCTGATTGATCAGGTGTTCATCCACAACCGCATGAGTATTTTGCTGCCCATTGTGGGGGCGGTGCTGGGCGCGACGATCCTGCAGGGCGTGACCTCCTATGCGCTGACGCAGACGCTGAGCAAGGAAGGGCAGCGCTTGATTGCGGAGCTGCGCACCCGCGTGCAGGAGCACATTGGGCGGCTGTCGGTCAGCTTCTACGACGAGAACCGCACGGGCACGTTGGTGGCACGCATCATGTCCGACGTCGAGGGCGTGCGCAACATCATCGGCACGGGCGTGGTGGACTTTGTGGGCGGTGTGCTGACGGCCATTTTCGCCTTTGCGTACCTGATCCATTATTCGGCGCGCATGACGCTGGTGACCTTTTTCATCATGCTGGCGTTTGCGGCGGTGCTGCAGCGGGCGTTCAAGGTCATTCGGCCCATCTTCCGTGAGCGCTCCAAGATCAACGCCGAGGTTACCGGAAGGCTCACCGAGTCGCTGGGCGGGGTGCGCGTGGTGAAGGGCTACCATGCGGAGGCGAGCGAATCCAAGGTCTTCGCGGCGGGCGTTGACCGGCTGCTCAAGAACGTCATCAGCTCGTTAACGGCACAGTCGCTGATGGCGCTCTCGTCCACGGTGATCCTGGGCGTGGTGGGCGCGGTGGTGATGTGGATGGGCGCGCACCTGCATGCGCAGGGCAAGATGACCCCGGGCGACTACTTCAGCTATGTCATGCTGTTGGCGTTTTTGACCGCGCCGATTGTGGGGCTGGTCTCGATTGGCACACAGCTGACCGAAGCCGTCGCCGGCCTGGACCGCACGCGCGAGGTCATGGCGGAGATCGAGGAAGACGCGGCCAGCGGACGGGTGCGCGAGATCGGCGTCATCCAGGGCGAGGTGCGCTTCCAGAACGTGGACTTCGCGTATGTGGAAGACAAGCCTGTGCTGCACGGCATCGACTTCGAGTCGCAACCGGGCTCGGTAACCGCGCTGGTGGGCTCCAGCGGTTCGGGCAAATCGACCATCATCAGCCTGATCTGCGCCTTCCACAACGCCACCCACGGCAGCGTGCTGGTGGACGGCGTGGACCTGGCCACCGTGCGGCTCGCGGAGTACCGCCGGCAGCTGGGCGTGGTCCTGCAGGAGACGTTTCTGTTCGACGGAACCATTCGCCAGAATGTGCTGTTCTCGCGTCCCGAGGCCACGGAAGAGCAGTTCCTCGAGGCCTGCCGCATTGCGCGCGTGGATGAGTTCGCTGAAAAATTTGCCGAGGGCTACGAGACCATCGTGGGCGAGCGCGGCGTGAAGCTTTCCGGCGGCCAGCGGCAGCGCCTGTCCATTGCACGGGCGATCCTGGCCGACCCGCGCGTCCTGATCCTCGACGAGGCCACCAGCTCGCTGGACTCCGAGAGTGAAGCGATGATTCAGCACGGTCTGAGCTTCCTGATGAAGGGCCGAACGACGTTTGTGATCGCGCATCGGCTCTCAACGATTCGCCGCGCCGACCAGATCCTGGTGATCGAGGCCGGCCGCATCGTGGAGCGCGGGACACATGAGCAGCTGTATGAGCTCAATGGCCGCTACCGCGAGTTGTATGACCGGCAGCACGGCCTGGAGCGCAACCTGTTCCTGGCACCTGGTGAGGGCGATGCGGTGGCGGTTCCGGCCTGAGCTTCGGAGCCGAAGAAATAGAAAGGCGACCCGCGCAGGGCCGCCTTTCAGCTTTAGCTGCGATGGAGACTACGAGGCCTGCGGGACACCCATCTTCTGCGCAAGCTCGTCGGCCATGTGGGTGTGCTCGGCGATGACCTTCTCGCCAGCGGCGACCGTTTTCTTGATCCTGGGAACCTGCGTGGAGTTCACCTCTTCCTGGAAGTCCTTCAGATCTTCGTGGTGGTCCTTGTCCATGGCCTCGGCGTACTGCTTGTCGAACTCCGTGCCGGAAAGGCCGTTGAGCTTGTTGTAAAGCTCCTGGTGCTCGGAGTTCATGGACACGGAGGGCTTCAGGCCGGCTTCGGCCATCAGCGGAGCCATCTTTTTGCCCAGCATCGTGTGGTCGTGAATCATCTTCTTCGCGAAGGCACGCACGTCGGCATTTTGGCTCTTTTGCAGGGCCAGTTTGCCCATTTCCACCTCGGTGACGTTGCCCTGGGAGGCCTTTTCCATGAACTCCTTGTCGCTGTGGGACTGCGCCATGGCGGTTCCGGTCAGGGCAAGGGCGAGGGTTGCTATATAGAGTCGTTTCATCGGATCTCCTGTGGTTCTGGTATTCGTAACAGCGTGTGCGGCGAGTTCGATTCCCGCTGCGGTACCGCCCATCCTGGGAACGCTGATCTTTCCATGCCGGGGCGCCGACGCGACAATGTGCCGCTCACTAAGAGCGGCTGCCTGCACGGGCGCGTTGCATCCGGGGAACAGAACTTCTTTATGCTGAAGGGAGACCGTTTATGCAAATAACAGAAGAGACCCTCGTCGCCGCACCGCCCATCGCCGCTCCAGAGCCCCGCACGACCAACCTGCACGGCACCGAGCTTCAGGACAGCTATGCCTGGCTGCGGGAAAAGGGTGCGCCCCGGGTGACGGCCTATCTCGAAGCCGAAAACGCCTACACTGCGGCCAGCATGGCCGGCACCGAAGCGCTGCAGGACCAGCTCTACGCGGAGATTCTTTCGCACATCCAGGAGGACGACAGCTCCGTGCCGTACCGCGACGGCGATTGGGTGTACGTGACGCGTACCGAAAAGGGCCAGCAGTACGCGCGCTTCTGCCGCCGGGCCGCGGATGCGGAGGAGGCCGCGGAGCAAGTCATTCTGGACGTGAACGAGCTGGCGCGGGGGCAGGCGTTTATGGCCGTTGGCTCGTCGGCGGTGTCGCCCGACGGCCGGCTGCTGGCCTTTACCACCGACAACACCGGCTTTCGGCAGTACACGCTGCACATCAAGGACCTGCGCACAGGGGAGCTGTTGCCGGACACGGCAGAGCGGGTCGGATCGCTGGCCTGGGCGGCGGATTCCAGGACGCTCTTCTACGCGACCGAAGACGAGCAGACCAAGCGAGAAGACCGGCTGTTCCGCCGCACCGTGGGCACCACAGGGCCGGGTGCGGAGGTCTTTTATGAGCCCGACGAGCGCTTCAACCTCGGGGTCGGCCGCACGCGGGACCGGCGCTTCCTGATCCTTGGCCTCGGCAGCCACACCACCAGCGAAGCCTGGTACCTGGATGCGCAAACGCCGGAGGCCCGCTTCCAGCGCATCGCCGAGCGGGTGGACGAGGAGGAGTACGAGGTCGACCACCGCGACGGCTTTTTCTACCTCCGCACCAACAAGGATGCCGACCAGTTTCGCCTGATGCGCACGCCGGTGGGCTCGGCGGGCCGCGACGCCTGGGAGGAGCTGCTGCCCGAGCACAAGGACGCGCCGCTGCGCAGCTTCGACCTGTTCCAGAGCTTTCTGGTGGCGGCCTACCGCGAGCGCGGGCTGCCGGTGCTGCGCGTGTTTACGCTGAACGAGGCGGGCAGGCCTATAGACCCGCACGAGATTCGCTTTCCGGACCCCGCCTACTCGGCCGGGGGCGAGATCAACGTCGACTTCCAGGCCACGACCTACCGCTACGCCTACCAGGCGCTGGCGCGGCCCGCGTCGGTGTTTCGCTACGACGTTGGGACGCGCGAGTCCACGCTGCTGAAGCAGCAGCCTGTGCCGGGCGGCTTCGACGCCGCGCTGTACGGCTCGGAGCGGCTGTGGTTCCCCGCGCACGACGGCACGGAGGTGCCCGTGTCGCTGGTCTATCGCAAGGACCGCTTTGCCAAAAACGGCACGGCGCCGCTGTACGTCTACGGCTATGGATCGTATGGCTACCCGCTGCCGCTGGGCTTTTCGGCGGCGCGGCTGGCGCTGCTGGACCGCGGCGTGGTGGTGGCCTATGCGCACATCCGCGGCGGGGGCGAGCTGGGCGACCCGTGGCACGATGCCGGCAAGATGATGCAAAAGCGCAACACCTTCACGGACTTCATCGAGGCGGTGGAGTTTCTGGTGAGCGAGGGCTACGGTGACCCGGCGCGCGTGGGCATCGAGGGCGGCTCGGCGGGGGGCCTGCTGATGGGCGCGGTGGTGAACCTGGCGCTTGCGGGGGGCAAGCCGCAGCTGTTTCGGGCGGTGCTCTCGCATGTGCCCTTTGTGGACGTGATGAACACCATGCTGGACGCCAGCCTGCCCCTGACGGTGGGCGAGTACGAGGAGTGGGGCGACCCCAACCAGCCCGAGGCGTTCCATTACATGCTCGGCTAACTCGCCCTACGACAACCTGCGCGAGGGCAGCTACCCGGCCATGCTGGTCAAAACCAGCCTGAACGACTCGCAGGTGATGTACTGGGAGCCGGCCAAGTACGTCGCCCGGCTGCGCACGCTGAAGCGGGACCCGGAGCGGCCGCTGCTGCTGCAGACCAATATGGAAGCCGGCCACGGCGGCGCTTCGGGCCGCTACGACTACCTGAAGGAGATCGCCTTCGATTACGCCTTTCTGCTGCGGGAACTTGGCGTGGAGAAGATGCGTACCTCTGAAGGCGGCCGCGGACCGCGGGGCATAGGATAGGGACGTGAACCAACTGCGAAGGGTGTGTTGGGCCGGGCTGGCCGCGCTGGTCCTGGTGGCGCTTGCCGTGTTGCCGGCGGGTGCTGAAGCGGTCAAGGACATGGCCCAGCCCACCAGCTATGTGGTGGACCTCGCCGGGGTCATCGATCCGGGCGACAAGGCGCAGATGGAGCGGCTGGCCGCCGAGGTGGAGCGCGGAAACCCACGCCACCATTGAGATCGTCACCATCCATTCGCTCGACGGCGACACCATCGACGACTTCAGCACGCGGCTGGAAGACAAGTGGAAGGTCGGACCCAAGGGCACGGATCGCGGCGTGATCCTGCTGTTTGCGATCAACGATCACAAACGGCGTATTGAGGTCGGCTATGGACTGGAAGGCGTGCTGAACGACGCCAAGGCGGGCGACATTGGCCGCTCCATGGTGCCGGACCTGCAATCCGGCGACTACGGCGCGGCCATTCTGGGCGGAGAGCGCCAGATCGCCGACGACATCGCCAAGGACGCCGGCGTGACGCTGACGCCGCTCCCGCCACGGCCCCGGCACCAGCAGCAGACGGGCAGCCAGCACGGCAGCGGCCTGGGCGGGCTCGGCGTCCTGTTTCTCATCCTGCTGCTATGGTTTCTCTTCCGCGGCGGCAGGGGAGGCCGTGGAGGCCGGGGTGGTGGAGGCGGGGCTGGCTGCCTTGGTTTCTGCTCGGCAACTTCCTGGGCGGGAGCCGTGGGGGATTTCGCGGGCGGCGGCGAAGGCGGCCTGGGCGGTGGCGGCTTTGGCGGCGGTGACGGTGGGGGCGGCGGCTTTGGCGGGGGCGACGATGGTGGCTTCGGCGGCGGCTTTGGCGGTGGCTCCGGCGGCGGCGGCGCCAGCGGCGGGTGGTAGAAGGTTAAGGTTGAAACGGGAAACAGAGGGAAAACGATGCGCGGATCGATGATTGCGGTGGTGGTGGCGGTGCTGCTGGTGGTGGTGGCCCTGCTGGGGTTTGGCAGCTATGTTTCCACCAAGAACCACCTGGTGCAGCTGAATGAAAGCGTCAACCAGGCGTACTCGCAGGTGAACGTGGTGCAGCAGCGCCGGCTGGACTTGATCCCCAACCTGGTGGCCAGCGTCAAGGGCTACGTCAAGGAAGAGGAAACGGTGCTGACCAACATCGCCAACGCGCGCGCGGCGGTGATCGCGGCGCAGGGCGACCGGGCCAGCTCCATCGACGCGAACCGCCGGCTGGATGTGGCGCTGAGCCCGATCAATCGCCTGCAGGAGGCCTACCCAAACCTGAAGGGCAATGAACAGTTTGTGCGCCTGGAAGATGAGCTCGCCGGGACCGAAAACCGCATTGCCGTGGAGCGCAATCGCTACAATCTAGCGCTCAAGGACTACAACGTCTACGTGCAGCAGTTCCCCAACAGCCTGTGGGCCAACATGGCGGGCTACCACATCAAGGACGACCAGTACTTCCGGGGCAATCCGGCCAATGCCACGGCGCCGACGGTGGACTTCAGCAAATAAGTGCAGCGTTTCGTGGCGGCGCGCACAGCTTCGGGTTGTGTGCGCCGCGCTGCGCTGGAAAGGCAGGGGTCTGGCAAGGCACGTCGCAATGGTAGTCTGCGGGGATGCCGTCCAGGCTCCATCGATGGCCTAAAGCCCGGGGCGGGCTGTTCGCGTACCTGGCTGTGGTGGCGCTTGCCTCCCTTTACTTTCTGCATCGGTTCCATGCAGATTTTGGCGGTCTTCAGCCCTTCTGGGACGCCCGTGTGTATGCGCGGGCTTTGCAGCGCTGGCGCGTTGGACTGAATCCGTACGCCTCGGCTGCGCTTCCGCGGTCGACCGCGGTGCTGCCGTTTGTAAGCCCGCCCGCGTTTCTGTACCTCATGGGCCTGTTGCGCCATGTCTTTCCGGGGCGCCTCGGTTTCGGCGTGTACTGCGCTGTGGCTTCGCTGTGTACGCTGGCGGTGCCCACGCTTCTGGCGATGTTTTACGTCCGAAGCCGCTGGATGTCGCCTGCACTGGCTGTGTTCATCACCTGGTTTCAGCCGGGCAAGCATGGCAGCCAGGCCCTGCTGACCGGAAATGTCAGCAACGTTCTGTATGCGGCGCTGCTGGCCGCTGGGGTGCCGGGTCTGCGACGCCAGCGGTGGCTGCCGTTCTACGTTGTGATGGTTGTGGCCGGGCTTCTGAAGCCGCCGTTCCTGGCATTTTTGCTGCTTCCGCTGCTGGCCGGTGAGCGGCAGTGGAGGGGGAGTGCAGGGGCGGTGCTTGCCGTGCTGGCCGGGGATCTGGCGCAGAAACTGACCTCGCCTGGTCTGTGGAGCGCTTTTCAGCACGGAGTCTTTTTGCGCGTCTTTGTGCGCGGGGATGCCGGCTTTGGCTTGCTGGGGCAACTGACGGCCTGGGGGCAGCATGTGCACGTGCCTCCGGGCTTCAGTCCGTCGCTGATGTACCTCATGGTGATAGCTCCCTTGCTGTTGCTGATGTTTCTGTTCAGGGAACGCCGTTTCGGGCGCGCCGCGGAGCGGCTGTGGGTGCCCGGCCTGGTTCTGCTCGCCGTGCTGAGCAACCCGAGGATCCTTGACTATGACGCCAATGTGGCGACCGTGCCGGCTGTTTTCAGTGCGGTGGAGTTCCTGCTGAGTCTGCCGCCGGGCCAGTTCCGTGGTCTGGGGATCGGTGTTTCGCTGCTGTTGTGGCTCGGTCTGGAGGTGAGTCACGCGGAGACGGCGCTGTGTGTGCTGTTTGTGGCGGCCGTGCTCATGGTGATCTGCCAACTGATCTGGCCCCATGCTTTCCAGCGTCCCGGGCAGGAGATCGCGTCCTCGAGCGTCCCTGCGGGGAGCCGTGGCGGGGCATAGGGTGTGCGATAGGGTAGAAGAGTGATCACCGGCGTCGACAAGACAAGCGCGGCAACGCTGATGGGCCGGCGTGTGCTCATCGGCGCGGGCGCCAGCCTGGGCCGCGTGGTGGAGTTGGCCGTGGAAACCTCGCAGGATGCGGAGCACGTATCCGCGCTGATCCTGCGCAAGGGCGTGGGCAGGCCGCAGGTGTCGGTGCCGGTGCGCGGGGTGACCATTCCGCAGCGCCCCGGTGAGGCGCTGCGGACGCAGGCAAAGCCGATGCCCGTGGACGGCCTGGAGGACGCCCTGTTGCTGGAGCGCGACCTGCTGGACCAGCAGATCATCGACGTGGACGGCCGCAAGGTGGTGCGCGTGAACGATGTGAACCTGACCTGGGAGCCGGAGGGCGGCGGCCGGCTGGCCTCCGGGTTGCGCCTGGACGGTGTGGAGGTGGGGGTGCGCGGCGCGGCGCGGCGGCTGCTGCATGGGCTGCCCCAGGCGGCGCTGCTGGGCATCTCCGAGCGCATGTCCGGCAACACCATCCCGTGGAACTGCGTGGACCTGATTGAGCGCGACCCGGCGCGGCGCATACGGCTCAAAATCGGCCAGGAGCGCCTGGCCAAGCTGCATCCCTCCGACATTGCCGAGATCCTGGAAGACTTGGCCCCGGCCGAGCGCGAAGCCGTCTTCACCAGCCTGCCGGAGGAGACCGCGGCGGAAACGCTGGAGGAGATCGAGCCGCGCCTGCAAAAAGAGCTGCTGCAGGGCATGGACTCCGAGCGCGCCGCCGACATCCTGGAGGAGATGGACCCGGGCGCGGCCGCGGATGTGCTGGCCGAGCTTTCTGAAGAGCACTCCGAGGCCATCCTGGAAGAGATGGAGCCGGAAGAGCGGCATGACGTGGAAGAGCTGCTTGAATACTCCGCTGATTCCGCCGCAGGCCGCATGACGACCGACTATTTTTGCCTGCCCGCGAACGCGACGGTGACCGAGGCCGTGGCCGCCCTCCGCGAGTTTGAGGGCGACCCGGACACGGTTACCGAGGCCTATCTGCTGGACGAGCGGGATCACCTGGCCGGCGTGGTCACCATGTCGCGCCTGCTGCTGGCATCCCCGCAGACAAAGGTGTTGAGCCTGGCGCCGGAGGGCCGCTATGTGAGCTGCAGGATGAACGCCGATGAGGGCCGCGTGGCGGAGCTCTTCGACAAGTACAACCTGCGCTCGCTGCCGGTGCTGGACGATCACGGGCGCGTGGCGGGCGTGATCCACGCCGAGCAGGTAATCGCCGGCCTGCTGGAGAGCTAGCGGCGTGGACGCGAGCACTGGCCGGTCGCTGCGGATTCTGTACGCGTCGGGGCTTTCCGCCAACGACTCCTCGCAGTACCGGCTGTGGGCGCTGGAGCGGCTGGGCCACACCGTGTTCCCGCTGAACGCTTATGCGTATGAGCCCGCCCAGCCGGTGCTGCGCAAGGCCCTGCACAGGCTGCAGATGGGCCCCTGGGTCCAGCGGCTGAACCGCGACATCCTGCAGATGGCGGAGCGGGAGCGCCCGGATGTGTTCTGGGCCGACAAGCTGCTTTCGCTGCAGCCGGCCACCCTCCATAGCCTGCGGGCGATGGGGGTCGTGACGGTCAGCTACATGATCGACAACGCCTTTGGGCCGCGGCGCGACCCGGGCTGGCGGCTTTATCTGCAGTGCCTCCCGCACTTCGACCTCCACGCCACGCAGCGCGACCGCAACGTGCTGGACTACCGGGCGCGGGGCGCGCGGGATGTCGTCAAGATCCAGACGGCGTTTGAGCCGACTCTTCATTTTCCGCCCCCTGAGGGCTGGAGCGATGCGGACCGCAACCGCGCCGTCAGCTTTATCGGGACACCGTATGACCGTCGGGCCGAGTTCCTTACGCAGCTTTGGCGCGAGTTCGATGTGCCGGTGATCCTCTCCGGGGCGGGGTTGCTTTGGCGGGAAAGGCTCTCCGGCGAGGCCTTTTCGGCGCTCTTCCGGGGTGGGGAGCTCTACGGTCAGGCCTACCGCGAGGCGATTTGGCGATCGCAGATCAACCTGAGCTTCCTGACGCACTCCAACCAGGACGAGTTCGCGCACAAGAGCTTTGAGATCGCCGGCTGCGGGCAGTTCTTACTGGCCGAGCGCTCACCGGGCCACGAGCAGCGCTTTGCCGAGGACGTGGAAGCGGTGTTCTTTACCGGCCTGGAGGAGTGCGCCGCCAAGATTCGGCGCTGGCTGCCGGATGCCGCGGGCCGGGCGGAGGTGGCCGCCGCGGGGCACCGCCGTGCCGTGCGCGACGGCTACTCCAATAACGCGCAGGTGGCTCGCATTCTCGACCGGGTGCGGCCGCTGCTACGCGCTCAAGGCGAGCCGGCCTGTTATGCCAACGTTACGCCGCAGCCGGGCAGGGTAGATTAGGGAGAAAGGTGCAAGGAAAGCGGCGCTGCCGGCGCTTGGTCGCGCGGGCTCGGGCACCGTGTTGCTCCGGATTCTCTGGGTGGTGGCGATGTGATGAATTGGAAGCGGTGGCGCAACAGCATTGTGCTGATCTTTGCCGTGCTGGGGCCCGGCTTCATCACCGCCAACGTCGACAACGATGCCGGCGGCATTTACACCTATGCCACCGCCGGCGCGCAGTTCGGCTACGGGCTGCTGTGGACCATGATTCCCATGGCCATCATGCTGACCTTTGCGCAGGAGATCAGCGCGCGCATGGGCGTCACCACCGGCAAGGGCCTCAGCGAGCTCATCCGCGAAGAGTTCGGCCTGCGCACCACCGCCCTGCTCATGTTCGGCCTGGTGCTTTGCAATCTGTTCGACGTCATCGGCGAGTTCGCCGGAGTGGCCAGCAGCACCCAGCTGTTTGGCGTCAGCAAGTTCATTACGGTGCCGCTGGCGGCCGTGCTGGTGTGGTCGCTGGTGGTGTTTGGCGACTACAAGAAGCTGGAAAAGATCTTCGTTTTTCTTTCTTTCTTGTACGTCGCCTACATCGTCACCGCGGCGCTGGCGCACCCCAACTGGAGCTCCGCGGTGCGCGCCACCATGCGCCTGCCGCGCGTGGGCGACCTGCGCAATGCCAACTACCTGTTCTTTTCCGTCGGCATGATTGGCGCCACCGTCGCACCCTGGCAGCAGTTCTATCTGCAGGCCTCGGTGGTGGACAAGGGCGCCGGCAAGAGCGAGCTGAAGTATGCGCAGGCCGATGCGATTGTCGGCAGCCTGTTTTCGGTGGTTGTGGCGGCGTTTATCGTGATCGCCTGCGCGGCCACGCTGTTTGCCAGCGGCCACCATACCATCGGCGACGCGGCCGATGCCGCCGCTTCGCTGCGGCCGCTGGGGGGCGATTATGCCTATCTGCTGTTTGCCTTTGGCCTGCTGAATGCGTCGCTGTTTGCAGCGTCGATTCTGCCGCTCTCGACCGCTTACACCGTCTGTGAGGCGCTGGGCTTCGAGTCCGGCCTGACCAAGCGCTTTCGCGAGGCCCCGGTCTTTTACTGGCTCTATACCGGCCTGATCGTGCTGGGCGCGGTGGTCATCCTGATGCCCAGGGTGCCCCTGGTGCGCATCGCGGTGTTTTCGCAGGTGCTCAATGGGGTGCTGCTGCCGTTTGTGCTGGTGTTTATGCTGATCCTGGTGAACCGCCGCAGCCTGATGGGATCGTTGGTGAACGGGCGGACGTACAACATTGTGGCCTGGGGACTAACGGCATTGGCGACGCTGCTGACGGTGGTGATGCTGGCGGGGCAGGTGTTTGGGGTGAGTTAGGGCCGTCTCCCTCCAGGTGTGGCTGCGCTTATGTGTCGCGCCTTCGGCGCTTCAAGTTCTATCGGCTACCTACCTGGGCCTTTGGCCCAGGCTGTTATGTGTCGCGCCTTCAGCGCGTAAGAAGCGAAGCCATACCTGAAGGTAAACAGCTTTCGAAAGCATCTGACCCGCAAAACCGGGTGCCGCCCTCAAGGGCCTACAGGTATTTGCCCTCGGCCAACTCGCGGATGAGCGTGAGGTCCGCTGCCAGGAAATCGAAGTTCGGCAGCTGCGCCAGGCTGGTCCAGCGCATGTCCAGGAAGATGCGATTGTCCAGATCGCCGTCGAACCTGTCCACGCGAAAGAACTGAATCTCGATGATGGAGCCGTTGCGGTAGTTGTGGCGCACGGTGGTGAGGCGTTCGCCCACGGTGGCGTCAATGCCGAGCTCTTCGTTGAGCTCGCGGGCCAGCGCGGCCTCGGCGGTTTCGCCGTTCTCCACCTTGCCGCCGGGGAACTCCCACTTCAGGCCCATGGGCTGATCCGCCCGGCGCTGGCAGACCAGCACCTCACGGCCTTCGCCAGCTTGCCGCAGGATCAGGCCCGCGACGACGTGGCGGACGGGTCGGCTGACTGGCCTGGAACTGCCGTTCAGTTTGCGGATGGGACGCTTCACCTGATTCCAAGTGTAAGCCGTTTCCCGAACGACAGCGAAGGCCGAGCCGCGCGCTGCTACACGTGCTTGTCGGACGGATGTGCCGGGCGCGCCGGGTGATACACGGCCCATCCTTCCCGGGCGCTGCATTCGGCCAGCACCGGTGTGGGGTTGATCGGAAAGGCGCGCCGCGCAATGGCCAGCATCGCGGCATCGTGCACGGAGTTGCCGAAGACCGCGTCCGGATGCCGCACGCCCGCGCGGCCCAGTGCCGCCACTTTGCCCTCGTCCGTCGGCACGTCCAGAATGCGGTCGGTGATGATGCCTGCCTCCACGGCAACGCGCGCGGCCAGCACCCGATCCGGGGCGATGCCGAACCGGCGCATGCCCTCCTCAATCACCCAGTCATTGGTCGAGCTCACGGCCCAAAGGGCGGTGCCGCGCTGCTGCAGCCGGCTGACCAAGGCATGCAGCTCGGGAAAGATGCGCGGCTCGATCTGCTCGGCAAAGAAGGTCTGTGCGGCCTCGCGCAGTTGCGCTTCCCGCAGCCCGGCGTAGACCTGCACCATCTCGCCGCAAATGCTCAGCTCGGAAACCTCGCCGCGCCGGTAGCCCTCGTAGCGGTCCTTGAGCCACGCGATCTTTTCGGGGCGGGGGAGCTGCTGCTCGAGCGTCCACCACATAAAGCTGGAGCCCGCGTCGCCGGACCACAGCGTCCCGTCGCAATCAAAGACGGCGACGGTGGGTTGCAGCGCTTCGACCTGCTCGAAGAGCTCGTCTTTTGTGAGGGCGGCAGGAAGGGCGACAGGAAGAACGTTCGGCAACGGCGGCTCCGCGCGGCAGGGGCCGCTGACCCCAGTAAAGCAGTGTGCCCCGGGCCGTGCCAAGCCAGCGAGAGGATGCAACTGCTAGTCTCGCGCATGAGCAAGGAGGCTGGATTGCAGAAAGCCATTACACCGAAGGTCATCGTGGTTATGGGCGTCAGCGGGTCGGGCAAGACGACCATCGGAAGCCTGCTTGCCGAACGCACAGCGGCGTTGTTTGCCGACGCCGACGATTACCATTCGCCGGAAAACAAAGCCAAGATGCATGCGGGAACGCCGCTGACGGACGCGGACCGCGCCCCGTGGCTGGCGGCGCTGAACACGCTGCTGCGCGGCTGGCTGGCCGCGGGCACCCGGAGCGTTCTGGCCTGCTCCGCCCTGAAGGCGAGCTACCGGGAGACGCTCAGCGCCGGGACGCAGCCCGGGGAGGTGGCGTTTGTGTGGCTCGACGGCTCGGCGGAGATGATTGCGCAGCGCCTCGAGGCCAGGCAGGGCACCTACATGAATCCGGCCCTGCTGGGCAGCCAGTTCGCCACGCTGGAGCCGCCCGCGGACGCCCTCCGCGTCGTGAATGACCGAACCCCGGGGGAGGTTGTGGAGGAGATTGTGGAGAAGCTGCAGATGGCCGGCGCAGGGGAACACGGCAGCTAGAAAACTTGGCGGCTCGGGAAGAACAACGCAGATTCCCTGCGGGAATGACAAACAAAGAGAGCTATCGGAACCAGCGCTTCTGGCGAAGGAAGGGCAACTCGAGCCAGCGAAAGGATGCCGCGGAGACCACCAGGGTCAAGCCAAAGGCCACAAGGAGCCGGACGCCCTGGAAGAGAAAGCCGGCGGTGGCGTGCGTCAACAAGCTGCCGAGCCAGTCATAGAGCGGCTCCAGCAGGAGGTGGAAGACGTAGAAGCCGTAGCTGATGCGCCCCACCCACGCCAGCGCGGGCACGCCCAGCAGCCGGCGCCAGCGGCCCGGTTCCAGGGCAAGCGCGACCGCGGCGGCGCACCCGAGATCGGCCAGGGGCAGGCCGAGTTGGAACGACAGCCGACCCGCAAGCAGAAGCGATCCGGACCTCCAGCCCTGCAGCAGAAAACCAGCAGCTGCGGCGACCAGCACCCAGCGCGCGGTTCGCGCAGGCGGCATCTTTAGCCGCGCGGGTAGGAGGCGCAGGCAGGCCGCCAAGGCACCGCCCAGGGCCAGGCCGCCGAGGCGAACGGGAAGCACGGTCGTAAAGCGCCCGACCGCCTCGTCGGAAAGCACGCCCGGGGCGAACACAACGGCGCGGAAGCCGCAGCTCAGGGCAAAGGTCGCCAGACAAAGCAGGAGGGTTTTGCGGGGCGAGCGAGCCGCGAGCAGCAGCAGAAAGGGCCAGAGCAGGTAAAACTGCTCCTCGACCGCCAGGCTCCACAGATGAAACAGGGGCAGGGGCGGCGGCGTGTGCAGCGCGGACGCGACCAGGGGCGGCAGGTTTTGCAGAAAGCCGAGGTAGATCAGCAGCGGCCGAAGCTGGAAGAAAGCGGCGCCCCAGAGCAGCGCCGCCGCAGCGCACAGCAGCAGCGCCGTGAGGTATAGCGGCAGGATGCGCAGCGCCCGTCGCGCATAAAACCGCGGCAAGCTGTGCGACCGGCCGAGGGTGTCCAGCAGCGACCCGGTAATCAGAAAGCCGGAAAGGACGAAAAACAGGTCCACGCCCACCCAGCCCGCCTGCGTGAGGTAGCCCAGCAGCCGGATCAGCGGCTGGTGCGCCCGCAGGCCGCCCCCGTAGTGAAACAGAAACACCAGCAGGATCGCCAGGCCGCGCAGCCCGTCCAGCGCAGGGTCGCGCGGGGCAGCGGCGGGCGGCGCAGGGACTTCAGGCACGACATTGAGCCTAGGGAGAAGCCCGGGGAGCGTCAATAAGCACGCATCTTGGCGCAAAACAGGCCCGCATCCCGGCAGGGCGCGAGCCTGTTCGGCGGTTGGCGAAGGGCAGCTAGTTGCCCTGGCGAGTCATGGTGGAGGCGACGCCCGTATCGTCGCCGCAGCTGCCGCTGGCGGTCCAGCTGGTAACCGACAGCGTGGAGGCGTCCTGCGAAAACGTGCCCTGGGCGGTGACGCTGTTGCCGTTGGCGCCATAGGTGAAGGTGAAGTTGCCCCCGGTCACCTGCGTGTTACTCACGGGCACGGGGCTGGGAAAGCAGGGGTTGTTGGACACCGTGGCGCTGCCGCTCAGCGTGAAGTTGCCGTCCGGGTCGGAGGTGGGCGACTGGTTCAGGGTCGCGGTGACCTGGGCCACCTGGCCGTCGGCGTCCGCAAAGTTGCCGGCGTAGGTGCCGCTGATCGAGGTGAATGCCTGAGCGGTGGCCGTGGCCTTCTGGGCAAAGGCGCAGCGGCCGCCCACCACGTTGTAGCTCGCGTCCGTGAGCGATCGGCCGTCGGCGGCCAGGGTTCCGGTGAGCGTCAGGGAGCCGCCGCTTACGGGGCCGGTCAGGGTGATCTTGTTGTCCTTATCCGCCGTTCCGGCAAGCTCGAAGCTGTTGGCGGCGGCCAGGCAGGCACCTGTGCCCTGGGCGTGAAAGATGCCGGTGATCTTGTCGGCGCTGACGGACAGGCTGCCGGAGACGGCTGGCAGCGGGGCGGCAACCGCGTTCGAAGAGCTGATCTGCCAGTTGCCCCGGGCAAAGTTGGAGGGGATGAGCCCGCCGGTGGTGGTCGTACCGGCGTCGGAACAGCCGGCCAAAGCGAGGGTGAGGACGAGAGGGGAAGCCACAAGGGCGCGACGGAGAAGCGAGAGGGAAAAGGACATAGGGAGCTCCGGCCCGGTTACGTCACTGGGAAATCCAGGGATGCAGCTATCCTGCTACTCCTGCGACTTTCGTGCCATTACCCAAAAGCTGTATGCCGGCGGCGGTGTTCGCTGGGCTACAGGGGGGAATCCAGGGCGGCTTCTGCAACTCCTGACGATCCAGAGCATCATATTGATTGACAGTAACTCACTCACATGCGAGAGTGAGGCAAGTCGCAGGTTTGGGCGGCAGCCGCCGCCAGGCAGACAAATCAACGGAGGAGCAGGCAATGGCAAAGATTATCGGAATCGATCTGGGCACCACCAATAGCTGCGTGGCAGTGATGGAAGGCGGCGAGCCCAAGGTCATCCCCAACGAGGAGGGCGGCCGCACCACCCCGTCCATCGTGGCGTTCACAAAGAATGGCGAGCGTCTGGTGGGCCAGGTGGCCAAGCGTCAGGCCATTACCAACCCGGAAAACACGATTTACTCGGTCAAGCGCTTCATGGGCCGTCGCCCGAATGAAGTCAACGACGAGATGAAGATGGTCCCGTACAAGGTCGTCAGCAAGGGCGACAACGTCGGCATCATGGCGCAGGGCAAGGAGTACACCCCGCCCGAGATCTCGGCGATGATTCTGCAGAAGTTGAAAAAGGCGGCCGAAGATTATCTGGGCACCAGCGTGACCGAGGTAGTTATCACGGTGCCGGCGTACTTCAACGACGCGCAGCGCCAGGCGACCAAGGACGCCGGCAAAATTGCCGGGCTGGATGTGAAGCGCATTGTGAACGAGCCCACCGCGGCCGCGCTGGCCTATGGTCTGGACAAGGGCAAGGATGAGCTGATTGCCGTGTACGATTTCGGCGGCGGCACGTTTGACGTGTCCATCCTGGAGGTCGGCGATGGCGTGATTGAGGTGAAGTCGACCAACGGGGATACGCACCTGGGCGGCGACAATCTTGACCAGCGCATTGTGGAGTGGCTGATCAAGGAGTTCAAGGACGAGAGCGGTCTGGACCTGACCTCCAAGGGCAACGAGATGGCCCTGCAGCGGCTGAAGGATGCCGCCGAACGCGCCAAGATCGAGCTTTCGACCGCGCAGGAGACGGAGATCAATCTGCCGTTTATCACGGCCGATGCGTCCGGTCCCAAGCACCTTGTGCGCACGCTGACCCGGGCCAAGCTCGAGCAGCTGGTCAACGATCTGCTCGAAAAGTCGGTTGGGCCCTGCAAGCAGGCGATGAAGGACGCGGGCGTGGACGCGAGCAAGATCGATGAGGTCGTGCTGGTGGGTGGACAGACCCGTATGCCGGCGATCCAGAAGCTGGTCAAGGACCTGTTCGGTAAGGAGCCCCACAAGGGCGTGAACCCGGACGAGGTCGTGGCGATCGGCGCGGCGGTGCAGGCTGGTGTGCTTTCGGGTGATGTGAAGGATCTTCTGCTGCTCGACGTGACCCCGCTGACGCTGGCCATCGAGACGCAGGGCTCGGTGGCGACGCCGATGATCCCGCGCAACACGACGATCCCGACAAAGAAGACGGAGACGTTTTCAACCGCGGCCGATAACCAGAGCGAGGTCGAGGTCCACATCACGCAGGGCGAGCGGCCCATGGCCAGCCAGAACCGCACGCTGGGCAAGTTCAAGCTGGGCGGCATCATGCCGGCTCCGCGCGGCGTGCCCCAGATTGAGGTGACCTTTGACATCGACGCCAACGGCATCCTGAACGTGACGGCGAAGGACAATGCCACCGGTAAGGACGCGAAGATCACGATCACGAGCTCTTCGGGTCTGAGCAAGGAAGAGGTCGAGCGCATGGCGCGCGAGGCCGAAGCCCACGCGGCCGAGGACAAGGACGCGAAGGAGAAGATCGAAGCGCGCAACGGGCTCGACTCCATGGTCTACAACATGGAAAAGATGCTCAAGGACGGCGGCGACAAGCTGGAAGGCGCGGACAAGGGCGACGTGGAGTCGGCGCTCGCGGATGCGAGGTCCACGCTGGTCGGCGACCCTGGTGCGACGGAGTTGAATGCGGCGCGCGAGCGCCTGACCACGGCGAGCCACAAGCTGGCCGAGGCCATGTACAAGGCAAACGCCGGCGCGGGTGTCCCACCCACGGACGGTGCTCAAGCCAGCGCCGGAACTGCCGATAATCAGCCCAAGGACGAGGGTGTGATTGATGCGGAATACGTGGACGCGGAAAAGTAAGGCGGTGGCCTGCAATCGGGCGCAACCACGCTTTGATTGCAGCGAAACGGGGAGGGCCACAGCCGGCCTTCCCCGTCCGCCAAACGAATCTGTTTGGGTTTCTGTGGGTCTAATCAAGAGTAGGACGACTGCGGCAGGAGCCGAAGGAAGAGCTGAACGGGGAGGCAGGGAGTAATGGACAGATCAAAGTTGAGACAAGGCGCAGACCAGGCATGGCCCCAGGCCATCTCCTTCAACCTGGGCATGGGTTCCGCGGGTGTCGCGGAGATGCTGTGGCGCTGTGAGGGGACGCGGGGCGGCCGGGTGTATACCTCCGGGCTGTTTGGATCGCTGGCCGAGGCGCAGCAGTTTGCGCAGCAGCTGCAAAAGGCGGAGCCGGACCAGACTTTTAATGTGGAGCAGATCAAGGCCAGCACGGTCTGGAACTGAGTTCTGCAGTACAGGGCCGCAGCCTTAAGAGCTGCGGCTTTGTTGTATAAGGATTGCCGATACAGGGCATGCGCGGTCGCTTTGGGCGCATGTGGGACGGCTGGCGGTGGCGAGCCGCCTTCCGACAACCAGGACCGCAGCCAGGGCAGAACAAGGGCAGGAGAGACACCGGTGCCGGAAGGAAATGAGGTTCATCGCTGGGCGGAGCGGCACACCGCGGCCTTTGCCGGGCGCAAGCTCCTTGTGCTGCCGGGGCCGGGGCACCGTTTCCACGACGCCCATCAGGTGGACGGCAAGAAGCTGAAGCGGGTCCATGCCGTGGGCAAACACCTGGGGTATGAGTTTGGGGATGACCTGATCCTGCATGTGCACCTGGGCCGTTTTGGCGACTGGACGGAGGGCTGCGGGCCCCTGCCCGAGCCGCGAGGCGCGCTCCGTGCCGTGCTGCAGCGGGCTGGCTCCGGCCGGCCGTCGCGCAGGGAGAAGGGCCAGCCGCACAACCTGCGCTGCCAGCAGGACGACGGTACGGAGCCGTTTCCGCCCGAGCAGGTGGAGTGGGCTGAGCTGCGCGGACCCACCGACTGCAGCGTCTACGACCGTGCGAAGTGGGAGGCGCTGCTCGCCCGGCTGGGGCCGGACCCGTTGGGCGAAGATGCGGAGGGACATGACGATCCGCGCAAGTTTGTGGACGCGGTGTTGCGGAGCAAAAAGCCGATCGCCGAGGTGCTGATGGACCAGGAGGTCGTTTCGGGGATCGGGAACATTTACCGTGCGGAGTTGCTGTTTCGGCATCGCGTGAATCCGTTTCAGCCTTCACATGAGCTGGATCCAAAGCTGCTGCGGGCGATCTGGAAGGATTCGATTCCGCTCTTGCGGGCGGGCATGGTGGACCGGCGCATTGTGTGCACCCGGCGGGCAGACCGGCCCAGCCGCAAGGAGCCGGCGCCGCGGGGTGAGGAGCACTACGTGTATCGCCGCCACGGCAAGGCGTGTTTTGTGTGCGGCGAGCGCGTTCTGCACCGGGACTTGGCGGGACGGACGCTGTACTGGTGTCCCGTGGACCAGAAAACCAGCCCGGAGCAGAATGCAGAGGCCTTTGAGCAGGGAATGAGCCTGCGCGCCTCGCGGGCGAACCTAAAGGCGAAGAAGGCCGGTGTGCTTGGGGCCTGAATGGGGGACGTTGAACGGAGTGCGTAGTACGATAGACGTGTGATCAAAAGCTTCGGCGATGGCGAAACGCGTCGCGTTTTCGAGCGTGAGCCGACCCGAAGGTATGGCGCTTTCACGCGCATTCTTCTGCGTAAGCTGCTCATGGTGGATGCAGCGGAGAGTTTTGGTGTGCTTCGGTTCCCTCCGGGGAACAGACTGGAAGCGCTGCAGGATGATCGCGCCGGCCAGTACAGCATTCGGGTGAACCAACAGTATCGGATTTGTTTTGAGTGGAGAGAAGGACATGCGCACAGGGTCGAAGTCGTCGATTATCACTGAGGAACAGCAGCGAGCGGCGGACCAGCCAATGCCTCCCGTGCATCCGGGAGAGATGCTGCGGGAGGAGTTTCTCCACCCGTTGAACCTGAGTGTGAATGCACTGGCCATCGCGCTTGCCGTGCCGGCAACACGGATCTCCGAGATCGTGCATGAGCGCCGCGGTATCAGCGGAGATACAGCGCTTCGGCTGGGAGAGTATTTTCGGGTCGGGGCGGAGTTTTGGATGAACCTGCAGACGCGGTATGAACTGGAACTGGCCCGGGATGCCCGTCGAGTTGCGGGCGTCCGGGCCGTTGAGCCAGCCCCCGTTGACGAGCAGGGCACTTTATTGGCTCGAACGGCGTAAGGAAGGCTATGGCACCGACACAGCAAAAAGATTATTACGGCGCTTTGGGCGTGAAGAAAGCAGCCACGGCGGATGAGATTCGCAAGGCCTTCCGCAAGCTCGCGCGCAAATACCACCCGGACGTCAACCCCGGCGATAAAAAGGCTGAGGAGAAATTCAAGGAGATCTCGGAAGCCAATGACGTCCTGAGCGACGAAAAGAAGCGCAAGGTCTACGACCAGCTGGGCTTCTACTCCGACTCGATCGACCCGGCGGCGGCTGAGGCGTATGCGCGCAGTGGCGGGGGCGGGGGAGGGTTTGGCGGCGCGCAGACTGGGGCAGGTGGCGGCCCGAGACCCGGGCAGGGTGTGCCATTTGACTTTGGCGGCTTTGATTTTTCGAACTTCTCCGGGGGGCCTGGCGCGGGGCGGGCTCAGACGGAGTCGTCGGGAGGATTTGGATCCGGCTTTCGCGATATCTTCAGCGGCATGTTCAGTGGCGGCGGCGGGCGGCAGCCGCGGGGACCGCAGCCTGGAACCGATCTCGAATATCAGGTGGAGATCGACTTCTGGACCGCCCTCCGGGGCGGCGTGACCCGCCTGGAGATCCAGCGCCAGGAGCAGTGCCCCACCTGCAAGGGACGCGGGGTGCAGGGCGGCAGCATGGAATGCCCGGAGTGTCACGGTACCGGCCAGGTGACGCAGATGGGCGGGCGCATGAAGTTCAACGTGCAGTGCCCGCGCTGCGGTGGCTCCGGTAAGGTGCAGCACGCCTGCCCCACCTGCGACGGCGCCGGGGTGATCACCCGCCGCGAGCCGCTGGAGTTTCGCATCAAGGCGGGCACACGCGACGGTCAGCGCATCCGGCTAGCGGGCAAGGGCAACGCGGGCACGGAGGGTGCGACGGCGGGCGACCTTTATCTGATTATCAAGGTGGGCGCGAACAAGCTCTTTCAGCGGCAGGGCGACGACATCCACGTGATGGTACCGGTGACGGCCATGGAAGCGGCGCTGGGCGGCCGCATCGACGTGCCTACCATCGACGGCGAGGGTCACCGTCCGGGCCGCGCACAGCTGAAGATTCCGCCGGGAACCCAGACCGGGCAGAAGCTGCGCATGCGGGAAAAGGGCGCGCCGGTGGCGGCCCGCGAGGGCCAGCGCGGCGATCAGATCGTGGAGATCAAGATCGTGGTGCCCCGGGTGCAGGACGAGCGCTCCAAGGAGATTCTGCGCGAGCTGCAGAAGCTGAACCCCGAAGACCCCCGGGCGGAGATGCTTGCCGAGGCATGACGGACGATGAGATCTACGAGTTTCTGGGGCAGGTATTCGAGTGGGATCGGGTGAAGGCCGCGCGAAACGCTCTGCAACATCGGGTGAGGTTTACGGAGGCCGCGAGTGCACTCCTTGATCGCAACGCCGTGTTTGAGCATGATCCGGATCACTCCGAGGATGAACAGCGATATGTTGCAATTGGTCGTTCCGTAGTCGACAATCTACTCACAGTTGTGCATGTGCACCGAGGTGAACGTTTCCGCATCATCAGCGCACGCAGACCCACACGAAGCGAGAGGAGAGACTATGAAAGCAGATTGGGAAGATACATATGAAATGCGCGATGAATATGATTTCTCAAATGGGATCAGGAATCCCTGGTTTCAGGACTTCCGCGAGCTTAATCTTGTGTCGCTGGACACAGACGTGAAGGCTGCGTTCCCCGATTCCGAGGCGGTCAATCGTGCGTTGCGCGGCTTGCTGGAAGCCAGGAAGGCCGAGCCCGCGGACAGCGCCCCGATTGCCACGTCAGAGGCCGCCTAGGGCAATTGCCTACCGATCTGCACCGCCGCGACGGCCGAAACTGCGGGTCTCTCCGCTTCGGTCGAGATGACGACTCCACAGCTGAGGGAGTCCTTGCGGGAGTGACAACAGTAACAGCCGTTGTGGCCGGCAGACTTGATCAGGGTAGCTCCCGTTTCGCCTCTCATCACGGCTTGGGCAGCAGGTAGTCGTTGGTGAGCCGGTTCAGGTATTGGAGCGTTTCCGGGAAGAGGCCGGCGAAGCGGGCGCCCAGCCAAGCCTGCGGGGTGATGGTGATCTCCGGGCGGCTTTGGGCGACGGCGTTGAAGATGCGCTGGGCGGCGTGCGCGGGCGTGGTGGCGATGCCGGGCGTTTTGGCGCAGAAGTCGAACCACCGCTGCTCGGCCTGCTTGTTGCCGTGGAAGTCGGCGTGGGCCTCGCCGCCGGTGCGCATCAGGCCGGGGCAGACGGTGGTGACGTGGATGCCCTTGCCGGCGAGCTCCGCATAAAGACCCTCGGAAAAGCCGGTCACGGCGAACTTGGCCGCGGAGTAGGGCAGCAGGTGCGGCGCCGCGAATTTGCCGCCGATTGACGAGATGTTGACCAGAACGGCACGGTGTTTCCAGCCCGGGGCGGGTGCCTGCGTGAGCAGCCGGGGCAGTGCCGCCCAGATGCCTTGCATGACGGCCAGGAAGTTGATGCGCATGGTGTGCTCGAAGACATCGGCGGAAAGCGCCTCAATGGGTCCGACCTCCATGATGCCAGCGTTGTTCACCAGCACGTCGATGCGGCCAAAGCGGGCAAAAGCCTCGTTGATCATGCGCTGGCACTCGGACGGCTGCGCCAGGTCGACTGCGATGAGGTAGAAGTCCTCCGGGCGGAGGTGTGGGTGCTGCTGAAGGAGCCGCTGCTGGGCCTCTTCGAGTTCGTCGAACTTGCGGGCGGCGAGCACCAGCTTGACCGGCCGCTGCGCAAAGCGCGAGGCGATGGCGAATCCCAGGCCGCGGGAACCTCCCGTGACCAGTACCACGGCGCCCCCGGGAGGCGGCGTGGCCAGGGCGCGGCGGGTGAGGGCGAAAAGGCCGTAGGCCGCGCCTACAGCCGCGCTGGCAAGGACGATGGGGGAGCTGGACGAGCGACGCATGGGCGGTTGGATGCAGGCTGGAAGCGGGCTGGATGCGATCCCCCCTGGCGAGGTGGCCGGGGCTCAGGATATGCTTTGTTTCGGATGGCTACCAAGCGCAGGTCGAAGGGGGCGTACATGATCTCGGCGGTGGCCGAGATGTACGACATCCATCCGCAGACGCTGCGGTTGTACGAGCGCGAAGGCCTGCTGCGGCCATCGCGCTCGGAAGGCAACACCCGCCTTTACACGGATGAGGACCTGGAGCGGCTGGAGTTCATCCTGAACCTGGCGCGCGACCTTGGGGTCAACATCGCGGGCATTGCCATTGTGCTGCAAATGCGCGAGCGCATGGAAGAGATGAACCGGCAGATGCAGGGCTTTGTGGAGTATGTTCGCACTGAAATGCTCACGCAGATGCAGCAGGCCCAAAGCGGCATGGCGCCCGGCCTGGTGCCGCTGCGCCGGCCCGTGGAGATGCCGGCGCGCGAAGCCGGCCAGACCCGCGGCAAGCCCAAAAGGGAACCGCGCTAGACTGAAGCCAGGGGCGTCCAGAGCAAGAAGCTGCGTGGAAGCGCCGCAATTTTCCTATGAGCAAGATTTCCCGTGTTCTTTTCTGGACGGCTGCCGTGGGCACGGTGACCTCCACGGTGTACTGCGGCATGGTCGTGGTGGCCGCTTTGCGTTTTGGCCGCCGCCGCCGCCGCGAGGCGCGGGAGCCGATCGACTTTCTGCCCCCGGTCAGCATGCTGAAGCCGCTGCACGGCACCGAGGTGGGCATGGAGCAGAACTTCGAAAGCTTCTTTGGGCAGATCTACCCTGACTTTGAACTGCTGTTTTGCGCGCGGCACGAGACCGACGAGGGGCTGCAGCTTGCCCGCCACGTCGGCGCGCGCTTTCCCGGCGTCAAGGCGCGCTACCTGACCTGCGGCGAGCCGCAACCGCGCTTCCACAACGCCAAGGTGTACTCGCTGGCCAGGCTGGATGCCGAGGCCGCCAACGACACCTACGTCACCAGCGACGCCGACGTGCGCGTGGAGCCGAACTACCTGCGCGAGATGATGCGGAACCTGCGCGATCCGCGGGTCGGGCTCGCCTCGTGCATGTACCTCGGCACCGCGCACCCGGGCGCTGGGCTTTCTTCGCGGCTGGACGCGGTCGGCAAGAGTGTGGAGATGACCTCCGGCGTGCTGGTGGCAGACATGATCGAAGGCACAAAGTTTGCCCTGGGCGCCACCATGGCCACGCGCCGGCAAAGCTTTCAGGCCGTGGGCGGTTTTGGCGAGCTCGGGCAGTTTTATGCCGACGATTTCGTGCTGGGCAACCGGCTCGCGGCGCAGGGCGTGGGGGTGCAGCTTGCCACGCACGTCATCCGGCTCATGGTGCAGGACTCGTCGTTCGCCCTCAGCTTTCGCAACCAGCTGCGCTGGATGCAAAGCACGCGGCGCTCCCGGCCGTGGGGCCACACCGGCAGCGGCCTCACCTTCGCGGTTCCGTACGGCCTGCTGGGCCTGCTCTGGGGCGTGCTCAGCGGGCGATGGAGCATTGGTCTGCTCTGGCTGCTGGGGACCGCCGTGAACCGCTGGGTGCAGGCCATGGCCGTGCTCACCACGCTGGGTGATCCGGGCTGGGCACAGAACGCGGCGCTTTATCCGCTGCGCGACCTGCTCGGGGGTGTGCTGTGGGCGTGCAGCTACCTGGGCGCGAACTTTTACTACCGCGGCACCACTTACCGCCTGATGCCGGGCGGAACCGTGGAGCCTCCGCCGGAGCCAGGGCAGGTCGGTTGAGCGGATGCGGGGGCTGTCGCGCCCGGGTCCCGCGGTGCAGGCTACTTCTTCCCAGGCTTCTTTTGCGCGTCCAGGAAGCGGCGAACGCGGTCCAGCGAGCGGGCTTTGCCGAAGACCACCAGCGACTCCATTAGCGGCGGCGACTGTGTGCTGCCGGTGAGAATGGCGCGCAGGAGCATGAAGTTTTCCTTCACCGACCACCCTTTGTCCTCGCCCAGCTGCTTCATCGCGGCCTCAATGGCCTCCGGGGTCCAGGTTGCGGCTTCGAGCGTAGTGAGCAGCTCGGCGGTAAAGGCGAGGGTCTCCTCCGGGGTGCGCTTTTTGGGCAGCCAGGCGGACTCAGGGACCGGAAGCTCGTCGCGAAAGAGGAAGCCGGCCATGTCGCCGACCGCGCCCAGCGTGTCGATGCGGGTCTGGACCAGCGGTGCGATGGCGCGCAGATGGGCGTCCGAGAAGATGGTCTGGCGCAGGGCGGTGAAGAACGCCTCAGGCGTCTGCTTGCGAAGATATTCGCCGTTCAGCCATTTGAGCTTGGTGAGGTCAAAGACCGGGCCGCCCAGCGAAATTCGACTGAAATCGTAGCGCTGGAGCATGTCGTCGAGCGAAAACATGTCACTCAGCTTCATGTCCAGGCCTCGGGAGACGATCTCCTGCTCGGTGGGCTGGGTCATGCCGCCGCCCATCAGCCCCAGGAAGTTCAGCAGCGCCTGCGGCAGGTAGCCGGCGTCGCGGTAGAAGTTCAACGAGACCGGATTTTTGCGCTTCGAGATCTTGCTTTTGTCCGCGTTACGCAGCAGCGGCATGTGCCAGAACTTCGGCTGCTGCCAGCCAAACGCCTGATACAGCAGCACATGCTTGGGGGTGGAGCTGATCCACTCCTCGGCGCGGATCACGTCGGTGATGCCCATCAGGTGGTCGTCGACGACGTTGGCCAGGTGGTAGGTTGGGAAGCCGTCGGACTTCAGCAGCACCTGGTCGTCCACGTTGCTGTGGTCGAAGGTCACGTCGCCGCGCAGCTCGTCGCGAAAGGTCGTGGCGCCTTCGGTGGGCACCCTGAGGCGCACGGTGAAGGGCTTGCCGGCGGCGAGGTGGGCCTCGACCTCGGCCTCGCTCATACCGCGGCTGGGGCCGTTGTACTTGGGCGGCAGTTTGGCGGCGAGTTGGGACCTGCGCTCGGCCTCGAGCTCCTCCGGCGTCTCAAAGGCGCGGTAGGCGTGGCCGCTGGCGAGCAGCTTTTCGGTGTATTCGCGATAAATCCCGGTGCGTTCGGACTGGCGGTAGGGGCCAAACGGCCCGCCAACGTCGGGCCCCTCGTCCCAGGTGAGGCCCACCCAGCGCAGGGTGTCAAATATCATCTGCTCGGAGGTGGGCACGAAGCGGGTGCGGTCGGTATCTTCAATGCGCAGCACGAATTTGCCCCCGCGCTGGCGGGCAAACAGGAAGTTCAGCAGACCGATATAGGCGGTGCCGACGTGGGGATCGCCGGTGGGCGACGGGGCAATGCGGACGCGGACAGGACGGGCGGTTGGGTCTGCTGCAGAGGACATGATCTAGGGACCATGCTAGCAGGCAGGATGCGGCCATCCAGCCCGCTTTTTTGTTGTCATTCTCGCAGGGAATCTGCGGCGCCTCGGCCTGCCTTTCTCGTTGTCATTCCCGCAGGGAATCTGCGGTTTCTTCCGGGCGGCATTGAGCTTCGAGGACTTGATCAGCCCTTTCCTAGAGCTGCGACGGCGGTCCAGACGGCGGGTACTGCGCCGACGGGTAATTCTGCGGCGGATAGCTCTGGGGCGGGTATGGGTAGGCGCCGGCTTCGTAACCGGGCGGCACCGCAGCCACACGCCACCGGCTAAACGCCAGAATGCAAAAGCAGATAATCCAGCCAAGCCCCGGAATGAGGGAGATCAGCGCCAGCGGGCCTGCCATACCGGCTTTGGTGAAGACTCGCCAGAAGAGAAACACAAAAAAGACGTAGGCCAGAAACCAGACGAGCAGAAACGCCACGCCCATGCCCGCCATCAGGTTGGCCATCTGCTGCTGTTGTTGAGGGATCATTGCGTGGGCTCCTGGACAGTCTGTCTTCGCAGTCACTCTATCTGAGCCTTGCGCAGAACGCCAGCAAATTGCGGGTTGACCACCTTTGGCCTGACGACGATGGAGCACACCGGGGCAAACATGGGATACTTTCGCCCATGTGTCCGGGTTCGTGCTGGAAGCAGCGTCGGCAATCGTTACGGAGGCTGGGCAGCGGGCTGCGCCTGTTGGCGCTCAGCCTGCTGCTGCTGCGGGGTGTACCGGTCCGGCCTCTCAATGCCCAGAGCCCGGCGGCCCCGGCCCCAGCCCCCGTCGTAGCGCAGCCCTATGTCCTGCACGTGTATGAAAACCTGGTGCAGGTCCCAACGCTGGTGCTGACCACAACGCATGAGAGCTACCGCGGCCTGCGCCCGGACAAGTTCTTCATCCAGCTAGACGGCGGCCCGCGCTTTCACCCCCGGGAGGTGCACCTGGAGGGCGACGACCCGATCTCCATGGCGGTGCTGCTGGACGCCGGCCCCGGCGAGCAAGGGGCGTTGTTGCAGCGGGCGGCCGCGGTTCTGAACCGAGCCGCCGCCAGCACGTTTACGAACCGCGATCAGCTTTCGGTCTTCGCCTTTAATTGCAGCCTGGTCCATGCCGCGCTGAATCAGCCGGCCAGCATCCCCGGGCTCAGCACCTCGGTCAGCGAGGTGCTGGGGGCCGCGCAGCTGCACAGCGCACCCGGGGGCGGACACTGCCGACAGCCGCTGCACCTTTGGGACGCGATGGCGGTGGTGGTCGGGGAGTTGAGCCAGCAGCCGGGCCGCCGCGTGCTGGTCGTGATCTCCGATGGGCAGGACCGGGGCAGCAAGAACGCCTCCGCGGCCCTGACGCAGTACGCCACGGGGAACAGCGTCACCGTCTTCGGCATCCGCCCCACCCCGCCGCCCGTGCCGGTGCTGGGCAGCGGGCTCCCAGGACCTTTGCTGCAGGAAACGGCGCTGAACAGCGCCTTCGGCGGCATCTGCGGGGGCACCGGCGGCATGCTGCTGGGCAGCGACCCGAGCTCGCTGGCGGGGGACTTCGAGCGCGTACTCCGGCTGCTCCGGGCGCGCTACATCCTGGAGTTCCCACGCTTTCGCAATGGCAGCAACGGCGTCCACGAGATCGACGTCAGCACCGCGGACTTCGGCGCAATCGTGCGCACCGGCGGCGTCAGTGTGCCGCTCGAAGACAAAGCCCTGGAGAACGACCCCACCACGGTCCACAGCGACACCAGCCAAAACCCAACCCTGGGCCAGGGACGCAAAGGCCGCAAATATAAACCCTAGCGGCGGCGATTTGCCTGCAGCTGTGTGCTCTAACATACAAACAAGCCCAAGGAGCTGTATGAGCACTTCGTCCGAAAACCAGAACACGTCTCGCGAGCAGAACATCAAGAAGGTCGCCGCACTGATAAAGGACAATAAGATTTGCATGCTCACTACCGTCGACGCGCATGGGAAGCTGGTCAGCCGTCCGATGGGCGTGGTAGACGTCGAGTTTGATGGAGATCTATGGTTCTTTTCACATGCGGATAACCGCAAGATCGGCGAGGTGCAAAACGAGCCGCATGTGAACGTCGCTTTCGCCTCCAAGGCGTCTTGGGTGTCTGTGGCCGGCAACGTGGAAGTGGTGCCCGATCTTGAAAAACGCAAGCAGCTTTGGAGTTCAGGCCTCTCCGCCTGGTTCCCGGAAGGGCCGGAAGACTCCAACGTGGTGCTGCTCAAGGTAGAAGCTGAGAGCGCAGAGTATTGGGACACGCCTGGAGCTATCGTGACGTCGCTGCTGTCGTTCGCAAAAGTTCGTCTGACCGGCAAGCCGTACTAGGGGCTGTCATCAAACCAGCCAGATGCATACCGCGGCGAAGTGGACGGCAGCAAGGAAGTTTTGTTTCGTTTTATTGTAGCGTGTAGCGATGGCGCGGAACTGTTTGAGGTTGGCGAAGAAGTTCTCAATCAGGTGGCGTGCTTTATAGAGTTCCTTGTCGTACGGACGGGGCTGAAGTCGGTTCGTGCGAGGCGGGATGACGGCCTGCTTGCCGGCCTGGCACAGAGGTGCAAGCACCCGGGCTTCTGCGTCGAAGCCCTTGTCGGCGAGCACGGTGCGGGCCTGGATGCGCGGCAACAGCACGTCGGCACCGTCCAGTTCGCAGGCCTGGCCGGCCGTGAGATGGATAGCCAGAGGGTTGCCGAGCGCATCGACCACAGCGTGGATCTTGGTGCTCAGTCCGCCTTTGCTGCGTCCGATGGCCTGGTCTTCGGTATTGCCGCCGCCCCCTTTTTGCGGGCTCCGGCTGCATGCTGGTGAGCCCTCACGATGGTCGCGTCGATCATGGCGTATTCGTTGTCGGCTGCCTGGGCCAGATGCTCAAGAACCCGCTGCCAAACCCCACGCGCAGCCCATCGCGTAAACCGCGTATGGACCACGCGGAAGTCGCCGAACCGTTCCGGAAGATCGCGCCACGGTACGCCCGCGCGATAGCGGTACAGCACCGCCTCCACAAACAACCGGTTGTTGTGCGCAGGGCGACCTTCGGTGCCGGGCCGCCCAGGCAGCAAATCCTTGATCCGATCCCACTGATCGTCCCGCAAACCGTAACGCCGCGTACTCATAAACCAACGCTAAAAGCTCACACGCCCCTCGCAAAGAATCTAGTTTGATGACAGCCCCTAACCAGCATCAGGAGAATAGCTAGACCTGACGGGCGTTCCCGTCAGCAGACCAGGTCCGCTCGCTCAATCGACAGCTTGCTCAGGTTCCCGAGCAGCGTCAACGTCAAGCCTTCGGCGCGGAGCAGCGTGTTGGCCAGGCGGGTAACGTCCTCTGCGGAGACCCGGTCGACGGCCTCGGTGATCTCGTCCAGTGTGAAGAAGCGGCCATAAAACATCTGTTGGCGGGCGAGCGAGTTCATCCGGGCGCCGCCGGACTCCAGGCCGAGTACCATGTTGGTCTTGAGCTGTTCCTTCAGCCGGCGCAACTCTTCTTCGGCGACAGGCTCCTGCTTGAGGCGGGAAAACTCCGCCAGGGTCAGGCGCAGCACCTCGCGGGTGTTGTCGGCGGCACAGCCGGCGTACACGGCCAGGGAGCCGGTGTCGCGAAAGGGGCTGGTTTCGGAGTAAATGGAGTAGGCCAGGCCGCGCTCCTCGCGCACTGCCTGGAAGAGCCGCGAGCTCATGCCACCGCCCAGCACCGAATTCAGCAGAAACAGCCCATAGCGGTCAGGATGCGCCGTGGGCAGGCCGGGCACAGCGAGGCAGAACTGCACCTGCTCAAGCGAACGCTTGTTTTTCAGGGTGATGTGGGGATGGACCGCCGGTGCGGGGCCACGCGTGAGCGGGTTGCGTGAGGCGGCCGACAGCGAAGCAAAGGCGTGCTCCACCCTGGCCACGAAGTCGTCGTGCTCCAGGTTCCCGGCCGCGGTGAACAGCATATTGGCCGGCGTGAACCGCCGCGCGTACTCTTCCAGCACCGTGGACTGGGTGAAACCGGGGACTGTTTTGGCCGTGCCAAGAATGGGCCGGCCCAGGGCGTCGCCCTTCCAGAACTTCTGGGTGAACAGCTCATGCACCAGGTAGTCCGGGTTATCCTCATCCATCTTGATCTCTTCCAGGATGACGCCCTGTTCGCGGGTGATGTCCTCGGCGGCCAGCGTTGGATGGAGCACAAGGTCGCTCAGCAGGTCGAGCGCGGTGGGCACGTTGGCGTCCAGCACCTTGATGCTGAAGCAGATGTTTTCCTTGGAGGTGTAGGCGTCCAGGTTGCCGCCGATGGCGTCGACTTCGCGGGCGAACTGCTGGGCCGAGCGGGTGGTGGTGCCCTTGAAGACCATGTGCTCGAGGAAGTGGGAGATGCCGTTGGTTTCCGGCGTCTCGTCGCGCGACCCGGAGTTCAGCCACACGCCCATGGAGACCGAGCGCAGGTGCGGCATGCGCTCGGTAATGACCAAAAGCCCGTTGGCGAGGGTGGTGGAGCGAATATCGCGGGTGTGCGGGGTGGCAAAGGCGGAGGGCTCCGCGAGAACGACGGACATCTGACGATTGTTTCATGGACTGGCTCTATACACATGATTGGCGATAAGCTTGTGCATGAGGCGCTATAGGGTATGCGGACGAATATCGAGCTTGACGATGAGTTGATCCGGGAAGCCATGCAGGCCAGCGGTTCGAAAACAAAGCGCGGCGCAGTGGAGGCGGGCTTACAGTTGCTGGTTCGGCTCAAAAAGCAGGAAGGAGCGCGTCGGCTTCGAGGCACAGTGGAATGGGAGGGCGACCTGAACGCGATGCGCCAACGCCGAACCTTTGAGTCAAACTTCGACGAGCAATGACGATTGTCGACAGCTCTGTTTGGGTGGACTATTTCGCAAAGCGGGTAAATGCGGAGACGCGATGGTTAGACCAGTCATTCGGCAAAACTCCGATGGGATTGACCGACCTGATCCTGTGCGAGGTCCTGCAGGGTGTCCGGAGCGATGCGAATTTGAGACGGGTTCGCAGGGATCTTGACGGCTTTCAAGTGATTGATAGCGGGGGAGAGGCGATCGCTGTGGCGGCTGCCAGAAACTATCGCATGTTGCGCTCTAGAGGAGTGACGGTGCGGACGACTGTCGATACGGTCATTGCGACTGTTTGTCTCCTGGAAGGTTATTCGCTATTGCATAGGGACCGTGACTTCAATGCCTTTGAGAGCCTTTTGGGGTTGCAGGTGATCCACGCCTAAGCCAAGGGGCCGCAACGCGGAGCGATCGGCTGGGTCATCCAATCGAGGGCAGGTAGGAGAGAGATGCAGGACCGAGCGCTGTTTGGGATGGATTTGGGTGAGCTGACGGAGCTGATGGCGGGCTTTGGGCAGAAGCCGTATCGCGCCCGGCAGCTGTTTGAGGGGTTGTATAAGCGGCGGGTGCGGTCGCTGGAGGACATCACGACGCTTTCGGCCGAGCTGCGCGCGCGGATGGTGGCGGAGGAATGGCCGGTGGGGCTGCCGGAGATCGTGCAGACGGCGACCAGTGTGGATGGGACCGAGCGCTACCTGATGCGGATGGCGGACGGGGAGACCGTGGAGACGGTCTGGATGCCGGATGGGGACGGCGGGGCGGCGGAGGCCGAGGGCGAGCCGGACCTCGTCGGCGCTGGGGAGAAGACGCGGATTCCCTTCGGGAATGACAAGGGGCAGGGCGAAGAGAAGGCGCGGATTCCCTTCGGGGATGACAAGAAGAAGGGCAAGTACGGCGCGTTGGCGGAGGCGGGCTACCGGCGCTCGACCATCTGTGTGTCCAGCCAGGTGGGGTGTGCGGTGAACTGCCAGTTTTGCCTGACGGCGAAGCTGGGGATCAAACGCAACCTGACGGCCGGAGAGATTGCCGGGCAGGTGGCGGCGGTGCTGAACCGGCACGGAATTCAGATTGGGAAGGACCGCATCAACCTGGTCTTCATGGGGATGGGCGAGCCCTTTCTGAACTACGACGCGTTTATGGCGGCGGTGCGGCTGCTGGTGGAAGGGATCGGGATCCCGGAGTCGCGCATGACGGTGTCGACCTCGGGCATTCTGCCGGGCATGGAGCGGTTCGCCGCCGAGCCGATCCGACCGAAGCTGGCCCTGAGCCTGAACGCCAGCAACGACGGGGTGCGCGAGCAGATCATGCCCATCACGCGCAAGTGGAAGATCGCGGAGCTGCTGGCGGCCTGCCGCCGCATCCCGTTGCGGACGCGGGAGTGGGTCACCTTTGAATATGTGCTGCTGGGCGGGATCAACGACCAGCCCGAGCACGCGCGCGAGGTGCTGGCGCTGCTGGACGGCATGGACGCCAAGGTGAACCTGATTGTGTGGAACCCGGGGCCGGGGATCGCGTACACGCAGCCAAAGCCCGAAGATGTGAGCCGGTTTCAGCGCATGTTGATCGACGGCGGGATCGCAACGTATATCCGCCGGCCGCGGGGGCGGGATATCTACGCCGCCTGTGGGCAGCTGAAGCGCACCGTGGCCGAAGGGCAGGGCGAGCTGGTGGCCATCGGGCTATAGGGTTTGCTTCAGCGCCGGCCGGTGACCGTGATGAGCGGATCGCTCTTCGAGCCGTCCCGCAGCAGCTCCACGCCGATGTCGTTGAAGCCGGCACGCTCGAGATACAGGCGCACCAGGGCTGCATGTCCGCCCGCGTGGAGCGAGCGCCAGATCGCCACGGCCTTGGTCGGAAAGCAGCGATTGGAAAAGCTGACAACAAACGGCGCGCCGGGCCGCAGCACCCGCAGGACCTCAGCGAAGACCTCCACGGGACGCTGAAGGTACTGGACGCCAACGCAGCACATCGCGGCATCGCAGCTCTCGGTCTCCAGCGGCAGGGTGGGGGTGCGGTTCAGGTCCTGCACGAAATTCCGGGTCAGCCGTGGGTTCGCTTCCAGTTCTTCGGCGTTCATGCCCTGGCCGACTACCTCGGCGAAGGCCACCTCCGGCGGCAGATGGCTCACCCAGCTCGACATCAGATCCAGCAGCACGCCCCCGGCCGGGAGCACGGAGCGATAGTATGCCGTGAGCGCCAGTGTCGCCGCTTCATCGATGTGGGTGACCAGCCTCGCTGGTGCGTAGAACTCGGCGTCGTCGCCCGGATCGTCCTTGCGAAAGGCGCCGGCGGGCAGCTCGGGTAAGTGATCGCTCATCTCTGCCATTGGTATCCCATCCGCTCTTATTAGCTGCCCCTATCCGTTTGATGGTCTTGGCGACGCGGTGATGCTACTGATGTCGCGAGACGTGCCTGTGGGAATCTATAAGGCCCCGGTGAGAACGGATGGGTGCCCGCTGGAGGCCAGATCCAGCGCGGTTTCAGCCACCAGATCGTAGCTGTGGCGAAGCACATCGCCCTCGTGGACGAAGTTGCCCGTGACTGGGATGACGCCAAGGGCGCGGATGCGGTCCAGGTCGGCTTCGATGGGGATTTGCCCTTCGGCAGCGTACTGGGAGAGCGTTTCCTGCCGAATCTGCCCGGTGTTGATCAGGGCGTAGTCCAGGATGGGCTCGCCCGCATGTTCCAGAATCTTTTCAATGTGTTCTGAAGCCGTGAGGCCAAGACTTTCGTTGGCCTGGGTCATGAGGTTGCACACATACACGCGGGTGGCGCGGGTGGCTGCCAGCGCCTGCGGAATGCCGTGTACCAGCAGATTGGTGATGACCGAGGTGAACAGGGAACCAGGCCCCAGAGTGATGAGGTCGGCTGTGGCGATGGCGTCCAGCGTTTCGGGCAGGGGATCGCAGTGGGACGGCTCCAGCATCAACTCCAAAATGCGGCTTTTGGAGGCGGAGATGCGGGTTTCACCGCGGACCAGGGTGCCGTCCTCCATTCTAGCGGCGAGCATGGCATTGGTCGTGGTTGCCGGATAGATGCAGCCACGGGTGGCCAGGATCTGCGAGGAGGCATGGACCGCCTGGGCGAAGTCGCCGCGCATCTCGGTCAACGCAGCCAGAAACAGGTTGCCGAAGCTGTGGCCGCGCAGGTCGCCGCTGCGGAAACGGTGCTGGAAGAGCTGCGCGAGGAGCGTTTCGTCCTCCGAGAGCGCGACCATGCAGTTGCGGACGTCGCCTGGCGGGAGGATGTTCATGTCCTCGCGCAGGCGGCCGGACGAGCCGCCGTCGTCGGTGACGGTGACGATGGCGGCGAGGTCGCAGATGCGCGAAAGGTTCGGCTTGCGCTGGCGGCGGTCTTCAAAACCGAGCGTGGTGTTGGGTGGGAGCGCGGTCGGCGGCGGGGAGGAGAAGTGCTTGAAGCCGCGCAGCAGGGTGGAAAGCCCCGTGCCGCCACCGATGGCGACGACGCGAAGGGGGTGGGCTTGTTCGCGGGGCGACCGCGTCTGGACTCGCGTCTGGCTTGGCATCCCGACCAGTGTAGAAGCTCCTTCCCGGGCCGGGAAGGCGACTTTCAGCTTTCCGGGTACAACAAATCGGTGAAGCGCGGGTCGTCGGTCATGTTGGCGAAGTCGGAGTCGCCACGTGCCTGGATGCGGTTCATGGGGTTGAGCCTGATGGCCTGCTCGAGGTGCCGGAGGCACTCGTGGCTGTCGTTGGTCAAGGATGAGAGCAGGGCCAGGCCGTAGAAGGCGTAGTCGGCGGCGTCGTTTTCCAGCAGAATGGCCTTGAAATGATCGCTGGCGTCCTCGTAATGGCCGTGATTGAGCAGGGAAATGGCATAGTCGTAGCGCTCTTCGTGGGTGCGGAACTCGGTGGTGCCCCGGTGAATCTGCGAAACGCAGGCGGCGATGTACATCCGGATGCGGTCGGCGAGGTCGTGGGGAGCGCCACTCAGCAGCTGCCCGAAGGCGGTGTGGGCTTCGGTGTACCTGCCCTGGCCCATTAGAGTGACGGCCTGCTCATAAAGCGCGAGCAACCGTTTGCGGTTGCCGTCGTCGGCGGGTGCGGTGGTCCCGGCAAGGGTGCGCGGCATGCGGTGCACCTTTGCGGAGCGTTCGTCAGCTTTGCTGCTGGGGGCGTGAGTTGCCGGTGCGGCGGAGATAGGGTGAGCGGACTTCGTGGCCATGGGTCTCTCTGAGGACGCAATTGCGGGTTTGCGGTGGTGAAACGGGTGTGGTTGAGGGCTGTCTGGGAGTTATAAGGGGTTCACCCCCGGTTGGTCAATCACCCGTCCCGGGGAGCTCACTCTGCGCCGGGGCGGGCGGATCGTCGGGGCGTCGCTGGCGATAGAGCACCGGGTTCAGGGTGGGGTCGTTGTACATCTTCAATTGCTGGTACAGCTTGAAGCGGCGCCGCCCGGCGACGACCTCCGTCCACAACGCGGCGAGGCAGGCGGCGAGGTCGCCGCGCTGCGTGTGGAGGACCACGAGGCGGTTCCGGTTCCGGGCCTGATGTGCGTGCCCGGCCTCGTGGCGGTCCGCCTCCTCGGCGGTGTGAAAGAGCTTGAGCGACAGGATGGACAGCCGGTCGATAATGAGGCCGGGTGTTTCCGAGTGCAGCGGGACCGCTTCGGTCTGCTCGCCGGCGAGCTGCAACAGCCTCAGATCAATGCGTTCAGCCAGATCGTTGCGACGCTGATTGAGCTGGTCGATGGCGCGCTTGGTGCGGGCGATGTCGGCGTCGCTGGCCTGGAGATCGCGGGCGACATCTTCCTGGTGCCAAAGGTCGAAGTTGGCCCGGTGCTGGTCGAGCACCAGCGCTTCAAAGTCAGTCGCGGTCGCCGGGGCTGCGGGGGAGGGCTGGTGCCAGGCGATCACGGCGTGGTCGTGCAGGGCGGTGATCCGGAGGGCATCGAGCATACGGCGTTCGGTCCCTGACAAGGGTATCAGCCGGACGCATTGCGCTCACGCGGGCTGCGCGGCGAGACTAAGGGCGATGGTCGATCGAAAGCTACGGCGGGTGCTGATCTACCGGCTCGGCAGCCTGGGGGACATGGCGGTGGCGATTCCCGCGCTGCGGCTGGTGGCCCGCGCCTTTCCGGAGGCCGAGCGGCACCTGCTCACCAACATGCCAGTGCACAGCAAGGCGCCGGCCGCAGCGGCGGTGCTGGGGGGCTCCGGGCTGGTGGACGGCTACTTCCGCTATGGGGTCGGCACGCGCAATCCGCTGCAACTGGGGCGGCTGGCGGCGCAGCTTCGGCTTTGGCGGCCGCAGGCGGTGGTGTATCTTGCGGCGGCGCGGGGCGTGCGGGCGGCGCAGCGGGATGTGGGCTTTTTTCGCCTGTGCGGGGTGCGGCGGGTCATCGGGGCACCGCTTACCGAGGCCATGCAGGCCAACTTTTTCGGGGCGGACCCCGCCTCCGCAGAGGCAAAACAAAGGCTCTTCGCGGGCGAGCTGGAAGGCGAGGCAGCCCGCCTGGCGCGCTGCGTCCAGGAGCTTGGGGACGCGGCGCTCCACCGGGCGGAAAGCTGGTCACTGGGCCTGACTGCGGCGGAGCGGGAGCGTGCCGCGGCGGCCGTTGGCGACCTGCGGGGATCGCGTCCGCTGGCTGTGGGCGTGGGCACCAAGGTGCAGGCCAAGGACTGGGGCCGGGACAACTGGCGGGCGCTGCTCCAGCGGCTCGCGCCCATGGTGCCCGGGCGTGGCCTGCTGCTGCTGGGGGCGCCGGAAGAGGCCGAGGCGAGCGCCTTCGCGGCGGCCGGATGGGAGGCCGCGGGCGGAGGGGCGGTAGTCAACCTGTGCGGCCGGCTGTCGCCCCGGGAGAGCGCGGCGGCGCTGGAGCAGGCCTGTCTGTTTTTGGGGCACGACAGCGGCCCGATGCACCTGGCGGCCTCCGTCGGGACGCCGGTGGTGGCGGTGTTTGCGGCTCGCAACATTCCCCGGCAGTGGTTTCCCGTGGGCGTGGGCAATGAGGTGGTGTACCACCGGGTGGAGTGCTGGGGCTGCGGGCTGGAAACCTGCGTGGAGCAGCAAAAGAAGTGCCTGACCTCCATCTCCGTGGACGAGGTGCTGGCCGCTGCGGTGCGGGTGCTGGCGCGGGCTCGGCTGTAGAGATGGTCGCATTCTCCGCCGAAGGGGGAGGGGAGTGATCTGCACTTTTGCCAGGCGAAGCAGCTACACGCCTACGACAATTTGCCCCGAACAAGCAGATTCCCTTCGGGAATGACAGAAAAAAGGGCCAGAGCGTCTGTACACCATGAGCAAATTCGCCCGGATGCGATGATGGACCGGTGATGAGGTCTGCGTTCCCGGAGCTTCATGCGGTGCTGGGCCTGCTTGCGGGCGGCTTTGAACAGGTGCGGGTGCTGGTGGTGGGCGATCTGATGCTGGATCGCTACATCCTGGGCGAGGTCGACCGGATCTCGCCCGAGGCGCCCGTGCCGGTGCTGCGCCATGCGCAGCGCTACGAGCGACCGGGTGGCGCCGCCAATGTCGCCATGAATCTTGCGGGGCTGGGCTGCCAGGCCGTGCTGGCGGGCTTTTGGGGCGACGACACGGAGCGGCGCGAGCTCGAAGCGGCGCTGGCCGAGGCGAAGGTCGACACGGTGGGGGTGGTCACCGCGGCGCTGCCCACCGTCTCCAAGACGCGCATTGTGGGCCGCACGCAACAGCTGCTCCGCCTGGACATCGAGAGCCGAGACCAGCCCGCCGCCGAGGACCGGGAGCGCCTGCGGGAGCGGGTGGCGGCCCTGGTGCCCAAGGTGCATGCGGTGGTGCTTTCCGACTACGCCAAGGGGGCGCTTTCGGCTGAGCTGTGCGCCGGGGTCGTTCGCGCGGCGCACGCGGCCGGCATTCCCGTGCTGGTGGACCCCAAAACGCCGGACCTGGGCAAATACAGCGGCGCGACCGTGGTTTGCCCCAACCTCCATGAGCTGGAGGTGGCCACCGGCGTTTCCGCGCACAGGATGGAAGACCTGCTGCTCGCCGGGGAACAGGGGCGGCGGCGGCACGGGCTGCGCTTTCTGGCCGTGACCATGAGCGAGCAGGGGATCGCGCTGCTGTCGGATGCCGGGACGTACCGCTCGCCGGCGCGGGCGAGGGAGGTCTTCGATGTGTCCGGTGCGGGTGACACGGTGATTGCCACCATGGCGGCCTCGCTGGCCGCTGGCCTGCACGTGGAAACCGCGGTGGAGCTGGCCAACCTGGCCGCGGGCATCGTGGTGGGCAAGGTGGGCACGGTGCCGATCGCGCACCATGAGCTGACCGCGCTGCTGACCCCGTCCAAGGGCATCAGCGACGCGGAAAAGATCCTGAGCCGGGACCAGGTGGCGGCGCGGGTGCGCGAGTGGCGCGCGGCAGGCGAGACGGTGGTATTCACCAATGGCTGCTTCGACCTGCTGCATGTGGGCCACGTCACGCTGCTCGAGGATTGCCGGCACTTCGGCTCCAAGGTGGTGCTGGGGCTGAACTCCGACAGCAGCGTGCGGCGCCTGAAGGGGCCCACGCGCCCCGTGGTGAACGAGGCCGACCGGGCGCGGGTGACGGCCGCCCTGGGCGCGGTGGACGCCGTGACGCTGTTTGAGGAGGACACCCCGATGGAGCTGATCCGCACACTGCAGCCCGACGTGCTGGTCAAGGGTGGGGACTACACCGTGGACACCGTGGTGGGGCATGAGCTGGTGCTGGCAGGCGGCGGCCGGGTGGAGATTGTGCCCACCGTGGAAGGGTTTTCAACCACCGGCATCGTCCGCAGGCTCACCGGTGGGGCACACTAAGGGAACTGATCGTGACCCGACGGACAAACGCAGACGGCTGATCCTGCATCGCCAGGGTCCCCGCGTATGAACGGTGCGGCGCGACGATCTCGGGGGGCAGTGCATGGACGAAGCCGCAGGGAGTCAGGGGTCGGAGCTGCTGGTCATCAGCACCTATGAGAAGGGGCAGGCCTTTCTGCGGGAAGCGGCGCGGCTGGGCTGCCGGGTCACGCTGCTGACCGTGCATAAGCTCGGGAATGCAGATTGGCCCCGGGACATCCTGGCGCACTTTGAGACGATGCCGGAAGGCCTCCCGCCCGAAGCGGTGCTGCCCTATGTGACGCGCCTGGCCACGCACCGTCGTTTCCAGCGGGTGGTGCCGCTGGACGAGTTCGACCTGGACACGGCGGCGCTGGTGCGCGAGCATCTGCGCCTGCCGGGGATGAGCCGCTCCGCCACGCGGCCCTTTCGCGACAAGTTGGCCATGCGCGGCGCGGCGCAGGCCGCCGGCGTCGCCGTGCCGGCGTTCAGCGGCGTGGCCAACCACGACGATCTTTGGGCGTTTTTGAGCGGCACGGAAGGCCCCTGGATGCTGAAGCCGCGGGAAAGCGCCTCCGCCATCGGCATCCAGAAGTTCAGCGACCCCAACGCCGTTTGGCCGCTGCTGGAGCGGCTCGGCGACGCGGGGAGCCACCATCTGGTGGAGTGCTTTGTGCCGGGGGAGATCTTCCATGTGGAGGGGATCAGCTGGGGAGGCGAACTGCTCTTCAGCCTCCCGCAGAAGTACGGGCAGCCGCCGTTTGAGACCATGCACACCGGCGGCATCTTTTCCACGCGCACGCTGGAGCGTGAGGGCGAGGACGCACAGGCCCTGCGCGCGATCCATGCGGACGTGCTGCAGGCGCTGGGCATGCGCAGCGGGCCGACCCACAGCGAGTTCATCAAGGCACACGCCGACGGCCGATTCTATTTTCTGGAAACCGCGGCCCGCGTCGGCGGCGCCTATATCGCCGAGGTGGTGGAGGCGGCCAGCGGGCTCAATCCCTGGGTGGAGTGGGCGCGCATCGAGGTGGCGCAGATGCGCGGCGAGGCCTACAGCGCCTCGCCGGCGCGGGAGGAATACGCGGGCAGCGTCATCTGCCTGGCGCGCCAGGAGTGGCCGGACCTCCAGGCCTACGACGACCCGGAGGTTAGCTACCGGCTGAACAAACACCACCACGCCGGGCTGATCTTGCGGGCAAACACGGCCGCCCGCGTCGAGGCGCTGACGGGGGAGTACAGCCGGCGATTCTACCAGGACTTCTACGCTCGCCTGGACGCGCCGGAGAAGCCGACCGCGTGATGCGTCCCCGGTGTACACTGTGCGCATCTTTGCCCCGGATAGAGTGCAGCGCATGAGCCTTGCGGAACCGACCCAGGAAGCCGTTGGAGAGCCGGTGCAGGAACCGCTGCAGGAACCGCAGTTCACCCTGTCGCTGGAAGAGCAGATCGCTCGTCTGCAGGCGCTGCTGGAGGCCTCGCGGCAGGTGCACTCGACCATTGCCGTGGACGAGGTCATGGCCACCACGGCGCAGGTGCTGGTGCGGGAATTGGAGATGGAGGGAGCGGGTTTTCTGGCGCCGGATGCGGACCGCCTGCTGGCCTCCTATGGCAGCCTTTCCGATGCCGCCGCGGAAAGCTGCCATCGCTTCAACCTGCTGGCCAAGGATGGCGCCGTGCTGGCCCGGCTGGTGGTGCAGGCCGGCGACGGCTGCTGGCTTTCGATATACGAGCAGGACTTTATCGAAGGCCTGGTGCTGCAGGCCGCCGTTGCGCTGGAAAACGCGGTCTACCACGAGCGCGACCTGCAGTGGGCCCGGGTGCAGCAGGATTTGGAAGCGGCGCGGGGCATCCAGCGCTCGCTTCTGCCTCGCCGCATGCCGGTCATCCCCGGCATCTCGGTCGCGGCCAAGACGGTGACCTGCTATGAGGTCGGCGGCGACTACCTGGACCTGGTGGAGATGGCTGACGGCTCGCACCTGTTTGTGGTCGCGGACGTGGCGGGCAAGGGCCTGGCCTCCGCGATCGTGGCCACCAGCTTTCGCTCGGCGTTTCGCGCGCTCACCGCGCAGCCGCTGTCGCTTCAGGAGATGGTCACGCGGGTGGGGCAGTACCAATGGGAGGAGGGGCAGGAGTCGCGGCGGCGCTATGTGACCGCGATTTTTGCCCGGCTTACCCCGGATGGGGGATTGCTGGAGGTGGTCAACGCGGGTCACAATCCGGGTGCGCTGCTGAATGCGGACGGGACGGTGCGCATGATCGAAGCCTCCGGAACGCCGCTGGGCATGCTGCCCGGGATGCACTACACGGCCGAAAGCTACCCCTTTCCGGCCGGGGCGCGGCTGCTGCTCTATACCGATGGCCTCACCGAGGTCTTCCATGGAGAGGAGGAGTTTGGACCGGAACGGCTGGTGGAGGCCTTCCGCGAGCTGAAGACCCGCAATGCGGAAGAAAGTCTGGAGGCCCTTTGGGCGCAGCTGCAAAGGTTCTCAACCGGCGGCCCGCAGACCGACGACATGACGGCGCTGGCGCTGATTCACCAGGCGCCAGGCGAGGACAACGCACACCGACAGCCACGGGAGGCGACGGCGAACGCATGAAGAACGGGAGTTCCGTCGAGGTGCGTCTGCCCTCGGAGCTGGGATTTGAAAAGGTGGCGATGTGCACCGCCGCGGGCATGGCGCAGCTGATGGGGTTCAGCCATGACCGCATCGAGGACCTGAAGACAGCCGTCGCCGAAGCGTGCATCAACGCTATGGAGCACGGTAACCAGCTCAACGAGGCGCTGCCGGTGGGCGTGACGCTGTCGCGTTCCGACGACCAGTTGGAGGTCCGTGTGAGCGATGATGGAGGGGGTGTGAACGAGACGCCGCACTTCCCCAACATCGACCGCAAGATGATGGGGGAAGAAGACCCGCGCGGCATGGGCATGTTCCTGATTCAGGCTTTGGTGGATGAGGCGGAATGGCACCACGGCCCCCCGGGCAAGAGCTACGTGCGGCTGGTGATTCGGCTCAACAAGGAGACAGATTGATGCAGGCAGCAACCAAGGTGACCCAGCGCTCGGCCAAAGGAGCCTCCGGCGACCCGGTCGCCATCCTGGCCTTCACGGGCGATATCTCGTCCACGTCCAAAGACGCCATCATGGACTGCTACAAGGCCCTTGGCGCTTCGGCGAACAAGGTCCTGCTGGACTTCAAGGGCGTCGATTACATCAACTCTTCGGGTATTGCGATCATCATCCAGCTGTTGCTGGAGGCGCACAAGGCAGGGGACCGCACGGTGGGCATCTTCGGCCTGACGCCGCACTTCAACAAGGTGTTCACCATGGTGGGCGTGGCCAAGTACGCGGCGATCTCGCCGGATGAGGCAGCGGCGCTGGCCAAGGTGTAAGGTGCGCCAGCGTCACTTTTCACCTCCAGGAAGCTCTGATCAAGTCCTCGAAATTCCGAGGCGCCGGGAACAAACCGCAGATTCCCTGCGGGAATGACAATAAAGAAAAGCGGGCCGTTGCAACCAATAGGCTTGATCAGAGATTCCGTGAGCAAGGTCACAGCTGCTGTACTCAGCGCCAGGGGCGCGATCCATGCCAGTTCAGGCCGAAAGCCTGGACACGAAAGCCGCCACGTTGTATGCGGCGGCTCGGTGGGGTTGTGCGGGCCTTAGCTAAAGGACTGGATGGCTTCCTGTTCGCTGTCCTTTACGTCGAAGACGGTCAGCAGCTTGGTGATGACCAGCAGGTCGCGGACCTTTTTGGTGAGGTTCAGCAGTTTGAGATCGCCGCCGGCATTCTTCACGGTGGTGTAAGCGCTGACGAGCTCACCAAGGCCGGCGGAGTCGATGTAGCTGACATCGGCCAGGTTGAGCACAATCTTTTTGGAGCTCGAAAGCGCGTCCTGTACGGCGCTGCGGAGCTTGCCGCTGGCCTCGCCCATTGTGATCTTGCCGCTGAGGTCAAGAATGGTTACACCGTCTACTTGCCGAACCTTTGTGTCCATGTTTAGCTGGTCGCCTCCGATTGCCTGTGTTTTATGAGGGTTATTTCTGTGCCTGGCTGTAGCTGGCGAAAGTGTACCTCATCCATCAGGGCCCGCATCAGGAAAACGCCGCGTCCTGAGCTGCGCAACAGATTGGCCGGATCGAGCGGGTCGGGAAGATTGTCCGGATCGAGGCCCGGTCCCTGGTCGGCGATCGAGATGGTGATCTTGTCCGCGGTTCGCTGCAGCGTGGCATCCACCCATTTGCCGGGCGCAAAGCCGTTGCCGTGTTTGGCGGCGTTGATGGCCGCCTCGCGCGTGACCATGGCGATGCTGCTGGCCTCATCCTCGTCGAAGCCCATGGCGCGGGCCATCACTTCGGCAGCCTGCTCCAACTCGCCCACGCTGTCCAGCGTGGAGGGAAGGTGAAAGCTCCTGCGGTCTGCGGCTGCGGTGTCGCGGATCTGGTCGGGCGTATCCATGGCCTCCGCTCACGCGGGGGGATGATGCCGCGGGTCTGACTCGCGCAAACAGGTGCCGCGATGTGGTGGCGATCATAGCAGAGTGTTGGGCAGCCCTGGCACAATCGCAGGCGATGGGTGACAAGAAGTTCAGGACCAGCTGCGGCGATTGCTCAGGGCCAGCGGCGAAGCGATGGACAGATACGAGAGCTGCTTGATCTCGCGACGCGCCCGCGCGACCGAGTCCAGCACAAGGCCGCAGACCAGCGACAGAAACGAGAGCATCATGATGCCGGTGGCCAGCACGCCGGTGGGCAGGCGGGGCACAAGGTGCGTGCGATGGAACTCCGTGACCAGCGGAAAGCCCAGAACGACGCTGATCAGGAAGAGCGCGGCCGCGATGATCGAGAAGAACTGCAGGGGGCGCTCCTCCTTGACCAGATGGAGGATGGTGAGAAAGATGCGCGCGCCGTCCTTGTAGGTGCTGAGTTTGGAGGTGGAGCCTTCGCCGCGGTCGCGGTAGGGCGTGTCGATCTCGCCCAGGGGCATGCGTAGCTCAAGCCCGTGGATGGTCAGCTCGGTTTCGGTTTCAAAGCCGGCGCTGAGCGCGGGGAAGCTTTTGACAAAGCGGCGACTGAAGACCCGGTAGCCGGAAAGCATGTCGCTGATGCGCTTGCCGAAGATCATGGTCACGATGCCCGTGAGCAGCACGTTGCCGGTGCGGTGGCCGGGACGGTAAGCCGCCTGGATGGCCGTGATGCGGGTGCCTGTGACCATGTCGAGCCCGTCGGTCAGCAGCAGGTCGACCATGGGCTGGGCGCTCGCGGCGTCGTAGGTGTTGTCGCCGTCCACCAGCACATACACGTCGGCTTCCACGTCGGCAAACATGCGGCGGATGACGTGGCCCTTGCCCTGCAGATTTTCCCGTCCGATGCGTGCGCCGGCTTCGCGGGCGGCCTCCACGGTGCGGTCGCGTGAATTGTTGTCGTAAACGTAGATTTCCGCCGCGGGAAGTTCGCGCGCAAAGGCCCGCACGACATGGCCAATGGCCACCTCCTCGTTGTAACAGGGGATCAGGACGGCAACCCGAGGCGCGGCAGGCGTCGGTGGCTCCCCGGCTATCCTTTCTGCGTGCGGTGCGGCATCCACGGCGTTCATCGGGCCTTCAGAATACACGGGCGGCCCGGGTTGGCGTCCGGTGTTCCGAGGCAGATTGCGGAGGCCGATCGGCAGACGTTTGCGGCTCAGCGGAGCTGCGTGAACCGCGCTCAGGTCAGCCGTTGCAGGCGGGCGACCAGCTTTTCGGCCAGGGGCTCGCCGCTTTCGGTCCACAGGAGGCGGCTCGAGATGCCGCAGCGCTTTTCAACGCTCAGGGTGAAGGCGAGCAGCTTTTCCACGTTTTGCTGGATGCGCACCGTGGCGGCGCGGTCCAGGCCCTCGTCGACCAGCTCGTCGTCCAGGGTAAAGGGCGTGTCCAGGCCGAAGTCGACGCGAATGTGCCCGTTGGTCTGGTAGGTACCGTGGTCGAAGTCCGGCCCGAAGCCGGTGAGGCGCACGCGGGTGGGCTCCAGCCGCCAGGTGGGATCCAGGTGCGCGCTTTCGTAAAGGCCATCGCCCTCCTGGTCGAGGACCTCGTCGTCCCCGGTTGCAGGAGAAGCGCCTTCGGGGAGCCACAGGCCCCAGCGCATCTCGAACTCGTAGGCGCTGTCCTCATGGAGCTGTTCGGTGGCCTCCGCGACGGCTGTTTCGATGCGGGAAGCCTCGGTGTCCGCGGTGCTTTCGGCACGCGGGTCGTTGACGTAGACGCGCTGAAAGGTGGGGGACTCGGTCCAGTCCAGGGGGTAGGTGGTGGCGGCTACCACGCGGTTGTAGGCGCTCCCTGCGTTGCCGCCGGAGGCCACGGCGGCAAACTGCCGCAGAACGCCGGTCAACGCGGCGGGCAGCGCGGCGAAGCGAAAGTTGGGATACCAGAGACTGAGGTATAGCTGATCGGCCATCTGGATTGGATGCGGAGGCAGAAGCAGGGTTCCAGGCAGGCGGCGAGCGGGCGGGCCGGCGGCCATGGAGCGGGCATGGGTGAGAAGATGGAGGCAGAGCCCATGCGTCCCTCGGCGACAAAGCTGCGTTGGTTGTCCCTGGCCGGTGTGGTGTTGCTGGCCGGGATTGTGGCCGGCTTTCTGGGGCTGGCGCGGTACCGGGCGGCGCGCCTTTGGCAGCACATCCTGGCGCGCAACGGGGTGAATCTTCACCGGGACACCAACGGCATCACGTGGTCGCAGTCCAGCGGCGGCCGCACCATCTTCACGCTCCATGCCTCGCGGGCGACGCCGCAGGGCCGCAATCGCTGGGCTCTGCATGATGCGGTGCTGGTGCTGTATGGCCGGGAGCCGGGCCGCGATGACCGTATCTACGGCCGGGAGTTTGAGTACGACGGCAACCAGGGCGTCGCGCGGGCGCTGGGCGAGGTGCACCTGGACCTGCAAACGCCAGGGCCATCCGGCGGCTCGGGGAGCGAGCCACGGCCGGCGCAGCTGGGTTTCGGCGTGGACGGGGATCCGGCGGCGGACAGCCGCGTGATTCACGTGCGGACCAGCGGGCTGGTGTACACGCGCAAGCTGGGGATCGCCGCCACGAGCGAGCCGACCGAGTTCCGCTTTGGCAAATTTCTGTGCACCTCGCATGGCGCGGAGTTCGACGCCGGGGAGAGCCGGGTGCGGCTGCTGGCCGATGTGCACCTGAACGGCAGCCTCCATGGTCGGCCATTCGCCCTCAAGGCCTCCCATGCCGAGCTGGACCGCGCGGCCTATGCGGCCAGCCTGACCGAGCCTGTGTTGACCGGCGGCGACCAAAGCGCGGGGGCCGCCCACGCACTATTGCATCTGCACCGGGATGGGACGCTCGAGGACCTCCGGGCGCAGGGAGCTGTTGCCCTGCGCTCTGGCACAAGCACCGTGACGGCGCCTGAGCTGCAGGCCAGCTTCGGGGCCGAGGGCCGTCCGTTGCACGCCCGCCTGAGCACCGGCGTTCGGCTGGTGGACGCAGACCGCCTGCGCCCTGCACAGGGCTATGCCGGCAGCGTGGACCTGCAATGGGCAGCGGACAGCGTGTTGAGCCGTGCGGCAGCCGCAAACGATTTCCGCTTCGAGCAGAGCAGTACCGCGGCCGACGGCGCGGAGACGCATCGGCAGTTCACCGCCGCAGGTGCGGTGGCCTCCTTTGCCGGCCGCAAGGGCAATGCCCCCGTGCTGCAACAGATCCGGCTGGCAGGTTCGGCGCACGCCATGTCGACGCTGGAGCCGGGGGCCGCGGGCGACCGCCCCAGCCGCACCGCGGTGGACGCCGATGCGCTGCTGGCCAGCTTCGGGCAGGGCACCATGGGCAGGCCAGTGCTGCAACGGCTGCTCGGCCAGGGGCACACCCGGCTGGAGGAGACAGGCAAAGACGGCGCGCGGCAGGGAAGCACCGGCGACACGCTGCAGGCCGACTTCGGCCCGGCAGGCGGCGTCCGTGGAGCGGGGCCAACGCAGGTGGCGCTTCGGTATGCCGTGCAGACCGGGCATGTGGAGGTGCAGACCTGGACGGCACCGGGCATGGGCCCGGGGGCCCGCACGCCGGTGCACAGCACCGGCCATGCGGCAGTGGCGACGTTTTCGGCGGCGGCATCCACGCTGACCCTGGCGGGCGCCGGGGGCGAACGGGCAGCGGTGGACGGCAGCAACGGCGACCTCCAGGCCGCGCAGCTGGTGCTGCACCAGGGCTCGGGCGATCTGGACGCGCAGGGAGGCGTGCTGGCGACCAGCCTCGGGCAGAACGGCGGTGAGGCCACGCATGTGCAGGCGAGTCGTGCGCGTTTTGTGCACGCCTCCGGGATCGCTGAGTTCTTCGGCGAGGCCGGTCACCCGGCGCGCCTGTGGGAGAACGGCTCGCAGGTGGAAGCAGGGAGCCTGCTGCTAGACGGCAAAACGCATGTCCTGGAGGCCCGGCCGGCGCAGCCTGCCGGCCGCATCCACGCCGTCTTCGCTGAGGCCGGAACGGGCTCGGGGACGGGCGCTGCACGATCCGGTAGCGGGCTGCCTTCGGGCAGGCTTTCCGGGGCGGGCGGGGGGGTGCTGCGCGTCAGCGCCGGCCGACTGGACTTCAACGACGTGCACGGCGAGGCCGTCTTCGCCGGCGGCATGCAGGTCGACGGCACCTGGGGGCAGGCCAGCGCCGGGCAGGGTACGGTGTTTCTGCGGCGCGGCGAAGCCCCCCCGACAGCGCCGGCAGCCGGGGCCCTGCCGGCGGGCATGGGCGGCGCGCTGGAGCGCATCGTTCTGCTGGGGGACGTGAAGCTGCGCCAGCCCGGGCGCCTCGGCACCGGTCAGCAGCTCACCTACAGCGCCCCGACGGACAGCTTTGTGCTCACGGGCACACCTGCCCGGCCGCCGCGCGTTTTGGGCGAGGGTGGCAGCGTGATGACCGGGGCGACCCTGCTCTTCCACGGCGCCGATAGTACGATCGTGGTGGCAGGGGCCCACGGCAACGGCAAGGACGCCCGCCCAAGCCGCGTGCACACGGAAACCGAGCTGAAGTAAGGCGATGCGGACACTGGCAACGGAAGAGATCGGCAAGGCCTACGGCGGTCGCCAGGTGGTGCGCGGCGTGAGCCTGGAGATCCGCCAAGGCGAGGTCGTGGGCCTGCTTGGACCCAACGGCGCGGGCAAAACCACCACCTTTTACATGATCGTGGGGCTGGTGCGGCCGGACCTGGGGCGCATTCTGGCCGACGGCGCCGATATCACCCGCACCCCCATGTATCTACGCGCCCGCGAGCACGGCATCAGCTACCTGCCGCAGGAGCCTTCGGTCTTCCGCAAGCTCAGCGTGGAAGACAACATCCTGGCGGTGATGGAAACCCAGCACGGGACGTGGCAGCAGCGGCGGCAGCGCACCGAGTCGCTGATCGCGCAGCTCACGCTGGGGCACGTGCGCAAGACGCAGGGCTATGCGCTCTCCGGCGGCGAGCGCAGGCGCGTGGAGATCGCCCGCTGCCTGGCCATCGACCCCGCGTTCATCCTGCTCGATGAGCCCTTTTCGGGCATCGACCCGATCGCCGTGCTAGAGATCCAGCAGATCATCTTTCAGCTCAAGAATCAGGGGATCGGCATCCTGATTACGGACCACAACGTCCGCGAAACCCTGAGCGTGACCGAGCGGGCCTACATCATCAATGACGGCAAGATCTTCAGGGCGGGGACTCCCGGGGCGCTGGGGCGCGATCCGGAGGTGCGCCGGGTTTACCTGGGCGAGAATTTCACGCTGGGGCACGAGCCCCCTGTGCTCAGCGAGAAAGGCTGATCGCCTCGGGGTCGGGCGGCGTGCATGCGCACGGCAGCGTACTGTGGCAAGTCCCTCTCCTTGTTCTGTGGGGGACGCTTTTGTGGCAGTGCCGTCCAAAGGGTGACAGGGTAGACTCAAGCCACCAGGAAGGCACCAGGCGCAGCGGAGTCGCAGGCGTTTGGCGCTCTCGCATACGGGCCCCGGAGTAACGGAAGTTGTTACAGACCAGACTGAACGTCAAGCTCACGCAGCGGCAGGTCCTGACACCGGGCCTGGTGCAGATGGTGGGCGTCCTTGCGTTGAACAACCTGGAACTCAGGGACATGATCAACAACGAACTGGCGGAAAACCCGGTTCTGGAGGAGATCGACCCGTCCACCGAGCCGATCGACGAGCGGGCGGGGCGCGAAGGCGACCGCGAACGCAGCGCCGAAGACCTCCACGCCGAAAGCGCGCGCACGGAGTCCGAGGCCAAGGACCCCTTCGAAGAGGTCGATTTTGGCAGCTACTTTCAGGACTATCTGGACCCCGGCTACCGCAGCCCGTCCACCTTTGAGGAGTACGACCGGCCCTCGTTTGAGCACTTTCTGGCCGCCCCGCAGTCGCTCGGCGACCACCTGCTCTGGCAGCTTGGCTCCCTGAACCTGCGGACGGAAGTGCGCCTGGTCCTGGAGATGCTGATCGGCAACCTGAACGAGGACGGCTACCTGACCGCCACTGACGACGAGCTGACGGCCCTGGGCCTGGGCATAGCCTGGCAGGGGGTGCCGGAGGCCGACCGCTGCCTCCGTGCCGCGCGGCGTATCCTGTTCGGCCTGGACCCCGTCGGCGTGGGGGCCCGCGATTTGCGCGAGTGCCTCGCCCTGCAGCTGCGGCATCTGCGCGACCAGCAGGTCGCCGGCGAGGAGACCGAACGGGCCCGCAGCCGGGCGCGCTTCGATGTCGCCGAAGCCATCGTGCAGGAGCACCTTTCCCTGCTGCAGCGACGCGACCTCCGGGAGCTGGCGCGGATCTGCCGCCGGCCCATGGCCGAGGTGGAAGCCGCCGCGGAGCTGATCCGCAAGCTCGACCCCCGCCCCGGCGCCCGCTTCAGCGAGAGCGCCACGCGGCTCATTCAGCCCGATGTGAGCTTCGTCAAGCGGGACGCGGACTGGGTGGTCGTGATGAACGACGAGGACCTGCCCTCGCTGCGCCTGAGCCACGAGTACCGGCGCATGATGATCGAGCGGCGGATGGAGCGCGAGGTGCGCGACTACGTCAAGGAGCGCTACCGCTCCGCGCTGCAGCTGCTGCGAAACCTGGAACAGCGCAAGCACACCATTGTGCGCACCTGCGAGGTGATCCTGCGGCGGCAGCAGGAGTTCCTGGACCGCGGCGTGGACGGTCTGCGACCCATGATGATCAAGGAGGTGGCCGACGAGATCGGCGTCCATGCCTCCACGGTAAGTCGTGCGGTTGCTAACAAATACGTGCACACACCTCAAGGTGTATACGAACTGCGCTACTTTTTTTCCGAAGCCGTCAACGGACCTGAGGGCGGCGATCTGCCCCTGCTGCTGTTGAAGCGCAAGGTGAAGAAGTTGATCGAGGACGAGGATGCGGCGCACCCGCTCACGGACGACAAACTGGCAGCGGAGCTGCAGCGGCAGGGCATCCAGGTAACCCGGCGCACGGTGGCCAAGTACCGCGAAGATCTGGGCATTCCGAGCACCCATCAACGCCGCCAGCGTTAGCGGCATCGTAACCAGACGGAAGGAGTTCCCATGCACATTGAGTTTGTGGGCCGTCATTTTTCCGTTACGGCCAAGCATCGAGCCAGCGCGACCGAGTACCTCGAGCGAATCGTTCAGATCGTTCCCCAGGCCATCAGCGCGCGGGTGATCCTGAGCGAAGAAAGCTACCGCAAGATCGCCGAGGTGGAGCTGGTCATCCCCAACGGCGACCTGGTGGCCAAATGTGAGGGAACCGACATGGAGCAGGCGCTGCATGATGCGCTGCGCCGGGTTGAGCAGCAGGCCGTGAAGCACAACCAGCGCGACAAGACGCTGCGCGATCACCCCAAGCCGATTGCGCCGGAAGACGTGGAAGATCGCGGGATCACCGAAGCGCTGAACACGCAGTAGTCGCGGTTCCAAAATGGGAAAGAGGCCCGGTCTGCCGGGCCTTTTTCTGTTTCTGATCTGGTGAGGCTTTCTAAGTAGATGCTAGGATGCATTGCATGGCGACCCGTCGCTCCGGCAAGCGCACACAGGCAGATCCACGGCAGCCGGGCATCGACGAAGCGCAGCCCGAGGCCCCCACGGCTTTGGGCCCCACACCACCCTCGCCGCAGGTGGAGACCAACCCGCGGGAGCTGGTGATCATCACCGGCATGTCCGGCGCGGGCAAGGCGTCCGCGCTGAAGACCTTTGAGGACCTCGGCTACTACTCGGTCGACAACCTCCCCCTGGAGCTGACGCCGCGCTTCGCCGATCTGGTGGCCAAGTCCGCCGAGATTGAGCGCGCCGCCCTGGTGGTGGATGTGCGCGAGGGCAGCCGGCTGGATCGCTTTCCGCACATCTTGAAGCAGGTGCGGGAGGTGCTGCCCACCCGGGTCGTTTTTTTGGAGGCGGGCGATGAGGTGCTGGTCCGGCGCTTCTCCGAGACCCGGCGGCCGCATCCGCTGGGCCGTAGCGAGACCGTGGTGGACTCGATTCGCGCCGAACGCACGCGCCTGGACCCGATTCGCAACGTCGCCGACATTCTGCTGGACACCTCGAAATTCAATGTGCACGAGCTGCGGGCCCACCTGCAGGCCCAGTTCGGCCGCGCGGAAGGCTCCGGCGACCGCAACCTCACCATCGAGGTGAAGAGCTTCGGCTTCAAGAACGGGGTGCCGCCCGAGGCCGACCTGGTCTTCGATGTGCGGTTTTTGCCCAATCCGCACTTCATCCCGGAGTTCCGCAAGCTGACCGGCAAGCATCCGCGCGTGGCCAAATACGTCCGGGGCTTCCCGCAGACCCAGGAGTTCCTGGACAAGGTGACGGAGATGCTGACGTTTCTGCTGCCGCATTACATCAAGGAAGGCAAAAGCTACCTGACTATCGGCATTGGCTGCACCGGGGGCCAGCACCGGTCGGTGATGATCTCCGAAGAGCTGAAAAAACGCCTGGGCGCGGCCGGCTACCGGGCCAAAAGCGGCCACCGGGACATGCCGCGCTGATGCACCTGCCCCGGCTCTACCCAATTGCCGACGTGGGTACGCTGAAGGCCCGCGGCCTCGATCTCGCAACCTTTACCCGCGAGCTGCTGGACGGCGGGGCGGAGATTCTGCAGCTGCGCGACAAGAACGGCGCGCCGCAGCAGGTGCTGGCGGAGGCGGAGGTGATCTCCGGGCTTGTAGCGGGCTCCCCCTGCCTCGCCGTGATGAACGACCGGGTCGATCTGGCGCTGCTGGCGGGCTGGCGCGCCGTGCACCTGGGGCAGGGGGACCTGCCGCCCGCCGCCGCGCGCGGCCTTGCGGGGAGCACGGAAATACTGCTCGGCATTTCCACGCACACCGAGGAGCAGGTCAGGGAGGCGGATGCCGGTCCAGCGGACTATATCGCCGTGGGCCCCATCTTCAGCACATCGACCAAGGCGGATGCGGAGCCGGTTGTGGGCCTGGAGGGTCTTCGCCGGGCGCGCGCCCTCACGCAGAAGCCCCTGGTGGCGATCGGCGGCATCACCCTGGAGAACGCCGCCGCCGTGATGGAAGCCGGTGCGGACAGTGTGGCCGTGATTGGCGGGCTGTTTCGCCAGGGGCAGGGGATCCGCGCGGTGGTGCAAGACTTTCTGCGGCGCTTGCGGTAACGTCATATTCATCAACCCCCAAAGATAGCGTGAACGGTGCTGCCGAGCGCGCGGATGGCAGGTGCAAGGCCCTTGGCAGAGGAGACGATCAGCCGGCAGTCGTTGGAAGTCGCGGCGACCGCGCCCGAGCACGGGACCCCGCCCACGGGCAGCGCCCACCTGGTGCAGGGGATGGGGCTGTTTTCGGCGACGGCCATCGTGATGGGGTCCATGATCGGCTCCGGCATCTTTATCGTGCCCGCCGACATGAGCCGCACCCTGGGCTCGCCGGCGCTGCTGATCGCCGCCTGGCTGGTCACCGCGGCCATGACCCTGATTGGCGCGCTGAGCTACGGCGAGCTGGCGGCCATGATGCCCAAAGCCGGCGGCCAGTACGTCTACCTCCGCGAGGGGCTGGGGCCGATCTGGGGCTTTCTTTACGGCTGGACGCTGTTTCTGGTCATCCAGACCGGCACCATCGCCGCCGTGGGCGTGGCGTTCGGCAAGTTTCTTGGCGTGTTCTTTCCGGGAGTCAGCCAGAGCCGCTGGCTGCTGCATGTTGGCTCCGGCAACATCGGCCTGAACACGGCCAATCTGGCGGCGATCGCCGTGATCACGCTGCTCACCTTCACCAACACGCTCGGCGTGAAGCTGGGGGCGGCGGTGCAGAACGTCTTCACCAGCGCCAAGGTGCTGGCGCTGCTGGGCGTGATCGCCGTCGGGCTGGTCGCACATAATGCGAGGGCGCTGGCGGCCAACTTCGGCCACGCCTTCTTCGCAGGGGCCAGTCTCCATGGGCAGCATCGGCTTGAGGTGGGGTCGTTTTTTGGCGTTGGGGGCGGCTCGGCGCTGGTGAGTGTCTTTACGCTGATCGCGGTGGTGCAGGTGGGCTCGCTGTTCAGCTCGGACGCCTGGAACAACGTGACCTTTACCGCCGGCGAGATCCAGAATCCCAAGCGCAACCTGCCGCTGTCGCTGGCGCTGGGCACGGGCACGGTGCTGCTGCTGTATATCCTGTGCAACTTTGTCTACCTGGCCGTGCTGCCGCTGGCGGGCTCCCCCGCGGCCACAAGCATCATGGGTCGTGGCATCTCCTTTGCCGCCGAAGACCGAGTGGCGACTGCGGTGATGGAGTCCGCTTTTGCCGGGCTGGGTGCGAAGCTGATGGCCGGCGCCATTCTGGTTTCCACCTTTGGCTGCGTGAACGGGATGCTGCTGGCCGGGGCGCGCGTGTACTACGCGATGAGCCGGGATGGGCTGTTTTTCGAGGCCACGGGCAAGCTGGACCCGAAGACCGGCGTCCCGCGCAACTCGCTGTGGTTGCAGTGGGCCTGGACGTGCCTGCTCTGCCTGAGCGGCAGCTACGGCCAGCTGCTCGACTATGTGATCTTTGCGGTGCTGGTCTTTTATGTGCTGACCATTCTGGCGCTTTTTGTCCTGCGCCGCACGCGCCCGGACGCGCCCCGGCCGTACCGCGCCTTTGGCTACCCGGTGCTGCCGGCGCTCTACATCGGCCTGGCGCTTTGGATCTGTGGTGTACTGTTGCGATACAAGCCACAGTACACATGGCCTGGGCTGCTGCTGGTGCTGCTCGGGGTGCCGGTCTTTCTGCTGCGCTCGCGCGTCGGCTCTGGAGCGGCCAGGATTTAAGTTTCAACGGGTATTTGGGAAACAGGAGAGCGAATGGCGAATCTGCTGGCGATCAAGCCGCTGTCGATGTTGATGCGGGAGTCGGAGAACGAAGGGGAAAGCGGTCTTAAGCGTGTCTTGGGACCGCTGAACCTCATCACCCTGGGAATTGGCGCCATCATCGGGGCGGGCATCTTCGTCCTAACTGGCCAGGCGGCTGCCAAGCACGCGGGGCCAGCCGTGGTGCTGAGCTTTATCGTCGCCGGCATCACATGTGCTTTCGCCGGACTCTGCTACGCCGAGTTTGCCTCGCTGATCCCGATTGCCGGCTCCGCTTACACCTACGGTTATGCCACGCTGGGTGAGTTTGTCGCCTGGATTATCGGCTGGGACCTGGTGTTGGAGTATGCCTTTGGCGCTGCCACGGTCGCTTCCGGCTGGGCCGGCTATTTCGTGGGTCTTCTACAGGACTTCCATATCCATCTTCCACCGCAGCTCACCACCACGCCGGGCACCGTGCTTTACCTTTATCACGACCGTTGGCAGCCGTTGGCGGGGCTCCCCGCCGGGCTCAACGCGGCAGCTCTGCCCCATGTCACAGGCGTCTTCAATCTGGTGGCGTTTGTGGCCATCGTGATCATCACGGCGGTTTTGGTCATCGGCATTGAGGAGTCTGCCAATCTGAACTCCGCGATCGTGATCGTGAAACTAGCTGTGGTGGCGATCTTTCTGGTGCTCGGCGCCGGCTTTCTGATCAAGCACCCTGATGTGGCCAGGCTCAACTGGCACCCCTTCATCCCACCGGCTCAGGGACCCGGGGCCTTTGGCATTGGTGGAATCACCGCCGGAGCTGCATCCATCTTTTTCGCCTATATCGGCTTTGACGCGGTTTCCACCGCGGCACAGGAGGCGAAAAATCCCCAGCGCGACATGCCGATTGGCATCCTCGGCTCGCTGGTGATCTGCACGGTGCTGTACATCCTGGTCTCAGGCGTCCTTACCGGTCTGGTGAACTACCATGCCCTGAATGTGGCCGATCCGGTCGCTGTGGGCATCGACGCGACGGGCGTGCGGTGGGGCTCCATTCTGGTAAAGATCGGTGCGGTGTTCGGTCTTGGCACGGTGATGCTGGTCATGCTGCTAGGACAGTCGCGGGTGTTTTTCTCCATGTCGCGCGACGGCCTGTTGTGGAAGTGGGCGGGTGCCATTCACCCGCGCTTTCGTACACCCTGGATTTCCAACATCGTGGTGGGCACCATTGTGGCGTTTATGCCCGCACTGTTGCCCATCGACAAGTTGAGTGAACTGGTGAACATGGGAACGCTGCTGGCCTTTGCCATCGTGTGCGCCGGCGTTTGGATCCTGCGGCGCCGCAACCCGGACCTCCACCGGCCCTTCCGCACGCCCCTTGTGCCGGTCGTCCCCATTTTGGGCATCATCAGCGCGCTTTATCTGATCTGGACATTGCCAGCTTTGACCAAGATCGTCGTGCTGGCCTGGCTCGCCGTGGGCCTGGTCATCTATTTCACCTATAGCGTGCGGCATAGCAAGGTGCAGCAGATGGAGCTGAGCCCGGGCGGCCTCGACCGCTCGCTGTAAGCAGCGCACCAGAAACGCAGGCCCGGCTTTCTGCCGGGCCCGCGTTTTCTTTTCAGGAGATTTGGCCTGGGGCTGTATTTCAGCTACGAATGCAATACAGCCGCGAGCAGCGCGGCCTGCTGCGGCTCGCGGAAGTCTCTTCGAATGAACAGTGGGTGGCCTGAACTGGCGCGCTGCGCTGCCATCGCCACATGGCTCAGCGGATGACGTCCCGAACGAGCGGCTTGGGTATGGGCGGCTCGGGGGCGATCTGCAGGGTCGCGGCTAGCATGTCTGATGCCTCTTGCAGCAGCGCGGGATCTTCCGCGTAGAGGGTGAACAGAGGCTGGCCCTTTCTGACCCGGTCGCCCAGCTTGGCGTGAACTTCGAGGCCCGCGTGCGCGCTGACGGGGTCGCCGGGATGGGCGCGGCCTGCGCCCAGGCGCTGGACGGCCCAGCCGACCTGCCTGCAATCCATCCCGGCGAGAAATCCCGAGTGGGTTGCAAGAACCGAGGTGCTGATCGCGGGCCGATGCTGCGCTGCGGGGTTCGTGAAGACCGAAATCTCGCCACCCTGGGCTTTGACGATGGCGAGCCAGGCCGGATAGGCCTCGCCGGAGCGCAGAAGCGTGTCCGCAAGCGCGGCGCCGGCTTCCGGCGTGGCGGCGTGCCCGGCAAGATGGAGCATAAAGCCGGCCAGGGCGTTGGAGAGCTCGATCAGATCGGCGGACAGGCGATGTCGCCGGTTCTGGAGGATGTCCACGCACTCCTGCACCTCCAGCCAGTTGCCGGCAAAGCGGCCCAGCGGCTGATCCATCGCGGTGAGCAGGGCGACGGTGCGTGTGCCGGCGCGCTTGCCGGTCTCCACCAGAAGCTCGGCGAGATGACGGGAGGCCTCCGGGGTCGGCATAAAGGCGCCGCTGCCGACTTTGACGTCCAGCACCAGCCCGCGCAGGTCCTCGGCGAGCTTTTTGCTCATGATGCTGGCGGTGATCAGAGCGGGGGACTCCACCGTGCCGGTGTGATCGCGCAGGGCATACAGGATGCGGTCGGCGGGCACGAGCGTGGGGGTTTGGCCGACCAGAACGGCATGCGTTTCGGGCAGCAAACGCACGATCTCGGCCAGGCTGAGTTCCGTTTTGAAGCCGGGGATGGTTTCGAGCTTGTCCAGGGTGCCGCCGGTGTGGGCCAGTGAGCGCCCGCTGATCATCGGGACGGCCAGGGGCGGCAGGCCAAGCCCGACAGCTCTGCGGCCGGCAGCGGCCAGGATGGGCGCGATCAGCAACGAGGTCTTGTCGCCGACGCCGCCGGTGGAGTGCTTGTCGATGGTGAAGGCGTGGAGCGCGTCGAGGTCCAGCACCTCGCCGGAGCAGCGCATGGCCTCCGTCAGGTCGGCGAGCTCGCGGGTGGACAGACCGCGCTGGAAGACGGCCATGAGAAAGGCGGCGATCTGCGCGTCGGTGATCGTGCTAATGCCGCCCGGGGAATGGCTTTGCACGACAGCGGCGACAAAGCTGACGATCTCCTCTGTGGACAGCTCGCGGCCGTCGCGTTTTTTGAGGATCAGGTCGATGGGCTGGGTGAATTCCGGCATGGCGGGGGGCGTGTTAGGGACGGTTCGCGGGCTTAAGCGGGGGTGGTGAGGCGAAAGGCCTGGGGGAGCAGGTGGCCCAGGGTAGTTTCGCAGAGCTCGCCGTGTTCGCCGGGAAAGAGCAACAACGTTTGGTCGTCGCCGAACTCGGCCAGGGTCTGGCGGCAGGCGCCGCAGGGCGTGGAGGCGGCCTCGTTCAGGTTGGCGATGGCCACGGCCTGGAGGCGCACGGTGGGGCCGTGCTCGGCGACGGCGCGGGTGAGGGCGACCTGTTCGGCGCAGCAGGTTAGGCGAAACGAGCCGTTTTCCACGTTGGTGCCGGTGACGATCTCGCCGCTGGTGAGCAGCAGCGCCGCCCCCACACGGAAGTGGCTGTAGGGCGAGTAGGAGTGGTGCGCGGCGTTGGCGGCAAGCTGCCGCAGGCCGGTCTTTTGCGAGGCGGAAAGTGGGGGCAGCGGTGGGGAGGGCGGCGGCATAGTGAGGATTCAGCCTAGCGGCTCCGGAGCGGGGAGGCAAGCCTTCCTCGGGGTTGATCGTGCGCACCGAAGTAATGCCCACATGGAGGGATGGGCAAAGGCCATGCCCTGCGGCGATGCTGAGGGAGTTGATCGCGGCGCGAGCGATGCCGCGGCCGGGCGGGGCTGTCCATGCAGGTAAGGCGAAACGAGGAAGGCAAGCGGGACTGGGTATTCTGGGTGCTCGGTGGCTGGATCATGCTGCTGGCCATGGTGTGCCTGCCGGCGCTGGCACACGCCCAGACGCTGGTCGCGCGGGCGGCGGACGCCGGCGTTGCCGTGCCGTCGAGGGAGGCCACGCCGTCGTTGCCATCGGGCAGCTTTTCGGGTGTGGTCCTTGATACGACGGAGGCGGCGGTACCAGAGGCCGTCATTGTGCTGGAAAGCGACACCGCCTCCGGGCCGATTCGCGGGCAGTCCGGGCCGGATGGCGCGTTCGCGGTCGAGGGCGTACCCCAGGGCAGCTATCGCGTTCGGGTGGAGCGGGCGGGCTTCGACCCCTGGCACGGCGTGGCGGAGGCGCGGGCGGGGCAGCACGTTGTGGTGGGCCCCATCACGCTGGAGCTTGCGGCGATGCATGCGGCCGTGGAGGTGCGGGCCTCCGGGCAGCAGATCGCCGAGGCGCAAGTGGAGCTGGAAGAGCACCAGCGGGTGCTGGGAATCTTCCCCAACTTCTATGCGGCCTACACGCCCGACACCGAGCCGCTGAGCGGTCGGCAAAAGTTCAGCCTGGCCGAGCATTTTGCCGGCGATCCGGTCGCGTTTGCGATGGCGGGGGTGGTTGCGAGTTCGGAGCAGCGGGCGAACGCCTTCAGCGGCTACGGCCGGGGGGCCTCGGGGTACCTGAAGCGCTTTGGGGCGGCCTATACGGACGGGCTGACCAGCACGCTGCTCGGCCAGGCGCTGTTGCCGACGCTGTTGCATCAGGACCCGCGCTTCTTCGTCAAGGAAACCGGGTCGACGGCTTCGCGGGCGCTGTATGCGGTGGCGAGCACGGTGATCTGCAAGGGAGACAGCCGGCGCTGGCAGCTGAATTACTCCAACATTCTGGGAAACTTCGCCTCGGCGGGTATCTCCAATGCGTACTACCCGGCGGGCCAGCGGGGCGCGTCGCTGGTGATCAGCAATGCGCTGACGGCGACGGCCCTGGGCGCGGTCGGCGGGCTGTTTCAGGAGTTTCTGCTGCACAGGATGACGCCGGGCGTGCCGGCGTATGGGGAGGTGCGATAAGCTTTTCGCATTTCGCTATGCGAGTTCTTGGCCAGGAGCGCAGCCGACGATGGGTCGCTACAGGTTCGGTGCTGCTGGTGGTGGCTTCCCCTGGTCTGTTGCCGCTGCTGTTGATGGCCTTTTTCATGGCCAATGATGTCGCTGGCGCGGTCTTAGGGCCACCTGCGATTTGGAAGCGGCCGCGGCAGATGCCCTCACCGGAGCAGCTGGCTGGAAACCGTATAGAGAGCTCAAGAACGCTCGATCATAGCTTTGACGGGCCCAAAGCTGCTGTCGAACTCCATCGGGACGGCACCATGAGCGTGCGTGATCTGCCGTTTGAGGAACCGAACCTGACGCACTGCCGCGTTTCAGGTACAGGATATTGGAGTCGGTCCTACGATGGTCATCAGCTTGATCTGCGTCTCGAAGTTCCGATCGCACCGGCGACGTGTCCCGCAGGAGACTACGGTGGCTTGGCCGTTGCCGGACATAGGAGGCCCTATTCGCTGTACTGGATTGTGAGCGATCCGGACTCCGGCACAGGTGTCTGGCTGGCATCCAATCGCTGAGAGTTCGGCGGAGAGCACGTGGCGAAGGGGACGGCGGCAAAGGGCGGGGGTAAGGCGAGACAGGCAGGGCTTGTTGTCGACAAGCCAATTGTGAGTGTCCGTGAGGAACAGCACATCGCTTTCGGGAATGACAGCGAGAAGAGCGGGGGTGTGGTCGGGACGACGCAGGCGGCGAAGACAGATGTGCTTGAGCTGTTTCACCCCGTAACGTCGGAGTGGTTTCGGGCGGTGTTTGAGGATGTAACCGCGCCGCAGCGGGAGGGGTGGCCGGCCATTGCGCGGGGCGAGTCGACGCTGATTTTGGCGCCCACGGGGACAGGCAAGACGCTGACGGCGTTTTTGTGGTGTCTGGACCGGCTGATGCTGGGCGGGGTTGCGGTTCGCGTTGGTGGCGGTGCGGGCGGAACGCAGATTCCTTTCGGGAATGACAACAAGAAAGACAAGGGCAACCGTAAAAGCAGCGCCGACGGTGTAAGCGGGGCTGCCGGCGGCTGCCGGGTGCTGTATCTCAGCCCGCTGAAGGCGCTGGCAGTGGATGTGGAGCGCAATCTGCGCTCGCCGCTGCAGGGCATCGCCAACATGGCGCAGCGGCAAGGGGTTCCGGTGCACATCCCGGAGATCAGTGTGCGCACCGGGGACACGCCGCAAAAGGAGCGGGCGCGCTTTCTGCGGCACCCGGGCGAGATTCTGATTACAACGCCGGAGTCGCTGTACCTGATGCTGACCAGCAATGCCGGGGAGGCGTTGCGGTCTGTTGAGACGGTGATCGTCGATGAGATACATGCGCTGGTGCCGACCAAGCGAGGCGCGCATATGGCCCTGAGCCTGGAGCGTCTGGAGGCGTTGTGCGGGCGGCGATTGCAGCGCATCGGCTTGAGCGCGACACAGCGACCGCTGGAGGAGGTGGCGCGGTTCCTGGGCGGGGCAGAGGTGGCTTCGGGCGAGGGTGGCGGCGCCGCGGAGGGAGCGCAGATTCCCTTCGGGAATGACAACAAACGGGGAGGCACGGAGGGAACGCGGATTCCCTTCGGGAATGACAACAAGAAAAGCAGAGGCGAGGGCACGTCTGATAACGGGCGAGAGGTCATAGCGTCGCAGATGGCGGAGGCTATCGAGGATTACAGCTCGGCGGAAGAGTCTGAAGAGACGCCGGTGATGCCGAGTGAGCTGGGGAGCGGCTCCGGGCCGCGGTATCGGCCGGTGACGATTGTGAACGCGGGCGCCCGCAAGCGGCTGGAGATTCGCGTCGAGGTGCCGGTGGAGGACATGGCGCGGCTGGGCGAGGTGGAGGAGCTGCCGAGCGGCGCGGCCTCGCAGGGGCCCAAGCGCACCAGTATTTGGCAGAGCATCCATCCGCGGCTGCTGGAGATCGTTCGGGAGCGCACCTCGACGCTGATCTTTGTCAATGCGCGCCGAGTGGCCGAGCGGCTGGCCGGGGCACTCAATGAGCTGGCGGGGGAGCAGTTGGCCCGGGCGCACCACGGCTCGCTGGCCGCGACGCAGCGCAGCGAAATTGAGGAGCTGCTCAAGGCCGGGCGGCTCAAGGCGCTGGTGTGCACCTCGTCACTGGAGCTGGGCATCGACATGGGCGCGGTGGATCTGGTGATCCAGATTGAAGCGCCGCCCAGCGTGGCCAGCGGGCTGCAGCGCATCGGCCGGGCCGGGCACATGGTCGGCATGCCCTCCAATGGCATTATTTTTCCCAAATACCGCGCCGATCTGGTGGCCTGCGCGGCGGTGACGCAGGCCATGCACGAGGGGCACGTGGAGCACACGCGCTTTTTGCGCAATCCGCTGGACGTGCTGGCACAGCAGATTGTGGCGACCGTGGCGCAGCCGCCGGGGTGGGTTAAGCAGGGTGGGCAGCGGCCCACGCGGACGGTGGCGGCGCGCAGCAGAACGCAGATCCCCTTCGGGAATGACAACGATGGCGGCAATAACAAAACGCAGATCCCCTTCGGGGATGACAACCAAAGAAGCGGTTACGAGGCGGAGATTGCGGAGGATGAGTCGCCGGGTATCAGCTATGAGGCGCTGCTGGCGCTGGTGCGCAGCTCTGCGCCGTTTGCGGGGCTGAGCACGGCGGTGTTCGACGGTGTGCTGGATATGCTCGCCGGCCGCTACCCTTCCGACGAATTTGCGGAGCTGCGGCCGCGGGTGACCTGGGACCGGCAGCGGAACTGGATCACGCCGCGCGGTGGGGCGAAGCGGTTGGCCATCCTGAACGGCGGGACGATCCCGGATCGTGGGCTGTACGGCGTGTTTTTGTCCGGTTCGGCCGCCAAACCGCTGCGCGTGGGCGAGCTGGATGAGGAGATGGTGTTTGAGGCGCGCACCGGCGACACCTTTATCCTGGGAGCCTCGACGTGGCGCATCGACGAGATTACGCAGGACAAGGTGCTGGTGTCGCCGGCGCCGGGCGAGCCGGGTAAGATGCCCTTCTGGCACGGCGATCAGGCGGGCCGGCCGATCGAGTTCGGCAAGCGCATCGGGGCACTGGTGCGGGAGCTGCGCGACCTGCCGCGGAGTGCGGCCATCGCCAAGCTGACCCGTGAACACGACCTGGACGAGAAGGCTGCGGAAAATGTGATCCGCTACCTGACCGACCAGGCGCTGGCCACCGATCAGGTGCCGGACGACCGTACCATCGTGATCGAGCGGGTGCGTGACGAGCTGGGCGACTGGCGGGTGTGCTGCATGACGCCCTTTGGCAGCCGGGTGCACACGCCCTGGGCGATGGCCGTGACGGCCAAGATCAAGGCAGCCGGCCTGGATGTGGAGACGATGTGGGGCGAGGACGGCTTTGTGCTGCGCTTCCCGGACACGGACCAGCCGCCCGACGCCGAGATTTTGCTGATGGAGCCCACGGAGGCGGCCGAGCTGGTGCAGGCGCAGCTGGGGTCGACGGCGCTGTTTGCAGCCAAGTTTCGCGAGGCCGCCAGCCGGGCGTTGCTGCTGCCGCGTCGTCGCGCGGACGGGCGCACGCCGCTGTGGCAGCAGCGCAAACGGGCTTATGACCTGCTCAGCGTGGCCTCGCGTTATCCCAGCTTTCCCATGCTGCTGGAGGCCTATCGTGAGTGCCTGCGCGATGTGTTTGACATGCCGGCCCTGGCGCAGACGCTGCGGGCGGTCGGCAACCGCGAGATCCGGACGCACGTGGTGGACTCGCGGACGCCTTCGCCGTTTGCGGGCGCGCTGCTGTTCAGCTATGTGGCCAACTATATTTATGACGGCGACGCACCGCTGGCGGAGCGGCGGGCGCAGGCGCTGAGCATCGACCAGGACCAGCTACGCGAGCTGCTGGGCGACGCCGATCTGCGCGAACTGCTGAACATCAACGCGATCGAGGAGACGGCGGAACAGCTGCAGTCGACCGCGGACAGCTACCGTGTGCGCTCGGTGGACGGCGTGCATGACCTGCTGCTGCGGCTGGGCGACCTGACCCGGGCCGAGATCGGGGCGCGCTCCACCGGGCTGGAGGTGGACGCCGCGGTGGACCGCCTGCTGCGGTCGCGGCGGGTGCTGGAGCTGAAGATCGGCGGCGAAAAGCGGGTGATTGCCGTGGAAGACGCGGCGCGGATGCGCGATGCGCTGGGGGTGCCGCTACCGCCGGGGCTGCCCGGGGCGTTTTTGGAGCCGGTGCCGGACGCCCTGCTCGACATCGCGCGCCGGTACGCGCGGACGCATGGGCCTTTCACCACACCGGAGCTTGCCGGCCGCTACGGGCTGCCGCGGGAAAGTGTCGAGGCGGTGCTGCAGCGGCTGGTGGGCACCGGGCGGGTGATGGAGGGCGCGTTTCTGCCCGGCGGCGAGAACCGCGAGTGGATCGACGCCGAGGTGCTGCGGACGATCCGGCGCAAAAGCCTGGCGCGGCTGCGCAAGGAGGTGGAGCCGGTGGCGCAGGCGACGCTGGCGCGGCTGTTTACGCGCTGGCAGGGGGTGGTCTCGCCGCGACGCGGCCTGGATGCGCTGCTGGATGTGGTGGAAAATTTGCAGGGCGCCCCGTTGCCGGCTTCGCTGCTGGAAACCGAGATTCTGCCGGCGCGGCTGGCCGGGTTTCGGCCGGCGGACCTGGACACGCTGATCGCGGCGGGGGAGGTGGTCTGGGTGGGATTGGAGCCGCTGGGGGAGCGCGACGGCCGGGTGGCACTGTTTCTGGCAGATCGAGTCCGGCTGCTGTGGCCGCCGAACCGGGTCTACCGGGGGGAGGTCGGTGGCGCCTCGGGCAAAACGCAGATTCCCTTCGGGAGTGACAACCAGAAAGGCAACGGCAAAACGCAGATTCCCCTCGGGAGTGACGACAAAGGCGCAGAAAAGGCGCTGAGTGAGCGGGAGTTGGCCATTGTGGAGCACCTGGGGCGGAGTGGGGCATCGTTCTTTCAACCGCTGCATGATGGCCTGGGCGGGGGGTATCCGGGGGAGACGATCGAGGCGCTGTGGTCCCTGGTGTGGCGCGGGCTGGTGACCAACGATGCGCTGAACTGCCTGCGGGCGTACACGGAAAAGACGGGGGCCTCGGCCGGGCGAGGGGGCGCCGGCAAGCCGGTGCGGCGCATTCACAACCAGGGTCAGGGCTTTCGCAGCCGTCGCACCACGCCGCCCACGGCCCACGGCCGATGGAGCCTGAACGAGGCAGCCTTTGACACGGAGCGGGCCAACCCGGTGCGCGCGACGGAGTGGAGCCACGCCATCGCGCAGCAACTGCTGACGCGGTATGGCGTGGTGTTTCGCGAAACCGCCCATGCGGAAGGGCTGCCGGGTGGATTTTCGGCGATCTATGACGTTTTGAAGGCGTTGGAGGAGAGCGGCAAAGTGCGGCGAGGATACTTTGCCGCCGACCTGGGGGCGACGCAGTTTGCGCAGCCGGCGGCGGTGGATCTGCTGCGCAGCCTGCGACCGGGCGAGCACAACGGCTCGGCGGAGGAGGGCCGCGAGGTGGTGATGCTGGCGGCCACCGACCCGGCCAACCCTTATGGCGCGCTGCTGCGCTGGCCGCAGGCGCCGGAGGAGGGCTCGTCGCTGACGCGCAGCGTGGGGGCCCGTGTGGTGCTGGTGGACGGGGCCCTAACGGCCTACCTGCGGCGCGGCAACCCGAACCTCCAGATTATGCTGCCCGAGGAGGAGCCGGCGCGCGGCAATACGATGCGCGCCCTGGCTGAGTTTTTGGTGCTGACGGTGCAGCGGGCCGAGGCGGAGGGGGCCGCGCGGGGCGGGATGTTGATCACCAGCCTCAATGGGGTGCCCGTGGCAGAGCACCCCATGGCACGAATGCTGCTGGATGCGGGGTTCCAGGCCGCGCCGATGGGCTTCAACGTGCGACGGGGGCTGCCGCCACTGCCCAGACCTGCGCGGACGAGCGAGGTCGCCGCAGCGCCGTAGCGCGGCCGAAAGGGGAGGGAGCAGCAGCGCCCTTCACAACCGCGAGGCTGCTGCGCGGCGTCCCACCAGCTGTGCTTGTGCCCGAGGCCGTGCGTCACTTCTTTCGCTGCAAGGTGCTGCGTCCGTTGCTGCGGCAGCTGCGTGGCGGCGTCACGCCGCGGCGGCTGGCCTGGAGTCTGGCACTGGGCATTGTGATCGGCATCAACCCGTCGGTCGGGGTCACCACGGTTTTGGTGATTCTGCTGGCATGGGTTTTTGGCCTGAACCAGATTGCCTCGCAGGTGGGTGTCCATGCGGTGGCCCCGATCCATCTGCTGCTGTTTATCCCGTTCATCGAAATGGGCGTCCATCTTTTTCACACGGGCAGCCTGCCGCTGAACCGCAGGCAGCTGGAACACCTGAGCCACCATCCCTTGCGCCTGGTGCGTGAGATCTGGCGGTGGGAGTGGCACGCGCTGATTGTGTGGGGTGTGGTGGCTGCGGTGTTGATGCCGTTGCTGGCGATCTATCTGCGGCGCGGCCTGATTCTGCTCATGCGCCGCAATCGGGCCCTGCTGCAAACCCGCCCCGCGGGTGAGTCCTGAGCGTGGGTTGGGCTGGACTGGTGAGGTAATGCCGGCATCCGGTGCTCGTCGCCTCAGGACCATTGAAGCGGCGACTGTACCGATGAGGTGTTGTCCATCGCGACGTGGCATCACCACTTGCTTCGAGAAAAGGGCTACTCTGCTTTGCCGGCTGATGTTCTCACAGAACCACTGTTCCGAGAACAATCATTCTCAGCCATGAACAGGTCGAATCGGGGCTCGTTTCGTTGGCCTTCCAGCCAGGCTATCTTCGCGTCGAGAAATGACGGCAAGCTGCTCAAGCGTTCTACGCGCGTCTTCATCAGCTGCTGATCTTCGCGCAGGAGCTGTGCGCTGCGTTGGCGTGTGAGACGGCCACTTCGATGTTCCTCGACGAAAACACTGATCTGATGCAGGGACAAGCCGAGTGCCTGGCCGATCTGGATTCTTTCCGCAATCTGAAGATGCCCGGCGTTGAACTGTTGGTAGGGTCTGCTGCCGCCGAGCATCGCGGTGGAAGGCTTGAGTAATCCCTTGCGGACGTAGAAACGCACTGTGTCGATGGGCAGTCCGCTTTTTTGGGAGAACTCAGAGGTAAGCATTGAGGGCGTAACGAGCCGGAGGTCGAATCAATCGCGCTCAACCTCTTGGCCGTAGTCGGAACAGGCGCTTTCGCAGGCGAAGAATCGCGGACAGATGCAATTGAGAACGCGATTGCGCCTTCGTTGGCATGCCGCGTTCTCGGGACTTCTGCTCAAGTGCCAGTCTCGGTTCGTAGCTACACAGACGAGTATCCTGACAGAGGTGGGATGGAGATATATCGGCGAGCGCACACGTGCGGGTTTGGAAGTCGCACGGCAGAGCGGTCGTACCGGCGGCCGCAAACGTCAATAACAACCAGCGCGGGAGTGCAAGATGCCGGAAGGGGACACAATCTATCGATCTGCCCGCGCGTTGAACCTGGCGCTGGGCGGCAAGGTAGTGACGGGCTTTGAGGCGCAGGTGGCGACGCTGGCGTCGGTGGCGGACAGCAAGGGGATCGTCTGCCGCACGGTGGACAAGGTGGAAGCGCGCGGGAAGTGGTGCCTGCTGCACCTTTCCGGCGACCTCGTGCTGGTGACGCACATGCTGATGTCCGGGTCGTGGCACATCTACCGCACGGGGGAGCGGTGGCGGGTGCCGCGCAGCTCGGTGCGGTGCGCGGTGAGCGTGGCGGATTTCGTGGCACTGGCGGTCAACGTGCCGGTGGCGGAGTTCCACACCGAGCGCACGCTGCTGCGCTACTCGCAGGTGCCCAAGCTTGGGGTGGACATCCTGGGCAACTCCTACGACACCGCGGCCGGCGTCCGGGCGATGCGGGACTACGCGACGCGGCGCCCCGAGGCGGAGGTGGGCGTGACCCTGCTGAACCAGCGCGTGATGGCCGGCCTGGGTAACGTGTACAAGAGCGAGGTGGCCTTTGCGGCGGGGGTGAACCCCTTTCGGCAGATGCGCACGGTGACCGACCGCGAACTGGAGGTCATGGCCGAGGTGAGCGGGCGCTACATGCGCGCCAATGTGGCCAACGGCTCCTCCGCCACGGGCGGCGACGCCATCGTGACCTACGCCGGCAACCGGCGCACGACGCACGCGATGAACGCCGGCGACCGGCTCTGGGTATACGGGCGCCAGGGGCAGGAGTGCCGCCGCTGTGGCGCCCTGGTGATGATGCGTAAACAGGGCGAGCAGGCGCGCTCCACCTACTGGTGCCCGGTGTGCCAGCCGTGGGTCGCCGCCGAGGGCCAGAGCCAAGAGGCGCCGGTGGGCAGGATGGTCAAGCTGCTGGGCCCGCGGCGGAGGGTGGGCTGCTGAGGCGGCAATCTCGCGTGGGTGACGGCCTGGTGTGTGGTCTCAAGGCTCTCAGAAAGGCCGTTCGCCCGATCGTCCTGTGATGTTTTTGGGAAACACCACCAGGCCAACGACGGCCCCCAGCAGGACGCCGACGCAGTCCGTGCGCACGTCGTAGGTTTCAATGGGCCAGGTGTCCCTGTGGCTCTCGAAGGCTTCGGTGGCGTAGGCAAACAGCAGCACTGCCGCAATGAATATGACCCGCACCAGGTCGCGGCGGGTGCTGCTGAGCAGCAGAAAGGTGAGGGCCGCAAAGCCCAGCAGATGCAGCCATAGGTGCAGTCTGCCCTGGGTGTGCAGCGCATGTTTGGCGGCGGTGGGCAGGGCAGCGGTGGCGGCCATACCCACCAAAAGCACGAGGGCGAGGCCCAGGGAGATGCCGCGTCGGCTCATGTCTACAGGATAGAGGAAGACCGCCGCGCCGCGGGCCGGGGAGCTCACCTCAGGGGCGGAAACTCGGCGACGCGCGGCGTGGTGCGGGTGGGGGCTGGGGTGGCCGCCGCGCCGGTGTCGTCGATGACGTGGGTGATCTCGCCGAGGTTGTCGAGCGCGACCGTCATCATGTGGTGAAAGCGGTCGCCGGGGCGTGTGGGTGTCTCGATGGCGCGGGTCAGCGCGACCCCTGGGTGGCGGAAGACACTGTACACGCCCAGGCCCCAGGCCTCGTGCGTGGTCACGTTGTCGGCGACCTTGTAGGAGGCCCAGCCCTTGGTGTTGGGGGTGCTTTGCCAAACCTGCTGGTTGGGCGGGTCGTAGGGGATCTCGGATTGGTAGAAGAAGGTACGGCCGCGCTCACCGTTCCATAGCACCTGGAACTGCTGATGGTGCTCGACGAAGAGGCCGTAGATGGTGACGTCGTCGCCGTTGACGACCAGACCGTTGTCGCTGGTGTTGCTTGTCCAGCCGACGCCATCGCCGTGGTCGGCGCGCCAGATCCAGGTGTGATCGACGAGCACGTCATTGCTGTTGAGCACGAGGTTGGCTTTGGTCTTGCCCACCCCGGCGCCGCCGACGCGGAAGAAGATGTCGTGCAGCGAGGTGGGGTCGGCGACGTGACGAGTGCGGGTGTGGCTGGTGCCGATCTGGAGCAGGACGGGGGACTGCGTCTCACCCGCGTCGAAGAGCAGGCCGGACAGGCTGACGCCATCGACATCGGCGACGGTCATGGCCGCCGTTCCGCGCGTCGGGTGGAGCGTGGCAAAGCCGAGGCCGTAGACGACGGTGTCCTTGCGGGTGATGCGCAGCGGCTCGGTGAGGTCGTAGGTGCCCGGGGTGAGCAGCAGATCCTTGCCGGCGGCGAGCGCGTGGTTGATGGTGATGGCGGTGTCCTTGCCGGGCTCCGCGATGTAGAAGCGGCTGAGCGCGAGGGTACGGCCGGGCGTACTGCCGCCGGCCCAGGTGATGCCCGCGGTGTTGTGCGCCAGGCCCGGGACCACCATCTGGAAGCTGCCATGGCCGTCGGTGGTGAGGAAGGGTTTTTCGTCGATCACCGGGGTGCGGTCGATCTCCGTGTACGGCGGGTTGGGCCAGGTGCCGGCCGGCATGGGGCGGGTGCCCACGAAGACCATGTTCCAGTTGGCGCCGGTCCAGCCGCCCCAGTCGACGTTGCGCGAGATCCACTGCTGTTGCGAGCCGGAATCGACGTTGCCATCGACTTTGGTGTCGCTCATCCAGCCGCCGCTGGCCCAGCCCCGGTGCTGATGCAGCACCATGTCGCCCAGCACGTGCATGCGGCGAAAGCTGACGGCCTGGGAGACGGCCCACTGCAGCGGGCCCGCAGTGGGCGTGACGGAAAAGCCCTCCGCGCTGCGCCAAAAGGTGGTGGTCGCATTGTTGTGCGGCGCCGAAGCGTCGGCGTGGACGTTCCCGGTGATGTGCACGGCATCGGGTGTCGCACCCAGGCCCAGCACCTGCGTGTAGAAGCCGACAGGGACGTCAACGTGGTAGTCACCGGGCAGGAATAGAAAAGCGTAGCGCCCGCGGCCAAACTCGCTGTGCGCCTGCTGGGCGTAAACGCGGTCGATGGTGGCCTGCATCTGCGCGCGGGGCTGGTCGGGGGCGAAGACATAAACAGCCGGTCCGAAGGGGGCGGCTGGGTTGGAGGACACCTGGGCATGGCCAGCGACGACCACGGAAAGCAGGGTGCCCGCCAGCGCCGCAAGTCTGGCCAGACGGCGTTGCACGTTACTGCGGGGCGCCATTGTCGGGCCTGGCTTGTTTGGGCTTGCCGATGCCGAAGAGTTTGTCAAAGCCGTTGCGGTGCCTGACCTCGGGTGCGGGCTGGTTTTCTGGATCATAGGTGGGGGGCAGGTTCGGATTGGCCGGAGTGTTCGGATGGACCGGCTGCGGGATGCCGTTGGGCCCCGCACCGGGCACAGAACCGGGGCTGCGCGCGGGTGCACGGCTGCCGGGGGTCCCAGGAACCACGATGGGGCCGGAGGTGCCGGAATCGTCGCCAAAGAGCTGGTTGCCCAGGGTTTGGGCGTCCATGCCCATGTGCGAGCAGGTGCTTTGGGGCACGGTGCCGACCAGAAAGGCCGCCGTAAAGCTGTCCGAAGGGCAGGACGCATCGGCGGGAAGGCTGCTGGCGCGGTCCACGCGCACCAGCTGGATGCCGTCCGGCGGGGCCGCAAAGGCCTTCATGTCCGAGTACTGCGGCAGGCGGATGGCACGATTCATGAACTCGGCCCAGATGGGTGCGGCGGCCTTGGCGCCTTCAAGATTCAGGTTGGTGTAGTCGTCGTTGCCCACCCAGACGATGCAAAGGAGGTTGGAACTGTAGCCGGCAAACCAGACATCGTGCGAGGTGCCGGTCTTGGCCGCCGCGGGCGCCATGAAACCGTGCTTGCGGACAGCGGCCGCGGTCCCGAAGGTAGCCACGTTTTCCAGCATGGACTGCGTCAGATAGGCCGAGCGCGGGTCCAGAATCTGCCTGGCTTCGGGGGTGTAGTCCGCAACGATGTCGCCGTTGGTGTTGCGCACGCTGGCCAGCATCCAGGGCTTCAGGTGCACGCCGTTGTTGGCGAAGACGGTGTAGGCACCGGCCATTTCGAGCGGCGTGGCGCTGTAGGTCCCGATGGCCACCGAGGGCGTGGCCTTGGCGTTCACAATGCCGGCGGACCGGGCCAGCGCGGCGACGTTTTCAAACCCTACCAGCTGCGCGAGGTTGATGGTGGCGATGTTGAGCGAGTGGGCCAGCGCGCTGATGGCGGTGACCATGCCGGGAAACTCGCCGCGCTCGAAGTTGCCGGGGGTGTACTGCTGGCCGTCGAAGGTGAAGGTGGTGGGATCGTCGTTGAGGCGGGTGAGCGCGGTAAAGACGCCGTCGCCGTCCAGCTGCGTGCCGTTCAGCGAGCTGTTGAAGGCCGCGGCATAGACGAAGGGCTTGAAGATGGAGCCGGTGGGCCGCTCAGCGACCGCGTGGTCCAGCTGCGAGGCGGCATAGCTGCGGCCGCCCACCAGCGCGAGCACCTGGCCGGTGTGCGGGTTCAGCGCGATGAGCGAGACCTGCGGCAGGGTTAGCGGGCCGGCGCCGCTGTGCTTATGTTGAGCACGAACGAGCTCATCCACGTGCCGCATACCGACCTCGACGGCATCGGCGGCGGCGCGCTGCAGATCAGGGTCGAGCGAGGTGTAGATGCGCAGCGAAGAGTGGGCGGAGTCGAAGTCGCCGATGCGCTGCGTGATCTGGTCGTGCACCAGATCGACGAAGTAAGGCGCCTCGGAGGCGTCCACCTCGGCGGGGGCCAGCCGGATGGGCTCCTCTTTGGCGGCCTGTGCCTGCGGGCCGGTGATGGCGCCGGTTTCGACCATGGAATCGAGCACCAGGCTGCGGCGCTCGGTGGCGCGCTCCGGATGGCGGTAGGGGTTGAAGAAGTTGGGCCGCTGGATCATGCCGGCGAGCAGGGCGCACTGGGCCAGGTCGAGCTGCTTGAGCGGCTTGCCGAAGTAGGCCTGCGCGGCCTCGCCGAAGCCGTTGATGGAAAAGCTGCCGCGCTGGCCGAGGTTGATCTGATTGGCATACATCTCAAAGATCTGCTGCTTGTTGAAGCGATCTTCGAGCTGGTAGGTGATCATGATCTCGGCGATCTTGCGGGCGTAGGTCTTTTTGGGCGAGAGGAAAAAGCCGCGGGCCAGCTGCTGCGTGAGCGTGGAGCCGCCGCAGCTCTTGTGATGGGCCAGAATGTCCTGCACGGCGCACTCAAAGGTGCGGACGTAGTTGATGCCACTGTGCTCAAAGAAGCGGCGGTCCTCAATGGCGAGCACGGCCTGCACCATGCGCGGCGGGATCTGGTCATAGGTGACCATGCGGCGCTTGGTGCGGTTTTTGTCTTCCGAGAGCGCGGTGATCAGCTGCGGCTCAAGCTTGTAGCTGGCCAGCTCCGCGCCGTTGTCGGCGGTGATGGACGCAACCACATCGCCGGGGGTCTGGATGGTGGCGCCGTCGGAGGCAAGGTAGCTTTGCGGGCCGGGCTTGATGCGCACGGTATCCCCGGCAAGCTCGACCGAGCCCAGCGGGCTGCTGCCGCCGTCGTAGCCGGCCTTGTGCAGGGCGGCGGCGATGTCCCCGGCGGAGGTGTGCTGGCCGGGGCGAACCTCGCGGGGCGCGGCGTAGATCTGCGCCATGGAGCTGAACAGCGGCCCCTGCGCGAGCCGCTGGTCCACCAGGCCGGCGTACTGGTGATACTCGTAGGCAAAGGTCAGGCCAAAGGCGACCGCGAGCAGCAACACAAGGACAAGTGCGGCTCGCAGCAGGCGGAAAAGGAGACCGTGCTGGCGGGGGCGGGCGACTTTGACGAGAACGGGCATGGGGACGGGGTTGTAAGTTGTAGGTTCTAAGTTCCAGGCTCGGACAGTTTTGTTGTCATTCCCGAAGGGAATCCGCGTTTGCTTTTACAGTTTTGACGTTTCCACCAGCTGGGCGATGTGGGCGGCGGCGCCTTCCACGGGGATGTCTTGTGTGGTGCCGTTGGTGCGGTCCACGAGCTCGTAGATGTCCTCGGCATACTTCTTGCCGATGTTGACGCGGAAGGGGATGCCGATCAGGTCGGCGTCCTTGAACTTTACGCCGGCACGCTCGTCGCGGTCGTCGAGCAGTACGTCGATACCGGCGGCGCTGAGGGCCTCGGCGAGGTCGAAGCCGGCCTCGTTGAGCGCGGCTTCGCGGGTGTTGGTGATCGTGACGACGACCTCATAGGGAGCGATGGAGGGCGGCAGGACGTACTGCGGCTCGGTCTGCTTGGGGTCAGTGTTGTCCGCGGCGAACTTTGCGGCGGAGCTCTCGATGGCGGCGGTCAGGATGCGCTCGATACCGATGCCGTAGCTGCCCATGATGGGCGTGACCTCCTTGCCGTCCTTGTCGAGCACGCGGGCGTGCATGGCGTCGGTGTACTTGCGGCCAAGCTTGAAGATATGGCCGATCTCCACGGCCTTACCGAGGCGCAACGGCTGGCCGTCGACGGGATCAAGCTCGCCTTCGTTGATGTTGCGGAGGTCGGCCGTGAGCGTGGGGGTGAAGTCGCGGCCGGGCGTGACGTTGCGGAGATGGAAGTCGAGCTTGTTGGCGCCGGCAACGAGGTTCTTGCGGCCCTCAAAGCCGAGGTCCATGACGACGATCGCCTTCAGCGTCTTGCTGTTGCCTTCGCGGGTTACGCCCTTGAGCTTGTCCAGCGCCTTCCCGCTCTTGAGGCCGTTGAGCGAGCCGCCGGTCATGACCTCGGGGATGCCGACCGGCCCGAGGTAGCCGGCCGGGCCGCCGATATAAAGCTCCAACTCGTCCGGGGTCATGGGGCGCAGCTCGGCGGTGCCGGCGAGGGCGTTCAGCTTGGTCTCGTTCACCTGGTGATCGCCGCGCAGGAAGGCGACGACCGGGCGCAGGGGCGCATCGCCCTGATCTGTTAGTGAGCCCATGAAGGCGACGCACTTGATGTCCTGCGAGGCCTCGATGCCGAAGAACGCGGTGACATCGGCGATGGCGGCCTTGCCGGGCGTGTGCACCAGCTCGGGCAGGCCGTCGCCGGTGGGCTCGAGATCGGTGACGGGGGGCAGCTGCGAGGTCGCCTTTTCGAGGTTGGCCGCGTAGCCCGAGGCGGAGCTGGCGATGAGGTCCTCGCCGGCTTCGGTGTAGACCATGAACTCCTGCGATTGCGAGCCGCCCATGGAGCCGGAGTCGGCGTCCACGGCGACGAACTCCAGGCCGCAGCGGCGGAAGATGCGGCGATAGGTCTTGTCGTGCTCGCGGTAGCTGGTGTCCAGGCCGGCCTCGTCGAGGTCGAAGCTGTACGAATCTTTCATCAGGAACTGGCGCACGCGCAGCAGGCCCGATTTGGGGCGGGGCTCGTCGCGGAACTTGGTCTGGATCTGGTACCAGATCTGGGGCAGCTGCTTGTAGCTGCGCAGTTCGTGGCGCGCGATCGAGGTCATGATCTCCTCGTGCGTCATGGCCAGGGCCAGCTCGGCGCCCTTACGGTCCCGGAGGCGAAACATGTTGTCGCCCATGGCCGTCCACCGGCCACTCTCCTGCCACACCTCGGCGGGATTCAGCGCGGGAAGGTGGAACTCCTGGCCGATACGGTCCATCTCTTCCCGCACGATGCGGACGATCTTGTTCAGCGAGCGCTGGCCGAGCGGCAGGTAGCTATAAATACCGGCGCCCAACTGGCGCACGTAGCCCGCGCGCAACAGCAGCTTGTGGGACGCCACTTCGGCATCGGCGGGGGCTTCGCGAAGGGTGGGGATGAAGAGCTGGGACCAGCGTTGCATGTCTGTGGTGATTGTAGTGGAGGTGGGTGGGAATCCCACAGTTCTGCCTGCAGGCAAGAGTTGACATGTTGGCTAATTGTAGATACAAAGACAGTGTATGAAGGTGGAGTTTGACCCTGCCAAGGACCGGGAAAACACACGTAAGCATGGGATTTCGCTTGAGAGGGCTGCCGATTTCGATATGGACGCAGCTGCTATTGAACCAGATGATCGTGAAAGCTACGGCGAGGTGCGCTTCAATGCGCTCGGGTTCTTGGGGTCGATGCTTTATTCGCTGACCCTTACGGTACGTGGTACGGCCATTCGTGCCATTAGTCTTCGCAAGGCAAGTCGACGAGAGGAGGAGCGCTATGGAAAAGTTTTTTGAGGAACACGGCCCAGACGAGGAAAATCCGGAGTGGACCGAGGAAAGAATCCGCCGGGCCAATCGGCTTCACGAATTGCCACCTGAATTGCAGGCCATTCTGAGCCGCAAAAGGGGCCCACAAAAGGCTCCGACCAAGACACTCATCTCGATTCGCCTGTCGCCGGATGTACTGGAAGCCTTGCGCGCCAAAGGACGCGGATGGCAAGCGCTGGCAGATGATGCCTTACGGGAACGGTTCGTGGAAGCAAAGTGAACCCGCCTGTTCCGAACGTGGGTAAGAAAGAGGAGTCAAGGCGCATGCGGGATGCGATCCGCCGTGTGTTCCTTGATGTCTGGGATCCAATTGGCATCGCCGATGAGCCCAACGCCCAAGACGAGTACGACAGCTACATCGAGCCTGTCTACCAACTGCTGATGCGTTCTGCCTCAGACGAGGAGATTGCAACTTACCTGCTGTGGGTAGTCTTTGAGCAGATGGGGTTGAGTGGAATTCGAGCGAGCATGCGAGCTCATCAGGAACTGGTGGTCAAAGCGCTACGGCTCATTCCGCTCACTCACGCTTGAGCGCAAGTGCCTCTACCAGGTCGTGCAGATGAAGCACTCCTTGTAATGTGCCGAGCACGGTACCGTCTACCGTGGTGACGAGGACCGTAATCTTGTGCTCCTCCATCAGCTCCAGGGCGTCGGCAGCAAACATCTCAGGGGCAATCGTGCGGGGGTGCGGGGTCATCAGCTCGGCAGCGGTGCGATGAAAGGCCTGCGGGCCTTCGCGCTCGAACAAGCGGCGCAGGTCGCCGTCAGAGATCACGCCCAGGAGCGTGCCCGAGGCGTCCTGCACGGTGGTCATGCCGAGCCGTTTGGCGCTCATCTCATGGATGATCTCGGGCAGGGGAGCGTCCGGGCCGACGCAAGGAACGGCGTCCGCGGTGTGCATGAGCTCGCGGACGCGCGTGAGCCGGCGCCCCAGCGCGCCGCCGGGGTGCAGCTCGGCAAAGGTCTGCGGGGCAAAGCCGAGGCGCTGCGCCAGGGTGATGGCCAGGGCATCGCCAAGCGCCAGCATGGCCGTGGTGGAGGCCGTGGGGGCAAGCTGGTGCGTGCAGGCCTCGCGGTCCACAGCCACGTCGAGCACATGCGCCGCGGCGCGTGCCAGCGTGGAGTCGAGGCAGCCGGTGATCGCCATCAGGGGAACGCCCAGCCGCTCCAGGGCCGGCAACAGGCGCAGCAGCTCTTCGGTTTCGCCGCTGTAGCTCAGGGCGATCAGGGCGTCGCCGGGGCTCAGCAGGCCGAGGTCGCCGTGCAGGGCCTCCGCAGGGTGCAGAAACGGTGTGGGGATGGAGAGCGAGGTCAGGGTGGCGGCGATCTTGCGGGCGATCAGGCCGCTTTTCCCCATGCCGGTGAGCGCCAGTCTGCGCCCGCTACGCACTGTCGCTTCGAGCCGGTCGAGCACGGCGCTGAAGCTGGCGGTCTGCCCGCCGTCGAGCCGCCTCGCCAGGCTGAGGAGCGCGTCGGCCTCTATACGGATCAGGTCGGCGGGCGAAACCTCGGGCTGCAAACGCGGGCTCATCCAAATCAGGATGCTAGCAGAGCCCACCCGGAAGACGCCGGCGAAGTAGACTTGGAGAGGCGCCTGCACGGGGCGGGGGAGAGTGATGACGAGACGATTCGGGGTGTTGGCGGTCCTGGTGCTGCTTCTGGTGGGTCTCGCATGGGCAGGCGTGGTCAACCTGCGCGCCCGCCGGGCTGCCCTGGCGGCCAACCATGTGGAGCTGATCCCGGCCAAGGCCGGCGACATGGGCATGCCCGACGCCGAGGGCGGATCGCTGAAGGGCAAGCCGGCGCCGGCCTTTACGCTGGTGAGCACAGACGGCAAGAAGGTCTCGCTGGGTGACTTCAAGGGACATCCGGTGATCGTCAACTTCTGGGCGACCTGGTGCGGCCCGTGCCGGTTGGAGATGCCGTGGTTTGAAGAATTCAGCAAACGGTACCAGGGGCAGGGGCTGGTGGTGCTTGGGCTGGACCAGGACGACGGCATGGTCCCGGCGGACGTGGCCAAAACCGCAAAGCGCATCGGCGTAAGCTACCCGGTGCTGATGCCCGACAAGGACGAGCGAACCTCCCGGGCCTACGGCGGCGTGGATTACCTGCCCGAAACCTTCTACATCGACCGCGAGGGCAAGGTGGCGGCCGTCGGGGCCGGCGCGCCCAGCAAGGATCAGATGGAAAACCTGATCCAGATGGCGATGAACGGCAAATGATGGCTTCGTCGTCGCAGAGTTCAGTGCGCCGCGACCGGTTGAGATTGCGGCAAAGCCTGCTCTCGCTGGGCCTGGGCCTGACCTTGGCGCCGTCCTTGCTGTCGCAGCAGTTTCAGCTCGGCGATGGCGGGTTCGCAGCCACACCGCGCCAGCGGGTAGAGCTTGCGACCGGGGCCGTGGAGGCCAGGGCAGGGCAGCCGACCTGGGTGGAGCTGCGCTTCCGGATACAGCCCGGCTTCCATATCAATTCGCATGACCCCAGGGACGAGACGCTGATCCCTACCGTGCTGAACTTCACGACAGCCGGGCCTGTGAAGGTTTTGCAGCAGGTGTATCCCGCCGGCACTCCCTTACACCTCGACGTGGGTGCGGGAGAAACGCTGAGCACCTACCAGGGCGAAATCCGTATTCGACTGCAAATCCTCGCCACTCAAGGTGAGAGCGCCCTGGAGGGCGCTCTCCGGTATCAGGCGTGTGATGCGCGGTCATGCTTTCCGCCGAGAAAGCTTCCGATCCAGGTACAGGTCTCGACCCGGTAGAAACCTGTGCTCCGGAGTGCGTGCGCCAGAGACGAAGCGTCACAGCGCACGAGGCCCTTGTCCCTGCTGGAACTCGACCGATGCAGGGCCGTGAAACCTTTCGAGTTGCAGCACATGACGCTCGCCTATGCGACAAGGACCGGGGTTGCTCCCGGCCCTCGTTGTCTGTTGTCGATGGAAGCTTATACGCCGACCGGCTCACGCTCCTTGGCGGCTGCAAGTTCGGCCATCTGTTGCTTCTTCTTGTCTGCCGAGTTCTGACCCAGATCCGCGGCCAGCTTCTCGGTGGTGAAGGCCTCGATCATGTCGCCGACCTGAATATCCTTGAAGCCCTGGAGATCGATACCGCACTCCATGCCGGAACGGACATCCGCCACATCGTCCTTGTTGCGCTTGAGCGAGGCAATTTTGCCCTTCCACACCTCGTTGCCCCCGCGCAGAACGCGCACCTGCATGTCGCGCTTGATCTGCCCATCGCGAACGCTGCAGCCGGCGATCTGCCCGACCTTGGTGATCTTGAAGACCTGCAGCACCTCGGCGCGCCCCTCGTAGTTCTCGCGGTACACCGCATCCAGCAGGCCGAGCATGGCTTTGGTGATCTCGTCCTGCAGCTCGTAGATGATCGAGTGCAGCCGAATCTCCACGTTTTCGCGGTCCGCAAGCTCCTGTGCCTTGCGCTCCGGCCGGACATTGAAGCCGATGACCACGGCGTTGGACGCCGAAGCCAGCAGGATGTCCGACTCGGTGATGGCGCCCACACCCGAGTGAAGCACCTTGACCCGCACCTTCTCGGTCGACATGCGCTGCAGGGAGTCGGCCAGCACCTCGACCGAACCCTGCACGTCGCCCTTGAGGATGAGATTGAGGTCCTTGACCCCGGCTTGCTTGATCTGCTCAGCCAGGCCCTCGAGCGAGGCCCGCGAGCTCTTGGCAAGCTGCGCTTCGCGCTCCTTCAGGCTGCGGTACTTGGCGATCTCCTTGGCACGGTCGCGGTCGGCCATCACAAGGAAGGTGTCGCCGGCATCTGGAATGCCTTCCAGGCCGAGGATCTCCACCGGGGTGGAAGGACCGGCTTCAACGATGGCGCGGCCACGATCATCGAACATGGCGCGAATTTTGCCGAAGGTGTTGCCGACGATATAACTATCGCCGGTCTTCAGCGTTCCGTTCTGCACCAGAATGGACGCCACCGCACCGCGGCCACGATCCAGCTTGGCCTCGATCACGGTGCCCACGGCCGGACGCTCCGGCGTGGCCTTCTGCTCATTCACGTCGGCGACCAGACAGATCATCTCTTCGAGCTGGTCGAGATTTTGCCGCTTTTTGGCCGAAACCAGCACAAATTCGGTGTCGCCGCCCATGGACGTCGCCTGCACACCACGTGCAGCGAGCTGGTTTATAACGCGCGACGGGTCCGCTTCCGGCTTGTCGATCTTGTTAACCGCCACAATGATCGGCACTTTGGCCGCCTTGGCGTGGTCGATCGCCTCGATCGTCTGCGGCATGACGCCGTCGTCGGCGGCCACAACCACCACAACAATGTCGGTGATCTTGGCGCCGCGCGCACGCATGCGGGTGAAGGCCTCGTGGCCGGGGGTGTCCAGGAAGACAATTTCGCGGCCAAAGGCGGGCGAGTCGGGCTTGGCGACGTGCACCTTATAGGCGCCGATGTGCTGCGTGATGCCCCCCGCCTCGCCACCGGCTACGTCCGTGGAACGGATGGCGTCCAGCAGCGAGGTTTTGCCGTGATCGACGTGACCCATCACCGTGACCACCGGCGAGCGCACCACCTCCATCATGTTCGAGGTGTCCTCGAGCAGACCCTCGATAGCCTCGTTCTCCATCTGCTCTTCAACCGAGATGATCTGGGCGTCGGCGCCAAAGGAACGCGCGACGTCGCGCACCAGTTCAGAGTCCAGCGACTGGTTTACGGTAACCATGACGCCGCGCATCAGCAGCGTGGCGATCAGATCTTTACCGCGAACGTCCAGCTTTTCGGCCAGGTCCTTGACCGAGATGCCTTCGGTGACTGTGATGGTCTTGGTGATGGGCACCTCGCCCATCGGGATGTGCGCCGCGCCGCCACGGGGGTTGTAACCCTTGATGGCAACTTCCTTGTTCTTCTCGTAACGCGGTGCACCGCCGCCGGGACGGCGCGTGTTGCGTGCGGGACGGCCCGGCGCCGGTGCTCCTTCAGCAGGAGGCAGCAGACCGCCAGGTCCCCCACCGGCACCTGGACGAGGACCGCCAAAGCCGGGACGCGGACCGAAACCAGGGCGTGGACCGAAGCCGGGCCGAGCACCCGGACCACCGGGGCCACCCGGACCGCCCGGGAAGCTGCGAGTGGGGTGCATCGGCCGCCGAGCGCCAGGAGCCATGGGCGGACGTCCACCGGGACCTCCAGGTGCGCCTGGGCCTCCAGGGCCGCCGCCGGGGTTGTAGCCGGGCCCGGACGGGCGAGGGCGCTCAAAGATGGGTCGGCGCGCGGCATTGGCCGCACCGGGAGCTGCTGTGTAGGTTGGACGAGGCCCCGTTTGCGGCATGACGACGCGGCGCACGGGGGCGGCCGGCGGGGGCGGCGGTGCGGAAGCTACAGCCGCTTCCTGTGGAGCCGCCGGTGGCGCGACGGGCAGGGTGATCGGGGCGGTTGCTGTCTGGGCAGCGGAAACAGCGTTGGGGGTGCCGGGTCGCGCAGCAACCGCCGTCGGGGAGGCCGCTGCCGGCGCGGGGGTGACCGCCGGGGGCCGCGCCACGACAGGTCCCTGCACAGGACGGCTCGCAATGGCGGGTGTCGGTGCGGCGGGTTGCCGTGGCTGCACAAACTGCGGGGCTTGCCGCGGCTGCGGCATGACGATGCGGCGGGCGGGAGTGGCCGGCGGCTGGGGCGGGGGAGGTGCGGACGGAGCCGCGGCCGCCGGAGTGCTGGCAACCTGCGCTGGTGCCGCTGCGCTGGATGTGCCTGCCGTAGTAGGGGTCGCTGCCGCCGTGGGAGGGGTCCCCTGGTTCGCGGAGATGGCCGCCGTGGGCGCAGACGGAGCCGCTGGACGAATCAGTGACGTGTGTACCGCCGGCTGGCTTTGCGGCGCGGGCGCGGTGGTTGCATTGGCCGCGGGACGCGCGGATGCGGGTGCCACTGTCACCGCGGGACGCATGATCGGGGGGGCTGCCGCGACGGCTGGTCGCGGCGGAGCCTGAGCCGTGGGCGCGGCGGGACGGGTGCCCACGGTCGCCACAACGCTCGGCGCAGGACGGGGCGGCGGCGTGCTGCGGGCAGCCGCTTCGGCCTGTTTGCGCTCCAGAATGGCTTTCAGCGCGTCGCCTGGCTTGGAAACATGAGAAAGATTGAAATCCTGCCGAGACGCTCCCTGCGGTTGCCGTGAAGCCGAGCCTCCCGGGCGCGAGCCGCGCGTCAGGTGCGTACGCACCTTTTCCGCTTCATCCTCTTCGATGGAGCTGCTGTGCGTCTTCTTTTCGGTCACACCGACCGCGGTCAGAGCGTCCAGAATGGACTTGCTCTTTACCTCTAGTTCTCTTGCGAGATCGTTGATTCGAACTTTGCTCATCAGGTCCTTTTGTGGTGTCCCTCGGCGCGTCTAGCTGGTCATAGCAGCCCCATTCGTGTTCGGGATAGAAAGTGGTGCAAGGGTATTATCCCTCGAAATCAGAAAATTACCAGCCCCCACCCGCCGGCGCCTGTTTGGGACGCTGCCGAGTGGGAGGAAATAAGAGACGGTCGCTTCGCAAGGGCTACCGGCGATCGTGTCCATCCGAGTCAATGCCCTCATCGGAAAAGTCCTGGGCGTTGTCCACCAGTTTGTCGATGGAGTCGTTTTGCAGCTCGATCTGCTCTTCGCGGGCGTCGGCGGCATCGTTGGCGTCAGATGCGGACATCGCGTCCTCGATCGAGGCCAGATCTTCAGTCGAAAGATTCTCAACCTCGGTGAGGCTGCCCGCCTCCGCCGCCTGCTCAGCCAGGATTTCTTCCGGCGTTCTTGTCATGCTGTGCACCTCGTCTCCCGCCTCATCTGATGCTGCCGCCGCGGCGACGGCTTCTTCACCCTCCAGCAGCACCGGATCGGGCGCCGGGCTATCCGTAGGCCGGGCTTCGCCCTCGTTATAGTGGCCAAAGTAGTGCCGGACGGCCGTGGCGATGCGTTCCACCGACCGCTCGCCGATGCCGGGCACCTCGCCCAGCTCCTCTTCGGTCATGTCGGCCAGCTGTTCCACGGTGGTGATGCCGGCGGCGATCAGCTTTTCCATCACGCCGTCGCCCAGCTCCGTCACCTGCTCGATGGGAGTTTGCGGTGCGCCCTGCATGGCCTGCATCTGCTGCTCGACCTCCTGGCGCTTTTCTTCCTCGCTCTTGATGTCAATCTTCCAGGCCAGCAGCTTGGCCGCCAGACGCACATTCTGGCCTTTTTTGCCGATGGCGAGCGAAAGCTGGGTGTCATCCACGATGACCTCCAGCTGCTTTTCGGACAGATCCAAGATGGAAACGCGGCTGACCTTGGCCGGCTGCAGCGCCTTTTCCGCAAAGGTGGTGATCTCGTCGGAAAACTCAATGATGTCAATTTTTTCGCCGCGAAGCTCACGGATGATCGACTGCACCCGCATGCCCTTCATGCCCACGCAGGCACCCACCGGATCCACGTCCTTGTCGCGGCTTTGCACGGCGATTTTGGTGCGTTCGCCGGCCTCCCGGGCGATGGCCCTCACCTGCACGGTGCCGTCATAAATCTCCGGCACCTCGCTTTGGAAAAGATTTTGCACCAGCGCCGGGGCCGCGCGGCTGACGATCACCTGGGGGCCCTTGGCCGCGCGGTCGACCCGCAGCAGCACCACACGCACCCGCTCGCCCACCGAAAAGCTTTCCAGCCGCGACTGTTCGCGCTTGGGCATGCGGGCCTCGGCCTTGCCCAGGTCGAAGATGACGTCCATGGGCTCCAGGCGCTTCACCGTGGCATTCAGCACCTCGCCGATGCGGTCGCCGTATTCATTGAAGATGGTGTCGCGCTCGGCTTCGCGGACCTTCTGAAAGATGACCTGCTTGGCCATCTGGGCGGCGATGCGGCCCAGCGGCGTGGTGTCCTTGTAGAAGCGCAACTCGGCGCCGGCCTCCACTTCGGGGGCCATTTCGCGGGCCTGTTCCACGGTCAGCTGATTTTCTCCGTCCTCCACCTCGTCGGGCGTTTCCACGACGGTTTTGAAGACGTAGGCGCGGATTTCGCCGCTTTCCCGGTCCAGTTCGCCACGCATGTTTTCCGCGGTCTTGTAGTATTTGCGAGTTGCCAGCGCGATGGCGTCTTCAACGGCGCCGACGACGATCTCCGGGTCGATGCCCTTTTCGCGGCTCAGCAGCTCAATGGATTGGTACAGTGCGCTTGCCATGGTCTCCTGTTTCCTTTATCGGCAGCAAAGGCTGCTTTCTTTAGCTAAATCTTTTTGATGTGGACCTCGGGTCGTCTTCCGGGCCGGGAGATCAGATTTCCGCCACCAGTTGCGCCCGTTCCACGTTGCTGAGGTCAACCGTCGCGGTGGGCGAGGCCGCTGCCTGGTGGCGTTTGCCTTTGCCTTTTTGCTTTACGGCGGAAAGGTCCAGTTCCAGCCGGGCACCGTCAAAGGCGGTCAAGCGGCCGGTGAAGTGCCGGTTGCCCTCGATCGGGGCAAAGGTTTGCAGCTTCACCAGGCTGCCCTGAAAGCGCTGAAAGTCGGCCGGGCGGTACAACTTGCGCTCCAGACCGGGGGAGCTGACCTCGAGCGTGTATTCGGCGCCGGGGATCAGGTCGTCCACGTCCAGAACGGTTCCAAAATCGCGGGCAAAGGCTTCGCAATCCTCATGCGTGGTCCCGGAAAGGGCCTCGACGGGAACGCCTTTGGGCAGGGGAGCGGCGTCCTCCTCGGTGGCGGCCCGTTCGGCCAGTCGCGTCCGCCCGTCGGCATCTTTCTCCACATAAACACGCAGCGCACGGTGTTTTCCGGCACCCTGGAACTCGACATCGACCACCTCCAGGCCCAGGCTGGAGGCGACGCGGTCGGCGGTGGCGCGGATTGTGTCGATGGAAAGAGCCATGCGTGATTGTTTCTGGACCCTCACGGTCCTGAAAAGGGGCGATGCCGTTGCAAACTGTCGCCACAAAGGAAAAAGTGGGCTTTCGCCCACTCATCCTTTTCCGCCGTCTGCCCGGTCCGTCTCACAGCACAGTGCACGGCAGATAGGTATCGTCTGCTAAATCTGAGTATACGCCGCCCCCAACGGGAACTCAACCGCAGCGGACGGGAATCGAGGTCAGAGCAACCGTCCGAACAGTAGAACGGTCGACCTGGCGATGAGGAGGGCAGCTGCCTCCCTACGCCTGAACCGGGATGAGACTCAGGGCCAGCTGTGGCGTGGCGCAGGCCTGGTCGTCCTTGGGGAGCGAAGGCCAGACCACCTCGGGAAGCGTTTCCAGGGCGGGCCTGGCGAACAGGTAGCCCTGCATGAGCCGGATGCCGAGCCGCCGCAGCGCGGCATACTCCTCTACGCTTTCCACGCATTCGGCCAGCGTGGTGATGCCGAGTTCCTCGCAAAGCGCTACCAGGGAAGCCACGATGCGCTCCGCCCTCGCATTCTTGTCGATGTCCCGGATGAGGGCACCATCCAGTTTGATCAGCTGCAGGCCGTCGAGTTCGGACAGGAGATTGACTCCGGAAAACCCGGCACCGAAGTCGTCCAGCGCCAGGGTGAAGCCGTGCCGGGCATATTCGGTGGCGATGCGGCGCAGGTGGCCGGTGTCGGCCACACGTTCGCCTTCGGTGATCTCGAAGATCATGGCATCGAGCGGAAATCTGTGAATCCTGGCTGCTTCAAGGGTTCGGCGGATGCAGGCTTCCGGGCTATACACCGCCCCCGGCATGAAGTTCACGGACAACTTTGCGCCCTGGGCAGCGATGCCCAGCCTGGCGGCGAGCTCGATGGCCTTGACGCGGCAGGTCTGGTCAAAGGCGTAGCGATTGGTATCGTTGATGCGGCTGAGCACCTCCGCGGCGGAAAGCCCGCCCACACCGCGCACCAACGCTTCGTAGGCCCAGACCCGGGCGGTCTCGACGTCAACGATGGGCTGAAAGGCCATGGTCAGTTCCAGCCCCAGACCCGTTTCCGTGCGGCAAGCCGAACAGCCGTTTCCGGTTTCGGTATGAATGTTCAATTTCTGCGACATGCGCGTCCTTCTGTGTCGTCGTCGTGCCTTGGGAACTATTGAAACCGCTTCGGCTGGGGCTGACCACGCACCTTTGGGGGGACAACGCTGCAACCTTTGTTCGCCCGCCGGGGATTTTGACCGAAGCTGCGACACTGTGGGGCGGCAAGGCCCATGCACGAGGGACTAGAATCGGCTCACCGGTATGATCAGCAGCCCTGTACCTGAAGCCCTGACGTTTGACGATGTTCTTCTCGTTCCCGCCTTTTCTGATGTGGTGCCTTCCCAGGTAAGCACGCACACCCGGCTGACCCGCCGCATTATGCTAGCCACGCCGCTGCTGTCGGCGGCTATGGATACCGTGACCGAAAGCCGCATGGCGATTGCCATGGCGCAACAGGGCGGCATGGGCGTGGTGCACCGCAACCTGTCCATCGAAGCGCAGGCCGGCGAGATCGACAAGGTGAAGCGCTCGGAAAGCGGCATGATTGTGGACCCGGTCACCATCGAGCCGGACAGACCCATTGCCGACGCGCTGGAGGTGATGCGGCGGTACAAGATCTCCGGCGTGCCGGTGACCCGGGGCGGCAAACTGGTCGGCATTCTCACCAATCGGGATCTACGCTTTATATCGCGAACCGACATCGCCATCGGCGAGGTGATGACCAAGGAGCACCTGATCACCGTGCCCGTGGGCACGACGCTGGAAGACGCCGAACAGATCCTTCACCAGCACCGGGTAGAAAAGCTGCTGGTGGTCAACGAGGCTTATGAACTCAAAGGCCTGATCACGGTCAAGGACATCCAGAAGAAGCTGAAGTACCCCAATGCCTCCAAGGATGAGCAGGGGCGGCTGCGCGTGGCGGGAGCCATCGGCGCCACGGGCGATTTTCTGGAGCGTGCGGCCGCGCTGGTGGAAAATCGTGTGGATGCGCTGGCGATCGACTCAGCGCACGGCCACTCGTCCCGGGTGCTGGAGGCGGTGCGCGCGTGCAAAAAACGCTTCCCGCAGATTGATCTGCTGGCCGGCAATATCGCCACATATGAGGGCGCGCTGGCGCTGATGGATGCCGGCGCGGATGCCGTGAAGGTGGGCATCGGGCCGGGGTCCATTTGCACGACGCGCATGGTGACCGGGGCGGGCATGCCGCAGGTGACGGCGATCTCCGAAGCCGCCCGGGCGGGCCGCGAGCGCGACATTCCGATCATCGCCGACGGCGGCATCAAGTTTTCGGGCGACATCACCAAGGCCATCGCCGCGGGGGCGGACGTGTGCATGATGGGCTCGCTGTTTGCCGGTGTGGATGAGTCCCCGGGGGAGACGATTCTTTACCAGGGCCGGAGCTTCAAGGCATATCGGGGGATGGGTTCGCTGAGCGCCATGGCGTCCGGCTCCGGGGAGCGCTACTTCCAGAGCAAGGACGACCTGACGGGCGATTTTGCCGAGCGCGTGGACCTGACCAAGCCGGAAGGCAGTGGCAACCGCCTTGCGAAGTTCGTTCCGGAGGGCATTGAGGGCCGGGTGCCGCACCGCGGTCCGCTGCAAAGCATGGTGTTTCAACTGGTGGGCGGCCTGCGCTCCGGCATGGGCTATCTGGGCTGCGGCACCATTGAAGAATTGAAGCGGCAGGCGCGCTTTGTGCGAATCTCCGGCGCCGGCCTGCGCGAATCGCATGTGCACGATGTGGTGATCACCCGCGAAGCGCCCAATTACCACGTCGAGTAGTGGGTGCTGCGGCCCGGACGGCCCGGTGCCCGCATCCGCAGTGCGGCGGGGGCTATCGTTGAATCTGCTCTTAACTCTTAAATAAAGCAGGCTTCCATGCTGTCAGCCCTTTGGGATGCAAAGACCGCCCGTGTTCTTTTCACGCTGATGATGTTCCTTTTGGTGCTGGCGTTTTTGCATGGCGCCCGGGAAACGCTGACGCTGTTTCTGTTTGCCATCCTGTTTGCCTACTTTATCGAGCCGATTGTGGCGTTGCTGCAGCGCCTGCTGCACGGGCGCATCAAGGGCATTGTGGCCACCTATCTGCTGCTGGGCGGGCTTGGGACGGGGCTCGGATTTGCGCTGGGGCCGATGATCGCCAGCGAGGTCAAGGACCTGGTGGCCAGCCTGCCCAAACTGGCCGACCGCGTGGCCTCCGGACAGTTCGTCTACAGCATCATCAAGAACCAGGGATGGACGCAGCAGCGTGCCATGCAGATCCAGCAGGTCTTTATGGACCATCGGGCGGAGATTTTTGCCTACATCGGGGGGCTGGCCGAGCAGATGAGGGCTCCCCTGACGCATATCTGGTGGATCGTCCTGATCCCCATCCTGAGCGTGTTTTTTCTCAAGGACGCAGGTGCCATCGCCCGCGGGCTGGTACTGCTGGGCGGAGACAATCGTAAGCGGCTGGTCTTCCAGCGCGTCGTGAACGACGTGAACGTCATGCTGGGCAGCTATATCCGCGCGCAGCTGATTCTGGCCTCGCTGACGGGGGTTGTGCTCACGGTGGGCCTGGCGCTGACCCATGTTCCGTTCGCCTTCGTGCTGGGGCCGGTGGCGGGGATCTTTGAGTTCATTCCCGTGGTCGGGCCGGCGGTGGCCAGTGTGGCCATCTTCGGCCTCGCGCTGCTGGCCGGCTACCCGCACCTGCTGTGGATCTTTTTATTTCTGGGGACCTGGCGAACGATCCAGGATTATGTGAACGCACCGCGCATTATGGGCAGCTCGCTGGAGATTTCACCGCTGGCGGAGATCTTTGGAGTGCTGGCCGGCGGTGAGATCGGGGGCGTGATCGGCGCTCTGGTGTCGGTGCCGGTGATGGCCATTTTGCGCATCCTTTGGCGAAGACTGAGGGCCGAGGAGGAAGCGGGGGAGCTCGCTGCCTGATCCGGCGTGTGGCCGGGTGATGGGCTGGGCAGAGTTCAAGTCGAGGCGCCCGCGTATGATGTCCACAGTTCACCGTGGCGACCTCGATTCGAACGTCTGATACGCAACCCGGCTCCCGAGGCGAGGAACACATTCTTTCCGTTCCCAACGGCGTTTGGGTGCTGGCCGCAACCATTCTGGCCTCCAGCATGGCGTTCATTGATGGCACCGCCGTAACGGTAGCCCTCCCCGCGCTGCAAAACGCCTTCCATGCGGATGCGAACCAGATTCAGTGGGTGATTGAGCTGTACGCCCTGTTTCTGGCGTCACTGCTGCTGGTGGGCGGTTCACTGGGGGATTTTTACGGGCGCCGGCTGATCTTCAATATCGGGGTCGCGCTGTTTGCCGTGGGGTCTGTGCTTTGCGGCCTGGCGACCTCCATCACCTGGCTGATTGGCGCGCGGGGGCTGCAGGGGATCGGGGCCGCGCTGCTGGTGCCGGGGAGCCTGGCGCTGATCAGCGCGTTTTTCCCGCAGGCCAGCCGGGGCCGGGCTATCGGCATCTGGTCCGGCTTCAGCGCCATGACCGCGGCCGTGGGCCCGGTGCTGGGTGGGTGGCTGGTGGATCACTCCTCCTGGCGATGGGTGTTTTTCATCAATCCACCGATCGCGGCGGGCATCCTGGTAATCAGCTTTTGGCGGGTGCCGGAAAGCCGTAACGAGCACGTGCATGGCAAGCTGGACTGGACCGGGGCGGTCCTGGCCACGGTGGCTCTGGGGGGCATCACCTTTGCCCTGATTGAGGCGCATCGTCCCGGTGCCCTGATCCCGGTTGTGGCGGTGGCCGGCGGTCTCGCGCTGATTGGGTTGCTGGTGGTGGAGTCGCGCGTGCCCGCCCCCATGCTGCCCCTGGGGCTGTTTCGGGAGCGCACCTTTGCCGGCGCCAACCTCCTGACGCTGTTTCTCTACACGGCCCTGAACGGATTGCTGTTCTTTTTTCCGCTCAACCTGATCCAGGTGCAGCACTACAGTGCAACGGAGGCCGGGGCGGCGCTGTTGCCGCTGATCCTTGTGCTCTTTGTGCTGTCGCACTGGTCCGGCGGCCTGATTGGCAGGTACGGCGCTCGCGGCCCGCTGACCGTGGGCTCGCTGGTGGCGGCGGTGGGCTTTGCGCTGGCGGGCCGCCCGGGCATTGGCGGGTCGTACTGGACCACCTTCTTTCCGGCCGTGCTGGTGCTGGGCATCGGCATGGCGATCAGCGTCGCGCCCCTGACCACGGCGGTGATGAACGCGGTCCCGGTGGAACAGGCCGGCACGGCGTCAGGTATCAACAATGCGATCTCACGGCTGGCCAGTCTGTTGTCGGTGGCGGTCTTTGGCGTGGTGCTCTTGACGGCGTTTCGGGGAGAGTTGACGCGGCGCCTGGACCGGGCGGGGTTGCCTGCGGCGGAGCGCCAGTCCGTGGAGGCGCAGAACTCGCGCCTTGCTGCGGTGCAGACCAGCGACCCGCGCGCAAAACATGCCGTGGAGGAGGCCTTTGTGTACGGTTTCCACCGCATCATCTGGGTGGCCGTGGGGCTTTCGCTGGCCAGCGCGGCGTGCGCGCAGCTGCTCAGCAGCGAACCGGCTTCAGATGAGGGCCGCGGGGTGGCGATGGGGATCTAGGGTGTGGTCTGATTTATTCCTGAAATCCGCTGCCACCCGGGAGGAACGCAGATTCCCTGCGGGAATGACAACAGGAAAGGCGCGCCGTTGAGCCCAGCAGACTCGATTCCCGAGGTCCCCTAGAAATCCGTGAAGACCTGCGCTCCGTCGTCGGTCACGGCGACCACGTCGCAGTGGCGCATGCCGCCGTAGCCGTCAAAGTAGGCCGCGGGCTCCACGTTAAAGGTCATTCCGGCTTCCAGGACGCCGGGGGAGGCGGGATGGATGCGGGGCAGGGCGTTGGCGTTGGCGGCGGCAAAGCCCACGCCGTGGCCGGTGGCGTGCTTGAAGGCCTCCCCGAAGCCGTGATCCTGCATGACGTTGCGGGCGGCCTGGTCGACCTCGCGGCAGGGCACGCCGGGCCGGATGGCGCCCAGGGCAGCGGAGCGGGCGGCGGCGATGGCCGAGCGCATCTGTTCGTGCCGCTCGACGGAAGCGCCCACGGTGTAGGTGCGGGTGATGTCGGTCCACAGGCCATCGGCGCAGGTATTGGCGTGGATCATGACGATGTCCCCGATCTCCAGCCGGCGCTGGCGGGTGCGCGCGTAGGCGGCCGCGGCGGTGGCGGAGTTTGGCCCGGACATGCAGAAGAAGGCGCCGTAGCTCCGCTCCAGCGATGCGGCTTCCGGGGCGGCGTCAAAGGCCTGCTGGATGGTGGCGGCCACCTCGGCTTCGCGCAGGCCGGGCTGAATGGCTTCCGGAGCCGCCCTGAAACCCGCGGCGGCGACCCTGGCGGCGGTGGCCATCAGGTCCAGCTCGCGGCGGGTCTTGACGGCTTTTTGTTGCTCCAGCACCTCGTCGCAGGAGGTCATGTGGGCCGCCGGCGCGACCTGCTGCACAAGGTCCCAAAGCGCGAGCCGGAAATCCGTGCCCACGATGTAGGTCGCCGGCTGCAGACCGAGTTTTGTGACCAGACCCAGTCTCGCGTGTTGGAGCCCGAGGTCGCCGAAGAGGCCAGCAAACGCCGAGCGGAGGGCCTGGGCAGTCTCGGGAAGTTGGTGCAGGGTTTCCGGCTGAAAGGTCGTGACCGGGGCGGCGCTCATCGTTTCCGCCAGCTGCTGTTCATCGTCGGGGACGATCAGGTGCGCTTTGCCCTCGGCTGTGAAGACCGCGACAGAGTTGGCCATGATGGGCCAAAAGCCGGTGAGCAGGCGAACCTCGCTGGCGGTGGCGCATACCACTGCATCCAGGCCTGCGGTGCGGAGTGCCTGGGATAGACGATCGCGGCGCTGCTGGTCCTGCTCCATAAGTACCCTCTCCTGAAAGTGGGGATGCAGGTTAGGTCGCCCGGGGTGGCCGGCGCGCTTCTGTGCCCGCTTGCGCGGAGGTTTGTTGGCGTTGGAGCAGCTTGCTCCAGCCCCGCCGAAAGATGTTCCTGAACACCGTACCGCCGCCGTGGGCCGGGACGCCATCCAAACCGACGATGTCACCCCAACGACCGCCAAGGAGCCCGGCAGTGCCGGTTCTGCTCTGAGGTTTGGAGAGGAACTTGGACAAGGGAATCGAGAAGCAGGAGATCACCAGGCCCAGCAAGCCGGTGAAGGCCTCCGGGAAGCCCGGGAAAGCGCCCACGTGGAGCTCGGGAGCCAAGACCCTGGTCGGTACGTCGGCCACCCCGCGCAGCCGCGTTTGGTACACGATCAGCAGCGGCACCCTGAACGAGGTGTATTTTCCCGATGTTGATCAGGCCAACACCTGTTCCGTGCACTTCCTGGTTACGGATGGAAAGCGCTTCTTTTCCGACGAGCCTACCGATGCGGAACACAGGGTCGAGTGGCTGGCACCGGGCATACCGGGGGCCAAAGTCGAATCGCGCTGCAAGCAGGGGCGCTACCGGATCGTGAAGGAGATCCTCACCGACCCGGTGCGCGACACCCTGATCATGCAGGTGCGGTTTGAGGTGCTCGAGGGCGGTCCCCTGAAGCTGTATCTCTACATCAACGCCCATGTGGGGGACCGGGGCGAGGGCAACGACGCCTGGGTGGGTTCCTACAAGGGCATGCAAATGCTGTTTGCGCAGCGTGCGGCACTGTGCATCGCCGGTGTCGTGAGCGCGCCGATGGTGCAGGCCAACTGCGGCTACGTCGGCACCTCGGACGGGCACCACAGTCTGTCGCGGTTTAAGTCGCTGCGCAAAGCCAATGCTGCCCTGGGGGGCAATGTTGCCCTGACGGCGGAGGTGGACTTCAAGGCCTGCCCGAATGGGGAGTTCCTGGTCGCACTGGCCGGGGGCAAGGACAGCGCGGAGGCGGGGCAACAGGCTCGCGCCGGCCTGCTCCAGGAGTTTGAGACCGTGAAGGCCCTTTTTGTCCGGCGCTGGGAGGAAGAGCAGGGCCGGTATGAAGAGGTCCAGGACCTGTCCGGGCAGCGGCTGGATATGTACCGCGTCAGCACGGCGGTGCTGGAAACGCACCAGTCCAAGCGCTTCCCGGGAGCCTTTGTGGCCAGCCTCTCGATGCCCTGGGGCTTTGCTCACGGCGACAAGGACGTGGGCGGCTACCATGTGCTGTGGCCGCGCGACTTGGTAGAGATCGCCATGGGCAAGCTGGCCAGCGGCGACGCCAAGGCGGCACGCTCGGCGCTGTTTTATCTGCGCTGCACCCAGGAGGCGAGCGGTGGCTGGAGCCAGAACATGTGGCTGGACGGCACACCGCACTGGGGCGCCATTCAGATGGACGGCATCAGCCTTCCCGTTCTGTTGGCCGACCAGCTGCGGCGCGAGAATGCGCTGGACGGCTACGATCCGACGCCCATGCTCCGCAAGGCGGTGTGCTTTCTGCTGCAGCACGGGCCCGTGACCCAGCAGGGCCGATGGGAGGAGCTGGCCGGGTACTCGCCCTACACGATGGCGACTGAAGTCGCGGCCCTGTTGGCCGCGGCGGACTGTTGCGAGGGCGATGGAGACCCCGCAGGCGCCAACTTCCTGCGCGAAACTGCCGACGCATGGAACGACGCCATCGACGAGCTCACCTATGTGACCGGTACCTCGTTGGGCAAGGAGCACGATGTTCCGGGCTACTATGTGCGCATGGCGCCGCGGGAGCGCATCCAGCAAAAGGAGATGGGCGATCTCAAGGTCCTGATGACCAATCGTCCGTTCGGCAGCAAACACCAGCGCGCGGCGGAGATCACCAGCCCGGATGCGCTGATGCTGGTGCGCTTTGGCCTGCGGGCCGCCGACGACCCCCGCATCCTGAACACGGTGAAGCTGGTGGACGCGACGCTGCTGCACGAGACCGCCACGGGACCAGGCTGGAAGCGCTCCACCAGGGACGGGTACGGCGAAAAGGCGGACGGCAGCCCTTTTTTGAAGACCGGCATCGGCCGCTGCTGGCCTCTGCTCGCGGGGGAGCGGGCGCATTACGAGATCTGCGCCGGCAACCACGAACGCGCCCTGGAGCTGCTCAAGACCATGGCCCGGCAAACCAGCGAGTGCGGCATGATCCCGGAGCAGGTGTGGGACGAGCCGGACATTCCGGCAAAGCTGCTGCGCAATGGCTTTCCTTCTGGCTCAGGCATGCCCCTGGTGTGGGCTCACGCGGAATACATCAAGCTGCTGCGCTCACTCCACAGCAATGCCGTGTGGGACCGCCCGCCCCAGCCCGTGCAGCGCTACCAGGTGGAGCACCGCACCGCCAGCTTCCAGATCTGGACGCCGCGTCAGCGCCGGGGTTGGCTGCTGGAGGGCAAAGCCCTGCGGCTGGTTCTGCCGGCGGCAGCTACGGTGTCCCTCAAAATCGACGGCAAGCTGCGGTCTTTTCAGGCCGAAGACACGGGCTTTGAGCACTATGCTGCCACCGTTCCCGCAGACTGCTTCGTCGGCGCAACCAGCCGTCGACTGCAGATCAAGCCCGCTCAGGAGACGGAAGATTTCAAGAAACAGGGCATCGTGATGCGGGTGCGCGCCGTGTGAGGGTGAGGCGGTCTGCCTCCCGCCAGGTGTGATGATGCTAGTTGTGGGGCGGAGCGCTTGACCGCACCCGGGCGGCGCTTGCCTGCGTGGCGGGTGAGCTTGAGGGGATAACGGCTGCATCGACCGCTTGGGGATCGTCCCGCAGCTTGACGAACAGCGTCGCTGACGAGCCGGCTGGATGCGGAACCGGAAGGGTTGTCCCCGTGAAGCCGTCGGGAACGGTGACGGCGTTGGTGAAGGCAGGGTCGGCGCTGAGAGCCTGAAGCAGGAATAGATCGCTTCCGGTCAAGGTGCAGGGTGCAGTTGGGTCCGGTGTGCACTGCAGGTGCGCCAGCGCGGGTTCGCGCACCAGCATGCCGAGGGGAACCCAGTCGCTGACGCGGGCGAGGTCGATTTTGGGGGTTGGTTCGGCAGCCGCTTCGTCGGCAGACCCGCGCGCGGCTCCGTCCTCGGCTTCCGTCCGCCGGTTGCGGGAGGGCGGAGGCGGGAAGATGGCGCGCAGGCGCAGGGCTCCAAACGCGCTCGGCCCGAAGGACCGCAGCGGCTCGAGGCTGGCCACCACCGTGTGCGGGTCCTGCAGCACCAAACCGCCGGAGGGGGCCAGGGTGAGCACTGTGCGCAGGGTGCCATCCAGGGTTTCCACCTCGACCCGCCCATTGCGCGGGAAATCCGAGCGGCTTTTCAGGGTAAAGGTGAGGTGGGCAGCGAGCGGCAGGTCGTCCGCGCTGCTCAGCGTGAGCACCGGGTTAGGCAGCGGGTCGGAGGTGTGACTGATCAGTGTGACCGTGGGCCGGGGGGGCAGCACGGTCAGCGACAGGGGAAGCTGACGGCCGTCGTTCAACAGGACCTGGGCGGACAGGCGCTCCCCGGCACGGGTTGGCGGCGAGGGAGCGCTGGCGCCCAGGCTCAGGCGCAGCGAAGCCGTGCCGTCGACGCTATTGTTTTCCGCAGGTTCCAAAAGCGTACCGGCCACCGGGGTGAACACCAGGTCTCCCATGACGATCTTCTGAATGCTGGAAAGGTGCGTGCCCGTAAGCAGCATAGACTTATCGCCGGCCGGCAGCGCCGTCGCTTCCAGATGTGGGGGGGCGGCAAAGGTTTGGGCCGCGACCAGGTTGGGCGCCGGCTGCCCATATTGCGTGATCTGCAGGTGAAGGCTGCCGGGACTAAGCTTGTTGTCGCCCGGCAGACTAACGGCGAGCAGGTCGCTGGCGTCGGGTTTGGGTTCAAATTTGAATTTCAGGGCGACCGGTCCCGTGCTGTGCGGCGGCTCCGCGGAGACCGCGTGCACGCAGGCGCTGCCGGTGGAAGCGAGCACCAACTCGGTACTTTTGCCGGCAATTAGATCGCTGCTGGAGCCGTCTGGACTGACCACGTGCCAATCCCCCCCGGGCAGTTGCTGGATGTTCAGGGTGGGTCCGCTAAAGGTGTCGAAACCCCAGCGGCCCTGGATGGTGCCTGTCAGGGTCACCGGCTCGGGGAGCGGCTTGCCGGAGGGCACGGACGGGCTGCTCGCGCCGGGTGCCGTCGTAGCTGCTCCGGTCAGGCTGGTTCGCGAATCGCGCAGGGGGGTACGGTGCTCGGCGTCGCCCTGCAGCACAAGGCCGCCCTCAAAGGCGTCCGCGACCAGAGGAATGTCCGGCTCCTCCGGAGCTCCTGGCGGGGTATTCAGGTGCAGCACCAGATGTGTGGCAAAGTCTGTGGAAAAAACCAGTGGCGCTCCCTCAATGGGCAACACCACCTGGGGCTTGAGCAGGCAAACTGTTTCGTTTGCCGTGGCCGGCCGCAACGGCGGTGTCTTCGCCGGTTGAATGCTCGGCAGACCGATGACCAGCACCGACTTTGGATTGTGAAAGGAGGGCGGGGTGTTCAGGCGCAAATTCAGGGCATCGCCCTGGGGAAAACTGATTGCGGGGATGTATTGGTATTGCGCCGTATGGAGGTTGCTCATGATGCGAACCAGGTCGACAATCGCACCCACATAGGCTGAGTAAACACCGGCTCCGGCGATGCCCGTATAGCTGGCCGCCTGGATGAAATCGCTGTTCGACCCGGTGGACAGGGCGCTGACGATGTTTTGGCCGTGACCGTCGTCCAGCAGGGTTTGCGTCCCGGTCTGCGTCAGGCAGGTGAACTGCACGTCCAGAGAGCGCTTGAAACAGTCAGCGTTGGGCTTCAACGCCAGGGTGCGGGCCAGCAGATCAGAACGCTTCTGCAGTTCGTTTGCATCGGATGCGGGCACGCGGCGGATGTCGGCGAGGTAGCGCTCGATACGCGCCTGTTCAAAGCTGGCCTCGTCCAAATCCTGGGAAGCGCGGACAAAGACGCCGGGACGGCCGCGCACCGAGGACTTCAGCGTGGAAAAGTCGCCGCCCGTTTCCGGCGCCATGAACAGCACGGCCTGCTGGGCTTCGGCGGGTACCGTGACGAAGACGCCTTCGTCGCGGACCTCTTTTTTCCAGGTTTCGACGCGCAAAAACCAGTTGTCCGGTGGTGGATTGGTGGTGCCGCGGAGAAAAGCGCAGATCAGCAGATACTTGACCGACTGCGTGGAGGGGAGATCCGGATGGATCCAGAGCCGGTCGCCCGGCTGCAGGTTGGGTACCGAGGCGATGGGCAGCGTCTGCTCGCTGCCCGGGGCGCCGCGTGTCACCCTGATGTCAATCCTGGGCCCCACCAGATCAAAACGCGCATCAGCAGCCAGGGTGCACGGGGCAAGTCCGAGCAGCACAGCGGCAAACAGCAGAGCTTGGGCGCACGTCTTCATGTTGGAGGTATAGATGCGCAGGGCCATGGTTTGTTGCGAGGGAAGCGCTTCGCCGGACAGACGCTGGCTGAACCTCTTTGGGGGGCTGATGCCTGCTTTACCCTATGCTGCATCCACCTCCGGCGGCCATGCTCCGGAAGTGCTATGAAGCTGCGCGGACCTGAGGAAAACCTACATCGGGGCGTTTAGCGGGCGCGCCGGCTTGGGCCATCGCTCTCGACCGAGCCGTCGCGGATGGAGATGACGCGGTGCGCAAACTCCGCGATGTCCGGCTCGTGGGTGACCAGCACAATGGTGTTGCCCTGCGCATAGAGGTCGTCGAAAAGGGCCATGATCTCGACCGAGGTCTTGGAGTCCAGGTTGCCGGTCGGCTCGTCGGCGAGGATAATGCTGGGCTTGTTGACCAGGGCCCGCGCGATGGCGACGCGCTGCCGCTGGCCGCCTGAGAGCTCATTGGGTTTGTGGTGCATGCGCTCGCCAAGATTGACGCTTTCCAGCACGGAGCGCGCGCGTTCGGTGCGCTGCGCGGCGGGGGTGCCGTTATAGATCAGCGGCAGCTCCACATTGTGCAGGGCGGTGGCGCGGGCCAGCAGGTTGAAGGTTTGGAAGACGAAGCCGATCTCCTTGTTGCGGATGCGCGCCAGCTCATCGTCATTCAGCTGGGAAACGTCGTGGCCGTTGAGCCAGTACTGGCCCTGGCTGGGCGAATCCAGGCAGCCGATCAGGTTCATCAGCGTGGACTTGCCCGAGCCGGACGGCCCCATGATGGCGACGTATTCGTTGTGCCGGATACGCATGTCCACGCCGCGGAGGGCATGCACCTGCTGGTCGCCCATCTCGTAGGTCTTCCAGAGATTGTTGGTGACGATGACGTCGCCCGGGTGCGGGCCGTCGGCGTTGCGGCCAAGGCGCTGCTCCGGAGACACCTGATCCAGCGCAGCGGTGGTGGTAGCCATAGTGATCTCCTGCGGGCAGCCGGCCTCGGTTCCATTCTGCTGGGGCGAGCGCGCTTCCTTAGCTTAGCTTGAGGCGTCCGGAGCGGGTGCAGCTGTACCGTCGTCCCGCTTGACGGCCACACCACTCTTGAGGGTTCGCAGCACCTTGAAGCGGCCCGTCACAATCTCGTCGCCTGGCTTCAGCCCGCTCAGGACCTCAATATCCGTGGCTCCGGAGATCCCGGTTGTGACCGGCGTAAAGCGGGCCCGCAGCGTTTTGCCATCGTGCGCCACAACAAACACACCCTGGGTGGTTTGCTGACGACCGGCGGCAGCCACGGCGCCCCCCTTGAGGTTGCCGTGGTCGCGAAACAGCTCAGCCTCGGTCGCCGGATCCCGTTCCACCAGGGCCTGCAACGGAATGCCCAGCACACCGCTCTTGTGGTCGGTGGTGATCTTGGCGTTCACGGACAGGCCGGGGCGCAGCTCCGGATAGGCCTGGTCCAGGGTGACGACCACCTTGAAGTCCTTGGCCTCTTCGGTGCCGGTGGTGGACTGCGAGGTGGCGACGCCGGTGGTGCGCAGCAGCGCCTGATCGCCGACCTCGGTGACGTGACCCTTGAAGACGCGGCCCGGAAAGGCGTCCACGGACACATCCGCGGGCTGCCCGAGCTTCAGGTTGACGATATCGGTCTCATCGACCTTGACCTCGGCCGTGATGACGCTCATATCGGCGAGCGTCATGAGCGTGGAGCCCTCGGCGTTTTGAATACCGACGACCACGGTTTCGCCTTCGCGCACTGGCACGTTGGTGACCAGGCCGTTAAAAGGCGCGCGGCTAACCGTTTTGTCGAGGGAATCGAAGTTCGAACGCTGGGTGGCGACCGCCTGGTTTACATGCGCGCGGGCGGAGCCAGTTTGGGCCTGGGCCTGCGCCAGGGCTGCCTGACGCTGCGCGAGGGTGGCCACGGAGGTGTCGTATGCCGCCTTCTTGCTATCGAAGTCCTGCCGGGCGATCAACTTGTCGCCGTACAACTCCTTGGCGCGTCCATAGTCGAGCTTTTTTTGCTCCAGGTCCGCCTTGGCCGCGTCGATGTTGGCCTGCGCGGTCTTTTCCGCGGCAAGGTAAGAGCTCACGTCGGTTCGGCTGCTGGCGATGGCAGCCGATTGCGCGGCGACCGTTGCCTCCGGCTGCACGTTTTCGACCGTGGCCAGCACCGCCCCCTTCTTCACGTGATCGCCTTCCTTCACGTAAAGGTGCGTGATGCGGCCAAACGAGGTCGCTCCGACGTTGACATAGGTCTTGGGCTTGATCTGGCCGGTGCCGCTCACAGTGGCGGTCAGGTCCTCGTGCGCTACCTTGGCCATGGTCACGGCCGTGGCCTTGCCGCGGCTGTGCAGAATGGTCCCAACAACGACACCTACAAGGAGCAGGGCGCTGAGGACGATCAGAAATGTTTTCTTTTTACTCATGCGGATGTCAGCGGCTTCCCAGCGAGTCGGACATGAAGCGATACGCAGCGCGGGGCAGATGGTTCCTGTAACCGCCGTCAAAATCTCCTGAACAACAGAATAGCAAGAGCCGAGGCAACCTTTCCGGGAGAAAGCATTGAGGTACCTGGCTGCCGACCCGTATACTGGAGCGGTTGTGTCCAGGAGTCCGGCCCGATGCGTCTTTCCTGCTTTTTCACTGTTGCCCTCGCCTTCAGCACCCTTGGAGCGGGAGGGTCCCGCTTGCTGGCGCAGACCGCTACGCCCTCCGACCACGGCGCCGTCACCAAGGCCGACCCGGTGGAAGAGCGTCCTGACCCGCTGAAGCGACGACTGAGCGATCATGAAGAGATGCAGCGCCGCAAAGCGGTGCGCAACGAGTTGTCGCCGGAAGACAAGAAGTGGCTCAACGAGGATGTTCGCTGGATCATTACGGATGAAGAGGGCAAAGCCTTCAAGAATCTTTCCAACGAGGAGGAGCGGCAGCAGTTCATCGAGATGTTCTGGCAGCGCCGCAATCCAAATCCGGACAGCCCGGAAAATGAATTCCGCGATGAGCACTATGCGCGCATCGCCTATGCCAATGAGCACTTTGCCGCCGGCAAGCCGGGCTGGATGACCGACCGGGGCCACATTTATATCGCCTTTGGCAAGCCGGACAGCATCGACTCTCACCCTTCGGGCGGCAGCTATGAGCGGCCCATGGAAGAGGGCGGCGGCAATACCTCCACCTTTCCCTTTGAGGTGTGGCATTACCGCTACCTGGCCGGGGTCGGCGACAATATCGACATCGAGTTTGTCGACACCTGCATGTGCGGCGACTACCATGCCACCATCGACCGCTCGGAGAAAGACGCGCTGAAGCACACGCCCGGCGCCGGGCAGACCCTTTATGAGCAGATGGGGCGTGCCAAGCAGTCGGAGCGCTTCACGGGCGGCCTGGAGCAGCTCGGGCCTGGACCGGAATCTTCGCAGCAGCAGAGCAAGCAGTTCGACCGACTGGACACCTTTGCGAAACTCATGGCGCCGCCGCCGGTGAAGTTTGCCGATCTGGACCAGTTCCTCTCCTCCGGCAAGGTGCTCAGCGGGCCGCCGTTTCTGTTCGACGTGCGCACCGACTACGTCAAGCTGACCAATGACACGGTGCTGGTGCCCGTCACCCTGCAGATCCACAACGGTGACGTGACCTACAAGACCAAGGACGGCGACAGCTCCGGGGTGGTGAACATTCTGGCCCGGGTCAGCAACATCAACCACCATGTGGTCCAAACCTTTGAGGACACGGTCAAGGTGGAGACACCGAGCGACCTTCTGAGCCGCACCAAGGGCAACAATTCGGTGTACTGGAAGGCCCTGGCGCTGGCTCCCGGGCGGTACAAGATCGAGATCGCAATCAAGGATGTTAATAGCCCTGACCACGTGGGCACCTGGAAGCGCAGCATTGACGTGCCCAAGTTCGACGACGATCGCCTGGGACACTCCTCACTGATTCTTGCCGACAGGATGGAGCGCGTGCCCACCAAGGACGTGGGGACGGGCAACTTCGTGATCGGCAACACCAAAGTGATCCCGCGGGTACCGGCCACGATCTCCACCCCGGTGGTGTTTCACCGCGCGCAAAACCTGAACTTCTGGATGCAGGTGTACAACCTGGGGATCGGCGAAAACAAGCGCAACGACGCCACCATTGAATACCAGGTGCTGGACGCGGCCAACAATAAGCAGATCCTCAATGCAGAGGAGTCCGCGGCCAAGCTGAATCCCAACGCCGATCAGCTCACCCTGGAAAAGACGATGCCCCTGCAGAGTCTGGAGCCGGGCCGCTACCAGGTGGTGATCAAGGTCAACGATGGTGTATCCAAGCAGACCATGGCGGAAAGCGCCCCCTTCATCGTGGAGCAGTAGGCGCGGTGCTGCTATGCTCTGAGTTCAGGCAGCCATCTTCGGAGCAGATTGTCAGGCTTCGATGAGCGAAGACGGCCCGCGGGGGTCAATTTTGAACGAGGCAGGACGCGCGAAAGAAGAGGGCCTCCGGCGCGGTGAAGGAAGTTCTGACAAGCTTCGCAGTGGTTTCCCTGTTAGCGGGGATGACCTGCTCCGCGCAGGCCCCGCTGAGCACGGAGATCGACGGCATGGTGCGCGATCTGCACGGTGTGCCGCAGATGGGCGCCGTGATCGAGCTGCTCGGCCCCCATGCCGTGACTGTCGCCCGGGCTTTCACGGATGATCACGGACGTTATACGTTGAAGGGCGTTGCCCCGGGGATCTACCAGCTTCGTGCCTCGGCGGCGTTTCTGCTGCCCGCATCGCGCTCCAACCTCCGGCTTCGTCCCGGGGCGCAGACCCTCGCCGATCTCACCATGACCGCCATTTTCGAGGCCGCCTCCTGGCTGCCCACGGAGACGCGCAAGGCGAACGCTTCATCCGACGACTGGCGCTGGACGCTTCGCTCCACCGCCAACCGACCTCTTCTGCGTTTGGATGGGCCGGAGCCGCCAACGCAGAGGGCAGACTCTTCCTCCCATGAGGATCCTGCGGCGGCGGCAGCCTCGGAAGGACAGGTCAGCCTGCTGGCCGGGGATGGAACCTTTGGTGAAGGCGGCGTCCGCCAGATCGTTGCGCTGGACCGTCGGAGAACCGAAGGAAGTAGTTCGGCGTTGCGCATAAACCTCGGCCAACCGACCGTTGCGGGAGCAAGTGCCTCTGTGATGGTTGCGGCCGGGCTGGAGCGGCGACACCCCCTGGGCGGGGGATCGCGACTTTTGATGAGCTTCGAAGCGCATCCGGAGCTGCAGGCTGGCAGCTCTGGGGGAATGCAGGTTTGGCGATCGGCCACGACGGAAACCATCACCCTGGGGGACCTAGTCGAGATCGACGCCGGTACGCTGCTGACGGCGGAACGCCTCCTCGGCACGCGTCTTCGCTCGGCGCCCTACCTCCGCGTCGGGATCAAGCCCTCTCCGGGTATGACCGTGGAGTACAAACTGGCGACCGACCGTGCACTCCAGGCCTCAAGCGACCTGGACGACATGGCACTGCAGGAAGAAGCGCTGGCCGACGTCCACGGGCGGCCAATCATCCGTAAGGCGCTGCACCAGGAGCTCAGTCTTCAGCAGGCTGCGGACCGGGACACGGTCGCGGTGGCGGTGTATGAGGACAGCCTGCCCCTGGAGGAGCTCCGCGGCGGCGGAACGGGCGAGATGGTCGACACGCAGGATTTCGCGGCACTGCCGGTGCTGGCGGACCCCAGCACGGGAACACTGCGTCTGGCCGCGCCAGGATACCGCGGCGCCGGCATACGCGTGGCCTGGGACCATGTCTTCAGCCCGGCTCTTTCCGCCTGTTTCGAGGGCGAGGTGGGGTCGGCGCTCGAGGCCCGCGGCGCTGAGTTGCACGCAGAAGAACTGGCCTCTGGGATTCAGCCGCACCGGGCGGAAGCCTTGAGTGGAGCCGTTCGGCTCGCGGTGCAGCGAACCCGCACATCCATGGACGTGCGCTATCGGTGGCAGAACCGGGGAACCCTGACGCAGGTCGATGAATTCGACACGGCACCGCAGAGCGCCTTTCTGGGCGTTTCGTTTCGGCAAAGACTCTGGTCGGGACGTCAGTTGCGCGGCCTCAATGCCGTAGTGGAGGCGACCAACCTTCTGGCCCAGGGCTATGTCCCCCTGCTCGGCCCGGACGGACAGAGCCTCTACCTCACACAGGTGTCCCGCTCCGTGCAGGGCGGTTTGACCTTCCGGTTCTAGCACCCCTTCAGCCTGAGGTAACCCTTCATCGTTACTAAGAGGTGCAGTTATGACTTGGGACCTACCCTAAAGTTGTAGCTGTACAGACAAATTGTCTGATGATAAGGGAACCATCTGCCCTATACTTCGGATATTTGGCCACCAAGGGGACGGGGCATGCCTGGACAGGTCCGTAGACGTCGATCATCGAAGAAGAAAACGGCTCGCTGGATCGTCGCCGCCATCATTCTCTGTTCCACGCTGAGCTGCATTGCGCCGGTGCTGTACGCGTCGGATTGCAGCCGTTGGATTGCGGAGTACAAGCAGGGATTGCTGCAAAAGCGCGCCGCCCGCCGACTGCGCGCGGCGCAATATCGGCTCACGACGTTGGTTCGGCGGCCAAAGCCCGTACACCGCCACCCGGCGCGGCGGCCGATGGGGCCGCTGGAGGCCTTGCACCGCTTCCAGATTGCCTGCGGCGATCTGGAAAGCCCCGACTTTGGTCCCAAGATGCCCACCCCGCCGCTGCTTGCCCATCCCTTGCTGGTGAGCTTCCCGGAACTCCCCCCGCCGGACCTGCCGTTGCCTCTGCTGACCGATGTCGCTGAAAACGTACCCCCGCTGGCGAGTGTCCCGACAAATACGACCCCCGTGGAGAGCGCCCCGGTAGTTGGCCCGGTCCCAGAGCCCGGGAGCCTGGCCCTCGTGCTGACAGGCGTCGCGGGAGGCTCCTTGCTGATCGGCAGAAGGCGCCAGCTACGCGGGTAGTGAGCGGTTGTGGAGGCTGTTGCGGGGCGAGCCGGGAGTGCGCCAGGTGCGACAATCGAGAACGCTTGCCTGAGGCGTTGCGGGTTGGATCAGGCATCTTGGTGGTCCTGCGTCCGGCGAGCTACATGCTGCCGGCACGTTCCCACGCAAGAATGCCTCTGGCTAGGACTCGAAGTATTCCTCGTCAAGTTTCTTTATGTAGAGCGTGTCTTCGACCCGGCAGCCGATGTTTTGTTGAATCATTAGCGCCGTGAGCTGCATGCCATCAATGAGAACGATCCGCTTGCTCAGGAACTCAGCCGTCTCTCTGGCGGATGGAGAGAACGTCGAAGTTGTGACGAATAGCCCTTTGGTCGCTTTGTGCCGGTCGAGACTGCCAAAGAAATCCCGGATTGCACCCGAACCGATGTTGTTGCCGGCCGCATAGCGTTTTGCTTGGATGTAGACGCGGTCGAGGCCGAGAGTATCCTGATCGATCACGCCATCTACTCCATCATCACCCGAACGGCCGAGCGTACGGCCAGCTTTGTCCGCCCGTGAGCCGCCGTAGCCCATGCTCAGGAGTAAGCCGACGATAAGTCTTTCAAAGAAGTTCGGCGGAGCATTCCGGACGCGGTCAAGCAGCTCCTGCCCGAGAGCATTATCGATCTGCTGATGAGCTGCGCGCATGACTTCGTCAGGAGTTTGCTTAAGATCCGGAACGGAATAAACGGACGGGACGGCGGTGCTTATCAGCTCTCCATTTGCGCCTTCCCGAAATTGGCGGAATCCTTCGAATTGGCAAAGGAATCGCGTATCGATGGATGCCGGGTTCTTCTCCAATACCGAGCGTCCGAGTGGCGTGATAATGAAATGGCCGCGTCGTGTGAGTTCTATAAGCTGAGCTTTGCCCAGATACGATTTAGCCCAGTGGACGCGATTACTGAAGACCGTCTGTTTGCCCGATGACAACAGCTCGGTCTTCGCTTCAGGAGTCAATTGGAGCTGGTTTGCCAACTCCTCGACTACAGCGCCGATTCGCACTTCGCCATGCGCAGCGGCTTTCAAAACAGGAAGCATAAGGGACTGATAGTCAGGAATGGTCATTCTCTGTTCTCGATCGGAGCTGTTTTCCAACACTGTATGCAAAGCCCCTTGTATCGCATTTTCATCCTGCACCCTCCGGCTGAGCTGTACAGAGGTGGTAATTGCACTTGGCAGGAAGGTCAAATCAGGATTTAGATTGCTCACCCGAGCCCTTGTGAGCAGCTTGCAAGAATTGAACGGAGCTTCAGGTGAGCAGACCATTACTCACGTTAAGTCAGCGATCTGTTCCCGTAGGCGTAAGTTGGACCTGAACCAGTTTGGGTTGGTTGACCTCTTTGGGGCCGAGGACGGCCATGTTGGGGAGGGGGCCTTTGACCATGGCGACCTCGTCGCAGGCGTAGAGACGGGGGCAGGCCTGGCAGTCCTTGTAGATCTTGTCGGGCATGGCGTTGCGTTCGGCGGTGCGGAAGCCGAAGCGCTCGAAGAAGCCGGGCAGGCGGGTGAAGAGGCAGGTGGTGGCGACGCCGTGCTCTTCGGACTCGGCGAGGAGGGCGCGGAGGAGGGCGGCGCCGGCGCCCTTGCCGCGGGCGTGCGGGTAGAGGACGATCGAGCGGACCTCGGCCAAGTGGGGACCGTAGAGGTGGAGGGCGCCGCAGCCCAGAAACTCGGGCTCGGCGGTGGGATCGTTGGGGTCGGGGAGTTCGGCGACGGTGAAGTCGCGGATGTTCTCGCAGATCTCGGCGTAGCTGCGACGGAGCAGTGTGCCGTCAGCGGAAAGGGAGTTGACGAGGTCGAAGATGTCGCGGGCGTCCTGGAGGCGGGCTTTGTGGACGCGGATCTGTGGAAGGTGGAGGCTCTGTGAAGTGGCGGCCCCACCCATGATGACCCCACCCATGGCTGCGCCATGGATGGGGCACCCGTCTGTGGAGATGTCCGCGGGATCGCGGTGGGCGTTCGGCTGTTGCGGGTCTTCGAGTGTGGAGTGCGCGAAGACGGACTCGCCGATGGGCTCGCCTTCGGTGAGCAGGATGGGGAGATCGTCTGCGGTGGGGTCCGGGCTGTCTTCGATGTGGATGTCCGGCAGGGGTTCCGTCTTGGTCATGGGTGCTCCTGCGCAGGTTGGCCTGCGTCTTTGAACTTGCTGCGGGCTTGCTTCAAGGCCTGTGCGACCTGGTGGCGAGCGGTGCCGCCGGGGACGTCATGGCAGTCGAGCGTGGCTTGGGGCGTGAGGGCCACGAAGATATCGGATTCAAATGCCGGGGATAAGTTGCGTAGCTCTTCGAGCGTGAGGTCGTTGAGTTCTTTGCCTTGGTCGAGGCCGAGCCGGACGGCGTTGCCAACGATCTCATGCGCCTTGCGGAAGGGGACGCCCTTGTTGGAAAGGTAGGTGGCGGCGGCCATGGCGTTGAGGTAGCCGTGGGTCGCGGCGTCGCGCAGGCGTGCGGTGCGGAAGGTGAGGGCGCGGGTGAAGATGGGGAGGACCGAGAGCAGGCCGGCGAGGGTGTCGGCGATGTCGAAGGTTTGCTCCTGGCCTTCCTGGAGGTCCTTGTTGTAGGCGAGCGGGAGGCCTTTGATGAGGGTGGAAAGTGCCGTGGAGGCACCGAGCAAGCGGGCTGCCTTTCCACGAGCCAGCTCGGTGAGGTCGGGATTCTTCTTTTGCGGCATGGCGCTGCTGCCGGTGGAGAAGGCTTCCGGGAGGTCGACGAAGTGGAACTCGGCGGTGGCGTAAAGGGTGAGTTCTTCTGCGAAGCGGCTAATGTGGAGGCCGAGGGTGGAGGCGGCCTGGGCGAAGTCAAGGAGGAAGTCGCGGTCGGAGGTGGCGTCCATGCTGTTGGCGGTGGGAGCGGTGAAGCCGAGGGCTTCGGAGGCGATCTGGCGGTTGAGGGCGAGAGTGGCGCCGGCGATGGCTCCTGAGCCGAGCGGGCAAAAGTTCAGGCGCGTGCGAGCGTCGGCGAAGCGCGACTGGTCGCGCCCGAGCATGCTGACGTAGGCGAGGAGCCAGTGCGCGAGGAGGACGGGCTCGGCGCGCTGGAGGTGGGTGTAGCCGGGCATGATGGTGTCGGTGTGTTGCTCGGCGAGGGTGAGGAGGGCGTCGATCCAGGCTGTGATCCCGCTGAGCGTCTCGTCGATGGACTGGCGGACGAAGAGGCGCATGTCGGTGGCGATCTGCTCGTTGCGGCTGCGACCGGTGTGGAGCTTGAGCGCGAGGGTGCCGATCTCCTTGGTGAGTTCGAGCTCGACGAAGTGATGGATGTCTTCGGCCTGCGGGGCGGAGGCGACGAGCGCAGCACCTATCTGCTCGTTGGAGGTTTCGTAGTCAATTTGGCCTGAGGTCGCGCTGATGCGGTGGGCCCAGTTGAGGGCTCTATCGGCTACGCGGGTAAGGCCTTCGAGGGTCTGTTGCAACTCGTCTTCGGTGAGGATGCCGGCGGCGGTGATGGTGCGAGCGTGGGCCTTGGAGGCGGCGACCTCGTGGGGGAGGAGGCGCCAGTCGAAGGGGAAGCTGCGCTGCCATTGCTCGAAGGTGCGGTTGAGGGGCTCGCGGAAGCGGCCGGACCACATTTTGTTGGGTTGTTCTTGCATTTCAGTCCTGTGTTGTTCGTTCCGGCTTAGCAGCAGGAGTGAGCGCGGTCTGTGAAGCGCAATCGAAAGATGTGGTTTGGACCGCCAAAGGAAGGACATCTTTCGCAAGTGAAACTTTTTTGGGGTCGAGGGGTTTTGCATGCGCCAGTTCAGCGATGGCAGTTGGGCAGGGCACCTGCTCAAGGAGCCCTCGCATCGATTCCACAATCATGATGCCGTCCGACCTCGTTTGTGCTCGAAAGAAATACTGCTTTCTGGCGTCCAGGCTTACTGTGAGATAGTCTCCATCTCGTTTCGGCGGGCCGGCGGCGAATCTGTAAGTGCCGGGTGGAAGGTCAATGGACAGAAAAAGATTGTTCTTAGCAAACGAACCCTTTCGAAGCAGAAAAAGAAGCTGCTTATCACGAAAAATGCCACCAGCGAAGACGCCGTGTCGGCTGCCGGGCATGCCCGTGGTGAAAGACGACTCGTGAGTGTAGAAGGTTACGTGTGCACCGTCTTCGGGTCGTTGGGATTGTGAGATCAGCGGCAATAGCAAGCCGAAGCAACACACAGCGACGGTCCTACGGAGGAGCTTGGATTGCCTGAGGTTGGCGGTGTTAGCGCGGGCGTGGGCCTTCCAGGCTACTCCTTCGTGAGGGAGCAGATGGCAGTCGAAGGGAACGCTGCGCTGCCATTGCTCGAAGGTGCGGTTGAGGGGCTCGCGGAAGCGGCCTGACCACATTTTTGCGGGTTGATTTTGGGGCATTAGTATCCAGTTCTTTCCGTGGCTCCTAGTAACCAGGAACCAAGCCACGTTGAAAGGCTTCTTCGCGTAGCGCTACCAGCTTGGGATGCAACAAAGTTTCTAGGATCTTGGTTGCAGGAACGATAAGTGAGAGGCCCATGTTTAAGTCGTTGCCATTGGTGGAATCTGACGTGGACTGCCAATGTCCTGAGAGCAAACCTAGTAAATGAAAGTCACTGGAGACCGAGAACCGAATCGGAGTACCATCCTGATCCACTCCCTGCGGATGAACGGTATTGCGAACGAAGACTGGCGATCCGCTAAGCCCACCCCTCGACCGGCTTTCGATTAAGTAAGATTCCATTCTTCCAAATCTTGGATGAGGGAGTTCTCCATCTGGCATCATCGCGATGATGCCAGCGCGCGCAATAGGGGTGAAACGTGAGTGCCCCACGAACGGACTGAAAAGGCCTAAGCAGATAGTTTCATCACCGACTCCCAGTCCTAGTCTGGCGCTTCGCTCTGGGGTGAGGAAGAGACTAGTTGGGATCTCTTGATAATCGTATTCATGAATCCGAGCCGAGGCCATGGCCAAAACTGCGACATCAATGCCTTCATCTGGATGAAAGAACCAGGGCACCTGACTTGCGTTTCTCATCCAGAGAGGTAAGCCGTCTTTCCCGTTCATCGCAATGATCGCTTAACCGCTTTGCAGGCTTAAGACGACGTGTTTCGTTGTAACTAAGTGTAAGCAGCCGGATGTTTCATTGTCGAGAACTAAAACGATGAAGGCTGTTCCCTTGTATTCGAGATTATCTTCATCCCGACTTACAAATCCAACACACTTTAACAATTGAGTAGGAACTCTCAACTGAACACCTCCTGATCAGTATTACCGGGAATCCGTAACTCTTTTGTGCCGCTGTTGAGTTGGGGCATTTCTGTGCCGTGGCTTAGGGTGAGGAGACCGGTTTGGGCGTAGGTTTGGAGTTTGGCGCGGGTGTCGGTGATGTCGAGGTTGCGCATGGTGAGTTGGCCGATGCGGTCTCTGGGGCTGAAGGTGGATTCGGTCTTTTCCATGGAGAGGCGTTCGGGGGCGAAGGTTAGGTTGGGGCTGTCGGTGTTGAGGATCGTGTAGTCGTTGCCGCGGCGGAGTTCGAGGGTGACCTCGCCGGTGACGGGTTTGGCGACCCAGCGTTGGGCGGCTTCGCGGAGCATGATGGCCTGGGGGTCGAACCAGCGGCCCTGGTAGAGGAGGCGGCCGAGTTTGCGGCCGTTGTCGCGGTACTGCTCGAGGGTGTCCTCGTTGTGGATGCCGGTGAGGAGGCGCTCGTAGGCGATAAAGAGCAGGGCGAGGCCGGGGGCCTCGTAGATGCCGCGGGACTTGGCTTCGATGATGCGGTTTTCGATCTGGTCGCTCATGCCGAGGCCGTGGCGGCCGCCGATGGTGTTGGCTTCGAGCATGAGTTGGACGAGGTCGCTGAACGTCTGGCCGTTGAGCCCAACGGGGACGCCTTCTTCGAAGCGGACGGTGACTTCCTCGGGCTTGATGGCGATGTCGTCACGCCAGAACGCGGCGCCCATGATGGGCTCGACAATCTTCATCGAGGTCGAGAGGTGCTCGAGGTCCTTGGCTTCGTGGGTGGCGCCGAGGAGGTTGGAGTCGGTGGAGTAGGCCTTCTCCTGCGACATCTTGTAGGCGAAGCCAGACGCTCGAAGGAAGGCGGACATCTCGGCGCGGCCGCCTAGCTCGTTGATGAAGGCCTGGTCGAGCCAGGGCTTGTAGACCTTGAGGTCGGGGTTGACGAGGAGGCCGTAGCGGTAGAAGCGCTCGATGTCGTTGCCCTTGAAGGTGGAGCCGTCGCCCCAGATGTTGACGTCGTCCTCGCGCATGGCGGTGACGAGCATGGTGCCGGTGACGGCGCGGCCGAGCGGCGTGGTGTTGAAGTACGTGACGCCGGCGGTGGAGATATGAAAGGCGCCGGACTGGAGCGCGGCGATGCCCTCGCGGACGAGCGGGAGCCGCGCGTCGATGAGGCGGGCCTGCGCGGCGCCGTAGGCCAGAGCTTTTTGGGGGATGCTCTCGTAGTCGGTTTCGTCCGGCTGGCCGAGGTTGGCGGTGTAGGCGTAGGGAATGGCACCGTGGAGCTTCATCCAGTGGAGGGCGGCGGAGGTGTCGAGGCCGCCGGAGAAGGCTATGCCTACGCGTTGGTTGAGGGGGAGGGATTCGAGAATGGTGGACATTTTGGTTCTCAGTGCTTAGTTCTCAGTGCTCAGTTGGAGAGCCTGTCTGTTGTGCCTTGACTCTGAAGCAGCGCCGACTATTTAAGCCGGGCTAGTGACATGCCACATCACCTGACAACATCTAGATACTTCGGTCATCGATGATTGTGAGAATGTCAGCCGTTTGTACCGTGTCTTCCTGCGCCCAAGGTAAGTACACGAGAGCACCGCCTTCATTGCGCATCAAGCCCTCCGCAATACTCTTGCCGACTAAAGATGACATGTAAGTGCATCCTTCGCTCATGGGCTGACCTGAAGCTTGAATACCATTAAGCCACGTCAAGGTGTCGCGACATTTGGCTGTGTACCGATGCCCTGAGTGTTCGATAATAAAAACCTCACCAGCTACATGCTTCTTAACGAAATATGCATCCCGCAAACCATGCGAAAAGAAATTTATATCCGGCACATGATACTGGTTGTCCCAGATGTAGGAAGCGTTTAGACCGAGCGACAGCAGCAGTATCACGCGGCCAAACTGCATTTTTAGCCGAGTCGTTTCCATTCACTCCTCATACAGTTGTCATTTTCGACGAAGGTCATAAGTTGGCGGCTAAGAGCCAGAAGCTGCTCCTAGCGGCGGTTGCGGCTGTTGATTTTGTTGCGGCTGTTGGGGATGCGTTTGGCGCCGCCGAGGAGCATGAGGGTGATGGCTTTTTGGGCGTGGAGGCGGTTTTCTGCCTGGTCGAAGACGACGGATTGGGGGCTGTCGAGGACCTGGTCGGTGACTTCGGCGCCGCGGTGGGCGGGGAGGCAGTGCATGAAGACGGCGCTGGGTTGCGCCTTCGCCATGAGCTCTTCATTGACCTGAAAGGGCTTGAAGAGGGGCGCGCGGCGGGCGGCTTCGTGCTCCTGGCCCATGCTGGTGCAGACGTCGGTGTAGAGCGCATCGGCCTCTTCGGCGGCCTTTTGCGGGTCGTGGGTGAGGGTGATGGTGCCGCCGGTCTGCTCGGCGATCTCGATGGCTTTGTGGATGATGTCGAGCGAGGGCTCGAAGCCCTTGGGCGTGGCTACGGTGACGTGGACGCCTAGCAGGGCGCCGGCGAGCATGAGGGAGTGGCAAACGTTGTTGCCGTCGCCGACGTAGGTGAAGTGGAGGCCTTCGAGCGAGCCGAAGCGCTCTTCGAGCGTCATGAAATCGGCGATGGCCTGGCAGGGGTGTTCGAGGTCGGAAAGCGCGTTGATCACCGGCACGCGGGCGTTGGCGGCCATTTCGGTGATGGTCTCGTGCGCAAAGGTGCGCAGCACGATGACCTGCACCCAGCGTTCGACGTTGTGGGCGACATCGGGGATGGATTCGCGCTCGCCGAGGGGCTGCTTGGTTTGGTCGACGAAGATGGCGTTACCGCCGACGGTGTTGATGGCCGCTTCAAAGGTCAGGCGGGTGCGCAGCGAGGCCTTTTCGAAGAAAAGGACCATTTGTTTCGCATCGAGCGCGTGGCGGAAGTCCTCGGGGTTGGACTTCACGGCGTGCGCGAGCTCGAGGATGGCGGCGAGTTCGGTGGGGCTGAGATCGGCAATGGAGACGAGGTCGCGGCCGGCGAGGCCTTTGGCGACCTCGGTGAAGGCGGTGTCGGACTGGATGCCGAGCGCGGCGGCTTTGGGCCCGGTGTGGCCGTTGGGGCGGGGGTTCATCATCACGGTCTTGTTATCCATGGACGGTCTCTTCAGGCGCGGGTGCGCTGGTCGTTGGGGGTTGCGGCAGTTGGTGCTCGGCGGCCTCGGTGAATAGATCGTCGAGGGCGCGGGTGGCCTGGTCGACGTGTGCGTTGGTGATCAGGTAGGGCGGCAGGAAGCGAAGGACGGTTTCATGGGTGCGATTGATCAGGATGCGACGCTTCAGCATACCGGAAAGGACGGCTTTGGCCAGGTCAGGCGAGGCGAGTTCGCAGCCGAGCATCAGGCCGAGGCCGCGGACCTCTCGGATGAGGTGCGGGTGCCTGGTTTGGAGCTTGCGAAGCTGGGCCTGAAAGTAGGCGCCGACCTCGTTGATGTGGGCGAGGAGGTTGTCCTGGCGGAGGGTGTCGATGACGGCGATGGCGACGGCGCAGGCGAGCGGGTTGCCGCCAAAGGTGGTGCCGTGCATGCCGGGACGGATGGCGCGGGCGGCGGCTTCGGTGCAAAGCATGGCGCCGATGGGGACGCCGTTGGCCAGCGGCTTGGCGAGCGTGGTGACGTCCGGGGTGACCGGCTTGCCCAGGTGCTGGAAGTGCTGGTAGGCCATCCATTTGCCAGTGCGGCCCATGCCGGATTGGATCTCGTCGAGCAGGAGCAGGGCGCCGGTCTGGTCGCAGAGGGCCCTTGCTGTGGCCAGAAATTCCTGACCGACGAGGTTGATGCCGCCTTCGCCCTGGAGGACCTCAAAGGCGATGGCGCAAAAATCGTTCGGATTTGCCCTAAAGATTTCCCGCAATCTGCCGATGTTATTGAAAGGGACAAATTCCACGCCGGGGGTGAGGGGAGCGAAAGGATCGCGGTAGGCAGCTTTGTGGGTGGTGGCGACCGAACCCATGGTGCGGCCGTGGAAGCTGTGTTCCAGCGCGAGGATTTTGGTGCCCATCGGCTTGCCTTCCGCGCGGAGCAGGGCGGCATGCGCGCGCGCGAGCTTCAGCGCGGCCTCCCAGGCCTCGGTGCCGCTGTTGCAGAAAAAGGCGCGGTCCAGGCCGGTGATCTCGGTGAGGCGCAGGGCGAGCTCGGCGGTGTGCTCGTGGAAGAAGAGATTGGAGGTGTGCAGCAGGGTGTGGGCCTGGCGGGTGAGGGTCTCGGTCACCGCCGGGTGGTTGTAGCCGAGCGCGCAGACGCCGATGCCGGACAGGAGGTCGAGGTATTCGGTGTTGTTTTCGTCGTAGAGGTGAACGCCTTCGCCGCGGGTGAAGAGGATGGGGTTGCGCTCGTAGGTGGGCAGGAGGAGCTTGGCTTCGGCGGCCTGGAGTTGGGCGAGGTTGGTGGGTGTGGTCTCGATGAGCATGGGTGGGGCTCCAGGAAAGCAGGTTCCCCGTGCGGGGAATGACAATGAGAAAGGCAAAGGTGACTAAGCGACCATGACCTCGGTGCCTTCGTCGACGCGGCTGCTGCACAGGTCGGGGAGGAGATGGGCGGAGGTGGCGGGGAGAATGCGGACGCGCTTGACGCCGTGTTCGAGCGCTTCGCGGCAGGCGTGGAGCTTGGGCAGCATGCCGCCGGTGATGACCGCGTCGCGTTCGAGCTGACCAATGGTGGGGAGGTTGAGCCAGCGGAGGACCGTGCCGTCCGCGTTCTTGACGCCGGGGACGTCGGTGAGGAAGACGAGGGCGTCGGCGTGAGTGGCGACGGCGGCGGCGGCGGCCATCTCGTCGGCGTTGATGTTGTAGTACTCGCCATCGAGGCCGAGGGCGATGGAGCTGATGACGGGAACGGCGCCCATGGTCCAGATGGCGTCGAGCCATTTGGGGTCGGTAGCGGCGATTTCGCCGACGAAGCCGAGGTCGGGGGCGGTGCGCTTTTTGCGGGCGCGAAAGACGTGGCCGTCGCCGCCGGTGAGGCCCACGGCGGATTGGCCGAGGTGTTGCAGGGCGGCGACCAGAGTCTTGTTGACGCGGCCGCCGAGGACCATGAGGGCGGTGTCGCGGGTTTCGGCGTCGGTGATACGAAGGCCGGCGACGAACTCGCTTTGCTTGCCCATCTGGGCCAGCACGCGGGTGAGTTGGACGCCGCCGCCGTGGACCACGGCGACCTGATGACCGTCCTGGGCGAGGTCGGCGATGGCGCGGGCGCATTGGGTGGTCAGCGCGGGCTCCTGAAGTGTGGCGCCGCCGAGTTTTACGACGAATTTCATGGGAGGGGCTCCGGGGAGGGGGTGGCGGCTGGCAGGGGAAAAGCAGAACGCAAAGGACGCGAAGGGGAGAGGGGGTCGGCGCGGTGGGGCTGTGTTGCGCCAAGGGCGCGGAGGAAAACGGGGATCATAGTAGGCCCTCGGATTGGGGCCAGCCGGTCATGAGGTTCATGTTTTCGACGGCCTGGGAGGCGGCGCCTTTGAGCAGGTTGTCGAGACAGCTGACGACGATCAGGCGGCGGCGGTCCGGGGCGAGGTGGAAGCCGAGATCGCAGAAGGGGGTGCGAACGACGTGTTGAATCTGCGGGAGCGCGGGGCTGCGACGCACGCGCACCAGGGGGCTGTCGCGGTAGAAGTCGTCGAAGAGCGATTGGAGCTCGTCGGGCGTCGAGGCCTGGTTGAGGCGCAGGTAGACCGTGCTCAGGATGCCGCGCGGGATGGGCAGCAGGTGCGGGGTGAACTGGATCTGCTCGCCGGTGAGGTGGAGCTGTTCGAGCAGTTCGCCCATGTGGCGATGGCCGAAGACGGCGTAGGCGGAAAGGTTGTCGGCGGCGTACATGAAATGCGTGGTTGGGGTGGGCGCCTTGCCGGCTCCGCTGACGCCGGATTTGCTGTCCGCGACGATGCCGCGGTCGAGGTCAACCAGGTGCGCCCGGAGCAGGGGCGCCAACGCCAGGAGGACCGAGGTGGCATAGCAGCCCGGATTGGCGACCAGGCGGGCCGGGGCGATGGCCGGGCCGTTCAGTTCGGGGGAGCCGTAGACGGCTGCGGCCTGGGTGGCCGCGGCGGTCTCCGCGGGAGGACCGTCGAAGTGGTAGACGGCCCGGTTCGCGTCGTCGTGGAGGCGCCAGGCGCCGGAAAGATCGACGACGCGCAGGTTGCGGGCGAGCGCCTCGGGCACCCAGGACCGGGACTGCGCGTGGGGGGTGGCCAGCAGCAGGAGATCGATGCTGTCGCGCTGCAGGTCTTCCCAGGTCCAGGGGATAACGGCTGCCTCGTCGGCGTGCGGCAGGCCGGCCAGCTGCGGGTGCAGGCTGGTGAGGCGGACAGCCTCGCCTTCCGCGCCCATGCGGCCGAGAAAGACCGGTGGGGTCTGCCGCAGGCGGGGGTGGCGCAGCAGGATGCGCGCCAGTTCCGCGCCGGCGTAGCCACTGACGCCCGCAACGGCGGGGCGCAGGGTGTGCCTGCCGGTGTTCGCGGCGGCCTGCTCCATCGCGGTGCCCTCGGTTTTGGCGGTGTCAGGCAATGAGCGTCTCCAGACGACGGCAGAGCACGGAGGCCAGATCTATATTGAGGCAGATGATGAGCACGGTGTTGTCGCCGGCGATGGTGCCGAGCGCTTCCGGCCACTCCTCATCATCGATGCCGGCGGCCACCGGTTGAGCGGCCCCCTTGGCGGTTAAAAGCACAAGAAGATTCTGCGCCTGGCGGACTTGGAGGCCGAAGGTAGCGAGAAGGTCGGCGACCGCGGGCAGGGCGTCGTCGAAGTCGTCACCGGAGTCTGCGTCGCTGCCAGTTCCGTCCGGCAGCGCGTAGCCGGAGGGCCCTTTGAGCAGCTTGAGCTCGCGGATATCGCGGGAAAGGGTCGCCTGGGTGACGCGAAAGCCGCGCCCGGCGAGCTTGCGGCGCAGCTCGTCCTGGCTGGTGATCGCTGTGTTGACGAGCAGGTCGCGAATGGCGGATTGGCGGGTGGTCTTCAAGGTAGTTTCGACAGAAAAATGGGCGGAAGCATCGAGCCGTCGTGCTGTATAAAGATGCAGACATTATGTATAAGTATGCATGAGGGCGCTGTCAACCAGGATTTTCGAAAGGGTGAACCGGCAGCCTCGCTCCACGCACTTGAAAGCCGTATAGTGACCTATGGACCCGTGTTTTTCCACAACGCTGGAGGCAAAAGCCTTCCGGGCGGAGCTTTCCCCTCAGCCCCTCCAATGGACTGCTGCGGAGTGCGCTTCGCTGCTGGACCCGCGGTTTGAGTTCGACTCCTGTGGGGTGGGCTTTGTCGCGGCCACAGATCCCAAAACGTCGCATCCCGTCCTGCAATATGCGCTGACGGCGCTGGCCAGGCTGGCGCACCGCGGTGCGGTGGCCGCCGACGGGCTTTCGAGTGACGGCGTGGGCCTGCTGACCGGGGTGCCGCGGGAGCTGCTGCTGCAGTCGACGGGGCTGACGTTGGCGGAAGATGAGCCGCTGGGTGTGGGCATGGTGTTTGCGCCCGAGAACGAGGCGCGTGCGTGGGCTGCGCTGGAGGGGGCGCTGCAGGGCCAGGGTTGCGAGGTGCTTGGCTGGCGCGAGGTCCCTGTGCAGGTCGACGTGCTGGGGGAGATCGCGCGGTCGACCATGCCGGTGATTCGCCAGGTGCTGGTGGGGCGCGGCGGGGCGGGTGTGGCGGCATTTGAAAAGCGGCTTTACCTGGCCCGCAAGGCCTTTGAACGGGCGGTCGAAGCCGGCGAGGCGAGTGGCTATGTTTGCTCGCTGTCATCGCGCACCCTGGTGTACAAGTCCATGTGTCTGGGCCGGCTGCTGCCGGAGTTTTACCCGGACCTGCAACATCCGGAGTACGTGACGCAGTTCGCGGTCTTTCACCAGCGCTATGCGACCAACACGCTGCCAGCCTGGCATCGCGCGCAGCCGGGGCGGCGGCTGGCGCACAACGGCGAGATCAACACCGTGTGGGGCAACCGGGCGCGGATGGATGCGGCCGATGCGTCGCTGCCGGACGAGGCCAAGCCGGTGATTACGCGCGACGGCACCGACTCCACCAGCCTGGATGAGACCGTGGAGCTGCTCAGCCAGTATGGGCGCACGCTGGCCGAGAGCGTCCGCATGCTGCTGCCGCCGGCGTTTGTGAACCGCCTGTCCCCGTTTTTGCGCTACCACGCCGATGTGGCGCAACCCTGGGACGGGCCGGCGGCGCTGGCCTTTGCCGACGGCCTGCTGGTGGGGGCGGCGCTGGACCGCAACGGGCTGCGGCCCTCGCGCTACGCGAAGACCGACGATGGGCTGGTGGTGGCGGGGTCCGAGGCTGGGCTGGTGGACCTGGACCCGGAGCGCGTGGTGGAGAGCGGCCGGCTGGGGCCCGGGCAGATGCTGGTCGTCGACCTGCAGCAGGGACGGCTGTTGCACAACGAGGAGCTGCTGGACCTGTTCGACGCGGGCGCTACCTACTCGAAGCTGCTGGAAGACGCGCCGCTGGTGCCGCTGGCGGCCGGGGCGGCGCCCACCGCCGAGACGCTGGCGGCCTGGCAGCGCGGGTTTGGCTACACCAAGGAAGACTTGAAGATGATCCTGGGCCCGATGGCGGCCACGGGCAAGGATGCGGTCTGGTCGATGGGCGATGACACGCCGCTGGCGATGCTGGCAAAGGCGCCCCGGCCGCTCTACCACTACTTTCGGCAGCGCTTTGCGCAGGTCACGAATCCGGCGATCGATCCCCTGCGCGAGGCGGTGGTGTTTTCGTTGCACACGCGGCTGGGCCCGTGGCCGCAGCTGCTGGAAAAGAACGCGCCCCTGCCGGGGATCTCGCTCGCTTCGGTGTTTCTGTCGCTGGGGCAGGTGGCGGCGCTGCGGGCGGGGCAATACCCGCATGCGGCGGAGCTGCCCATGGCGGAGCTCCCCTGTCTCTTCGACGCCGGGGGCACACTGGAGGGGGGCGTGGACGCCCTGTGTGCCGCGGCGGTGGACGAGGTACGCCGCGGGACGCGGCTGCTGCTGATGACCGATCGCGGGGCCTCGGCGGAGCGTCTGCCCATTCCCATGGCGATGGCTACGGGCGCCGTGAACAACGCGCTGACGCGCGCCGGGCTGCGGATCGGCTGCGGTCTGATGGTGGAGGCCGGCGATTGCCGCGATCTGCACCATGCGGCGGTGTTGATCGGCTATGGCGCGGGCGCGGTGTGTCCGTGGCTGGCGCTGGAAACCGCGCGCGCCTCGGCGGCTGAGGGCGCCGAGGGCGAGCGCATGACGCTCAAGGCGATGGAGACGGGCCTGGCCAAGGTGATGTCCAAGATGGGCATTTCGGTGGTGGATAGCTACCGGTCGGCGCACCTGTTCGACATCCTGGGGCTCCATGAGTCGGTGGTGGACAAGTGCTTTTTTGGCACGCCGGCGCCGTTGTCCGGCATCGGGTTTGAGGAGATCGAGCGGCGCCTGCGGGGGAGCTGGGGCGCTGAGGCGGCTGCCAGCGGTGAGGTTGCCAGGCCGATGGATCTGCCGGACTTCGGCTGGGTGCGCTTTCGCAAGGCTGACGGGGCCGAGCCGCATCTGTGGCAGCCGCCCACGGTGAAGGCGCTGCAAACCGTGGTCGGCAGTGCGCGCAATGTGGCGGCTACGGCCGATGCATCGGCGCAGTTTGCGATCTTTTCCCAGGGCGTGGATGCACACGAGGCGGTCCGCGTGCGGGACCTGCTGGAGATCCGGCCGGCCGGGCCGGAGCTGGCGCCCGCGGAGGTGGAGCGGCCTGAAACGCTGTGCCACCGCTTTGTTTCCAGTGCCATGAGCCTCGGCTCGCTGAGCCCGGAGGCGCACCAAACCGTGACCGCGGCGATGAACATGATTGGTGCGCGCTCCAACACCGGTGAGGGCGGCGAAGGCCCAGAGGTGTACCGGACGGAGAGCATGGGAGCCAGGGTACAGGGACCGGAAGGGGGTGGGTTCGCTGCCGTAGCGGGGGAGGGAACCGGGGCAACGGCGGCGGCGGCCGTGGTGGAAGCGCCGGCGGTGCACGTGAGCCTGAACAACAAGATCAAGCAGGTGGCTTCCGGGCGATTTGGCGTGACGGCGGAGTACCTGGCGCACGCCGAGGAGATCGAGATCAAGGTGGCGCAGGGGGCCAAGCCTGGCGAAGGCGGGCAGTTGCCCGGGCACAAGGTTTCCGGGCTGATTGCGCGGCTGCGGCACGCCCAGCCGGGGGTGTCGTTGATCAGCCCGCCGCCACACCACGACATTTATTCCATTGAGGACCTGGCGCAGCTGATCTATGACCTGAAGCGGGTGAATCCGCGCGCGGCGGTTGGGGTCAAGCTGGTGTCGAGCTTTGGTGTGGGCACCGTGGCCGCCGGTGTCGCCAAGGCGTATGCGGATTATGTGGTGATCGCGGGCAACACGGGCGGCACCGGGGCGGCGGCGCTGTCGAGCATTAAGTATGCGGGCTCTCCGTGGGAGCTGGGGCTCGCGGAGGCGCAGCAGGCTCTGCGCGCCAATGGCATGCGCGGACGGGTGCGGGTGCGCGCTGATGGCGGCCTGGCAACGGCGCGGGATGTGCTGGTGGCGGCGCTGCTGGGCGCCGACGAGTTCGCCTTTGGGACGGCGGTGCTGGTCGCCATCGGGTGCGATATGGCGCGGCAGTGCCACCTGAACACCTGTCCGACGGGCATTGCGACGCAGCGGCCGGAGCTGCGGGCGCGCTTTCGCGGCAAGCCGGAGCACATTGTGACCCTGTTCCGGGAGCTCAGTGCGGACCTGCAGCGGCTGCTGGCGAAGTTCGGGCTGCGCACCCTGGAGGAGGCCGTGGGACGCGTGGACCTGCTGGAACAGGTGCGTTTTGACGGCGGACTAAAGTTATTGCCCATGCTTGCCGATAAAGGAGAGGGAGCAAGACGGTGGATGGGCGGTCGTAACGACCGGCCGGGCGAGGACGAGCGCCTGGACGCGAGGTGGACGGAGCCGGCCCTGGCAGCGGCGAGGAGGGGTGAGGGCTATCGGGTAGAAGCGGCGATCACCAACGCGCATCGTGCGGTGGGGGCGGAGGTGTCCGGCGCCCTGGCGACGGCGCGGGTGCGGGGTGAGGTGGCAAGGGCGGAGGTGACATTCGCGCTGGAGGGCATCGCCGGCCAGTCGTTTGGAGCATTTCTGGGCGAAGGTGTGCGGCTGGTGCTGAAGGGGCAGGCGAATGACTTCGTAGGCAAGGGTTTGAGCGGTGGCGAAATTGTCCTGGTGCCCACGGGAAGGGCGGCCCATGCGAGCCATGAGCACGTCATTCTGGGCAACGTGGCGCTGTATGGGGCCACAGCGGGCAGGATGTTTGCGGCGGGGCGGGCGGGGGAGCGGTTCGCGGTGCGGAACTCCGGCGCGGTGGCGGTGGTGGAGGGCATTGGCGATCACGGCTGCGAGTACATGACCGGAGGACAGGTCGTCATTCTGGGCGGCATTGGCGTGAACTTCGGCGCGGGCATGACGGGGGGAACGGCGTGGGTGCTGGATGAGGATGGGAACGTCCTGGGGCAGCAGCGCTACCATGCGGAGTTCCTGGAGGCCAAGCCGTTTGCCCAGTGCTCGGCGGAGGAGCAGGCGTCGCTGAAGGCGTTGCTGGAGGAGCACGTGCGACTGACCGGAAGTGAGCTGACCATGGGGCTGCTGAGCCGGTGGGACGAGGCGGCAGAGCAGTTTGTGCTGTTTGTGCCAAAGCCGCAGGCGTAGCCTAACCTAGGCACCTTTGCTTGATGTAGTGAACGCTCAGATCTGCCAGGCGGGCAATCCGCTGCTCATGGCTGAGCGAGCGAGCGGATGATGATCTCACCGATGTTGACCTCTGCGGGCTGGTCCAGAATGTAGGCAACAGCGCTGGCCACCGCTTCAGGCGACATCGCGCGGTCTCCAAAGGCTTCTCGTATCTTCTCTTGGGTATTAGTAGCTCCCGGCGTAAGGACGCTCACGCGAATGTGGCCGGCCAACTCCTGGCGCAGGCCGTCGGAGAGCGCCAGAACCGCCGCCTTGGTGGCGGAGTAGACCGCCTGATTCGGCACTGTCTTGCGAGCTGCCGTGGAAGCCATGTGAATGAAATGCCCCGAGCCCTGCTTGCGAAAGACCGGCAAGGCAGCGGCGATGCCAAACAGCACGCCCTTGAGGTTCACATCGACAAGTTGTTCCCAGTCGTCTACGGCAAGATCGTCAAGAGGCCCTGTCGACATGGCGCCGGCGTTGCTGAACAGGACGTCAAGCCGGCCAAACCTTTCCTGGGCCAGCGTGACCAGATGCAGAAGATCATCGCGCCGGCTGACATCCGTTACCCGGTAGACTGCGTGGCCACCGGCCGAGGTGATCTCGTCTGTCACCCTGGCAAGCTCGTGTTCGTTTCTCGCTCCAAGTACGACCTTCGCGCCCCGCCTGGCCAGGAACGAGGCCGTGGCCTGCCCGATGCCGCTGCTGGCGCCCGTAATTACAACTACTTTGCCGTCGATCATAAGCGCTCCTGCCCAGATAGATGCGAGCCAGACAAGATTGTGTAGAGCGATTGCAAACAGCGGAAACACGGATTTCCGAGCATACGCTCAGCGCACATGTAGCATGGTTTGGAGCTTGCAAAGAGCGTGGAGAACGCATGGCGAGGCCGGTGATTGTGACGGGGGCGGCGGGGTTTATCGGCCGCAATGTGGTGGCGGAGTTGAATCGGCGGGGCATGGACGAACTCATCCTTGTTGATGAACTCGGCAAGGATGACAAATGGAAGAACCTTGTCGGGCTGCGCTATGAGGACATCGTGTCGCCGGAGGAGTTCCTCGGGCTGCTGGAGGACGACGCGTTCGCGGAGGCGACCTCGTGCATTCATCTGGGAGCGTGCAGCGCGACCACGGAACGGGATGCGGACTTCCTGTTGCGCAACAACTATCAGTACACCCGTGTGCTGGCGAACTGGGCGCTGAGCCACGGCGTGCGGTTTGTGTACGCTTCGAGCGCAGCGACCTACGGTGACGGAGCCCAGGGCTACGACGACAGCGACACCGTGACGCCGACGCTCAAGCCGCTGAACATGTACGGGTATTCCAAGCACATGTTTGATCTTTGGGCGTTGAAACACGAGCTGTTCACGCAGGGTGAGGGCGGCAACATCGTGGGCCTCAAATACTTCAACGTATATGGGCCACACGAGGATCACAAAGGGGATATGCGTTCGGTTGTAGCCAAGAGCTACCAGCAAATTCGCGATACCGGCAAGGTGCAGTTGTTCAAGAGCTACAGGCCGGAGTTCGGCGACGGCAAGCAGATGCGGGACTTCATCTATGTGCAGGATGCCGTGGATGTGACCTTGCACTTCGCCTGGCAAAAGCCGGATGCGCCGGGCGGCCTGTTCAATTGCGGAACGGGGCAGGCGCGGACGTGGGTCGATCTGGTGACGCCGGTGTTTGAGGCGATGGGGCTTGCGCCGGAGATTGAGTTTATCGAGATGCCGGAGGTGTTACGCGGCAAGTATCAATACTTCACAGAGGCCGCGGCGGCCAAATTGCGGGCCGCGGGGTATGCCAGGCCGTTTACGCGGCTGGAGGATGGGGTGCGGGAATACGTGCGGGGATACTACCTGCGGCGGGACAAGTAATTCTCGCCACACCGGAACGCAGATTCCCTCCGGGAATGACAAAGATGAAAAGCAGAAGCGAAGGAAAACCAATGGCAACGCAGCGGGAGATCTACTGCGATAAAAAGGCGGCGAAGCAGGTGCGTATGCTGAAGGCGTCATGTCCACGCTGACCGTCATCTACCCCGGCACCTTCGACCCGCTCACCAACGGGCACCTTGACCTGATTGCCCGGGGGGCGAAGATTGCGGATTCGTTGGTGATCGCTGTGCTCCGGAGCTCAACCAAACCGGAGGCGCTCTTCAGTGTGGAAGAGCGTATTGCGATGCTGTTGGAGGCCACCACGGAGTGGTCCAATGTGTCCGTTACAGAGTTTGATGGCCTGCTGGTCGACTTTGCGCGCGCGCAGGGCGCGCAAGCGGTGCTGCGCGGCATTCGGGCGGTGTCGGACTATGAATACGAGCTGCAGATGGCGCTGATGAATCGCAAGCTGGCGCCGGACATCGAGACCCTGTTTCTGATTCCGGCAGAGAAGTACACGTTTGTAAGCTCTCGATTGATCAAGGGCGTGGCCAAGCTGGGCGGGGACGTCAGTGAACTGGTGCCGCCACACGTAAATGCGCGGCTGCTGGCCAAGGCGCGGGGTAGCGAGATGGAGCAGTCGGAGAATCCGGTCGCGCTGGCGGAATGAGATGAATTTATGGGCGAAGAGTTTGGTGGGTTATGCTGCCTGGGTTCCGAGCAATACCTGCAGGTACAGTCCGCAGCGGGTTCGATATGATGGATGCTGGAGATGACCGTGAATGAGCAAAGGTTGCGCATAGCACGAGACCTTGCGAACAAGCATTTACAGATCGATGCTGATGTTCAAGAGGTTTATCTGATCGAAGAACAGATAGGTCGCGAGAACGGGCCGAATGAGCCTATCAAGCTCCTGGAGATTGTGTCGGGTACGCCGGAGGTGGGCATTGAGCCGATAGGGTTTCCCCCAAGTCCCGAACGGGGCAACTGTTCTGTGACTATCGTGGAAATCTCGCCCAAGGAGTTCGATGAACTGGGCAGGCGAGGCATGACTTTCGGAAAGCGTTCTTGGAAGGTTTCTGAACGGCTTGCGCCCCCCGAAGCGATCCACTGAGTGGCAAGCCTGGCGAAACGTCGAGCCTGGGCTGCGGCGTTTGCCCGGCAGGCGCTTTCCGATCTGAGCTCACGGGAGGCCCTGTATTCGGCGGGAATGCCTGGTTGTCAGCTCTTGCACTACTTGCAAATGGCAGCGGAAAAGGTCTGCAAGGCGCATCTTTACTCTGCGGGTCTGGAAGTCGGCTTTACTCATGCAGTCGTCAGGAAGCATTTGCCGGTAATCGTCCGGGGTGCTGACCCGGATGTCGGGCGTTCTCCACAAAAGATGGCACGCTTGAAGGAGCTGGCACATCGCATTGAACTGCTCGCACCGGCGCTCGATTCAAATGGAGCGAGCCCGGATAACGCCGAGTACCCGTGGCCGGACATGCAAGGCGAGCCGGTTTCGCCGCTCGATTTTCCGTTCGATCTTCTCCAGGACGAGAGGGAGATTGCTAGCCTGATAAAGATCATCTCCAGAGCGGCACATGAATACGTCAACGTCGAAAAGGACAAATCAAAATGAGCGCAGCAGTCGCGACCAAGGTGTTGTCGGATCGGATCAACCGGATCGAAGTGTCGGCCACGATGGCCATTACCGCGGAAGCGTTGAAGATGAAGGCTTCCGGGATTGACCTGGCGGACTTTGGCGCGGGTGAGCCGCACTTTGCGACGCCGCAGCACATCAAGAATGCGGCCATCAAGGCCATCGAGAACAACTTCACCCGCTACACGGCCGTGGCCGGTGTGCCGCAGGTTCGGCAGGCCATCGTCGATCGGCATCGCGAGGACTTCGGCTCGGCCTACGCGCCGGATGAGTGCGTATTCACGACCGGCGGCAAGCTGGCGATCTTCAATGCGGTGGAGGTGCTGGTCGATCACGGTGATGAGGTGATCGTGCCGGTGCCGTACTGGGTCAGCTACAAGGACATCGTGCAGTATGCGGGCGGCGTGCCGGTGTTTGTGGAGACGCATGAGGCCGAGGACTTCCGGCTGACGGCCGCAATGGTGGAGGCTGCCATCACGGACAAGACCAAGGCAATTATTCTCAACACGCCGTCCAATCCTTCGGGAGCGGTGCTGGCGCGCGAAGACGTGGAGGCCATTGTGCGGCTGGCCCACGAGCGCGGCATCTTTGTGCTGCTGGACGAGTGCTATGTGTACCTGACATTTCAGGGGGAGCCGTTTTCGGCCGGTGCACTCAAAGAGTGCAAGGAGCACATGATCATCCTGGGCTCGCTGTCGAAGACCTATGCGATGACCGGATGGCGCGCGGGATTTGCGCTGGGGCCAAAGGCGATCATCGCGGCAATGGGCAAGCTGCAGTCGCAGTCGACCTCGAACACGGCGAGCATGGTGCAACAGGCCTCGATTGCGGCGGTTACGGGATCGCAGGCCTGCGTGCGCGAGATGCGGGCCGACTACATCCAGCTGCGCGACCGTGTGCTGAAGGGATTCGAGACGATACCGGGACTGAGCTGCACCGTGCCGCAGGGAGCCTTTTATGTGTACCCGAATGTGAGGAGCTTTCTGGGCAGGGGCGGCATCCGAACGGCCACAGAGCTGGCCGGCAAGCTGCTCACCGAGGCGCATGTGGTCACGGTGCCCGGCGAGGCTTTCGGCACCCAGGACCACATCCGGCTCTCCTATGCGGTGGCCGGCGAGGTGATCGACAAGGGTGTGGAGCGCCTACGGCGTTACCTGGCAGGGCTGGAGTGAAACGTCTGCGCACACCATTGTCACAGTACGTTCGATCTCACCGCATTACCAATGTGCGATGTTTTCAAGCTCGCCAGCCGGTAGGATAGAAGACATGTCAGCCGACACCACATCCACACTGCCGCCCTTTGCGGCAATCGTTCTTGCGGGCGGGAGCGGAACCCGTTTCTGGCCACGCAGCCGGCGAGCCCGCGCCAAACAGGTGCTGCAGCTTGATGGCGACCACACGATGATCCAGGGCACGGTTGCGCGCCTCCAGCCGATGCTGGCCGCGGACGGCGTTTGGGTGATCACTAACGGCCTGCTGGCCGACACCATCGCCGAGCAACTGCCGCACGTGCTCCCGGATCGCCTTCTGCTGGAGCCGGAAGCACGCAACACCGCACCGGCCTGCGCGCTGGTGGCCTTTCTGCTGGAGCAGACGGCGCCCAAGACGGTTCTGGGCGTGTTTCCTTCCGATCACACCATCGGCGATGCGGAGCGTTTCCGGCTGGTGCTGAAGGCGGGTGCGCAATTGGCCGCGAGCGGGCCCAAGATGGTGGTGTTGGGGGTTCCGCCCACCCGTCCGGAGACCGGATACGGTTACATCGAACTGGGAGCCGCCGCCAAACCGGTGCAGGCCGACAACGAGTGCATCTCTGTCCGGCATGTGCGGCGATTTACGGAAAAGCCGGACAGCCAAAGGGCGCGCGCCTTTGTGAAATCCGGTAACTATGTTTGGAACAGCGGCATTTTTCTTTGGAGCGCAGAAACGCTGGCCGCCGCCGTGCGCGAGCACAAACCAGATATGGCTCGCCTGTTGGACCAGATTGCGGATGCCTGGGGAACGCCGGAGTTTGAACAGCGCTTCGCGGCGCTTTATCCACAGTGTGAGTCGATCTCCATTGACTATGCCATTCTGGAGCCGCGGTCAGCCAAGGGCGAGGCGAAGTCGCAGCTCTACTGTTTGCCGGCGGACTTCGCGTGGAACGATCTGGGATCGTGGGCCGCATTGTATGAGCACATGGCGGATGTGAATGATCCGCAGAGCGTGAACGTGATCGATGCGCCGCAGGGGGTTCAGATCACTTCGTCAGGCTGTTACGTGTACGCGCCCAGCAAGGCCGTTGCGCTGGTAGGTGTGAAGGACCTGGTCGTGGTGGAAACCGAGGATGCGCTGCTGATCACCACCCGTGACGGTTCGCAAAACGTAGGCAAGGTCGTTGCGGAGCTGCGCAAGGCCGGACGGGAAGATCTAATCTGATGCGTACAGAAACGACGGCGCCAGCAGGCGCGCCCAGGAGCGTGGTGAAGTTCGGCACGGATGGCTGGCGCGGCATCATCGCCGACGACTTCACCTTTGAGAATGTGCGGGTGGCCGCGCGCGCCATTGCGCGGTATGTTTTGCGACAGTCGGATGCGCAGAAGGGGATCTGCATCGGGTACGACACCCGATTCGGCTCAGAAAGTTTTGCGCGCGTGGTCGCGGAGACGATGGCCGGCGCGGGCATCCCGGTATTTCTGGCCAACAAGGTGACGCCCACGCCGGAGCTGTCCTTTGCGGTGCGGCATCGCGGTGCCGCGGGCGGGGTGATGATTACCTCCAGTCACAACCCCGCCGCGTGGAACGGGGTGAAGTTCAAGGCGAGCTATGGCGGCTCCGGCAAGCCATCCATCATTGCGGAGATCGAGCGCGAGCTGGACGAACCGCTGGCCCCGGCGCAGCACCCTGCCGGAGTTCAGGAGGTGGACTTTACGCCACCCTACCTGGCGGCACTGGAAGGCTTTGTCGACCTCGAGGCCATCAGGGCCTCGGGCTTTCGCTTCCTCATCGACCCGATGTATGGCGCGGGGCAGGGCTACATCGCGGGCATCTTTCAGCGCGCCGGCATTCCGTTTGTGACCATGCGCAGCGAGGTCAATCCGGCGTTTCCGGGCATCAATCCGGAGCCGATCCTGCCGCACATCGCCCTCACGCAGCAGCGCGTTGTGGCCGAGCACTGCGATGCGGGCCTGATTACCGATGGCGACGCGGACCGCATCGGCGCTGTTGACGAGCATGGCAACGTTGTCGACGCGCACAAGATCTTTGCCATTCTGCTTGAATGGCTGCTGACCCGCAAGGGATGGCCCGGCGATGTGACGCGGGCGTTCAATACGACCAAGATGCTGGACCGCATCGCCGCTAAACATGGGCGCACGCTGCACGAGCATGGCATCGGCTTCAAGTACGTGTGCGACCTGATGCTGGAGAAAGACATCCTGATCGGCGGTGAAGAGTCCGGCGGTGTGGGCCTCAGCCGGCATCTGCCGGAGCGGGACGGCTTGCTGAACAGCCTGCTGCTGGCGCAGATCATGGCGGACGAGAAGAAGACGCTGGGGCAGCTGGTGGCCGCGCTGCAGTCGGAGTACGGCGAACACCAGTATGGGCGGATCGACATGCACATCACCGACGCCCTGAAGGAGTCTGCGATTCGTCGTGCGAACTCCGGTCTGGACAGCTTCGCCGGACGCAAGGTGCTCCGGACCGAGACCATGGACGGCGTGAAATTTTTCCTGGAAGAGTCGGCCTGTGCGGGGCAGCCCAAGGCCGCAGAGACCTGGCTGCTGCTGCGCGCCAGCGGCACCGAGCCGTTGCTGCGGGTTTACTGCGAAAGCTGTAGCACGGAAAGTGTGGAGGCGATTTTAGCGGCGGCGCGCGCCTTTGTCCTCCAGGACGAAGGTTGAGCGAGCCAGGCGTGGTCATCGACGTACAGGGCGTGCTGTTTGACATGGATGGGGTGCTGGTCAGCTCCATTGGCAGCGTGACCCGCTGCTGGCGCAGGTGGGCGGCGGTCTACGGCGTGCCCGAAGCCGATACCTACGAGGTGCCGCATGGAGAGCGGGCGATCGACATCATGCGGCAGCTCGTGCCCGGGGTCGACGTTGCGCAGGGACTTCGCCTAATTGAGGACTTGGAACTGGACGATGTGGCCGACCTGCGCGTGCTGCCCGGGGCGCGGGAGCTGCTGGCGAGCCTGCCCGCCGATCGCTGGGCCATTGTGACCTCGGCAACGAGGCGTCTGCTGGTGGGTCGCTTGGAAGCCGCCGGTCTGCCCGTGCCGGAGCTGATCATCAGTGCCGATGTCGTGACGAGGGGCAAGCCGGCCCCTGAACCCTATGAGCGCGGTGCGGCGTTGATCCATGCCGCCCCGCATGCCTGCCTGGTGGTGGAGGACGCCCCCAGCGGCGTGCACGCGGGCGTTGCCGCGGGTTGCCGCGTGCTGGGCGTGGAAGGCACGCATCCGGCAGCGCAGCTCCGCGCGGCGGGAGCAGCCTGGGTAGTGCCGTCGCTGGCGCAGGTCAAGGCTGAGTCCTTCGGAGACCAGCTTCGGGTCAGTCTCTGACGCACTTTGCCTGCAGGGATGCAGGTCGAAAGCAGATTTGCTTCGGGACCGGCAGAAAAAGAACGACACCGTTTGCACACCCGAAGAGGATTGACCCGAATTCTGTGCACGGCCTGCTGACTGAATGGCGCTATCGAGGGCCAGGGTCAATGCGACCGAACCTGCTGTCCGAGGATGGCGGCAACCTGCCGCAGATCCTCCTCCGTATCGACGCCGACGGTGGTCACCGTGACCTCCTGCACATAGATCCCGAGTCCGTGCTCCAGCAACCGCAGTTGCTCGAGCATTTCTGCCTGTTCCAGGGGACTGGGACCGAGTGCGGCGAAGCGCGCCAGCGCGGCCTGGCGATAGGCGTACAGCCCAAGGTGCCGGAAGAACGAAGGTGCGTCGCCCGGGTCGCGGTGGAAGGGAATTGGGGAGCGGGAAAAGTAAAGCGCCCTCCCGTCCAGCGCTGTGACGACTTTGACGGCGTTGGGGTCGTCGATCTGCTCCGGAGTAGCCCGGATCTTGAGGGTGGACACATCGACGCTGGCCTGCTGAAAGGGAGCGAGCAGCGCCTCAATGTGCACTGGCCGGATCAGGGGCTCATCCGCCTGAATGTTGACGTAGATGTCGGCGTCCTTCTCGCGTGCGATGATTTCGAGGCGATCGGTGCCGCTGGGGAGTGTGGGGGAGGTCATCCGCCAGGGCCACCGGTTCCGCTCGCAAAGTTCAGCCACCTCATCGGAGTCCACGGCAATGAGGACCTCATCCAGTTGCGGGCACGCAAGGGCGGCGGCATAGGTCCAGGCGAGCAGGGGCTTGCCTGCAATCTCGCGGAGGACCTTGCGGGGCAGCCGTTGCGAGGCCAGCCGGGCAGGGATAACGCCGAGCACCGAGGGAGATCGCCGGGAAGGGGTTTCAGCGGGCATTGCGATGCACATTCTGCGGTCCATGCAACCGGGCTTTACGCCGGATGGCGGCCACTGCCGCCCCCACTGCGACGAGCAGCAGCACACCAAGGATCACGGCCACGACGTCCAGCACCGACAAAGCGGAGCGCATGCGGCACAGAAATAGGGAATCTGTTGGATGGCAGCCTGCGGTGAGGGCACACGCAGAGTGTGCCCAGCAGGAGGCCGCTGCGAGCAGAATCGCCGATCGCGAAAGCGAGTGCTTGACGGTGCCGGATGTCCGATCAGGATGCACGAATTGACCTCGTCCAGCCTCAACTTTATGATGAAACCTGCGCTGAAGGGGAGTTTGCGGCAACTTGGGCGGTAGATCGGTTGCGGCGGCGGTTCCCAAAGGGCGTTCGGCGGTGTAGCTCAGATGGTTAGAGCGACGGACTCATAACCCGTAGGTCAGTGGTTCGATTCCACTCACCGCCACTAAAGTAACCTTTCGCCATCTGTGCGCCTCAGTGTACGATTCCGTTGTTGGGCTTCGTCTAACGGATGTACGACGACGTCCCTGGAGTGAACCGCGCCCTATGCCCAAAGCTTTGAAGCTTTCTTTGCTTTCGATGTCTGTTGTTCTGACTCTTTGCGTATTCCTGGGAGTAAACGCCCACGGAGTCAGCGCGGCGGTCGAGGGTCAGCAGGAGGGCGCCTATAAGCAGATGAATGTGTACAGCGAGGTGTTGCAGCACATTCAGACTGACTACGTTGAGGATCCCAACATGTCGGCGGTAACCGACGGCGCGCTGCGGGGATTGCTGGAGTCGCTGGATGCGGATTCGAGCTACCTGAGCCCGGCGGACTACAAAGCCTACAAGGCGGATCGGGGCGGCAAAGCGCAGGTGGGCATCGATGTTTCCAAGCGCTTTGGCTATGCCGTGGTCGTTTCCGTTGTTCCCAACAGCCCAGCCGACAAGGCGGGCCTGAACGATGGAGACATCATCCAGGCGATCGGCAATCAGGACACGCGGAACCTTTCGCTCGCGATCATTCAGCGGTTGCTGGAGGGCGCGCCCGGCAGTGAACTGACGGTGGCGGTGGTGCGGCCAAGGAAAGCTGAACCGGACAAGTTGACCCTGACCCGGGTGATTGTTCCGGATCAGCCTGTCACCGAAACAATCTACGAAAGTGGGTCCATTCTCGACCTGCGCCCCGAGGTACTCGACAAGCAACATGTAAATGCCGTCGAGGCCAAGTTGAAGGCTGCGGAGAAGGGCACGGACAAGAAGGTTGTGCTCGACCTGCGCAATGTTTCCAGCGGAGAGATGGCAGAAGGTGTGCGGCTTGCGAACTTCTTTCTGAAGTCAGGAACCATAGCCACGCTGGAAGGGCAAAAAGTGCCCAAGCAGACCTTTACAGCGGACGCGGCAAAGACGCTGGATGCGACCGGGCCGCTGGTTGTGCTGGTAAACCACGGCACGGCAGGTGCTGCGGAACTGGTGGCAGCGGCCATTGAGGACAACAAGCGCGGCGATGTCGTAGGAGAGAAGACGTTCGGGGAAGGAGCGCAGCAGAAGACCTTCGACCTGCCGGACGGGGGAGCCGTGATCCTGTCGATTGCCAAATACGAGTCGCCTTCCGGAAAGGCCTACGAGGATGAGGGCATCACACCCACGATCACGGTGGCCTCCAACCGGGACAATCAGGACACAGAGGGCGAGGGCGCGGACAAGGCAGCGGCCGCGCAGCAGCACAAGACAGGCGTGCCAACCGACGATCAGCTGAATAAAGCGCTTGAACTCCTGAAAGGCAAGGCGGCGTAGGCTCCTGAGGGAGCTATGGTTCCGCATGGTAGGGTAAAAGGCTGTGCCAAGCGTGATGCCACCGGATCGCAAGAGTCCCAGGCGGGTCGTGCTGCGCGTCAAAACTGGGCCGCGTTCCCCTGTCTGGGGCGCGATGCTCCGCTTTCCGTTTGCGGACGCAAAGGCCGCCAGCCAGCAGAGCATCAGCCGTCGCGCGGCGTTGGTTCTGCTGCTGGTAACGTCGGCTGTTTTCGGCGTGATGGTCGGCCTGCTGCTCACCTATGCCATCAACCTGCCGCAGATGACCGAACTGGAGCACTACCGGCCCAGCACCACCACAGAGCTGTTCGACATCCATGGCAAGGTCTTCGGTTCTTTTGCATCGGAGCGCCGCGTTGTGGTGCCCTATGCCGAGATACCTCCCGTGCTGCGGGAAGCGATCCTGTCCATTGAGGACAAGAACTTCTTTCAAAACGGCGGGGTGAACTTCGTTCGGGTGGTGGGGGCGGCGTATGAAGATTATCGATCCCACGGCAAAGCCCAGGGCGCTTCGACGCTGACCATGCAGCTGGCCCGCAACCTTTTTCTGTCTTCGGAAAAGACCTACGGACGCAAGCTGCAGGAGATCTTTCTCACTCTGCAGATCGAGCGGCACTTTACCAAAGACCAGATCTTCAGCCTCTACGCCAACCAGATCTACCTGGGGCGGGGGACCTACGGCTTCGAGGCGGGATCGGAATACTACTTCAGCAAACATCTCCGCCAGCTGACCTTGCCGGAGGCGGCTCTGCTGGCGGCTTTGCCCAAAGGGCCGGAGTTCTATTCTCCGGTGCGGTATCCCGAGCGCGCCCTGAAGCGGCGCAACCTGGTCCTTGAGGAGATGCAGCGCGACGGCAAAATCAGCGCGGCAACTGCGGCCAGCGCGGAAGCCACGCCCCTGGTGTTGCATTTGGAAACACCGCCCAATACCGAGGCTCCCTACTTTGTGGAAGAGGTTCGCCGCCAACTGGAGCACGAATACGGTGTGGACGAGGTGCACGGCTCCGGCCTGAAGGTGTACACGACCCTTGATCTCGACCTGCAGCATGCCGCGGAAAAATCGACACTGGACGGTCTGGCAGCCTATGAACGCCGGCGCGGTTGGAAGGGCAAGCTGCCGACGATTACGAGTACGGCGTATGACCCGGCAACCTATAGGCATCCGGACTGGGCCAACACTCTGATCAACGACAGCTACGTACATGCGCTGGTCACGGAGGTTACCCCCACCAAGCTAACGGTGCGCATCGGCAAGCTCTCGGCCACCATGACACCGCCGGACTGGGCGTGGACGCAGCACTATAAGGCGACAGACCTCGCCAGCCCGGGAGATGTTGTATACGTCCACGTGCTGGACGGTGCGGAGACGGGGCAGCTGCATCTCGCGTTGGAGCAGGACTCCGGAGCACAATCCTCGTTGATGGCGATGGACAACACGACGGGTGAAGTAGTGGCCATGGTGGGCGGCCGCGATTTCGCTCTTTCTCAGTTCAATCGCGCTACACAGTCTCTGCGGCAGGTCGGATCCTCGTTCAAGATTTATGACTACACGGCCGGCTTTGAGGCCGGCATGAAGCCCTATGAGGCGATCTCTGACGCGGCAACGACTTTTTACACCGCCAGCGGGCCCTACTCTCCCCACGACTATGAGGCAGGTTTCGCCGGTACGATGACGATTATTGACGCCTTCGCTCAATCGCGAAACATCCCCGCGCTGAGGATTGCCGACAAGGTGGGAATCAAGAAGGTCATCGAGGTGGCGCGGCGCTTTGGGGTAACCAGCCCTATGCCAAACTTCCTGCCGGTGGCGATCGGCGCGGCCGATCTCACGTTGTCCGAACAGGTGGCGTCCTATTCGGTGTTTCCGAACGATGGCATCCGCATCACCCCGCACTACATCAGGCGCGTGACCCAGGCGGATGGGACGCCTGTGGAGGTGCACGCGGCCCCGGTGCGGGAGGTGATCTCGGTCGAGATTGCCCGCAAGATGATGCTGCTGCTGCAAGCTGTTGTGCAGCATGGAACCGCCACGGCGGCTTCGGAGCTGCACCACCCGCTGGGCGGCAAAACGGGCACGACGAACAACTACACCGATGCGTGGTTTCTAGGCTTTTCCCCTTCCGTGACCTGCGGAACCTGGGTCGGCTACGACACGCGGCAGTCGCTTGGAGAGAAGGAGACAGGGGCCCGCGCCGCGCTGCCGATCTGGATGGCCTTTATGAAAGCAGCCATTGCGGATCACCCGGGAGAGCAGTTTCCGCGTGCGAACGCCCCCAAACGACAGATCCAGGTGACACCTGAGACGGACAGCAATGCTGCGGCAACGGACGGGGAACCGGATGAAAGCCCCAAGGTCGACGGCGCTCCGGCGCCGCCGAGCACGGATCTGCCGGACGATTCGGTGCCGGGGCCCAGCGTGCCGGCTCCGGTGCCGGTTTCGCCCCATGCGCTGAATCCGCTGGTGCCGAATACGGCAGCGCCACGAGCGGTGCCGCCGAGTACAGGTGCGCCGACCTTGCCACACGCCTCTGCCCCAGCGGGATCGAGCACTCGGCGGGCTGGGCGGCCGATAGGCAATCTCCAGCCCTGAATCCCGGGGTCGCTTCGCCAGCTAGGGCCGTCGGGCGTGGATCTTATCCCTGGATGAATCCGCGCTGCCCGACGTGGTAGGATGCCCGCACATGCGGAGCGAGTGGGCTCTGCCGGGAGGGGTTCTATGAGTGAAGTGAATCGTCGTGAATTTCTGAAAGGCTCGCTCGCTCTTGGGACGTTGGCGAGCGTGGGCACGCTGCCACTGCATGCAGCCGCGCGGAGCGCCACGGACAAGGTGACGTTGGGGAAGTCAGGCCTTGAGGTGACGCGCCTGGCCTTTGGCACCGGCAGCAAGAACGGGGCTGTGCAGGCGCAACTGGGGCAGCGGGAGTTCAGCCGGCTGGTGCACTACGCCTATGACCAGGGCATACGCTTCTTTGAAACCTCGGAGTCGTACATGACGCCGGCGATGCTGGGCAAGGCGCTGAAGCCCTATCCGCGCGACAGCTATCAACTGATGACCAAGGTGACGACCGACCACGGTGTGGACCCGCAGCAGCGGTTTCACGAGATGCGGCGCACCTCACAGACCGAGTACTTTGACATCCTGCTGCTGCACTGGCAGCACACGGCGGATTGGGTGAGCGACACCAAGCGCTGGCAGGACGGCATCCTGGAGGCGCAGCAGCGCAAGACGATCCGGGTTCGCGGCGCGTCGGTGCATGGGCTGCCGGCGCTGCGGCAGATGCCTGGCAATCCCTGGCTGCAGGTGGCCATGATTCGCATGAATCACAACGGAACGCAGATGGACGGACCGAACTTCGATCAGGGCCACAACCCCGCCGATGTGGGCGAGGTGGTAGAGCATGTTCACCAGGTCAAGCGCGATGGCATGGGCGTGATCAGCATGAAGCTGGTGGGCGAGGGCGCCTTTACACGTCCGGAGGACCGGCAGGCGGCGATGAAGTTCGCCTTTCGCAACGCGGGAATCGATTGCGCGACGGTGGGCTTCAAGAACACGGGCGAGATTGACGAGGCGATTCGGAACATGAACCTAGCGCTGGCGTAAGAGCGGCTTTCCTTCAACCGACGCATTCAGTAGGTTGGAGGTTGAGCGTCTATTTGGAGGGTGGCAATGACTGCAGATGATGCTGGGGAGTGCTTGCCGTCACGATGAAGATCAGGTCAGCCATTGCGGCTTGGCCTGCACTCCGGCCTCCGGCAGAGCGGAACCACTCATGCGCGATGAAGCCTGCGCATGAATGGGGCATCTTTTCGGTGCCTTAAGAAGAGTGGGGCACCCACATTCTGCAGGAGAGCGTCAATGACTGATCGCCGCCAAAACGGTGCTGACTTCCAGCGCGATCAACTTTCGCAACTCCGCGACATCTCGTGCAGCGTCCTTGAGTCCTCGCATGGCGAACGCCAGGTTACGTGCAAGCTGGGACGGGCTCGCTTTCAGCGTGGTCCCGATCATGCCCTCGGATAGCAGCTCCGCAAGAAGTCTGATGAAATCCTCATACATGGCCTGGACTGCCGGACGGGAGATGTCAAAAAGATCCCGGGCGTCTGGATGGGTCTCCATCATTTCCATTCCATGGGAACCCCACTCCTCGCAACAATGATGGAGCTTGCGTTCAAAGCTGCGCATCGCCCTCATGGCCGATCGAAGTTCAGCCAGCTTCGTGTCGTTCATCTCCTCGACCACAGCCGCGAAGATGTCATCCTTCTTTGCAAAGAGCACATACAGCGCCGGGCGGGAGATTTTGGCCGCTTCGGCCACGTCGCCCATCGTCGTGCGGCTATACCCGTAGCGCAGAAACACGCCAGCCGCGGCGGAAAGAATACCCTGCCGCCGTGCCGCTATGTTCTCGTCTGTTAATTTCAGGGTCATCGCATCCTTACTGTGACACTTGTCGTCATAATGTTATAGTGTTTTTAAAGCACACTGGGAGGTGGTTCTCGTGAATGAAGAATATCTGGCTACATGGAAGCGTTATCAAGCGGCATGGTCTGACATCAGCGCCGAAGAGCGCAAAACTCTTCTGAGCGGCAGCGTTGCTCCGGATGCCTATTACAGCGATCCAACCAATGAGTGCCACGGTCTGCAGGAGCTGATTGTAAAAATTGAACAGTCCCAGCAAAAGACGCCGGGGGCTACTTTTGGAAATACCAAGTTCCTGACCCATCACCAGCAGGGTTTATCGAGCTGGACCATGCATAGCAAGGAGGGAGCGACCCTGGCTACCGGGAACAGCTACGCGCGATTCAACGCGGAGGGCCTGCTGATCCAGATGACGGGGTTCTTCGAACTGCCTGGGAAATCCAGCTAAGGGCTGCGGCCCCAAGAAGGGATCAACAAATGCCAGCAGTATTTATCCACGGGGTTCCAGACACGGTGCACGTCTGGGACTCTGTTTTTTCGCAGCTTAAACGCACCGACCTGCTCGCCCTGGAGATTCCGGGCTTCGATACGGCAGTTCCAGCTGGTTTCACGGCCAGCAAGGAAGAGTATGTCGACTGGATCATCCGTAAGTTGGAAGCGATAGGAGATCCAGTTGACCTGGTTGGTCACGACTGGGGGTGCCTGTTCACGGCACGCGTGGCCTCTCTTCGGCCGGACCTTGTGCGCACATGGGCGGCCGGCAGTGGACCGGTTAGCGCAGCGTACGATTGACATCGACTCGCGAAGATCTGGCAAACCCCGGGGAAGGGGGAGCAGTGGATGCGTGAGCTCGACCCCCGGGAGTTCAGCCAACAACTGCAGCAGCTTGGGGTGCCACCTGAGATTGCTCCAGCGATGGCGTCACGGATCGATGAGGGCATGAAGCAGGTCATACTTCGCCTGTACCGGTCTGCGGTTCACGTCGGGCAGGAGTGGGAGCCCGAACTCGCGAGGGTGAGCTCGCCGGGCCTGGTGTTCTGGGGCGGGCAGGATGAGGCCTGCCCGATCCGTTTCGCAGAGGAACTTGCAAAAGATACCCATGCCGAGCGAGTTCTGAAGCTCGACTGTGGGCATTGGACGCCACTTCAGAAATCGAAGGAAGTAGCCGAGGCGCTTACGGCTCACTGGGCCCGCTGACTTAAAGGATAGCTTCAAAGCGCTACGCGAGGAGTACAAGATGAACCTGACAGAAATGACCCCTGAAGTAATCCATCGTGCTGCGGCGAGCATTCCCGCCGGCCAACCCGTCGTCATGTTAAACCTGCTGCGTTATCGTGAGCAGGCTGAGTATGGCGATCAACGAGTGGAGCCCATCTCTGGACGTGAGGTTTATTACCAGAGATACGTACCCGCGTTTGGCAAGCTGGCCTCAGCGGTACCCGGGGTCAAGGTGCTCTTTCTTGGCGCGGTCCAGGCAGGCCTCGTGATCGGCCCTGAAGAGATCTGGGATGAGGTGGTGCTTGTGGAGTACCCGAGTATGGAAGCATTTCAATCCATTGTTGAGAGCGGGGACTACCATGCAGAGGCCGACCCTCACCGGAGAGCCGCCCTGAAAGACTGGCGGCTGATTGCCATGTCAAAGATGACACCACCGCAACCGTAACTCTTGGCCCGTGCCTGCGTCCATAATGCAGGCACGCATCACCACTCCTGCGCGAGGAAGTCTGCGCATGAGTGGGGCACCCCGTCGGTTGGCTGATCGCAGTGACCGATGCGAATGGGTGAGCCACCTGTTCACCCGGGTTGGTAGCCTTCACTGGGTGGGTGGGCCACCTGCCCGGCGCGTCGCCCCAGGCTCCCCCCCCTGTACCTCAGTCCTAAAGTACGTTCGATATTGGATTTAGGTCTGTTTCGAGTACCTTCTCAAGGCCGGGTGTGGGGATGTGCCTTGCATCGATGTCAGTGTAGCCGGTCGGGGAACAAAAACGCGCAAACCTGGAACATTGCTTCTGTGCTGTGTTGCATCACGGGGGCATCCGGGCTGGAACGAGGGGCGCTCGGGTGAGGTCATCCCGGGATGTGTCTGCATCCACCTGGGCGACTCGCCGACGGGGATACTCGGCTGGTCTGGGGCTTTGGTTGCCGCCACGACGGAGGGCAGGTCAGTTGCTGCGGCTTCGCCTTCACTCCGGCCTTCGGCAGAGCGCAACCCCACTCATGCGCGATGGAGCCTGCGCATGAGTGGGGTTTCCCGTCGATGCCATAACGGGTGGGCCACCCGCTTACCCTCGCCTCGATACACATCAACAAATACCACCCAAATTGTAGACCCCCAAGTTGACGTTCCACTTAGGTACCGTGCAGTATGCTTGCGGAATCAGTCGGACACGACTGGATGCAGTCTGCCTTTGATTCGTTGCCTCGACTCCAAGCCGTTATCTCACATTTGGAGCAGCAACATGCGTAGAGTTTCATCACTTCTCCTCGGCGTAATATTTGTCATCCTCGGTGCTTCTACTGTCTTTAAAGGGGCTTCAATCTTTGCTCAGACCATTAACACCGTTGCGGGCGGGGGCACAATCAGAATGGCAAACAATATAGCTGCCACCCCCGCTTTTCTGTATGGTCCAACTGCTGGTGCGGTCGATGCAAGTGGTAACTACTACTTTGCGGACTGTAATCCCAGCTCAGATATGGGAGCAGTCATCTACAAGGTCACTGTGAGCACCGGTATCATCTCCATTGTCGCCGGAACGGGAGTGACCTGCCCCCGATTTCTCAACCATTCATAACTGGAGATTCTCGGTTAAGGTTTGGCTCCGAGGTGATCTCGTAGCCGCCGGGGCTGTGTAGATGTGGGAAGCGCGAAGCGCTTTCCACATTTGCATAGCCTAACGCCCGCCGGAACTCCTGTGGCGTGCGGTAGTCCAGACTGCTATGTGGCCGCTCGCCGTTGTAGTCTTCGCGCCAGAGGACCAGGGTGGAGCGGACATCGTTAAGGGTACGGAACCAGCTGGCGTTCAGGCATTCATCCCGTAGCCGGCCGTGGAAGCTCTCGACGTGTCCGTTCTGCATGGGCCTGCCGGGCTGGATGTGGACCAGGCCGATCTTCCAGTCTTCGGCCCAACTCAGCATTCGTCGGGACGTAAACTCCGGCCCATTGTCCGAGCGCACGTTCTCCGGCCGCGCTCTCCGATCAACCGCTCCAACACGCGAGTCACACGTCCGCTGCCCAGGCTGGTATCGGCTTCCAGCGCCAGGCATTCACGCGTATAGGCATCCACCACGCTCAGAATCCGCACCATGCGTCCCGGTCGCCAGCCCATCCGTGATGAAGTCCATCGCCCACTCCTGGTTGGCTCGCACCAGCCTCGGTTCCACGGCACGTTCGCGCACCAGCCGCTTACGCTTCTTCCGTCGCACCATCAGCTTCTCTTCCACGTAGAGCTTGTACACACGCTTCACGTTGACCTCCTGGCCGCGCCGGCTCAGCAGTGCATGCAGCCGGCGATAGCCGTAGCGGGGCTTCTGCCGGGCCAGCTTCACCAGCTCTCCGCGCAGTTCCACGTTGCGATCCGGTCGCGGCTCGTACCGGTAGCTCGACCGCTCCACGTCCAGCAGCTTGCAGGCCGTGCGTTCGCTCAACCGGAACTCGGCTGACACAAACGCCACTTCCTCTCTTAGACCGGCAAGCCGGGGTCCCCGCGGACAGTTCCTTGTCCGTGGGGTGAAAGCTCCACCCGTTTTTTCGGATCACCGCCTTCAGCGCTTCACCGTGCAGGCTCAGTTCCGCAACCAGCAGCTTCAAACGACGGTTCTCATCTTCCATCGCCTTCAGACGCTGGGCCTCGCTCACGTCCATGCCCCCGAACTTCTGCTTCCACTGATAGAACGTCGCCGCGCTGATCCCATGCTCCCGGCACAGATCCGGCGTCTTCACCCCAGCTTCGCTCTGCTTCAAAAGCCCCATGATCTGCTCTTCGCTATACCGGCTCTTCTTCATGCTTCCGTCCTCCCGTTCAATCTACGAGAGAAACTCCAGCTTCAAATGGTAGAGATTGCCGGGGGCAGGTCAAAGCCAAGGAGTTCCTTGGGACCGGTAAGCCCGCAAGGTGATGACTTTCAGGTCTGGGTTGTGCAGGTAAGCTTCCGCAGCAATGCGGGACTTTCGCTCCTGAGCCCAAATCTGATAGGTGACGAAGAACGCGGATACCCCGGCAACCGCGAAGAAGGAGTCTTTCGCGTATCTCGGGCTCACATACAAGGCAATTGCCGCAGCGACCACGGAGAGCGCACCGGACGCTGTAGCGAGTGTGGTGCTGAAAAAGAGGGAGGGGTAGGAGAGGAGACCTGGCCATTGTGCGCTCACCCTGCCCAGTCCAGCGGCTCGCTTGGGGAGAGTTCACCAAATTTCGCAACAGACATCCCGTTATCGCGCCTGGCGCGACGTTGGATTCCATCGTCCCGGTATCACGTGCCGCCGAACGCCGCCTCGATGCGGCCCGCAACTACGTCGAGATGTGGGAGCGCACGCAAGCCATAAGGGACATAGCAGATGCCTGGTCGGCCTTCTCGCACGCCTTTCATCGCTACCCGGGATGTAGGCTGCTTCGCCGTCCCGCCGCCGCATCTCTTCGGTCGAGAATCTTGTGCTCTGTACGCCGCGACAACTGAGCATCTCTGGCACCGGTATGGCTTGCCGGTTCCGGTCTGGGTGGGGAGCCGCAGTTCTTCTTGGGGCCCAGGTGGGAAGCCTTGCATGACTTCGAGCCAATGATCACTTGGACTTGGGCACCGTTCCCGTGCTTCGCTAGGTGAGGAAGCTTCGGAGCGGACCGGAGGAGTTGCGGCGCCGCGGGTTGGTCTACGAGGCTCGCAATCTGATTACGCTGTGATGCTGAAGATTAAAGCCGAGGCTCAGGAGCAGTGTGCCGAACCTCCTGGCACATTTCGGCACAAAGCGAACGATATGAGCGATATGCGAAGCCCCACATGCACGCCGCATTATGGGCTAACCTATCATTTGCTTAGTTTAGATGGTGGACGCGGAAGGAATCGAACCTTCAACCTGTCGATTAAGAGTCGAATGCTCTGCCAGTTGAGCTACGCGTCCAGCGCGAACGCATCGTGAGAATGCCTTCGGGTGCTGCGTGATCGGACCACGCCTTGGGCTACTGTACCACGGTCAGGCTGATTTTGTTAGCCTGGGTCGAGCCAGAATCAGCCGGCGAACTCGACCCGTGCCGGAAAGGGGATGATGCCGCGCTGATAGCCCATGTCCAGCAGCTTGCGAATGGCTTCGCGGCCGTCCTCGCCGTAGTTCAGGGTGCGCTCGTTGACGTACATGCCCACGAACCGATTGGCCAGTGAGGTGTCCAGATCCCGGGCAAATTGCATGGCATAGTCCAGCGCCTGATCGCGGTGATCCAGGGCGTGCTGGATGCTTTCCCGGAGGGCCTGCGTCACAATCGCCTGGACCTCTGGTCCAAGGGAGCGCCGGATGGCGTTGCCGCCCAGGGGCAGGGGAAGGCCGGTCTGCTCGGTCCACCAGATGCCCAGGTCGAGGATCTTCTTCAGCCCGTCGCGGGCATAGGTCAGCTGACCCTCATGGATGATCAAGCCCGCCTCGAACTCGCCGGCGAGCACGGCGGGAATGATCTGATCGAAAGGAACGGTGACCGTTTCGATCTCGGGCGCAAAGAGCTTCAGGGTGAGGTAGGCCGTCGTCAGGGTGCCGGGAACGGCAATGCGCACGCGCTTGATCTCATCCAGCGAGAACGCCCTCGGGGAGACGATCATGGGGCCATAATTTTCGCCCACGGAGCCGCCGCAGTTCATCAGCGTGTAATTGTTCTGGATGTACGGAAAGGTGTGGAAGCTGATGGCCGTGACGTCGTAGGTCTGGTCCTCCATCGCTTTGCGGTTCAGGGTTTCAATGTCGGTAAGCGTGTGGGTAAAACGGAAACCGGGAACCCGCACCTTATTCGTTGCCAGCCCGTAGAACATAAAGGCGTCGTCAGAATCGGGGCTGTGCGCAATGGTGATCTCTTGAATCTGGGGCGATGCAACAGTCATAAAGCATGTCCAATATTGGATGTGGGGCGCTGATTAGCGCGGGAAACGGGACTGCAGGGCGCTGTAAACGCCGGCAGCAATCAGGATCTTGACGGCCTCACCTGGCAGAAATGGAAGAACGGCGGCCACCCAGAGAGCGTGACCATGGAGGCCGGCGATGTGGCTGAGCCAACCGGCGCCGCCCAGAAATAGCAGGGCAGTGCCCAGGCAGGCCGCGGCCACGCCAGCAAGATAGGGAGTGACACAAAATCCGATGCGGCGCACCGCCGCTCCGCAAACAAAGGCGACCAGGGGATAGACCATCAGGAACCCGCCGGTCGGTCCGAGCAACTGCAGCAAGCCGCCGGGTCCGGTGGGGCTAAAGACGGGCAGGCCCGCGGCGCCCTCCAGCAGATAGGCCAACATCGCCAGAGCACCATCCACCGGGGCCAGCAGCAGTCCCAGGGCGAGCACCGCTAGCGGCTGCAGGGTCAACGGTACCGGCGTGAATGGCAGCGGAAGCGCAAAATGAGCCGCCAGAGCAACCATCAGCGAAGACGTAAGAATGACCCCGAACCGACGGGAAAGACGGGCGGGGCGGGATGCCGCTGACGACAGAAACGTTGATGAAGAAGAAGAGATCATAAATTTCAAAAATTGTTGCGGATAGGCCTGCGAACGCCGCTGCCGGCGCGCAGGTCCGACGCCCTTTGGGCGGGCCTGCCGGTGGCAGCCGGTTCGGCGAGAGCGCCGTCGTGGCTGCGGCGGCTCTGGCGAATGTGCCGAGCCACCGCGATCGTGGCCCAAAGAAGGCCGATCGCGGCGGCCACGAGAATGCCAAAAAGAACCCTCATCCCTTCGTGAGCATACCAAAGCTGGCCCATCTCGCCCTCGGCGCGGTCAATGGACCGCTTGCTCCTTCGCGTCCGGTACAACTTTTGGGTGTGCACATCGAGATTCCGCTGCGCTGTTTCCTCAGAAAAGCGAAGTTCCGGAAACCCCGGCCTGAGAGATACTGGAACCTGATCTCAGAGGCCCTTGTGCACATTTCCTCGTCCCGCATGCAGGATCGCAGCCGCAACCTTCACGTTGCGCCAGAAGGGGCACGCCCGCGGCTGTCGACCTGGCGGCGGAGAGCAGCGATAGTGGTGGCGATTTCGCTGGCTGCCGTGATGGGCTATGGCGTGGTCTTCGGACACAACGGGCTCACGGCCTTTCAGCAGAAGCGGGCCGAAGAACATCACCTGCGCGAACAAATGGGGCAGTTACAACGGGAAAACACGCAGCTCCGCGGTCACGTCGACCGGCTACAAAACGATCCAGGCGCAATCGAACACCAGGCCAGGGAAGAGTTGCACTACACCCGTCCCGACGAGGTGATCTACACGCTGGAACCGACGACCTCAGCCCATGCGGGCACGCTGCCCTCGCCTCGGTAATCTCAAAGATGTTCTTGGTCCTGGAGCGTTTTGCCTCTCGATGCGTACACACAGTGCATTGCGGCATCCAGGCCCGCAGTAGAAGGCTATGGCCGGTCTTGGCAAGGATCGCGTATTCACGTTACGTCGCCGGCGTTGCCCTGTAGGATGGCAAGGGAGCTTTTCGAGTGACCCTGTCGCAGGCGCTTTGGGCGCTCGTCGCCATCGCTGCCGTGCAGGCCACCACTGACTTGGCTGTGCTTGGGTTGGGGCGCCGGGAAGCCTTGCTGGCCCGCTGGCTTCCATATCTGGTCAGCGGAGCTGCCGGGGTGTTGCTTGCGACGGCCTGCCTGGATCTGCTGCCCGAGGGCATTCGTCAGGCTGGAAATAGCCCTGCATTCTGGCGGACGCTCCTGGCAGCCCTGCTCGCTTTGTTCTGCCTGCAACTGGCCGTCCGCGGTTGGGGCCACGACGCCGAACCGGACGCCGTCACCGTTGCTGGAGTGCACACCCATGGACGGCAGACCGTCGCGGCTAACCAGAAACACGACCGCCGCGGATCGTCCATGTCACGGAACATCACCGTGCCCCTGCTTTTAGGATCAACGCTTCACAGCATTGTGGACGGCATCGCAATCGCCGCAGCCTTCGCCGCTGGACGCGGGGCAGGCTGGAGCGCCGCGATGGCCGTGGGTCTGCACGAGTTTCCCCATCGTCTGGGGGACTTTACGCTGCTTCTGCACTCCGGCATGGAAAGGCGAAAGGCGGCGCAACTGGCCTTGGGTGCGGGTGCCGCGGCCTTTGCGGGCGGCCTCGCGGTAACGCTGCATGGCCAGCGCGCCACTTCCGCGCCCTGGCTCATCCCGGTCAGCGCTGCTACCTTTCTGTACATCGCCCTGGTTGACCTCCTGCCGGAGATCCAGGCCCAGCGTCGCGCAGGCCGCCCACCGTGGGAGGTCGCCTGCCTGCTATGCGCGGCCGCTCTCATGGCCGTCGCCTTCCACCTTGCAAAGGAGTAAGCATGCTTCGAATCGGCGTGGATCTTGGCGGCACCAAGACCGAGGCGGTCGCCTTGGACGTGGAAGGCCGGGAACTGCGCCGTCACCGCGTTTCCACGGCCACGGGCGACTATGCAGCCACCCTGGCGACCATCACCGGTCTGGTCGAATCGATAGAAGCGGAGCTGGGCCAGAAGGGAACGGTCGGGATCGGCATTCCCGGCACAATCGTCGCCGCGACAGGTTTGGTCAAGAACGCCAACTCTACCTGGCTGAACGGTCGTCCGCTGCAACGCGATCTGTCGGCCAGCCTCCGCCGCGAGGTTCGCTGCGCCAACGATGCCAACTGCTTCGCCGTCAGCGAAGCCACCGATGGCGCGGGGAAAGGGTTTCGAGTGGTCTTCGGCGCGATCCTGGGCACCGGTTGCGGTGGCGGCCTCGTTGTCGACGGCACCCTCCACGCCGGGCCAAACGGGCTGGCAGGGGAGTGGGGGCACATACCGCTCCCCTGGCCCACGCCCGAAGAGCTGCCGGGACCACCCTGCTATTGCGGACATTTCGGTTGTTTGGAGACCTGGATCTCCGGACGGGGCCTGGAGCGGGATTACCTCGCCCACACCGGCGCAGCCCTCTCAGGTCATCAGATCATCACCCGCATGCGGCTTGGGGAGCCCGGGGCAGCGGCGGCGTTTCACGAGCTTCGCAACCGAATCGCGCGTGGTCTGGCGATGCTCATCAACCTGCTGGATCCGGATGTCCTTGTGCTCGGGGGAGGACTTTCCAACATCGCAGAACTCTATACGGGAACACTCGAAGAAGAGGTTGCGCGATACACCTTCGGCGGTGGCACACATACCCCTGTGCTCAAGAATCATCATGGGGACTCCAGCGGTGTGCGGGGCGCGGCCTGGCTCTGGCCTCTGCTAGAGCTTTGATCCTCCGCCCTCGGTGGTAGATGGGGCTTCACTCCTGAATATCGAGAAGCAAACACCACTCGTCGGGGCTGTTACAGAGCAGGTCTGGTTGTGCCAATTCCATGGCCTCCCGATCAAGCCCGTAGCGGCACCCCAGAGCCTGGATGCCCGCCTTGCGCGCGGTCAAGACGTCGACGGCGGAGTCTCCCACCATGTAGGCCCGTTCCGGCGCAAGGCGCAGGGGAGGGGCGCTTCCGTACAGCCTTTGAGCCTCGGCCATGAGCTGCTGAAGCCCGGTAGGATCAGGTTTTTTCACCGGAAATGAGTCGCCGCCGTAGATCTGGAAGAAGAAGGGTGCAATACCCAGGCTTGTGCAGATTTCTCTGGACGGTCGAATTGGTTTGTTGGTCAGCACGGCCATCGGCAGGTCTGGCCGGCTCTTCCGAATCCGTTCCAGGGCAGCTTGCACACCTTTGTAAAGGCGCGTGTTGTCCAGTTTGTGCTCGCGATAGAACGCAAGAAAGTGAAAAAATGCCTTCTCGAAGCGGGGGTCCTCTTTCGCGTTTTCTGTTCCGCTGCCCTCATGTCTTTCCGCATCCCAAAGCGCCCGGTGGATCAGCGTCGCCGCGCCATCCCCGATAAAACTGGTGATTCGGGAATGCGGAAGCTCAGACGCTCCTACATGGCACAGCGCGGCGTTTACCGAGAGGCAAAGATCCAAGGACGAATCGATCAGCGTCCCATCCAGGTCGAAGACCAGAAGCCAGCAAGAATTCAGACGCACGTCCCTCCCGGAATCACCTGGTTCAGCTCCGGTGAGCACGGTGTTGCGCGATGCATCTTGTCACAGGTCAAACTACGCCTTGATCTTGCTTGGAGGTCTCTACCTGCGTCGCAACCGCGGACATGGTGCAACACGAAACCCTCCCTGAAAAGATTCGTGTTCTTGGCGAGCGCGATCAAAGCTCCGTGATCCCGTAGTTGCCCGGACACCTTCGCATTCGACAATTCACTGAGCGCTTTTCTCGAACCTTTCTCGAGAATTATCCGGAGTCGAGGTCCTGTTACGCATACTTCCGCAACATGCCGAGCACCCGGCCCTGAATGCTCACATTTGCCGCAGGTGCGTAGATCGGCGACATCTCGGCGTTGGAGGGTTGCAGACGAATCAGGGTGCCTTCTCGGTAAAAGCGTTTCAGGGTGGCGTCGGTTCCGTCCACCAGCGCCACCACGATTTCTCCTTCCCGTGCTGTGCGCGTCCTTTCCACCAAAACAAAATCGCCCGAAACAATGTGTTCGTCGCGCATGGAATCGCCACGCACCTCCAGGGCGAACACCTCCCGCGCCCCGATAATGTCGTTGAGCGAGATGGTTTCTGCAGCTTCGATGGCCTCCACGGGCCGACCTGCAGCGATACGTCCGAGTAAGGGCAGGCGATCGCCAGATCGTTTCGCCCCTCGCTGTGGCAGCACATCGATCGAGCGACTGCGATTGTGCGCGCGCTGCAGCAGCCCCTTGCTCTGCAGATTGGTTACGTGTTTGTGGACAGTTGCCAGCGAATTCAACCCCAGGCCGGCAGCGATCTCCTCATAGGAGGGTGAGAAACCGTTGCGTGAGGTGAACCCGGACAGGAAGTCCAAGACCTCCTTCTGGCGACGCGTGATAGCCATGCTGTGAATTGTAGCGAATAAAAAGCGAACTGGAAAAGCTTTTTCTTTCCAATCTTCTTCGCCCAACATTCCCGAAATGGAACGGACCGATTGCTCTTCCCAATTAGGAACACGATCTCACAACGTCTCGCATTTGGACATTGAAAAAGCGAAGGTAACGCGAAATCTTAGTGACAGGTCACGGTGCTCGGAAACGCAACCGGACTGACTCGCAGAGCCACACTAAGGAGACGCACCATGCAGGCACCCACCGTTGAGCAGCAGCCCACAGAATTGTTTCTTCCCCTTTCCTCAAATATCGCGACCAGCGCTCTGGGATCAGAAAAGCACACCACAGAAGCTCCTGCCTCCGGCGCAGACCGCGAAAGACTCATCCTGGAGCACATGGCGACGGTGCGCTTTATTGCGCGTCGAGTGGCTGACCGGATGCCGCAGCATGTTGAACTGGATGACCTGATCTCGGCTGGCCTGGTAGGGCTTTTGGACGCGGCCAGCAAGTTTGACTGGAACAAGCAGGTCCAGTTCAAGAGCTATGCCCAGTTTCGCATTCGCGGCGCGATCCTCGATTCGCTCCGCACCCTGGACTGGAGCCCACGCGACCTTCGCCGGAAAGGGCGTGCGATGGCGGAAGCCCTTCGCGTCCTTTCCGTGCGGCTTGCACGCGTGCCCACCGATGCTGAGGTTGCAGAAGAGATGGGCCTGGACCTCGCGATCTACCAGCAGTTGTCAGGGGAGCTGAAGAACCTGGAGGTTGGGAGCCTCAATGCGGAGCATGCGGAGGAAGTCGGCAGTGAAGAGCTGGATTTCATTCCTGCCCCGGCAGCGGAAAACCCGCTGATGCTCTGCATCGAGGGGCAAACACGTGAGCAGTTGGCGGCGGCCATCGAGATGCTGCCTGAAAAGGAACGCCTGGTGCTGACCCTGTACTACTTCGAGGAGCTGACCATGCGCGAGATTGGCCTGACCCTCGGTGTGGTGGAATCGCGTGTGTCCCAGATTCGCGCGACAGCGTTGCAGCGTCTCCGCACGGCGCTGAGCCGGCGTAAACCGGCAGCCCCCAAAGGTCTCAGGAGGAACGAAGCGTGCTAGTCGGGGCCAATACACAAGATTTCCACAAGTTTGCACTAAAGTTTTCCCAAAATGGGCCGATAGATAGGTTAGGAGAGAACACATGGCCCGGGATGACAAAAAAGCATTCATAGCTACCCTTGATGAGATTGAAGGCGTGCTCATGCCAAACGTTCTTAAAACGCAGAAGAACTGTTTTGGAAGCGCATCTCGTGAGGAAGGGCAATGCGTTCGCCTGAAGAAGGTAATGCGACTGCGGCGGGAGATTGCGGAAGGCAGATACCGGGTCTCTGCGGAGGCGCTGGCAGAAAGCCTGATGCGACATGCGCGCGCCGGGAAAGTGTGCAGCGACGATGGCTTGCGGCACTGATTCTTCGGTTCCGCTAGGCTGGTACAGAGGGCGGTTGCGGACCGAGGTTGAACGCGCTCGCCAAAGGGGGAACGGAAGAATGGGTGAGTGGAAGGCGCTTCGGGCCGCGGATGGTCATGAGCTTACAAGCTATGTTGTGCGGCCGAAGGGAGCGGTGAAGGGCGGCCTGGTTGTTGTGCAGGAGATCTTTGGCGTGAACAGGCACATCCGCTCTGTGGCGGACAGCTCTGCAGCGGAGGGCTATGTTGCGATTGCTCCCGCGTTGTTTGACCGCGTTGAGCGCGGTGTGGAGCTCAACTATGGAGACCAAGACATGCAGAAGGCCTTTGCGCTCTATCCGAGGCTTGACCCGCAAACCGCTCTGCAGGACGTTGCCGCGGCCTTCAAGGTCGTTGCAGAGGAGGGTTCTGGGGCAGCGGTGCTGGGCTTCTGTTATGGAGGCCTGCTGGCGTGGCTGTCGGCGACGCGTGGACCAGGTTTCGGAATGGCGCCCAGGTGCACTGTGGGCTACTACGCGGGTGGTATTCGCAACGTGGCCCAGGAGGTGCCAAGTTGCCCGGTGATGTTGCATTTCGGAGCTGAGGACAACCACATTGGGCAGGATCAGGTGCAAGCGGTGCGCGCTGCGCATCCGGAGATGAAAGTCTTTCTGTATGAGGGAGCGGGACACGCTTTCAACCGGGATATCGACCCAGCTGCGTTTCGACCCGCAGCGGCAGCGCTTGCCAGGCAGCAAACACTGGAGTTCCTGTCGGAGAACCTCGGCTGACAGCAGCTCACGACGGGAGGCAGGGTTCGGAGCCGGGCGCCCCATCTCCGCATGGTATCCTAACCGCTGGACACTACGAGAAGTAACTACAGTATAGAGAAACAGGAGCAAGGACCCGCCGTGTTGGCACCTGCAAAGAAGACAGAGATTATCAGCAACTTCCGTACGCACGACTCGGACACCGGAAGTCCCGAAGTGCAGATTGCAATTTTGAGCTCGCGCATAGCGGAGCTCACAGAACATTTTCAGACGCACAAAAAGGACCACGGGTCCCGACGCGGGCTGTTGATGCTGGTCTCCAAGCGTCGCGGTCTGCTGGATTACCTCAAAAAGACGGACTCGGACCGTTACCGCGAGGTAATCGGCAAGCTGGGCATCCGCAAGTAGATAGTTGAGGCTCCCCATAGAGAGAGTCGTTCGGAGCAAAGATCATCCCCATCCTCTTCAATGTGCGACGCGCAGGCGCAAGCCCTCAGGTTTGTTTCGGTCGATTCTGGCGCCGTTTGATCTCCGAAGGCGGAAGGGGTAACGCAGAATATCAGACCGATGAGTAGCCCCGTGCGAACGACAGGTCGCCGGGGCTTTGGTCTGTTTGCCTGCTAGCGGCGCGGTTGCGCTGGAATTTCTAAACGTAGAGGAAAAGATCATGGTGCAAGACATCACTGTGGAACTTGCCGGTGGCAAGCAGATTCGGTTTGAGACAGGGCGTTTGGCCAAGCAGGCCTCAGGTGCAGCCTTTGTCACGAGTGGCGATAATGCCGTGATGGCGACGGCGGTGGCATCGCCGGATACCAAGGAAGGTATCGACTTTTTCCCGCTCACGGTGGAATATCGCGAGTTTACCTACGCGGGTGGCCGTATTCCTGGCGGCTTTATCAAGCGGGAAGGGCGTCCGAGCGAAAAGGAGATCCTTACCAGTCGTCAGATCGATCGTCCCATCCGACCACTGTTTCCGGAGACCTTCCGCAATGAAACGCAGGTAGTCGCGTTTGTGTATTCAGCCGACCGGGAGAATGATCCGGATGTGCTGGGGATCAATGGAGCGAGCTGTGCGCTGGCACTGAGCGACATCCCGTTTCACGGCCCGGTGGGCGCGGTGCGAATCGGCATTGTTGATGACGGATTTGTGGTGAACCCGACCTATGCGCAACGGCTGAGCAGTTCGCTGAACATCATGGTGGTTGGCACGGACGAGGGCATCACCATGATTGAGTCAGGCGCCCGCGAGATTGAAGAAGAGCGGGTGGTGGATGCCATCGAGTTCGCCCACGGTGAGATTCGGAAGATTGTAGCCGCCATCAACGAGCTCGTAGCGCGAGCGGGCAAGTCGAAGCGGACAGTCGCTTCGACCGACTTCGACCAGGTCTACGCAGACTCGCTAGAAGCCAAGATCAGTGATCGCCTGCGGGACTCGCTGGATACTCAGAAGTACCCCAAGTTCGAGAGCTACGCCAAAGTCCGGGAGTTGAAAGACGAGCTGAAACGGGAGCTCCCCGAGGGGCAGCCGGAGCATGGCAAGAAGCTTTCAAAGTATTTTGAGTTGCTTCGGGAAAAGATCTTCCGGGACCAGGTTCTGAAGGATCGGATTCGTCCGGACCACCGCGCCTTCGACGAGATCCGTAAGGTTTCCGTCGAAATCGGTGTGCTGCCCCGGGTGCACGGCTCGGCTGTCTTTACCCGCGGTGAGACGCAGGCCATGGTGTCGGCTACCCTGGGAACGGGTGACGACGTGCAGCGGATGGAGACGTATGAGGGCGAGCATAGGCGCCGCTTCATGCTGCACTACAACTTCCCGCCATTCTCCGTCGGAGAAGTTGGGCGCATGACGGGCGTTGGTCGGCGTGAGATCGGTCATGGGGCCCTTGCCTGGCGGGCGATTGAAGCCGTTCTGCCCGGCGAAGATGAGTCGCCGTACACGCTGCGGGTGGTTTCCGACATCCTGGAGTCGAACGGATCCTCCTCAATGGCCACGGTTTGCGGTGCGTCGCTGGCGCTGCTGCAGGCTGGCATCAAGCTGAAGGCGCAGGTTGCCGGCGTGGCGATGGGTCTGGTGAAGGAAGGGGAAAACTACGCCATCCTGACCGACATTGCCGGTGCAGAAGACCACTATGGCGACATGGATTTTAAGGTGGCCGGAACGCGCAAGGGCATTACCGCGCTGCAAATGGACATCAAGATCATGGGCATCACCCCGGCGATCATGCGCGAAGCGCTGGATCAGGCTCGGCGTGGGCGCATGTTTTTGCTGGACACCATGGATGCAGTGATCTCTTCGCCCAACGAGGAGACCTCCAAGTTCGCGCCGCGTATCCACACACTGCAGATTCCTACGGATAAGATTCGCGACCTGATCGGGCCAGGTGGCAAGACGATTCGCGGCATTATCGACGCCACGGGCGTCAAGATCGATGTGGAGGACACGGGCCGTGTCAACGTCGCTTCCAGCGATGCGGAAGGCCTGAACAAGGCCATTCAGATGATCAGCGACCTGACGGCCGTTCCCGAGGTGGGCAAAACCTATCTGGGCAAGGTTGTCCGCCTCGCGGAATTTGGCGCCTTTGTCGAGATTTTTCCTGGCACGGATGGCTTGCTGCACGTCTCCGAGATCGCGGAGCATCGCGTGAAGGAAGTGAAGGACGAGTTGCGCGAAGGCGATCAGGTCCTGGTGAAGGTGCTGGCCATCGAAGGCAACCGCATCAAGCTCAGCCGCAAGGCTGTGCTGCGGGAGCAGCGGGCCAAGCTGGGTCTACCCGAGGTGCCGGAAGGCAACCAGGACGGGGGCCGCGATGGACGCGGTGAACGTCCGGGCCGGGGAGAGCGGAGCGCCAGGCCCGAGCCCCCGCAGCACGAAGAGACGATCACCATCGACGGTGGGGCGGATGACTTCGACGAGGAGGATGATGATCTTCTCGAGGGAGAGGATGACGGCTCGGAGGAAGGTGAGCCCATTATTGGGCAAGCCGGTGCGGAGCCAGGAGCAGCGGGCGACGCGCAGCCCCGGAGCAATGGCACGCGGCGCCGTCGTCGGCGCGGTCGCCGTCCGGGCGGTGGTACGGGGTCGCCCGCACCGCAGGGTGGTGATCGCTAGGCTTCCGTCGAGAACTTAGTTGAGGCGAAGGGCCGCACCTCTCCAAGTGCGGCCCTTCGCAGCGTTGATGGACCGCAATATCAGAGCAGAAGTTACGTGGCTGCACCCCGGCGGCTATGGAGTGGCTTTCAGGCTTTACGGGTGTGCAGTTCCAGCCCAGGCTTGCGGCCTGGGCTGGAATAGGGCGTGCCGCTTGCGCTGAGTACAGTTGCTGTATGCCTGTTCGATCTTCCTGAGTCCGGTGTTCTGGGCATGGTTCAAGCCACGGCGTCCTCGCCAAATCGGAGAGTCGCAGGTCTCTTCACTCTGCTCGGCTCTGGTCGAGATTCCGAATCGTTGATGGACTTAGCCCAAATTTCCTGGGTATGGTCCTAGGTTTATGTGTCGGGCCTTCAGCCCTTGGGCGTTCCTCTGAGGCTAGCTGGGGCTTGCGCCCCAGGCTGTTATGTAATGGGCTTTCAGCCCTAAAAACCAGAGCTACACCTACAGGGAAACAGCCCTGGAATCCATCTCACTTGAAACGGTCTGATCATGTCCTCGAAGTTCATTGCGACCAGCTGGCTTGATCAGAGGTTCCCTGGGGGGATCTGGAGCCGGCAGGCTGCGCATCTCGCCGCTGCGCTGCTTTCCATCAGGATGACGGATTGGTCGGGTGCAACTTCCTATTACCTCCAGCGAGTGCGCTCGCCGAAAGCCGAATTTGCTGCGGTCGCGATGACAGGTGGTATGGGCTGTGTTCTGTAGGCCGGGTTGGGAGGGCGAGATGAGATCGAACACGCGTGAGGGCAGCTTTTGGACGATGATCGCGTTCGGGCTGCTCGTTCTGCTCACGGCGAGTCGCTGGCTTTTTGAAGGCATGGTTCCCGGCTCTGGGAGCACCCCCGCGTCCGAGGCTCTTGGGGCTGTTTTGGCCGGGTGCGCCTTTCTCGGAAGCGCAGCATTTGGAGCCAAGGGCAGGTCTGCGAGCGCTGGCAGTGGACAGGGTCGGTGGTTGCGGCAGGTGCTTGCGGGCTGCGTGGTGTTGACGGCGCCGTCCCTGGCTACTCTTGTGGCGGGCAGAGCATTGGGGTCCAACAATGGCACATTTGCGCTGACGCTGACGTCCGTGGTGGTGGCGGTAGGCGGTCCGGTCGTTTCGTCGCAGGCAGAGTGGGATGTTGTGGGGCGGTTATGGCCAGGGCTGGCCGGATCGGCGGGGCTTCTTCTGCTGGTGCCGCAGCCCTCGTTTGCGAGCTGGCGGCCATGGCTGGGACTGAGCGCGCTCCCCTTGTTGACCGGCGTGGGGGCAGTGATCTTCCAGGCGGTGAGACCGGCCGTGGAGGATCCGGACCAGCGGGTATCCAGCGCAAAGGCTAGCGCAAAGGCCAGGGAAGCGGCGCTGAGCTGTTTTCTGGCCGCCCTTGTTTTGTTTACACTCCACCAGTTTCTGCTTCGAGCGCGGGTTCAGGTCGAGGGCCTGGCGGGTGCGGCGGTTTTGGACGGCGCCACGCTTTACCTGAGCCTCCTTGTGCTGAGCCGGGCGGGGGCGGTTGGGTGGAGTGCCCAGTTTCTGGTCGTGCCTTTGCTGGTGGTGGTTGAAGGCGTGGTGCTGTTGCACCCTGTTCTGGATGCGCGATCGTGGCTGGGGATGGGACTCCTGCTGGTGAGCGGTGTGCGGCAGATGGCGGCCGGGCGGGAGGCAGGCGCGCGGCCAACACGTTGGTTGCCAGACAGTCCTGTTCCGCGGGGGTGACAGGCCGGCCGGAAAGGGCAGAAAGAGTGCTGCGCTTCTGTACACTCAGGCCATGGCAGCTTCCATGTATATCGTGGTTGAGGGTGAGGACCCGGGCTTTGACATTTACGTGAACGGCCGGGCGCTGGCGCGGCAGGAAGCCGCACTGGAGCGGCTTGCGCACACCCTTGGAGTGCGTCCGCTGTTGGAGTTTTTTTCCGCGGATGAGAACTCCATGGCGCTGCTGATTGAGGAGGGCGCGGGCAATCCTGAATTGCTGCATCGGTTGCCGCCGCCACAGTGGTTTCAGCCCGAGGATGGGCTGGCGACGGTGCGCGGGCTGATTGAGGCGCTGGAACAGGAGCCGCGGCGGATCGGCAAGGAGAGCGCGACGGTGCTGAGCGAGTTGCTGGAGTACCAGCGGGTGCTGAACAAGACAGCGGAACGTGGGCTGCGCTGGCACCTGGCGTTCAGCTGGCGGTAGAGCCGTTCCCTCCAGGTGTAGCTGCGCTTCTGTGTCGCGCCTTCAGCGCTTGAAGATCTATCTGCAGTTACCTGGGCCTTTGGCCCAGGCTGTTATGTGTCGCGCCTTCAGCGCGAAGGAAGTGAAGCCATACCTGAATGTAAAACAGCTTCAGAGCGGAAACGTCGTAGCTGTCCCCGGAGGGTTATGGGGCGGGCTTTCAGCCCTTGCGGATGGGCTGGCCCTAACCCAGGCCTTCGGCCTGGGCTGGTATAGGGCGCGCCTTTGGCGCTGGGCGCAGAGAGCGCGCCTTTGGCGCGGGGCGCAGAGAGCGCGCCTTTGGCGCTGGGCGCAGAGAGCGCGCCTTTGGCGCGGGGTACAGCAGCTGTGATCTTGCTGCAAGGAAGGTCTGACCAAGTCCTCGAAATTCATGGCCGCCGGGAAAAAGCAGATTGCCTGCGGACAGGGACAACCAGAAAAGCTGGCCCGCCGGGGAAGAAACCGGATATTCCCTGCGGAATGACAACCAGAAAAGCGGGCCCAATGACAACCAGCAAAGCGGGCCGTTAGGTCAGCAGACTTGATCAGAGATTCGCTAAAAAGTTTGGCCGGTCTGTGCGGTGATCTGTGGGGCTGATGGCGCGACCGAGGCGACGCTGGCGTTTGTTGGGGCAGAGGGGTTGCTGCCGGGGCCGAGGCCGAGCTTGATGAGGGCGCGGGAGTCGGGGACCAGTTTGGTCTGCCAGCCGTTATCGGACTGCAGCCGCTGCATGGCGGCGATGCTGGAAGAGTCCCAGGCGCCGGTGGGCTCGCCGGTGAGGTAGCCGTGCTGGATGAGGGCGGTTTGAATCTCGGTGGCCCGCTCGGAGTCGATCCCTGCGTAGCTGGCGTGTTCCAGCCGTCCGGTGTGTGTGCTGTGCGTGGAGGCCGAGCGCCGGACCATGGCGTGGGTGGAGCTGTGGCGGTGCGGGCGCACCGAAGCGGAGGCGAAGGGGCACACAAGGAGCGCGCTGGCTGCGAGGGGGAGGGTGAAGCGAAGATGCATCAAGAGACCTCGTGCAGAGAAGATGAGCGGCTGTGCCAGCCGCACGATGTGGTTCAGGTTACTGCAGTGTGCACGACGCGTACAACCCCGGGATGGGTGTCGGTAGGGACTTTCGGGGTACGGGGCCAAAGAAAAATGGTGCGCCCGCGGGGAGCGCACCATTCGTGGAGCAAGGAGGTGGTTACCGGAGGGTGCCACCGATGTAGGATTCGCCTCCCGAGGGGTTGCGCGGGTCGCGGACGACGAAGACCACATCGTCGCCGGTCTTGAGGCTCGAGACGATGGTGCGGTAGTCCGCCTCGCTGTTGACGGGTTTCCGGTTGATCGCGGTGATGACGAGCCCCGGAACAAGGTTGATGTCTTCCGCGAAAGAGCCGGGACGAACGGCGGTGACGATGACGCCGCCGCGGATGTTCATCTTGGAGGCCTGGGCGGCGGGAACCGGCTGCTCGGTGATGCCGAGCTTGGTTTGCCCAGCGTCACTTTGCTCCGGATTGTTTTCCTCATTGCCCTTGCCAAGATCGGCGAAGAGTTTGGCGCGATCGGCGATGCCGACCTCGGTGGTTTGAGGCTTCCCATCGCGGACGTAGCCGAGGCGCACATTGGCGCCGGGAGCCTTGTCGGAGATGATGGCCACCAGATCGTCGCCGTCCTTGACGGGCTTGCCGTCGACGGAGGTGATGATGTCCTGCGGCTTGAGACCGGCCTTGGCGGCCGGGCCGTTGGGGGTCACGGTGGAGATGATGACGCCGCCGTTGCTGAAGCCGTACACACGGCCGACCGCGGCGTTTTGCGCGGCCTGGAACTGGATGCCGATGGAACCGCGGGTGACCTTATGGCTGGGGCTGATGAGGTCGTTATAGACCTTGATGAGGATGTTGGAGGGCAGCGCGAAGCCGACGCCCTCGGAGCCCGCCGACTGGGTGTAGATGGCGGTGTTCATGCCGATGACCTCGCCGGCCATATCGACCAGCGGGCCGCCGGAGTTGCCGGGGTTGATAGCGGCGTCGGTCTGGATGAAGCGCTGGAACTGGCCGCGGTCGATGGATTCTTCGCCGCCTTCGAGGTTGGAGCGGTTCAGCGCGGAGACGATGCCCGCGGAGACGGTTTTGGAGAGGCCGAAGGGGCTGCCGATGGCCAGCACCCAGTCACCCACCTGCGCGCCGTTGGAGTTGCCGAGCTTGATGGTGGGCAGGGGCTGGGCGCTGTCGATCTTGATAACGGCGATGTCGGTGGAGGGATCGGTGCCGACGACCTTGGCCGGGCGGCCCTCATCGGTGGGATTGTCCGGGTCGGTGGAGAGCTTGACGTAGATGTGGTCGGCGTTGGCGACCACGTGATTGTTGGTGATGATGTAGCCGCGAGGGTCCACGATAAAGCCCGAACCGAGGGCGCGGCGGGTGCTCAGGTCAGGCTGGCCACCGCCCTGGCCGCCGAAGAAGCGGTTGAAGAAGTCCTGCATGTCGCCGCCATCCCCGCCGTCATCGGGGTTGGGCATGCCACGGCGGCGGTGCGGATTGCCGGTCTGCGCTTTGGGCGTGGACTCGGTGTTGATGTTGACCACCGCCGGGCCGACCTGCTTGGCGATCGCCGAAAATCCGTTCGACAGGGTGACCGGGGAGGGAATGGAGAGGGGGCGGGCGTCGCTGGAGTTAACGCCTCCCTGGTCTTCCTTGCCGCTCACGCGGCCGGTGAGCAGGGAGCCGGCGAGCACCAGGGCGGAAAGCGCGCCAAGGGTGGTGAAGGTGGTCGCGGGGGTGAGGCGACGGCGAAGGCGGTGGCGGAGGTCGCCGTCCGATGTGTGGTTCGATGCCATAAAAGTCAGTTTCCTCTTGCGCGGGTTTTGGCCAAAGTAGAGCACAGAGGGAGAGCGCTGTTGGCTGGCGAAACCAGACGCAGCGTTCCCTCGAATCATTTAGTAGACGCGATCCGGGGCGAAAAGTCGCCGAAAACCGCATCAGGGTTCCAAGGGTAGGATAGCGGCTTGTGACAGCGCGGTTGGCCCGAGTTCCGCGAGCACGATGCCAAGCAGGATCAGCCCGGCGCCGCCCAGGGCACGGCCGCCCAGACCCTCGCCCAGGAAGAGCAGCGAGATCAGCCAGGCGAAGACCGGCTCCAGGGTGAGGATGAGCGCGGTGTGGGAGGCGGGCAGGTGCTGCTGCGCCCAGCTTTGGATGGTGAAGGCGGCGGCGGTGGCCAGCACCGAGGTGACCGCCAGCGCGAAGACGACCGTAGGCGTCCAGTGGAGGCGCGGATGCCGTTCCAGCGGCAGGGCGAGCACCATGAGAGCGGCCGCGAAGACGATCTGCAGTGTTCCCAGAACGCGTGCCGGAACAACGCCAGCGGCCCGGGCCAGGGTGAGCAGGTGCAGGGCAAAGGCGACCGCGCAGCCCAGGGTGAGCCACTCGCCAAGGTGCAGCCCGGAGAACAGGGAAAAGCCGGCGCCGGGGTCGCTGGTGAGCAGCACGATGCCGGCCAGGGCCACCACGGCCCCGATCAAGGCAAGGGCGTGCGGCCGGGGCGTCGATGGACCGTGCAGACCGGGCAGGGAACTGAGCAGCGGCACAAGCACCACGACCAGGCCGGTGAGAAACGCCGATTTTGAGGGTGTGGTGCGGGCGAGTCCCGAGGTTTGCAGCTCATACCCGAGCGCCAGAAAGAGGCCGGCAATGCCGCAGAAGGCAAGCTGCCGTCGGCTGAGGCCGCGCAGGCCGCGGAGGTTGGCCGCGCACAGCACAAGCGAGGCCAGCAGCATGCGCAGGGTGTTGAAGAGCAGGGGCGAGACCTCCCGGAGAGCCGCTTTGACCAGGGGAAAGGTGGTGCCCCAGACCAGCGTGACCGCGATCAGCAGCAGATGCGCGGTGATGCCCTGCCGCCGGGGCGAGCTGCCGGCGTTCATGGCGCGGTGGACGTGGGGGCGGCGCTTTGGTAGCGGGTCACGCCGCCGACCACCGTGCGCAGCACCCGGGTGTGCAGCAGCTGCTGCGGGGAGGCGCGGGTGATATCGCGATCCAGCACCACCAGGTCGGCGAGAAACCCGGGCTCGAGACGGCCTTTGGTCGTTTCGCGGAACTCCGCAAAGGCTGAGGCTTGCGTGTAGGCGTAGAGGGCCTCGTTGAGGGTGAGTTTCTGTTCGGGGTGGAAGGTCTGGGTACCGGCCTCGTTTTGCCGTGTGATGGCGGCATACAGGCCGCGAAAGGGGGAGATCGACTCGACAGGGACGTCCGTTCCGAAGGCCAGGGTGACCCCGTGGTCCAGGAAGGAGCGCCAGGCGTAGGCACGGGCGGCGCGTTCGGGGCCGAGCCGCTGCCCGGCCCAGGCCATGTCGGTGAGCAGGTGGCTGGGCTGCATGGAGGCGATGACGCCGAGGCGGGCGAAGCGGTCAAAGGCGCCGGGGCTGACCACCTGGGCGTGCTCGACGCGGAAGCGGAAGTCGCGGGGAGCGTAGGGCGCGGAGGGGCAGGCGTTGGCCGCTGGCGTTTCGGTCTGCTCGGCGGCGGCGGGTTTTGCCTTAGCGTCGTTTGCCTCGCAGAGATGGGCAAGGAAAGGTGTGCCGACCTGCTCGGCGGCCTCGAAGGCATTGAGGGCCATGTCGTTGGCGCGGTCGCCGATGGCGTGGAAGCCGAGCTGGAAGCCGGCCTGCGCGCGCTCGCTGGCCATCTGATTGAGGTGATCCTGCTCGTAGCGCGGCAGCCCGGCGTTGTCCGGGTCGTCGCTGTAGGGGGTGTCCATGGCAGCGGTGCGGGAGCCGAGGGAGCCATCCATGAAAGCCTTCAGCTGCGTCAGGTGCAGCAGCGGGTCGTCGGCCGGGTGACTGGAGCGACGTTCCTGGAGAACGGCAAGGGGGAGGTCGAAGGGAATCCACTCGGCAAAGCGCAGCGGCAGCTTGCCGGCGTGCTCCCATTGTTCGAGGATGAGCCAGTCTTCCCAGTCGCTGAAGTCCTGCACGCTGGTGACGCCGTGGGCCAGGGCATCGTCGATGGAAAGCCGGAGAGCTCGCTTGCGGGTCTCGTCGTCCGGTTTGGGGATGAACTTTTGCACCAGGGCGAGCGCGGGGGCCTCGCGAACGATGCCGGTGGGCTGGCCGTCGGGCCCGTGGTCGATCTTGCCGCCGGGGGGGTCGGGCGTGTCGGCGGTGATGTGCGCGGCCTCCAGCGCGGCGGTGTTCAGCACGGCGATGTGGCCGTCGACGCGGTCGAAATAGGCGGGGTGACCGGCGGTGACCTTGTCGAGGTCGGCGCGGGTGGGCAGTGTGCGCGAGGGCCACAGGGTGTGGTCCCAGCCGCCGCCCAGAATCCACTGCCCTGGCCTGGCTTTGGCGACGTAGGCGCGAATGCGCGCCTGCATCTCCGCGAGAGAGTGAACCCCGACCAGATCGACGGCGAGGCGCTGGCGGCCGGCTTCGGCCATGTGGGTGTGCGCGTCGTTGAAGCCGGGCATGGCAAAGGCGCCGCCGAGGTCGACGACCTCAGTGTGCGGGCCCTTGAGCGCGAGCATGGCCGCGTCGTCGCCGACAGCCACGATGGTGCCGTTGCGGACGGCCAGGGCGTGCACGCGAGCGGGGGTGGCGGCGGTGTCCGCCGTCCGGAGGTGGGCGCCGGTGAGGATGTTGCCGTGGAGGAACAGCATGTCCGCCGACGGCTGCTGCGCTAGGGCGGGGCTTAGGCTCACGGCCAGCCCCAGTGAGGAGGCCTGGCAGAAGAGGGAGATTCGGGAGGGCACGCCCCGAGTGTATCGGAGAGGCGGGGTCCCCGAGCAAGCTGGTCAGAGCGCAGCGCGGCTGGGGTCCTGCGCGACATGATGGCAGGTGTCCAGTGTCAGCAGGAGGATGCGGCGCAGGGCAAGTTCCCGGCCGGTGGGGTCGTACCATTCCGCAGTGGAATGGAGCCCGCCCCCGGTGCCGCCGGCGCCGATGGCCAGGGCGGGGACGCCCTGCGCGAGCGGTAGGTTCGCGTCGGTGGAGCCGAGGCGCGGCTCCGTCGTGATGCCGAGGTGGCGGTCCACGGCGCGCAGGCTGGTAAAGAGCGAGCTTTCCGGGGCGAGCGCGCCGGTGGGCCGGTCGCCGATGCGCTCCACCCTGAGCTCCAGGCGGTCGCCATCCTGTTTGGCGCGAGTTTGGGCGCTCACCTCGGCGGAGATTGTGGACAGCAGCGCGATCTCGAGCCGATCCAGCTCCAGCGTAGAGGTCGAGCGCAGGTCAAGCTGAGCGCTGGCGGTCTCCGGAATGGAGTTCACGGAGGTGCCGCCGTGGAGGGTGCCGACGTTCAGCGTGGTGCGGGGCTCGGCGGGCAGGGGCAGGCGCGCGCAGGCCAGCAGCGCGGCGCTCAGGGCGAGAATCGGGTTGGGGCGCCGGGCGTCCGCCCAGGAGTGCCCGCCGGGGCCGGAGACCGTGACGCGCAAACGACGACTGCCCAGGGCGCGGTCCACGACCAGGCCATTGCCGGCGCCCTCCAGAGCGATGACCGCGGCCGGTTTGAGGCCGAAGGGGGGATGTTGCAGCAGATGCCGCATGCCGCGCAGGTCGCCCTCGCCCTCTTCGCCGACATTGGCGGCAAATACGAGAGGGCAGGCCGGCTGCAGATCCGCGTGGCGCAGCGCGGCGGCCACGGCGAGCAGGGCGGCGAGACCGGCGCCGTTGTCGCACGCTCCCGGGCAGAAAATGCGCTGGCCCTCTTCCCGGGGATTGCAGGGTACCTCCGGGGGGAAGACGGTGTCCAGGTGCGCTGTTATATAGATAGCGTCCGTGGTGGGTCTGGGGTTTGCGGCTCCGGCACACAGGGTCACGGCGTTGCCGGCTGCGTCCAGGTGTGCGTCCTCAAGGCCAAGCTGCTGAAATTGCCGGCAAAACCAGAGGGCACGGTCGCCCTCGTGAAAGGGCGGTGCCGGGATGGCCAGCAGCTCCAGTTGCCAGCGGCGCAGCTGCAGTTCCTGGAGGTGAAACCAGCGAAAAGCTCGATGCACAGCGGGGTCGGCGGCCAGGTCGGCCAGGCGGCGCTGGCCGGAGGCGGTCATCGCTCCGCCCCGGGGCGGGGGTCGCTTGCCGCCGGGTAGAAGACCTGGGCCAGGTACAGGCCCTGCGCGGGCGCGGTGGGGCCGGCCTGCGCGCGGTCGCGGGAGGCAAGGATGCGTGGCAGGTCCTCGGCGGCCAGGCTGCCGCGGCCGATGTCCACCAGGGTGCCCACCAGGTTGCGGACCATGTGGTGCAGAAAGCCGCTGCCCTGGATATGGAAGTGCAGGAGGTCGCCGGCGCGGCCCCAGCCCGCGCTGTGGATCGTTTTGACCGGGTTGGGCTCGCTCGCATCCGCTAGCGGCTGCGGTTCGGCGAGCTTGGCCGCGCGGGGAGGCCGGGCGCTGGCCGCCATGGCGGAAAAGTCGTGGGTGCCGAGCAGCAGACCGGCTGCGGCCTCCATCGCGGCGAGGTCCAGCGGCCAGCGGCAGTCCCACACGAGTGGCGCCAGAAAGGGCGAGCAAACGCGCTCTTCCACTGCGGCAGCTGCGGCGTTGGGGCTCTCACGGCGGAGGCGGCGTTCAAAGATGCGGTATTCGTAGCGCTTGCCCCGCGCGGAGTGCCGGGCGTGGAAATCGGGCGCGACCATCTCCGCCTCAATGACCCGGATGCTGGGCGGCAGGGTGCGATTCAGCGCGCGGCGCAGGCTCTGGGCGGGGATGGGCGCTTCCAGGCAAAACGAAGCCACCTGCCGGAGGGCATGGACGCCGGCGTCCGTGCGTCCGGCCCCTTGCGGCAGCACCGGGTCGCCGGTGAGTCGTTCGAGCGCCGCACCCAGCGCGCCCTGAACGGTCGCGAGGCCGGGCTGGATCTGCCATCCGTGGAAGCCCTGGCCGTGGTACGCGAGCGTCAGTTTCCAATGGGTCATAGGGTCTGGGGGCTTTTGCGGCCCACGCCGGGCGAACTCCATTATCGCTTCCCGCTAAAGAAAATCCCGTTGCTGCCGATAAGATAGAAAGCACTGCCCCGGGGAAATCTTCAACATTGCTGGAACCACACTGTGTGGCCAGCCGTAGGATGCAACAGCTGCCCCAACGGGTGAAAAGGATCTGAGTGTGAATAAGCAGAGCAGGGCGTGGTTGAAATTGCGGGCAATGGCGTGCGCAGTGCTGGGGATATGGTGTGCCGTCGTGCCCCTGGTGTCGCCGGCTCAGCAGACCACACCATCCGGCGTGGATCCAACGGCGCCAGCCAGTCCGCAGCCAGTCAGGAACGACACGACCGGCGATCCCGGTCTGCCGCAGGCGCCCACGCCGAAACCGACCGAACCCCTGTTTATGCGACCCACGTCGACGGATTACAGCAAGGGCAACCCGTTCTGGCCGGATCCGCTGGCCCGCTACGAGCCTAAAAACTATCCGGCAACGCGGCTCAGCAACGCCCCCAAGCTCGATACTTTGCTGCGCGACGGCAAGGTTCACCTGAGCCTGGCCGACGCCGTGACGCTGGCCCTGGAAAACAACTACGACATCGCGATTGCGCGCGTCAATCTGGATATTGCCGATACCGACCTGCTGCGCGCCAAGGCGGGTGCGCTGCTGCGTGGTGTGCCGACTGGCCTGATCACCAACACGCTGGGCGGTTCCACCTCCACCATCACCGGAGGTGGCGGGCCGGGCGCGACCAACTTCACTTCCGCGGCCAGCACCGGCAGCTCGGGTCTGGTGCTGAGCACCAATGGCGGCGGGCCGGCACCGACCATCCTGGATCCCGTGCTGACCGGAACGCTGCAATACGAGCGGGCCACCACGCCGCAGACGGTCACCTTTCTGACGGGCACAAACTCGCTGCAAAACAACACGGCCACCTACAACTTCGGCTACCAGCAGGGCTTCTCGCCGGGAACGCTGCTTTCGGTCACCTTTAACAACTTCCGGCAGACCACCAATAGCATCACCAGCACCTACAATCCGCTGCTGCAGTCGACCTTTCGCGCCCAGGCCACACAACACCTCGCGCAGGGGTTCGGCACCTGGATCAACCGGCGCTTCATCGTGCAGGCCAAAAACGATCGCCGCATCACCGATGCCGCCTTTCGGCAGCAGGTCATCTATACCGTCACCCAGGTGGAAAGCATCTACTGGGCGCTGGTGAGCGCTTATGACGACGTGCAGGCCAAAACGCGCGCTGTCGGTCAATCCACGCAGCTGGCGGTCGACGACCGCAGGCAGGTGCAGATCGGTACGCTCGCGCCTCTGGACGTGGTCAATGCAGACTCGCAGGTGGCCTCCGACAAGCAGGCGCTGATCTCCTCCGAGAGCAACCTGGAGTACCAGCAACTGCTGATCAAGCAGGCCATCGCCCGCAATCTGAACGATCCGCAGCTGGCCAACGCGCCCGTGGTCCCTACGGACCGGGTTGGCCTGAACCGCTTGCCGGAGGAGGATGCGCCATTGGAGGATCTGGTGCGGCAGGCCTACACCAACAACCCCCAGGTGGAGCAGGCCACGCTTTCCATGCAGAACAACAAGATCACCATCCGGGCGGAGAAGAACGGCCTTCTGCCCGTTGTGGACGCGTATGGCTTTTATGGGGCCTCGACGCTGGGCGGGCAGCAGAACCCCAATCTGAACTGCGGTGGTTTTACCTCGACCACCTTTACGCCCTGCCCGCCAAACCTGGTGACCAGCACCGGGTACGGCAGCGCGCTGGAAAATCTGGTCAACAACAACGCCCCGGACTATGGCGTGGGCGTGAACGTCAATATTCCACTGCGCAATCGCATCGCGCAGGCCGACCAGGTCCGCTCCCAGATGGAGTTCCGGCAGGCCGAGATGCGTTTGCAGCAAATCTACACACAGCTGCGCATCCAGATGGTCAACACGCGCTACGCGCTCACCAACGACCGCGCTGCAGTGACCGCCGCGCAGGCCGCGCGCACCTATGCAGCGCAGTCTTTCGAGGCCGAAAACAAAAAGCTGAAACTGGGAGCTTCCACCACTGCCAACGTGTTGCAACAGGGCCGCAATCTTGCCATTGCCGACAATAACCTGAACTCCGCCCTCGCCGCCTATGCCCGCGACCGCTCCACGCTGAGCCAGATTCTTTCCGACACGCTGGATCGCTACGGCATCAGTCTGGGCGACGCCGTCACTGGCACGGTCACCCAGGAACCGCACATTCCGGGTCTTGTTCCGCCGCAGCCACCCGCGCCAACCCAGCCCATCGGCAGCACCGGGACGCCTGCGGGTGGGCTGTAAAGGTCGCTCGCAAGCCCGGAGCATCTCAACGAGACGTGATGACTGAACAGCAAAATGGGCTAGAACACGCCGCCTCGGCCTATCTCCGGTCAGCCCGGCACCAGCCGGTTCAATGGAAAGAGTGGGGCGAGGAGGCCTTTCGACAGGCGCAGCAGGAAAACAAGCCGGTGCTGCTGGACATTGGCGCCGTGTGGTGCCACTGGTGCCACGTGATGGACCGCGAAAGCTATGAGGATCCTGAAACGGCCGCGCTGATCAACGAGCACTTTGTGGCTATCAAGGTGGATCGCGACGAGCGGCCCGACGTGGACACCCGTTATCAGGCGGCGGTTGCGGCCATCAGCGGACAGGGCGGCTGGCCGTTGACGGCCTTTTTGACGCCCACCGGCAAGCCCTACTTTGGTGGCACCTATTTCCCATCGGAGGACCGCTACGGGCGGCCCAGCCTCCAGCACGTGCTGCGCCGCATGGCCGCCGCTTTTCACGAGCGCCGCGACGAGGTCGAGGAGTCCGCGGCCAGCGTACTCACCGCGGTCGAGGAGGGCGAAAACCTTGCAGGGCATGGGGGGGAACTCGGCGAGGCGCTGCTGAACAGGCTGCTTGAGGGCGTTCTCCAGCAGTTCGACGCCCGCAACGGCGGCTTTGGGGCGCAGCCCAAATTTCCGCATCCGGCGGTCCTGGATCTGCTGATCGATGCCTCCACGCGGCCGGGACCGCTGGCTTCGCAGTGCCGCAACGTCGTTGCCGTCACCCTGGAAAAGATGGCGGCGGGCGGCATCCATGACCAGCTGGCCGGGGGCTTTCACCGGTACTCGGTGGACGAGCGCTGGGTCGTGCCGCATTTTGAAAAGATGGCCTACGATAACGCACCCTTGCTGCTGGCCTACACGCACGCCTTTCAGAGCCTGGTCGAGCCGCGGTTTGCGCAAACAGCCGCCGGCATCCTGCGCTGGATGAACGAGTGGCTGAGCGATCGCGAGCATGGCGGCTTTTATGCCTCGCAGGACGCGGATGAGTCACTGGACGACGATGGCGACTTCTTCACCTGGACGCGACAGGAAGCAGCCGCTGCGCTGACGCCCCCGGAGTTTGAGGTCGCCGCGGCCTACTACAACCTGCGCGCGGTGGGAGACATGCACCACAACCCGGCAAAAAACGTGCTGCATGTTGTAACGGACGTCGCGAACCTGGCGGCGCGGCTCGGGCGTGATCCGGAGGTGGTGCGCGCGCTGCTGGCCAGTGCGCGGGAGAAGCTCTACGCCGCTCGTCTGCAGCGGCCGATCCCGTTCGTCGACCGGACCATCTACACGGGCTGGAATGGGCTTTGCATCGCGGCGTACCTGGCGGCGGGCAGGGCTTTGGCTCTGCCGGAGGCGACGGCGTTTGCGCTGAAGTCGCTCGATCGCGTCCTGGCCGCGGCCTGGCGGCCAACGAGCGGTCTGGTGCGCGTGGTGGCGTATGCCGATGCGCCGGGGGCTCCGACTCGTGAGATCCCGGCGGTGCTGGACGATTATGTTTTTCTGGGGAGCGCTCTGCTGGACGCCTGGGAGGTTTCAGGCGAGCTGCGCTACTATTCCGCCGCGCGGCAGATGGCGGATCACTTGCTGGCGCACTTTTACGATGCGGAGGGTGGGGGCTTTTTCGATATGCCGCATACTGACTCTGGTCAAGCCCCCTTGGGAGCGCTGAGCACGCGCCGCAAACCCCTGCAGGACGCACCGACCCCGGCAGGGAACTCCGTGGCGGCCGCGCTGCTCTTACGGCTGCACGCGCTCACGGGCGAGGAGCACTTTCGCCAACGGGCGACTGACGCATTGCAGGCCTTCGCCGGCGTGGTGGAGCACCTTGGCCTGTACGCCGCCGGCTATGGGCAGGCGTTGCGGCGCGCCCTGACGCCGCCCGTGCAGGTGTGTATCCTCGGGGAGGACGAACGCGCCGAGGAGCTGGCCGCAAGCGCGACAGCCCGTTTTCTGCTGAACAAGAGCGTGGTGCGGCTGCGATGGGCGCAGCTCCGTTCGCTGCCGCCCGCTTTGGCCGAGAGCTTGCCCCATTTGCCGGAATTGGGAGCCGGGGAGAGTGTGGCGGTCGTGTGCCGTGAGTTCAGCTGTCTGCCTCCGATCCGCGATCCGGAGGAGCTGCTGCGGGTGCTTGGAGGGGAAGGCTCATAGCTGGATCCGCTGGTTATGGAACGGGCTTTCAGCCCTTGTACGCTCTTATTAGCCCCCGACCCAGGCCTTCGGCCTGGGCTGATATAGAGCGCGCCCTTGGCGCTGGACTAGAGCGCGCCCTTGGCGCTGGACTAGAGCGCGTCCTTGGCGCTGGGGTATGGATCGAGCCTGGTCAAGGCAGCGGAAACGGCAGTCCGGTAGGGTTGGCCACTGCGGGGGAGGGGGCCGCAGAAGCGTCGGGGCGGTCCAGTACCAGGGTGCTCGCGGCGGTGCCCAGCTCAATGTGTTCCTGCGCCAGGGTGAGCAGGGCGCGGCGGCGCAGTTCGCGCAGCACACCGTCGCGCTGGTTGGCGCGGACGCGGATGTTGATGGGATAGGTGACCTCGCGGCCGTTGATGCGGTCGACGCCGGGCAGCTCCGGGTCGCTCAGGATGACGTCCTTGAAGGCCTCGCTGGCGCGGACCTCCCGGGCGAGCTGGCGCAAAACGCCCAGGACGCGGTCCGGGTTTTCCCGGGCGCTGATGTTGAGCGCAAGCGAGGCGACCGAAAAGTCGCGGGACAGGTTGGAAACGGTGGTGATCTGGCTGTTGGGAATGATGTTCAGGGTGCCATCGCCGTCGCGCAGCTTGGTGCAGCGCAGGGTCAGGTCCTCCACGGTGCCCTGCAGCCCGGCAACTTTGACAACATCGCCGACGCTGAACTGGTCCTCAATGAGGATGAAGATGCCGTTCAGAACGTCCTTGAAGAGCGATTGCGCACCGAAGCTGATGCCTAGCCCGATGACGCCGGCGGAGGCGATAAAGGGGCCCAGGGGAACGCCGACGGCGCCCAGCGTCTGCAGAAAGACGTAAAAGCCGATCAGCGCATAGGCACTGGCCCGCAGGATGCCGGCAACGGTGCGCAGCTGCGCGGCACGCCTGCCGTTGCCGACCAGGGCGTCGGCGCGGCGCCGCAGCCGATTGGTAAAAAACAGCACCAGGCGCTGGGCCACGAACGCGATCACCAGTGCGACCAGGATCCGGGGCAAACCGGTCTGCACAAAAGTGATCAGATCATTGTGCCAGCCTCGCTCGATGGACAGCAGGGAGTGTGGCTCTTGTGGCGCAGCGGGGGAGAGGGGCATGATGAGGGGTGTCCTGCCTAAATCTGCAGAGATGGGGCCTGCCCTCAAGCATAGCGAAGGGAAGAAGGGCTTTTTCGTGCGGGGCCCTGTGGAGGTTCGATGACAAGGTACGGTCTTTTTCCCGCGGCTGAGCGGCTTGCCCGCCGGCGGAGTCTTCAGGCGCTTGCGCTGAGCGCGGTGCTGCTGCCCATACTGGGCGCCGGCGGCGGGCAGATCGCGTTTCCCAGCGAATCCGGGCAGCAACAGCAGCAGCCGCGCCCCGGTCAGGCAGGGCGGAATCCGATGGGTCCTCCGGACGCGACGGGACCACTTTCCGCGCATAATCTGGAGCACATGCGCGAGCAGGAGCGGCGCAAGCGCCTGCTATCGGACACGGCCAGGCTGGTCGAGCTGACCAATGAGCTCAAGACGGAGGTGGAAGCTTCTTCGAAAGACGAGCTGTCGCTGGACGTGGTGCGCAAGGCGGCGCAGATTGAAAAGCTGGCCCATGACGTGAAGGAGCGCATGAAGAGTTGAGCCGATCTGGCGCAAATTTTGCGGGTGCTCGCCGGCGAGTACAATTTTGTTGTTCAACTCAAGCAGAAGGAGCAGCCCGGGTGGCAGGGAAGAGGCGAGCGGAGATCAGGCCAGTGGCAGGGATCGCGGCCACCATGCAGGGCAGTGCCCCGGTACCGCTCCAACGGGGCGGACTGAGCGACGAACAGCTGCTGGAGTTCTACCGGCTGATGCTGCTGTCGCGGCGCACCGACGACCGCGAAATCCTGCTGAAGCGGCAGCAGAAGATTTTTTTTCAAATCTCCTGCGCCGGGCACGAGGCCTTGCTGGTCGCGGCGGGCATGGCCCTGCGCCCGGCTTATGACTGGTTTTTCCCTTACTACCGCGACCGTGCGCTCTGCCTGGCGCTGGGCAACACGGTTGAAGAGCAGCTGCTGCAGGCCGTGGGCGCGGCGGAGGACCCGGCCTCGGGCGGCCGGCAGATGCCGTCGCACTGGACCAGCAAGCGGCTGAACATCGTTTCGCCGTCGTCCTCGACGGCAACGCAGTGTCTGCATGCCGTGGGCTGCGCGGAGGCTGGCCGCTACTTCGCCGCTCACCCCGAGGCGGCGCGCAAGCCGGAGCGCTCCATCCCTGCGGATTATCGGCAGTTCAAGGACGTGCATTTTGAGGGCGATGAGGTCGTGTATGTCTCCATCGGCGAGGGTTCCACCAGCCAGGGGGAGTTCTGGGAGTCGCTGAACACGGCCTCCAACCTGAAGCTGCCCGTGCTGTATGTCGTGGAAGACAATGGTTATGCGATCTCCACGCCGGTGGAGGCCAACACGCCGGGCGGGAATATCTCGCGGCTGGTGGCCAATTTTCCGCATTTCCACTTCGCCGAGGTCGACGGCACCGACGCCGTGGCCAGCTATGAGGCGATGCGGGAGGCGGTGGCGTATTGCCGGGCGGGGCGCGGTCCCGCGCTGGTCCATGGCCACGTGGTGCGGCCCTATTCGCATTCGCTCAGCGACGACGAGACCCACTATCGCTCCGCCGACGAGCTGGAAGCCGATGCGCTGCGCGACCCAATCGCCCGGATGCAGGCGTGGCTGATCGGCAACGGCATTGCGGACGACGAACGCATCCGCGCCATCGAGAACAGCGTCGAGGTGGAGGTGCAGCGCGCAGCGGATCGTGCCTTGGCCGCCACGCCGCCACTGGTAAGTTCCATCCTGTGTGAGGTTTACTCTGAAGCACTAAAACCGACGGGTGAGGAGTTTCAGGTTGCCCCCGCGCCGCTTGTTCCGGATGCCCCGGAGCGCACCATGCTGGACGGCATCAACGCCTGCCTGCGCGACGAGATGCGGCGGGATGAGCGGATCGTGATCTTTGGCGAGGACGTAGCGGATGCCACGCGTGACGGCGAGCTCCAGGCGGGCAGGCTGAAGGGCAAGGGCGGTGTCTTCAAGGTCACCGCCGGCCTGCAGCGGAAGTTTGGCAGCGATCGCGTGTGGAACTCGCCGTTGGCGGAGGCCAACATCACCGGCCGCGCGATTGGCATGGCGGTACGGGGCCTGAAGCCCGTCGTGGAAGTTCAATTCTTTGATTACATCTGGCCGGCTATGCACCAGATGCGCAATGAGTTAGCGGTGATGCGCTGGCGCTCGAATGGAGCTTTTACCTGCCCGCTGGTAATGCGTGTGCCGATTGGCGGCTACCTGACCGGGGGTTCCATTTACCACTCCCAGTCCGGGGAGAGCATTTTCACCCACACGCCCGGCGTGCGGGTGGTGATGCCGTCCAACATCACGGACGCGGTCGGTCTGCTGCGTACAGCCATTCGCTGCGATGATCCCGTGCTTTTTCTGGAGCATAAAAACCTTTACCGGGGCGCCTTCGGGCGGGCGCCGTATCCGGGGCCGGACTACATCATCCCGTTCGGCAAGGCCCGGGTGGTCCGGGAGGGCAAGGACCTTTCTGTGATCACCTACGGCGCTGTGGTGCCGCGGGCGCTGCAGGCCGCCCAGCGGCTGGAGCGGGAGCGGGGCGTGGTGGTGGAGATCCTGGACCTGCGCAGCCTGACGCCGTTCGATTGGGACGCGATCGCCGCCACGGTGCGCAAGACCAGCAAGGTGCTGGTGGCGCATGAGGACATGCTCAGCTGGGGATATGGCGCGGAACTGGCCGCCCGCATCGGCGAGGAGCTCTTCCACGACCTGGACGCCCCGGTGCGCCGTATTGCCGGCATGGACACCTTTGTGGCCTACCAGCCGCTGCTGGAAGACGCGATCCTGCCCCAGGCGGACCGCCTCTTTGAGGCCATGGCGGCGCTGGCGGCGTTTTAAGCGGCGCAACTAAGCCAACCCGAGGCGGGTTCAGGTGAGTGACGGTCCGCTGGACCGGAACTTTCTTGCAAGGAGCGCCGGGCATGCGCGTTGCTGCATCCACCTCACCCAAAGAGCTTAGCCTGGAGAAGCAGATCCCCTGCGGAGATGACAGTAAAAAGGCGGAAAGCCCTCACTTTCAGAAGGACAGGCGCCGCGGCATGGCGTGGGCGGCGGCTGCTGGGCTGCTCTGTGTTGGCATGACCGCGCCGGCCGGGTTTGCGGCAGCTCCTGTGCCGAACAGGGCGAAGGCTGCTCAGACTACGGTTTTGACCCCGGAACAGAAGACGCTGCACGCACTGGACCGGCTGACCTTTGGACCGCGCCCCGGCGACCGCGCCGCGGTGAACCGCATGGGGCTGGAAGCGTGGTTTCAGCAGCAGCTCCATCCGGAGCGGGTTGCCGATGCGGCGCTGGATGCGCGCCTGGCCCAGTATCCGGCGATGCAGCTGGACCCGACCCAGCTTGTGGCGGCGTTTCCCACGCCCGCGATGCTGCGCGGCTATGCGCGCGGTAACCTCCAAGCGCCGGAAGGGCAGGAGCAGCGCGCGGTGTGGGCAGATGCGGCAGAGTTTGCCGAGCGAAAACGGGAGCTTCGGCAGGATACAAAGGCCGAGGAGGGCGCGCCTACAGCGGCTGTTGCAGGGGACAAGCCGGCGGCGGAAGCGAACGGGCCCGCTGCGTCCACGCTGGCGGACGAGGCCGCGGATGCCGCAGAAAGGCAGCAGATTCTGGCACTTGCGCCTGCGGAGCGCATGGCGAGGCTTCTGGCCATGTCGCCCGCGGCGACGCTGCGATTGCGCGCGGGCCTGAAGGGGGTCGACCAGGCGCGGCTGGTCGCGGGTCTGACGCCGTCGCAGCGGGAAACGGTGGAGGCGATGCGGTCGCCGGAGCGGATGGTGGCGGCGGAGGTGACCGGGACGCGCCTGCTACGGGACGTGTATTCCGAACGCCAACTGCAGGCCGTGATGACGGATTTCTGGCTGAACCACTTCAACGTATACCTACGCAAGAACCAGAATGAGCCCTACCTGCTGCCGGCTTATGAGCGGCATGCCATTCTGCCGCATGCCCTGGGCCGGTTTGAGGATCTGCTGGTGGCCACGGCGGAAAGCCCGGCGATGCTGGTGTATCTGGATAACTGGAAGAGCGTGGGACCGGACTCCCGGGCGGCGGAACGGGCCGAGGCGCGGCAGCAGAACAGCGCCGGCGAGGCGCCGGCGAAGGGCAAGGCGCGGCGGTCCGAAGGCATCAACGAGAACTACGCTCGCGAGCTGATGGAGCTGCACACCCTGGGGGTGAACGGCGGGTACACGCAGGGGGACGTGATCGAGGTCGCCAGGTGCTTCACGGGCTGGACCATCACGAAGCCGGCCGAGGGAGGCACCTTTGTCTTCAACCCCAACCGGCACGAGCCGGGCGCCAAGACCGTGCTGGGCCACGTCATCCCGGAAGGCGGGGTGGACGAGGGGCTGGCCGTGCTGCACCTGCTGGCGAGCAGCCCGGCGACGGCGCACTTTCTCTCATTGGAGCTCGCGGAGCGCTTTGTCAGCGACACGCCGCCGCCGGCGCTGGTGGACCGGATGGCCCGGAGCTACCTGAATACGGACGGCGACATCAGCGCGGTGCTGTCCACGATGTTTCACTCGCCGGAGTTCTGGTCGCCTGCCGTAGTCGATGCCAAAGTGAAGACCCCGTTGGAGTTCCTGGTCTCGGCCATGCGCGCGACCGATGCCGAGATTACTGACCCGCAGCCGGCGGCGCAGGCGCTTAGCCGCCTCGGCATGCCGGTGTACGGCATGCAGACGCCCAACGGCTACTCCTGGCAAGCGGCGTCGTGGGTGAGCAGCAATGCGCTGCTGACGCGCATGAACTTCGCGCTGGTGCTCAGCGGCAATCGCCTGCCGGGAACACGGCTGGACTGGCCCCGGTCGCTGGGAGCCGACGCGGCGACGGGGCGCGTGCCCGAGGCGCCCATGGACGCGGCCACCGAAGGGCGCCTGGAGCAGGTGCTGCTGGGTGGCCCGGCCTCAACCCAGACCCGGGCCACGGCGCTGGCCGCCGCGGCGATACCTGGATTGCAGGTGCAGGCGGAGCAGAGCTTTCGGGCAATTCCGGTGAGTGCTCCGGGGAAAATTGCGGGTGCCGGCAGCGGCCGTACACCGTCATCGGGGAACACCGATGGGGACCGGGGCCGCTCGCCAACAGTGGGATCTCCGGTGGCCATCGTAGCGGGCCTGCTGCTTGGCTCGCCGGAGTTTCAGCACCGATAGCTGTTTTGGTTGGAGGAGGCAAGTATGGCAAGCAAGCCAATCTTTACGGATGCAAGCGACTGGGGATGTGACCTCGCGGGCCGCGACCGCGGCCGCCGCAATGGCGTGACCCGGCGCGGTTTCATGCGCAACGGCGCCCTGGCATTGATCGGCACCTCGGTGATTCCGGCGTTTCTGACGCGGTCGGTCTTTGCCGAGGCGCGGTCCGCGGCGAACCGGGGCAAAAAGCTGGTGGTGGTCTTCCAGCGCGGGGCCTGTGACGGGCTGAATGTCGTGGTGCCGCATGCGGAGCCAAGCTATTACACGATGCGGCCGACGATTGCCATTGCGCAAAAGGAGGTCCTGGATCTGGACGGGTTCTTCGGCCTCCATCCCGCAATGGCCTCGCTGAAGCCGCTGTGGGACGCCCGGCAGCTGGCCGTGGTGCACGCCGCCGGGTCGCCGGATCCGACGCGGTCGCACTTTGATGCGCAGGACTACATGGAGTCCGGTACGCCGGGCGTGAAGGCGACCACGGATGGCTGGCTGAACCGCGCGCTGGCCGCCCAGGTCGCGCCGCTGCCGCCCTCGCCCTTTCGCGCCGTGGCGCTGGGACCGCAGGTGCCGCGAACGCTGCAGGGGTCTGTACCCGCGGTATCGCTCACCAATCTCCAGGATTTTTCGGTCGGCGGCCGCGGAACGCAGGCCGCTCCGGTCGCCAGCGCTTTTCAGGCGATGTACGACGGGAGCACGGACGCTGTTCTCCAGGGCACCGGGCAGGAGACCTTTGAGGCCGTTCGCATGCTCAAGGCCGCCGACCCGGCGCGCTACCAGCCGGCGGCGGGGGTGGACTACCCCAACACCGCCTTTGGCAACAGCATGAAGCAGATCGCGCAGCTGCTGAAGGCGGACCTCGGGGTGGAGGCGGCCTTTGCCGACATCGGCGGCTGGGATACGCACCAGAACCAGGGCGCGGCGACCGGACAGCTGGCCAGCAGGCTTCGGGAGTTCTCGGGCGCCATCTCTGCCTTCTGGCGGGACATGGGCGACGGTGCTGAGCAGCTCACCCTGGTCACGATGTCGGAGTTCGGACGGACTGCCCACCAGAACGGCACCGGCGGCACTGACCACGGGCACGCCAACGCCATGCTGGTGCTGGGCGGTGAGGTGCGCGGCGGCAAGGTGTATGGTCGCTGGCCGGGTTTGGCGCCGGAGCAGCTCAACGAGGGCCGGGACCTTGCCGTGACTACGGATTTCCGTAACATTCTGGCCGAGGCGGCCTCGTACGCGCTGGGCACCGAGCGGCTGGATGCGGTCTTTCCGGGGGCGAAGTTGCGTCCGGAGGCCTTCCTGGGGCTCATTTAGACCAAAGTGGAGGGTACTCACCCTTCCGTGGTATAGCGATCTCCGCAAAAGTGTAGATACTGTAAACAATCTTGTGGAAATCGGAAGAACTTTTCCTCCCAGGATGCGTCTGAACAAGTGTAGTTTGCATTTGCCGGGCTAGCAGTTCCCTCGGTCACCGGCTTCCCCCATCCGCAGCACCCCTCCCTCCTGATCAGGGTCTTCGTTCAGAAGACCTCACGCCACTCAAAGGCTCCCGGAACATCGGGGGCCTTCATGCCTTTGCAGCGCGGTCAGTGCCGCTTGGCAAGCGTTCTCCCGGATCTTTCAGTTGTGGCGGGAGGACTTCGGCACAGGCATCTGGACGGACCGCTCGTCGCTGGCGACCACCAGGCAATCACGTCCGTCATCTTTGGCGCAGTACATCATGGCGTCGGAGGCGCGAATGATGCTGTGGAGGTCGCCTCCGTCCTGGGGGAAGGTGGCCAGGCCGAAGCTGGCGGTGACCCGGAGGCGGAGACCCTCTGTGGTGAGCAGGTCGGTTTCCCGGATCTTTTCGCGCAGCGCCGCTGCCGTCTGGGTGGCTTGGGGCTTGTCCAACCCGCGCAGCAGGGCGACGAATTCGTCGCCGCCGTAGCGAAAGGCTGCATGCGTGGGCCCCAGGGTGCGCTTGATCAGGGCCCCGGCCTCGGCGAGCAGACGCGACCCGACCAGGTGACCATAGGTGTCATTAACGTTCTTGAAGCGATCGAGATCGAAGAAGAGCAGGCTGAAGTGCGCCACGGAGGGGATCAGCGATGGCTTCATTGCGACGGTGATCTCCTGCTCGAGTGACGCGTACAGATAGCGGGCGTTGAACAGTCCGGTGCAGTCGTCGGTGATGCTCAGCCGGTGTACAAGGTTGACCTGACGGGCATTTTCAAGCGCAATGGCCGCGTAATCGCAGAGTACGCGAAGAAAGGACAGGGCATTGCCCGGCATCAGCTCCAGCTTGCTGTTGTGCAGTTGCAGGACACCCAGGGTGCGGCCACCGTGGCGCAAGGGCAGGCAGGCGATGGAGTGAAGGTTCAGTTCCGGATGCTCCCGGGCGAAGCGCGACCATTCGCGATCCAGGCGTACATCCGGTATGACGAGGGGCTCGCCGGTGCGGGCGACCCAGCCGGCGATGCCTTCGCCACGACGCAGCTTGGCGCCGGGCGCGAATTGCGTTTTACCGGTAGTGAGGGCGTAATGAAGGTCGCCCGTCTCCTCGTCGACCATGAGCAGCGACCAGCGTTCGGGGCCAAAGTAGTCCTCCATTTTCCCCAGAATGGCGCGCAGCAGCGGCTCCAGTTCAAGGTTGGACGTAAGCGCCTGCGCCACCTCATGGAAGAGCTGCAGTTCGCTGGAAGGCGGTGCTTTGCCAAGATTTGAGGAGGACCGTGTGGTTAAGCGCATGACCTTCCGGAAAACAACGAAGTAGCTGAGGCCGAGATCACAGCATAGCGCTGCCTCGCTACCCGTGCAAAAAGTCACGGTTAAACGTTTGCTCATGCGCAACAAGACAAGGGGCTGCCCAGGGAAGGCAGGCGAACGCTCGGGATAGGTGCGGGAAGGTTCGGCTTAACCGCCGATCTGCACCATACTGCGGGACGGTTTCAAAAACCCCGGCTCGCCGATGTGGTGACGCGCTTCCTTGCGGTCGACGATGTGACGGATCAGCTTGCGGAGATCGTCGTCGTCCAGGCCGCGGCGCATCGGGCCAGCCAGATCGTGGTCGCTCTGGGAAAACAGACAGGTGCGCACCTTGCCGTCCGCGGTGAGGCGCACCCGGCTGCAATGGCCGCAAAACGGATGCGAAACGGGGGCGATGATGCCGATCTCCCCGAGGCCGTCGTCGAAGGTGTAGCGCCGGGCCGTTTCGGAGAGCTGGTTCGGCGGGAGGGCGACGAGGGGCCGCACGCGGCCGAGGCGCTCGACGATCTCTTCAAGGCGGACCACGGTCTCCGGCGCCCAAACCCTGTCCTCTTCCAGCGGCATGAACTCGATAAAGCGCACAATGACGCCTTCGCGCCGGGAAAACTCGGCAAAGGCCTCGATCTGATCGTCGTTGAAGCCGCGCATCAGGACGGCGTTGACTTTGACGGGGCCCAACCCGGCATCCTGGGCCGCGCGGATGCCGTCGCGCACACGCTCGAAGCTGCTGGGCACGCGAGTGATGCGGGCAAAGGTGGGGGAGTCGACCGCATCCATGCTGACGGTGATGCGGGTCAGACCGGCAGCCTTGAGGTCCCGAATCATAGGCGCCAGCAGGTGGCCGTTGGTGGTAATCGCGAGATCGAGCGGTTGGTCTGGGTGGAACGCTGGACGCAACTGGGCAGTCTCGCGGATCAGGTCGATCAACCCCCGACGCAACAGCGGTTCACCGCCGGTGAAGCGGATTTTTTCCACACCCAGGGACACGAAGAGCCGCAGGGCGCGGGCGTAGTCAGCCAGCGGCAACTCGCCGCTGTTGGTCGTCTCGCCGTTGCCGGTGCGGCAGTAAACGCAGCGAAAGTTGCAACGGTCGGTCACCGAAAGCCGGAGATCGGTGATGGCACGACCGTGGCTGTCGCGGAGCCGGTCCGCGGTTTCCGCGCCGGCGCCGATGGACGGAGCCGGCAGAGTCGCGCTACGGAGGGACGGCAGCGGGATCAGCTCCGGGATGGGGGGAAGGTGCGTTGCCATGGCCTGCTGATGCTTTAGATGCAGCCCGGGCGAAGCGGCTTCGGCGCAGGGCGACTCTGCTCCAGTATGCAGCCAATGGCACGCCCTGCTAAATGCCCACGCCGAATTCGACGTCTCCTTGCCGGAAGCGGCTGCGGCCGCCCGAGTGGGCGTAAAGGTCATAGGGTGTACGGCGTTGGAACTTGTAGCGATGCCGGAGTTCCCGGCCGATGACGACACCCACCGCTACAACGGTGACTCCAGCAGAAACCAGGCCCACATTTCGTATCACGATCCGACTCTCCTGCGCGGCGTACTCGAGGGTGTCTTGGACTCCGTGCTTGAACTTGCGAAGGGAACGAGACAGCTTCATGCGATGCATCATAGCGCAGGGAGATAGCGGCGGGATAACACCTCCAGTGGGAGTCCGCAGCACTTTGGAGGGATGCGGGCCGGGCATCGATGTCATTTCCCGGAACCGCCCGAAGAGGACGGTGCGGAGCCTCCGGAGGCTGCCGGGGCCGCCGGCGCTGAGGGTGCCGGGGCGGCGGCTTTGGGGCTGTCCCCGCCTGCACCCCCCTCCTTGGCGCCCGACGTTGCCGGGGCGCTTTCCCCGGCGCTGCCCGCGGCCGCTGCCGGCTTCGCGGAGGAGTACAGGTCCTTGTACCAGCCGGAGCCTTTGAACTGCACCGCGGGCGCGGTGATGGTGCGTTCCAGCGTGCCGCCGCAGTGCGGGCAGGTGGTCAGGGGAGCGTCGCTGAACTTTTGAATTTTTTCCACGCGGCGGTGGCATTGCTGGCAGGCGTATTCATACAGGGGCATGTGCGTCGGTTCTCTCGTCGTTTCATCTTCGCACTTTAGTGCTGACCGTGGCACGGGCGGCGCGGCGGCGCGCCACGGTCGGCCTGGGCGGGCGCCGGGTGGTCGTAAGCGTCGGCGTGGACCACGGGCGGCGTATGCAGGCTCGGCTGCCGCTCTACGACGCGGAACAGCGCCTCGACCTCCGCATCGAGCGTCCGGTCCTTGCCGGCGTGGAGGACCCGGTGCCCCTGGCCCAGGGCGGAGGCCATCGTGCGCAGCCGGGCGAGCCGCTCCGGGATGGGCGCGGCCTGCGGGCCCAGGTAGGTGAAGCTGTCGCAGAGCAGGATGCGGGCGTTCTCAAAGAGGCCTTCGCGGCCCAGGTCCCGTCGGCGATGGCGCGGGTCGGCATGCAGGCCGGTAGCGCCGCTATGCAGCAGCGTGCCCGCCTCCGGGTCGTAGCGGTAGATGCAGTCCGGCCGGTGGCGATAGGGCGAGTGCTCCGCGTAATACGTGGTGGCGTCCAGCACCCGGCTGACCGTGGCCGCGTAGATGACACTCACCGGCGGGTAGCCGTCGCGCTGCTCCAGGACGCGGCTGGTGAGCCCGACGATGCGGTCGCCGGGCTGTGCCGTGCGCCGGATGGCCGGCTTGCAGATGGCCAGCGACAGGGAGGCCGCCTCTCCGGCGCGCGGCGGGGGTGCGCAGGGCGCGCCGCCGCGGTCGGAGGTGAGCTTGTAAAAGTAGGTCCGCAACAGGCCAAGTTTACCCGGGGACGCCGCCGCCGCCGCGGTGTATAGTCCGGGCCATGTGGATGAACTGGCGGAAAGCGCCGCCGTTGCTGCTGGCGCTCATGATGGGCAACCTGCCGGGTGCGGCTGGGCAGACGGTGGAGGTTGCACCGACGCCGCCCATGGGCTGGAACAGTTGGGACAGCTACGGTCTGACCATCACCGAGCCGCAGTTCCGGGCCAATGCGGAGGCGCTCAAGACCAAGCTGCTGCCCTTCGGCTGGCAGTACGCCGTGATCGATGAAGGCTGGTTCTTCTTCAACCCCGAGGACCGCTCCACCCCCGCGAAGCTGCACTACGCCCTGGACGCCTACGGGCGGTATGTGCCGGTGCCGGCGCGCTTTCCATCTTCGGCCAAAGGGGCGCAGCCCCCGGCAACGTCGCCGGGCACCTTGCCGGTCACGCTGGAGGACACCAGCTTTGCCGCGCTGGGACAGTGGGTGCATGCGCAGGGGCTCAAGTTCGGCATCCACATTGTGCGCGGCATTCCGCGGGCCAGCGTGGAACGCAACCTGCCCGTGGCGGACTCCAGCTTTCATGCGCAGGACGCGGCAGACCCGACCGAGCCCTGCCCCTGGGATCCGACCAACTGGGGCGTCAGGGACAACGCCGCCGGCCAGGCCTGGTATGACTCGCTGATGCAGCAGTATGCCAGTTGGGGCGTCGACCTGCTCAAGGTGGACTGCATCGCCAACAACCCCTACAAGTTGAGCGAAATCCAGCAGATCCGCCGCGCCATCAACAAGACCGGACGCCCGATGGTGCTGAGCATTTCACCCGGGCCCACGCAACTGGACCATGCCGAGGAGGTCGCCGCGCTGGCCAACATGTGGCGCATCTCCGACGATGTGTGGGACCGCTGGCAACCAGGCCCCAACCAGACGACCGAGTTCCCGCAAAGCGTGCGCGAACAGTTCGCGCGGCTGGCGGCATGGGAGCCGTATGCCGGGCCAGAACACTGGCCGGATGCGGACATGCTGCCGCTCGGGCAGCTGAAGCCCTCGCCCGGCGATGGCCAGCCGCGCACCTCGCGCCTGAGCCCCGAAGAACAGCGCACCATGCTGACGCTGTGGGCGATTGCGCGCAGCCCGCTCATTCTGGGGGCCAACCTGACGATGCTCGATGCGGACACGCTGAACCTGCTGACCAACCGCGACCTCCTGCGCATCAACCAGACCGCAACCCGCAGCGCGCAGGTGGTGCACGAGGGCAACCTGATCGTGTGGCGCGCGGACTTGCCCGGGGGCGAAAAGGCCATCGGCCTTTTCAACCTCGGCGACAAGGAGATGAACCTGACCAAACAGCTTGCCGATTTCGGCCAGGACCTCGGCGGCCGCGACTGGGGGGTGCGCAATCTGTGGGGCGGCGGCGTGGCCATCAGCGGCCATGAGTTCGTGGAGCGCGTGGCCCCGCACGGGTGCGTGCTGCTGATGCTGCGGTAAACCGGCCCCGCGCGGGCGCGGCGTTGCCTTCGCCCGCGCCTTCGCCGTACCATCGCCCTAACCTATGGCACGTCCCCCTAACTCGCGACCACCCTCGACGGCCTCCATGCCCGAGGATGACGATCCGGACCGGCTCGTCTCCGCGGCTGTGCTGGACGACGATGCGCAGTTTGAGCTCAAGCTGCGGCCCCATCGGCTGCAGGAGTTTATTGGCCAGACCAAGGCCAAGGAGCAGCTTGCCATTGCGCTGGAAGCGGCGAAATCGCGCGGCGAGGCGCTGGACCATGTGCTGCTGTTTGGGCCGCCGGGGCTGGGCAAGACGACGCTGGCCACCATCATCGCCAACGAGCTGGGCGTGGGCTACCAGCAGACCTCCGCGCCGGCGCTGCAGGTGCAGGGCGATGTGGCCGCGATCCTGACCAACGTCAAAAACCGGCAGGTGCTGTTTATCGACGAGATCCACCGCCTGCAGCCGATCATGGAAGAAAAGCTGTACACGGCGCTGGAAGACTACAAGCTCGACATCATGATCGGCACGGGGCCATCGGCGCGCATTCACGGCGTCAAGCTGGACCCGTTTACGCTGGTGGGCGCCACCACGCGGCCGGGCCTGCTCAGCTCGCCGCTGCGCTCGCGCTTTGGCATCCTGCTGCGGCTGGAGTTTTACACCGACGATGAGCTGCGCTTCATCGTGGAGCGCTCCGCCGAGGTGCTTGGCGTGGCGATCGACCGCGACGGAGCCGCGGAGATCGCCGTGCGCTCCCGCGGTACTCCGCGCATCGCCAACCGGCTGCTGCGGCGCGTGCGCGATTATGCGCAGGTGCGGGCCGATGGTGCCATCACGCGCGCGGTCGCCATGAAGGCGCTCGATCTGCTGGAGATCGACGCGCATGGCTTCGATGAGCTCGACCGCCGGCTGCTGCGTACCATCATCGAAAAGTACGACGGCGGCCCTGTGGGCCTGAACACCCTGGCCGCGGCGCTGGCGGAGGAAGAAGATGCCCTGGAAGCCGTGTATGAGCCGTTTCTGATCCAGATCGGCTTCATCGACCGCACGCCGCGCGGCCGTGTGGCCACGAAACTGGCCTACCAGCACCTTGGCCTGGAGCCGCCACGTCGCTCGCAATTGCCGGACACGCCGTCGCTGTTTAACTGATACAACTATCGAACCGACTATGTGCTTTTCAGCGACCGCCAACTTCGTGGGCAGTGGGGTTCTCGGCGTCATCGGCGTCGCGACCCTGCGCGAGGTGCGGCATCGCCGCGAGATCCTGTTTGCCTCGCTGCCCCTGCTCTTTGCCGTGCATCAGTTCACAGAGGGCTTTGTCTGGCTAGGGCTCGATGGCCGGCTGCCGCCCGTGGTGGCGCACGACGCAGGGGCTGCCTTTATGCTGTACGCCCAGGGCCTGTTGCCGCTGCTCCTGCCCCTGGGCGTGCTGCTGTTTGAGCCTTCACCCGCGCGGCGTCGAGTCATGCTGCCGTTTGCCGTTGTGGGGGGCGCCCTGACGCTGTACATCCTGTGGGCCCTGACGGCCTTTTCCACGCAGGTCTACGTCAGGCAGCACAGCATTGTGTACATGAATCAGGCCACCAACGACGCTATCGTGGCGATTCTCTATGTTGTCGTCACCTGCGGTGCACTGTTCTTTTCCCGCGTGCGCCCCATGGTGCTCTTCGGTGTGGCCAACCTGATTATTCTGCTGGCGACGTTTGCCGTGAAGCGCTATGCGTTCACCTCGGTGTGGTGCGCCTATGCTGCCATCGCAAGCCTTCTGCTGTGGGCAGGCTTCCGGCACAGCCGAGGCAAACGGCCCTACACGTATGCCGAAGCCATGTGACGCGTCTTTGTTGAGCATCGTCCTAAAGCTGTTCCATTCAGGGAAGGCTTCACTTCTTTCGCGCTGAAGGCGCGACATATAACAGCCTGGGCCAAAGGCCCAGGTAAGTGCCGATAAAGTTCGAGCGCTGAAGGCGCGACACAGAAGCGCAGCTACACCTGGAGGGAGACGGCTCCAGCCTTCTGATCCCGACCGGAGCAAAGCGCAGTGGAGAGACCCGCAGTGCGGGGCGCTGCCCACGGCTCGCTTCCTCGGGACGAACCTGCAGATCTCTCCACTGCGGCCTCCAGCTTCCGGTCGAGATGACCAAGCAGGGCGAGCCGATGCTGTATGCAAATTGGAGTTGCCAGAAAAAGCCTCCGTTGGCATCGCTTAAAAAAGAAGCAACCCGGCACCAGGCCGGGTTGCTTCTTGTGACTGCTTTTTCTTAACGATCGTACCGGCGACCACCGTAGATGTGTTCAACGCCTACCTTATAGCCACGACGGAAGCCCATACGGTAGTCGTGGCGATCGGGCCTGGCGATAAAGCTGGGATCGCGGAACTCATCCCGATTTCTGACGTTGGGCGGGCGATGATTCTCGTAGTCCTTCCTTGCCCCTTCGATGCCGTCGCGGTAGCCGCGGCGCATGACGTCGCGAAACTCCTGCGGCGCCTGATCCCATCCGCCGGGGCCGTAGCCGTTCTGGCCATAGCCTGCGCGTGGCGGGGGCGGGCCCTGCTGTCCGTAGTACTGCCCTGATGCCATCGCTGTGCTGGCCACCATGCCGAGCGTGAGTGCGGGAACCAACCATCGTGCTGATCGCATGTGAACTCCTCTTTCCTGTGTCACTGGTGTCTTTGAAGGTGTGCCGGCCCTCACCTGTTGCTTGTTGAAACCCACGCCGTTGCCGCAAGTTGCATCTGGTGGCGTCTTCTTTGCGGAAGGCCGGATTACTCCAGCGCTCGCCGCAACACCCCACCGGCGGCCCGCAGCTTTTCCGCCGCGGCGTCGCGCGAAAGCCCCAGCCGCTGCATCACGATGGCGCGCTTGACGTCCATGCCGCTGGCCTGAAGCATTTTTACGGCTGTGGCGTGGTCGCAGCCTGTGGCCTCGGCCACGATGCGTTCGGCGCGGTCCACCAGCTTGGCGTTGGTGGGGCGCACATTCACCATCAGGTTGCCCAAAGTCGCGCCCGTGCGCACCATCACGCCGGTGGAGATCATGTTGAGCACCAGCTTGGTCGCCGTGCCCGCCTTCATGCGCGTGGAGCCGGTGAGGACCTCGGGCCCTGTAGCGGGCGTGATAGCCATCTCGGCCGCCTCGGCGAGCTGCGACCCGGGCACACAGCTCAGGCCCACGGTGAAGGCGCCCATGCCGCGCGCCTCCCGCACCGCCCCCAGCACATACGGCGTGCGCCCGCTTGCCGCGATACCGACCAGCGTGTCCGGTCGCCCATCCGAGCCGAAGCCCGCGACCAGCAGATCGCGCGCTCCCTCCTCAGCTGAGTCCTCCGAGTGCTCGCTGGACAGGCGCAGCGCCCGGTCGCCGCCGGCGATCACGCCCTGCACCAGATCGGGGTCGACAGAGAAGGTCGGCGGGCACTCGCTGGCATCCAGCACACCCAGCCGACCACTGGTGCCGGCGCCAAGGTAAAACAGGCGTCCGCCGCGCCGGAAACGCTCGGCAATGGCATCGACCGTCGCTGCAATCTGCCCCAGCTGCTCGCGCACGGCGTGGACCGCCCGGACATCTTCGTCGTTGATCAGCTGCAGCATGGCCACGGTCGTCAGTTCGTCAAGGTGCGCGGAGGCTGGGTTGCGCGTTTCTGTCAGCAGCTCGCCAAGCTGGCGGTCGTCCGGGGGCGAAAGCGGGGAACTCACGCGCCCATCATAGACGCGGGCGTGCCCGTCCGGCGCGGGCGATGTGACACCATAACTGCATGCCCGACCCAGACAGCGAACGCTCCCTTGCCGCCACGGTGGCATGGAAACATCGGGACTTTCGGCTATACCAGACCGCACGCATTGCCGGTGTGATCGGCGCCGAGGCCCAGAGCGTCGGCGTGGCGTGGCAGGTGTATCAGCTCACGGGTTCCGCGCTGGCGCTGGGATATACGGGCCTGGCGCTGTTTATTCCCGGGCTGATCTTTACGCTGCCCGCCGGACACGTCGCGGACCTCCATGACCGTCGCAACGTCATTCTGGGCTGTTACGCGCTGCAGTTTTGCGCAACGCTGTCACTGCTGCTGCTGACGCTGCACGGGGTCCGCAGCGTGTGGCCGGTGTACGCAATCCTGTTCGTCATCGGGCTGGGACGCTGCTTCTCCGGCCCTGCAGCTTCAGCGCTGATACCCACGCTGGTGCCCCGCGAACACTTCGTCAACGCGGTCACGTGGGGAGCGAGCGTCTTTCAGATCTCCAACGCGCTGGGGCCCATGATGGGCGGTCTGCTGTTCACAGTGAGCCTCACCGGGCGGCTGCGGTTTCTGACCGGCGCTCCCCTGGTTTACCTGTTCACCTGCAGCATGATCCTGGTTTTTCTGGTCATGGTCTCGCTGCTGCGTCCGCGCGGCGCGGCGGAAGGGAAGAGCTTCACCGTGGAAACCATGCTGGCCGGCCTGCGTTATGTGCGCCACACGCGGCTGCTGCTGGGCTCCATCTCGCTGGACCTCTTTGCCGTGCTGCTGGGCGGCGCGGTAAGCCTGCTGCCCATCTTCGCTTCCGACATTCTGCATCGCGGAGCGCATGCGCTGGGGTTGCTGCGCGCCATGCCCAGTCTGGGTGCGCTCGCTGTTTCCCTCGGCCTCAGCGTCTTTCCCCTTCGCCGCGACGCCGGCAAAACGATGCTGGCGTGCGTGGCCGGCTTTGGCGCGGCCACGGTGGTCTTTGGGCTCAGCCGCAACATCTGGTTGAGCTGTGCGGCGCTGGTGATCACCGGCGCCACGGACATGGTCAGCGTCGTGGTCCGCTCCAGCATTCTGCAGCTGGCAACACCGCCGGAGATGCGCGGCCGGGTTTCCAGCGTGAACTGGCTCTTTTTGGGCGCCTCGAATGAGCTCGGAGAATTCGAATCCGGCGTCACGGCGCACTGGTTCGGGGCCGTGCGCGCGGTGGTGCTCGGCGGCGTGGGCAGCATGCTGGTTACAGGGTTGTGGGCCGTGTTTTTTCCGGCGCTGCGGCGCGCGGACCGCCTCACGTCAGAGGACCTCATCGCCGTGGAACGCGAGTTGAGCGCGGCGGAACCGGCAGTGTGACGCCGGTGGACATCACTCTACAGAGCAGGGTTAAGCAGCGCAACTAACGGGAGCACTCGGAAGCTGATGGCACCGCAGCCGCATACGCCGCCAAACACAGCAGCGCCACGCAGCGCGCCGGGCCTTCAAAGCGCACGGGAACGGCGCCATGGGTGTGAAAGAACGTCAGCGGGGCGAGCGCAAAGGCAAACAAGACGAACAAACCGGTCATAGGCTGGGTCGTGTTTTCCCCGCGGGCGCGTTCCACGCACAGCAGAACCATCCAGCCCCATGGAATCAGCAGCACAAGCAGGGTGTAGTCGTAGGAGGTGGGCGGCAGCAGAATGGCTGCGCAGGTCAGGAACAGGGTCTGGTTGGGCATGGGCATGTGCCGTATGCGCAGAAAAAAGACAGCAGCGGCCAGGGTTGCTTCGGCAGCAAGAAAAATGGGCAGGGCATGAGGCGGACGCAGGATGGCACCCAGGGTGCACTGCCGGAGCAGCCCCAGCAGGGAGTGGTCGGGCCCGACGCCGGTGGCGAAGTAGTGGCTCGTGGTGATGGCGGTCCACTGTGCCACGCCCGTTCTGATCCGGGTGGAGGCGTCGGCAACGTTCGGCTCCAGAAAGCGCAGCGCCAGCAGCGTGGTGGCCAGCGCGGACAGCACCGCCAAGGCGCTTTCCCAGTATCGCCGCTTCAGCAGAAGCAGGCCGATGAACAGCAGCGGGTAGGTCTTGACAGACCCCACAACGCCCAACAGCAGGGCGCCGGCGGTGGTGCGGCCGGTGGCGATCAGGCTGATGGCACCTGCGATGCCCACCCAGAGGAGCACTTCTATATTGCCGCGCTGCAGGGCAAAGTAGATGGGCCAGCCGCAAATGAGCACGCTGCCGAGAAGCAGAATGACCTGCCCTGTGCTGAGGCCTCGCCGGCGCAGGGCCACCCCCAGCCTCGTCGCGCAGCCCAGGCTCAGGGCCAGGGCCAGGGAGGCGAACAGGGCGTAGCCGAGATGCCATCGGGTGGGCGCGGAAACCAGATAGAAGGGGTAGAGCACAAAGATGGCCGGGGCCGGATAAACCCACGGAAAGGCGTTCCGCGCAGTGAAAAAGAATTGCTGGTGCCGATACGGGAAGCGTGGGAGGTAGTCGTAGAAGTCAGAGCCCGGCGCCGGGATCCAAAGGTCGCCGGGCACCGCGCGACCCGCATGCAGAGAGGCGACGGCGCCGTCCAGCAGACTGAGCCCGGCGAGACCCCAGAGCACGAGAAGGAAGAGGAGGAGCGGCTTTGGAATGCCAGCTTTCGAGGGTGCCCGCACCGGTCTGATGATACAGAACAGCCCTCGCGGCCACAGTTCGGAGTGGTTGAATTTCAGACCGGTTTTCCTCCGCGTTTGCTCCGGTATCAGGGCGGTAAACTAGGGGTATGGCCGCTGAGTTTACGCATCTGCATTTGCACACGGATTATTCGCTTCTGGACGGCGCCTGTGACGTCGACAAGCTGGCCAAGCACCTGAAGAAAGTCGGGCAGGGCGCGGCGGCGATGACCGACCACGGCAACATCTTCGGGGCGGTGCACTTTTTTGAGGCCATGAAGAAGCAGGAGCTCAAGCCCATTCTGGGCTGCGAGCTGTATGTGTGCAAAGAGGACGACCACCGCGGCAAACCGGACCCGGAGTCCAAGTACAACCACTTCCTGGTGCTGGCCGAAAACGAGGCGGGCTACCGGAACCTGGTGCGGCTGACATCGGAAGCAGCACTTCATGGTTTCTATCGCAAACCACGCATCAGCAAGAAGTTCTTGGCCGAGCATGCGGAGGGGTTGATCGGGTTTTCGGGGTGTCTGGCGGGGGAGATGAGCCAGTTCCTGATGGCCGGCAAGTACGACGAGGCCCGGCGGGTAGGCGGCGAATACGAGGAGATGTTTGGGAAGGGCAACTTCTTTCTGGAGATCCAGGACCACGGCCTGGAGCCGGACAAGGCCGTCACCGAAGCCATGTTCCGGCTGGAGCGGGACCTCGGCATCCCGCTGATTGCGACCAACGACTCGCACTACATCGCCAGCGACGATGCGCGCTCGCACGAGGTGCTGTTGTGCGTGCAGACCGCGGACTCGATGAACAATCCCAAGCGGTTCCGGTTCGACAAAAACGAGTTCTACATCAAGTCCGCGGACGAGATGCACCGGCTGTTTGCCCACGCGCCGGAGGTGTGCACGCGGACAATGCAGTTCCCGGAGCGCTGCAACCTGGAACTGGCCAAGGTCAAGAACCCGTTTCCGAAGTTTCCGCTACCGGAAGGGGAGACGATCGACACGTACTTCGAGCAGGTGTGCCGGGAGGGGTGGCGCAAGCGGCGCGAGACAGCGGTCCGGCATTTGGAAGAGCGCGGCATCCTGCGCAGCACACTCGCGCAATATGAGGAGCGGCTGAACCGCGAGATTGAGTGCATCAAGAGCATGAAGTTTCCGGGCTACTTCATGATTGTGTGGGACTTTATCCGCTACGCCAGGGAGCACGACATCCCGGTGGGCCCGGGGCGTGGATCGGCGGCGGGGTCGCTGGTGGCGTATGTGATGGAGATCACCGACGTCGATCCGCTGCAGAACAATCTGCTGTTTGAGCGCTTTTTGAACCCCGAGCGCGTGAGCATGCCCGACGTCGACATTGACTTCTGCATGAACCGCCGCGGTGAGGTGATCGAGTACGTCCGGCAGAAGTACGGCGAGGACCAGGTCGCGCAGATCATCACGTTCAACACGATGGCGGCCAAGGCGGCCATCAAGGACGTGGGCCGGGCGCTGGATATGCCCTATGGCGAGGTGGACCGGATTGCCAAGCTGATTCCGCCGACCATCGGCATCACCATTGAGCAGGCGCTGAAGGACTCGCCGCCGCTGGCCGCGGCCTGCGATGCAGACCCCAAGATCCGCGAGCTGATTGAGACCGCGCAGCGGCTGGAGGGCCTCGTGCGGGGCGCGGGCGTCCACGCGGCGGGCGTGGTGATTGCGCCGCAGCCGCTCACCGAGCTGGTACCGGTGACGCGGACCAAGGACGAGGCCGTCGTCACGAGTTACGACATGAAGGCCGTTGAGAAGATGGGCCTGCTCAAGATGGACTTCCTTGGGCTGACCACGCTGACGGTGATCGACGACTGCCTGAAGCTGATCCGGCGCAACCGCGGCGAGACGGTCGACATGGCCACCATCGCGCTCGACGACCAGACCACCTATGAGCAGGTCTTTCACAAGGCGCTGACGAGTGGCGTGTTTCAGTTTGAGTCCGGCGGCATGCGCGATGTGCTGCGGCGCTATAAGCCGACCAGTGTAGAGGACCTGACCGCGTTGAATGCGCTCTACCGGCCGGGGCCGATCCAGGGCGGCATGATCGACGACTTCATCGAGCGCAAGTGGGGCCGGCGGCCGGTGGAATACATGTTCCCGGAGCTGGAGCCGATCCTGCGGGAAACCCTTGGCGTCATCGTCTACCAGGAGCAGGTGATGCAGATCAGCTCCGCGATCGCCGGATACTCGCTGGGCGGCGCCGACCTGCTGCGCCGCGCGATGGGCAAAAAGGACCCGGCGGAGATGGCCAAACAGCGCGACATCTTTATGTCCGGCGCGCTGGAGCGCAAGTTCAACAAGGACACCGCGGGTCGCCTCTTCGACCTGATGGAGCAGTTTGCGGGGTATGGGTTCAACAAATCACACTCGGCTGCCTATGCGCTGCTGGCGTACCACACGGCGTGGCTGAAGACGCACTTCCCGGTGGAGTTTATGGCGGCGCTGCTGACGTCGGAGACGAGCAAGCCGGAGAACGTGGTCAAGTACATCGGCGAGTGCCGCGAGATGGAGATTTCGGTGGTGCCGCCGGATGTGCAGATCTCGGCTGCGGATTTTACGCCGGCGGGAGATGCGATCCGGTTTGGGCTGGCGGCGATTAAGAACGTGGGGCACAATGCGATCGAGTCGATTCTTAAAGCTCGGGAGGAGCTAAAAAGCGATCACGCAAAGGGCGCGGAGGTTTCGCAAAGGGACGCAGAGAGAGGCAAGGGGTTCGCGTCGCTGTGGGAGTTTTGCGAGAAGGTTGACCTGCGATTGATGAACAAGCGGGTGCTGGAAAGCCTGTGCAAGGCGGGAGCGCTGGATTCGTTTGGGAGGCGGTCGCAAGTGATGGCGGCGCTCGACAAGGCGATCGAGCGGGCGCAGAAGTCGCAGCGGGATGCGGCGAGTGGGCAGCATGGGTTGTTTGGGCTGTTTGGCGGTGGCGAGGAGAGCGCGGCCAGCAGCACAGCCGAGGAGCCGCTGCCGGCGGCCCCGGACTGGGATGAGTACACGCGGCTGCAGCAGGAAAAAGAGGTGCTGGGCTTCTTTGTCTCGGGGCACCCGCTGGACAAGTACCGTGACAAGCTGCGCAACCTGAAGGGTGTCATCGACACGCAAACCGCCTGCGAGTTGAAGCCGGAGCCGGCCGTGTTCAACCGCGGACGGCGGGAAGAGGGCGGCAATGAGATCCAGGTTGCCGGCGTGATTACCGGGCTGAAGGTGGCCAAATCCAAGCGCTCGGGCGAGATGTACGCGCAGGCGTGCCTGGAGGATGCGGTCGGCAAGATTGAGCTGATCGCGTTTCCGCAAAGCTACGAGAAGCTCGCGGAAAAGCTCAAGATGGATGTGCCGGTGCTGATCCGCGGGTCGGTCCGCGGCGAGGAGGACTCGGCGCCGAAGATTGCGATCTCGTCCATCCAGGCGCTGGAAGATGTGCAGGTGAAGCTGCCGGAGGCGCTGCGGATCAGGGTGCCGCTGCACTCGCCGGACGCGGCGCTGATGGAAAAGCTGCAGCAGATGTTCCGGGAAGCGCCCGGCCGGGGCAAGGTGATGCTGCGCCTGGAAGAGCCCGACCAGTTTGCCGCGGACCTGGAGCCGCACGGCTACAGCGTGCAGTGCGATGTGCAGTTCATTGAGCGGGTGGAGGGCCTGGTAGGGCGAGGGGCGGTGCAGGTGATCGCGTAAAGAATCGAGCCCGCGGTGCGAGTTTCCCTTAAGCGAAGCTCCGATCTCCTTCTGTTTCGACCCGCAGCACGCTGTCCAGTTCACGCTGGGTCCGGTGGATTCGCTGGACCATGCGAGCCGGCTACCGACTTATGGAAGCAAGATGGGGATCGACGCGACGCGGAAGTGGGCGGCGGAAGGGTTCACAAAGCCCTGGCCGCAGATGCTGGTTATGCCGGAGGTGGTGAAGAAGCGGGTGGAGGAGATTTGTAAAGGATTGGGGTTATCTTAAAAACATTGCGTATTGGCGAGCTAAGTCTTACAGCCATACCTCTGAAGCGCGTACACAATCAGGTCAGCGGCCTCCTGATATGCGCTTTCGTCTGACTTGGCCAAGTCTCTGGCACTTTCAATCAAGTCACGTCGTTCACTGCACGAAAGCAACATGTCTTTTACTTGCTCCGATCCAGGGCCACTCGTATCCATCGCGTTCATGAGAGATGCCTGAGTCGTCAGCATCAAGTCATTTGCTGCGTCCTTCTTAGCCGAACTCAGCTTCGTGAGGTGTTGAGCTCGCGTCAGTTCTTTCTGCTTCGTAAATTTCGAGCCGATTTGCAAGACGCGCTGCTTGGTAGACTCAAAGAGCCCACCGTCGGCTTCCCTTTCTCGAAGAAAAGCAGTTGCCGTAACCACACGCACGAGATCGTCGTCTTTGTTTTCGGGTTTGTAGCGGTCCATAACGATTGCCGCACAGTTCAAAGCGTCACGCGAGTCTTTTTCGCCGGTCAGTATCGCACCGAACACCAGGGTAGGGTCAGTAGACTTCATGTCAACTATGGTTTTCTGAAATGCTATGTGGCTAGCCTGCGCTGCTTCGAGCGCTTCCAGTTCAAACTTCAAACGAACGTAGGAACGCGAGCCTGATATCTGCGCCGCGTTGATTAAAAAAGCGTTGCAGAAGCTCGGGGTAGTGTCGGGAAAGCTGAGTCTATTCTGACCACTTGCGGACGACAACTGAATGCCTAAGATCAGGGCTACTGCAAGGCGGTAGGAGATCATGAACAGACACTAATCCGGCTGCGGGAAGTCGCCAATACAACGGAAGTGTTGGGGAAGATCAAAGTTGATCGAGTTTGAAACAGCCGCTCGCTATACTCCCAGTGAGTGCACGAATGAAGGAGCAAAGTTGGCGAAGGCGGAGATTGGCATTATTGGCGGCAGCGGCTTGTACAACATGCCGGGGCTGACGGAGGTTCGGGAAGAAAGGGTGGCGACGCCCTTTGGCGAGCCGAGCGAGGTGTTTGCCCTGGGCAAGCTGGAGGGCAGGGATGTGGCGTTCCTGGCGCGGCATGGCAAGGGGCACCGGCTGCTGCCGAGTGAGTTGCCGTTCAAGGCGAACATCTATGCGATGAAGGCGCTGGGGGTGACGAGCATCCTGAGCGTGAGCGCGGTGGGAAGCTTGCGGGAGGAGCACAAGCCGACGGACTTTGTGATTCCGGATCAGTTCATCGACCGCACCTTTGCGCGGGACGCGACGTTCTTTGGCGAGGGCGTGGTGGGGCATGTGGCCTTTGGCGATCCGGTGTGCGCGGCGGTGGCCGAAACCTTCAAGAAGGCCTGCGACGAGGTCGGTGTGATGGGCAAGCTGGGCGGCACGTATGTGTGCATGGAGGGGCCGCAGTTCTCCACCCGTGCCGAGTCGAACCTGTATCGCAGCTGGGGCGCCGATGTGATCGGGATGACCAACCTGCAGGAGGCCAAACTGGCCCGCGAGGCGGAGATCAGCTACGCCACGCTGGCCATGGTGACTGACTACGACTGTTGGCATGAGGGACATGACGATGTGACCGTGGACCAGGTGGTGGCGGTGATGCACCAGAACGCAGACAATGCGCAAAAGGTAGTGAAGGCGGCGGTGCGCCTGATGCCGCGGGACCTGAGTGCGAGCCCGGCGCAGAGTGCGGCCAGGTACGCCATCATGACGGACCGGAGCGTGATTCCGGAGGCGACGAAGCGGAAGCTGGATGTGCTGTTTGGGAAGTATTGGTAGGCGTGGAAAGGCGCTCATGCGAAGGGCGTGGAAAAGCGCTCATGCAGAGGGCGCGATGGTTTCGCCATGGTCGCGAGGGTGGTGGTTGGCGCTGCGGGATGTGATGCGGATAGGAAGTTTGGAAGACAAGAGATAGAAGAGGGTTGATGTCGATTTTGGTGGTGGGTTCGGTGGCGTTTGATTCGTTGGAAACGCCGAGTGGCAAGCGGGAACGGGTGCTGGGTGGGGCGGCGACGCACTTTGCCCTGGCTGCAAGTTTCTTTACGCCGGTGCGCGTGATCGGTGTGGTGGGCGAGGACTTTCTGCCCGAGCATGAGCAGGTGATGACGGCCAAGGGCGTCGACACCACGGGGATCGAGCGGGCCCCGGGCAAGAGCTTTCACTGGACGGGAAGTTATTTGAAAGACCTGAACGCGGCGGACACGCTGGCAACCGACCTGAACGTGTTTGCGGAGTTTTCGCCCAAGATTCCGGCGGCGTATCGGGACTCGGAGTTTTTGTTTCTGGCCAACATCGATCCGGTGCTGCAGTTGAAGGTGCGGGGGGAGATGCCGCGGGTGAAGATGGTGGCCGGCGACACGATGAACTACTGGATCGGGGCGCACCGCGAAAAGCTGTTGCCGGTGCTGCGCGAACTGGATGTGCTGCTGATCAACGACGGCGAGGCGCGCCAGCTGACGGGCGAGAGCAACGGCCTGCGCGCGGCGGAGGGTGTACTGGCGCTGGGGCCCAAGACGCTGATCGTGAAGCATGGCGAGTACGGCGCGACGGCGTACTTTTCCGAGCGCAGCTTTGGCGACGGCGTGCGGCGCAAGCCGTTCCGCTCGCCGGCGCTGCCGCTGGCGGAGGTGGTGGACCCGACGGGCGCGGGCGACAGCTTTGCGGGTGGGTTCTACGGCTACATTGCGTCGCAGCCGGCGCTGACGCCGGAGGTGTTTCGCCGGGCGATGTTTTATGGCAGCGCGATGGGGTCGTTTGCGGTGGAGCGCTTTGGGACCGAGCGCCTGCAGGCCACAAGCCGGGACGAGGTGGAAGAGCGCTTTGCCGCGTTGCGGGAGCTTTCGCACCTGTGATGGATGACGTTTAGGGGTATGTCAAAAGCAACGGCCAACGCGAAGGACGCGCAAGGGCGCAAAGGGACGCAAAGGGTGCCCAGGAGCCGCGAGCCGCTGTGGCTGGAGGGCGATCCGGAGGCGGTGCGGCCCTTGCAGCGCGGTGAGGGCATGCCCGTGTTTGTGGCCAGTGTGGCGCTTGCGTTGCTGGCCCTGGCGATCTGCTACCAGCATGGGTACACGCTGCTCTATGGCGATGCGGTGGCGCATCTGGGCAATGCCCGGCGCATCCTGGACGCGCACTACCCGGGGCTGAGCCAGCTGGGTGGGGCGTGGCTGCCGTTGCCCCACCTGCTCATGCTGCCGTTTGTGGAAAACATGCGGATGTGGCAGACCGGCCTCGCCGCGGCGCCCATGGCCATGCTGAGCTATGCGGCCAGCGTGGTGGGCGTGTGGCGGCTGGCGCGGCGCATGATGCGGCCGCGCTGGGCGTTTGTGGCGGTGGCGTTGTATGCGCTGAATCCAAACCTGCTCTATCTGGCGACCACGGCGATGACGGAGACGCTGTTTCTGGCGATCTTTGTGTGGTCGGTGGTGGGGACCGTGGAGTGCGTGGCGGCGGTGCGCGCGGGCAACGCGGCGCTGGCGAGCCGGCGCATGATCTTTACCGGCGTGATGGTGCTGCTGGAGGTGTTTACCCGCTACGACGGCTGGGTGATGGGCACGGCGGTGTGGTGTTGCCTCGCCTGGACGGTGCTGCGCTGCGGGCCGGCGCGGCGGCGGCGGCTGCTGCCCGCCTTTGGGGTGTTCACGCTGCTGTGCGCGATCGGGCCGGTGCTGTGGTTCTGGTACAACGCGCACTTTGATGGCGACTGGCTGGACTTTATGCGTGGGCCGTACTCGGCCAAGGCGATCGAGGCGAAGACCTCAAAGCCGGGGCAGCACTACCCGGGCTGGCAAAACCCCGGGCTGGCGCTGGTGTACTTCCTACGGGCGGCGCAGCTTGACGCTGCCGTATGGGAGCTTGGCTTTGCGCTGTTGGCGTTGGCGCTGTACGGGGTTTGGCTTTCGTGGCGGCCTCGGCGCGTTCCGGGGGTTCTGGCCGCGATGGCTGAACGCCCAGCTGAACGCCCGGTGGAGCGTTTTGCGCTGCTGTTATGGGCGCCGTTGCCGTTTTATGCGTATTCGATCGCCTTTGGGTCGGTGCCCATCTTTGTGCCGCAGTTGGCACCGCATGCCTTCTACAACGTGCGCTATGGCATGGAGCTGTTACCGGCGCTGTGCCTGTACCCGCCGCTGGCGGGGGAGCAGCTGGAGCTTTGGCTGCGGCGGAAAGGCCCGGTGTGGCAGCGGGTGGATGCGCGGTTTGCGCAGTCCACTGCGCTGCTGTTGTGCGTGCTGAACGCGTGGCTGATGATGACCGGCTTCGGCTCGGCGCGCTTCCTGCGCAGTCAGTCGACGCTGGCACAGCAGGCCATGCAGGCGCGGCTGGGCGGGTATCTGCCTGCGGCGCGCCGCTATGCCTACCCGCTGGTGCTGCAGGAGGGGATTGTGAACGCGCAGACGCGGGTGCCGTTTGAGCGCTCGCTGGCCAATGTGCTGGCGACGATTCCGGACAGCCAGCCGGTGCTGATGTCGGTGGCGGCGCACGTGGGGGCGGTGCAGGATGCGGGGCGGCCGCTGCGGTCCGTGGTGAGCGAGAACGACGAGCAAGCCTGGCAGGCGGCGCTGGCCGACCCGGCGCACCACGCAGCCTACGTGATCGCGATGGAGGGCGACCCGGTGGCCAGGGCGGTGGCGGCGCACCCGCAGGGGCTGGCGGAGGTGGAGGTGGTGCGCTCCACGGGCCAGCCGATCACGCGGGTGTACCAGTCGGCGGTGTGGCAGGGCAAGGCCACGCCGTAGAGCGGACACGCATCGTACTGGATATGGCCGCCTGAAGCACGCCCTGTCCCGCGGTCCCTGAGATCTTCACACAATCTTTTGCGGGCGATGCACATCGCCAAGGAGTTCCACCATGGGCTTGTTTACACCTTCTTTTGAGAACCTTCGCGACCTGTACACCACCACCCTGCAGCGGGCGCTGAGCAGCGAGCGGCAGATCACCGAAGCGCTGCCCACCATGATTGAAAAGTCCACATCGCCACAGCTGGCCAACGCCTTCCGGCAGCACCTGGACGAGACGCGGGAGCATGTTTCGCGGCTGGAGCGCATTCTGCAGGACAATCGGGGGTCGGCAGACAGCTCGAAGTGCAAGATCACCGCGGCGCTGATCGACGGCGCCAAGGACAACATCAGCTCCGCCAGGGATGAGCAGATCAGGGACGTAGTGCTGATTGCCGCCGGCAATGAAATAGAGCACCACGAGATCGCCGATTACGGCACATTGCGCAACTGGGCCATGATTTTGGGCGAGACACAACATGCCGAGCTGCTGGAACGGACGCTGGAAGAGGAAAAGAACGCCGACAAGGTGCTCACCAAGTTATCCGAGCAGATCAATGTTGCCGCGCCTGTGGGGTAGGCAGAGTTCTGCTGCTTTCTCGCGCTTGCTCGCGGCCCGAGACAAGCGCAGATTCCCTTCGGGAATGAGATCCAAAGCCCGCACCCGCGTTGGTGCGGGCTTCTGCTTTTCTGTGCAGGGCGAGCGGTTATGCTGGGCAGCAGGGGATACGGTGTCGCGACGAGTTCCGTTTGCCAAGGCGCAGGCCTGTGGCAACGATTTTCTGGTGATCGAGGAGACAGAGGCCCGGAACGGGCATGCGGCGCTGGCGCGCGCGCTGTGTGCGCGGCACACGGGCATAGGCGCGGACGGGATTGAGTTTCTGGAGCGCCGGACAGATGGGAGCCTGTTTCTGCGGCTCTTCAACAGCGACGGCAGCGAAGCGGAGTTGAGCGGCAACGGAACGCGCTGCGTGGCGGCGTGGCTCGCGGAGACCGAAGGGCGCGAGCAGGCGGTGTTTGGCACCCACGGCGGCGCGCGCCGCTGCCGCGTGGAGCGGCGCGAGGCGGCGCAGCTGTGGGTGGAGACCGGCATGGGCGTGCCCCGCGTGATGGAGCGCCGCATCCGGGTGGCCGGTGTGCCGGGCGAGATCGCCGGCGCGATGGTGAACGTGGGCAACCCGCACTTTGTAATGTTTCCGCACCGTGAGGATTTCGGTGCGCACGTGATGAGTTGGGAGGAGCTGGGCGCAAAGATCAGCGTGGACCCGCTGTTCCGCTTCGGCACCAACGTCGAGTTTGTGCGCGTGCTGGATGGGGGCCGGATTGAGTTCCGGATCTTTGAGCGGGGCTGCGGGCCGACACAGTCTTCAGGGACCGGGACGTGCGCCGCTGCGGCCGCGGCCATGGTGCTGCGCGGTGCGGCGCGCGCGCTGACGGCGGTGGCGCCGGGTGGCGAGCAGCAGGTGCGCTGGCCGGAGAATGAGGCGGAGATGCTGCTCACCGGACCCGCGGCGATCGTCTGCGCGGGCGAGGCGTGGGTCTGATGCGCGCCCCAATGCAGCCGGTGCGGCCGCGGTTGCCGCAGGGAAGCCGCGTCGCGGTGGTCTCGCCGGCCGCGGCGGCGAACCCGGGGAAGATCGAGGCGGGCTGCCGGGCGCTGCGGGCCTATGGTTACGTGCCGGTGGTGATGCCGCATGCCTTCAGCCGCGGTCCGCTCTACTACGCGGGCACGGCGGAGGAGCGGGTAGCCGACCTCCATGCGGCCTTTGCCGATCCGGACATTGCGGGCATCGTCTGCACGCGCGGCGGGTGGGGGTCGGTGGAGTTGCTGCCGCAGCTGGATCGCGATCTGGTGCGGGCCCATCCGAAGGCCTTTGTGGGCTACTCCGACCACACCTCGCTGCACACATTCTTCCTGCAGGAATCCGGTTTGGCGAGCTTTTACGGCCCGATGGTGGCGGCGGACTGGTCGCTGGAGGGCGGCGTCGATCCCGCGTCCTGGCGGGCGCTGGTGCAGGACGGCGCCGAGCACAGCTTTGGCCCGGCGGACGGGCTGCGTGTGCTGCGCGAGGGCCGAGCCGAGGCGCCGCTGCAGGGGGGCTGCCTGGCGATCGTCGAAGCTGGCTTGGGGACGCCCTGGGGCCTGCGATTGCGGGAGCCCTGCCTGCTGTTTCTGGAGGACATCGGCGTGAAGCCCTTCCAGTGGGACCGCATGCTGCAGCACCTGCGCTTTGCCGGGCTGATGGAGCAGGTGCAGGGCGTGGTGCTGGGGGATATGTCCGCCAATGTTACCCCGGCGGAGCTGCCGCTGCTGGAGGCCGCCTGCCTCCACGCGCTCGGCGACTTCGCGGGGCCGGTGGCGATCGGGCTGCGCTGCGGCCACGTGACCGGTGGCAACCGGACACTGGTGCTGGGTGCGCCCGCACGGCTGCACTGCGAGGGCACAGCGGAGCTGACCATCTTTGCTCAGGCGGACGGGGCCGGGCAGCCCGGGGAGGAAGCATGGGTAAGCACATCCATCTGATCGGGATCTGCGGCACGGCCATGGCGTCGCTGGCGGGCATGCTGCAGGCCCAGGGACACCACGTGACCGGTTCGGACACCGCGGCCTATCCGCCCATGAGCGATCAGCTAGCGGAGATGGGCATCTCCGTGATGGAGCCGTATCGCGCGGAGAATTTGGAGCCTCGGCCGGATCTGGTGGTGGTCGGCAATGCGATCTCGCGCGGCAACCCGGAGCTGGAGCGCGTGCTGGACGAGCGGCTGCCCATGTCCTCCATGGCGCAGCTGATCCATGATGAGTTTCTGGTCGGGCGGGAGCGCCTGGTCGTGGCCGGCACGCACGGCAAGACAACCACCACCAGCATGCTGGCGTGGATCTATGAAACCGCGGCCCGCAGGGAGGGCGCGGGTTCGGGGTGGAAGCCGTCGTTTCTGATCGGCGGCGTGGCCGAGAACTTTGGCACCAGCTTCCACGTGCAGGCAGGGACGCGGCCGTTTCTGCTGGAAGGCGATGAGTACGATACGGCCTTCTTCGACAAGGGACCAAAGTTTCTGCATTACTTCCCGGACGCGGCAATTCTGACCCATGTGGAGTTCGACCATGCGGACATCTACGCCGACTTCGAAGCGGTAAAGACCAGCTTCAAGCGCCTGACGAACCTGATCCCGCGGCGGGGCCGGCTGGTGGCCTTCGACGGCAGCGAGGCCGTGACCGAGTGCTGTGCACGAGCCTTCTGCGCGGTGGAGCGCTATGGGCTGCGCGAGGATTCGCTGTGGCGCATGGTGGACTTTGAGCAGCGCGGCAACCTGTGCACGTGGACGCTGTTGCGGGCGGGGCAGGAGTTCGCCCGGCTCCAGCTGCCGATGGCCGGCCAGCACAATGCGCTGAACGCCACGGCGGCCGCCGCGCTCGCCGCCGGGCAGGGCCTGCCCGTGGAGGCCATCGCGGCGGCGCTGGGCAGCTTTCGCAGCGTGAAGCGGCGGCTGGAGGTGCGCGCGGAGGTGCACGGCGTCACGGTAATCGACGACTTCGCGCACCACCCCACGGCCATCCGCGAAACGCTGCGGGCCCTGCGCGGCGCCTACCCGGGCCGGCGGCTCGTGGCGGTGCTCGAGCCGCGCTCCAACACGCTGCGCCGCAATGTATTTGAGCGCGAGCTGGTGGAAAGCCTTGCGCTGGCCGATCAGGTCGTGCTGGCGGATGTGTTCAGGAGCGAGGCCATCCCGGAAGCGGAGCGCCTCCATCCGGCACAGGTGGTCGCCGCGCTCAACGACCGGGGGACGCCGGCCGTGCTGCGCCAGGACGCCGACGCCATCGTCAGTGAACTTGCCCCGCGGCTGCGCTCTGGGGATGTGGTCGCCATTCTGTCCAATGGCGGCTTCGGCGGCATCTACGACAAGCTGCCGCGCGCGCTCGAGACGAAGGCCGCAGAGCCCGAACCGGCCTTGGCGCAGGGAAGCTGAGCCATGTGGCCTGCGCTGCGAATGCTGAGTGTCTTCTTGCTGCTGGGGTTTCCGGCTGCGGCCGTGGGCATTCCGTGGTCGGCGCTGCGCGGGGACTTTGGCACGATGTACGACTGGGCCATGGCGATCATGCGGTTGGGGGTCAAAGTCGCGGGCATCCGCGTCCGTGTCGTGGGCCTGGAGAACGTGCCGGCGCAGCCCAGCATTCTGATGAGCAACCATGTATCCAACCTTGACCCGCCGGTGCTGCTGCCCGCGGTGCCGGGCGGACCAGCGTGATGCTGAAAAAGTCACTGATGAAGATTCCCCTGTTGGGCACGGCGATGCGCATGGGCAAGTTTGTGCCGGTGTCGCGCGGGCACTCGCGCGAGGACGCTCGGCGCAGCGTGGCTGCCGCGGCCGAGGCGCTCCGGAGCGGCATGCACATCACCATCTTTCCGGAAGGGACGCGCTCGCCGGATGGACGGCTGCTGCCGTTTCGCAAAGGGGCTTTTTTTCTGGCGGCGGAGACCGGGGCGCCGCTTGTGCCGGTGGTGATCCACTGCACGGCGGGGATGATGCCGCGTGACTCGTTGCGGATCACGCCCGGGGAGGCGGTCGTCGAATTCCTGCCAGCGCGGTACCCGCCCAGTTTGCCTCACGCGAGCAGCTGATGGCGGCGGTGCGCGCCGACATGGAACGGGCGCTGGAAGCGTGGGCGCAGCGGGCCTGACGGGCTGCTGAAGAATCTACTGCTTCACGATGGCGTTGTAGCCGTCCGCGAGCAGGCGCTGGCGCATGGCGTCCGCCTCTTTTTTGTCGCGAAAGGGCCCAACCTGCACGTGAATGAAGTGATCGCCGGTATTGGTGCGGGCGGAAACGGCATAACCGCGGGCGCGCAGGGCGCCCAGCAGCAGATTGGCGTCTTCCTGGTGCGACACCGCGGCCACCTGCACCATAAACGTGCCGGCTCCGGGGGCAACCGCCGACGGGCTCAGGGCGGCGGGGGATACGGGCGCCGGCTGCCGCACAATCGGTGCGGGCGCGGAGGGGGTGGATGCCGGCGGTTTGCGCGTTGCAGGTTCTTCTGTCGCCGCGGCGAGGTCGTCGCTCGCGGGAGCGGGCGCAGCGTGGTGATGCGCGGGCTTTGCGGGCGGGGGAGCGACTGTCGCCTCGGATGTCTCCGCCGGGGACCCGGCCGAGGGCTTGCTGGCCGTGCTGAGATTGCTTTCGCTGCCCGGGGCAGGTTCGTTGTTGGCGTTTACGTCGTTGAGCGACAGGGGCGGTGGGCGCGGACTTGCGCCCCATGTTGTAGCCGAAGCCGAAAAAGCCGCCGCAAAGCAGCGCGAGCAGGACAAAGATGCCGAGAATGGCGCCGGTGCTCAGGGTAAGCTCCCGCTCGTGGCGGGGAAGCTCTTCGTCGTCGAGGAGGTCGTGTTCCATGGTGGCTCTGCGCTTCGAGGAGGTTCGGCTACAGGCGGCAGCAGCCGCTAGAATCGGATGTAGAAGCCAATTCATCGGCTCCGAGGTGGTGGTCCGCTTGTTGATGGTGATGTAGTTCTGGGAAAAAGTCGGGCGCGGTATAGAAGAGCTGCCGGAAGCCAACGCGTATGCCGAACAGGTCGTTGACGATGTCCTTCTGAACGCCGACATGGTAGTACACGGCGAAGCGTCCTGGGAAGGCGCGCCTTCACCGCCGCCGCGCGTAGGTGCGAAACGGATGCCGCAAGGCCGGCCGAGGCATACGGCCGTACCCAAAGACGGTGTACGGCGGCGTGATCAGGTAGCCGAAGCTGAACTCATCGGCCTGGGTCTGGATTGCCGCCGGCGGCACGTTGAAGTTTTCGGTGTAGGGGAATAGCCGCCGTTAAACTCGGCTCCCAGATAGGGCCGCGGAGTATAGCGGAGGGTGACCAGGGCGCCCACGGTATTGGACGGCGCCAACGTGATCTGCTGCTGCTGGGCGACCACCGGAGCGGGGATGGTGACCGGGCCGGAAATACTGCGGTTGAACTCGCCGACCGCCTGAATGCCCAGGTCGACGTGCGAGAACTGCTGCTGCAGCTTGCTTTGCGCAAGCGCACTGGGGACGCCGGCGGCAAGGCTCGCGGCGAAGAACAACGTAAGCGTACGAATCAAAGAAGGCGAGCTCCGGTGCAGGTTGCAGCCGAGGTTTAGTTTACCGCCTTCGCCCGGCGCGCGCTCCATGCAATACGCGACAGCACCGCGCCGCCCCCGCCCACCAGCCCACCGCACACCACCGCACACCACGGCTGCACCCCCGTGGAGGCCGGCGCCACCAGCAGCCGCAGCCCCACGATGAGGGCAAGGACCGCCAGGGCGAGCAGCCAGCCGGGCAGCCGTCGCCACAGATTCGCGGCGAGCACCGCACCGGCCGCGAGCAGGGCAACGAGCGCCGCGCCGTGCAGCGGATACACGCCCAGCGCCGCCCCGGCAAACAGCACCAGCAACAACCCGCCGGCGCCGGGGAGGATCATCCCGGGCCGATTGAGCTCCCAGGCAATCAGGCACAGGCCAAGGGTCGCCAGCAGCACGGCTCCATCAGGGCGAAGCCGCCCTATCCACGCGAGCCAGGGCGCCTGACCCGCAACGGCGAAGGCGATCATGGGCTGCCTGCGAGTCTGTCGTGGAAAGATTCGATCAACGGACGGTCTGGCCGCGGCTCTGCAGCGTCGCCTTCAGGCTCCGGGCGGCTGCGTTCTGCGGCTCCAGCTGCAGAGCCTGCGAAACCTCGTCGGCAGCGATGCCGGGGGTGTTGTTGCTCAGATCCAGCCGGGCCAGCACCAGCAGGGCAGGAGCGTTGGGCTGCAGCTTCAGGGAGGCAACGGCCTCGGCACGCGCCTGTTTGGGGTCGTTGCTGCGCTCACGGACCTCGGCCAGACCGGCACGGGCGGCAGCGCTGCCTGGGTCCGCTGCCAGGGCGGAGGCGAAATCGCTCTCCGCCTGCGGGATCAGGCCCTGCTTCAGGGCATCCTGGCCAAGGGAGCTGTACTCACGGGCTCGCTGCGCCGGCGGCAGGGTCGCCATGCGCGCCGCCCGCAGCTGCGCCAGCTGAAAGGCGGCCTGGCGATAGCTGGTCTCGGAGTAGGTGCGGCGGATGCGCTCCACCGGGCCAAAACCTTCCGCATCAGCCGTGGGCAGCTTGCTGCCCGCCGGTGCGCTTTTCAGCTGCCGCTGCAGCGCCAGGGCCTCGTTGTCATGGGGCTTGAGCTTGAGCGCCGCTGCCGCCTCATTCAGCGCGTCGGCGGTGTCGCCACGGCGAAAGTAGGCCAGCGCCAGGTTGTAATGGAAGTCTTCATCGGAGGGGTCGGCGGCGATGGCGCGCTGGTAAAGCGCGGCGGCGTCCTTGCCCTGGCGGCTGAGCGCCACGCCCTCGTCGTTCACGATCTCGGGCAGTGGCAGCCCGTGCGGCATCAAAAGCGAAGGCCGCCTCCGCCCCGGCGTAGTTGGTGGTGTTGAAGCGCGAAAGACCGAGATAAAATCCCGCCTCCAGGGCGAGCGGATCGGAGGGCGGCACCTTGCTCAGCGTGGTGGCGGCGGCGGTGTAGTCCCGCTCGGTGTATTGCTCCTTGCCCAGCGCGAGCAGGGCGGCGGGGTAGTCCGGGGAAACGGCTACCGCGGCCTTGAGGCGCTGCAGGCGCTCCGCGGGCACAAGGGTGTCGGTGCCGCGGATGTAGTCCTCAAAGGCGGGCAGCGGCACGGCGCCGGAGGCTGCGATAAAGGTGCTCTCCGCAACCGAAAAGTGCGGATCGATGGAGCGCGCGACCTTCCAGGCGATGGCGTCTTCGGCGTCAAAAAGCCGTGGGAGGTCCGCCGAGTCGTTCACCGCGGGCGAAAGCCGAAGGTCATCGATGGACAAGGTGCGTGCCTGCGCCGCAATCCGGTTGTTGCTGACCGTGAAGCTGCCGATAACCACAAAATCCGCATCCAGCTGGCGGGCGATCTGGATGGTGGTGGCGCGGGAAGGGCGAAAGTCTTTGGGCAGGCCCAGGTGATCGTAGGCAAAGGTGCGATCGTCGTGCGAGATGGTCAGAAAGCCGGAGCTGTTGAGGCGCCGGTCGAGCGTGTCCGGGAAGCTGTCGCCGATCCAGTTCAGGGAAGCGTTGCCGGACTTGTTTTCAAAAGGAAGGACCAGGACGACGCGACCCGGAGGCGTCGCGGGCTCCTGGGCTGCGGTGCAAAGCAAAGGGGAAAACACCGCCGCGAGAAGCAAGGCGAAGGCGGAAGGCTTCGGACAAAAGCGCATGGACTGATTATAGGGATGCGGGCTCGTCGCCGCGCCAACCAGCGCTTAGTCCAGGGCGGCGAAGGCCTCCGTGAGGTCGAGCGTGATCGGGGAGTTCGGCACGGCGAGCCGGGTGAGGTCTGCGGTATGCAGGCCACCGGTGTCGAAGGTCTGGGCGGAGCGGCGCAGCGGGTCGATGAGCCAGATGTTGGGGACCCCCATGGCGAGGTAGTCGGCCAGGCGCGGCAGCACGCGGGCGAGCCGGTCCTTGCGGGAAAGGATCTCGATGCAGATCAGGGGCGGCGTCTCGGTGACGCGCTCCCGGGGAGCGTCGGCGCGCAGAATGGCAACATCGGCGATGCGGACGCGGGTGGGGCTGACCCGGATACGTTGTTCAATGACACCTGCAATGCCCCATGCTCGTTCATTGCTTGAGAAAAAGGACGCCAGCAGGTATTGCAAGCGCGCGTGGTCGAATTCACCCAAACTTCGTCTCCGAATCTCGCCATCAATGAAGTCGACATCGGGCTTGTAGCTCCTCTGCAGGTATTTGTCGATGGGCAGCAGTGCCGGGATGGTCGCCATGGTCGCCTCGTAGGGTCAGTGTGCGCCTGTCTGGGACGCGCCAGCAACTACTTCCTGCCGAAGACGTCGCCCATGCGGCGGATCTGGGCGCCGACGTTGCGGAGCTTTTCTTCGATGCGCTCGTAGCCGCGGTCGATGTGGTAAACGCGGTCCAGGATGCTTTCGCCGTCGGCCACCAGCGCGCCCAGCACCAGCGCCGCCGAGGCCCGCAGGTCTGAACACATCACCGCCGCAGATTGCAGCTGGCTGCCGCCGCGTACCGTGGCCGTGCGGCCATTCACGGCGATGTTGGCGCCCATGCGGTTCAGCTCGTTGACGTGCATGAAGCGGTTTTCAAAGATGTTTTCCGTGAGATTGCTGGTGCCCTCGGCCTGCGTCATCAGGGCCATGAACTGGGCCTGCATGTCGGTGGGGAAGCCGGGGTACTCTTCCGTGCTCATGTCCACGGCACGCAGCGAGCCGCCGGAGTGGACGCGGACGTTGTCTTGGCCGATCTCCAGCTTGACCCCGGCCTGCTCCATCTTGGCCAGCAGCGAGCCCAGGTGTTTGGGGTTGCAGCAGTCCACGTTAAGGTCGCCGCCGGTGATGGCGCCGGCAATCAAAAATGTGCCAGCCTCGATGCGGTCCGGGTTGATGCGGTATTTGGCGCCGTGCAGCTTTTCGACCCCGGTGACGCGGATGGTGGAGGTGCCCGCGCCCTCGATCCTTGCACCCATGGCGTTGAGCAGGGCGGCGAGATCGGTGACCTCGGGCTCGCGGGCGCAGTTCTCAAACAGGGTTTCCCCATCGGCCAGGGCCGCGGCCATCAGCAGGTCTTCTGTGCCGGTCACGGTGATCTTGTCGAAGACGATGTGCGCGCCCTTCAGGCGCTCGGCGCGGGCCTCCAGGTAGCCGTGCTCCTGGGTAATGGTCGCGCCCATGGCTTCCAAACCCCGAATGTGGAGGTCGATGGGCCGGCCGCCGATGGCGCAGCCGCCGGGCATGGCGACGCGCGCGACGCCGGTGCGGGCGACCAGGGGGCCGAGCACCAGCGAGCTGGCGCGCATGGTCTTGACGATCTCGTACTTGGCCACCGGGTCGGAAAGCACGGCGCACCGGATGGAGGTGCGGTGCTGGGCGCGGCCGTAGCCGAGCTCGACCTCGGCGCCCATGGACTCGAGCAGCTTGCGCTCGGTCTCAATGTCGCGGACCTGCGGAATGTTCTCGAGGATGACCTCGTCTTCGGTCAGAATGGCCGCGGCCATGCAGGGAAGCGCGGAATTCTTTGCGCCGGAGATCTTGACTGTGCCGAGGAGGGGGTTGCCGCCGCGGACCACGAATTTGTCCATGCATTTCAGTGTACGAAAATGAGGTGAGGGAAACGGGTACCGGAGATGGTGCGGGGTATGGGCGGTTTGGGGGATTCCTGATTCGCCTGGTATTGCAAAACGGGCCGAAGCTGGCTTCGACCCGCTGTGCGCGCCCACCCGGAGGCTACGAGGGCTGTTGCTGCTCGTTTTCGCCATTTTGACCGTGGCGACCATGACGACCGTAGTGGCGCAGGGTCTTGAGCTGCGCCATCTGGTCGGGGCTGAGGACGCCGGCCATCTGCTGCTTGGCCTGCTGGTTGATTGCGCGCTTCTGCTGGTGGCGGTCCTCCGGCGTAAGCTGCTGATTCTGCCAGAGCGCCTGCATCTGCTGATCGCGCTGGGCGAGGATGGGCTCGACCTTGGCGGTTTGATCCGGAGTGAGGTTGAGCTTTTCCGTAAGGAGCTGGGCCTGGCGCTGTGGATTGGGCGCGTGATGGTGGTGATGGTAGCCCTCGGCGGCGGGGGCCTGCTGCTGGGGAGTCTGCGCCGGTTCTGTCTGCTGCGCGAAGGCCGCACCACAACACAAGGAAAGGGCAAGGGATACGGGGAGGATAAGACGCTTCATGTGAGCCGCTCCTGCTAAGGTTTGCTGCATTCCGGATTGCAGCTATCAGGTTGAACACGAGCGGGGGAGGATGTTGCGGTGGGCGTCATGGCGGCATCAGGTGCTTAAGGCCGAGCAAATGCGGGTATATCGCCGAAAGGGCTCAAACCTCAGCAAGCGACACAGATGCCAAACCTGACCACCTCTACGCGGTGGTAGCGAACCCTGACATTCAGTTGGTTGTGACGGAAGTGCTACGTAGAAAGTAGATCAAGGTACTTCTTGCCCTTATCTGAATGCTGCAACCAGTCGAGGATGTCCGCATTCGTTCGCACTAAAACATCCTCCAAGTCGGCAGAGTGATTGCGCACTCCTGCATAAGAGAAGAAGAAGACTTTTCGCCGTTCGAGGGGCAATTGGCGAGCTTGCTGCAGGAACTCATCCTTGATCGTCACCGCTTCACGATCGCCTTTACATTGTGCGTACAGATGGGTTCCAGACTGCGACCGCCCGACCAAATCAAAAATAGGCAGCGTCCTACCGACACCTAACCCCATGGGCAAGTAATCCTCTTCGAGGATCAGGTAAGCTTCACAAAGCGTTTCCCAAGAACGAGGGCCCAAGGCTTCAATCTTTGTTGCTAGAGGTAGAGCAGACCAGCGCTCCATCAACTCCGATTCGTCGCGACTCTTGCAAAGCAGTTCGACCAAATGGCGGGTTCCGTGCACTTGATGCAGCGTGGCTTGTCCGGCTGAGGCCAGCAGGCGGAAACAGTCAGGTAAACGACTCAACTGAAATGACTTGGCATTGGCGATCCTCCGTGCTTTGAGGCGTTCGCCATCATGAGAGAAGCGAGTTTCGTCATGTGGGGGTAACATCGGTTGTGCTATGTGAATCGAACCCCCGAAGCTGGTGAATACCCAATCGACTTCCCGCAACTCCCAAAAAGTCCAAATGGTCTTCAGCGTCCTCTTTTCGAGCCAGGAACTCTTTTCACGAAGTCGCGAGAGAACTTCTTCGTCAGTCAATCGCTGATCGATCATCTCGTTAAGCTGTGCAGCAGTCCACGAACCGTGCCAGATGCCAATGAGACGGGCGTTCCAGATCGCGCTTGAGTAATCGCCATCATCACACTTGAGCCGAACTCGCCAGTAGCGAGGAGGGTCAGTTGCAGGGCTCTCATTAGAGTTCAAGGCGGCTGTCTTCGACGGCGAGGCGGACGTTGCCTTCGGACTTTTGGAGGCGACGGACGGCTTCCATCTTGTCGACGTTGGCCTTCAGCATGACGACGGCGATGGGAATGCTTTTGCCGGCGGACTTGATGGTGCGGATGGCGGTTTCGCGGTCGATATCGCAGAGCTTCATCAGAACGCGGATGCCGCGTTCGACCAGCTTGGCGTTCTTCATGTGCACGTTCACCATCAGGTTGTCGTACACATAGCCCAGCCGGGTCATGGCGCCGGTGGTGATCATGTTAGTGATCATCTTTTGGGCGCTGGCGGCCTTCATGCGGGTGGAGCCGGAGATGACCTCGGGGCCGACCTCGGCGGCGATGGTAATATCGGCCACCTGGGACAGATCGGAGTTGGGGTTGCAGGTGATAGCGGCAGTCTTGGCGCCGCGGGCCCGGGCGTACTCGACCGCCCCAACGACATAGGGCGTGCGGCCGGAGGCGGAGATGCCGATGATGACGTCCTTGCGGGTGGGCCGGCGCCGGGCGACGTCGCGCTGCCCAATCTCGGGGGAGTCCTCATTTACGTCCGAGGCGCTGGCGAGGGCCTTGGGGCCGCCCGCCATCAGGTATTGCACCTGCTGCGGATCGGTGGAAAACGTGGCGGGACACTCGGAGGCATCCAGCGAGGCGATGCGGCCCGAAGATCCGGCGCCCACATAGATCAAGCGACCGCCGTCGCGCAGCGAGCGGGCGACCATGTCGATGACCAGGGCGATCTCCGGCAGCGCTTTTTTGACGGCGCCGGCAACCTTGCCGTCCTCCTGGTTGATGATGCGCGCAATCTCCAGCGCGGATTTTGTGTCCAGCCCCACCGAGGCATCGTTGGGCTTTTCGGTGGTAAGACTCTGGAGGTCGGTGAGGGGGCGACTGCCGTTTGGCTTGTCGCTCACAAGTGCCGGGGTCGTCGTCAGAGTCGCCATAGATACGTTCCGCACCTCTTATTCTATCGCAGGTCGAATAAGCCCATCCGCCCGGAAAGTGGCAGACTGGGCTCCTCGAAGGTGCTATCTACGTCTATGATGCAGGGAGGACGCCTTTCGGCCATCTGCCTCCGAAGTTGACCATGCACGCAGACCAGGAAAACTCAGCCTCAGCCGCGCCGCGTCCGGACTCCCGTAGCCGCCGTCTCGCCGAGCGCGCCCAGCATCTGCGCGCCTGGCTGGGAGACCTCCTGGTTTCCGTCGTCATCTCCCTGGTCATCATCCTGTTTCTTTACCAGCCCGTGCGCGTGGAAGGCACCAGCATGCTGCCCCGGCTGGAAGACCAGGACCGGCTCTTCATCAATAAGTTCGCCTACCAGTTCGAAAAGATTCGCCACGGCGATGTGGTCGTCTTTTATTACCCGCACGACCACACCAAGAGTTACATCAAGCGCGTGATCGCGCTACCCGGCGACCGGCTCGCGATCGACCACGGCATGGTGTCTGTGAACGGCGTTCCGCTGCGCGAACCCTATGTGCCGGAGCGCTTCCGCGACGATCGCTCGCTGCCGCCTGAGATCGTTCCCGCCGGCCAATACTTCGTCATGGGCGACCACCGCTCCATCTCCAGCGACAGCCGCGACTTCGGCCCGGTGCCGCGCGACCTGATCTATGGCCGTGCCGCCTTTGTGTACTGGCCGGTGGATCAGGCAGGTGTGGTGCGGTAAGTACGTTGTAAGTTGTACGTTCTACGTTGTTGGTTGTTGGTTGTTGGTTGTTGGTTGTTGGTTGTTCGTTTTTCGTCCCTGGTGATATCCCCTCAGGAGTGCGGGGCTGGCACACCGACACACAACTAACAACTTAGAACCTACAACGTACAACTTAGAACCTACAACCCGCTTCCCGACGCATAATGAACAATCTCCGCGAAGCTGGTCGGCACCAGGCTTGCGCCGCCGACCAGGGCGCCGTCGATCTGTTCCTGCGCCATCAGCGCCGCAATGTTGTCCGGTTTGACGGAGCCGCCGTAGAGGATGCGGGTGTTGGCCGCGGTATTGGCTCCGCAACAGTGCGCGAGCTCGTCGCGGATGAAGCAGTGGGCCTCGGCGGCGATCTCCGGGGAGGCGGTGGAGCCTGTGCCGATGGCCCAGATGGGCTCATAAGCGATGACCAGCCGCCGCGCCTCCGACGCGGAAATGTTGCGCAGCGCGGCGCGCACCTGGGTGCGCAGCACCTGCTCGGTCTGGCCGTCTTCGCGCTCGGCCATGAGCTCGCCAAAGCAGACAATGGGAGTGATGCCGTGATTGATGGCGGCCTTGAGCTTCAGGTTCACCCGCTCGTAGCTTTCGCTGAAGTAGAGCCGCTGCTCGGAGTGGCCGAGCATCACATCGCGGCAGCCGAGCGAGACCAGCATGGTGGGGGAGGTTTGCCCGGTGTAGGGGCCCTCGTTGAGCCAATGCATGTTTTGCGCGCCGGCCCGCACGTTGGTGCCGCGCACGGCCTCAAGCACATAAGCAAGCGAGCTCATGGTCGGCAGCACCAGGATCTCGTCCCGGTCGTGCCCCTCGACCAGCGGAAAAAAGGCGTCCAGAAAGGCGAGGCACTCGCGCGGCGTCTTGTACATCTTCCAGTTGCCGGCGATGATCGGCTTGCGCATGAGGGCAGAGGTCTCCAGGGCAGGTTTGAAGGTAGCTGGAATGTACGGGGTTCGTGGCTAGCGTGGCAAGGACCTTACACAATGCATCTCTTTTCATTTCATTCCAGAAGGGAGTTTGAGCCGGGCACCATCGCGCTGAACGACAGCCCGAGGATCGTCGCATCGGCAGTCGCCTACGCGCAGACCGCAGATTCCCTTAGGGAATAACACCAAAAAGGCAAGGCCCACCTGCAAGTTCAGAGGGGCTGATCCGAGAGCGCGTCCACCCCGGGTAGCTGTTTGCCTTCGAGGAGCTCCAGGCTGGCGCCGCCGCCGGTAGAGATGTGGCTGACGCGGTCGGCGAAGCCGGAGTTGTGAATGGCCGCCACCGAATCCCCACCGCCCACGATGGTGGTCGCGGCCGCGTTGGCGGCCAGGGCTTCGGCGATGGCGTTGGTCCCGCGTGCAAAGGGTGCCAGCTCGGCCACGCCCATGGGGCCGTTCCAGATCACTGTGGCGGCACCGGCGATCTCGTCGCCAAAGCGCTGGATGGTCTCCGGGCCGATGTCGAGCGCCATCTGGTCCGCCGGGAAGGAGCCGTCGCCGGAGAAGAGGGCGGTGTGGGCGTCGGCGGCGAACCGGTCCGCGAGCACATGGTCCACCGGGAGCAGAAGGCGAACGCCGCGCTGCTCAGCCTTGGCCAGCGCGGCCCGGGCGACCTCGATCTTGTCCGGCTCGGCGAGGCTCTTGCCCGTGGTCTGGCCCCGGGCGTTGAGGAAGGTGTAGGCCATGGCGCCGCCGATCAGCAGGGCATCGACCTTTTCCAGCAGGGAATTGATGACTTCAATCTTGTCCGACACCTTGGCGCCGCCGATGATGGCGACAAAGGGCCGGGCGGGGTCGCTGACGGCCTTGCCCAGAAACTCCAGCTCCTTTTGCAGCAGCAGCCCGGCCGCAGCCTGCCCGCCGTGCCGCTTCACCACCTCGGCAACGCCCGCGGTGGAGGCATGGGCGCGGTGCGCGGCGCCAAAGGCGTCGTTGACATAGACATCGCAGAGGTCGGCCAGCTTCGCGGCAAAGGCGGGGTCGTTGGCCTCCTCTTCGGGGTGGAAGCGCAGGTTTTCGAGCAGCAGCGTTTGGCCGGATTCCAGGTTGTCCGCCAGCTCTTCGGCGATCTCGCCGATGCAGTCCGGGGCGAAAGCGACGTTTTCCGACGGCCCCAGCACATGGTCGAGCAGCTCCCGCAGCCGCGTCGCGACGGGGCGCAGACTGAGCGACTCCACACGCTTGCCCTGGGGACGGCCCAGGTGCGCAGCCAGGATCACCTTGGCCCTGGCGCGCAGCGCGTACTCCAGGGTCGGCAGGGTTTCCCGGATGCGGGTGTCGTCGGTGATCAGGCCGTTGTTCAGGGGGACGTTGAAGTCCACGCGGATGAGCACACGCTGGTTGCGCAGGTCGAGGTCGCGAATCGAGAGCTTGGGCATCAGCGTATGAGGATAGCGGATAACAGCATTACTTTCCCGCTGCAGCACCACCGGTCAAGCTGGAAGCAATCAAGTGATAACCTATGTGTTATTTTAGGTATCGATGGTTGTCGTCCGGGAGTACATCGATGAGGCCGGCAACAATCCATTCGGGGCGTGGTTCGCAGCGCTCGACTGCAGCGCCGCTGTCCGGGTAACGGTTGCCCTGGAGCGGATAGCGCAGGGGCATCGTTCCGCCATGAAGAGTATTGGCGCGGGCGTTCTCGAATACAAGATCGACTTCGGACCGGGTTACCGGATCTATTTCGGCAGGGATGGCGACCAGCTTGTCATCCTTGTTGGCGGCGGCACCAAGAAGCGACAGGACAGAGACATCGCCGCCGCGAAAGAAGCATGGAAAGACTACAAACGCCGCAAGCGGGCGGAAGGAGCGTGACATGGCGCTGACCAAGGATTTTCGGGACACCATTCGCGAGCGCGCGCAGGCCGATCCGGCCTTCCGGCAAGAGCTGCTGCGCGAAGGGCTGGCGCTCTGCCATACCGGGGACTTCACAACCGGACGCGGCATCCTGCGCAACTACATCAACGCGACGATCGGTTTCCCGAGGCTGGCGCGGATGACCAGGATCTCCTCTCCCAGCCTGCAGCGCATGTTTGGCCCCAAAGGCAATCCGAGCGCGCAAAATCTGTTTGGCGTCATCGCCGCCCTCCAAAAGGCCGAGGGGGTCAGCCTAGAGTTGCGGCTCCGCTAAGCTCGAACCGGCTTTGTACAGATGACCGTTGCTTTGAGAGCGCAGGACCGCCGCCGGTGTAGGCTGTGGGCGTGGCCAAGGCGATGGACGAGGCGGAAGTGTTGACGGTGGCGGGGCGCGAGGTGCGGATCAGTCACCCGTCCAAGCTGTACTTTTCGCGTGAGGTGCAGCTGACCAAGCTGGACATCGTGCGCTACTTTCTGGAGGTCGCGCCCGGGGCGCTGCGCGGCATCCGCGACCGGCCGCTTGTGCTGAAGCGGTTTGTGAACGGGGCGGAGGCCGAGCCGTTCTATCAAAAGCGAGCGCCGAGCGATCTGCCGCCCTGGATGCGGACGGTCACGCTGAGCTTTCCCAGCGGACGGACGGCGGAAGAGGTGGTGGTGGGCGATGCGGCCGGGCTGGCCTGGGTGGTCAACCTGGGCTGCATGGAGCTGCACCCGCACCCGGTGCTGGCGAAAAATCTGGAACACCCGAACGAGCTGCGCGTGGACCTGGACCCCGGCCCCGGGGTGGCCTGGGAGGACGTGCGGCGGGTGGCGCTGGAAGCGCGCGAGGTGCTGGAAGAGCACGGCCTGGTGGGCTGGGTGAAGACCTCGGGCTCGCGCGGCATGCACATCAACGCGCCCATCGAGCCGCAGTGGGGCTTCACGGAGGTGCGTCGCGCGGCGCTGGCGCTGGCCCGCGAGGTCGAGCGCCGCGCCCCCGCGATCGCCAGCAGCAAATGGTGGAAGGAGGAGCGCCACGGCGTCTTTCTGGACTACAACCAGAACGCCAAGGACCGCACAACGGCCTCGGCGTACTCCGTGCGCCCCCTGCCCGATGCGCGGGTGAGCGCGCCCCTGCGCTGGGAGGAGGTGCTGACCTGTGCGCCGGGAGACTTCACCGTGCTGACCATGCCGGCGCGATTTGGGAGCGTGGGCGACCCGCATGAGCGCATGGCGGCGTCGGCGGGGTCGCTGGAGAGATTGCTGGAACTGGCAGCCCGGGATGAGGCGAGTGGGCTCGGCGATGCTCCCTGGCCGCCGCACTTCGCCAAGGCCGAGGGCGAAGGCAAGCGCGTGGCGCCGTCGCGGGCGAAGAAGGCTGCCGGGGCCGGTGGCGAAAAAGACTTCGCGGAACAGCTTGGGGAGGGGTTTGGAGCGCAGCGGTTTCGCAAGCGGTCGAAGGGGGCGGGGGCAGCTGCGGCTGCGGGGGCGGCGAGTGGCGAGCCGGAAGGGGCGGCTGCGGGGGCGGCGAAGATGGTACGCCGGGGGCGGGCTTCGTCGATGCCGTTGATCACGGTGGCGCAATCGCCGGATCAGGGCGCGGCGATGGCGGGCTTGGAGCGCTGGAAGGCCCGGCATCCCGAGGCCGCGGCGCTGCTGGCCGTGGACGACGTGCTGGTGGATCGGATGCGGGGAACGGCCTATATCTGGTACCGCATCCGGGTCAATCTGCGCCACGTCCCGGAGCCCCAGCGCCCCGCGCAAACAACGCCCGACCCGGACGACGATCCCACGCGGGCCTGGCGCGAGAAGGTGTAGGGCATTGCGGGATTTGGAGGTGGGCTCGACCCGTTCCCCAGGTGTAACGGCGCTCATGTGTCGCGCCTTCAGCGCTTTAAATTCGTATCGGCTATCACCTGGGCCTTTGGCCCAGGCTGTTATGTGTCGCGCCTTCAGCGCGAAAGGAGCGAAGCCACACCTGGATGTAACAGTTTTGAAATGAGCGTTTGAGTACAAACGCCTATTTGCCTTGTGCTGCGGGCAGTCGGGCGCTGGCAAAGATCTTTACGATGTCTTTGGCCAAGCCACCCGAAGCGATGGTTCCGTCGAAAGCCGTGACCTTGCCTGAGCCCAAGACAATGGACGTTTTCTTGTCCACGATGACGAAGGTGTGCACATAGGTGAACAGCGGGCGGTCGATCTGGATCAACACATCAGCTACACGAGGGTCCTGCACAAGGGTGAGACCAAGTTTGTCCCATTCCTTTTGAAGTCTCAAAGCGCGGTCCAGCGTATCGACTGTTAGAAAAGAGGTTTTCGACTGGAGGTGAACCGTTTTCGCGTTTCGGAGAAGCTGCGTGGGGTTCGTTCCGGCGATGGCCGCACTGGATTGAGGAGCTTCAGAGGCTAACTTTGCAGGCATCTGGAGTGAGGCGCCAGAGCCTAACCGTACATGCTCCCCGGAGCTGGGCAAACCGAGCACACTTTCAATGGGAACGGCGAAGGCGGCTGTTCCTTTTCGACTCGTAATGATGCCCACCAGCGAGCCAGATCGGTCCAGAAGCGCTCCACCGCTCGAGCCTGGTGCGACCGGATCGGTGAACTGCAGAAGCCGGTATCCACTTCCAGCTCCGGGGACCTCGTCTGCAGGACGGATTGCCGAAATGATTCCATCCGTAGCTGACCATGTCAGCCCATCAGCGTTGGTGACGGCATAGACCGGATCACCTTGAACCAGGCCTGCCGAGCTACCCGGAACAAGAGCCGGAAGGTCGCCAGCTGAAATCTTGAGTGCGGCAACATCCCTACGCTCGTCCATGCCGAGCAGTTCGACACGGTCGAACACATCGCCGCTGGGCAATCTCACCTGAACCTCAGCTGCTCCCTTGATGGCGTGTAGGGCCGTAAGAATGACGCCGTCTTTCGAGATCAGAACTCCCGAACTCAAGGAGCGCAGTCGCCCAGCACCTTCCCCGGAGAGAACAACCACGGTCGCGGCCTTGGCATGCTCGAAGATCGCATTGGTATCAGGGATTGATGGTGCTTGTTGAGCACTTGCAGAGAGACTGAATGCAAACAGGGCAACAAAGATCAGAACGCGCATGTGGTTGGCAATTATACCCAGCCCCCACTGCGTAACACATTCCACAAAAGTAGAGCATTCTTCCCTGAAGATTTCGCGGGTTGAGGGTGGAGCAGGGCGAGTGCTACCTAGCCGCGAATGCGTTTTCAGCAGGTTTATGGCCATTACACCCAGGAGGGCAGAAAGCGTGCCCTAGAGGCGGCCGGGGACAGCTGTGAATTTTCCGCTCTCATACGGTATAACTGTTACTCAATGCGGTTCCACTTTGATCCGGAAAAGAGTGTCCTACTCAGGTCGAATCCGGAGCGGGGCATCGGGTTTGAGGAAGTACAGGCGCTCTTTGACGCAGAGCACATCACAGACCGCCGATCCGATGATCCCGAGCAGTTTCGTGCCATAGGTTGGGTGAGTGGCACGCTTTATAGCGTGATCTACGAAGTGCGACAGGACCGGGAAGGTGAGTTCTACCACCTCGTGACGTTATGGAAAGCGACGAAAGAAGAGAGGAGAGCTTATGTTGAAAACATCCCCTAAACCGGTCGATGCTGAGGTGATTGCCCGAATGGCAGACAGGGGGCAGGACATCTCAGCGCACTTCACAAATCAGTTCACGGTCGTCAGGCCAACTGTCCAGCGAGTGAACGTAGACTTCACCGGGCCTATGCTCAAGGAACTGGATCGTGAGGCCGAGACGCTCAATATCAGCCGGCAAGCCGTCATCAAGACCATGCTCCGTGAAGCTCTCGACCGGCGCTACCTGGCGCAGCAGGCGCGGGAAGCGCATTAACTTACGGCTTCGTACTGACCGGGGCGAAGAGGCTTGTGAGCTCTTGCGGGGGAACGGTTTCGAGTTGGGCGTAGGTGCAGTCGTGGGGCGGCTTGTCGGGGCGCCAGCGGCGGAAGTGGGCGAGGTGGCGGAAGCGGTCGCCCTGCATGTGTTCGTAGGCGACCTCGACCACGAGCTCCGGGCGCAGCAGCTCCCAGCTGAGGTCCTTGCCGGAGCTCCAGCGGCTTTGGGCGCCGGGCATGCGGGAGCCCTCGGCATTTTGCCCACCCCAGCCGGCCCAGGGGTGGTCCAGCGTGGCGTTTTCGCGATAGGGCGCGAGAAAGTCGACCAGCTCCCGCCGTTTGGCCTCGGTGAAGCTGGCGCAGGTGCCCACGTGCTGCAGTTTGCCGGCAGCGTCGTACAGGCCTAGCAGAAGCGAGCCGAGCAGGGTGTTTTCGCCGCGTTTGTGCCAGCGAAAGCCGGCGACGACGCAGTCGCAGTCGCGCTCGTGCTTGATCTTGAGCATCGTGCGCTTGTCCGGCTCGTAGGCGCCGGCGGGCGACTTGGCCATCACGCCGTCCAGCCCCGCGCCCTCGAAGCGGCCGAACCAGTCCTCAGCCTGGGCGCGGTCGCTCGTAGCCGGGGTCAGGTGCAGGGGCGGCTTGGCGTGCTCGAGAACCTGCTCCAGCATTCGGCGGCGCTCGGCGAAGGGCCGCTCGCGCAGGTCTGTGTTCCCGCCGGCCGGGTCTCCCAGCGCCAGCAGGTCGAAGAAGACGACCGAGGCCGGCGTTTGCTCGCTGAGCAGCTTCACACGGCTCGCAGCCGGGTGGATGCGCTGCGTAAGGGCGTCGAAGTCCAGGCCGTCTTTGCCGGCGATGACGATCTCGCCATCCAGGACGCAGCGGGCCGGCAGCCCGGCCAGCAGCGGTGCGCGCAGCTCCGGGAAGTAGCGGTCCAGGGGCTTGCCGTCGCGGCTTTGCAGCAGCAGGTCGTCGCCGTCGCGGAAGACCAGCGCCCGGAAGCCGTCCCACTTGGGCTCAAAGAGCCAGTCGCCGCTTGCCGGGATGGCGTCCACGCGCTTGGCCAGCATGGGCAGGATAGGCGGCGGCAGGGGAAAGGGCATGGGGGTCGATCCGGGAAAGGCGCTTAGCTGAGGGGGCCGATGTGGATCGGCGACTTGGGACGGCCGCTGGCCTCATCGTCGGCCAGCAGGGTGCGCACCTCTTCCAGCGTGAGTACGGCGCCGTCTACCAGAAACTCGTGGTCGCCGCCGTTGGTGGGCGTGGCGAAGGTGTGCTTGACCTGATGGCCAAAGGCCCTGAGCTGCTGCAGGATGAGTTCGATATCGACCATGAATCCTACTGTACCGCGCCGCAGGCAACCTGCGGCAGGGTGAGATTTATACTCAGGGTTTGGGACCCGAAGACATGGCGAAAACCTTTTACATCGAGACCTTTGGCTGCCAGATGAACGCGCACGACTCGGAAAAGGTCGTGGGCACTCTGGAGCGCGAGGGCTACACGCAGGTGATCGACGAGGCCGAGGCCGGGCTGATCCTTTACAACACCTGTTCCATCCGCGACAAGGCCGAGCAGAAGGTCTTCCACCGGCTGAACGAGTACAAGCGTCTGCAGGGCGAGGGCAAAAAGTTTGCCGTGCTGGGCTGCGTGGCGCAGCAGGAGGGCGAGCGCATCTTTGAGCGGGCGCCGTATGTGTCCATGGTGGCCGGCTCGGCCTCCTACCGCAACCTGCCGGAGATGCTGGGACGCCTGGAGGCCGGGGAAACGCGCATCACGGGCCTGGACGACCGGCAAACCGAGGAGACCTTCGACACCGAGTTCACCTCGCGCTCCAACCCGCACCGCGGCTACATCACCATCATCGAGGGCTGCGACAAGTTCTGCGCCTACTGCGTGGTGCCCTACACGCGCGGCAAGGAGCGCTCGCGCAGCTCGGCGTCAGTGCTGGCCGAGGCGCAGCGGATCGCCGGGCTGGGCTATACCGAAATCCAGCTGCTGGGCCAAAACGTGAACAGCTACGTGGACCCCAGCGGCCGGCGCAGCTTCGCGGAGCTGCTGGTGGCCGTGGGCGAGGTCGCCGGGATTGAGCGGGTGCGTTTTACCACCTCGCACCCCCGGCAGTTCACCCGGGACATTGTGGACGCCATTGAGGCGTACCCGCAGCTGTGCAACCACGTGCACCTGCCGGTGCAGTCGGGCTCGTCGGCGGTGCTCAAGGCCATGGCGCGCGAGTACACGCGGGAGTGGTATCTGGAGCGCATCGGCTGGATGCACGCGGCCGGCCGGCGCGAGGGCGGGCGCGACATCTCCATCACCAGCGACATTATTGTGGGTTTTCCGGGCGAAACCGACCGCGACTTTGAGGAGACGATCACGCTGCTCGACGCGGTGCAGTACGACGCGATCTACGGCTTCAAGTATTCGCCGCGCCCCAACACCCCGGCCATTCACATGGTGGATTCGATCCCGGAAGAGGTGAAGATGGAGCGGTTGGCGATCCTGAATGGGAGGCAGCGCGAGCTGCAGCGCGTCAACTACGGCCGCCACCTGGGCGAGGTGCTGCCGGTCATGGTGGAAGGCTTCAACACCGTGCGGCAGCAGGCGATTGGGCGCTCAACACAGAACAAGACCGTCAACTTCACCGCCGGCGCAGTGCCTGCCGTGGGCAGCTATGTAGACGTGCGCATCACCTCCACCTTCCCAAATTCGCTGGTGGGCGAGGCGGTAGCCGTGCGGCTGGAGCCTTCGGCGGCGCTGCTGGCGCACCAGGCGCTGAATGCGCGCTTCCCCGCATTGGGCGCGTAATGCCCCGTTTTGGGGGTGCGAAACGGGAGGGGCTGTAATATAGTGTCGAAAGGCTTCCGACGGGCTTCACACCGCCGGAAGCAGGTTCTGATCTATTTGAGAAGGTAGATCAGGGCTGCGATCCATCGGCAGGGCAGATGGATCGCGAGGCTGAAGCTCATCTTCAGTCGTAGCATGGCTGCATCCTTCTTTCAACGAGAAGTAACGGCCCTGTTCCCGCAGGGCCGTGTTGCTTTTGGCAACCTCGGTTGTGCCCTGCCTGACCAAATGCGTACCTGTGGAGCCTCGTTGAAAGCGCCGCCTCCTATTCTCCAATTTCTGGGAGGGGATCGTCACTTACCCCGGCGGCGTATCGACGGACGCTTCCGTGTTAGCTGCTGGCAAGCGAAAGGGGCGACGGGCGGGACTGCGCGTCGGGGTCCGCTCGCGTTAGACTGAATCGAGATGCATCTTCCAGGCTTTCACTCCGAGAACGAGGTGGAGGGCGCGACAGCGCCCGAGGTGGAGGTGCGGATTCGCGGGCTCATGCTGGACCCCTCCAACCGCTCGCCCATCGTGGTGCTCAACGACCTCAGCGGCGAGGTGGTGCTGCCCATCTGGGTGGGGTTGTTTGAGGCCAACGCCATCGCCCTGGAGATTGAAAAATCCACCACACCGCGGCCCATGACGCACGATCTGCTGCGCAATGTGATCGCCGGGCTGAACGCCCGCGTGACACGCGTCGTGGTAGGCGCCCTGCGCGGGGACACCTTTCACGCCACGATCTGGCTGGACCAGGCCGGCGAGGTGGTGGCAATCGATTCCAGGCCCTCCGATGCGATCGCGCTGGCGCTGCGCTCGGACTGCCCCATTTTCATCAGCCGCGAGGTCTTCGACCACGCGCGGCAGGCCTCCGGCAACGGAAGCTCGGTGACCCCGGAAGACCTGCGACGGTGGCTTGAGGGCCTGGGCGACGACGAGATGGGCCGTTACAAGATGTGACCCGGGGCGCCGCTCACCCCGCAGATCCGTGCCCTAGCTCCACTTGCCGGAGCCCTCGACGAGGGTGATATAGCGATCCACGGGGAGATTAGTGAAGCGCTCGACCGCGCCGCTTGGTGCGGGCCAGCGGACTTCAAGCCAGTCCAACCGGTGGCGCTTGCCGATGCCCAGAATTACCCGGGGGTCGTGCGCGGAAAGGAAGCTGCCGCCGCCGACTTTGGTGCGGGTGCGCTTCAGGTCGCCGGCCTGGTAGGTAATCTGGGCGGCCACGGCGTCGGCGTTGCATTTGCGCCCCACCAGCCGCACCCCGAGCCAATGGTTGGCCGTGCCAACCTGGTTGCGGAGCAGAACGGGGGCGGCATCGTTGTTGCTGATCAGCACGTCCAGCGCACCGTCGTTGTTGAAGTCGCCGGTGGCCAAGCCGCGGGCGGAGAAGCTTTTTGCAAAGACGGGGCCGCCTTCCGCGCTGACGTTGCGGAAGCGTTTGCCGTCGTTGTGGTAGAGCAGCAGCGGCTCCTTCCAGCGGACCGAGGTGGAGCTCTTGTCGATCAGGTCGTCGGGGAAACCGTTGGACAGGATGAGGTCGAGGTCGCCGTCGTTATCGTAGTCCAGAAAGCGCAGGCCCCAGCCGCTCATCCAGCGGGTGTCCATGCCGATGCCGAGGGGCACAGCGAGGTCGTCAAAGGTGCCGTCGCCGTTGTTGTGGTAAAGCGAAAAGATCTCCTGGTCGATGTTGGCGACGAACAGATCAAGGCGGCCGTCGTTGTCGTAGTCGGCGGCGTCGACGCCCATGCCGGAGCGGGGGTGGCCGTCGGCGCTGAAGGCCACCTCCGCCTGCAGGCCGACCTCCTCGAAGCCGGTCGGGTGATTCAGGTACAGGAAGTTGGCGACGGTGTCGTTGGCGACGAACAGGTCCATGCGGCCATCGCCGTTGATGTCGGCGGCCACGGCGCCCCACGCCTTGCCGGCGTGCGCGGCGATGCCCATCTGCCGGCTAACGTCAGTGAAGGTGCCATCGCCGTTGTTGTGGAAGAGCAGACTGGGGCGTGGTTTGTAGACGCGCGGGTTGCAGTAGTGACGGAGGCCGTCGGCGTCCTTGCACTCGATCGATGGGTCGAACTCGGCGAACTGGCAGACAAACAGATCGAGGCGGCCGTCGTTGTCGTAGTCGAACCAGACGGCGCTGGAGCTCCAGCCCGGGGCGGCGACGCCGGCCTTGGCGGTCACGTCGGTAAAGGTGCCGTCGCGGTTGTTGCGGTACAGGATGTTTTCGCCGTACTGGGTGACGTACAGGTCAGGGAAGCCGTCGTTATCGAAGTCGCCCACGGCCACGCCCATGCCGTACCCTCCCGCGCCCACGCCGGCCTTGGCAGTAACGTCGGTGAAGGTGCCATCCCGATTGTTGCGGTACAGGGCGTTGCGGAGCGGGTGCGGCGGGGTGTACAGGTCGTACTTGCCGCTGTTGACCAGATAAATGTCCATCCAGCCGTCGCCGTCGAAGTCCAGAAAGGCGCAGCCCGCGCCGCTGGTCTCCGGCAGGTACTTGGCTGGAGTTTTGGCGGCGGTGTGCACAAAGCTGATGCCACTGGCCGAGGCGGGAACCTCGACGAAGAGGGGAGAAGCTGTTTTGCCCGCGGCGGGAGCGGGCACGGGCTCAGAAAAGAGCGAGCCTGCGGGCCGAAGGCCCAGCGCGGCAACCGTCGCCGACGCTTTCTGCAGGAATCTTCGCCGGTCCAGAACCTCGGGGCTGCCGGGAACCGCTCGCCGCTCGGTGCGGGTCCCGAACTCGGCAGATTTGGCTGAGGAAAGGGGCATAGCTCCTGGATTATAGAAAGCTCTGCACAATAAAGACCAACGCAAAGAACGCAAAGGGGCGCAACGGAAGCCGTGGCGTACCTTGGCGTCCTTTGCACCCGTGGCGTTGGCCTTTCCATGCCGGTACAGGCGTCAGATCCAGCTAAACTTACAGCTGCCATGAAGCCGCTGTCCATCGTTCTGCTGCCTCGGGGGGCTTGCCGGGGCCGACGGCCGCCGGGAGCGTCCGTGGCCGCGGCGCCGCAGGAGGAGATTGTCGCGCGGGGGGGCGCGGACCAGGCGGGCAACGCTGCGGCCTCCCTCCAGCAGCTGCAGGCGGCGGCCGCGGCGCAGCCCGGCTCGGTGGACGCCTGGTGGCACCTGGGCACGGCGGCCTACGAGATGGACCGTTTTGCGCTCGCGGTGCCGGCGCTCGAAAAGGTGGTCGCCGCCGCACCCGGCATGGGCATCGCCTGGAACCTGCTGGGGCTTTCCGAGTTCGAGCTGAAGGCGTATGGGGCCGGCGCGCCGCGACCTGGACCGTGCCGCGGCGCTGGGCAACACCGGCGACGCCGAGGTGGAGCACGTCGCGGCCTACCATCGCGGGCTGTTGCTGATCCGCGACGGTGAGTTTGCGGCGGCCACCGCGCTGCTGAGGGAGACCTTTCCCGGCGAGGGCAACAGCCAGGTGGAGTTCGCGCTGGGGCTGGCGGCGCTGCGTGTGCCGCTGCTGCCGGCCGAGGTGGACCCCACGCACGAGGCAGCGCTGCGCGAGGTGGGTCACCTGGTCGCCGGCGGAACGGCGTCGCTGCCCGCGTTTGCGGCGTATAACCAGGCCCATGCGGACGATCCCGGCCGTTGAAACGGCCTATGGCGCGGCGCTGCTCGAGGCGGGCCGGCCGGCGGAGGCGCTCCCGGCGCTGCGCCTCGCCACCCGGCTTTCGCCCCGGGATGGAGCGGCCTGGCAGCAACTGGCCCGGGCGGCAACCCAGGCGGGCGACAGCAGGGAGGCCGCCGCGGCGCGCGCAGAAGCCGCCACCCCTGCCGGGTGCCGATGCCGCGGCCCTGGCCAAGGCGCGGCAGGCGTATGCGACAAGCAAGCGCCTGCGATGGATCGCGCCGCCTGGGAGCAGGCGATGCACGGCCTATGCGCCGGGCAGAACGCCGCGGCGGCCCGGGGTCTGACCGCCTGGCTGGCGCAGCACCCGGGGGACGGCACCTCCTGGGCGGTGCTGGGGCTGAGCGAGTTTGCGCAGCACGACAACGCCAACGCGCTGATCCATCTGCAGCGGGGCAACGCGCTGGGGCTCCACGGCAGCCCCGCCGAGGTCGAGGCGGCGCGCTACACCATGGGCATTCTGCTGCTGCACGCGGGCGAGTTCGATCAGGCTGCCGATCTGCTGAGCGCCACGGCAAAGCTGATGCCCGGCGACCGCCGGCTCACCTACGCCCTGGGGCTGGCCCTGCTGCGCCGCGCCGAGCTGCCGCCCGCGGCGAGCCCGAGGCGGCGCTGATCCTCCCCTGCGGGGAGATCCTGTTGCAGCTCCAGAACAGCCGCTACGACGAGGCCTTTGCGCAGTTCAAAGCCCTCCTGCATAGCTATCCCCGCGTCCCATTTCTGCACTACAGCTACGGACGGCGCTGATTGCGCTTTCCGAATTCACCGAGGCAGCCGCGCAGATGCGGGCGGAGCTGGCCCTGTCCCCGCAAAGCCCGCTGCCGCTGCTGCGACTGGCCTCCATCGCTCTGCGCCAGCACACGCCGGCGGAGGCGCTGGCCCCGGCGCGGCGCGCGCTTGCCCCTGAACCATCCTCCGCGGAGGCGCACTATCTGCTGGGCCGGGCGCTGCTGGAGACCGGCGACGCGCCCGCAGCCATCCAGGAGCTCGAACAGGCACGCAACCTCAACGCCGGCAGTCCGGATAGACCTCTTCACCTGGCCAGGGCCTATGCCCGCGCCAGCATGGGCGAGGCCGCCGCGCGCGAGCGGGCAATCTTTGCCCAGCTGAACGAGGCCGCCGAAGCGCAGAAAAAAAGAGGCTCCGAGCAGGTCTATGCGGGCCCGCGCACCAGCGGCGGTTTGGGCGAAGGCGGCGGCACGGCCGGTCCCCGCTAACGGAACGACGGGCAGGGAACTGCTGTGCCGTTGCCCTTGCCTTTCTAGTTGTCATTCCCCGAAGGGAACCTGCTTTGCTTCTGCCCTTGCCCTGTTTGTTGTCATTCCCGAAGGGAATCTGCTGTTGCTGTTGCCCTTGCCCTTTTTGTTGTCATTCCTGAAGGGAATCTGCGTTCCTCCCGGGCGGCAATGAACTCAATGGACTTAATCAACCTTCCTCAATAACCAAGCTGGCTGCGAATACCCTTCGCCAGCTTCTCAATCTTTTTCGTGCGCGGCACCAAATCGACCGGCATGGTGGTCTTCAGGTTTGTGCGGTCGGTTTCCTGCTTCAACTCGAGCGCCAGCTGATACAGCTCCTGCACCATGCTGGCCACGCGGGCGGCATTCACGGCAAACACCGGATCATGCGACGGACCGTCGGTGGGGTGAATGTCGAGCCCCCCGGGAACATTCTGGTTGGTCGGTGCGTTGGGCGAAGCGCGCGGCTGCGGTGTGCGGCCAGGCCCCTGTTGCAGCATCGGCCAGGGCGCGGCCAGCGGAAGGGTGGTCAGCGCGGCGGCCGTGCTGAGAAACTCACGTCTGGTGCTTGGACCTGGCATGGTGGATCGCTCCAATGTGTTGCTGACGGGAGGGCTCCATCCTACATCCCGCGGTGCACCGACCGCTCCTATAATGCAACAATGTTTGAAGGGGATCTGTGGTCGCGCTGGGCACGGCTGCTCTGCGTGTGGAGCTGGCTTGGCGTCCTGAGCGCCGGTGCTCTTCTGCCTGCCCAAACCCCGGTCGTGATCGAGGCCGCGCGGCTGAACAACATCGGCGTCGCCTTCATGAATCAGCAGCTGCCGGTGCGCGCCGTCGAGCGTTTCGAGGCGGCGGAGCGCGCCGAGCCCGGCGCCCCCACGCCGCTGCTGAACCGGGGCATCGCGCTGTTCTACCAGCAAAAGCTGCCGGAAGCCGAGGTCGCCCTGGTGGCGGCCCGCGACGCTGACCCCCGCAGCCCTCGCCCGTGGTACTGCCTCGGCCTGCTGCACCTGGAGATGGGCGATGCCACCGCGGCCCGCGCGGACTTCGAGCACGCCGTCGCGCTCGCCCCCGGCGACGCGGACAGCCTCTACTTTCTTGGCACCACCGATCTGAAGCTGGGCGACCCCAAGGCTGCCGTGCCGGAGTTCACCGCGGCGCTGGGCCGCAATCCGCTGCACGCCTCCGCCGAATTCGGCCT